>CAVRNU010000014.1:0-236885 GCA_963722585.1 Bryobacterales bacterium | reverse complement strand
GGGAAGGCGGCTGCAACCGCATAACGCCGACGGGTACAACCGGGAAAACATAACCGCGTTCGTCGAACGAAGTCTCAAAAATCTCGAGCGCGAGGCGCTCGATCTCGTTCAACTGCATTGCCCGCCAACCGAGGTTTATTATCGCCCGGAAGTATTCGGCGCGCTCGACGACTTGAAGCGTTCGGGAAAGATTTCGCATTACGGTGTCAGCGTGGAAAAGGTAGAAGAGGCATTGAAGGCGATCGAATACGAAGGCGTTGAGTCGGTTCAAATCATCTTCAACATATTCCGGCAGCGTCCGCGCGAGTTGTTCTTTCCCGAAGCAATGAAGAAGAATGTTGGCGTTATCGTCCGCTTGCCGCTTTCAAGCGGGCTTCTGTCCGGAAAGATAAACCGGCATACGCAATTTGCGCCTAACGATCACCGCAGATTCAATCGGCATGGAGAGCAGTTCGACAAGGGCGAAACGTTTTCTGGAGTGGATTTCAGTGTTGCTCTCGACGCCGTGGAATGCTTGCGCGAAGTGGTCCCGGAAGGAACCAGCATGGCCGCCTTCGCATTGCGCTGGATTCTCGATCACGAAGCAGTTAGCTGCGTGATTCCAGGCGCGCGCACGAGCGAGCAGGTTCGAATGAATGCGTCGGCGTCGCAATTGGCACCGCTGCCGGAAGGAACCCGCCGCGCCATCGAAGCATTGTATCGGGATTCGATGAAACCTCTGGTGCACCAGAGCTGGTGAGAAACGAATGTGCGGGACTAAAGTCCCGCGCGGGCTGCAGCCACCCTCCGATTGGCTTCAGTAACCGCCTTGATCGAACGGAGCTCGCAGCAATTTCATCCGGACGTCCAGCGAACGGCCATTGCGAAATATGGTTACGTTCACTGTGTCGCCAACGCGCTTTCGGGAAAGAATCCTGATCATGGCGTCTTCGCGGTCAACAGGCTGGCCATCCACGCTCACAATTAAATCGCCGCCCACTCCAAGCTGTTCATTGCCGACAATCACCAGGCCCTGTGCGCCGTGCAATCCCGCTGCGTCGGCAGAGCTGTTCGGCTGTACCTGTTGGATCAGCAATCCTCCGCTGGCGGGCAGGTTTAAAGCTTGCGCCAAATCGCCCGCCACTGGCACCGTCGTTGCGCCAAAGTGGGGCCGCTCGGTCACACGCCCTGCCCGGTAATCATCGAGCAATGCTTTCGCGCGATCAATCGGAAGAGCAAACCCGATGCCAATATTCTTCTCGCCCAAAATCGCGGTGTTGATTCCAATCACGGCCGCTTGCGAATCGAGCAGCGGTCCGCCGCTGTTTCCGCCATTAATGGCGGCATCGGTCTGGATCATACCCTCGAGGCGTTCGCCTTGATTCGCCTGTATGCTTCTCCCGATGGAGCTTACGACGCCGGTGGTCAATGTGCCCTCGAGACCGAAAGGATTGCCGATGGCGAGCACCTTTTGTCCGACTTGCAACCGGTCGGAATCGCCGAGTTGCAAAAACGGGAGAGGCTTGCGTGGATTAATCTTTATAATTGCCAGATCGTCTGAACGGTCAATATCCAAGCGCGTCGCATTGTATTGTGTTTGATCGTCTAACGTGACGCGAATCTGGCGGCCTCCGGAAATTACGTGGTAGTTCGTCAGGATATAGCCATCCTGATTGATCAGAAAGCCGGAACCAAGGTTTTGCGCAGCGTACGGCTCGAAGAAAATATTGCGCTGTACAGTTGTACTGGTGATATAAACCGTGGCGAGGCGCGCGTGTTTATAAATATCGATGTTATTTAGCTCATCGGCGCTCAGCCCGGAGCCTTTCACGCGCTCCGGGCTCGACCAAACGGCTGCCCGCCGGAACAATGGCGACAAGGCCGACCGTAGGCTCCAATCGGCTCGGGACGTGATCCAGACGAAGCCTATACCGATCAGGAACGCAAACAGGAATATGCGCGAGCTTCTCATGTCTTGGCGGCCAGGATCTTAAGTTCCTCGAAAATGTCTTTTACGTGTGCCGCCGTTTCCGCTTTCGGGTGATCGGTGTTCACGACGTAGTGGGCGAATTTCGGTTTTTCGATGGCGGGCATCTGCTGCTTGAGTCTCTCAGCAATTTCTTCCCTGGTGAGATGATCTCGCTTCATGCCGCGGTCGATTTGAGTCTTCTCGGAACAAACCGTCACTACCAGGCGATCGAACGTTCTATATCTGCCGGTCTCTATCAGAATAGCGGCTTCCGTAACGATGATGGCACGAGCATTCTCGCGGCTATAGGCGGAGATAAGCTGCGCCTCGAGCCGGTACACCGCTGGATGAACTATTTCTGTCAACTTCTTGAGAAGATCGGGCCTCGCGAATACAATTTCGCCCAACTTTTTTCGATCGATCTCGCCATCCTGCCCAAGTATCTCGTGCCCGAATAGCGCCACGGCCGGAGCGTGCCCTTCGCCCGTAGGCAGCAGCACCTCGTGGCCCAGCCTGTCGGCGTATATCAGCTTGCCGCCGAGCCGTTCGAATTCGGCAGCTACGAAGCTCTTTCCCGTTGCATACCCCCCCGTCAGTCCGACACGCAGCATGAGTCTTGTGAGGAGCTACTGGAGATGCTGCTCGGCGAGGGCGACAGTATTGGACATGAGCATGGCAATTGTCAGGGGGCCTACGCCGCCGGGCACGGGCGTATAGGCTCCCGCACATTCCGTCGCTCTCGGGTCAACGTCCCCCACAAGCGTGCTACCGGTCCGGGCGAACGCAGCCATCCTCTTTTCGTCATCTTTGAATAAGCGCTCCACTTCTGAAGCATCGGTGAGCCGGTTCGTTCCCACATCCACCACCACCGCGCCGGGCTTGATGAAGTTCGCAGTGATCAAAGCCGGTCTTCCCATCGCCGCCACCAGGATCTCTGCGCGCCGGCACTCGCCCACTAAATCTTGCGTCTTCGAATGACAAATCGTAATTGTGGCATTGGCATGCAGCAGAAAGAGCGCCATCGGCTTCCCGACAATCTCGCTGCGCCCCACAATAACTGCTTTCTTCCCGGCGATCGGTATTTCGTAACGCTCGAGCAGCTGCATGATCCCCGCGGGCGTGCAAGCCCTCGGCCCGGGCCGGTTGGCGACCAGGCTGCCCATGTTGAACGGGTGAAATCCATCTGCGTCTTTCCCGGGTTCTACCGCTAGAAGAATTTGCTCCGAATCGATTTGCTTGGGCAGCGGCATCTGAACGAGGATGCCATCCACTTCGGGGTTTTCGTTCAGGTCCCGCACCAACGAGAGTAGCTCTTCAGTCGTAGTCGCTGCTGGAGGCGTGTAGTGAAAACTGCGGATTCCAAGTTCTTCGCAAGCCTTTAACTTGCTGCGGACGTAGATATGCGACGCAGGATTGTCCCCAACCAATACCGCGGCCAGTCCCGGAGGGCGTTGTTTCGCAGTTAGCGCGGCGATCCGGGGCCGAAGTTCCGCTCGAATTTGCTCCCCAATCCGGCGGCCGTCCAAAACGAGGGCGCTCATAAAAAGAGGATACTGTGACACCGTCTCTTAGCCAGAATGCTAGCCTCTGACTTGGCGCTGCAAACGCGAAATATTCTAAGATTTTCCGCAACAGCCGTCGCCTTTTGCATCTTGCTCTACGCGCAGCCGGAGTCTGAATTCATCTTCACCGAAGCGCCATTCGCCTCGGCTCACGCTTCAACAATTGTCGAGCTGCGTAACGGCGATTTGCTCGCCGCATGGTTTGGCGGTACCGCCGAGGGCAAACCCGATGTTGCGATCTGGGCTTCGAAAAAGAGCGAGGGCGTTTGGTCGAATCCCGAGGTATTGGCGCGCGAACCCGATATCGCGACGTATAATCCTGTTTTTTTCTATTCTCGCGATGGCCGCCTGTGGCTGTATTACAAGTTCGGTCCCCATCCAACCAGTTGGACAGCGGGCCGCCGCTCGAGCGATGACGATGGCAAAACATGGTCGCCTGTCGAACATCTTCCTGCCGGCATCTATGGCCCTATCCGGGCGAAACCGCTGGTCTTAGGAGACGGAACGGTTGTCAGCGGAAGTTCGGTCGAGTCCTATCATTCGTGGGCCTGCTGGATTGAGCGGAGCACCGATAACGGGCGAACGTGGAAAAGGACTGGACCCATCACCGTTCCGAGGCCCACGCCAGTTTTGCCCATCGTGAGCCTCACGCCCGCCAATCCCGATTCATTTGCCTCGAGTCAGACATACGGCATCATTCAGCCTTCCGTCGTCTTACTGCCTGGCGGGAAATTGCGATTCTACGCCAGATCGACGGGCCAGATTGCCAGGATCTGCATCTCCGATTCGGACGACGCAGGCATCACTTGGACGCCGGCACGGCCAATCGACGTGCCCAATCCCAACTCTGGTATTGACGCGGTTTCTCTCGCCGACGGCCGCGTAGTTCTGGTTTATAACAACACGACGACAGGCCGAACGCCGCTGAATTTAGCGGTGAGCGGAGACGGCGAGCATTTTCGAATGTTTAAAACTCTCGAAGACAGTGCAGGCGAATACTCGTATCCAGCGCTGATTCAGGGAAACAACGGCGATTTACATCTGACTTACACCTGGAATCGCAAACGCATCAAGTACCTGCGCATTCGATTGTCTGAGATACCGCGGAATTAGCAGGAAATATAGTGTCGTGAGCGTGCCGTGCCCGAGTGCTGTACGCTCGCGCTCGTTCGGTCAGCCCGTGATAACATGACGGATCAATGGGGTCCGTGGATAACACTCCGGGTGCGAGTGTAGGCGCCGGCAGTTGGTCCGGCCTATCGAGGAGTGAAGCCTTAGCCGAACTCGACAGGATTCTCGAGAGTCACCAGTTTCGCGCGAGCAAGAAGTGTAGCCGTTTTCTTCGGCATATCGTCGAAGCCGCCGCGGATGGCCGCTTCGATTGCTTGAAAGAGCGCACGCTAGGCGTCGATGTTTTCGATCGGGAGCCTCACTACGATACCAATCAGGATCCTATCGTGCGAGGCACGGCCGGCGAGGTCCGAAAGCGGCTGGCGCAGTATTATCTGGAGGCGGGGGACGGCGAACTTCGATTTAGCCTGCCGCCCGGATCGTATGTGCCTGAGGCTCATTACGTCGCGCCAGAGGGGCTGAAGCCGGCGCAAGTTGTGCTGGCGCTCGCTACGGATCCATCCAAGCAGCCTGCGAAGCACCGTAATTGGTTCGCGATAATAGGGGGTTCCCTGGCCGTGCCCGCTGTTTTGGCAATGTGCCTATGGCTGCTCTTCCGGCCTTCATCACTTGACCGCTTTTGGGCGCCGGTGATGGGCGGCAAGACATTGCTCGTGTGCATGGGCCAGCCGCAGTTTTACACGTTCTATCCCAATACGGCGCGTGCCCTAAATAACTGGTTCGCAACCGGACAAGATAGCCATCAACTATCACCCGAGATTAATTCCGTGCCCCTGAAGGAAATCGTACCAATGTGGGATAAATCGGTCGCACTGGCCGACGCGCAAGCCTTCTCGCGGCTGGCGAACCTCTTTATTCGGAAACGCAAGCAGTTGGACTTGCGCGGTGAGAGATTTGTCTCTCTCTCCGATTTGCGCGGTCGGCCAGCCATTCTGATTGGCGCGTTCGATAACGATTGGACGCTGAGCTTTGCGGGCGAACTCCGTTTCTATTTCGATACCGACGAGCAGACGCACTCGCAGCTCATCCGCGACCGGCAACGGCCTCTCTCAACCAATTGGGGACTCGTGGACGCATGGCCGCCTGGAAAGGAGATTCATAACGACTACGCCTTGGTAACTCGCGTTGTAAATCGAACTACCGAACAAACGATCGTTATTCTAGGTGGCATCGCGCAGTACGGTACCGAAGCGGCGGTCGAGTTTGTTACTGAGCCCAATTACTTCGAGCAAGCGCTTGCGCACGCTCCGAGCAATTGGTCTCGAAAGAACATCCAAGTGGTCCTCTCTACCAGAGTGCTCTCCGGCGTGAGTGGGCCGCCGACGGTAGTTGCCGCTTATTTCTGGTAGCGGCCTGCGACGCGTCCGGCATGGACTAAAGCCCGCTGGTATTTCAGCTATGCCCATTTGGCTGGCTGCTGTTCGCCGAGCGCTCAACGCTCCCTATTTAGGCACACCCGGATCGGGCTGCTCTTGCTTTGCCGGCTGAAGACGCATTTCGCGGTAGCTCTCCTTCAGCCGCGCTTTCAGCTCTTTGAGCTTTTGGAATTCCGCCATCTCGCGCCGGGCATCGGCCGTGCGCCCCAAACCCCGATACACCGTGGCCAGATGGTATCGGGTGGCGGCATTCGTCGGATCGAGCCGGGCGGCGTCCTCCAGAAGCGGTTTTGCTTTGTCCGGCTGGTTCATCGCCATCAACGTCTTTGCAAGACCAAGGTCGGCATCGGCGTCGTTCGGTTGTAATTGCAAAGCCCGCGAAAAGTGAGCGAACGCGCCCTTCATGTCCGATTCGCGAAACGCGATCTCGCCCAATCTGCGTTCGGACTTTTCATCGGTTGGGTTGTTAGCCAGGGCGGCTTCGTACTCCTTCACGGCCTCCTGCTGCTCGGAGGGAGACGTCGAGATGGCCAGCATTTCCGCGAGTTCGAAATGCGCGCCAGGAAGCCGCGGCTCAATCCTTAGGGCTTTGCGATACTGTGCGATCGCCCCTTCGGTGTTTCCCTGCCGCGCCAATTCATGCGCCGCGAGCTGGTGCATCCGCGCGGATTCAGGCGCAACCATGGCGAGGCTCAGCATGGTCTCGTCGGCAAGGTCGGAGTAAACTCGATGCGCCGTGTAAAGGACTTCCGGATCGGCCGGCTTCAATTGCCGAAGCATTCCAGCTATGCCCGCGGCCTTGTCCAAATCTTCCGTTTCGTAGTAGATCTCGATCAGCTCCAATCCGGTCTCGACGCGAAGCTTTTCTTCGTCCAATTTTGGAAACGAGCTCTCGAGATCGGTCTTCGCCCCCGTTATTTCGCCAATCCGTTTTTCACACATACCAAGCAGCGCTTGAATTTTCGTGAGTCCTGACTGAAGTTTTAGCGCGGAACGAAGCTGCGGAGCGGCTTTCGCATAATCGCCCTCAAAGAACAGCAGCACTCCGAGGTTGCCGTGCGCGTCTACATTGTCCGGATCGAGCGCCAGGACAGCGTTGTACTCGCGCGCGGCTAGATCCGGCTGCCGGCTTTTTAGAAACTCCCGTGCCTGAGTCAGATGTTCTTCAATTTGCTGTTGCCGGCCGGGACTGGATTGAGCTAAGGACGGAATAGCCGCCGCGCAAAACAGACCAACGATAACGCATGCAGCCGTTTTGAGGCCCATGCCCATACCTTATCGCGCGGTTCGGGGTTCTTCCCGGTCGCAGCCGTCTTAGTCGACGGTGACCGGAATCGTGCTCGTATGTTGAATGGAGCCACTCGTGGCAACTACGGTAAGGGTTCCGGATTGCTCGCTCGGCGTGGAAGAACTACTTCCGTTACCGCATCCCACGAGGACTATCGCGCCCAGCGCCAGAGCGCCGGCCAAGCCCATCCGGCCCAAGCCGCTAAGGGTTCTTCTTCGACGAACCTAAATAGGCCGCCAGAAGGAGGGCCGCAAAAGCCATCGCCCAAGTTCCATAGGGTATATTTCCTCTGAACCCAGGAAATCCGAGAAGGCCCGATTGCGCAGCGGCGGCAACCGACACGATCGTGTTTCCCTGACCGACAACACTGCCGGTGGCTGTGCACGTCGTGTTACTCAAAGAGCTAGAAACCTGGCAGGTAAAAGCCACCGTGCCGTAGAACGCATTCAGCGGCGAGATGGACGCTGTGGTCGCGGCCGAGGAGCCTCGGGTCACCGTAAGACTGGTCGACGACAGTATCAAGGCGAAGTCTGGAGTAATTGTGTTGCCCGTGTTGGCGGACACGCTGGACCATTCGTGAACCAGGTTCGTAGCGTCAACCGATCCCCACCCCGTGACTTGGTTGTAGCCAGGACCCGCCGAATAGCCGATGGTTCCGCCCGCGGGGCAGTCTGTCGACCCCTCTGTGCACGGCACCATGTTATTGCCTGTAGTAACGTTGTGAAACACATTCGTTGTGGCCGCCGCCAAGGGATACAAAATCAGATTGATATTGCCCTGAATGGTGCCCGAATACTGATTCAGCAGCGCGATAATCCCCCCAAAAGTTGGGGCATCGACCGATGTTCCGCCGACCACGTTCAGCGTATTATCGGTATACCGGAAACCGTTGACGCAGTTTCCGCCGGAACAGATGAGATAGCCGTCGTGGTTAGGCGACGCGGCGAGAGAAACATCTGGGGTATCGCGGAACCCGTCGTTGGGCACGTTTTCTCCGGTCTGCCAGGCAGGCTTTGTGAACAAGATGCTGACCCCGCCTCCTGTAGCGGCAATGCCGTTGGTGGTGTTGGTGTCATTCCATGCCGTCTCGGGGATGTACGAGAGTGCAGATCCGCCGTTACTGTTGTTCGTCGAGCTCCAGTACGTTCCGTTTCCCTCGCTAAATTCGGTGCCCCCCACCGCCGTAACAAAGGGTATAGAGCCGGGGGCGTCAATGGCCAAGCCCTGCGTCGCGGACGTGACAATCGTGTTGGGATTAGCGGGCTCGTCGCAATCGGCGGCGCCAAAATCGCCAGAGGCGGCGAGCACAGTCATTCCTTGGGAATTCGCTTGCTGAAATGCGGTCGTCCACGTGTTAATCTCCGAGGCGCTTATGCTCGCCTCGCAGGCGCCGTAAGTGATACTCAGAACCGGCGCGAGATTATTGTCGATAGCATAGATCGCCGAAGTAAAGGCGTCGGTCGAATTGACATAAATAATTGTGGCGTTACGGGCAACCGCTCCGGCCCATTCGATATCGAGATCCGCCTCTGACAAATCGCTGTTGCTGACTCCGGGATCGGTGCCGTAAAGCACGATTTGCGGATCGTTCGCCGCGAGTCCTGAAGCAGCCCGGAAGGCCTCGATATCGGAGAGGGCAATGTCCGTCTGACCCGGGATGATAATTTTCTGCCCTGTGCCGTCGATGCCGGCGTTATACAGCGCCTGTACATCGTAAATAGTGGCGAAATCCCCCGGCGCCATGTAGTGGTCGCCTGAAATGCTCGAGGTAAAATGCGGAGCCACCACTTTTCTGCTCAACACTCGTGGCTTGGGATGAAAATCGTTCAAACCGCGGATTGAAGTCACCATTCCGTTAAGCTCGCTTGGCACAAATGGCGCCGAGACATTGGCATAGTGTGTTACGCCGTCCTTACGGTAGTAGTGAATCGGTGTTTGAAAAGCTGCCTTCACCTGTGCTGCCGTGCCGTTAAAGTAAACCCGCGCCCGGCTCTTGGCGACCTGCACCGAGGTGAAGCCTTCGCCTTCCAGCCATGCTTGTATCTTCTGCGCGTCTTCCTGACTTACGCCAAAGTTATCGGCATACTCTTCCGGCGTAAGCCACTTGTGGTAATTACTCGAAGGCCGCGTTTGTTGCTCTGCCAGGAGTTGATTGAGAGCCACCTGCTGCGCGTCCGTCATCTTTAACGCGAGCATCATCTGCATGGGGAGCGACCCGCTAACCTCTCCAGCATCGTCTTCGGCATGTGCCAGTGGAGACTGATTGTCTTTCATTTCTACACGTCGACTGTCGCTGATCGCTCCTTTGAGCCGGTTTGCGACCGCCTGCGGCTTCGGTTCGCTATCGAGGGTCCGTTGCGATACCACGACGATTGCGAAGCTCGTCAGCCCAATCAAAATCCTATTGCCCAGAAAGCGCTGGCGCCGCTTCATAGCGCGTGCCTCCGATCCACTTGTTTCAAGAAAGGTATTCGAGCCAAGTGACGAATTAACCATCATGCGGGTTGCTAGTTTGTTTACAATCGTCAGCTTGACAAATCTATACAGACAAATTTTCGGATAGCGCAATTTCCCAAGAACCACGTGCATCGAAACCTAAAGGCCCACGCATCAACGGATGAGCCGCAAATGAGCTGGTAAGCGCGTCCTCAGAACTGCGAAACTCCTGCGGTAGCACGGAATATGTAAGGCTGCCGATTGCCAGGCGTCCTTCAAAGACAGTCTGTCAAGAGAATTGATCCTATGTTAGCGTGAGCGGCTATCGAACGCTCGCCAGACAGTTAGCCGATCCTCTTTCACCTCCTCGCCGCTCCAAACGACCTCCGGTACTGCCCCGGTGTAATTCCCAAACGCCGATGAAACACGCGGCGCAATACCTCCGCGCTGCGGAAGCCGCTCGCTTTCGCCACTTCCTCCAGGCTCGACGATCTCGATTCCAGTTTGCGACGCGCCGCCTCAACACGGAGGTCCTCGATATGCTTTCCAGGAGTCTTGCCCATCACTTGCGTGAACAGGCGGGCAAAATTGCGCGGACTCATGGCCGCGCGCCGGGCGAGTGTGGCGATCGATAGATCTCGCCTTATGTTATCCGCCAACCAGGCCAGCAGATCGTTCAGAACCGGACTCTCGCTCGATTGAGCGGCCAGCGTGGCGCTGAACTGGCTTTGGCCGCCTGGGCGCCGCAAGAACACAACCATCATCTGCGCGATCTGCAGCGCGAGCGGACTTCCCAAATCCTCCTCCACCAGAGCAAGCGAAAGGTCAATACCCGCGGTCACGCCCGCCGAGGTATAGCAGTTGCCGTCCTTGATATAAATCGGATCGGGATCTACCATCACCAACGGGTGGTCATGCGCGAGTTCGCCACACCAATTCCAGTGCGTAGTGGCGCGCCGTCCATCCAGCAATCCGGCCTTTGCCAAAACGAGGGAACCGGTACAAACCGAACCGAAGCGCCGCGCGCCCGCGCATTGCTCTCTGAGCCAGTCCAGAAACGCTCGCTCAAGTTGTGTATACTGGGCGCCATCGCCGCCCGCGACGAGCACTGTGTCGAAATGCTCTGTCAAATGCTCTTGACACTCGCGATACGTTTGATCTCCAATGATCGCTGTCTTGATGTGAGTCGCAATCAATTTCTCCTCACCGGCAGAGACGATTTCCACCGAGTACGAAGGATTGCCCCCGCGCAATCGATTGGCATCGCCGAACACCTCGGCGGGACCCATAACATCCAGAGGGCGAATCGGCGGGATAGCCACGATAACGACGCGTCGCAGCTTGTGATCTGGCGCGCTCCCTCTGTCCGCACTTATCCTTGGCAGCGCTCGAATTCTTCCACGTGTTGCCATACCCAAGAGTGTCTCCAAAGCATGCATTGGCAAACACGAAGCAAAGGAGGGAAGCATGTGGACCTCTCGACGCGCCAGCTCCCTCTCTCGGTACTCTCGGAGAGGGAACCAGAGAGCCTGCCGTAATCAGTGCTTCATCGCCACCGCCGCAGCGGCGATCCCGTCCAATCCGGCGACAGCGTCAACTGACCGGCGGCCAGGTTCTCGCGGAGATGGGCGACCGACAACGTGCCGGGGAAAGTGTCGCCTAGCTGGTGCCCGGGGCGGGACTTGAACCCGCACTCCGCTTGCGCGAAAAAGGATTTTAAGTCCTTTGCGTCTGCCGATTTCGCCACCCGGGCGTCCTGAAATTTCGGAGACTTGTTTCATTTTATCCATGCCGTCGGGCTTTCCGTGCCCATGGCAAAATGGGTGCGGCTGTGTCTTCCCTACGCAAACTCATATGGACCGCTTCCCAATTGCGGATTGCCTTCCTTGGACAGGGCTTCATGGGAAAGGCGCATTCTAACGCCTTTGCCAAAGTCAGTCGATTCTTCGACTTTCCGTTCCAGTTGCGATTCACCCTCCTCAATCTGATCTATTCCTATCGACATCATTGACAAGTCGCCAGATCTGTACCATTCTGAAAGGAACACAGAAGGTCAGGTTATGGGGTCAAATCTTCTTGACGCGCGCCGGTGGGTTGTCGCCGCCCTTTTCATAGCTGTCATCATCGGGCCGGCGATGGCGCAATCGACAGGTCGAATTGCAGGTACGGTGGTGGATAGTAGCGGCGCCGTGATTCCCGGCGCGACGGTTGCTTGCACGAACACGCAAACCGGACTGAGCCGCACGTCGAAGACGAATCTTGGATGGTATTTTTGCACTTCCCGATTTGCCCATTGGCAATTACACGATTGAGGCGCAAGCGCAAGGATTCGAGACACAGCGGCGCGAGGGAATTTCGCTGCTTACGGGACAGAGTTTGGAATTGAAGTTTTCATTGCCGGTCGGCGGCGCGTCGCAGACGGTTCAGGTGACGGAAGGATCGCCGCTGATCCAGATCGACTCATCCAGCATCCAGACTTCGGTCAATCAAAGGCAGATGCAAGATCTTCCGTTGAACGGCCGCAATGCGCTGCAATTGACGACGCTGACGCCGGGCACGGTGCTGACTAATGTGGGCACGGAGTCCGGTCAACAGGACAACACTGGACTTTCTGTAAACGGTCTGCGGGCCACGCAGAACAACTTTGAACTCGATGGCACGATGTACACGAACCGGTTCTTCGACTCGGTTCCGACGATGCCCGACCCTGACTCCTTGCAGGAATTCACGATCCAATCGTCGAACTATAGCGCCGAGTTCGGGGGGGCGGGAGCGCTGGTGCAGCTCTCGACGCGCTCGGGAGAGAACGAGATTCATGGCACGGCGTTCGAGTTTTTGCGGAACACAGATCTGAACGCGCGTAATTTCTTCAACGTCACCAAGCCGCCGTTCAAACTGAACCAGTTTGGAGGTTCGATCGGCGGACCCATTAAGAAGAACAAGACGTTCTTCTTCTTCTCGGCGCAAGATACACAGCGCCGCTCAGCGCCGAGCCCGGTGTCGATTACCGTTCCCAGCGCCGCGGAGAAACAAGGCAACTTCTCCGCGCTTCCCGAGACCATTCTCAATCCGACGACCGGCGTTGCATTTCCAGGCAATATCATTCCGACGAGCATGCTCAATCCGATCTCGGTAAAGGTTGCCGATGCGCTCCTTCCGTTGCCGAACAGCGGCACGCAGTACATTTCGGCCGCAAATCAGAATCTTGACGATACGCAATATCTAGCGAAGATAGACCAGGTCTTTTCGGAAAGGGACCACCTGAGCGTGCGATATTTCTACGACGAGGACAACTTTCAACGGCCATTCAACGCACCCACCGGCTTCTTCGCGGAAAATCTGTTTCGCAATCAGACACTCACTCTCAACGAGACCCATATCTTCGATCCGACGCTCACTGCTACGTTTTACGCGAGCGCGCAACGGTTTGCCCGAACCCAGATACCGGAGGATCCAGGCCTTCAAACGTTACAGAGTTTTGGACAGCAAGTGCCGTTGGGAACGGCGGTTCCCCTCTTCCCCGGCATCCGGTTGAACATATCCGGTTTCGTCGACGTGTTCTCGGGCGGAGCCCTGCGCCAGGATCCGACTTCATTCGAGTACCGGGCGCAGGCGGTAAAGGTCTGGGGCGCTCACAGTCTGAATTTCGGAGCGGCTTTAGAGCGATCGCGAATTGATGCGAACGATTACTCGTACACGCCGGGCGACAACACGTTTAACGGGCAGGTAACCGGCTCGGCGCTCACCGATTTCTATTTAGGGTACGAGTCGCAGTTCTTCCAGGACAATGGCCGGACGTTTTATTTGCGCGAAGACAGGCCGTCGCTCTACGCGCAGGATGACTGGAAGGTAAGCCGGCAGCTTACGTTGAATCTCGGGCTTCGTTGGGATCCGTGGCTTCCACCGGTCGATCTCAATAACTCGTTGACTGCTTTTGTTCCCGGAGTTCAATCGACGGTTGCGCCCAACGCGCCGAAAGGTCTGTTATTTCCGGGCGACGCGGGAATCTCGAACTCTATATTCAAGCAGAATTGGAAGGACTTTGCGCCGCGAGTTGGTTTTGCGTGGAACGTTGGCGGCGATCAGAAGACCGTTGTCCGCGCGGCGTATGGGATCTTTTACAGCTTCCCGGAAGGTCTTCTGTATCAGCGCACGGATGCGACGCAGCCGACAGACCTGTATTTGACTATTCCAGCTCCGCAAAGCTTCACGGATCCGTATCTGGGCTATCCCGGCGGAACTCCGTTTCCGCGCGGTCAATTCAACCCGGCGATCTTCGGACCTGGGGCGACAGTTGCGAACGAGAATTCGCGAAGACTATATCCGGGGCTCGGAGCGGTCGAACTCGCGAGCTCTTATGTGTATGAGGAGTTCGAGTCGCTCCAAGTGAACCTGACGAAGCGCGTCAGCAAAAGCATGACGCTGTTGTCGAACTTCACGTGGGGCAAAACGATCGATAACACATCGAGCGCGACGGAGGGTAACACGGGGCCGCCGAATCCTTTCAACTTCAGCAGCGCGCGCGGCCCGGCGGATTTCGATCAAACGTACCGATTTGTTACTTCACTGGCGTACTCGCTGCCGCGTTTTCGCGCCACCGGCTTCCGCAATGTTCTGTTGAACGACTGGCAGGTGAATGCGATAGCCAGTCTGTATAGCGGCCTGCCGTTTACAGTACTCAGCGGCACTGACCGTTCGAGGTCGGGCATTGGCAACGATTATGCAGACATTGTCGGCGACCCGGCGCGGCCCGCGGGAGTGAGCCAGGTGAAGGAATACTTCAACACGGCCGCTTTCAACCAAGCCACGGTCGGGACTTTCGGCGACATAGGGCGCAACACGTTGCGCGGCCCGGCATTCTTCGATGTAGACGCTTCACTCTTCAAGAATTTTCTGTTTACCGAAAGATGGCGCTTGCAGCTCCGCGCGGAGTCGTTCAACATCGAGAACCGTCCGAATTTCCAGAACCCGAATGCGACGGTATCGGCGGGGGTTACGTTCGGGAGCATCACGAGCGCGAACGACCCTCGCGTCCTGCAGTTCGCATTGAAGCTGTTTTTCTGAGCGAGGTCGACTCGTTAACTTGAGCGGAAACGCTAGGTTACTTAACGACGCGAAACTCGTTGCCGACAATTTCTGCGGCGGTGCGTTGAAAATTCCCTGTCTCGGCCGAATCCGAACGCGAGATAGGCAGCAACGGGAAAAGAAGCTCGGCGACTCGGTACGACTCTTCGAGATGCGGATATCCGGAAAGAATGAAGGTTTCGATACCGGCGTCCGCGTATTCGAGGAAGCGTTTGGCAACCGTTTCAGGATCTCCTACCAGGGCAGTCCCCGCGCCGCCTCGAACGAGGCCCACGCCGGCCCAAAGATTGGGACTGATCTCGAGGTGGTTGCGATCTCCCTTGTGCAGCGCAACCATGCGGCGTTGCCCTTCCGAATCGAGACGCGCCAGTGCACTTTGCGATCGGGAAATTGTCTCTTCATCGACGTACTTGATGAGATCGTTGGCCGTCTTCCAGGCTTCTTCGCTGCTCTCGCGAACAATAACGTGCAAGCGGATGCCGAAGCGCATGGTGCGGCCTGCTTCGGCGGCCTTCCGGCGCACTGCTTCGATTTTCTCGGCAACGAGAGCGGGCGGCTCGCCCCATGTGAGGTAAACGTCCACCTGGCGGGCAGCGAGCTCGATGGCCGCTTTCGAAGAGCCGCCGAAAAACAGCGGCGGATGCGGCCATTGCAGCGGAGGGTAGATGACCTTTGCTCCCTCGACGTGCAGATGTTTCCCTTGAAACGTGGTGGGCTGCCCCGAGATGCAGCCGCGCCAGACGGTGAGGAATTCATCGGCCACTTCGTACCGCTCGTCGTGCGATAGGAAGATGCCATCTCCTTTTGCTTCGTCCGGATCTCCTCCGGTCACTACATTGATAAGCAATCGGCCGTCGGAGAAGCGGTCGAAAGTAGCCGCCATTCGAGCCGCCAGAGTGGGTGACATAACGGCTGGGCGCACGGCCACCAGGAATTTCAAACGCCTGGTAAGAGGCGCGAGCGTCGAAGCCACCACCCAGGCGTCTTCACACGAATTCCCCGTGGGTAGAAGCACGCCCTCATAACCCAATTGGTCCACAGCTTGGGCGATTTGTTTCAGATAGCCGTGGTCGGTCTGCCTCATCAGGTGGGTTGTTCCCAAATAACGGCCATCGCCTTGTGTGGGTATAAACCAGAACAGTTTCATGCTTACGTTGTCGAGTCTCTCACAGAGGCGGTAACGATAGGGTCTACCGGTCGAAGTCCATCGCTCACCGCGAAGAGCCCGATCACTCCGGCAAGCGGCATGACGGCGGCGAGGGCGAATACGGGCGAGTAGGAAAAATGGTCCACCAGAAATCCCGTCAGCAGCGGAAACAATAAGCCGGATAACCCGCCGCATAGTCCGTGAAGCCCGGTAACACGGCCGACAGCTTCATCCGGGAACATGTCGGTGACTACAGCGAACATGTTCGCGGACAGAAATGTGTGGCCGAACAGCACAATGCCTATGACTGCCAGAGCCTCCCAGACTGCCGGAACGAAGTAGACCGCGAAGCTGGCCAGACACAGAACGGCTCCGAAGTACATTGTGATTTGCCGCGCATGCTTCACCTGAAAATTTCGCTTTAGAAGTACACCGGCGGCCCAGCCCCCCGAAATACTTCCCAGATCACCCATGAGGAACGGAATCCAGCTGAGAAATCCGATATCGAGGATACTAAGGCCGCGAGCTGTATAGAGGTAGTCCGGCATCCAGTACCAGTAAAATTGGAGAACGGGGCCTACGAGAAAGCGGCACAACATCACCGACCACGATTGACGATATTGAAGCAGCTCCCGGCTGCGCCGTCTTACGACAGACTGCGCGTTTAAGGTGCGAGCATGTTGGCCGGGAATCGACCCGTGATATTTCCACCAGAGGGGCGCCCAGATTGCGCCAAGAGCGGCGGGAACCAAAAAGGCGTACCGAAACCCGTAACGAGTGGCTAAGAACACCACCAGCGGCGGCGCAACAATCGAGCCGATCATGGTTCCGCTATTGAATATCCCAATGGCGAAGGCGCGTTCGGTTCGAGGAAACCATTCGTTTACCGTCTTAACACCGCCGGAAAAATTTCCGCACTCGCCAGTGCCCATCCAAAAGCGCAGAAATCCGAGACTAAATCCGGAGCGGGCGAATCCGTGCAGGCCGGTGGCTATAGACCACCAGAGGACGGCAAAGCTCAGACCGATGCGAATGCCCCAACGGTCCATGAGCCAGCCCATAGGAAATTCGCCCGTCATCATTCCGAACTGAAAAGCGGCGACAATACGGCCATAGGCTTCATGAGAAAGCTGAAGCAACTCACGGATCTTCGGCGCGAGAACGGAAAGGGTTTGCCGGTCGATGAAATTAATGACCGTGATAGCAACCAGGAAGGCCAGGATGGTCCAGCGGGGAGGGCGCGTCGCGGCAGCGTTATCTTGACCGTTCGCGGCTCTTGGCAGCGCCGGGCGGACGGCAGGACGAGGCATCCCTGCGACCGAGTGTAGCATGTCAATAGAGTTGTTAATGGCCAGCTGCGCTACGTGAATCGAGTTGCGCGAGGAGCGAGCCGCAGTACAGGCAGAACGCACAAATGGGCGCTGCTACTGGACAAGTTTATCTTTGGTGAAAAACCAGGATAACTTTGGTGTCAAAAAGTGAAGCGCTCAGATTCGACTCAAAATACTAGGACCTCGCTACCAGATTGCTAGCGCTAAAGTATTGATTATCGGCGAACTCTGGTCCACAATTCTAACTAGCGCCAAAAGGCTGAGCGCTGGAGTAGCTAAAGGGCGGAAGTCTAGGGAGTGACTCGTCGTATCTCTCGAGCAACTGGAGGGTTGTGAATGAAGGTCTCGCACCAATAACTTCACTCGTAAAAAAACTAAGCACAATCTGCATTTTCAATAGAGGCCAACCCAGGTTTCGGCGTTTGCAAAGTGGCTTGCAAATTGCGTAGTAGCCGATGGGAGATGAGGTTCGTCATCACTCGGAATGGGTTGTCACCGGAGACGGTGAAACGGTCGTCCAATCAGGAGATGTGTGCGACAAAGCCGGGGAAAACGTGACAAGGCTCGCTGCCGCGGGAAAGGGGGGTAGCGACAACAACACGTGACAAAGGGGACGGGTAGAAAGAGGTTGAAAGTGAAAGTAGCGTTTGTCAATCAGCCTATCGATCGGATTGTTCCACCGTTTCAAAGTTCTATTGGTATCTGCACGTACGGAGTAGCCCGTTCTCTCGCGCGGGTGAGCGAAGTAGTGGTATATGGGTTGCAGGATCGACACCGGGATCTGGAACCGGACTTGGTAGATCACGACGTTTTGTTTCGCTTTATTCCTTCAACTCCGTCCGACCGGCTGCGTTATAGAGCACGAACGAAGTATTCGAAGCTGGTTCAATCATCGGCGCCTATTTCGACCTCGAGCTGGCTGTATCCCTCGTATGGCCGCCAGGTGGCTCTCGATCTGCAGCGGCAGCATTGCGATGTGATTCATGTTCAGCAGGGTTCGCAGTATGTGCCGGTGATACGGGCCTTGAATCCGTCGGCGAAAATCGTGCTGCATCTGCACGCTCAATGGTTCTCTCAAAGCAATCCACGGATACTCAGAAGGCGGCTTCGCAACGTCGATCTCCTCACGGCGGTTAGCGATCACGTCAAGCGAAAGACACGCCACGATTTTCCCGTGATCGCGGACCGCTGCGAAACGATACCCAACGGGATCGACCCAGCCGAGTTTGGCCGCGAAAAGGAATACGGTGAAACTCGGCACGGGGGAAAGCGAATTCTGTTTGTCGGGGCGGTGTCGCCTCACTCAGGCGTACATGTTCTGCTCGACGCGTTTGAGATGGTCGTCAAGTGTTATCCCGAGGTCCGCCTGGACATTGTAGGCCCTCAGGGAAGCTATCCTCTGGGAGAAACGTTCGATATGAATGATCGCGTGATCGTCGAGAGCGTGGCTCCTTTTTACGCGAATAATCCGCTCGCGCGCTTAAAGGCGAGGCTGTGTTTGGCCCCTTCGGACGCGGGAACATATCAGTCGTCCTTGAAGAAGCGGCTATCTCCGAATATTGCGGATAAGGTGAGACTGCTTGGTTGTGTCGGCGTGCGTCGGGAGTTGGTTGACTTGTACTACGACGCGGATATTTTCGTCTTCCCGCCGGTCTGTAATCATGGCTTCGGAATACCTCCCGTGGAAGCGATGGCGGCGGGCGTTCCTGTTGTCGCGACGCGTTCCGGCGGCGTTGTTGAAACCGTGAGAGACCGCGAGACCGGACTGCTGGTGGAGAAGAACGATGCGCGGGGATTGGCACTTGCGATGCTCAAGCTTTTGCAACACGATGCCCTGTGCGAAGCGATGGGGAGGGCCGCCCGGCGCCGTGTGCTCGAACATTTCACCTGGGACAAGGTGGCCGAGCGGATGTTCGACCGCTATCAAAGGCTTCTTGACCCGCGGCCGGCGCCGGTGTCGATGCCTGACCACGCCGCCGCGCTCGAGGAACCAAGTCCACGCCTGACTCTGGCCGAAGCGGAAGAGCGAGATCGATCCGGGTGGGCCTCGGCTGTTTCGAAATAACTCTGATCAAAGGCCGGGCGCTTACGCTTCCGGCTCCTTACTTAGCGAACGTTGCGGCTTTCCGCGTTCAGAGAACAGCGCTTTCCGGCACTCGATCTGTCAAGTACCGCGATAAGACAGATAGCAGCGCCTTGCGGCGAATGGGTTTGGTCAGCAACTCGGAGCACCCGGCGACGGCGCTTGCTCCCTTCTCGTCATCGAAGGCATGAGCCGTCAAAGCGAGTATTGGAATCTCCGGCAAGCCGGCGTACCGGCGACGCGCGAGAATGCGGCGCGTTGCCTCGTGCCCGTCCATTTCGGGCATTTCAATATCCATAAGGATAAGGTCGTAATCGTTTCGGGCTTCCATTTCCACTGCCTTAAGGCCGTTCGGCGCTGAGTCGACGACAAACGGCAGATCCTTCAGATAAGCTTCGATCACCAATCGGTTAGCCTCGTTGTCTTCGGCTAAGAGAATGCAGGCCGGGCGGTCCCGAAGAGCCTCCACTGCCTCAGTAGTGTGGGTAGGTCCAGTCCTGGCCGGGCTTTCATTCTCAGTTGTTAAAACCCGGCCGAAAGAGAGCAAGGCCAGGAATTCACTTCCCTGTCCGAGCGTGCTGCGCACCTCGATGGAGCCGCCCATGGCCTGAGCCAGCCCCTTTGAAATGCTCAGACCAAGGCCAGTGCCGCCAAATTTTCTCGTGGTGGAGTTGTCGGCCTGGGTGAATCGCTCAAAAATCAAACCAAACTTCTCCGACGCGATACCGATGCCGGTGTCTTTGACAAGAAAACTCAAAGCAACCACATCCTCCGTGTGTGCTTCGGGGGATACCGGCGCCAAGCCGACGTCCAACCGCACTTCGCCCCGTTCGGTGAACTTGATCGCATTGCCTAGCAGATTCGTCAGAATCTGACGCAGCCGGTTTGGATCACCCACAACGTTCGTGGGCACGTCGCGATCGATATCCCACAGGAGCCGGATTTTTTTCGAGTGAATCTTGCCGGTCATCATGTTCACGGTTTCCTTTACCAAGTTTTCGAGATGGAAGGTAATCGATTCAAGCTCGAGTTGGCCTGACTCTACCTTTGTCAGATCCAAAATGCCATTCAGTAGAGAAAGCAGACCATTGCCCGAATTCTGGAACGTGGCTACATACGATCGCTGATCGGAGGTGAGATTGGTTTCGGCCAGAAGATCGGCCATGCCGAGGATGGCATTTAACGGTGTTCGGATCTCGTGGCTCATGTTCGCCAGAAATCTGGTTTTAGCGGCATTGGCCGCTTCCGCAGCCTGCCGTGCCTGCTCCAAGGCAGCCTTCCTGCGCTTACGTACCGTGACGTCCCGGCCGATGAATTCGATTTGAGGATGGTCGGGGCTGGAGTTCGAAACGTGGGCGCTGAGATCGATAGTCTGTATTGAGCCGGATAAAGTGCGAATGTCGAATTCGCCGCTGCTGTAGCTCCTTTGCAAGAGAGCCTCGAACCACTGGCCGTACGATTCCCGCTGCTCCGGAAGGATCAAATCTCGCAGGTGCGTCTCAGCCAAATCGCCGATGGCCCAACCCGTCACTTTCGCCGTGGCTGGGTTCGCTGAGAGAAACTGGCCCTCCATCGTCAGAGTGAAGATCAGGTCGGTAGCGTTTTCGAACAGAAGGCGACGGTTTCTCTCGAGTTGAGCTTCGCGGTGGCGCTGTTCGAGCAACTTCCTAGTCTGCCGGAGAACCTGCCGGCGCAAGAGCGTCACCCAAACCAGCACGCAGGCAACGATAGCCGCAAGAGCGAGAGCAATAAGCAGGAGGCGGGTTCGCGAAAACCAGGATGGACGTTGCAACACTGAAATGTCTGAATCGGAGCGCAGTAACAGCTGGAAGGATTGAGGCGTATTATTATTCTGACTAGCGAACTGGACCCGCATCACTCCGGTCAGTTCGAGAACGCTTCCGTCCTTCAGCTTCGAGACGTAATCCTTGCTGTCTGGGGGAAGCTGGGCCATGAACGAGCTATCGCCATCGCGCAACTCGAGAAATTGCTGCGCTCTCGAATAGCTGTGGTCCATCAATTCGGCTTTCATTTGGACCAGCAATGCGTCGAATCGCCCGGAACGAGCTTCGGCTGTCGTCGTTGGCCGAGGTGTTACTTTGATGGATGCCTTGCCAGGGTAGACGCGAGAGTCAATCAGAGTGGGCGTGTAGCCGCGGGCACGTGGATAACCCAAAACCGAAGCCCACCGATCTAGACTGATTCGGCTGGGCTCGGTAAGTTGGGCAAAAGCGGCTCGCCCACCGTTCTGAACGACCAGAAGCTTATTGGCGTTGTAAGTAACAACGCCCTCGATTTTCGACCTGGGGTTACTGATAACATCCCCGGGCCTGTATCGCAGAAGATCGTCAATTGGCGTTAGGGGAATGTCTTTCGATCCGGGGCTCAAGACAGTCAGGTCTTCCGGCCGGGCGAGATTGAGAACGATTCCAGTGAACTGGCGTTGGTCGTTGAATCGCACGGAACTGGTGGCGGCCAGCCGGACGTCGGCATCAAGCAGCGCAGGTGTGCTCTGCAGCGGTGTCCCGTTTAGCAGAACCGAAATTCGCGCGCCTCCGGCGGCGAGAACCATCTTCGTTAACGGCAGGCCGGTTCGCGTGATTGTCAGAGAAAGCAGCCGTCCTCTGATTTGAAACCGCCGGCCATCTTCGGCCCCGGCCAAAAGCGCGGGCATCGGAACCACCACCGGCTCCGGTATCTTGCCGGAGCCCAAGACGTGATACGTGAGGACTTTAAGACAGGGGCCAAACCTCCCGGGATCGGTAACGCCTTCGAGGTCGAGCACCTGTCCGAGAGAGAAACCAGTTGGGCCAGAACCAGTTAGCCACGCGAAACCACCCCCGGTCGCATCTTGCGCCCAGAAGTGATGTTCAGTCGGCGGGACGTACGTGACCACGACACGCAGATGAGCCGGATAGGCGCGCTCGGACTGCTCGGTAGTCAGATTATGCAACTGGCGCCAGGTTCGAATTACTTTGGGAATCTTTCCGGAAGCCGGCCCATCGGCTGAAAACGCCAGGCACGCAAGGACAAGAACCGCCAGGCGCTTAGGCCGCTTCAAGCGAAAACTGTCCAGAAGGGTTGCTTGTTTATTCGTCGCGAAAATACCGTGCTCCGAGATCGCTGACCCGGTGAACGGCGGGCGGGGGTAGTGGAATCCAGGCGGACACTCGGATTATACCGTAAAATCTGCCGACTTCGGTTAGAAAGATTGCATTTACAGGCGAGCCGGACACTGCATTCGAGCGCAAGTGTCCACGTGGGCCTAAAAATAGGGGATCTTACCGGCTTCCTGAGTGTAGATAGGCAGGCATAGAGGGCCTGCCACAGCGAGAGCAAGCAGAAGAAGTCTTACCAGTCTCGGAACAAGTGTCGAGGTGGAGCGCATAAGGTGGGGATTTAAGAATAGAGTAGGAAAAATCCTGGGAGATTCTCACGAGCAAAGTTCCCTATTCCCTATCACTTGGCGGAATATTACGCCGGTATTCACGTCGATTGCAGCACTGCGACAGACTCAAGCGGCAGAGAGAGTGTGTTGTCTGTGAGATTGATTTCCTGCTCGGAACGGAGGATGATTTTCGAGCGATTGAAGACGTTGTAGGAGACGGGCGAACCGCTGAAATTGCATATGACCGTGAAGCTGCCGCGTATTAACGCGAGCAACTGGCGCGCTTCATCGGCTTGGATGGCCACAGAGTCGAGATCGTCGCCAGTCAACTCGGGATAGGAACGGCGGAGGTGAATGAGCTGGCGATGCCATTCCAGCATGGTGCGATGAGGTTCTTCGACGGCTTCGTTCCAATTGAGCTTCGAGCGCTCGAACGTTTCGAGGCTTTGCGGATCGGGGATATCATCCGGGTTCCAGCCGAAGCTCGCGAATTCGTTGCGGCGGCCTTCGGTGACGGCGTTTCCGACGCCAGGATCGTCGTGACTGGTGAAGTATTGAAACGGCGATGAGGCGCCAAACTCCTCGCCTTGAAAGAGCATGGGAACGAAAGGCGAGAGCAGCACGATTGCGGCGGCGATCTTCAAACGTCCCAGAGTAAGGAGGTGTGAGCTGCGATCACCCCGCGCGCGATTTCCGATTTGATCGTGATTCTGGAGATAACCAAGGAAGCGAGTGGGCGAGAGCCCGACGACAGGGCGTCCATGATTGCGCTCGCGGTAGCGGGAGTAGATGCCGTCGTAAACGAAGACCGATTTCAAGCTTTTCGCAAGCTGCGAGAGCGAGCCGAAATCGGCGTAGTAGCCAGCGCGCTCGCCGGTCAAAAGAGCGTGCAGCGCATGGTGGAAATCGTCGCTCCATTGCGCGTCGATGCCGTAGCCGTGGGCGGCGCGTGGTGTAACGACGAGGGGCTGATTGAGATCGCTTTCAGCAATGAGAACCGAATGGCGGCCGGACTGGGCCTCGAGCGTGTTAACTTCGGTCGCAAGCTGCTCGAGAAAATGAATGGCGGAGCGGTCGAGGAACGCGTGGACAGCATCGATTCTTAGTCCGTCGAAGTGATAATCGCGCAGCCACATGAGGGCGTTGTCGCAAAAGAAGCGCCGAACTTCGGTGCTGCCGGGGCCATCGAGATTGACAGCAGCGCCCCACGGCGTGTGATAGTTCGGGTTGAAGTACGGCGCGAATTTGCTGAGATAGTTGCCGGAGGGGCCCAGGTGGTTGTAGACCACATCGAGCAGAATGGCCAGACTCTTCTCGTGACAGGCATTGACCAGGCGCTTGAGACCGTCGGGCCCGCCGTAAGCATGATGCGGCGCGTACAAATCGACGCCATCGTAGCCCCAACCGCGGCTGCCGGGAAACTCGTTCACAGGCATAATCTCGACATGCGTGATGCCCAGCTCGCGGAGACCATCGAGCTTTTCGATGGCGGAATCGAACGTCCCGCCGGGCGTAAACGTGCCTATGTGCAATTCGTAGATGATGGCGCTCGAAAGCGGCGGCGCCTGCCAGTTGCTATCGGTCCAATGGAAGGTTGAGTGATCGACAAGCCGGGAAGCGGAATGGACTCCGAAAGGCTGAAAGGGCGATCGCGGATCGGGCAGCGGCGGGTTCTGGCCATCGAGTACGTACGCGTAGTCGTCCCCAGGTTGGGCGTCATTGACGTGAACGCTCCAATATCCCCTATCGCCCGCTTGAAGGGAAATCAAGTTGCCGTGGAGCGTTACTTCGACTTTTGCTGCGTTGGGAGCCCAGACCTCGAAAGTATGCATAGCCGTTCAATTGTTTTCGTGAACCAGGAGCGCGAGAGGGAACTGAGCAAGCAGATTTTGAACGGAAATATTTCCGCCCTTCCAGCTTTCACTCGTTAGTTGATTATGCCAGCGGCCGCGTGGCAGTTTGACAGTGGTGTTGCGCCAATCTCCACGGAGGGAAAGCGGCAGACGCGGAGCCACGACGGCGATCATTCCACCGCGGATATAGGCGATCGCGCGATCTGCTCTTTCCCCTTCCGATTTGACGGGCATGTACGTGCTTCGGGCACCGAACGGGGCCGGATATTGACGGCGGATACGCAGGCACTGGTGAGTAAGCCAGAGCTTAGGCAAGCCCTCGTCCTGCCGCTCCCAGATTTCAGCCGGTTTCAGCGTCGGCAGTTCCGACAGCAGCTTGCGCCGCACCGAGTAATCGACTGGACGGCGGTTGTCGGGATCGACGAGGCTGAGATCCCACAGCTCGGAGCCTTGATACAGATCGGGAACGCCAGGGGCGGTCATCTTCAGCAGCACCTGGACGAGCGAGGAGACACGGCCGGGTGTGATCAAGGGCTTGACGAAGGATTCGAGATCGGAAAGAAAAGCTTGGTGAGCGGCGATTTTTTCGAGAAACAGCGACAAGGCAGCATCGAACTGTTGATTGGGGCTGATCCACGACGTTACGCGCTTGGCTTCTCTGGTGGCCTTCTCCATATATTGCGAAAAGCGGTCAAGTGAAATGGGCCATGCCCCAACCATCGTCTGATAGATGAGGTACTCGGTGTTTCGGTCAGGATAGTCGCCGGTCCTGCAAGGCTGGTTGAGAGTGGACCAGCGCTCGACGGCCTGTTCCCACTCATCGGGAATTTCGGAAAGCAGGTGAATGCGCGATCGAACATCCTCGCTGCGTTTGGTGTCGTGCGTTGAGAGCGTCAGCATAGTCTCGGGCCAGCGGGTCTGGGTTTGCTCGCAATAGGAGTGAAAGGCCGCGAGGGTGACCACCGGATCTCCGGGATCGCCGCCGACTTCGTTGGCGGAGGAGAGCCGGTTGTAGCAATAGAATGCCGTGTCTTCGACGCCCTTTGCCATGGCAGGGCCGGTGAACTGCTGAAACCGCATAACGAATTCGTTCTCGACCGTGCCGGGGAATTTCAAAAGCAGAACGTCGCGGACAAAATCGAACAACTCGGGATCGATTTCCTCGCGATTTTGGGTGGCCCGTTCGACAGCTTGATTGATGTAGCGGGCGTCTGCCTCGTTCACCTCGCCCGTTCCACTGACGAGATAGGTGCGGTAGACGGGAAAACAGGCGATAATCTCTCGCAAAGCGCGGCTGATTTCCGTGCGGGTGTAATCGCGGTGGTCGCGATGGCTTTCGCAGACCTGGACGAACAAGGAGACGAGGCGATTGACGTCGCTGACCAGGATCTCGCGCATCACCCGGTGCTTCTTTTCGCGGCACATGTCCTGATAGCTGGTGGTCTCTTCGGTGAAGCGCTCATAGAAAGCGGTTATCCGTTCCAGGCCTGGCGGATCTATAAAGAGACCGCCCGCATGATACAAGAAGTCGTAGCCGGTCGATCCCGAGATGGGCCAGGACTCACGAAGGGATTCCCCCGGCTCGAGGATTTTCTCGGCAACAATCCAGGCGTCGCCAGCCGCGGTGCGAAGACGCTTGAGGTACTGTTCGGGATTGCGCAGACCGTCGGGATGATCGATGCGAATGCCGTCCAATACGCCGCGGCGAAGCCAATCGAGAATCAGCGAGTGGGTATCGGCGAACACGCTCTCGTTCTCCATGCGGAGGGCGACGAGGGTATTGACGTCGAAGAACCGGCGGTACATGAGCTCCTCGCCAGCGGTCTTCCAGAATGAGAGTCGAAAGTTCTGCCTTTCGAGGAACAGGTCGAGAGCATCGACATCGGCGTTCAATTCGTCGAGCTCGGCATCGATTGCGGCGGCGGCGCTGGGCGATTCGCCGCAGAAACGGGCCAGAAGCGCGCGTACCACCTCCTTGTCACGATGGCGGGCGAGGACCGCAGCTCGTTCCGTTTCGGTGGGGAATGGAAGGCCGGCGAGAGAATCGGCGAGAAAGGAAAGGTAGTCGGAATCGATACGGTTGGCGGCATTCGAGAGCAGGTAGGGAAGAGAGCGCGGCGCCGCTGGAAGCCGGTGGTCGAAATACTCGATCAGAAAATCGCCGTCGCTGCGTTTCACGGTGATTTCGTGGCGAGCCAGAACGCGGCCGTAATGATCGCCCAGAATCGGAACGAGAACCTTATTCCTGAGTTTTTCTTCGGTGGGCAGCCAATCGATATCGAAGTAGGAAGCATAGCGGCTGGCGGGCCCGTTTTCGAGCACATCCCACCAATAGCGGTTATGCCTTCCGGCGATTGCCATGTGATTGGGAACAACATCGAGAACCTGGCCGAGGTGGCATTCGCCCAAGCGCTGGCAGAAGCGGGCATGAGCTTCTTCCCCGCCCAGCTCCTGATTCACACGATGGTGGTCGACGACGTCGTAGCCATGAGTGCTGCCTGGAGCCGCTTGCAGGTAAGGAGAGCAGTAGATGTGGCTTACACCGAGAAGCTCGACATAATCGGCGATGGCTGTCGCTTTGTCAAAATCGAAATCTTTGTGCAGTTGAAGGCGGTAGGTAGCGATGGGGACTCTTGACATTCGCAAAAAGGGAGGCCTCGAGCCGCGGCCCGCCAACCATTCTCAGCTATAGACGCAAAAGGCCGCGGCTTCTGTACAGTGCTTTCGAGAGCCGCCCTCCCTGGATAATAGAATTTGGCCACTCCGTCCCAGCCATCAACGCTTGCCCGCGCGCAATCGCTGCCTGAAGTACATGGCAGTGTTGCGACTGCGAAGATGGGATGGCTCCGAACATTACTTGCTTTTGCCGGCCCGGCTTACCTGGTGAGCGTTGGTTATATGGATCCGGGCAATTGGGCCACAGATCTAGAAGGTGGCGCCCGATTCGGTTACAAACTGCTTTGGGTTTTGATTCTTTCGAATGTGATGGCGCTTTTGCTGCAAACGTTAAGCGCCCGGTTGGGGATTGTGACGCGGCGCGACCTGGCGCAGGCCTGCCGCGATGAATACCCGCTGCCAGTTTCTTATGTCCTGTGGATACTGGCTGAGATTGCGATCGTGGCTTGCGATTTAGCTGAAGTAGTCGGAGCCGGCATAGGCCTGAATCTTCTGTTTCACATACCGGTTTTGATTGGCGTTCTTCTTACCGCAGCGGACACTCTGCTGATACTTTGGTTCACCAAATATGGCATCCGGCTGATCGAGGCAAGCGTGATTGTGCTGATCGGGACCATCGCTGGATGCTTCGCCTTTGAGATTTTTTTAGCGAAGCCTCATTTAAGCGAAGTTTTGGTCGGGGTGGTTCCACGTCTGAACGCGCAAACGCTGTATATAGCGGTGGCGATTCTGGGCGCTACAGTGATGCCGCACAATCTGTACTTGCACTCGGCGCTGGTGCAGACCAGACGCATCGGGGAAACGCCGGCTGAAAAGCGGATTGCGTGCCATTTTAACTTCATCGATTCGTTTTTGGCGTTAAACGCGGCGCTGTTGGTGAACGCATCCATTTTAATTGTCGCGAGCGCGGTCTTCCACACGCACGGCATTATCGTCACGGAGATCGAGCAGGCGCATGCGCTGTTGAGTCCGATATTGGGCACCGCGATGGCGAGCGTGGTATTTGGCGCGGCGCTGCTGTGTTCCGGACAATCTTCGACGTTAACCGGGACCATGGCCGGGCAGATTGTGATGGAAGGCTTTTTGCGGTTCAAGATGCAGCCGTGGTTGAGGCGGTCGATCACGCGTATTCTCGCCATCACGCCTGCCGCGCTGACTATTTGGTTCGCGGGCGAACAGGGAACTTACAAACTGCTGATCTTCAGCCAGGTGATTTTGAGCCTTCAGTTGCCATTTGCGGTAGTTCCGCTGGTTCATATGACGGCCGACCGCACTCGAATGGGTGAATTTGTTAGCGGTCGATTTTTGAAAGGCCTCTCGTGGTTGACAGCGCTTGCCATATTTGCGCTGAATGCCTACCTGGCCTGGGAGACAATTAGTTCAGTTGGAGGCGGGACGGCGGCCTCGCGGGAAGCTGAGCATATCTCACTGATGCTTGTCAGTGGCGCGCTGCTTCTGCTGTTAGCATTCTTGGTGGTCTGGCCCTGGCTACGGCAAAGACGGCGGGAGCGGGCGCGAGTGGCAGTCGAGGTCGGGTTGGAAGAGGTCGAGATGGCGCAGGAGCCCTCGAATCTGCTGCGAAAGTATTCGAGCATTTTGGTTCCGCTCGATCACACGCCCGCCGATACCGAAGCGATATCGAACGCCGTAGCGATTGCCCGCTCGAACGAAGCTCGCGTGATTCTGCTTCATATTGAAGAGGGCGTAACGAGCCAGATGTACGGTTCGCTCGCATCTACCGCGGAAGTGAAGGAGGGAGAGGAGTATCTCGACGAGATTGTCAGATCTCTGCAAAGCCAAGGAATTCAAGCGGAAATTGTCGTGCGTCACGGGAGCAGTCCGGCGCGAGAGATTACACAGGCAGCGCGGGATCTGAAGCCCGATCTTCTGATTATGGCGGCGCACGGACATCGTGGGTTGAAGGATTTGATTTTCGGCAGCACGATCAATCATGTGCGGCATCAACTGAAAATTCCGATATTGATCGTTCAGGGAAAGGCTGTGCAATGAGAAGTGGTCACAGGCCGGTCGCTCACGCTTCCGGCTCCTTTTCATGGGCCGCGGCTCGGTTCAGGTGCCCCGCGCTACCGGTCCGGCGATGATGGATCTTTCGAAAGGCACGATCCTGGTCACTGGCGGCGCGGGTTTTATTGGAAGCGCCGTAATTTGGGAGCTGAACAGGCGCGGTTACGACAACATTCTGGTGAGCGATCGTCTGCGCCGTTCGGAGAAGTGGAAAAATCTGGTCCCACTTCGGTTCCGCGATTATATCGAGGCGGATTCGCTTGCCCCGCGCGTTGAGGAACATCCGGAGCGATTGAGCGGCATCGGCGCGATTTTTCATTTGGGCGCATGTTCAGCAACAACCGAGACCGATGCAGCGTATCTGGTGCGGAACAACTATGAATACACGAAAATGCTCGCTCATTTTGCACTCGCGTCTGGAAGCAGGTTCGTGTACGCGTCGTCGGCAGCGACATATGGCGCGCGTGAGCGGGATGTGAACGAAAACGTGCCGCTCGCCTGTTTGCGTCCACTCAACATGTATGGATATTCGAAGCACTTGTTCGATTGTTATGCCGAGCGGGAGGGCATTCTGCCGCGGATTACTGGTTTAAAGTACTTCAACGTGTTCGGGCCCAACGAGCGCCACAAAGGCGATATGCGAAGCGTCGTTTTGAAAGCCTTTGAACAGATTCAGGAACGCGGCCGTGTATCGCTGTTCAAGAGCTACCGGCGAGAGTTCGCTGACGGTTGCCAGCAGCGCGATTTCCTATATGTGAAGGACGCTGCCGATATCACAGTTACGCTAGCCGAAACTGTCGACGGTGGTGGTTTGTTCAACGTTGGATCGGGGACGGCAAGGACATGGGTAACTCTAGTGGAGGCGATCTTTGACGTGCTGGGAAAGAGCGTTGAGATCGGATTCGTCGAGATGCCGGACGAGCTTAAGGACAAATATCAGTACTACACGCAGGCCGATATTTCGAAACTGCGAGCGACGGGTTACGCGCAGCCAATCACGGTCCTAGGCGACGCCGTGCGGGACTATGTTCAAAACTATCTCGTGCCGGGCCGTGGATTGGGCGAAGAAGGGTGAGAAAACACCTTACATGTAGGGGGGAACGGCGATGCCCAGGATCCCCAGAGTGAAGATCAATTGGTCGCGCAGGTACTTTGTCAGCCAAAGTAGAAAGATGCGCCGCTCGGGCTGCTCTTCCTGCAGTACCGGGTAGACGTGATAAAAATTGTTGAACGATTGGGCCAGTTGGAAGGCGTATTTGGCCACGTGCGCGGGCTCGCCCGATGCGATGGCGCGTTCAATGGCGCTTTCGGCTTTCGATGCGGCCAGCACGATTTGCCAGAAGTCTTCGGACTCGAGCTGTTGGCTCAAAACGGCTGGCGATAGCAAGGCGTCGAAATCAGGCAGCTTCTCTCCGCGCTCCTCGAGCTTGCGAAGAATGTTGCCGGCCCGCACGGCCGCATATTGTACATACGGCCCGGTCTCGCCCTCAAAGCTGAGCGCTTCGTGAAAGTCGAAGGCAATCACCGAATTGCGCGTGAACTTGAGCATGAAGTATCGCAGTGCTCCGGCGGCGATTTGCGTGGCAACGCGACGGCGCTCTTCGGGCAGGGCTTCGGGATGGCGTTCTTCCACTTCGGCAAGCGCAGTCTCGATCAACTTATCGATGAGATCGTCAGCCTTTACTCCCAAACCCCTCCGCCCGGAAACCTCGATGTAGGGCCGGCGCTTGTCTTCTTCGGAAAGCTGAATCCCCATCTCGAGGCAGGTGCGCGGCGAGAGCGCCACCATCTCATACGAAAAGTGGATGGACTTGGCCGCTTGCTCCTGGAAATCAAGCGCATTCAAGCCTGCCACGACGACATCCTGAAGATACGACTGGCGGGAATCGATGACATTGAAGACCTGATCGGCGCGCCCAAAGCGGGGTGACACGAGACTTTGCGGCTGACTGGTTGTCACCCAGACCTGGTGGCCATCCGGATAGATCGACCAGGGACGATAGTAGAAATCCTTAGCGAGGAGGCCGAATTTCCAGAGTTGGTAGGCGATGTCCTTGCCAACATAGGTCACGGTGCCATTGGAGCGGACAATTACCTTGCTATCGTCTTCCTTGGTTTCGGCCACATCTTCCGTTTCCGCCGCATCGACCGAAGTATCGCGCGAATTCTTGAAGGCCGACGCCGGCATCACCCAACAGCCCGCGTTCCGGCCCTCCGTTTCGAAATAGACCGCTTTTCGCTCTTTCAGCAACTCGAACGCACTGGCCCAGAACTTCAGGTGAAGGATCTCGCTTTCGCGCGGAAGCAGGTCGTATTCGATCTCCAAACGGTACATGGTGGCAAGATGCGTTTTGACAATCGCTTCGGCAACTAAATGACCGAGTTCCGCAATCTCCCCCACTCCCCCTTCAATCGCGTGCAGCGTTTCAGCCCGCCACTCCAGAGCTTCCGGATGATCTTTGTAATAACTCGAGATGCGGGCGTAGAGATCCCAGCATAGATAGTCGAATCGGGGCTCGGGCTGCTGAATGAGGGCTTTCACCTGGGCTGGCTGCTTGTTCTCCAGAAAGTGGAACCCGACCACGACATCGGCCACCTGGACGCCCGTGTTGTCAATATAGTTCTGCACTTCGACCGAGCGGCCCGCGGCTCTGAGCATGCGCACAAACGTGTCGCCCAGGATTGCGTTCCGTAGATGGCCGATATGCGCCGCCTTGTTGGGGTTAATGTTGGTATGTTCGACGACAATCTTGCCGGCTTTCGGCTGCTCAGCGGGCTTCGGATGCAGCAAAGAGAAAGCGTAGCTCGCCCGCTCCAGACGAACATTGACGTAGCCGTTTCCGGCAATTTCGAGAGAGCGGACACCATCGATGCGGCCAAGACCAGCTACTAGCTCTTCGGCGATCTGACGGGGCGGACGCTTCAGTTGACGCGCGAGCTGAAACGCGACGGGGATGGCAAACTCGCCGAACGAGCTCTGTTTCGGCTGCTCTAAGGCGACCCGGACGTTCAGGCCATAGCGATCGGCAAGATGCGATTCCACAGCGGCGGCGATGCGATGTTCGAGTTCCTGAAACATTGATTTTCAGTATGAACGATGGGTTAGCGCGCATTCCGGGACATTTGAATGATCGTTCCGAAGGGATGTGAATGAGGATTCACATGCCCGGATCGTTCACTTTCCCGAGATGGTGGCTGGACTCACTGGCTGCGATCGAAATTCAAGCGCCGACATTTTCCCATCTGTAATTAGCTTGTCTCCGGTCGCGTTGCTGATATCTGGCGGCACATTCGAGCGGGGAACGATAGACGCGGCGCTTACGTAACCGGAAAACGTCAGATCGCTCGTTACCTTTGCCCGTTCGTGATCGATGTTGCCGTCGATTTTATGTGTAAATGTGTGGCTTTCCTGCGAAAAATCGATTCCAGTGTCATGGGTGGCCGCTGCGACCCACAGCTCTTTTCCGTCGAACGTCGCCGGGCGCTTCCAAATGCGGATATGATGCCGCATAGCGAAGGTGTTGGTCTGCTTTTCGAAGACGAGATCAGGGGGATGGCCGTCGAGAAGTAACACGGAAACCGGGGCTTCCTGATAGCCGCGGTCTTCGATGATTGCCCGCGCTGTTTCCATGGTAGATGCCTGATCACGCTCGGCGGCGGCAAACCATCCGGCGGCTTTGAAGGCAGCATCGATCTCCTGTTGGCTGCCGATAAAGACAAGATTCGTCAGGTCGGAAGGCGTCGGCGGATTGCCCGCTACTGTCCGATCGGGCTGGGCGTCGACAAGCGCCGTTAATTGGTTGAGCGGGGCGATCTCGGGAATCGTGGTCATGTTGGACGGCGGATGACAGGTCAAATCCTTGTTGAGCTTGATTTCCATGTCTACCCCGGCCGGATAAGTGATTGACGCGTCTACGTTCTTTACAAAGGCATCGCGAGCTTGTCCGAGCAGACCGGCCAATCCGGGGTGGTTATTCTCGAGCTTGCTGATGCCCTGGTTCAGGCGCCCCTCCCAGGTCTGTGACGCGACTATACCGGTGATCAACCCGTCACTTCCGACCGACTCGCGCGCATTGTCGATCGAAGAAAGCTGCGCGGACAGGCTTTGCTCGCGCCCGCCCGGCGGTTGGATCTTGTCGAAGATCAAGCGTAGAGTGGCCGCTGAATCGCTGGTAGTGCTGCTGGATGCAGCACTGCTGGATGCCGCACTGCTGGATGGGGCAGTGCTCGCCGCGGCTTTCACGTCCGCCGTTTTGCCGGAAAGTTTTGTCCCCACTGGAATGGCGGTCACGCCGTTCACATTCACGGGCACGGTCACCACCGCCTGCACCGGCTTTCCAGCGGGCTGCTGGCTGGAGACAGCAGTGGTAAGCCGGATGCTGATAGTCGTTCCGTTAGGCGCCGTGACTGGTGCGCCCGTTGCAACCAGCATCGTCATTACTGCAGCCATGCGGGTCACCGTTCACCTCCCAAAGTTTTTATTTTCCCCCAGGGCACTGTGGAAGGCGAACCCTATGCCGCCACGAATGGCGGCATGGCAGGGTCGGAGGCCCGCTCCACCGTCGGGTCTAGGCTCATACCTCGCTATAATCGGATACGTGTCGCGCGTCGCACTGGTGGGCCTCGTTTTGGGATGCGCTTTCGTCTCGTGCCGGAACGGAATGCAAACGAAGGAGCAAGTGCGCAGCGATCTGATCGGGTATCTTTCTGGCAAAGTGGGACTCGACATGAAGGCGCTTGACGTGGATGTCACAAAGGTAAGCTTTGCCGGCAACCAGGCGCATGCGACTGTCTCGTTCCACGAAAAGAACAATCCTTCCATCGAGAGCGGCATGGTGATGCAGTATACGCTGGAATCGAAAGACGGTCACTGGGTGGTAACTGGCCGCGCCGATTCACAAGGACATGGATTCGGGGCAACCGCAGCCGATCAGAATTTGCCGCCGGGTCATCCGCCTGTTCAGCAATCGCCCCAGCAGGTGCCGCCTGGTCATCCTCCGTTGGACAAAATGGACGTGCAACCGGCCGGGCCAGCAGGAGAATCGCAAGGTCAGACAAAATGAAAACCGTAGCCGTGTTGGGAGGCGGGCCGGCGGGCTCGACGACGGCGGAACGACTGGCAGGCGCCGGTTTCCGGACCATCGTTTTCGATGAGAAGCTTGCCTGGGAGAAGCCGTGTGGAGGAGGAATCACTTACAAGGCCTACGCGCAGTACCCTTATCTCTTTCAAAATGAAACGCCAAAAAAACTAGTTACCGACACATTCCTGGCCGCGCCTCGGGTCGGTGCTGTGAAAATGTCATTGCACGAGCCGCTGCTGATTTACTCGCGCCTCGATCTCAACGGAATGTTATTGAAGCGGGCCGAGGCGGCAGGCGCAGAAATTGAGAAAACACGAGTTCTGGGTCTGCGGCGCAGCGGCAGTGGCTGGAAAGTAAAAACGCAATCGGGAACTGTGGATGCCGATTTCTGCGTTGTAGCCACAGGCGCCCGCAATCCGTTCCGTGACGTGGGGACACAGTACACCGCGCGCGACGCGATGTACGCGCTCGGCTACTTCGTTCCCGACCACCAGGCTCATATCGACATACAATTCCTGCGTCATCTCGAAGGCTACATCTGGGTATTTCCGCGCTGCGGCCACTTGTCGGTCGGCATTTGCGGTAAGGGCGAATCGGCGCAATGCTTGCGCGGCCGGCTCGAGCGCTACATGGACGAGCGCGGCATGTCCCGGGCCAACGCAACTTTCTATGGTCATATGCTGCCCTCGCTCGAGTTCCGCGGTTGGCGCAATAACAGGCTGGCGGGCGATGGGTGGATGGCCATTGGCGATGCGGGCGGACTTGTGGACCCGATTACCGGCGAAGGCCTCTACTATGCTATTCGCTCTGCAGACCTCGCCAGCAAGGTGCTGATCGCGGACCAGGATCCTGCGAAAGGGGCGGACCACTACCGCCAGCTCATCAGTCACGACTTTGGACGCGATTTGACGTACGGCGCGGGACTGGCGAAGCGAATGTTCAGCACCTACATCCTTTTCTCAAGCGTGCCGTGCCGCATGGTCCAGTTCATGCGGCGCAGCCCGAAGTTTTGTGAGATCATGCAAGACCTTTTTGCAGGCACACAGCCGTACCTCGAATTGAAAAACCGTCTACTACGCAACGTAAACGGCACAGTGCATGAAATCGTGATGAGCTTCTTCATCCGCAAGCTGGTGCTCTCGCAGCGCGTATGACGCTATCGCGTTCGGAGTCGCTTTTTGAGCGCGCCCAAAAATATATCCCCGGCGGCGTGAACTCGCCTGTTCGAGCTTTTCGGAGCGTCGGCGGCACACCGCGCTTCATCGCGCGTGGGGAAGGATCGAGTCTGTACGATGTCGATGGGAACGAATACATCGACTTTATCTGTTCCTGGGGACCTCTGATCTTGGGCCACCGCCCCAAGGAAGTACTCGACGCCTTAGCCGCCGTGCTTGAAATCGGAACCAGCTTCGGCGCGCCCACCGGAAGAGAAGTCGAACTTGCGGAAATGATCATCGACGCGGTCCCATCTGTCGAGATGGTGCGCCTCGTCAACTCCGGTACGGAGGCAACCATGAGCGCCTTGCGGGTGGCTCGTGGGTTTACCGGCAGGACGCTCACCGTGAAGTTCGAAGGGTGCTATCACGGGCACGTCGATTCGCTGCTTGTAAAGGCTGGGTCCGGCATCGCAACGCTCGGCATTCCCGATACGGCGGGCGTTCCAAAATCTTTCGCGGACACGACCATTGCGCTTCCTTTCAATGATCTGGATGCCGTTGAAAGCGCGTTCCGCGATAAGGGCGACGATATCGCCGCAGTGATCGTCGAACCCATTGTAGGCAACATGGGTTGCGTGCCTCCGAAACCCGGATTTCTTGCCGGTCTCCGCAACATCACCGAGAAACACGGAGCGATTCTCATCTTCGATGAGGTAATGACGGGATTTCGAGTGCACCATGGCGGCGCGCAAACGTTGTATGGAGTAGCGCCCGATATGACAACGCTCGGCAAGATCATCGGCGGCGGTCTTCCACTGGCTGCTTACGGCGGCCGCGCCGACATTATGCGGAAAATCGCGCCCCTGGGGCCCATTTACCAGGCGGGAACGCTCTCCGGAAATCCGCTCGCGGTCACCGCCGGCATCGCCACGTTGCTTTATCTCGAGTCACACCCCGAAACTTACGCTACTATCGAGCAGAGAACAGCTCAATTGACGGCATCCGCGCCTGGATGTATGTGTGTCAACCGGGTTGGTTCCATGTTCACTTTTTTTCTGCAGCCCGGTCCAGTCACCGATTTTGAATCGGCCAAACAATCCGACACGAAGCGGTTCGGCAGGCTGTTTCATTTCTTGCTCGAGCGCGGAATCTATTTCCCACCTTCGCAGTTCGAAGCGGCTTTCATGTCCGCCGCTCACACCGAGCAACAAGTGGCCCGGACAGCAAGCGCGATCCGCGAATTTTGCGAGCAGGATAGTCAATGATCGTGCGCTGATGGGATATGAGCGAAGCGAAACGCGTGCTCGTCACGGGCGCCGCTAAGCGCATTGGACGAACGATTGCCATCGAGCTTCATCGCCGCGGTTTCCTGGTCGCCATTCATTACGGAACATCGAGTAAAGAGGCGCACGACGTGTCAAAGGCCTGCGGCGGCGCGCCCATCTTTCAGGCCGACCTGGCGCGTGTGGACGAGATCCGGCGTTTGTTCGGGGAGCTTCGCGAGCGCTTTGGTCTTATCGATTGTCTTGTCAACAACGCCGCCCGGTTCACCCGTTTCGACCCGCTTTCCATCACGGAAGCCGACTGGGATTTTATTCACAACGTCAATTTGAAAGGTGCATTCTTCTGCTGCCAGGAGGGTGCGCGCGTGATGAAAGAAAAAGGCTCGGGGCGAATTGTGAATATCAGCTCATTGGGCGGCATTCGCCCGTGGGCCAGCCATGTTCATTACTGCGCGTCGAAGGCGGGAGTGATCATGATGACGCGAGCGCTGTCTAAGGCGCTCGCTCCTGAAATTACTGTCAACTCGGTTGCACCGGGCGTTATTCCGTTCGGCGACGTTGATCCGGAGGCGCGAAAGATGGTCGATGCAACTCCTATGCGTCGCGCTGGAACCGCGGTTGAGATCGCGGAAGCAGTTCATTTTTTTCTGACCGCGCCCACCTTCATCACTGGCCAAGTCTTGGCCGTTGATGGCGGATTGAGTCAGCGGTGAGGGCGGCATGGAGTTCGTCATGACCACTCGCTAACGGTCATGGTTCCGACCGCGAGTCCCGAACCTTCGGCAGAACCGCGCGCGTCAGCAAGCGGTCTTCGTCTACAGCGCAAGCTCGCCTCGGTACGCCATCTGTTTAGGATCGAATTTGGCGCTAATATCCAGCTGGCCAAATTGAGTCTGAAATTCGACGTTCTTGTCGGTTGGCTCGATCGCAATCACATCGCGCGAGAATGCGAATAGAATGATCGGGCCGTCGGTGTCGGAGCTTCGCATGACGATGCCGGGTTGAGCCGGATCTTTTCGCTTCGCCCGCAGAGTTGTCACCTGCTTGAGACCATCGAGCCGGGCGCTTGCCGATTCGCCGCTTTCCGTTTGAGGTTCCCTTTCCTCAAGGCTGATCGGGAAGCCCGAGACGCCAATTACGTAATGGTCCTCGAGATCTTTCGGCAAGTCCTTTTTCAGTGCCGTAAGGACAGGCTTGGCGCTTTCCCACCGCACAACTCCATAGAATGCCGGCAGGTTTGCGGTGCTGCCGCTCCGTCCGCCGGTACGTCTTCCGCCGCCTCCGCCCATCCCTCCTGGCGTCTGCGTCGGAATAGGACTTGCCGACCCATTCTCCGGCGGCCGCGCTTCGATGCTTCTGGCCGTATCAGCCCGCACGTATCGTGCCCATGGCGAGTTCGTAACCAGCTCTTTCTTATCTTCGGAAGACCACTCGGCAGGGTCCTTCTGATTCCAGAAATCCGTCTTCGAGGCCGCTTCGAGGATGGCGAAGGACTCAAAGGCGGACGCAGCAATCACCCTCAAGGAGCCTCGACGAGTCATATATTAGACAGTTTACAGGCGTATCCGTGCAACGATCTGGGGGTTCTCCTGAAACTTCACACCATAAGTGTACGTCTTAGCACTTGAAAAGAAGTGCGGGCAACTACTCGCAGAATTACAGGTTATTACCTGGGGAAAGCGATACCAGCCTAATCACGCACGATCCGATCATCAAGATCCGGGAGAATTCGTTTGAGATCCGCTAAATTTCTCTTACTTTGTGCTGTGCCGTTCTTATCTGCCAACTTTGCCGCTGCGCAAAGTGTCGATGCGTATTTCGGATTCGGCACGGCGATGGCCAGTTCCAACAACGTTCCTACGGACACCTTCGCGGATGGAGTCATTTACTACCCACCCAGAATGGGAGGCTCGTTCCTAGATTTCGGCGGCGACTTTATGTTCAGCCCTCACCTAGGAGTAGGAGTGGAGACTTCGTTCCGAACGACGCAGGGCGCTTATGCCGGCTTGAACTACAAACCCACCTTCTACGACTTTAACGCTGTGTATCATCCGATGGGCGGCAACAAACGCATTGTCCCTGAACTTCAAGCCGGTATCGGAGGCGTCAATTTAAAGTTCTACTATAATCAGCAGTATTGCGACACGTTCGCCGGTTGCTCGACTTCGAATACCTATCTCGAAAGCTCAAACCACTTTCAAGTGCACTTGATGGCCGGCATCAACTTTTACGTGAAGGGAGGCTTTTTCGTTCGCCCGCAGGTTGACATTCGCTACGTAAACAACTTCTTCCAATTCGGAACTAATTGGGTGCCTGAATACGGAGGTGTTGTTGGGTATTCTTTCGGCCATTAACTATAAGAGTGAGATATGCCTCGCCCCGCTTATCGGGCGCTCGCCTCACTTGAATATCGACTTGCGTCATTCAGATACTGAATCGCGGTTGTGTCGAGCTTTATTCGCGTGGAATCCACTAACTCATTTAGCTGATCGAGTGAAGTCGCACTGGCGATGGGAGCGGTTACGCTGGGCCGCGCCATCAACCAGGCGAGAGCTATCTTCGCCGGAGTCGATCGATAATCTCCGGCCACCTTATCCAGCGCTTTCAGGATTCTGAATCCGCGATCGTCCAGATACTTTTTCACTACCTGCCCACGGTTCGCGGTCGCCGCATCGGCGGCCTCGCGATATTTGCCGGTTAAGAAACCGCTCGCGAGCGAATAATAACTGATCACGCCCAAGCCATTCGCGACGCAAATAGGTTCGAGGTTTGTCTCATAATCCGCGCGATCGTACAAGTTGTAGAGCGGCTGCAGACTCTCGTAACGCGGCAAGCCGGTGGCGTCGCTTGCTCGCAAGGCCTGAAGAAGCCGGGGACCCGTGTAATTTGATGCACCGATGGCGCGCACCTTGCCCTGCTTAATCAACAGTCCGTAGGCTTCAAGCGTCTCTTCAATAGGCGTCGTCTGGTCGTCGGCGTGCGATTGGTACAAGTCGATGTAATCGGTCTGCAGCCGCCGTAGCGACTCTTCGACTTCATTCAGTATGTACGCCTTCGAGAGGCCCTTTTTCTCCGGGCTCATCTCCATTCCTACTTTCGTCGCAATCACGGCTTTCTCCCGCGATGCACTCCGCTTCAACCACTTTCCGATGATCGCTTCCGACTCGCCGCCGCTGTTTCCAGGCGCCCAGCGCGAATATATGTCGGCAGTGTCAATAAAGCTGAAGCCCGCGTCGATGAACGCGTCCAGCAATTTGAACGATGTCGGCTCGTCGGCCGTCCATCCAAAAACGTTTCCGCCAAGTGCGAGCGGCGCAGTTTCAATTCCTGAGTTGCCGAGCTTACGTCTTTCCATGCTGCTATTGTAGATGCGGCACGGGTTGCTTAAGCGTCACTCGATTGCCGCGCAGGGTTCGAGAAAATTGTCCGCAAGGCGAGCGGAATGCCGCCGAAAATACTGGGGTCTTGCACGCTCGCCCGCCGCAGCTTCGGCAGCGAAACGCCATCCAGCAGATAGCCGCTCTTTAGCTCGCTTTCAATAACCGACTCGATGAGGCTCCAGGCTTCGGTGATCTGTCCGCCAATCACAATCACCTCGGGCGCGAGGCCGTGCGCCAAGCCCCGCAGAGCACGCCCTATAAACGACGCCGACTTCACAATCTCCCCGGCCGCGGCTGCATCGCCAGAAACGGCCAGCAGCACCAGATCGCGCATCGAGCGCACTTCAGCCGCGCGATGGGGATTTGTTTCGAGGAAACGAAATACAGTTGCGGTGTCGGACGCGAGGGACTCCCAACAGCCTTTGTTACCGCACGAACATGGCGGGCCGTTTGAATCGAGCGGCATGTGGCCAAAGCCGCCCGAGCCCACTCGAGTTCCGATGTGCAGTTCTCCATTTAGGATGAAACCGGTTCCAATCCCCTCGACAACCAGAACAAACAGCAGGCTGTGGGCTTTCGAAACCTCGATCGGTCCGTACCACAACTCCGACAGCGCGGCCGCGTTTGCGTCATTCTCAACAAACACCGGCAGCCTCAGTTCCGTCTCGAGTAACAAACGGAGCGGAACATCGTTCCATCCGAGATTAGGCGAGAAGACCAGACGTCCTTCGGCGCGCTCGAGCAATCCCGGCACCGACACGCCAACCGCCAGAAAACGTATGTCCTTGTAATGCGAACGCACGTGATCGGCTATCTGACCGGCAAGCTCTTTCAGAAACTCGCTTGGGTGCCGACTTGTAGGCAAGGAATTCTGGCTTAGCACTCGGCCGTTAAAATCTGCGACGACAAATACAGTTCTTGTGACTCCGATGCTGACGGCGATTGCGTATGCCTTCTCCGCATTCACCTGCAGATAAACCGCGCGCCGGCCTCCTTTCGAGGGTGCCTCTTCGGCCTCGTAGACAAACCCCGCTTTAATCAGCCGGTTCACCACCACCGACACGGTTCCTGCCCGCAACCCGGTTTCCTTCGCCAGATCCGTTCGCGATACGGGCTGCCGGTTCCGAATCGTATGCAGGAAGAACATCTCATTGCTGTCCCGCACATCCTGCACGCCAAGAATGCGGGATTCATTGGAACCTGACCGTGGCATTCTCTCGTTTGTAGCAGATCGTGAGAGAGCTATTAGCAATTAGCCAGACATCGCGAGAACGCTCCCTGACGGTCGCGGTTCAGAAGAACACACAGAACCGCGCACGAGAGCAAGCCGTCTGCTACTACCACTCGATCGTTTTGCCCGGCTGGAGCGGCCACACTTCCGTCGGCTCGCCTTTAATTCTCGCGGCGAGGTCTTCCGGCGTGCCGGTAAGCTGCGGGAAGGTTCCAAAATGGATGGGAATTATTTTTTTCGCTTTCAACAAGCGGACGGCCTTGGCGGCTTCGCGCGGACCCATGGTGAAGTAATCGCCGATGGGCAGGAAGGCGAGCTCAGGCTCGTAGAGTTCCTGGATGAGGGCCATATCGGAGAACACATTGGTATCTCCTGCCAGATAGATGCGGCGGTCGTCCGATTGGGTGAGAACGTATCCCGCGGCTTCGCCTCCATAAATGATCTTGCCGTCATCCAGAATGCCGCAACTGTGAACCGCGTGTGTCATGGTCAATTTCGCAAACCCGAGATCGACCGTCCCTCCTTTATTCATACCGACCGGTTGCGCGACTCCTTTACCCTCGAGCCAGTTCGATGTCTCAAAGATCGAGACAACTTTTGGGTTGTGCTTCTTGGCAAGCGGAACCACACTATGAACGTGATCGAAATGGCCGTGGGAGACGGCAATCGCGTCGATGCGTTCAAACTTATGGCCTTTTGGAAATTTTGAATTTTCGAGCCACGGATCCAGAACAAGAACTTCGCAGCTGGCGAACTGAAATTGAACGGTGCCGTGCCCGAGCCAGGTTATTTTGGTCATCTCACACCTTGAGACGCTGCGCTGAGCTTTCCGGAGACCTGAATTCCGTCTCCGGCTTTTGCAAGTCCCGGAATCGAGACCGGCAGGCGGCCCTGGATGGGGATTTCGCCGAAGATCGCCCTTGCAGCCGCAAGCTCCGATGTAGTGGAGGTGCTGAAGGTGGCGGCGTATGTACCGGCATCGGGGAAGTTGCGCAGCAAATACGGATTACCGAACGAGACCAGAGCCACCGGAGGACCGCATTTAATGAGTGAATCGAGGAACTTGCTCAAGCCGCCTTCGAGCGCGACGCTCGACCGGTAGGCGGCCACCGTTACGAACGCTCCTACGTAAACCGCTTTGCACTTCGCTACGGCATCGGCGAGCGCGGACAGTTCAGGCTCAGGCATGGAAGAATTGGCAACGAAAGCTTTCAGCTCGGGATTGCGCCTGGTTGCCTCATTGATTAGAGTCTGCCCGCGCGTAGAAAATCTTCCCTCAGTCAGCGCAACGACACACGAGTCTTGCGGATCGGCGATGGGGAAGAGATGCTTGTCATCCTTCACCAAAGTGACAGACTCGTCCGCCACACGCTGGGCAAGCTGATCGAGCTTTGGATCTTCAATTTGGTCGGCGATGCGATCCAAGTCGATTGTGCGGCTCCGGAAGAGTCCAACACGTTGTTTGCCGGCCAGAATCCTCGCGGCGCTCGCGGTGATGCGCTTCTCTGAGATACGCCCGCTCTTGACGGCTGCCTGCAGGCCGCGAATGCACGCCTCCGGGTCGGAGGGCATCAAAATGACGTCGGCTCCCGCTTCGACGGCGCGCACGGCGGCTTCGCCCTGGCTAAACAGAGAAGTAACGCCTTGCATGTCCATCGCGTCGGTGACGATCAAGCCCTTGAAGCCGAGCTCATCTCGAAGCAGGCCAGTGAGAATATTTTTCGAAACCGTTGCCGGGATAGGCTCTGGCTCGAACGCAGGCACCGCCATGTGCGCGGTCATGATCGCGTCTGTTCCATGCTCGATCGCGGCGCGGAAAGGAACGAGTTCGAGCGACTCAATACGTTCCTTCGGCTGATCGAGCCTAACCATTTGCATGTGGCTGTCGTCGGCGGTGTCGCCATGCCCCGGGAAATGTTTGGGCGTGACGAGCACATAATTCCGCGGATCTTGATGAGCGCCTTCAATGAATGCGGAGACGCCCTGGGCCACGAGTTGAGGGTCTTCGCCAAAAGACCGTGTGTTGATGATCGGATTGTCCGGATTGTTGTTGACGTCCGCGTCGGGCGCGAACACCCAGGTAATGCCCAGCGCTCGTGCCTCTCTTGCTGTTGCCGCGCCTAATTCTCTGACCGCGGTGAGGTCGTGAGCCGCGCCATAGGCCATGAAATAGGGATAGCGGGCGGTTTCGGCGACTCGCATTGAAGCGCCGTGCTCAAAGTCGGAGGCAATAAACAGCGGCGTTCGCGACATGCGCTGCAAGTGATTCAGAAAGGCCACCATCTCGTAGGGTTGCGCGTTTATCACCTGACCGTTGTGAATGCGATTGGCGACGATCATGCCGCCGATGTGAAGGTCGCGAATCCAATGCACGAGCGATTTATATTCCGGACTGTTCGATGGAAGGTAATCGCCATATCCTCGGACCACGACCATCTGCGCGATGCGGTCGCGAAGGTTCAAACGTCTTGCTAGAGCGGCACCCGGGCCAGCGGCTTGAGCGTGCGTCTTGGCGTTTTGCGAAATAGCGTTTGGCGCTCGCGTAACAGGAGCGGCGAAGAAACAGCTTGGAAGCAAGCAGGCGGCGAGGAAGAGACGGATCGCCATGTCTTACTATAGACGGCGATGGCGCGGACGAACACCGCTTGCTCGCGCGCGGTTAGGATGCGATCGGGCGTTCGCAGCAGCTTACGGAACCGCGACCAATGAGGGAGCGACCTCGCTCGCTCCACTATTTGCATTAGCCGTTGAAGCCGGCCTTCTTTGCCTTCTCCTGAGTGTTTGGTTGAGATGCCACGGGCTTCCTGGGCGTGGCCAAAAGCTTCTTGACTGCGCGCACCAGCTGATCGGTTTCGTGATTGCTCTTCTGAATCAGGAGATCGGCTCCGGTCGATTCCTCGGTTAGTCCAAGGTGCGAAAGGAAACCGCTTAACAAGATGATTGGATTTGCGAAGTGACGCTTGCGCAACGCCGCGATGAGAGCAACGCCATCCATTGCGGGCATGCGGTAATCGGTCACAATCACGTCGAAGTGGTGTTGCTCGACCAACTGCAACGCCTCTTGGCCGGTCGATGCGGAAACAACCTGATAGCCAAGTTCTTCGAGAATGCTCCTTCGCGCAACAAGTCCGTGGGCGTTGTCATCTACCAGGAGAATGATGGCCGGCCGTGCGGCGCGAAGAGAGGGAGCCGATCTCATCTAGACCAAGGAGAAGTTAGCAGAGACCGGCGGAACCTGTCAATCGGCTGCTAACAAACTCAAATCCCGCCAGATTGAGTTCTTGACAGCGAAAGCGCCGCGTGTATGAGAGGCTCCGGGTTATTCAACGGAGTGCGGCGCGCTATAGCCCGCCTTGGCGACAATCTGATACTTCACCGGCTTGCCATTCTCAACAACTTTGAGAGGCTCGCCTGTCTTAGGGTCCACGAGGTCGACTTTAATCTTGCGGTACTTGCCATCTCGCGAGACGTTAGTGGGATGGTATGCCAACGTGTACTGATTGCGCAGCGAATCTTCCAGTTGGCGGAATACGCCGGGCATTTCTCCCTGGAAGCGCGGGAAAAACGCCTGGCCGCCCGTCTCTTTGGCAAAGGTACGCATTTCATTATCGGCCTGAAGGAAATCGAGTTCTTTCATAGGACCCATGTTGCTCATCGCAATAGCGAGTTGGAGAATGCTGATGGTGTAGATTGGAACGCCGGAGGATTGCAACGATCGCCGCGCCTTGTCATACGTGATCTTGCTGAATGTGTCTATCCCCGAGGCGATTACCAGGATGGCTTTACGGCCTTCGATAGTCGACATGCGATCTGCCATGTCGGTCAACGCGTCGAAGATGCACGATTCGCTGAAGCCCGGAATGCGCAGGCGCGCCAAGGCTTCCTGTGTCTTCCGCCGGTCGGTTGTGAAATCGGAAAGAATCGTCGTTTTGAGGTCGTAAGCAACTACGGCGATGTTGTCGTCGGGCTTCAATGTATCCATGAACATGTACGCGTCGTTGAGGGTTTCGCCCCATCCGTAGCTCCAATATGCCTGGTAGCGTCCGCTGAACTCTATCAGCAGACAGATGGTCATAGGCGCCTCGCCCTTCGCGAATCCGTCAATGTGTTGCGGCACTCCGTCCTCGAGCACGCGGAAATAATTTTGCGGAATATTCGGAATGAAGCGGCCTTTCGGATCGAGCACCGCAACCGGAACTGTCACGGTTGTGGCATCGGCTTTGAACGTGGGAAGGTCCGCGGGCTGATCAGGCGTGGGTTGCTTCTTGTACTGAGAAGGTATCTGCTGTTGATCTTGACCCTGCGGCTGCTGCTGGTCGTCCGACTGAGGCTGCTTTTTCGGCTTGGTTACTGTGTCGGAGGATGGCGATTGCGGACCCTCCTGTGCAAAGGCCAAAGGGCTCGGAAGCGAGGCGGCAAAAAGCGCCACCGCCGCCAGGCATGTGACGAAACTACGGATCTTCATCGTGCTACTCTTCTGCCGGACAGCTAGTGCGTCCAGCGATCGGATTTTGAATCCTGCTTGCGCAGATAAACCTCGAACTTTCTACGAGCCCTTCGCAGCCTCCATTCCTTGAATTCGCTGACGGCAGGCCGTTGGATTTTTGTAACCAGCCATCGCCCGCGGAGCATCAGGAAGCCGACAACCAAGCCGCCTAAATGCGCCACCTGGCTGACACCCGACCCGAAATTTACAAACGAGTTCATGAACACAACCGCGCCCATGATCATCACAAAGTACTTAACCTTGATCGGGATGAGGAATCCAAAAAGTATCAAGCGATCGGGAAACAGAATGGCATAGGCCATCAGTATCCCGTAAATCGCTCCCGACGATCCAATCGTGGGGGAATACTGGTCGCCGATGGCGTAATTTACCAGGATAACTGCGATTGCCGCGCCAATACCGCAGGCGAAATAAAACCTAAGGAAACGCGGTGTTCCCCATAAGCGTTCGAGCTCGGCTCCGAACATCCAGAGCGTCAGCATATTCCAGAGAATGTGCATGAACCCGCCGTGGAAGAACATGTAGGTGACGACCTGCCAGACGGCGAAGGTCTTGACGACCTGGGCGGGAACCAGGTAAAAATTGCGAAAGAAGCCGCCAGACCCGGCACTCGCAAGAAAAAAGGAGATAACGAAGATTCCAACGTTGACAATCAGCAGCCACTTGAGGCCAACGGGAAAGCGATTCGACGGGATATACCGCCTCGCATAAGGGCGCGAACTATAGGCCATCGGAAGAGGGATCACCTCTGTTTTCGAGAATACCAGAGTTATGAAGGACGCAAGAGCATCATCATCGAGGAATGACGCACGCGCCTACCGCCCGGTTTACGGTTAGCTTACCTATCGAAAATTCCAATTCCGGGAGATCGAATTCCTGATTCCGGGACAACGCCCGGCTGATTGACAATCGGCCCCAAGTTTGGCAACCTGCCCCACAAACTACCACTGTTTTTTAGGAACGATCGCGCTGCTTCCGGAGGATAATGGCGGCGCAGTGCAGGGAAACAGCCAAGCCGGTCCAGATGATCCAGCTGGATAGGGGTCCCGAATTGAACGGAAACGAATCGGTCCAACCCATTTCGGACGTCAAGCTCCAGACGGCAAAGGCATACACCGACAGCACGGCGGGCCCCATCAGAACCGCGAGAACGGCTGCTGATTTTTGGGCGGTTGCGACCGCCCAGACACCGGTTCGATTGATAGTAGACCCGAGTGCCTGGGTGAACGCCACGGTCCAAGCTACTGCCGGGTTCAGCCGATCCGCCTTAACCTCACTCCGTTGCTGAGTCATAAGATTGAGATCTTTGTTCTTTGCTGTTTCTGATGCACGTCTCATGCCGAAAGTTTCCGAAGGGACCTCTCCCGGAAACATATCGGCCCTTAAAGCGAAATCTTCTAATCGGGCCTTTTCAGGCTATCAAATGTATGCTGTTTTGACCACGATATTTTGAAACCTCACGTTTGCCGTGGAGGCGAATTAGTTCTATGCCTGGGAAGACGCCCACCTGACTTGCCGGGGAGAGCGTCTGCGATAGAGTGATTGGGCGGAGCACACGTTTCTATCTATGTCTAAGATCAAGACGGCCATCGTCGGCACCGGATTTATGGGTAAGGTGCATACCGAAAATGTGAGGCGGCTAGGGAACGTTGAGGTTGCCGCAGTTGTGGGCAGCCGGCCGGAGCGGGCGCAGCAGTTTGCGGCATCGTTTGGCATCCCGAAAGCCACCGGCGATTTGAAGGAAGTATTGGCGGATCAAGCAATTGCCGCTGTTCATATTTGTACACCTAATGTCGATCATGCTCCCATGTCGAAAGCGGCCCTTGAGGCCGGCAAAGCTGTGCTCTGCGAGAAACCGCTGACGATGACCGCGGCTGAAGCTCGGGAACTGGTTGCGCTGGCTCAAAAGAAAAATGCCGTCAATTGCGTGCAGCACAACCTGCGATATTACCCGGTAGTCCAGCAGATCCGGCAGATGATTGCAGCCGGAGATTTAGGGGATATCCTAATCGCGCAGGGTACGTACTCTCAGGACTGGCTGCTGTTCGATACGGACTGGAACTGGCGGGTTGTTTCGAAAGATAACGGCAAATTGCGTGCGATGGGCGACATAGGGTCGCACTGGATGGATATGATCCAGCACCTCACGCAGTTACCAATCACCGCCGTTTGTGCCGACCTTGCCACCTTTCATAAGACCCGAAAACGGCCCAAGGGATCGGTGGAAACGTTCTCCGGCAAGAAGTTACAGCCAAGCGATTATGAATCGGTACCGGTTTCGACAGACGATTTTGGCGCCGTGCTGATTCACTTAGGCGACCGGGCCCGGGGCGCTTTCACCGTCAGCCAGATGTCGGCCGGGCGAAAAAACAATTTCGCGTTCGAGATTTTCGGGACGAAATCCGGCGTCGCCTGGAGGCAGGAAGAGCCGGATAGTCTTTGGATTGGACATCGGAACGATCCGAACCAGGTGATTATCAAGGACGCTTCGCTGTTCTATCCGGCCGCGGCCAAATTCTCCGATCTGCCGGGAGGACATAGCGAGGGCTACGATGATTCGCACAAGCAGGTATTCAGGAATTTTTATGCGAGAGTCGCCGATCCGGGTGCGCCGATCGACTATCCGACATTTGAGGATGGTCTGAGAGGGATGATTCTTCTCGAAAAAGTGGCTGAAAGCGCCGAGCGCCGCGGCTGGGTAGAAGTTCAGTAGTGGCTGGGCCTGCCCGGGCCTACGCAATTCGTGTACTGTTAGGGGCGATTGGCCCCAACTTTCGTTGCGTCACGCAAATATTTCGTAAAACTTCCACCAGTGCTTTTACAAACATTGACAGATCCAAAAGGAAGGCGGATTATTCCTAGTAGTGCTTCTGAAGTTAGGAGGGTGACATCATGTTGTCGCCGACTCGCGTTACAGCGCTCATCGCCGGAGGGCTAGCTACCGCTGCTCTCTGTTTTGCTCAAATGGCGATTTCCACCCATTCGGGCCTGGTTCAGCTCACTGTGGGCTCGGTATTTCTGGATGACAAGCCGCTCCACAAGACCACAACGAACATGATTGAGGTGAAGCCTGGCCAAGTGCTTCGCACCGGCAAGGATGGAAACGCCGAAATTCTGTTAACGCCAGGTGTATTCATGCGGCTGGGCAACGATTCCTCCGTCCGCATGGACGCCAATTCCCTGAGCAACACAAAGGTCACTGTTTTGTCGGGATCGAGCATCGTCGAATGCGACGAACTCCTGTCCGATAATGCCGTCTCCTTCACAGTTGGAAAACACCTGGTGCAACTGCGGAAAAAAGGGCTGTTCCGGCTGGAAGCGGACCCTCCCGCGGTAGCGGCGATCAAGGGCGAGGCCTTTGTTGCGGACAATATCAATGAGCCAGTAAAGCAGGGAAAGCTTTTGCAGCTCGATTCGGACGATCCGAAGCCGCAGAAGTTCCACGAAAACAATGACGATCTGGTCGCCTTCAGTAAAGCCCGTTCCGAAGATAGCGTGTACGCGACCGGTGTGACTTCGAGTTCTCTGTATTCGTCCGGCTACACGGGCTGCACGAACTCGAGCTGGTACCCAATGGGCGGAGTCGGCATGTATTCGTATGTTCCGTGCAATGGAATGATCGCCAATCCTTATGGGCTGTACATGCTGGGGCTGAACAATGGCTATTTGTGGGGCGGTCCTTACTATTACGTTCCGCCGTATGCGTTGTATGGAGCTCCGTACGCGGTCGGCGGCGTGGGAACTGCGGCCGGCGGAAGAACGATCAATCCGGTAGTGTTGAACTCGCTGGTCAATGGAAATGGGAAGACAACGACAACCACACCGGTATATGGGACACCCGTGCAGAGCACGCTTGTACAGTCGATTTTGACGAAGAACGCGGCCCTGGTCAGCACGCCCAACTCCGCCGCGGCAATGCGGGCGCTGGCTGGGCCAGCATTGGGACACTCCGCCGCATTGGGCGTCACACGGTCGTCAGGCTACGTCGGCGGCGGGTATCACAGCAGTTACTCAGGTGCGTCGGCAAGCTCTTCAGTAGGCATGTCGCACTCCGTTGGTATGTCTTCAGCAGGGCACGCGGCCGCTGGCGGCGGCGGACACAGGTAGAGAGGGCCGCTCGAAGGCAAACGCCTTGGCTCGCGATCAAAGCGGAGCGGCGAATACGACTTTGGTCGGTTTAATCAGCGACGCACCGGTCGGCTCTACGCTGACCGCAATGGCGTGAACTGAGGTGCTGTCGATCGGTCCGGGCATTGTAGTGAGTGCTGATCCGCTTATGTTCGTGTCGAAAGCGCCGACGGCTTGCGGGTTTCCGGCTTTGGGAACGACCCAGCTTTCATAGTGCCAGCCTTTCGGGGTTTCCGGCAAACCGGCTGTAGTCAAGACAATACCCAACTGGGCATTCACAAAAACAGTGCCGTGCGGCTGGGCCGCTTCGCCGAAATGCACCATCCTGGTTCCGGAGGCTTCGAGAATTTGGATTGCCTGCTCTAAGCGCGCATCCAGCTGGGCATTTTCGCGAGCCAGCTGTGCGGATTGCCGGCTCCGGTACGAGTAGTCAACAAAACCTCCCAGGGCGACCAGCAGTACGGCAGCGGCGGCAATCATCCAGGGAGAAAACCCGCGCGTTCTTCCTACGTTTGCTCCAAAGCTCGCCGCAATCCGGCGACGAAGCGCGGGCGATGGTTCAGCGTGGGGCACGTTCACCGAGATCATGGCGTTTAAATTCACAGCACGCTCGACCGCTTTCGAGCAAATTGGACAGCCGGTTTCGAGGTGCTCGTTCGCCGCCCGGCGCTCGTCGTCGTCGAGCAAACCCAGCACATAGAGTTCGCACAGTTCGCTAAAGGATTCGCACGTCATCGACGCCTCCCGTCGCGGCTGCGCGAAGCACTTTCAACGCACTTCGGACGAGGCCCTTCACCGTCCCGAGCGGTTTGCTCAGCTTCCGCGCGATTTCGGTCTGGCTCATGCCCTCGAAATGGGTTAGTTCGATAACTTCGCGTTGATCGCGATTCAACCGTTCCAACCCTTCTTTGACAGCCCGTTTTCTCGTAAGGCGTTCCGCCGGGTCTTCCTGAATGGAATAGAAACCCGCTTGCTCCAGGTCATTCAAGCCTACTCGAAAAGCGCACCCGAGGTCTGCCCGTAGAGAACGTAAATAGTCGAACGCCCGATTACGAGCGATAGTTACGATCCATGCTTCGAGATTGCCTTTCTCCTCGTTGAACGTGTGAATCCTTGTCCAGACGCGCAGAAAAACTTCTTGCGTGATATCCTCGGCAGTCGCACGGTTGGCGACAGCGCGCAGAATCACGGAATGAACCAGCCCGCCGTACATGTCGTAGAGCGCAAACATCGCTTGCTGGTCGCGCGATTTCAGCCGCCTGACGATTTCACGTTCCTGGATTGATGAAACAGCCGCGAGCATGGTTCGTTCATCGCACATGCAAGAAACTTGTAGCGCTATGGATGCGGCCGGAAGCGATACGTGAACGAGGCGCTCACGTATGACGGAATGCGCACGCCGACGATCCGCTCAAACGGCGCCGGTTCATCGGGCAAAGCGATAGTCTCAAGAGTTTGCCCAGTGTACCCGCTGGCAATCAGGAAATTGATACCGGCGTCAATGCGGCCATTTGAGAACGATCGGAACAATGCGCCTCGGAACTCTTTGACCGGTACGCTAATGAATCCATCGCCAAGGGGTTTTGCGCCTACATATTCGAATTCCGATCGAAGCCGCAGTTGAAGGGGAAGCTTATCCCATGTGGCTAGCGTGTCAATGATTGTGCGCGGAGCTTCCGGCGTCGGCAGCCCGGTCGAGAGATCGCGCGCGTCGGCCTTCGAGAGCGACGCCTGTACCAGCCCGAAAGAAAAATAGCGCCGAACGGACAACGTAGCCAGGCGATTGCGGCCGGGTCCTTCATCTTCTTGCAGACCCGTATCCGGATCGATTTTTGCGAGCGATTCTTCAGTTGTCACTCGCGAGAGCGTGAGGCGGACGTCAGTCCTTTTTATCTGTTTACTCACGACCATCTGGTACGCATGCGCCCGATCGACGAGGGTCGCGTGGGTTTCGCCGCTAACACCGATTCGTGGATCGTTAGTGAAGAAGGTTTCTCCGAAACTGAACGCCACGCTGGGCCAGATAGCGCCCGAGGGCAGTATGGAAAAGTTAGCCTTTGGCGAATTAACTCCAGCCCATCGGTCAAAGGATTGTGTCGGATAGAGCAAATCTGTATTGTCGAAGTCGATATAATCGCGCCGCCATCCCAGATCATAATGAAAGTGCTTGCCGAATCCTCCATCCAGCGCCACGTATGGTGTGTAGAAACCGAGCGTCAGGTTATTCGACGTGATTTTTTCGAATGGACCGTAGTACGAGAAGTTCGTGTCATTGGCGTAGCGGTCCAAATCCAGACGCCGCGGAGCGTCCCGGACATAATCGAATCCGGCCAGTATCTTCACCGACTCGGAAATCTGTTTTATGTATACTCCGTTCCCACCAGTTACAGTTCGATATTCGCTCTGACGTATGAGCCCGTCTCCAAAGTTAGAAAACAGCGAAAGATTATACGACCGAAAGAAACCGGAAAGCTGCACTTGTTCGCCCGGTCGTAGACGCCAGGTATCGTTCACAACAAACTCCCCGGTGTGCGTCTGATCGCGTTGACGAGGGTCAATCGTGTCATGCAGGCCCGGTATACCCAGCGGCACAAGACCTGGAACCCGCGAGTTTCCAAAGTAACCGAGGCCTGCGAATGTGACCGTATGGTTTCTGGTCTTCAACTGGCGTATCACGGCGAACTTGTATTGCTGGCGATGTTCGAGCCGATCAAGGAATCCGTTTCCAAACGCCGCCTCGAGTGCAACCAGAAAATGTTTGTCGAGATCAGGCGGACTCCAGCCGGCCGTCACGTCGCCGTCGCGGTAATCTCCTGTCAGGCTAAGAAACGGCTCAACCCGATCGCGGAGAGTATACGTCGTGGATAGATCCACTGCGTGATTGCCTTCGCGAACGTTAAACGCTCCGCTATCCACCTCGACACTTTCAATCGTTGCCGGAATCAGCGGGTTGGGATCCGCATAGCCGTTGCCATGTGCATTCGCGCTGAGATTATTAGGAACCAGATAGGTTCCGATTTGAAAGAACTGAGCAATGGGTTCGCCATGGTCCCCAGCAACGCCGGGCGCAAAATATTGCGGCGCTTTGATGCCACCCGACGCGGTTTCCACTGGCAGCCCTGGAATTGAGATCGGGACTCCCGGCCGTCCTGGATTCGCATCCAATGCCTCGTCGCTGATTATGATTCGTTGAGCGGGGTCAGGCGACAGGATATCCGGCGCCGTAATTCTCCCAACAACATTGATCGACTCGAATTTAATTGGTAGAGCAGTTGCGTTGCAAGGAATAGTGGTCGAGCCAGTAACTGATGCTTGAGAGGACGTTGTCTGCGCATTTAGTGTGGAGTGCATAACGAACAGAAGGATTGCGAGACAATACGCTCTCACGTGATTCACACTATCCGCCACAGTAGTCTCTACGATTAAACCGGCGCTTCTGGATCGACGGGCGCATAAAAAACTCATAGAGAAAAAAATTTCGCGCATGGCTTGATCCAATTACGGGCCTCGACGCGTAGTGATGAGTGCATGTAGCGCTACGTGACTAGAACATTTTCGCTGGAGTAAAAATGAGGAAAGTATTGCTAAAGTGCGCGCTGCCGATGATGGCCATAATCGGCCTGTTCGGAACCGCTTCGATCCCCGCCTTCGCTTCGAGTCATCGTGAAGCTCCAATCACGGCTCTCGATCAGAAAGCCGACATTACCGACTGGTACGCGTTCGTCAGTCCTGAACATCCTGATCGCGTGGTTTTGATTCTCAACGTCGATCCCTTTCTCGAACCATCGAATGGACCGAACTATTTCCCATTCGATCCCGGCATCCTGTATGAAATGAAAATCGATAACGATCACGATGGCGTTCCCGATGTGATCTTTCAATTCAGGTTCCAGACAGAGATCCGGTTACCTGACGTGTTCACTGGATTCGTTGGCGGTGTTGACAAGATACCGCCGATCACCGCTCTAGACGGTCCCGGTGCGGCAGGTCTGAATCTGCGCCAGACCTATACCGTCACCGAGATCGTAGGAGGCCACAGCATCGACCTAACGAATGGCCAAAAGCTGTATGCAGTGCCGGCCAATGTTGGGCCGCGCACCATGCCGAACTACGCAGCCCTACGAGAGCAAGGCATCTATGAGTTGAGCCAGGGCGTACGCGTCTTTGCCGGCACCGTGGCAGACCCGTTCTTCATCGACCTGGGCGCTGCTTTCGATTCGGTGAACTTCCGCACAGCCGCCGGCGGAGGCGTTCTCAGCCCTGCGGACGATGCGGACGACGCTCACAATTTCGCTCCGAACACGCTGGCGGGATTCGATTGCAACAGCATTGCCCTCGAGGTTCCTATTACAATGCTGACTCGCGACGGAAAACTACATCCGGCAAGCGATAAGGATGCGGTGATTGGAACTTACGGAACAACTTCGCGGCAGGCTCAACTGATCCGGCGGCCGCAGGCCGATGCGGATGATTCTGAAAAACCGTGGCATCAGATCCAGCGCCTGGGCAATCCTTTGATCAACGAGCTCATCATTGGAACGGGATTCAAAGATCGCTTCAGCATGGACGATCCTACCAACGATAAGCAGTTCGCTCAGTTCGTCCTTTCACCGCTGCTGGCACAGGTCTTTAACTCGCTCGGCATTCCGGTGCCTCCGGCGCCCCGTAACGATTTGCTGCTTCTCGTTCAATACAAGGCGCCGATTTGCCCGGGTTGTGGACCAACGGACGCCGGGCCGATTGCCGATCTGCTGCGCCTCAACACCGGCATTCCGCCCACTCCCCTCGATAAACAGAGACGGCTAGGATTCCTGGTAGGCGATGTCGCCGGTTTTCCAAATGGACGGCGATTGAACGACGACGTCGTCGATATTTCGGCGCGGGCGCTCACGGGCATTCTGGTGGACCCGGTTAAGTTCGGAACAAGAACTGGCGACGGAGTGAACACTCCGACGACACAGCCTGATACCACATTTCCCTTCGTTGCCGCAGCCTACAGCGGACGGCAAAGCGTTCACGAGGGGCCTGGCCAAAGCGGTTGCGCAACGCTTCCGCAGGGGCTCTGCCCGTCTGAGTAGCGCTCAGCACTCGAGGATGTTATGGAACACTTACGATTCTTCTCGCTTAGTTTCTCGCTTATGTTGAGCGCGGCCGCAGCCGCGCTCGCTCAGAGCCCCACAGCGCTTCCTGCCGCGCTGGCTCTCTCACCTGCCGAACAAAGCATCGCCCGAGCTCAAAGCTTGATTTCCAAGAGACCGGATTTCTTCGGACATTACAATGCGCTGGCGATGGCGCAGGCGCGGCGCGCGCGCGAAACTTCGGATGTTCGCTACTACGCCGAGGCCGAAAACAGCCTTACGAAATCGTTCGCGCTTTCGCCGGATAACTATGAAGGCCTGAAGGTGAAAACGTGGCTGTTACTGGGGCGCCACGAATTCGCAAAGGCGCTCGAACTGGCCGAGAAGCTGAACCGGAGGACGCCGGACGACGTTATTGTGTACGGCTACCTGGCCGACGCGAACGCGGAGCTTGGCAACTACGATGCCGCTGAGAAGGCGGCGCAATGGATGCTCAATCTTCGCGCCGGGAACGTTCCCGGCTTGACGCGAGGCGCTTATCTCCGTGAGTTGTTCGGCGATCTGGACGGCGCGGAGGAGTTTATGCGCCTGGCTTACGATGCAACACCTACAAGCGAACTCGAGGACCGGGCTTGGATACTCACACAGATGGCGCATATCGAGTTGCAATCGGGCGAAATGGCGAAAGCGGAGATCCACGCAAACGGCGCGTTGAGTCTTTTCCCGGAGTACCACTACGCATTGGGCACGCTCGCACAACTACGAACGGCGCAGAAACGCTACCAGGAAGCTGCCGAACTCTACGGGCGTCGCTACGCAAAGGCGCCGCATGCCGAAAATCTCTATGTGTGGGCCAAGGCCTTACAGCTCGCCGGCAAACCGGAAGAAGCGTCTCAAAAATTCGCTGCCTTCGAAAAGAGAAGTCTGGCTGAATCGGGCATTACGGATAACTCAAACCACGAGTTGGTTCTTTATTACGTTGACGACGCAGGCAGACCGGATGAAGCCTTGCGAATCGCGCAACTCGAAGCGACCAGGCGGCACGATGTCCACACACTGGATTGCCTTGCCTGGGCGCTTCATGCCAACCATCAGGATGAGCTGGCCAAAGTAAAGATCGACGAAGCCCTCGCTGTGGGTGTGAAAGATCCTCAAATTCTTTATCATGCAGAGGTCATCCGCCAGCGGAAGAAGGCTTGATTAGTGCAGACATTCACGGCGAACTCATGGTTGAGCCGTTTCGGAGATGTCGGCTAGCACGGGTTCGTGTTGGAGGCGATCGACGCGGCGAAGGGCGGGGAAGAGCCAGGACCACAGCGCGACGACCGCAAGAGTGGCGGCCCCGCCAAGAACGACGGCGGGAACGGTTCCGAACCATTGGGCGGTGAGGCCCGACTCGAACTGGCCTACCTCGTTCGAAGCGCCGATGAAGACCATATTGACGGCGCTGACGCGGCCGCGCATCTCGTCAGGGGTTCTGAGCTGAATGAGAGTATGCCTGACAATAACGCTGACCATATCGAACGCTCCGGCGAGGGCCAGAGCGGCGAGCGAAAGCGGCAGATTGCGCGATAGGCCAAAGACGATGGTGCATGCGCCGAACGCGGCGACGCAGGCCAGCATGGCTTTGCCTTCGTGGCGGCGGAGTGGGAAGTGGGCTTGGGCGACAGCCATTACGACAGCTCCGAGCCCGGGAGCGCTTCGCAGAAGGCCGAGGGTGGAGGCGCCCGCTCCAAGGATTTCGCGCGCGTAGACGGGGAGCAGGGCCACAGCGCCGCCGAGCAGAACGGCGAACAGGTCTAGAGACATGGCTCCGAGGATCAGTTTGTTGCTCCAGATGAAGCGAAGGCCCTCGAAGACGATGGCGGGTGACGGAGCGGATGGCGGCCGCTCTTTTGTGTTCATGCGCAGTTGAAGCATGAACAAGACGGCAGCGATGTAGGCGGCGCCAGCGCAGACATAGACGGGGATCGGGGTTCCGGTGATGCCGTATAGGACGCCGCCGACGACGGGACCGAGGATTGTGGCTGTTTGAAAGGTAGAGGAGCTCCAGGCTACGGCGTTCGAGAAGTGTTCGCGGTCGACAAGCAACGGGAGGAAGGCTTGCGAGGCGGGACCAGAGAAGGCGCGAACCGTGCCATTCCACAGGAGAGCCAGATAGATGGGATAGGGCGAGGAGACGCGGCCGATCGTGAACGCGAGCAGCAAGGCGGAGGTAATGGGAAACGCGCCGTAACAGGCTTGCAAAATGCGGTGACGAGGATAGTGGTCAGCGGTATGCCCAGTGACCAGGAAGAGGAGGATACCGGGCAGGAACTGGGCAAGGCCAACGAGACCGAGATCGAGCGGACGGTGGGTGATGCCGTAGATTTGCCAGCCCACGGCCACCGACTGCATCTCGGACGAGATATTCACGAGGAAACGGGCTGCCAAGTACCAGCGGAAATTCGAGTATTCGAAAGCGGCGCGCGCGGATGGCTGGCGGGAAGGGTCGGGCATCCGTACCTGGTTTCAGGGTCGCATAGGTGTGTTTCAGTGCGGGTTCGACAAATTGAGAGTAATCAGGGGGGCGATTTTTGCATCGGACACAGAAGGGAGGATAAGCGGAGGAGGAGTAGAGAAAGGCTGCCGGCAAGAAAAGGACCTAATGCTAATCGGAAGCAAAGGGATTTCTGTGATCGAGACGTGGGATAGGCTGGTACATATACTGCTGGTGGAAGATAATCCTGCCGATGTCCGGCTGATTCAAGAGGCTCTGAAAACAACCGAACTAGAGTGTGTGCTCGAAACAGCGGCGGACGGCGAGGAAGCGCTTATACGGTTATTTAGCGAAGCGACAAGCCTGCTACCGCCCGATTTGATTATTCTTGATTTGAATCTGCCACGCCGCAGCGGTCACGATGTGCTGTCGCTCATCAAGGCAGACCCGAAAACGAGAGGCATTCCGGTGATTGTGCTTTCGTCGTCCGGTCTCGCGGAGGACGTCCAAAAAGCATACGGAGAACACGCTAATTGCTATATACAAAAGCCTGAAAATATCGACGATTTATTCCGCATATGCTCGTTGTTAGAGGCTTTTTGGTTTGAGGTAGCGAAATTACCGAAAAATCAGAGGGTTATGTAAGTGGCCTTAAGCCTCGGCGCGATTTAGGACGTTAGAACGGCGACGGATCCATTCCTCGCTTTTTGTGAGTAGCGGGCCCGCTTCGATGAGAGCGGGGAAAAGCTCGAAAACGGCGGAAGGCGTCCATTTCCGGCCGGAACGGGAGCGGAGCATCCGCTTATTCAACTCGTCGGCGATTTGAGTAAAGCGGCGGTCGCGGACGATTTCTTCGAGCATTACGTAGAGTACGTTGAGTTCTTCGGGATTCGTTTCGAGGTGCTGGCCGTCGGAGGCGATTCGAAAGCCGTAGGGAGGGTCGATGGGTGTTCCGGGCTGGGGCTTCAGGATCTCGCTGGGTTTAAGCCACTCGACGGCAACGGGAATCCAACCCGCTTTCAGGCGTTCTTCGAAATAATCGAAGGTCAAAGCTTCGCTAACAAGATCCCTGATGCGGTCGTCCATCGTGAACGCTCCTTCGGATGTGGCGGGAGCAATCGGGTGGCCAGGGTAAGTTGTTTATATTACTCGCGAGCGGGGTGCAAAACTGGCCGGTTTTGGGAATTGGCTGTCGCGGTTTGCGAAATGCAAACCGTAGGGGAGTGCACATTTGTGTTAGAAATGTCTTGAATGGCGCTGAGAGTAGGCGTATGATTGCGGTCAGCAGGTATAACTGTCGGCGCCGCGCCTACGACGCCCGGCGTAGAGAAAAGGACTGTCAGGACGTCGATCGCGGCCCCACGAAGGGACAAACCCCATAACGGGCAGAAAGGAGCGATCTCTAAATGAACCTCAGCTTACACCTCGCTATCTGTGGTGTTCTGGTATTTTTTCTCATTGCGTCGTTTCTCTACCGCAAATTTATCGACGACCACGACGATCACAATATCCACCTGAGCAACACGACCACCGATTCGCGCATAATTAGCACGCAAGTCGAGCATGGCAAGCGCCTCGACATGCTGGACAAGCTGAATAAGTATCTCAGCATTATCGTTATTTTGTATCTGCTGGCAATTGGAGTTATGGCCGCATACACCGGCTGGTTTGCCAGCAGCAACACGATGTAATTGGCAGGCCGGTCGCCTTTGTTTGAATCGCGCACAACGCCACCGAACGGCTGTGCGCTCGCGCTTCCGGCGCATTGTCGGCAATCTTAGTTGGCTGGGTTGAGTGCCAGCACGGCATACGCGGTAGCGGCGTCGCTCATGAAACGGCCAACGTTGGATGAAAGGTCGCGCTGCTTGTTCAAAGAATAGGCTAGCCAGCGTCCTTCTGTCTTGTTCTGATTGAGGGCCAGCCAGGAGAGAGCGCGCTGCAATTGGGGCTGATTGCGGGGTACGGCTAGCTGCTCGAGGACGAAAGCCACGAGACCGGTCGCGTAACCGTCGCTCTTAGTTTCGAGCGGGGTATTGTCCTTCCGCTTCCAGGCTCCGACGAACGCGGAGAGGCTGAAGCCACCATCGGCCTGCTGCTTGCTTAGCGCTTCGTCCATGATGGATTTCTGTTCGCCCGGGGTGAGGAGACCGGGAATCTTCGCCGATGCCCAGAGCAGAACGACACGATTGATTAAAATTTGCGATTCGCGCTCGCGCTGAAGGTAGCCGCTGAGCAACTTTAGGCCGTTTTGGATATCGGGGGATGAGCGATAGTTGCCGGGCTCGGAGCCGATGGCGATGGCGGCAAGCGTGGCTCCGTAGTATTGGGAGTCGCCCTCCCAAGGCGAATTGTGGAATTGAAGCCAGTTCCATGCGCCCTTAGCTTCTCCGGATGTCAATTGTTGCGCCCACATATTATCGAGCGCGAGCCTCGCGTCGGGACTGGGCTGGCCGGAGCGTGCATCGGCGCTCGCGAGGATCAAGGCGTTGAGGATGGATTCTGTTCCGCGCGACTCGGCCGTTTTGTGCTCACCCACGGGCTTATCGGGATAGAAGGGCGCAACTTCGCTCCATAACTGAACGCGTTTGATGACATTGTCGAGGAGCCGGCGTTCGGTGGGCGAGGGCCCTTGCTCTGAGAGGGCAGTCCGAAGAGCGGGGCGGGCGAGCGCGTAAGGAAGCGCGGTATGACACGAGATGCAGAATGTTCCATGGTCGCGGGCAGCGGTCTGCCAGCCCATCCACCAGACGAGTCTCCCGTCGAGGTAGCCGGCGGCGGCCTTTGCATTCCAGTCCGCGTTTGTTGACAGTGTGTCGGCGGCGAACAGACTCGCGGCGCAGCAAGCAGCCAGGATGCAGCTGCTAAAGTGAACGGCCTTCATCGTAAGTAACCTCCCTGAGAGTGTGCGCCTCAGCCTGGAGCCGCTGGAATTCTTAGGTTAGTACAATGCCGCCAGGAATGGCGGCATGGCAGGCCGGAGGCCCGCGCCACCGAACTATTTTAGGACCTGTGCTTTGGTGATGTGGTCGAGGCGCGGGAAATGCTCTTCGAGGTAGGGGTTACCGATATCGGTAATAGCGTTTTGATCGGGGCCTGTGCCAGTGGGCGGGCCTTCGCCATAACCGGCGTAGAACTTTTCGACCACGTCCATGCCTTCGGACACCTCGCCGAATGGGGTAAAACCCTGCGGGTCGAGGCGGGTGTTGTTGTTGAGGTTGATAAACACCTGTGTGCTGCGGGTGTTGGCGCTGGAGGCCGCGGCGAAGGTGACGGTCCCGGGTTTGTTGCTTACTTTGGGAGGATCGTCGGCGATGTTAAGGACACTCCAGTCCTTGGCCACTTTGGGATCGCCGTTGATGCCCCACTGAACGATGAAGCCGGGTAAAACGCGGAAGAAATAGTTGTCGTCGAAGTAGTGAAGGGTCGCCAGTTCATAGAAGCGGTCGGCTCCGTGAGGAGACCAGTCGCGGTGAACGAGCACAGTGAAGGGACCCTTGGTTGTGCTGAACCTTACTTGAAAAGTGGGAGGAGCGGGGCCGACTTCCTTTGGCTTGCTCGAGCAAGCCGCGAGAATCGCGAGTAAAAACGCAAGCGTGAAAGCCGCGGCTTTCTGTTTCAGAATCATTTGGCGTCTCTCCAATTTGGTCCGGCGCTCAGTTCGACGAGCAGGGGCACGGACAGAGGGTGAACCGATTCCATTTCAGTTTTGACGAGAGCGAGCAGGGCGTCTGTTTCGTCTGGCGGGGCCTCGAGCACTAGCTCGTCATGAACCTGGAGGAGCATTCGCGACTGCATCTTTTTCTCTTCGAGCTGACGATGAATGCGAATCATGGCGAGCTTGATAAGGTCGGCGGCGGAGCCCTGCAAGGGGGTGTTGACGGCTGTGCGCTCGGCAAAGCCGCGGGCGCTGGGGTTGCGGCTGTGCATGTCGGGAATGGGGCGGCGGCGGCCGAAGAGGGTTGTGGCCACGCCCGATTGGCGAACCTCGTCGATGGTCTTGTCAATAAAATCGCGGACACCCGAATAGCGTTCGAAATAGCGTTGGATGTACAGTTCGGCCTCTTTGCGATCGATCGAGAGTTGTTGAGCGAGGCCGAAAGGCGTTTGTCCATAAACGATGCCGAAGTTGACGGCTTTGGCGCGGCGGCGCATATCGGCAGTGACGATTGAGCGATCGACGTGGAACACTTCGGCGGCGGTGCGCGTGTGGATGTCCTCGCCTTTGGTGAACGCATCCACGAGAAGGGGATCACGCGAGAAATGAGCGAGCAGCCGGAGTTCGATTTGCGAGTAGTCGGCGGTAATGAGGCTCCAGCCTTCTTCGGGAATAAAGGCAGCACGGATTTCGCGGCCGGCCTCGGTGCGGATGGGGATGTTTTGCAGATTGGGATTCGAGGACGAGAGGCGGCCGGTGGCGGCTCCGGCTTGATTGAACGTGGTGTGCAGGCGGCCGGTCGAGGGGCGGACCAGAAGTGGCAGGGCGTCAACATAGGTGCCCTTGAGTTTCGCGACCTGGCGGTAATCGAGTACAAGCTGGACGACCGGATATTGGGGAGCGAGAGATTCGAGGATATCTGCGGCGGTTGAGATGACTTTGCCCTTTCCATATTTAAAGGGCGCGGGAAGGCCCATGTCTTCGAAAAGAACTTTGCCTAACTGCTGAGGCGAGTTGATGTTGAACGTTTTGCCGGCGAGCGAGTAGATTTGCGATGCGAGCTGCTCGATTTCAGAATCGAGGCGCTTCGAGACATCGGAGAGGACGGCGGTATCGATCCGGATGCCGGATTCTTCGAGACTGGCAAGGACAGGCGCAAGTGGGAGATCGATCTGTTCATAGACGGGAACGAGTCCTGCCTGTTCGACCTGAGGACGAAGGATATGGAAGAGAGCGAGAGTGGTTTCGGCCTGCTGCTCGGCGGCAGCGTTGAGCTTGCGGTCGAGGAGGCGCTCGGCCAGGATTTCGAGGGAGCAGCCGCCAGGGTCGGCATTGACCAGGAACGAATAGAGCAGGACATCGTGCGCCAGGCCGGCCGCCTGGATTCCGGTGGCGTGCATGGCGATGGAAGCGGCTTTCGCGTCGTGAACGACTTTGAGGACGCTGCTCGACTCGAGAATGGGCTTCACGCTATCGAGCAGAGCGAGGGGAATGGCGCGGCCTTCGCCTTCTCGGCAGGAGACACCCAGGAAAGAGTTTGTGGTGTCGAGCGCGACGGCAAGCGGCGCCTCGGGTGGGCGTTCGCGGAGCCATTCTTCGAGTGTGGGAAGGCTCTCGAGTGAAGCGTAATCGCGCTTATGGCTGTCGTCTTCGGCCGGGAGCTCGCGAAGGAGACTCGAGAACTCGAGTTCCTTGTAAAGCTGTTTCAGGGTGCTGATAGCAGGTGGTTTGGTTTTGAGCGCGGCCAGATCCCATTCGAGGGGGATATCGGTGTGGATGGAGGCGAGCTGCTTGCTGAGGAGGATTTGCTCGCGATGATTTTGGAGGCTTTCGCGATACATTTTGCGTTCGACTTCGGCGGCGTGGTCCAGCACCGCTTCGACGGACCCGAAACGCGCGATGAGATCCCTGGCTCCTTTTTCGCCGATGCCGGGAGCGCCAGGAATGTTGTCGATCGTATCGCCCATCAGCGAAAGAAGGTCGGTGACCTGGGAGGGTTTGACGCCCATGAACTGTTCCACCTTCGCGGGATCGTACCAGGTGTCGTCCTTCATGGGATTGAGCATGGCGACGCGCTCGTTGACAAGCTGAAGCATGTCCTTGTCGCTCGAGACGATGACGATGTCGAGCGGTTTGGCTGGTTTCTTCCAGGCGATGGCTCCGATGACGTCGTCGGCTTCGTAGGCAGGGAACTGGAGGATGGGAATGTTGAGGGCTTCGAGAGTGCGGCGGACGTAGGGGATCTGTTCGCCTAAATCGGGCGGCATTTCGGCGCGGTTGGCCTTGTATTCGGCGAATGCCTGTGAGCGGACGGTGGGCTCGGATGATTCGAAAATGGCGGCGATATATTCCGGCTTGTAGGCGGTGAGCAGCTTACGAAGCATGTTATGGAAGATGAACACCGCTTCGGTCGAAAGGCCGGTCGAGGTGCGCATGGGCGGCGCTTTGGAGCGGGCGCGGGCGTGATAGGCGCGAAAGATGAAGCCGAAGCTATCGATGAGAAAGAGGCGCGGCGTGGGCACTAATTCCAGGGTAACTTTGGACGGCGATGCGAATCGTCTGATCTCACCATACGCGGCGCACGCCGTACGCGTCCAATAGGTTTTCATTACTCACTATCGGCATATTTTCGGCTTGGGCTTGTGCGATGAGCATACGATCGAGGGGATCTTTGTGGGTGCCAGGGAGCAGGCCGGCGCGAATAGCATGCGCTCCCGAGATTGCCAGTATCTGAAAGCCTTCCCGCTCGAGATGGCCAGTGAAATCGGCCGCAAGATCGGCGGCAGATGGTAGTTTGCCTAACCGGACCTTAGTACCAATCTCCCAGGCCGAGGCAGGCGCTTACGAACACAACGTTTCTCGTCTCGACGATGATTTTGCGAGCGGGTTTCGTCAATGCTGGATCGTCGGACAGCCACCAAAGCAACGCATGAGTATCAAGAAGCGCCTGCACGGATATCTATTCCCAAGTGGACAGTTCATCAGCCAGCAGAGGTTCGAAAAACTCGCGTCCAACGACTAATTTGCCTTTCAGTGAGCCTGGTTGCCGTTTCCCTTTTGTCTCGCCAAACGGCACGAGCCGGGCGACTGGCTTTGAACCGCGCGATTATTTCTTCCCCGCTGGAAGCTTTCTGAATCAAGTGTGAAAGATTAGTCTTAGCCACAATACTGTTCACTTAACAAACATTTCTGCGGTATCCTGTTTTTAGACAGGAGAGTGCGGAATGGCGCGAACCATCGCAACGTTGCCGGCTGGCAGTCGCATTACCGACTACATCAGCCTGGGGGTAATTGCCAAGTTTTTCCCGCTGGAAAAAGTGCGCGACGTGTTGGAGAAAACCGGCCGCGCCAGTGTGCGGGAACGCGATCTGCCGGCACACGTGGTGGTGTACTACGTCATCGCGTTGGCCTTGTATATGCAGTCCTCTTATCGCGAGGTGCTGCGCTGTTTGTTAGAAGGAGTGCAGTGGCTGCTGGATCCGTCTGCGGCGGTGAAGGTGGCCGGCAAGTCGGGCATTTCGCAGGCGCGCAGCCGGGTGGGCGTGGAGCCCGTGAAGGCGCTGTATGAATCGGTGGTCGCTCCGATGGCCGAGTGCCGGACGAAGGGGGCTTGGTATCACGACTGGCGGCTGGTCAGTCTGGACGGCAGCACGCTAGATGTGGCCGACACTGCGGAAAACGAAGCGGCTTTTGGCAGGCCTGGCGCCAGTCGCGGAGCGAGTGCCTTCCCCAAACTGCGCTTTGTCGGCCTGTTGGAGAATGGAACGCATGTGTTGTGGGCTGCGCAGGTGGCGCCGTATGCCACCGATGAAATCACGCTGGCTCAGCAGGTGATACCGGCTTTGCAGAAGGGCATGCTGTGTCTGGCCGACCGCTTCTTTCCGGGCTACCAACTCTGGCAGGCGGCGGCCCAGACAGGAGCGGATTTACTGTGGCGCATACGCCAGAATGCGCGCCTGGAGATCGATCGGCGCTTGCCGGACGGGTCCTATCTCAGCCGTCTCTATCTTTGTATTTCCGATCGCCGGAATCGACGCAAGGCGATCGTCGTGCGCGTGATCGAGTACCGCTTGAAAGATGTGCCGGATGCCGAGCCGGTCTATCGGCTGATCACCACCATTCTGGATCCCAAACAGGCTCCTGCCAAAGAACTGGCGGCCTTGTATCACGAGCGCTGGGAAATAGGCGTGTCCAGAAAAGGACACATAGTCCAGTCGGTGAGAGACCGACCGAGGCTAAAAGACTCAGGCCTCGTAGCTGGGGAGGCGTCGTGGCGCGAAAGCAAGACGGCGGAGCCCTCCGACAACATGCTCGGAAAGGAGTATGCGCAACGCACCAGGTTGCAACGTGCAGTGAACGTAGAAGTAGCCTCGTTACACGAATCTCCGGTGGCTGAGACGGTCTATAACGCGCGAAAGCAACAAGAACTGGCCGAAACGAGTCCGATACGGCAGTTCTCACCGGCGGGGTATCAGCGGCGACATGGTGTGAAGGACGATGTGGAAACTGGAGAAGCCCTCGGTGCCCGGCGAAGAAAGCTCGCCGAGGAGATGCTCGCTATAACCGCGAGCGGGAAGTGCGTGCATAGGCATCAGGGTGACGGATCGGGTCGCAGTACTGTCGATGGACGTGCAGCAAAACGCGTCCGGAGGGAAGGGCCCGGACCGGTGAGTACTCCGTGCGTTAAGGCGAGGCAGGGGTGAGATGACAAAGGCACCCGGTAGTCTGCAGGAGCTGCGGCGGCGGATCTATCGAAAGGCGAAGTCTGAAAAGACGCATCGCTTCTGGGGTCTGTTCGTGCACATCACGAAAATCGAGACCCTCGAGGAGGCCTACCGGATAGCCAAGAGGAACGGCGGTGCTCCGGGCATTGATGGTCAGAGCTTCTCGGCCATCGAGTCGGATGATCTATCTACGTTTCTCCGGGAAGTGCGGGAAGACCTCATCACAGGCAGGTACAAACCCATGCCGAACCGCCGGGTGGAAATTCCGAAAGGGAATGGCAAAGTGCGAACGCTTCAGATTCCTTGTATCCGCGACCGCGTAGTGCAAGGTGCATTGAAGCTAATCCTGGAAGCTGTCTTCGAGGCGGACTTCTGCCCCAACTCTTATGGATTTCGGCCCAAGCGGTCGCCACATCGCGCACTGGCGGAAGTCAGACGTAGTGTGATGCGACGCATGTCGACGGTCATCGATGTGGATCTGTCGCGCTATTTTGACACGATTCGGCAGTCGATTCTCCTAGACAAAATCGCGAAGCGAATCCAGGACCCGCAGGTCCTGCACCTGGTAAAGCAGATCATCAAAGCTGGCGGAAGTATCGGTGTCCCGCAAGGGGGACCGTTCAGCCCGCTGGCGGCGAATATCTATCTGAACGAGGTGGACTGGTACTTCGACGCGATCCGTTGCAAAACGGCAGAGGGGAGCTACGAGGCAGTGAACTATCATCGGTTCGCCGATGATATTGTCATCACCATCAGCGGCCATCACACGAAACGGGGTTGGGCCGAACGGGCTCTGCAACGGCTTCAGGAGCAGTTTGCACTGATCGGTGTGGAACTGAACCAGGAGAAAACCAACGTGGTGGATACGCTGAAAGGGGAAGCTTTCGGGTTCCTTGGATTTGAACTGCGCCGCGTACGCAAGCGTAAGAGGGAAGGATATTTCGTCTTGATGACCCCGAAAAAGAAAGCCCGTCAGGCAGTGAAGGCCAAGGTACGCGACATCATCGCTCGCGGGGGTGCAACCCCGATGCCGGCGGTGGTGAAGCAGATCAATGCCACGCTTACCGGATGGGTCAACTACTTCAGGGTAGGTAACGCCAGTCGTGCCTTTAGCGAGGTTCGCGATTACGTCGAGATGAAGGTCCGTACCCTGCTAACGCGACGGAAACGGCGGCGAAAGTCGAGCGTAGGCTGGCGACGATGGAGTAACGAGTATCTCTACGATGTACTGGGGCTGTATTGGGACTGGGAAATCCAGCCGCTCCCTGGGGTGGAGACTTTCGAGTGAAAGTCGTTGTTAACCCGACAGGACCCATAACCCTTTCGCTGAAACTTACTGGGTGAGCTGCTTGAGGGAAAACCTCACGAGCAGTTCTTATGGGGAGGGATTGGAGACGGAACGAGAAATCGTCACCGCGCCAGTCCTTTACCCGACAAACCGCCTTGGACGAATTAAAAACCCACTTGCGCGGTGCCCAGATTGTGTTACGGAGCAAGACGCCCGAACTGGTGAAACAAGAATTCTACGGCTTGCTGATGGCGCACTTCGCCATTCGCGGCTTGATGCACGAAGCCGCGCTGCAGGCCGACGAGGATCCGGACTGGCTCTCTTTTGTTCATGCCGTCCACGTCGTCCAACGGCGCATGCCCCGCTTCGCCGCTATTCCCCCCTCGGCAAAGAAAGGCCTTTCATGAAGCTGTACTCCAGGAGATCCTGCAAGAGCGGGTCAGTTCCAGTCGCAATCGCCTCAACCCTCGCGGGGTAAAGCGAAAAATGAGCAGCTATCCGCTGCGTCCACGTAAGCCGCAGCGCATTTGCCGAATCGACCACTCCAAGCAGATCAGGATTGTTAAGTGAACAGTATTGGTCTTAGCCTGATGAATCGTCACGACGCTTCGTTTTCATATCTTAGCTAACCCAAATTAGCTAAGATATGCTGCTTGTGCAAGTTTCTCCACTCGCGGGCCTTGCCTCGCGGACTTTTGGAGACAAATTTGCAAGGTACACTCGAAAACGTGCCGATAGATGATGGCGAACTGAGTCGATTGCAACTGGAGGTGCAAGCTCTGCGTGATCTTGTAGCTCGGCTCGAGGAACGGATCAATGTGCTAGAGGGGTTAGGAGGTACGACCGGCGCGCCGCCGTCGATCGTGGCCGCGCCCGTTGCCGCCTCTTCGCGAGCAGAAGTGGAGTCGCGGTTTGGTTTGACCGTGATAAATCGTGTAGGCGCTCTGACTCTTGTGATTGGCATTATCTTCTTCTTCAAGTATGCGGTCGATTTGAGTTGGATTGGTCCGGCAGAGAATGTGGGCCTGGGTGTTCTCGTCGGCATTGCGTTGCTCGGGATATCGGCTTGGTTGAACCGTCGTGAGCAAAGAGTCTTCTCGCAAGGCATTGCGGGATGTGGATTGGCCACACTCTATATTTCGATGTACGCCGCTTTCTCCTATTATAAGTTGATTGGTGAGCCGGCGGCGTTCGCGGCGCTTCTGGGTGTTTGCGCTTGTGCGATTTGGTTGTCTCTTCGCTATCGCACCGCAGCAATCGCAGCGCTGGGCTTTTTAGGTGGACTGCTGACGCCAGTGCTGCTTCATAGTAGCGAAGCGGATTTATGGTTCGACTTGCCTTATCTGTTCCTGATCGATCTTACTTGCGTTGTGATTGCGATGCGGCAACGATGGCCGGTGCTGATTCCAATGATAGGTACATCGACCATGGCATTTGCATGGATACCGGTGAACGCACGACACCCAGAATGGTTCGCGTGGTTTGCGCTGGCGATGGCTGCGTTGCACATGGGCGCGGCAAAGGAACGAACCGGTTTGGTTCGCGACGTGGTCTACTTTACCGGTCATGGCTGTTTTGCTTTGTCTGTTCTTAGCGCGATAGGCCTTTGGACACGACACGCAGTCGCCGTGAGCGATCAGGGCAGCGTGTTGAGCGAGCTGGGCTCGTTTTTCTTGGGCATGTACGGAGTGGCGGCCTTGATTTATGGAGTGTCGAAGAAGTCGTCGACGAATCGCACGCTCGGATTGGTTCTGTTGGGATTGGTGATTTCGAAGCTATACGTTTGGGATGTTTGGTTTTTGGTGCGTTTATACCGGATGACTGCGTTTATCGCGCTAGGTGTCCTGTTACTTGGAGCTTCCTACGCTTACTCGCGCTGGCGATCGAAGCCGGGATAGAGGAAATAAAGCGAGGGCGATACAGGCATCGTCCCTACAAGGGCAGACGGCAAGGCGGTCCGCCCCGCGGGCGTGTTGCTAGGCTAGGATGGGCTTTACGACGTTACCTGCAATATCCGTTAAGCGGAAGTCGCGTCCCTGGAATTTGTAGGTGAGGCGGGTGTGATCGATTCCGAGGCAGTACAAGACGGTGGCCTGTACGTCGTGGATGGGGACGGGATTGGAGACGGTGTTGTAGGAGAAGTCGTCGGTTTCGCCGAACATGAAGCCGCGCTTCATACCGCCGCCGGCAAACCAGACGGAAAAACAGCGGGGATGATGGTCGCGTCCGTAATTTGTTTTGGTTAATTGGCCCTGACAATAAACGGTTCTGCCGAATTCACCGGCCCAGATGACGAGCGTGTCATCGAGGAGACCGCGCTGCTTCAGATCGGTTACGAGGGCGGCCGAAGCTTGGTCGGTTCCCTTGGCTTGCAAGCTGATGTCTCGAGGAAGATCGTTGTGCTGGTCCCAGCCGCGGTGGTAGAGCTGAATGAATCGCACGCCGCGCTCGGCGAGGCGGCGGGCCATGAGGCAATTGGCGGCGTAGGTGCCGGGTTTTCGCGAGTCGGGACCGTATAAATCGAATGTGCTCGCGGGCTCTTTCGAGAGGTCGGTCAGCTCTGGGACAGACGATTGCATGTGGTAGGCCATTTCGTATTGCGAAATACGAGCCGAGATTTCAGGGTCGCCATAATTCTGTTCGGTGATGTGATTCAATTCTGCCAAGCTGTCGAGCATGGTGCGGCGAGTTTGCTGGTCGATGCCGGGCGCGTTTGCGAGATAGAGCACGGGATCGCCGCTGGCGCGGAAACGGACGCCCTGATATTTCGAGGGAAGGAAGCCGCTCGACCAAAGGCGCGTGAACAAAGGCTGATCGGTATGCAACGCGTTCGCTTGTGAGATTAAAACGACAAATGAGGGCAGATTCTGATTTTCGCTTCCCAGGCCGTAGGTGACCCACGAACCCATGCTGGCGCGTCCTGGCTGCTGGAAACCGGTTTGGATGAAAGTGATGGCAGGGTCGTGGTTGATAGCGTCAGTATTGACGGTCTTGACGATGGTGATGTCGTCGACAACGCGCGCCGTGTGGGGAAACAGTTCGCTTATGTAGGTTCCGTTCTTGCCGTAGCGCTCGAATTTAAAGATGGACGGAGCGATGGGCAACGAATTCTGGCCCGAGGTCATGCCCGTGATGCGCTGCCCTTGGCGGACCGAATCGGGCAACTCGGTTCCTGAAAGATCGGCCAGTTTGGGTTTGTAGTCGAAAAGATCGATCTGCGAAGGAGCGCCGGACTGGTGGAGATAGATTATTCGCTTGGCCTTCGGAGCAAAATGAGGCAACCCAACGAGAGCGCCGGTTTTGGGATCGCGCTGCTCGGCGGCAAAAAGGGCGGGATTAAGGAGAGATGCGAGGGCCGTGACTCCGATGCCGGTGCTGGCGCGGCCGAACAATTGACGGCGTGTGAGGACTAGCTGCTCTTCGCGGATGGGGTTCATAGTGTTGCTCCTTGGCTTCTCTCAGTTCTTGGTGACGGTTTCGTCCATGTTGAGGATGGTGCTGGTGACGAGAGTCATAGCAGCCAGGTCGACGGTGTCGAGATGCTTATCGCGCGGCGACTCTCCAATGCTCACTACCTTCTCGGCGTCGGAGGGGTCGGATTCATAGTGGGCTCTCTCGTTCCCGTACAGTTTGTTGAGTATAGTCAGCTCTTGAGGTGTCGGCTCGCGGTCGGTCGCGGTCCGGAACGCGAATCTGATACGGTCCGTTTCGTTGGGTCCGGCTTCCTGGATGTCGCGCTCAGCGAATTTGCGCGCTGCTTCCATAAAGGTGGGATCGTTCATGAGAACAAGCGCCTGGAGCGGCGTGTTGGTGACGGTGCGGCGCGCGGTGCATTTCTCACGAGAAGGCGCGTCGAAAGTATTGAGGGAGGGGAAGGGGACGGTGCGCTTCCAGAAGGTGTACATGCTACGGCGATAAAGGTCGGGGCCGTGGCTTTGAACATAGGTCTGAGCCGAAAAGTGTTCCCCGAACGCCATTTCTTCCCAGAGGCCTTTTGGCTGATACGGAAACACGCTCGGCCCTCCGATCTTCGGGTTCATGAGTCCGCCGAGGGCGAGTGCGTTATCGCGGATCATCTCAGCCGGAAGGCGGAAGCGCGGGCCACGGGCAAGCAGCTTGTTTTCAGGATCTTTCTCGAGCATTTCCGGCGTTACTCTTGAGGATTGCCTGTAAGTGGCAGACGTTACAATCAGCCGCTGCATTTTCTTGACATCCCACTTGGATGCGATGAATTCGGTGGCAAGAAAGTCGAGCAGCGGCTGATTGCTCGGCGGATCTCCCTGTGAGCCGAAGTCTTCGGAGGTTTTTACGATGCCGATGCCAAAATACATTTGCCAGAAATGGTTGACAGCGACGCGGGCGGTGAGAGGGTTGCCCGGATCGACCAGCCATCGGGCTAAGGTGAGCCGGTTTTTCGGAGCGTCCGCCGGCAGCGGCGGCAGCACGGCTGGGGTATTAGGAAACACCTTCTCGCCGCGGTTGCGATAGTCTCCGCGGGCAAGGATGAAAGTATCACGCGGCTTCTCCATGTCAGCCATGACCATGACGGACGGGATCTCGCGATTGATTTCGTCGACGCCGTTCTTGAGCGCGTACAGGTCAGTATTCAATTGGTGTTCGGCGGGATTACCCACCCGGTTCACGAAATACCATGTGAGCCAACCCTTCTGATTGCCGGTGCGCCTGTCGCGCGGAATCTCGAGGAGCGAGTGCAGGGGGCTGAGCAGGCCGAGTTCTAACGCTTCGTTAGGATAGAGGCGCCGGTTGTAGATTCTCAGATCGGAGAGCGAGCCTTTAAACGGCGTGCCCCAGTCCTTGTTGCCGATCTGTAGTTCGCCCTTGTTGGCGAAGTCGCCGGCCAGTTTGTCGTTGACAACGTCAGTGGGTATGTTTCGTCCATCGATGTAAACCTGAATTCCTTTGGCCTGGCCTGAGCCGTCGTAGGATACGGCGACGTGGCTCCAATCTTCGACCGGCACGCCCTCGCGGGATTTCACCTCAATGCCCGGATTGGCGCCACGATCGCGCAGACGCGCGATAATCGCGCAGCCATTTTTTCCTTTGTAATCGAGCGCTATTTCATACCCGGGATTATTCTTCGGGGTTTTGTCGTAGCGTTGCAGAATCTGCATGCCGGAAGGGCCGTCGGGGTGCACCCACAAGGAGACTGTGAAAGGTTTGCTTCTTTCAAAGGCGGCTGCGGTGCCAAACGAGAGTTGAGGTGTTTCATCAAGATTCGCGGCGCGGCCGAGCCGGCCATCGGTATAGGAAAGTTTGCCCGAAACTACCTTCGCGGGCGCCTCGTGCTGGAAACTGTCGGCGAGTGAATCGTCGAACAGGTACTCGGCAACCAGCCCGTCCGTGATGTCGGAGACGGGCATTTGCTTTTGATGCAGTTCCCACGTCTCTTCGGCAGCGTCGATTTCTTGGTCTCTCGACTTAATCAGTTGAAGCAGCGTGTCTTTGAGCCGCTTCTGATCGTCGTCCGGCATCTGGAGAAACGGAACCGCGTTGCCGGTATAGCCATCGAGACCTTTTTCCGGGACGCTGTTGAAGAATGCGCCGAAACTGTAGAAATCCTTTTGCGTCAAGGGATCGTACTTGTGATTGTGGCAGCGGGCGCAGCCCAAGGTGATACCGAGGAATGTCGTCGAGGTAGCTTCGATTCGGTCTACGATGTACTCGTTCTGGTACTCCTCCGGAATCGCGCCGCCTTCGAAGTTAATCATATGGTTGCGGTTGAAACCGGTGGCAATCAATTGCGATTGGGTATGGTTCGGCAGCAGGTCTCCGGCGATCTGTTCGACGGTGAATTCGTCGTAGGGCATGTCCTTGTTGAACGCCTGGATGACCCAGTCGCGCCAAATCCACATGTCGCGAGCGCTGTCGATGTGATAGCCGTGCGTGTCGGCATAACGGGCGAAATCGAGCCACTGCATGGTCATGCGCTCGCCGTAGCGCGGGGATGCGAGCAGCCGGTCTACAACTTTTTCATAGGCGTTTGGAGAACGATCGGCGAGAAACGCCTTCAGTTCATCGGCAGTGGGAGGCAGACCCGTAAGATCGAATGTGACGCGGCGTAAAAGAGTGGTTTTATCGGTTTCGGGCGAGGGATGTAGACCTTCGCTTTCAAGCTTTGCCAGAACGAAACGGTCGATATCGTTTCGCGCCCAGGTTCCGTCTTTTACCGCAGGCACTTCAGGCCGTTTTGGAGGAACAAAGGCCCAATGCGTTTCCCATTTGGCGCCTGAATCGATCCAATTTTTAATCGTTTCAATTTGTTGAGGCGTCAGCTTACGGCCCGAGTACGGCGGCGGCATGCGCATCGCCACATTCGGATTGCTGACCTTCAGATACATTTTGCTGTGCGCCGAATCGCCGGGAACGATAACGCCGGGCTTTGAGAATGCGCCGTCTTTTGTGTCGAAATGCAGGCCAGCCATACGTTGTTTTTCGTCGGGTCCATGGCAGGCAAAGCAGTTATCAGACAGGATTGGCCGGACTTGGCGGTCAAAATCGACCGGAGGTACGGCGGCCGGTCTCAAGGGAAGCGCGGAGATTGCCGCAGCGAGAACAACCCAGTTCAAGCGCATTTAGGTTTAGGACTCCTGCAAGGTCAAAACTTTGACTTATTATACGCCCAAAACAAAGCTGGCTGGAGGTGAAAAGTTACTTATCCATCAGTTTTGCGATCCCGAGATCGAGGGAGGCGAATTTGCTGTTTACCATGTCTTTGAACTGAGTGAACTCGTTGCGGAGGTCGCGAAAAGCTCTGGCCTACGAGCTAGTAAGAGACCGGATCGCTGGCGGGAAATGTCTCGGCGAGCGACGAATCGAGCTTTTCCTCATACTTTCGCTGGCTAGCGCGCTTGTGGTTCCAATAAGCAAGGTAGGCCACGCAGCCGGCGGCGATCACCAGCTCAACGAAAACAGACCAATCGGTTGATTTCTTCATGTTTCATGAGACTACCCTGAGTATGTAATGGTTGCGGCTGAATCCTTAGGGCAAACCAACCCTTTGGACTAGTTCCCGAAACCTCGGATCGGGACGCAATACATCGAACATAGGATCGACGTTCAGATTCACGAGCCAAGGAGATCGTTCGACGTAAGCTTTGTCGAGCCACTCAAAGAGTTGCTGCCTCTGATTGGGGCCCGTGTACACTTTGTCAATGGCATCGGCGGGAACATAGCTTCGTTTTGAAAATTCTTGTAGTTTGTGAAGCGGGAGAACCATTTAGTTCTCGACAGTGCGAGTTGCGGAGGGCAAAGTGAACCTGCCGGCAAATCATGCCGTCAAGGAGAGAACAGCATTGGACGCCGCGATTGAGGCGATAGATCGGAAGTTGTGGGAGCGGTGAGAATGGAGGCTCCGTCGCTCCCCCTTAGCCGAAATTCCGATTTTTGTCTGTCAGGCTTTGGCGGCTGCTTTGGCTGAGTTTTCGAGGGAAGCCCAGTCTTTTTCGTCGAGCTTCAGGGGTGCGGCTCGAACGTTTTCCTCGAGGTGCGCAACCGAAGAAGTGCCGGGAATGGGCAGCATAACGGTTGACCGGTGCAGGAGCCATGCCAAAGCTAGTTGCGGACCACTTACTTTGTGGCGCTTGGCGGCTTCATCGAGCGGGCCTCCGGCTTTGGCCAGCTTGCCGGCGGACATCGGAAACCACGGAATGAAGGCGAGCTGGTTCTTTTCGCAATGGGCGACTACGTCCTCGTGCTGGCGGTCGGCCAGGTTGTATTGGTTTTGCACGCTGACGATTCGGACGGTTTTCTTTGCCCGTTCAATTTCGGCTACCGATACTTCCGACAATCCAATGTGGCGAATTTTACCCGCGCTTTGCAGATCTTTCAAAATGCCGAGGGATTCTTCGACCGGAACTTTCGGGTCGATACGGTGCAGTTGGTACAAGTCGATGCGCTCGACGCGTAGGCGGCGCAGGCTCATCTCGACACATTGATGCAAATATTCAGGCCTGCCGACCGGGGCCCATTTTCCAGGACCCTGGCGGGTGAGTCCACCTTTGGTGGCAATGACCAGACCTTTTGGGTACGGGTGAAGTGTTTCTGCAATAATGCGTTCGCTCACGTCCGGGCCATACGCATCGGCGGTGTCGATGAAATTGATGCCGAGTTCGACCGCCCGGCGCAGAACCCGCTTGGCTTCTTCTGGATTCTTGGGTTCGCCCCAAATTCCTTCGCCGGTGATGCGCATCGCGCCAAAACCAAGGCGATTCACTTTAAGGTCGCCGCCGATGGTGAACGTGCCGCTAGCGGAAGCGTTTACTGTTTCCATATCCCAAGTGATTCATGCCCGATGAATTGAGTTTCGCGCAAACGAGGCTCGCGCCAGATATCGCCTGTTCTTCGCGGCAATGGCAAAGGTATCTGCAAAGGCGAAAATGGTCAGAACCGCTCCGAGCCAAACGGAGGCAGGCGAATAGTACATTTCAACCTTCCAATTTCCGGCGGGCACGACGATGCCTCGCAGCGCGCCATCTACCTGATAGATAGTTGCGGCCACACCGTTTACGCGAGCATGCCAGCCGGGATAGAAGTTTTCGCTGAGAACGAGCATGGCTTTGCCGGCGGCTCGGCCCTCGAGTTGAATGCTGTTGTTGCGATAGGTTGTCACGGAGACAGATTCGTCGGCCGCGGGCGGGAGCGCGTCGAGGCGTTGAGGAAATCCGCCAGTGACGATCGCGCCCGCGCGCATATCAACGGCTCCTCCAGCCGCCTGGCTGAGAGCGTCGGTGTGCGTGGGGCGCTCCCAGATCTGATGGACGAGCCATGCTTTCGGAAATGCCGAGGGATTTGCGTAAACCCTCCAGAATGCATCCTGATAGACGGGATTCGGGTCGGTGACGGAGGCGGGCTGAAGAATGTATTTCTCATTGAGAAGATTGAACTGCGGCAGAATTTTGAAGTAGTCGTAAATGAAGGTTACTCCAGCTCCTTTGTTTTCTTGGACTCCGTACGCATCGCCGAAGTTTGGCGTCGAATCGGAGCGTGCATCGACGCGGAAAACGCCGTGGAGAGACTTTAGGAACCAGCAGACTGGCGCTCCATTGCGCAGCGTTTCCAGATAATCAGTGCCGTTTGCTTTAACGGCGGCGAGGGCGGCGGGCTGAGGCGCAAACGCGGCCAGATCAAACATGACGAGACAAACGATCAGGAATTGCACGGCTCTGCCCCGGCTCCCGCGACGAATTGCTTCGATGAGCAGGAAGCTGAGGCAAATCAGGAGAACGGAAACTCCGGCCATTCTTTCGAGGCCAGTGGATGTCCATAAGGCTGCTGCCAACGTGCCTACAAGACATGCCGCGACGACCCACCGGCCGATTTTGGAAAGTGCTTCTAACCCCGGATGGTTATTGGTCGAGAAGAGGAGCGTGTCGCAGCCGAATGCGACGATGCCGCATAAGCCGAAGTGAACAAGATACATGAACCGGGTGGATTCGCGCGCCATCCACAGCTTGGGTATCAGCGTGTAGGCGAGGCCATTGAGAAGCGAGACTGAACCCAAGGCATAGAGAAACCCGGCCAGCGCCAGCCAGCCGAAATAGCGAACCCAGAGATTCGACCAGTTCTTCCAAATGCCGACAACGATCAGAACCAGGCCGAAGACACTGAGGTAGGGGCTCCAGACTTCACCGGCCTGCGATGCACCGGCGGAAGCGTGCGGGAACAGCAGGTTGAGAAACGCGAGCGGCGAGACGCGATTGTCGTCGGTGAACAAGTAAGGGATGCGTTCGTTCGACATCGACGAGACCGTACCGAACCAACGGAGAGCTCGGGCTCCATATTCGGCGCTGGGAAGAAGCTGGACGGCGCCGGCAGCGAAACCCACGAGTAAGGCAAGCAAGGCGACGGCGGCGACACGGGAAGGCGAGTATGTGGTGCCGGGATACTCGTCCCGACGGCCTGCACAGAGGTAATAAATTCCAACGGAAATGATGGCCAGACCTTGCATGAGCACAAGGTGGAATCCGCCGGCGAGGGTCGAAAGCCCCAGCATCAGGCCGGCTAGAGCGCCGTAAGTTACGCCGGCTCGCCAATGGTCTGCGCGGAATCCGCGGACAAGAAACAAGAACAGAAGAGGGAGCCAGATCGCGCTTTCGAGCATATGCGGCCACGGCAGTTCGCCGACAATTCCGCCGAGGCCGAAACAGAGTCCCGCGAGCAAGGAAGCAAAAGTGCTGCGCCCCAGTTCGCGCGCCATCAGGTAGAAAAAGTAGCACGCGAGGAAGTGAATAGCGGCAATAAAGATGTGGTATTCACGCAAAGGCAGAAGGCCGTTCGAATCCAGGCGGGCGAGGAGAAAGGGCAGATGCAGCGGATCGAAAGCGGCTGTCTGCATTTCGCCCAGGAAACTGCGTCCGGAATAGACGAAACTATCCCACAGCGGGATTTCGCCGCTGCGAATGGTTCTGATCCAAAAGAGCAGCCAGGAATAGGCCTGATTGACGCCTTCGGCTCCGGTGAGCAAGGAAAACTGGGCGGTCAGCAGAGTCTTCCAATAAAAAAGCGCAGTGATTACGAGCAGATAAAGGAATGGTTTCGCGTTCGACTTGGCCATTCGAAGCCACGACCCAGAATAGCGGATGGGATCTTGTTGAACTTCCAGCGGTAGCGATACAAAAATCCGTTTCCTCCAGGGACCCGATCCGCATAGAGTGTAAGGCATGTCCATTGATGCCCTAGTTCGCCGCCGGTCGATGTCCGGCCTGATCCTTACGCTTCTATTTCTGGCTGTCCGGCTCGACGCTCGAAGCGGGGCAGACCAACAAGGCGCCGAGTCGGAGAAAATTCATCAGCTCGAGGACCGCGTGGCGCAGCTCGAGCAGACTGTTGCGGAGTTAAAGGCGATGGTTGGGGCTGCGAACCCGGCTCGAAACAGCGCGCCCGTTGCCGCGAATGCACCTGCGCAACAGCAGCAGGCCCCGCAGCCGGTAGCGCAGACTTCTGAAACGGCGGTTGCGGCGCAGAAGTCTCACTTCGAAATGCCGCCGGAGCTGGTGCCTGAGATCGGCAAGATTGGCGCCGAAGTGGGCCTGTTTTTGTCCGGATCGTCGAGCCCGTACAAATTGAATACCGGCAATTTCACGGGCGGTTATATCGACCTGCCTTTATTTGATCGGCCGAGCTGGCTGCATGGAAAAATTTCCTACGAGATTCTGGTCGGTTTGACTCAATCGAAAACTACGTTTAATACGACGTCGAATGTGGCGCAGGTGGCAAATCTCACGGTGTTGAACACGGTATATCCGACGGGCGGGCTCAGTAATTTGCAGGCGGCGGTAACAGGCACAGGGCCCGCGCCGTTTCCGGTGACCGCTTCGACACAAACCAAGCTCAGCCTCTTGCAGGTGATTCCGTTCGCGCTGAAATATACGCCGAGCTTCCTCGAACGTTACCGCTTGCGCCCGTATGCGGTGGCGGGCTTTGGCCCTTATGTCACGATTCATGTACAGAACCCCGCCAATGGCAATCCGGCGAGCTATGGAGTGCGCCAGGACTCGACGCTTCCGCCGGCGATTCTTGCTGCTGTGAACGCGCTGTATGGGGGGCAGGCTCCGTTTGGCGGGCCTTTGGTTGCGGGGCAGATTTCGCAGTCGCCTGAACTCGAAGCACGTGGGCTGCCGGGCGGACACGGCAACGTTGTGCTGGGCTACCAGGCGGGCGGAGGGTTATCGTTGCGGCTGACGCGCAGTTTATCGCTCGGCTTCGACGCACGGTACAACCGGATGTCGGGCACGTACGGCAGTTTCGTGACATTTGGGAGCCGCATCGGATTTCATTTCTAGGAGCCATGGCACCCCTTGACGCATTAGGGGAAAAGTGTCTATGATTCCCATAGATGCAAAAAGGGAGCGAATAGGGCATGCGCAGATTCATTCTCAAGCTGAAGAGACGCGGTCGGCTGGAGCGCGATCTCGACGAGGAGCTCCGGTTTCATCGCGAAATGAGCAGGGGGCATTTTGGGAACGCGACACGCATTCGGGAAGAAGCCTGGGAACTTTGGACGTTTTCGTTTTTGGAAAACCTGATACGCGACTTGCGTTATGCATGCCGCGCGCTTGCGAAGAGTCCGAGCTTCAGCGTGGCTGCGGTATTGACACTGGGCCTTGGAATTGGACTCAATACGGCGGTTTTTACTCTGTACGACTCGATGACTTATAGATTGTTGCCGGTTCGCGCTCCAGCTGAAATTGTCCGCGTGATACAGCAGTCCGGAAATGTTCTTAACGCGGCAAGTCTGTCGTATGCGGAATTCGAGAACCTGAGCGGGAACGCGCGGTCGTTCTTGGGGGTAATTGCAACATTGCCGGCGCGGACGGTTTTGGGGACCGTTGGGACGGCCGAGACGGTGCGGAAAGGAATCCACGTTCGCTTTGTGGCTGGCGACTATTTCGGCACGTTAGGCGTTCAATGCAATCCGGGCCGCGCATTCCAAGCCGACGAGCCGGGCGTAGTTGTTGTGAGTCATGCGTTCTGGAAGCGGCGTCTGAACGCGGACCCGTCGATTGCCGGCAAGATCATCGTGCTTCATGGAGTGCAATTGACGATCTTAGGGGTTGCGCCGGAAACATTCTATGGTACAGATGTGCCGCCTCGGATGCCGGATGTTTGGATGCCTCTTTCGATGGAATCGCAGGTACTTCCCGGCGCCGATTGGGTCCATGACAACCAAGCGCACCCGTTGCATGTACTAGCGCGCTTGCGGCCGGGTATTGGCATCGAACAGGCTTCGGCGGAGCTGCAACAAGTCGCTGGCCGCTTAACACCACACGTGACGCCTGGAGATGGTCAGAAAAGCTGGCTTGCTGCGACAAGGGCTACGGTGTTTCAGACAAACATGGGCGCGTCTCACGACGCCCGTGTCATCAGTTTCATTCTCATGGGGGCGGTTGCCGTTGTGCTGTTGATCGGTTGCGTGAATCTGGTGAATTTAATGTTGTCGCGAAATGCGGCACGTGAGAAAGAGATTGCCGTTCGCCTGGCGATTGGCGCAAGCCGCGGCCAAATTGTTAGGCAGCTTTGCGCGGAAAGTGTTGTTCTGGGTCTGGCCGGAGGCGCGATCGGTCTTGTGCTGTCGGTTTTGCTGTGCGATTGGGCGCGGATTGGTGTCTTCGCCATGCTGGAGCGGCTCTCGAGCGATTTGTTGGGAGGCATGCAATTGAACGTCGCACCAGACTGGCGCGTCTTTGCGTACACGTTTGGGCTCTCTATCCTGACCGGAGCGTTAGTCGGGATTTGGCCAGCCGTATATTCGACGAAAGCGGAGCTCGGTTCTTCGCTGAAAGCAGCGGGAGTACAAGGCACGCGCCACAACTTCCTGCTTACAGCGCAGATTGCCGCCTGTCTGATTCTTCTTGCCGGTTCGGGGCTGCTGTTTCGAGGGGCTTGGCAAGCTCGGTCTGCGAATCCAGGGTTCTCGGTCGATCATGTCCTCATGATGAGCGTGGACGCAAAGACCATGGGCGACGTGTCGGGCGGCGGCGCAGCCGTTCGCCGAGTGCTGGAGCGTGTGCGATCGATTCCGCAAGTTGCGTCAACGGCCTTTGTCGACCGCGCCCCCTTTCTGGGAACTGGATCGGACCGATTCACAAGCGACGGGAACAAAGAGATGGCCTGTCTATTTAACAGGGTCTCGGGCGGATACTTTGACACGCTGAAGATACCAATTTTGGCGGGACGGAGCTTTTCCCAAGCGGAGAGCGAACGAGGAGACGCGGAGGTGGTGGTGAGCGAGTCGGCGGCGCAATTCTACTGGCCAGGCGAGAGCCCGCTAGGTCACCGCATTTCGGTCGCGCCCAGGCTGAAGAATGATCTGCCTCGTTCTTTCTACACCGTGATCGGCGTTGCGAAGGATGTTCGCAATACATTTCTATCAAAGATAGACCGCTATTACCTCTATTTCCCGAAGCCTTTTCCGGACGCGTTCGGATTAGTGCTTGTACGAACGCGCAACCGCCCGGAATTGTCTTTTGCGGCTCTTCGCAATGCGCTATCGACGGGGAGTCCGGCGCTCGCGCAGCAGTCGTATTTGATTACTCTCGAAAGCGGCCCGGTCCAAGTGCAAAAGCTCATGGTCGAGGCGCCTGCGACGATTGCGATGTCGCTCGGTCTGTTAGCGCTGCTTTTGGCATCGGTGGGAGTGTATGGCGTGGTGTCGTATTTGGTTGCCCAAAAGACACGAACAATTGGGATTTGCATGGCAATTGGCGCGCAGAAGAAAGACGTGATCTGGATGGTATTACGCGAGAGTCTGAGATCGGTTGCGCTCGGCGCCGGGATTGGATTGCTCGGCGCGCTTTGCATTTCGGGCATGCTCAAGGCGGTCATGGAAATGCCGGACTTGCCGGATCTGACGTATCAGGCAGGTGTGTTCAATCCGGTAATATTCCTGATTGTTGTTGCCATACTCGGCGCGGCCGTGGGATTGGCCAGTTTTGCGCCGGTGCGGCGCGCGATTCGGGTGGACCCGGCGGCCGCGTTGCGCAACGAGTGAATTGCGGGGCGGAACTGACAGCTTCGGCGAATCAGTAGTGCGCCGCTGCGGCGGCGTTCGCCAGAAGATCGGTACGCAGAGCCTGGAGGGCGACTTGGACCTGAGGGTCGCGGCGCATTTCCAGTTCGTTGCCGGCCGCAACGCCGCGAGCTTGTGTCACGATTTCCTGTTTCAGGCGGCTGGTAATCCAGGGTCTGTCGCGCGACCAATCGGTCGCGCTTGGCTCTATGTTGCATTCGGCGAGAAAGACTTTGAAGTCGTCCAGCAGATCGGGAGTGACATCGAAGGATTGCGGAAGAGGAGAATGGGTCGACATGTACTGAGTGGCAAAATTGGTGACAACTCCACTCGCGTCCAGCACCGCTTCAAGTTGGGTCATTTGCGGCGGCCTGACGGTGACATCGGGCTCGATGCCGCCGCCGCCTTCGACAACACGCCCGGCATCGGTTTTAAACTTTGGCCGGGGAGTGGTTGCATCGTCGGAAAAAGTTTGAGAGAGCAATGAGTTTCGCAGGGGACGCTGAATGGACCGTCCGCTGGGGGTGTAGTAAAACGCGGTAGTGAGAGCGAGGCCTGCATTGTTCGAGAGAGGCATTACGCTTTGCACAAGAGAGGCATTACGCTTTGCACAAGGCCCTTGCCATAGCTTTTTTCGCCGACGATCGTCGCGCGGTCGTGATCCTGCAAAGCGCCGGTCAGTATCTCGGAGGCACTGGCGGTCTTTTGCGTTGGCGTCTTCACGAACCAAAGAGCTTTGGGCTGATCGAATATTTCAAACATCTGGCTCTGATGTTGTAACAGGTTGGGCGCTAGTTAATCATCTCGGTGGAGGTTGCATTTGATCAAAATTTCGAGGAGGTGAAGATGCAGCTTGCCCAGCTTTCGGACGTCATTAACAGGTTCAAATCTGAGCAGGTCCAATTGAAAATCGTGGAGCTTGTCTTTCGAGGGGTGGGATGGATCTGGAGCAGCCCGACGCCGAGTCGAATCCTGTACCTCCGCCCAGAAAACGAGCACGCCGAAGCAAGACAAAAGGTACCACCCCCGAATCGGCAACTGGCAAGGACCATTGCAAAACCAAGGCTCGGAATTTCAAGAACAACGAGTTATCCGGCCCGCTTGGACGTCTAGTGCGGAATGGCCGGTTGTCACGGACGAGGAATTCAGATGGCCAGTGGGAATACACCAAAAAATAAATCCCCGCTCGATGTGGCGTTGGCAAATATTCCCGCGCAGTTCCGATATAAGATCGTTAAGGCGTTTCTTGAGGTGAAGAAGCGACTTTCAGAGGGCAATGATGAAAGTTTGGGGCTGGCTGCTGGCAAGCTTTGCGAGTCTGTACTGCGCTTTCTTCAATCCGAGATCCGCAAGACGTCCACCCCGTTTGGCCCGCAGATACCAGATTTTGCAAGTGAGTGCCGCAAGCTGATAGAAAGTCCAAGAACGGCGGATGTCGAAGGTCTCATGGTCGTTATGCCTCGCGCATTGGTCTTCATCTACACGCTCCGCAATAAGCGTGGCATTGGGCACGTGGGTGGGACGTTGACGCAAACCATATCGACGCCATGACCATGGCGCGTGCATCCGATTGGGTGATATGCGAGCTTATCCGCGTGTATCATAAACTTTCGGTTGAAGAGGCGCAGGACCTGCACTCATCAATCAGGAATCTCATGCACTCTTCAGGAGAGTGCTCAGTTGAAAAGACTTTCCGCGTCGTGTCTTCTTCGGCTGCGAGGGGCGGCGAGTTGGGCGTCCCCGCCGCGGAAATGCGCGCATGTACAGGGGCGCGATGGCAATCTTCTCCTTGTTCAGGGTTGGATAGCCCGCAAGTATCTCCTCCACCGTTGCGCCCTGGCCAAGCATCCCGGCCACGAGATCCACCGGAGTCCGGGTCCCCTTGTAGACGGGCGTGCCGCGCATAATATCTGGATCGCGTACCACCATTTCTTGGATACGAGCAAGCTGCTTCAACTGGCTCTCCACTTTGAGGCGAGCGGTCTTGATTTCGACCAAAATCGCGGTGCCATTTCCTATTGCTAACGAATCCGTTTTAGGAGCCCGACGAAGCGTTTCAGCGATGTCTCTCCGGGTTCTCACAGGCAGAAGCCGAAGGCCTTCGGCTTCGAGTTGCAGGAAGATCAACTGCTCTTTTGTCAGCAAACGCCGAACAGTTCCGCCCGATCGCGCGATACGGGGGCGAATCAGACGGCTGTCGATCGCTTTGTGAACCGCAGCCAGAGGTGAGCCCGTCAGCGCAGCAGCTTGCGCCGGTGTGTACTCGCGCATAAAACTTAATTCTACTCCAACAGGAGAAGGATTATAGACCAGTTTCGGCTGTCGTTAGTGAGCGGCTGCGGCAGCGTTTGCCAGAAGATCGGTACGCAGAGCCTGGAGGGCGGCTTGGACCTGAGGGTCGCGGCGCATTTCCAGTTCGTCGCCGGCCGCAACGCCGCGAGCTTGTGTCACGATTTCCTGTTTCAGGCGGCTGGTAATCCAGGGTCTGTCGCGCGACCAATCGGCCGCGCTTGGCTCTATGTTGCGTTCGGCGAGAAAGACTTTGAAGTCGTCCAGCAGATCGGGGGAGACATCGAAGGATTGCGGAAGAGGAGAATGGGTCGACATGTACTGAGTGGCAAAATTGGTGACAACTCCACTCGCGTCCAGCACCGCTTCGAGTTGGGTCATTTGCGGCGGCCTGACGGTGACGTCGGGCTCGATGCCGCCGCCCCCTTCGACAACGCGCCCGGCATCTGTTTTAAACTTTGGCCGGGGAGTGGTTGCATCGTCGGAAAAAGTTTGAGAGAGCAATGAGTTTCTGAGGGGACGCTGAATGGACCGCCCGCTGGGCGTGTAGTAGAACGCGGTAGTGAGAGCGAGGCCTGCATTGTTCGAGAGAGGCATTACGCTTTGCACAAGGCCCTTGCCATAGCTTTTTTCGCCGACGATTGTCGCCCGGTCGTGATCTTGCAAAGCGCCGGTCAGAATCTCGGAGGCACTGGCGGTCTTCCCGTTGATGATGACTGAAAGTCGAAAACGATAGGGGCGCGAGCCTGCCGGCACGTCGGCGATTTCGGGGTTTCCGAAGCGGCCTTTCGCGGTCAAGATGCGTTGACCGCGATTGAGAAACATGGCTGCCGCATCGAGAGCGCTCTTTACGATTCCGCCGGGGTTGTTGCGCAAGTCGAGCACGAGGCCCTGGAGGCGGCTTCCACCCAGCTTTTCAATCGCATCGCGAAGCTGGGCGGAGGTTTGGCCATCCCAGCCTGTTACCCGAATATAGGCGTAACCGGGTTCGATCAAGAAAGCGCGATCGACTGTAGGCGATTCCATTAGCGCGGGCGTCAACGAGAAGGTCAGGAGCCGGGCGTTTCCCTGCCTTCGAACCAGGATTTGCACCTTCTGCTGGCGCGCTTGGGTGAGCAAACCGACGATTTGATCGGGCTCGAGGTTGGCGATGACAATGTTGCCGACGGCTACTAACTCGTCGCCGGGCATAATGCCGGCTTTGTTTGAAGGCGTACCGGGAAATGTCTGCAAGAAGAGGACTCGGCCGGGAAGAACGCTTACAATGCTGCCAAATCCCTTTTGCTCGGAGCTCTCCATTTGCTTCAACTGCGCAAACTGGTCGGGATCGAAGAACTGAGTATGTGGATCGAGCGGCCGAAGCATTGACGGGATAGCGCCTTCGTAGATGGTCTTATCGAGGGGAACTGGACCTGCGGAATTCGATTCGACGACGCGGAGAACGCCTACGAACTGTTTCAACAAAGGATCGAGCGTCGATGCCGACGCGTCTGCCTGGCGGACGGCTTCGGCTTGCGCGGGGTCGGACGGAGGCGGGGTCTGGGGGGCGAGAATTGTTGGAAAGAGAAAGGAGATAGCGGGCAGGAGGCGGACTAAAGTCCGCCGCAGGCTGAAGCCTGCCCCACGGAGCCTCCTGAGTAGAATCGTCATTTCGAGTATTGCGTTTCGCGCTTGGCGCGAGCGCGGTCCAGAGCAAGATCAATCAGGCGGTCGAGCAGCGCCGAGTAGGGAAGACCGGCATACTCCCACATTTTCGGGTACATGCTGATAGACGTGAAGCCTGGAATCGTATTAATTTCGTTGACGTAGAATTTGCCGGTCGCAGTTTCCATAAGAAAATCGACACGGCCCATTCCCTCGCATCCCACCGCCTCAAAACAAGCGACGGCCAGCCGCCGAATTTCGGACGTCTGTTCGAGAGAGAGTTTCGCCGGCAGATCAATGACTGCCTTGTCAAGAAGATATTTGTCTTCGTAGTCGTAGAATTCGCGCGATGGCCGGATCTCGCAGGGTATGGCGGCGGAAGGAGGATCGCCGCCAAGAACGGAACACTCGAACTCGCGCCCGATAACGCCGCGCTCGACCACGATCTTGCAATCGTAGCGGAACGCAATTTCCAACGCTTGCCGTAGTTCGTCTGGATTCTTCGCCTTACTGATGCCAACGGAAGAGCCCAGGTTAGCTGGTTTCACAAAGACCGGATAAGGGAAGGGGATGGACTCGTAGCCGGGCTGAAAGCATCGTTTTTCAAGAACGAGATATTCGACGATAGGCAGCGAGGCTTCTTTGAGGAGCCGTTTCATGACGGCCTTATCCATCGAAACGGCGGACGCCAGGACTCCGGCTCCAACATAAGGAAGGCCGGCAAGCTCTAAGAGCCCCTGGATAGTGCCATCTTCGCCAAAGGTGCCGTGCAGGGCGGGGAAGACAACGTCGATGCCAGGATTGCCGCCCGGCTCTGGGCAGATGGCATGCGGCTGCCAGCGTCCGTCCTTGGTGATGAAAAGCTCGGTGACGTTGTACCGTGCGGGATTTAGTGCAGCCAAGATGGAACGGGCTGAGCGGATGGAAATCTCGTGTTCTCCGGAACGGCCACCATAGAGAACAGCCAGGTTAATTTTGCCCAAAGCTAGGTTCGGCTCCAAACTTTGATTGTCGCCGACTCGCCGCGCAGCTTCGAAAGTTTGATGGCCGCGGTAATATCACGTCAAGGACGATGCGGCAGCAGACGCTAGTTCAGGTTTGGCTGGCAATCAGCGTGGCTGTTTGCGCGATTGCGCTGCTCGCGGCGCGACCGGTGAATGTAATCGCGTTGGTGGCTGCGGTGAGCGTGGCGACGGGGGTGTTCGCTGTTTACGCGTATTTAGCGTGGCGGCGACTCGCGGGTTACTTGAGGCGGCTTGAAGACTACGCGGCGCTTCTTCCGTCGAACGAGATGGATCTGCCCGACAGCCTTCCGCCTGAATTTGCCATGCTTTCTTCGGCGCTGAAACGGGCATCGCAGCATGTTGGCTCGGTAATCGACCGCGCCAATTTAGAGCTTGCCCGCCGCGAGACAATTCTGGCGGGGATGGCCGAAGGAGTGCTCGCCGTGGACCGGGATCTGCGCGTTACGTTCTCGAACGAAGCGTTTGCGGAGGCATTTCAGACGCGCCGGCCGCTGCCCGAAGGGCGGCCGTTGTATGAAGTCGTGCGCGAACCCGCGCTGCGGGAAATTCTTCAGGAAGTGCTGGCCACGGGGAATGCGTCGCGAAGGCGGCTTCACCTTCCCGCGGCCGGAGGCCGATGGTTTGAGATACACGCGCTGGCCTTGGGACATCTGCCACAAATCGGCGTCATTGCGGTGCTGCACGACATTACCGATATTCAGCGGCAGGAACAGGCGCGAAAAGATTTCGTCGCCAACGTTTCACATGAACTTCGGACGCCTTTGGCGGCAATTCGCGGTTACGCCGAAACGCTGCTCGACGGAGCGCTCGACGATTCGGAGATGAACAGGAAATTTGTCGAAGTGATTCAAGCACACGCTATCCGGCTCAACAATATCGCGCAGGACCTGCTGATTCTTTCGGAACTGGACACGCATGCCGTTTCCATGGCTCCGACGCTGATTCCCGTGCAAGAAGTGATTGAGGCGGCGCTGAGGACGGTGGAAGGCGCAGCGAACATGCGGAACGTTTCTCTCGAAGTGCATAGTTGCGAGCGGGCCTTGGTTTTGGGAAGCCGGCTGCGGTTGGAACAAATTTTTGTCAATCTGCTGGACAACGCAGTGAAGTTCAATCGCCCTTCGGGCTCGGTTATTATCGAATGCCGTCCTTCGCGAGACCTGGTCGAGCTCGCGATTTGCGACACCGGCATCGGCATTCCGAGCGAAGACCTCAATCGCGTTTTTGAACGGTTCTATCGAGTGGACAAGGCGCGCTCGCGAGACGCGGGCGGGACGGGCTTGGGGTTGAGCATTGTAAAGGAATTGTTGGAAGAGATGGGGGGATCGATCAGAGTGGAAAGCCAGATCGGTCAAGGAAGCAGGTTCTTCATCCGAATGCCCGCTGCGGACGGGGAAACCACCGGAGCATTGAGTTCGCTGGAACCGGATATAGTGAGGTAGGCCGATGCGGGGTTCCGTGGGAGGAACCTTTGCCTAGTACTGTGGTCACCGAATTGTAATACTTGCGTCACATTGACTTTATGAATTCATGCCGATACTAGAGCAGCTTGCGAGAATGGAATTGGGAAAGGCAGGATTGCGCTTCTGCTTTTCGATCGACGTTACGGCGCGTGCGATTGATGCGCGCGGGGCTATTTCAGCTCGGAGATAATTCGTGGCGAGTCCGCAACAACAAGTAAGAGAAGGAATGGCGCCTCCGGCAGAAAACATGAAGGAGCCGCGAACCGGCATCCCGAAGTTGCAGGCGCTGAATTTGAATTTTTTCTATGGATTGGCCCAGGCGCTCCATGACATCAACATGGAGGTTTCGACGAATAAGATAACGGCATTCATCGGTCCTTCGGGCTGCGGCAAATCGACATTTCTGCGGACCATGAACCGGATGAATGAAACCATTCGAAACGCGTATTACAACGGGCAGGTCAGGCTGGATGGAGCCGACGTGTTGAAGATGGACGTGACGGGCGTCCGGCGGCGGGTGGGAATGGTATTTCAAAAATCGAACCCGTTTCCTAAGACGATTTTCGATAATGTAGCATACGGATTAAGAGTTAACGGCTTAACAAAGAGAAGTGTACTGAACGATACGGTGCAGAAGAGCCTGGAACGCGCGGCGCTGTGGACAGAAGTGAAGGACAAATTAAACAAACCGGCGAGCGCGCTCTCTGGCGGCCAGCAGCAGCGGCTTTGCATCGCGCGAGCTTTGGCAGTGGAACCGGAGGTGCTTTTGCTGGACGAGCCGTGTTCTGCGCTCGATCCGATAGCGACGGCAAAGATTGAAGAGCTGCTATTCCAGATCAGGGATACAACAACTGTCGTGATTGTGACGCACAACATGCAGCAGGCGGCGCGGGTGGCCGACTATACCGGATTCTTTCTATTGGGGAAGCTGATTGAATTTGATGTGACGCGGGTGATCTTCCAAAACCCAAAAAAGAAAGAAACTGAAGATTATGTAACGGGCCGTTTTGGTTGATTCGCCGCGCTCGCAGGGAGAAAGAAATAGTTGCGACACTTTGAATTGGAGCTGGAGAAGCTGAAAGCGAAGCTTCTCGAAATGGGCGCTCTGGTTGAGAACGCCGTGTACCGAAGCGTCCAGGGGGTGGTGGAAAAGGACGAGGAACTGGCGCAGCAGGTATTAAAGAATGAAACGCGAGTAAATGAGCTGGAGATCGAAATCGACGAGGTTGCGATCGGCCTGCTGGCGCTTCAGCAACCAGTGGCGGCGGATTTGCGGCTGGTGACGGTGGCGATAAAGATCAACAATGACCTGGAGCGAATGGGCGATCTCGCGGTAAATATCGCTCACCGGGCACTCGATCTGATACGGGAACCAGTTATACGGCCAATGGTCGACATTCCGTATATTGCGGGCTTGGTCCAGTCGATGGTACGGAAGGCCCTCGACGCGTTCGTGAATCGCGATCCGGAACTGGCGCGGAGCGTCCTGGCAAGCGATGATGGCGTGGATAATCTTCGTACGGCGAGCTATCACGAATTGATTAGTCACATGGAGAGAGATCCCACCGACATTCCGCAAGCGATGAACCTCTGGTCGGTGATACGCAATCTCGAACGGATCGCCGATCATTCCACCAATATTGCTGAGGATGTGCTGTTTCTTGTAAAGGGCGTGGATGTGCGGCATCAAAACGAGCGAAAGCTCAGCGCTCAAAGTGAAGCAGCGGTGCCGGGGCAATAGCCTCGTAGGCGACGCAGGCGTCGCCCCTACAGCGACGGTGAGTTGTAGTGGCCGGGCCCCGCCCGGCCTTGTGAATTATTCGCGCAGTTCGGCGATGGTTGCTCCCGTGCCGCCCTCGGAAGGCGGTGCTGGGTAGAAGCGGGCGACATGGGGGCTTGAGGCGAGAAAATCACCGACGGCTCTTTTGAGAACGCCCATTCCGTGGCCATGGACGATTCGCACGCGATCGACTGACGCCAATGCGGCGGAATCGAGAAACTTGTCAAGCTCGGCGAGCGCTTCCTCGGCGTGCTTGCCGATCAGATTCAACTCTTTGTATGAGGCGTCCCAACGAGGGCCGCTCTGGAGCGTGACATTCTTTGGCAATTTCGTGGAGCCGGCGGGAGCGAGGACTTCCACGATGTCGTCTGGCGAGACTTGCATCTTCAGAAAACCGGCTTCGACTTCGACAGCTCCGTTCTTCAGAATTCGGCGGACGGTGGCCGGTTCGCGAACATCGCGCAGGCGTATTCTTGCGCCTTCGGTAACGGCGGGAGGCTCGGCGCTCGGAAATGCGGCGAGGGAAGGCTTGATTGCTTCGCGCGCCTGTTCGCGAAATTCGCGCCTGAGGCGAGCAATCTGGAGATTAGCTTGCTCGACGGCTTTGCGGTCTTCGACGGTCGAAACGGCTTGGGCAATGGTTTCCATCGCACGAGCTTCAAAATCGGCAATTAACTCCTCGCGTTTTCGCTCCCATTCCCGGGCGCGCTTTTCTTCGCGCTCGAGGGTCATGCGTTGTAAGTCGGCGCGTTCTTTGGCGAGGGCATTCCGTTCTTCGTCTAGCCGCGCGTTCAAATTCCGGTTTTCTTCGAGTTGGGCGTTGAGCCGGTCTAATAGATTCTGAAAACCGGCCTGCATTTGAGGCAAAGCGCGGCGCGCGTGTTGAATGAGATCGTCGGGCATGTTAAGGCGGGCCGCAATGTCGAGACCGGCCGACTTTCCGGGCGCGCCGAGGCGCAACTGGTAGGTGGGCTGAAGCGTGGCATCGTCGAAACCCATAGAGGCGTTTACGACGCCTTCGGTTTGAGCGCCATAGAGCTTCAGCGGCAGCAGGTGGGTGGAGGCAAGACAAAAAGCGCCGCACTGCCGGAAGCGGTCGAGAATTGCGACGCCGAGCGCGCCACCCTCGTCGGGATCGGTGGAACCGCCCAACTCGTCGAGCAGAACCAGCGTATCGGGGGTCGCCGATTCCAGCATGCCGCGCACATGCAGGAGGTGACCTGAGAATGTGCTCAGGCTTTGAGCGATGGATTGCGTATCGCCGATATCGGCGAGAACGTCTTCGAGCCAGGGCAGCTCGGCGAACGCGCAAGGAACGGGCAGACCGGCGTGAGCCATGGTCGCCAGCAGGCCGCACGTTTTCATGGTCACGGTTTTGCCGCCGGTATTGGGTCCGCTAATGAGGAGAACGCGGTTTTTTTCGTCAAGCTCGAGCGAAATGGGGACAACCGCGCGTTTCTGTGGTTTCAGGACCTTCTCGAGCAAGGGATGGCGCGCTTCATGGAGCACGAACCGGCGGTTCGACCCGGCGCTGAACTTGGGGATTACGGCCCGATAGGCGGAGGCGAAATTCGCCTTGGCAAAAACATAATCGAGATGGGCGAGCGTTTCGAACGAGCTGAAGATTTCATCGGCGTGGAGGCGCAATTCGTCGGAGATTGCGGCGAGGATACGGTCGATTTCGCGCAGCTCATCCTCATGAAGGCGGACGAGCGTATTGTTCAAGGCGATGGTTTCGAGCGGCTCGAGGAATAGCGTTCTTCCACTGCCGCTAGCGCCATGAATGACTCCCTCGACGCGTCCCTGCTGGCCCGCGACAACGGGCACAACGAAGCGGTCGTCGCGGATGGTGATGAAATCCTCCTGCAGCGTGCCGTCGCTGTGGTGCGCCCTCAAGAATTTTTCTAAGGAATCCTGAATTCTCTTTTGTTGGCGCTCGATGTCTCTGCGAATTTGACGCAACGCGGGGCTCGCATCGTCCGAGAGGCTGCCATCGGGAAGGAAGGCGCGCTGATGACGGCGGACGAGGGTTCGCAGGTCGGCAAGTGCGCGAGCGCGCGAGGCGAGGCGGGGATAGCGGTCGTTAACTGCGAGAAGCAATGCCCGGTATTCGCCGGCGATGTAAAGGTTTTGGAAGAGGTCCAGGATTTCCGGCCCTTCGAGACGAGCGCCTTGAACGCGCAATAGGTGGAGACTCGAAACGGGCCGGATCTGGTCGAATCGAAGCCGCACAACTGCGCCGTGCGCCGCCTTTTGAGGGGACGATGCCTCGAGGAGATAGGCTATGGCTTCGCCGGCCTCAGAGAGAGACTCTTCAATGGCGAGCCGGTCAGTCTGTGTGTCGGAGTCGAGGATTTTCTGCTTTCCGGCCGCGCTGCCCGCATAGGAGGCGACGAGTTCTTTCAACTCGCCGAACTGCAATACGTCTGCGCCGCGAAATGGCATTCTGGTTTTGCTTAAGGAGAGAGGATGGCAAGCGACGGGCCAAGAGCGTGGACGCGGCGGATGACGGCGAGGGTGCCTTCGGTCATCGAAAGCCTGTCAAGATCGTTCAACGGAAACCATGCGGCGCAGCTCGAATCGTCGCCGGCGCAGAGAGCGCCACCGCGCAGGCCGCAGAGGAAGTCCACAAGCAGGTAGTGATACTCGGGTTGGCCTTCGGCGTCGTGAATAATACGCTCGAAAATGACGGCCACTTGCGTGGGAGCCACGTCCAATCCGGTTTCCTCGCGAACTTCGCGGATGAGAGCGTCTTCGAGCCGCTCTCCGGTTTCGACGGCCCCGCCGGGAAGCGACCACTGGCCTTTCAATGGCTCGCGGCCACGTTCCACCAGTAGGATGCGGTCGTCTTCGAAGATGAGCGCGCCAACTCCGAGAACGGGGCGCTTGGGATAGCGACGGCTTTCGTTCGCGGCCAAGTTCCATTGTAGGTGGGAGCCGCTGCGCCGAGGGCCCAAAGGGACTTAGGACCTCAATTACCGCCCAATGGCAGTATACGGGAGCAATGTCGGAAATGCGGCGTGGCCACTCTCCGAGTCGATGACTAACCAGCCAGTGAATTGATCCATACTGGGCCGTTTATCATATCCGCACATGGTCCTCGGGGCGTTTGCGGCCAAGTGCTGATCGACCACTTTCCGTAAGGGCATCCTTCTTAGAAGGCATATAGACTCCTTAAACGACGTGGAAACTCTCCGGCGCTAAATTACAGCCCGGCCGTGGTTAGGTGAAATGATCAGGTCTATGGCGGTGATGATGAACCGTGTCGTTCAACCTATTTGAACGGATCGTACGGCTTGGCCGACCAGCTCACGCTGGGACGATTCAGGATGGATCGAATCGTATGGCTTCTAACCTGATGGCTCCTTCGAGACATACTTTAGAGAGCAACTCGAGCGATACCAGCTTTTTCGAATCGTTAAGGGCCTCCCCAGAAAGACGAGTGCGGACTTCAGTTAATGCGAATCCGTTCAAAGAGGAGGGTTGAGATGCTTCTAAGCTCAATCCGTGCTGCTTTGGTTTCGAGTCCTTTCACGCTCGCGTACATCACCGCAATCGTACTAGTGGCCGGTAGCGCTTGTCTCGCACAGGTCGCTGGAGGGGCTATTTCGGGGAGTGTTAGAGACAGCTCCGGACGCGCGATTGTACGAGCGCAGGTCGCTGTTAAGAACTCCGAGATGGCTATCCTCCGGTCCGTAGACGCGGACAACAACGGGATCTACACGGCTCCGAACCTGGTGCCTGGTACGTATGAAATCAGTGCGTCGAAGAACGGATTTGAAACCGTTGTGAGATCGGGTGTTGTTGTGAAGGTGGGCTCCGAGGAGGTAATCGACTTCAAGCTAAACCCAGGCGAGGTTAAGACGAAAATCGAAGTTTCAGGCGCATCGCCTGCGATCCAATTGGCGAGTTCGACTTTGGAGGCAACCGAGAATTCCACAACGGTTCGCGAATTGCCTCTGAACGGGCGCGACTGGACGACTCTGGCACAGCTGCAACCGGGGGTTGGCAGCGTGTATCAACTCCCGCTCGGTCTGAGTAATCAACGGGCAAACCGCGGTCTCGGGATGCAGTTAAGCATCGGCGGGACACGGCCACAAGGGAACAACTACCGGCTCGATGGCATCAGCATAAACGACTATTCCAACGCAGGGCCCGGCAGCGTCCTCGGCGTCTTGCTCGGCGTGGAGGCGGTTCAGGAATTCTCAGTCGTAACAAATAGCGCGCCAGCCAGCTATGGCAAGACGTCGGGAGGAGTAATCAATTCTATTATGCGCTCTGGCACAAATGAACTACACGGTTCTGTTTATGAGTTTTTCCGCAACAGTGCACTCGACGCCCGCAACTTCTTCGACACAACTCAATCTCCGCCGCCTTTCCGGCGCAATCAGTTCGGAGCCGATGCCGGAGGGCCGATTATCAAAAGCAAGTTGTTTGTTTTTGGCGATTACGAAGGAATTCGTCAGTTGCTTTCAACAACCACGGTGGACATTGTGCCTTCTGCCGCGGCGCGCACCGGACATCTAACCGCAGGTACTGTGAGTGTGGATCCAAGAGTGGAGCCGTACCTGGCGCTCTATCCCCTTCCGAACGGTCCGGTCAAGGGCGATACAGGCGAATACATCATTCCTACTCCGCAGAATACCAACGAGGACTTCTTTACGTCGCGCGCGGACTTCGCGAGTGGGAAGAGCGATAGCCTGTCTGGAACCTACATGTTCGACAATGGAAAAACGGAGGGAGCGGATTCTTTCGATAACAACATCATCGGGACCTTGTCGCGCCGTCAAGCAGCAGTTCTCGAGGGAACGCACTTATTCGGTGCCCAAATCGCGAACACTGCACGATTGGGCTTCAGCCGTGTAGTCTCGGAAGCAGCAAAGAGTTTAAAGGCGATTGACCCTGTAGCGACAGACACGTCGCTCGGCTTTTTGCCTGGCCAACCCGTGGGAGTTATAACGAACTCGCAGCTCTCGACGTTTCCTGGCGGATTTGGCGCGGTCGGGGAGTTCGATTATCATTACAGCTCATATCAATTCTACGATGATGCGTTCGCGACGTTAGGAACTCATTCCCTAAAGTTTGGTTTTGCTTTCGAAAACATTCGGGACAACCAACTCGGCAAAACGAGCCCGCTGGGCCAGTTTGTGTTTGGATCACTTTCCGCCTTCCTGCAGGACCAGCCAACGTCGTTTAATGCGCCAATCGGAAGTGGAATCACGCCACGCTCCGTCCGGCAGTCTATTTATGCGGGATACTTCATCGATGACTGGAGAGCGATGCCCAATTTGACTGTCAATCTGGGCCTGCGCTATGAGGCAGCGACGGTCCCGAGCGAAGCACAAGGGAAACTCTCGAATCTGCCATCGCTGACATCAACGACCCCACACTTAGGGGATCCTTTCTTCTCGAATCCGACTAAGCTCGACTTTGAACCGAGGGTGGGCTTTGCGTGGGATCCGTTAGGTAAAGGCAGGACATCCATCCGCAGTGGATTTGGAGTATTCGATAACTTACCTCTCCCATATCTGTTCGGGGCTGCGATGCTGTTGTCGGCTCCGTTTTTTGAGCTGGGCGATGACACGGCGCTGCCGCAGGGGTCGTTTCCGAACGGAGCATTTTCGCTATTGACTACGCCTACACTTCGTTACGCGTATATTCAGCCGAATCCTCCACGCAGCTATGACATGGAGTGGAACTTCAACATTCAGCAGAACATTGCTCCGGATACTGTGCTGGAGGCGGGCTACACGGGATCGCGCGGTGTTCATCTTCCCTACTTCACGAACAATTTCGACATGGTGCTTCCAACGGTGACGCCGCAGGGCTACGTATGGCCGGTGAATGGAACTACTCTGAACCCGAACGTGGGCCAGATTTCCGGCACTCTGTGGAATTCCGATTCCATTTTCCATGCCCTTGAGGTACAGGTAACTCGCCGGCTGAGCAAAGGGCTGCAAGCCGGGGTCTCCTACACGTGGGGCAAGATTATTGACTCAGGATCGGAATCGGCGTTCATCGATAATTACGTGAACAGCTCCCCTCGGCTTTGGTTCGATGAAAAGAATGGGCGTGGACTGGCCGACTTCGACATACGTCAAAACCTCACCGTCAACTACATCTGGAGAATTCCGAGTCTCAAAGCGAGGCCACGAGCACTGCAATGGACATTAAACAGTTGGCAATGGGGTGGGATTCTGCACGTTGCTTCCGGCGAACCGTTCACACCTATAATCACCGGAGACCCATTAGGAATGAAGGGGGATCAGTTCGACCGGCCGGATGTGCTAACCGGACCGGGATGCAGCGGCTCTCTTGTCAATGCAGGAAATCCACTTGACTACATCAAAACGCAATGTTTTGCTTTTCCCAATCCGAGCACGCGGTTTGGGGATGCGGGGCGCAATATTCTTATCGGTCCAGGCATTCTCAACCTGGATACATCGCTATTTCGCAACATAGGCAACTTAGAGAAATTGCATGCGCAATTCCGAGCAGAGTTCTTCAACGTCCTGAATCACACTAATTTTGCGTCGCCGGTGGTCCCGACCAACAATACCAGCTTGTTTGGGGCGAACGGAGCCCCGATTTCTTCGGCGGGCGTCCTCACCTCCACGACGACCACATCACGCCAGATACAGTTCGCACTGAAGTTAATCTGGTAGATTACATCGCGTTCGGTCGCGGCTTAACACTTTCATGGCCGCCTCGTCATCCGGATCGTTATTGATTTAAGAACAAGGAACTTTACGCTCGCAAAATGCCGGGCACATGAACCTTTGCCCTAACCATGCGTTCGAGCGCCAAATATATGCGGGTGAAAATCAGCCCATCGGTTTAAATCCATCGTTTGGAGCGCAACGAGTCCGTGATGTTGCCCTTCAGTGAGGCGCTTGTGGGATTGGGCGCAAAGAACTGTGTACGTAATGCGCTGGAAAGGCGAGGGCCGATGCCTGCCGGATTGAATCAGATCCTTCCGAGTGGGATACGATGAGCCTATCAGAGGGCCGGCTGTTTGGTTAGGCCTGCGCCGGACGCGATTTTGCATACAGTTAACGGCAAATTGGCGGGCGCGATGCTGGCCGCCATGCTGATAGCGAGAACTTGTGCGTTTGCGCTGAATCCGGCGCTAGACGTCAGCCAGTATGCGCATACGGCCTGGAAGATCCGCGACGGCTTTGTCAAGGGCTCCATTCTCTCAATCGCCCAGACGCCCGACGGGTACCTCTGGCTGGGGACAGCATTCGGTTTGTCTCGGTTCGATGGCGTCCGGAACGTCCCTTGGCAGCCGCCGACGAATCAGCATCTCCCCTCCAGCGTCATCTCGAGACTGGTCGCGGCGCGCGACGGGACTCTTTGGATCGGCACGTTCAATGGGCTAGCAAGCTGGAAGAACGGCAAGCTCATTCAGTACGCGGAGCTCGGTGGATTGCAGATCCGTCGCTCTCGTTGAAGATCATGAGGGCTCGATATGGGTCGGTACGAATGGGCCTCCCGATGGAAAACTCTGCGAAATTCGGAATGGCAGCGTCCGGTGCTACCCGGAAATGGGCGGTGTTGGCCACGGCGTCTTCGGCTTGCATGAGGACGGCAAGGGGAATCTCTGGGCCGGATTGGAGATGGGGGTGTGGCGATGGAGACCCGGACCGCCGGAATTCTATTCGGTGCCAGGCCTGCCAAACGGAAGAATGCAGGGCATGACGGACGGCGAGGATGGCGCTCTCTTAATCGCTACAACAGGCGCGGTCATGCGGCCGGCTGGGGAGAAGGCGCAGGTAGTATATTCGTTCCCCGCTGCAAGGCAGGGGTTCCGCGTCCTAAGAATGCTTCGCGATCGCGACGGCGGTCTCTGGGTGGGACCTGCGGGCCGGGGCATTGTACATATACACCAGGGACGGACCGATGTGTTTTCACAATCGGACGGCCTGTCAGGCGATGACATTTACGATTTGTTTGAGGATCTCGAGGGCAATATTTGGGTCGGTACCATCAACGGGCTTGACCGCTTTCGCGAGCTTCCCGTGGTCACGTATTCCAGGAATCAAGGTTTGTCGGAAATTCCCTGGGCAGGTCTTATAGCCACAAGGGATGGAAGCATTTGGTTCGCTACCCTTAACGGGTTAAACCGCCTGAATCATGCCCAGGTTACGGTGTACGGCCGACACCGCGCCAGGGCGGGCGTGCGAGAGATTGCCGGCAGCGGACTGCCGGAAGAGGGAGTGGGGTCACTTTTTCAGGACTCTCGGGGGCGAATCTGGGTTTCCACACTGACTGGGATCGGCTACATGAAGCATGACCGGTTTATTCCTGCTGCGGTTCCCGGCGGGTTCGTGGGCTCCCTCACCGAGGACACCTCGGGGAATCTGTGGATCGCCAACCGCGACCTCGGTCTCTTCCGCTTGTCGCCACGTAATGAGTTGCAACGGATTCCCTGGGCCGCATTCAGACACAAGGATCCTGCGGTCGTTCTGGCCCCGGATCCGTTGCAGGGGGGGCTATGGCTCGGATTTTCTCGGGGTGGAGTTGCGTGGTTTCGTGACGGCCAGGTCCACTCATCCTATTCAGGGGCCGACGGGCTGGGTGAGGGCCGTGTCAACGACCTTAGGTTCGACGGCGGAGGCGCCCTTTGGATTGCCACCGAGGGTGGCCTGAGTCGGTTGAAAAATGGCCGTATCGCCACGCTGACGGGCAAGAACGGATTGCCCTGCGATGCGGTCCAGTGGACGATAGAAGACGCGGCCCAATCGGTCTGGCTGATGATGCCATGCGGCTTGGTGCGTGTCGCGCGCTCAGAATTGGACGCGTGGGCTATTGCTGCGGACAAGACCGCCCGCACGGTCCGCGCCACAGTTTTCGATAGTTCCGACGGGCTAAGGACTCTCGCTGTCGTTGGCGATTATACGCCGCGTGTCTCCGAGTCGCCAGATGGGAAACTGTGGTTCATCGCTCCCGACGGCATCAGCGTCGTCGATCCACGTCACCTTACCTTCAACAAGCTTCCGCCGCCGATGCATATCGAGAAGATCACCGCCGACCGCAAAGAGTACTGGGAAAACTTATCGGGCGATGCACGATCGAATCCACGGCTGCCATCGCTGGTGCGAGATCTGGCGATCGATTATACAGCGCTCAGCTTCGTCGCACCGGAGAAGGTACGGTTTAGGTACAAGCTGGAAGGGCACGATCGTGACTGGACGGACGCGGACACTCGCCGGCAAGCGTTCTATAACGATCTTGAGCCGCGACACTACCGCTTCCGTGTGATCGCCTCCAATAACAGCGGGGTGTGGAACGATGCCGGCACCTCTTTGGATTTTTCGATTGCGCCGGCGTATTACCAGACCATTTGGTTCCGCATATCGATCGGCGCAGTTGTTTTGTCGATGCTCTGGGGACTATACCGGTTTCGGATCCATCAGGTCGCGCGGGAACTCAGCGTTCGCCTGGAGGAACGCGTAGGCGAGCGGATCCGTCTCGCCCGCGATTTGCACGACACACTCTTGCAGAGCTTTCACGGGTTGATGCTCCGTTTCCAGGTGGTTAACAAGCTACTGCCGGAGGGAAAGGCGAAGGAACAACTTGAAAAAACCCTCGAACGCGCCGACCAGGCGATTGCCGAGGGTAGAAGCGCAGTTTATGACTTGCGGTCGTCTGCAACAACTACGAATGACTTTTCAGAGGCGGTGAACGCGGTGGGGAACGAACTGTCTGCCGTGGACGCCGCGGCCTTCGATTTGGTGGTTGAAGGTGCGCCAAAGGACCTGCACCCGATCGTAAGAGACGAGCTTTACCGCATCTCGCGTGAGGCGTTGCGCAATGCCTTCAAACACGCCCGTGCCCGCCATATTGAAGTTGAAATCAGCTACGGAGAACGGGTGTTCCGGCTGCGAATTCGGGATGATGGCAAGGGGATCCCAGCCGATATTTTGGAACAGGGTCGCCCAGGACATTACGGCCTGCCCGGAATACGCGAACGCGCCCGACAAGTCGGCGCAGAATTGAGCATTTGGAGCCGCTCCGGCACGGGTACGGAGATCGAATTGAGCCTCGCAGGTTCGATCGCTTATGGCACGTCGCCACGCCGATCTCGTTTCCGGCTATTCGGGAAGAAAGTGGGATGAGGCGTGATTCGAGTTTTGGCAGTAGACGATCATCCTCTCCTTCGTGAGGGCGTCGCTGCGCTGATCGGGAGCGAAGATGATATGGAGTTGATTGGGGAAGCTTCCAACGGGCGTGAGGCGCTCGACTTGTTTCGAATATATCGTCCCGACATTACGTTGATGGACTTGCAGATGCCGGAGATGAACGGTATCGATGCCATCGGAGCGATTCGCGGGGAGTTCCCCGAAGCACGGATTATCGTGCTGACGACCCATCCTGGAGATGCCCAGGTTTTTCGCGCCCTCAAAGCCGGAGCGCGGGCCTACCTACTGAAGGGCATGTTGCGGAAAGAATTACTGGGAACGATTCGAGCCGTCCATGCCGGACAAAAGCGCCTGTCCTCTGAAGTTGCGGCCGAAATTGCCGAACACGCGACTGACTGTGCGCTGACCCCACGAGAGATCGACGTCCTTCGTCTAATCGCAGCGGGCAATGCAAACAAGGAGATCGGTGCGCAGCTATCGCTGACGGAGGTAACCGTGAAAAGCCATGTCAAGAACATTCTCGGCAAACTTGGAGCTAACGACCGGACCCACGCCGTCACGATAGCATTGAAGCGCGGAATCATCGATTTGTAGTCGGACGATATCCTTCGAAAGAAGGATGCCGAAGACGCCTTTAGAGGGTGTCGAGCGCCGGTGCGAATTCCATACCATTGAATTGGGATGCGCTCTGCAAAGACTATTTTCAACGTTTCCTGATGGTCGGCCCGGCTTTGGCCTGCTGACGCTGCGCCTTGGCATCGGGATCGCGCTGATCTATTTTGGGGCCACGAGTCTTTTGGTGGAAATTCCGGCGCCGATAACCGTGGCGCAAAACCTGATAACGGCTGCAGCGGGCATCTTCCTCCTCGCTGGTTTGTGGACGCCGATCATGGGGGCCTTGGTAGCCCTAGACGAGCTCTGGATCGCCGTATCACTCCACTCTTCCGGGCGAGACGGCAAATGGATTTACTTATTCCTGGCTGTGCTATCCGCCAGTGTGGCGATGCTTGGCCCTGGGGCATGGTCGATTGACGCTCGCCTGTTCGGGAGAAGGCGCCTCTATCGCGATCGGACTAGGAGTAGGAGACCATCCCTCTAAAGAGTAGAGCTGGCATCTACCATCGAAGGACCAGATCGAGTTCATAAGAAGGTCGATTCCAGGCGGAAGAAGCGCCAGAATCAGGGGCATGAAGAAAGCGATCTGGCACAAACGGGGGCCGTCGGCCACCTGCTGAGCGTTGGTTAGGCGCCATTGAGCAACACTCGGGAGAGATCAGCAGTCCTTTCCCTTTGGTCAAAGCGAGGAGAATAACGATGGCTGTTTTAGATTTGATCGGATCCAGCGCGAACTTTCGCGCTCTGCTCGACAACATCGACATAATCGCGCCCGTGGACTCAGCCGTCCTGACCCAGGGCGAGACGGGCACCGGTAAGGAAGTGATTGCAAGAGCGATTCACGAGGCCAGCTCGGCGCAACAACAGTTGTGCGATCCCGCAATGCGCCAGACCGTCGAGCACGAAGCGAGTGCAGTGGCGATCGACCTCAAGAACGTCGCTATCGTGGACCGAGAAGCGGTGAAACTGCTTGCTCTCAGCGAAACCAACGGGACTGAACTCAGAAATTGTCCGCCCTATATCCGTGAATGGGTAACGCGAGAGAGGGCAGAAACGAAGTCGCGCCCGTCGGAGCTAGGCCTAGATGGAAAAAAGGTATTGAAGATGTTTGATGGGAGTCGTGACGGGCTGGGCCGTACTTTGTACGAAGCACGGCTGACGCGCCGCCGACGTATCACTTCGCAGAAGGAGGGACAATGAGCACCGCACCACAAATCGCTTTCGACAAAACCGCTGAGTTTGTGTCCCCAGAGCTTTCTCGTAAACACTTGCAACTCGTAACCGCTCTGACTGCCCAAGCGAGCAGGAACGTTGAACTTCACGCGCTCATAGAAGGGTTCATTGACGCTATAGGGCGTGCGCTCCACTGCGATTGCGCGTACATTGCCTTGCTGGATTCGAAAGATTCTCAGACCTTTCGGGAATTCGCGCTTCAGTACCCGCATACAGACCGCCGGGGCCAACAATTACCGCTCATTTCCAGAGAGGAAGGACAAAGGCTATCGCAAGTTGTTGAGGTGGGACAGTCCGTCACTTTTGTGGGTCCCGAATCGGAATCCCGCTCTATTGCCGGCCTGACAGGCTTCAAGGCGCAATGTCATTTTCCATTGGTTACCCAGGATCGCGGATTTGGTGTCCTAACGGTTGCATATTTTGCGGAGAATGCTTTTCAACAAATGCAAATCTCTTTTCTTGAACAGGTGGCGGCGCAGATAGCGGTTGCTATCGAGAATGCGCGCTCCCATGATCAAATTGCGGCACTCAAAGAGCAACTGAAGTGCGAAAGAGTGTACGTGGAAGACGAGATTCTAGCCGGGGCGAAATTTGAGGAGATTGTTGGCTCATCGGAGTCCCTTGCGCAAGCTCTCGGTCACGTTGCCAGAGTTGCACCTACGGACTCGACAGTCCTCGTTACTGGCGAGAGCGGGACAGGCAAGGAGCTTGTAGCTCGTGCGATTCACAAGCGTTCACGTCGCGCTGACAAGCCGTTCATTCGTGTCAATTGCGCGGCCATTCCGCAGTCGTTGATCGCGTCGGAGCTCTTCGGTCATGAGAAGGGAGCATTCACAGGAGCTACTGAGCGGCGTCTTGGCCGCTTTGAACTTGCCAACGGCGGGACGATTTTCCTAGACGAAATTGGCGACATCCCAACGGATACGCAAGTTGCATTACTGCGTGTCTTGCAAGAACGTGAGTTTGAGCGCGTTGGCGGCGGCCGCACTGTATCAATCGACGTGCGCGTGATTGCTGCCACAAATCGCGACCTCAAGGCAGCTGTCGCAGCTGGTACATTTCGGCTGGATTTGTTCTACCGGTTGAACGTGTTTCCCATCCGGGTCCCGTCGCTTCGCGAACGGAAAGACGATATCCCGCTCTTAGCCAAATATTTCATCGGGCGGTACGCGAATTCAGCTGGGAAGAAAATCAAGAACATCGATAGGACGACGCTGGAGCTGTTGCGGGTGTATGATTGGCCCGGCAATATTCGCGAACTGCAGAACGTGATTGAGAGAGCGGTTATTCTTTGCGACGGAGCGACACTTTCAATTGACGAAAGCAGCGGGCATCGTGAAACTCTCGAGACGCTTCAAACATCGACCCCGCTGAGCGAAGCGCTGACGAACACGGAGAAGGAAATGATCGAAGCTGCTCTCGAAGAGACCGGCGGGCTCGTTTCCGGTCCTTCGGGGGCGGCAGTGAAGCTCGGGATTCCGCGATCCACTCTGGAGTCAAGGATCAGAAGCCTACAGATCGATAAGCACTTGTTCCAATCCCGAACGTCGTACAGCCAGCACAGGCAAGGTGGCGTCTCTCGGGTATTCGTCCGCTGTGGTCGCAGAGCGTAGAGCTATGTCCCGATCACCTGTTTTCGTCACTTTGACGTATGACGGGCAAACCGCAGATATGAAGTGCTGAGCGCGAATGGTCGGCGGCTTGAGCTTAAGTCGGCGTTATGAGCAGAGGGCCTGCCCCGCTTGGCTGCTCCGCGCTTGCAAAATGTTCAAGGTTCAGAGAGGTCCGTCCACAAGTACTCAGGCGCGCCAGCGGACTCCGAGGTTCAATGCAGATTTGGCATAGGCGATGCTTCGTTCCATGTGGTCGCGCTGCTGGTACTGGATGGCGGGGAGGAAGGCCTCGGGTGTGTGGCCACCGGGGATGTCTTCGAGCACGATGGGTTTATCGTACGGAGCGCCTCGTTTAGCGAGCGCGATGAACCGCGCGAACTCGAAGGCACGGGCTTTCGGATAGCTTTGCCAGAAATCGGGCTCAAGATAGGGCAGAAGCTGCGCGGGGCGTCCGGTGATTGGCTTGATGTAGACGTAGATGTCAGGTTTCGCCCGATGAATCGTATCAACGATTTTGTGAAAGTCGATATCGCCTTCGCCCAAGGGAACCCATTCAACCATGGCTCCTCCGGGGCGCTCGTAAACGACTGAATCGCGCAAGTGCGCGCAAAGCGCGTAGGGGGCGAGCGTCTCGACGGTGGTGACGGGGTCCTCGACGACAAATACCGGGTTGCCCGTATCCAGATAGGAGCCCACCCAATCTTTCCCGGCCGCTTCGATTACTTCGCGCATTTCCCAGGCCTGCAAGTCTTTGTGGTTCTCGATGGCAATTTTGATTCCGGCATCGGCAAACTGGGGGCGCACCGACTTCAGGAGTTGGACCATGGCCTCGATATTCTGTTCCATTGGCCGCTGAGGAAGATGAGCGCGATCGGGTGCGTGCAAACATCGTACGAGAGGAGAGCCGCAAGCCTTGGCTCGTGCCAGCCCGGTAAGCAACTGGCTGCGAGACCGCTCGACTGCTGACGAATCGGCTGGAAGCACGGCCCCGATACCGGTTTCGATGTGGAGTCCGAGATGCCGTGCATACGCGCCAACGCTGGTCCAGTGCTCGAGTTTGTCGCGATCGGGATCGAGCGAATCCTGGAGGAAGACGGCATCGAGCTTCAACGATGCAGCGTAATCGAGCACCTGTTTATCCGTCCATTTCATCGCTCTGAGGCAATAGCTGTTCAGACCGATTTTTTGAAATGACGAAGCGGATTGCGGCGGCGTCTGTCCAGCGGCGATAGCGGCTCCGGCCGTAGTGAGGAAGAAATCGCGGCGGGTCATGCGGGTCACCTTATCACACGCTGACTCCGCGATCGTGTTGCCATTCCTGGGCGCTCGCGGCGCTCGCGACAGACGTCGGGCGAAGCGCAGCAGCCTCACGCCGGTAAGCGGCCTCGAGCCGCGTGGTGATGACGGCTCCATCGCGTTCGGCTTCGACTCTTTGGCGGGCGCGGATGGCAAGCGATGCGGCGTATTCGGTATCGGACAACAGATGCACCGTGGCGGCGGCAAACTCCTGGGGCGTATCGGCGAGCTCGCATACGATACCGCTTTCGTGTGCCAAGCCCTCGGCTCCGAGGGCGGTGGAAACGCAGGGGATGCCGCTCGAGAAGGCCTCGAGCAATTTCACACGCATGCCCGATCCCCCTCGGATGGGACAAACAAAAACGGAATAGCGGGCAAGCGGCTCACGAATATCGGCTACATGGCCGGTGAAGTGAATGCTCGGATGTTTCGAGAGAAACGCCATCGAGGGCGGCGGATCAGATCCAACGATGACCAACTTAGCCTGGGGACGCATCGCAGTGACGCGAGGCAGTACTTCGGAAACGAACCAGCGGATGGCTTGGGCATTGGGCTCGTGACGGAAGCTGCCGACGAACAGCATTGTGTCCGGCTCACGGCCGGCGGGAACGAAATCGAATTTCCGGCTTTGAATGCCGGCGCGCAGATCGGCGTCGATGCGATTCGCGAGACTCGGAACATAGCGTGTCAAAGCCTTGGTGTTCTCGCTGCTGCACGTCTGAATTCTGCAAAATTTGGGCAGGGTGGTGAGTTCGTATCGAAAGCAGCGTAGATATTCGTAGAAGTAATGAATGCGCTTAAAGGGGCTGGTAGCGTCTTTTGCCAGGGTCCGGACGGATTCGAAATGTATGTCGTGTTCGAACAGGAAACAAGGGATATGGCGATACTCGCCGTGGTATTGGGCGAATTGCGTGTACTCGAGTTGAATGACGTCGATTTTGTTCTCGAATCCGATGCGGTGTAATGCCCAGGCGAAATCGCGGCTGCGAAATTCTCGTATGGCGTGAGGCAGGACCGACGCGATGTTTCTGGCTGTCTCAACATTTCGAATCTGGATGTCGATGGACTTGCACATGGGCTGGAGCGAACGCTGATCGGCGACCTGCTCGACAGAATCCACCATGCCCGCCAAGTGGACGTCTGCGGCGAGTGAGAGCTCTTCAATTGTCATCTTCATGAAGACGGCTCCGCCATGGACAGGGGGCTCGATGGGGTAAGGCGCTGCGAAGAGCACTCGAAGCCGCTCTGGGAGGGGCTCATCCGGGAGCTGAAAACGGTCGCGAAAATACAGGCCCAGCGGCCGGCGCAGAGCTTCCGTGTCGGAAATGGCTGCCAACTGACGGGCTCTCCATCGAGAACGGCAGAGCCAGGGAAGCTGAAGAAATGCCCTCGCGAGGCCGGAGAAATTGAACGCTTGCGGCGCGTCGCCCAAAATGAAGCTTCTTAAGCAACTGAGCGCGAGAAAGGGGAAATGAGAAGCCACGAGACGCCAGTCGTGAATGTTCTTCCAGACGAAGAGAACCGCGTTCCTTTTAAGAACGCTTTGAATATAGGGGGTTGAAAACTTGCGGCCGATGGTGCCTCGATGTTCGTGGTAGACGATGCTTAACGGTTGATAGAGAACCTTCCAGCCGCGTTTCCAGGCCATCAGCCCGAGATCGGTGTCTTCGTAGTAGAAGGGCTTCAGTATCGGGTCGAAACCACCCAACTCGAGGAATTTGCGGCGGTCGAACGCGCTTGAGCCGCCGCCGGCGTAGAAGCATGGGAACTCGCTTGTAATCTCAGTGTCGATGCGGTGGCTGACGCGTATGCGGCCATCAGCCCACCACCCTTCGGTCAGCCCCGTTTCCTCGCGGCGTTTGGCTGGATCGGCAAAGAAGATCTGAGCGGCTACGGCGAAAACGAGCGGATCGTGGAAAGGCGCAAGGAGGGGATCGAGGAAGTTGCGCTCGACTCGCATGTCACTGTTGAGGAGGATCACGATGTCGTTCGAGGCTTCGCGGAAGCCGAGGTTTGAAGCTCCGCCGAAGCCCAGGTTCTTTTCGCAGCGAATGAGGCGCACTTGCGGAAAGCGCGAGGCGACAAATTCGGCGCTGCCGTCGGTGGACGCATTATCGATGACGATAATCTCGTTGTCCGGATGATCGGCGAGGGCGTCAATCACGCTGGGCAGATACTTCGCAAGAAGATCGTGGCCATTCCAGTTGGGTATGACTACGGTGGCGCATTCGTTTCGGGGACGAGTCGTCGAGGGCGGGCGTTTGTCGCCAAAAAGAGCAAAACACAGATCGACAATAGCGATCGCGGCAATCGAGATAGGAATGAGGGCCGGGCTGAGCAGGAGCAGCGCCAGCGAGCCAAGCGCGCGCAGAAACCTCATCGCAAATCGTCCTCAAGTTTGGGCAACAGGCGGAGCGTGATACCTAGTTTTGCCCATACGCACTGGCGGATTTTTTCGCGTTCAGCCAACAATTTGTTTAGCGCCTCGGCAGCAAGGGTAAACTGCGATTGCAATCGCTCGAGCGAGAGATTTCGAAGTTCGATGCGCTGGCGCGCTTCCGCGAGTTCTCTGGCGCGCCGTTCGAGTTCGCCGTGGAGCGCGGCGGTGTGTTGCTTCTGCGTCTCCAATTCAGCCTGAAGGTCGGCAATGACTTGGGTGTGATCCATCACGTGGGCAGCGCAGACAGCCACTGCGATTTCCGGCTCCCATGTATTTATGGTACGTAAGGCGGCCTGAGAGGCCGCCGCAGGACTTGGGACATTTATGGGGTGTGTGGCTACTTGTGGGGCCGGCAGTTTGCCGACAAGCCAGCCTACGGGCTGGCTTTGATTTTTGCTGGAGGCATATCGGATCGCAACAGCAGGCGGCCCGGGGAAGCCGGCCAGTACGCCGGCTCGTCGCCACGACTGGCGACCCCACGAGCGCGATCCCAGCGGTGGGCTGAACCTTGATCGAAATATATTTAACAGATAAGTACCTTTTGGTGGGTGCCGGTCGGGTACTTGAGCAGCTTTTAGCTCGAAATATTCCTGAGATTTTTGGGGACCGTCGAGCACCTATACCAGTAAAATACGGGACTGAAGGGCCCGAGTTTGATTCCCTTTTAGAGAGCACCTCTCACCGTACTGAGGGGTGAGGCCGTTTTGCAAAAACCGCCGAACTACGCCTTGGAGCATGCTAGTGACGCACATCTTGTGGTTGGCCGGGATTCCGGCGGCGATCATTCTCGAGCTGACGCTCGCGATTGTAGTGGGACGAGCCCTTCGATACGGGATCGGCGGCACCGAAAGAACGGAATAGCCGAAAGATAGCCTGTGTAAGCCGGACCCTTACTTGTTACCGCCGGACATCCCGCCTGGTGAGGGAGGCTTCGGCGTCGCCGGCTTTGGCGTTCCCGGAGATGAAGTGGGAGCCTGCGGAACTTCGGTAGGACCGCCGTTGGTTGACGTCTTGTCGTAGAGCGTAATAATGTCCTGTGTAATGTCAATCGCTGTCGAGCTGTACAGAATTGGCCCATTCGGATTGCTGTTGTCCATCACCACGGAATAGCCATTGTCTTTGGCATATTTGGTGATCACGGCGAGCATCCTCTGGCCCAGCCCTTGCAGCAGCTGCTGTTGCGCTGCGTTCCACTCGTCGCTCGCGTCCTGCTCATCGCGCTGTAAACGTGTGTTCTTCGACTGGATCTCACGCTCGAGCTGAGCCTGCGCCTCCTGGCTCATCGTGTTACTACCCTTACGGAGCTGATCGTTCAGCGAAGTGATTTCGGCCTGGCGATCGTTCAGTTCCTTGCGTTTCGGAACAAACTTGCTCTCGAGCTGCTGCGCCGCTTTCTGGCCATCTTTGGTTCCGATAAGGGCTCCCTGAAAATTGATCACTGCGGTTTTGGTTCCGGGGCTTTGGGCGTACCCACCGATTGCCATTGCAGCCATGGCCACCACTGAAAGCAAATTACTTCTCATTGCCATCTACTTCTCAAGTCCTTCCCTTAAAATATATTATGTAATCGCGCGGCTAGAACGTCCGGCCAATCGTGAACCGGAAACTCGTCGTTCGCTCGTCGTATGGGTAACTCAGGGCATACGTCTGAATATATTGATTGTAGGTGTAGTCGTTCGGAAAATAAGAGCGATCCGCCACAATCGGGGGCTGAATATTCGTTCGTACTAAGGTAGGATTATACGCGAAATAGACTCGGAACGGTGCGTTCACCACGGGCATGATGACCTGAATCTCGAGACCGGTAGACGACCGGATCGCCTCGGTTGCGCCGTCAATCAGGGCTCTCGTGCCGAAGTCGGATTGCGGGAATAAAGCGTTCAGATTTGCCACCTCGCCCGAATTCAATTGCAGCTGGCTGGCTTGCGAGATGCGGTTGACGCCAGCGTCGAAGAACGGAGCCAGCGTCACCGGACCAAAAATCGGGATGCGGTATTCAAAGTTAAACACGCCCGAAGTATCGCCGCCCGGAAAGATGGTGGTGTAGCCGGGAACGTTCATTGTGACTGGTGTTGTTGTGACGGCGCCGTTCGAGATCACCTGCTGAACACGCTGAGTTCCGTCGGCGTTGTATACAGGAGTGTTTTGCTCTGTCGGAATAAATGCGGCCGGGCTGATGGACCACAGATCGAAGCCGCGGATGTCGTTCTCGCCGCCCATGTAGAAGCGGCTGAAGGGCGGCGCATCGCGGCCGTCGTAGCCGGCGATGTAGCGCCCGTTGAAATGAAACGCCAGCACATTATTCTTGAAAAAGCCGTGCCGGAAGTACGCCACGTCGATTAACGGCTGTAAGGTGTCCACGTTTCCGCCAAGATAACCTCCCGAAACGCCGAAGGAGCTGCTCACACGTAGCCCTCGCGTCGGAGCAATCGGGCTATCGGTCGAGTTATAGGAATACGTCGGCGTGATTTTGCTGGTCTTGATGCCCGAATACGAGTTGGGTCCGGCTAGCCCTTCGAAATCGAGGTACTGGAAGTAGGTCGTGGCGGCCGGGGTCAATGGCGATACGTTCTGGATGTCGAAACCATACGTAAGTCCGATACGGGCGAAACTGCGCTTAATTGGGTGCGTGACAAACGTCGTGAACCCTCTTCCATTCGTCACGTAGTTCAACAGGTTGTTCGGGCCGAACGAATTGTAATAGGAGATCAGGTTTTCGCCGCTCAGGATCGACGCTTCACGCGCCTGGTCGTAATTGAACCGCTGTAAATAAACGGTGAACCCTGCCGTATAAGGCTTATCGAACAGATACGGCTCGGTAAAGCCGAGCGTGACGGAATCGAGACGCGTGCCTATCTGGCTATCTAAGCTGAGCGTTTCGCCCAATCCGAGGAAATTACGGGTTGAAAACTGAAAGCCGATAAAGCTTCCCGCGATGCCCGATACGCCTCCGTTCAATTGGATCGAGTTCTTTCCCTTTTCTTTCAACTTCAGAAGAAGATCCACCGTGTTCGTCTTGGTGTCGCGCTTGATGTCGGTCGCGTCTTCCGGCTTCAATTGATCGAAAAAGCCGAGCTGATTGAGCTTCAAAATACTTGTATCCCAAAGACGCTGGCTGAACAAGTCGCCTTCGTCGATCAGCAGTTCCCGCCGGATGACTTTGTCGCGCGTCGTGGCGTTGCCCTGGAAGTCGATTCGGCGCACAAAAAACTGGTGCCCCTCGTCCACATTGACCGTCAAATCGATTTTGTTCGAGTTGGGCACCGGCTCCGGGTCCGGCTCCGGAACAAAATCTATATACCCGAAATCGCCGTATAGCTTGCGAATGTTCTCGATGCCCTTTTGAAGTTTCTGCGTCGAAAATACGTCGCCCGGCCCCATGCCAAACACCTGCCTGGCTATCAGATCGGGCGTGCGGAACAGTTTCATACCGACGAAATTGAAATTGCGTAAGTAATATTTCTGTCCTTCGTCGATGGTCATCGTGATATCGGCGTTCTTGCCCAGGTGGTTGGGCTTCAAAATCGGAATACGGAACCCGTGTCCGCCCACATCGTGTATCGTCACTGTGTGGTCCACTACATGCGCCTCGTAGTAGCCCTTTGACTGGTAAAACATGCGGATGCGTTCGGAGTCTTCATCCAGCTTCGTCGAGTCGTATGTCCGCGCAAATAGGTTTTCGAACAAGATCGAGTAGGGGATGCCAATCGGCTTCAAGTTCTTCATCGCCCGAATCACGATCCGGTCGCTGAATGCGTTGTTCCCTTCGAGGTCGATCTTTCCCACTTTCACTTTGGGTCCCTCGTCGATCTTGAAATTGATTTCGACCGACGAGGGCGGCACCTGCCGCACCTCGGGCGTCACTGTGGCATATTGCCGGCCTCGCTCGGCCTCAAACTCTTGTAGAACGTTCTTTGCTCGCTGCACTTTGCCCGGATCGTATTGCGATTCGGGCGACAGTCCAACTTTTCGGTCCTTGAACCGGTCAAGAATCTCCGATTTCGAGATCGACTTATTTCCTGTGTAGTCTATGCTTCGAATGACGCGGCGTTCCGCGACGATAAATCGAATGATAATCCCCCCGTCCGGCGCGGTTTGCTTCTCGACCTTCAAATCGTCGAAGCGTCCGCTATTCCACAGGGCCATGAAATCGCGATGAATCGCGTCATCGCTATAGACATCGCCTTTCCGGCTCAAAATCAACGCCCGCAGCGTATCTTGCGGTATCCGGCGCTGTCCCCGGAACATAATGTCTTCGATGACGCCCGCATTGTTCTTGGGCTGCGGCTTTTCCGCCTCGGGCACGTTCTCGAATGGATTCTGCTGCTTTGGAGGCGGTTGCTGCTGATTGGGAGGTTTCTGCTGCGTAGACGGCTTCTGCTGGTTAGGAGTTGTGGATGGAGCCGGCGGCTGTGAACTTTGCTGCCCCTGCGCCGTTTGCGGCGACTGCGCTAAAACTGGTGCAGGGATTTCGCCGGCAAGGCAAACACCAAAAATGGTCAAAACAGGCCAAACTTGCACACGCAGGCGTAGAAGCCTGGGACCGATCATCTACGGGCAATTCCTTTCCATGCTGTGCGAAAACACCCCTGACGTGAGTCAGACCCGACGGGTTTCGCGTAGGCGCTAAAATCTCAAACCCCTTAGTGTAACGAATGCGGTGAACAGTCTGTCTCAGACGGCGAACTGAAGTTCGCCGCTGGACGCTGAAGTGGATGCTGAAAAAGGCCGGACGCTTGCTCGCGCGCGCGGTTCAGAAATGCGATCGCGTGTCCGCAGCAGCTTACGGAACCGCGACCGTGAGGGAGCGGCCTCAGTCTGCCCTTTTTCAGCATCGTCTGAAGCGCGCGCCACGAGGGGTCGCCCGGTTGCGTTCTCCAGATGTGGAGGTTAGAATCCATAAATAGATATATGGCCCGCCCGCTCCGGCAGAAAGAATTCGCGCCACTCCAACTCGACGAGCGCTATTCGCCGCAGGCCCGCAAGCGCCTCTCCGCTCCGGCGATCCGGTCCTTCTTTAATATCGCTAACGTTTGGGGACTCTTGGTGGATGAACAACGAGCGCTGCTCGGCTTCCCGGCCCCTTCCACGTACCACAAGTATAAAGCGGGTCAAATCGGGACCTTATCGTACGACACACTGACACGCGTCTCGTTGATTCTCGGAATCTACAAAGCGCTGCATATTCTTTATCCCGACGATGAGTTGGCCGATCGCTGGATCCGGCTGCCGAACTCGAACGAACTGTTTGGCGGCAGGCCCGCTATCAACCTGATGATGGACGGAGGGATTGACGGGCTTTACCAAGTGAGGCGGCTACTGGATGGCCGGCGTGGGTGATTCGAGTGGCTGAGCGGACCTTCGAGGCGAAACCAGCCTCGTTACTCGTACGATTCGTCAAAACGGTTCGCCTGGTGCCTAGCCGTTATCCTGCGGTGGGCATTCTCGATCAGATAGCGAGTCCCGAAGACCTGGACTCGATCATAGAGCTCGAGACCTGGACGAATGACAGGATTTCAACGGAACTCGGTACGCTTCACCGTTTACCCAAAGAGGAATGGGTGATCGGCCAACCCATGGCCTCGGTGATTATGGCCGCATTTTGCCATCCTCGCGCAGAGGGCGGCCGATTCAACGGACCCAATCGCGGAGCGTGGTATGCCGGACGGTTGCTGACAACAGCCCACGCCGAAGTCATCTACCACCGGACACGGGAGCTCGAAGAAATCGGCATATTCGACGCGCGCACGCAGGTTCGGGCATATTTGGCCGACTTCCGTTCCCATTTCGTCAATATTCGCCAACCGCGCCCTGAATACGAGCCGCTTCTCGATCCGGGAAGCTACGCCGCCTCACAATCGTTTGCGCGTCAACTGCTTCAATCCGGCGCAAACGGCGTGGTCTATCCGAGCGTACGCGATCCGGAGGGGGAGTGCATCGCTTGTTTTCGGCCCAAACTGATCAAGAACGTGAGAATGGGCCCGCATTTTGAGTACCGGTGGAACGGGCAGCGGACGCCCACCATCCGGCCCCTCCAGTAACGAAAATCCCGTGGTCTTGTCCTATTCACGATGGAGTTAGCGGACGCACGCGGTTACTGGCTGACGAGGCTCATTTTCCTGCGGGGTCTTGCGCTCCTATGCCTCATCGCCTTCTTAGTTGCGCTTAACCAGTTCCGCGCTTTATGCGGCGAACGCGGGCTGCTCCCCATTCAGGCATATGTGAAGCAGGTTCCGTACCGCGAATCGCCCAGCCTCTTTTACCTGGCGCCCCGCGACCCCGTCCTCCTCATTGCAGCTTGGCTCGGAATCGCACTCTCGACATTCGCTCTTTTAGGGCTGAGCGAACGTTACGGAAGCTGGCTGTCGATGCTGGTCTGGACGCTCATCTGGATCCTATACATGTCGTTCGTCAATACGGGACAGATCTTCTATGCGTTTGGGTGGGAGTCGATCCTGCTCGAAGCTTGTTTCCTCGCCATCTTCCTCGGCGGGGCGCATACGACGCCGCAGCGCATTCCGATCTGGCTCATCCGCTGGCTGCTGTTTCGCGTAATGTTCGGCGCCGGACTCATCAAATTGCGGGGGGATGAGTGCTGGCGGCAGCTCACCTGCCTCGACTGGCATTACGAAACACAGCCGATGCCCAATCCGGCAAGCTGGTTTCTACATTGGGGTCCGGAATGGATGCATAAGGGAGGGGTGCTGTTCAATCACTTCAGCGAGCTGATTGTTCCGTTCGGCTACTTTCTTCCGCAACCCATCGCGACGATCGCGGGTGTTATCACAATCGTCTTTCAGGCGTGCATCATGTTCAGCGGCAACCTAAGCTGGCTGAATGCCTTGACCATCGTTCTTGCCTTCAGCACGATCGACGACAGGGTGTGGAGCTGGGTGACAAGAGTGCATGCGCCGGTTACAGTTACGCCGCTGCGACTCGAAACGTTTGCGCAAATCGCAATAGGCGTTATCACGATAGCGCTCAGCATTCCGGTTGTCGTGAACATGCTATCGCCGCGGCAGATGATGAACTTTAATTTCAATCCGCTGCACCTGGTTGGCACGTACGGCGCTTTTGGCAGCGTCACGCGACCGCGTTACGAGGTGATTGTCGAGGGTACGCAAGACAAATTCGTGTCCGCCAATACTCGCTGGCGGGAATACGAATTTAAGGGCAAGCCGGGCGATCCCCGGCGAATGCCTCCTCAAATCGCTCCGTACCATTTGCGGCTCGACTGGCTGATGTGGTTTGCAGCGATGTCGAGCTACGATGAATATCCCTGGTTCGTCGTATTTATGGACAAGCTGTTGAAGGCCGATCCCGCCACGCTGTCGTTGATCAAAAGCGATCCGTTCGCAGGGCGCCGTCCGACTTACGTCCGGGCGCTATTGTACGAATACCACTTCACCAATCCAGCCGAACGAAGCCGCACGGGCGCGTGGTGGACCCGGCAGCTCGTCCGCACCTATCTGCCGCCCGTTTCGCTCACGGCGCTTGAAACGCCAGACCTGATTCACAGCTTGCCCGGACTTGCGAACTAAGTGCCGGCGAATTCTAAACGCGAAGCCATTGTAGTGGGTTCAGGACCTAACGGGTTGACTGCTGCGATTGAATTGGCTCGGGCCGGATTCCACACAACAGTTGTCGAGGCTCAGCCTGACATCGGTGGGGGCATCCATTCCGCCGAGCTCACACTTCCCGGGTTTATTCACGATGTTTGCTCAGCCATTCATCCTTTGGCTGTCAGCTCACCTGCATTCGCGGAGTATCCGCTCGCTGCACATGGACTGCGATGGATTCACCCGCCGATTCCTCTGGCTCATCCGCTCGAGGGCGGCAAAGCGGCGCTGCTTCAGCGAAGCCTTGATAAAACCGCGGAGGATCTCGGGGGCGAGAACCGTTACAAGCAGATCGCCGCGCCGATGGTGCGCGAATGGGCAAAGCTGTCTTCTGCGTTCTTATGTCCAATGCTGCCGCCGCGCCATTTGCTCACGATGGCTAAGTTCGGAATTCATGCCGCCCAGCCCGCGACATGGCAAGCACGCAGTGTCTTTTCGTCTCGTGAGGGCCGCGCGCTATTTGCCGGACTCGCGGCCCACTCGGCTTTGCCGCTCGCCTGGCCTCCGTCGTCTGCCTTCGGCTGGGTGCTGGGCATTGCCGCTCATGCGGTGGGTTGGCCCCTGCCCGAAGGCGGCTCTCAAACGATCGCCCACGCGCTCGCATCCTATTTTGAGTCCCTTGGAGGAAGCATCGTCACCGGCGAGCGCGTCCAATCGTTGAAAGAAACAAGCGAAGCTAAGCTCGTTCTCTTCGATGTGGGTCCGCGCGAGTTTCTTTCGATTGCCGGCGGCGCGCTTCCGTCCGCATATCGGCGGCGCCTTGAACAGTTTCGTTCCGGCCCGGCGGCTTTCAAAGTAGATTGGGCGTTGAGCGGTCCTGTTCCCTGGACCAATCCTGATTGCCGGCGCGCAGGGACAGTTCATCTGGGCGGAACGCTAGAGGAAGTGGCGGCTTCAGAATCCGCAGCCTGGCAAGGAGCAGTGCACCCGCGGCCATTTGTGCTCTTCGTTCAACCCAGCCTGTTCGATTCGTCCCGAGCGCCCGCCGGCGCACACACTGGCTGGGCCTATTGTCACGTTCCGAACGACTCGAAAGAGGACATGACCAGCCGGATCGAGGCTCAGGTCGAGCGGTTCGCGCCCGGATTCGCGAAGCTGATCCTCGCGCGCCATGTCACCACCCCTTCCGATTTCCAGCGCCTGAACCCGAATTACACCGGCGGCGACATTCTGGGAGGCGCGCAGACTCTGCTTCAGCTGCTGTTCCGGCCGACGCGGCATCTCTACAGAACTCCGTTTCGCGGCGCGTACCTCTGCTCGGCATCGACGCCGCCGGGTGGCGGAGTGCATGGCATGTGCGGCTATTGGGCGGCCCGCATGGCAATTGCGGACGCTGCGTAGTTTATGCAACGTGACTGATGAAATTGCGCAGCCAAATCCGCAGCTCATCTCTGACACGCCGGAATAGTGCCAGCCGTTCTTCATCGGACCCGGTAAACGCCGCCGGATCTTCAAAGCCGTGATGCAGCTTTTTGGCCGGGCCGAAGAACACAGGGCAGGATTCGCGGGCCTTGTCGCAGACGGTGATGACGTAATCGAACTGCTGCCCGTTAAATTCATCGACGCTCTTAGAGCGATGCCCGGAAATATCAATTCCCAGTTCATGCATCACGGCAATCGCTTCGGGCCGCACGAAGCTTGCCTTTGTGCCCGCGCTTTCCACGTCGAACCGCTCCGCGGCATCGTGCCGCAACAGCCCTTCGGCCATCTGGCTTCGCGCTGAATTGCCGGTGCAGAGTATCAGGACGCGTTTCTTATCGCTCATAGGTTGTGTTCTGGTCGAAAGGATGAGAAACCAGCACAGCCCCGGCCTGTTTCGGCAGCGCGGGCACCAGCCAGCGGAACAGGGCTGTTGCCGCCGCTGCGCCGGCCAATTGCGCGACGATAAATCCCGGCGCGTCGACGGGCCGGATTCCGGTGAAGGTATCGCTTGCCGATCGGGCGAGCGTTACGGCGGGATTCGCAAAGGATGTTGACGCCGTGAACCAATAGGCCCCAGTGATGTAAGCGCCGACCGCAAACGGCACAGCAGATGAGCGCAGCCGCACACATCCCCAAATGACGCAGAGCAGGCCGAAAGTTGCCACGAACTCGCTAAACAGTTGCGCCCCGCCAGCCCTGATGTGCCGGGAAGCGCTGAACACCGCCTCGCCGAACATGAGATGCGCCGCTGCGACACCGGTGAAAGCTCCGGCGAGCTGGGCCGCCAAATACCCCGGCACTTCCCGCCATGCCAGCCCGCCCTGCGAGGCGTCCGCCAGTGTCACGGCAGGATTGAAATGCGCGCCGGAGATTGGCCCGAAAGCGAGGATGAGTGTCACCAGCGTCGCGCCGGTTGCAAGCGTATTGGCGAGAAGCGCGATTGCTACGTTTCCCTTGGCCAGACGTTCACCCATGATGCCCGAGCCGACGATGGCGGCGAGCAGAAAGGCGGTCCCGACGCCCTCGGTAGCGATGCGCCGCGCCCTTGTCATCGACAGCAGGTTGGAGCGCAGCGGCTTGCGGGCTTCGCGGCGCGAATGAAGGCACTCATAAACTTGCCCTCGACCTGCGGCGCGATCGCGTCTACATCGACGCCCTGCCCGCTTAGGAAGGCCCGTGCATCCTCGATGTCATAAACACGGGTGGGCTCGATGTCGATTTCCTCAAAACCCGCTTTGGCGAGTTTGGCTACGTACTGATAATCTTGAAGCGCCCCGGCGATGCAGCCGACCCACAGCAACATGTTTTGCCGCACGTCCGCCGGTACTTGGCCGCGTGTAACCACGTCGGACACCGCGAAGCGGCCGCCCGGTTTCAGGACACGAAACGCTTCGCGCAACACGCGGTCTTTATCGCCTGACAAGTTAATAACGCAATTGCTGATGACAACATCGACCGAACTATCGGGCAGAGGAACATGCTCGATCTCGCCTTTGAGAAATTCCACATTCTCGACCCCAGCCTTGCGTTGATTCTCACGGGCAAGGGCCAGCATTTCATCCGTCATGTCGAGGCCGTAGGCTTTGCCCGAAGGCCCGACCCGCCGCGCCGACAACAACACGTCGATACCGCCGCCCGAGCCGAGATCGAGCACCGTTTCGCCCGGATTGAGCTCTGCAAGCGCTGTAGGGTTGCCGCACCCGAGTGACGCCAGCACCGCCTCTTGCGGTACCTCGCCGGTTTGGGTGGCATTGTACAGGTTAGAAGTAATCGGGTCGCAGCAGCCATCCAGAGCGGCTCCCGCTCCACAGCAGGAGTTGCCGCCTGTCGTGACGCGTAACGCAGCTTGTCCGTATTTCTCTTTTACGACTTCCTTAAGTTCCATCGTTTATCCTCACTTGCACAGGCGGACAATCGCCTGTGGTTCTATCGCCCTGTTTCGCGTGCAGCACTCGGCATAAAGAAACCCAAGGAGCGCTTGCAGAGTTTCAGTGTTGGCCGAATACCAGAGGTATGTGCCCTCGCGCGTTACCTTCACTAAATCCTCGTTTTTGAGTTTTTCGAGGTGATGCGAGAGAGTTGAGGCGGGAATGCCGAGCTCGCTCCCGATTTCGTTCACAACCATGCCGTCGGGATGCGCCGAAAGCAGAATGCGCATAATGCGCAAACGGGGACCGGTCCCCATAGCGGAAAACATATCCGCAAAGCGTGTGATTTCGTCTTCGGTGGGTCTGGCTAGCATCCGACGATAATTCTACAACAATAGAATTATGAAGCGCAAGTTGGCTCGCCACGCCAGGCTGCTTCCTTCGGGCGCGGTTCCGACGAGCTGTGGTTAATCCGCTAGCGGATTGGGCCGGATCTGGAAATGAACCACTTTGCTCGTCGTACCCTTGCCCGTTTCGCTGTGAAACGGCGTGCGAGTGCCCCAGGTCGTCCAGAGGCCCTTTCCTTTCCAGCCTGCATTCGGATCGTCGATTCGGCCGTCCATCCCTTTGGCGAAAAATCCAAGCGGATAAGGAACGCGCATAATGACGAATTTCTCGTTTACGAGAGCAAGGAGAGAATCGGAGGAGTTGCCAGTGATAATCGGCGTGTTCTTTCCTAACCCTAGCGTGTCGAACCGATCTACCCAGTCGTAGTAGTGCGAGTCGGCACTTCCTGAACCGTTTACGTTACGGAAGTTCGGTCCTGGCGTCGGATAGAGTGTCCATCCCTCCGGGCAGTGTTGGCCTGTGGCGCGTGGTCCATTCAGCGGTCCCTTGCATTTGCGCCGGTCGAAGCTGGCAAGGTGCCCACTCCCCAACGCTACCCACACGACATTGTCGCTATCGATGTCCATACCGCGCGGCGAAAAGCCCGATACCGGCGCGTTTGGGTTATGCCAAGGGACCTCGTAGTATTCGGCTAGTGTCGTTTCCGGTGGATTGGGTCCCGGATTCAATCGTACGATGCCTCCTGGAAATCCCAGCACGCTGCCCCACACCATTCCGTCGGTCCCTACGGCGATGCCGTAGAATGCGGCGTTCAGCCGGGTGTCGCGGGTTGCGTCGGCAGGACCAGGCAGTGCAGACGAGGTCCCGAGACTCTCTCCGCTTGGCGCTGTCAATACCTTCTGCTCGGAATCGAGATAGGCGTCTCGTCTGCCGTTGCCATTGGTGTCGAGTACAAGCGCCGTCCAGCCTTGCGACTTTTGTTCGTCATGCGTCTGGTCCCACATCCGCGTATTCAGCCATCCCACGACGCCTCCGCCACCCCCGCTACTGGTCCACAACGTATTGTTCGCATCTGACGCGAAGACCAGATGGTGCGTGCTGAAGCAGGTGTCGATCATGGATATCTGCTTTGTTGTAGGATCGTAGACCGCCAGTTGCCGTCCCGAGGTCGAAACTGGCGTGAGCTTCGCGGACGGCAGATCCGAACCCGCTTTGCAGAATGCGGGATTGTTGCTCGCTCGGATTCGCGACGTGATCCAGAGCCGCCCTTGCTCATCGAACATGGGATTATGGACTGTCGTGTGACTGTCCCATATCGCTTCGTCACCCCAAAATACGGAGGGTTGCAATGGCTTCGGCTGTCCCGGCGTATCGGGGTCGCGATACGGGACCTTCACGCGGCTGATGGTGCTGTGCACCGGATCGAGCACCGGCATGTAATCGCGGCTTTCCTCCGCCGATCCGTAAATCAGACCATTGGCGTTAACCGCCGGGTTGCGCCTGTCGCTCGAGATTTCATCATGCAGATAGGCTTTTGGATCGGCCCAGTCCCATTGCGTAATGACGACATTTCGCTCGATGCCCTGCGGGCGCGGAGGCATTTCGGCAGGAATTTCCCCGCGCGCTATGCGACTAGTCCAGTCACCGAACTCCGCGGTTGCCCTTTCAGGGCCGAGTTGCGTAAGGCCGCCCATCATGGCTCTGCCCGCCTGTCCCGATTGCACGCGCCGCATCCACGCTTCGGCGGGCGAATCGAAATGACTGAAAAGCGCGGGAATGGTGCGTGTATATTCGTTGCCCAGCTGGTGGCACGATTCGCAACTATCCGTTTTGATGAGGTGTAGCCACTGTCCCTGCGATTTGATGTTTGTTGAAATCCCGTTTCCATGAGGTCCGGTGCCCGGAAATACGTTCTCCTTCGGTACGTTCAGCATCGCGTACCAGTAGTTCGCCGGATAGTATTTCGCCGCAGCTCTTTGATCCGGCGCCACCGAGGGCTTCAGGTCGACTTGTTTTCCTGTGCTCGTCTGAAGCTTGGGCGAATCCATCAATCCGTAACCGCGTGCCCAAACGGTGTATGTCGCCGGCGGAAGAGAGGGAATCAGATAACGGCCCTGTTCGTCTGTGACCACCTCTTTGATGTAGCGTGTGGGTAAGTCGGTGGTTTCCGCAATCACCCAAACGCCGGCCTCGACTCCGTTGGCACTGGAAACGACCCCGCCAATCTCGTCGCTTTTGACTTTGATCGTTGCGTTCTGTTGCGCAGCCAGGTGTCCAGCGAACGTCACGGCGCCAAAGTAGGAGAAAAACAGAAACTCAGCAGTGCGCATGGCTCTACTTCCTCAGACCCGCAAACGCTCTCCAGGCGAGAATTCGTTCGGGTTCTGGAGGGCCAGTATACACCGCATGCCGGACGAACGGGACGAATGAGCGTTCCATAATGGCGGTAATAGCGCCGGCCGCGGAAACAGGCTCGGGTGCAGGAAAGTCCAATGAAGAGGAATAGGAGCAATACAACCAAACATCCCAGCCCGACATTCTTCATCACGGGACTCTTCTCGCGTACAGGGCCTGGTGGCTCGTACGTCGCTTGAGGTTGGTATGAAGGCTGCGGCGGCTGAGGAATCGTACCGAGGGGCGTGCCGCAGTTCGCACAGAACTTCGCATTGTCCGCGTTGGACAACCCGCAATTTGGACAGTTCATACTCAGGCTTACTGTACACGAATCGCTGAGCGAAATGGCATGGTCACCATAACGGGAGCCGGGCGGTACCCTACTAAATTGGGAGCCATTGGGCGCGGAATCGGGAACGCCACCCATTCAACACATGCGAATTCAGAAAGCAGTGATCACGGCTGCGGGTCTTAATCAACGCACGTTGCCGCTACAGACGCTGATCGATCGAGACGGTTGTGAGAAGCGCGTGCTGCGCATCATTCTCGACGAAGTGAGAAGCGCGAATGTGAGCGAGGTGTGCGTTGTGATCGCGCCGGGCGATAAAGAGAGCTATAGCCAGGCGGCGGAGGACAACTCGATACAGTTCGTCGAACAGCGGGAACCGCTCGGATATGGGCATGCCCTTTATTTGGCGCGCGGGTTTATTGGCGATTCGGCGTTTCTACATCTGGTTGGCGACCATCTTTATATAGGGTCAAACGGGCAAAGCAGCGCCGGAAAATTGGTCAAGCTGGCGGAAGAGGAATCGTGCTGCGTGTCGGCTGTGCAAGCTACTAGAGAGACGCTGCTGGGCCGGTACGGAACAGTGGGCGCGCGGCGGATTGCGGGTGCGGACGACGTGTACCGCATCGAGCGAGTGATCGAGAAACCGACTCCTACGGAAGCCGAGCAAAATCTGATTGTCTCCGGGCTTCGCGCCGGCCATTACCTGTGTTTTTTTGGTATGCACGTGTTCACACCGTCGGTGATTGACATCCTGGGACGACAGTTGGAATCGTCCACAGCTAAGTTGACGCTTTCGAGCGCGCTCGACGAGCTAGCGACGCGAGAGCAGTATCTCGCTCTCGAGCAGACCAGCAGGCGATATGACGTAGGAGCGAAGTACGGGTTACTCCACGCCCAGCTTGCCTTGAGTTTGAGCGGCCACGAGCGGAATGAAGTGCTGGCGCAGCTATTGGAATTGGTGGCCTTAAGCACCACGGAAGCCAAGGAAATCGGGCAGGGTGCATGAGCGAGCTCATAGGGGTAATCACCTCGTCTGAACCGGAGATTCGCAACCGCTCGCTCGACGCGTTTTGCCGGCGTGCCTCGACGGAACAGCTTCTGTCGGAGTGTTCGGCGCTCGACGAATTCCGGCGGCGCAGCGGCAATCTCTATGAAAGAGTTCGCGCTCAATTTTTTCTTTACGCCATTCACCGCTTCCATCTTCCGTTCCGAGAAGGCATCGGCGCATCGGGTCGAATACCTTTTGAGGCGGTCTCATACCTGCTGAAGAGGCGCTTTGAGGAGGCGATTGAAACGCTGCTTGCGCGCCAAGCTCGAGTGGAAGTGGATGCGGCGCTGTGCAGCGGATTCGCAGCCGCATATAAAGGACTGGCCTTCAAGACGCTGGCCGACCAAGTGAGGCGCAGCGTCCGTTCAGTTCGCGGGAATCAATGGATGTCGCGCATTGGCCATCCGGACGACTACCCGCTTACGCTACGGAAGACATTGCTTCAGAAATCGCAGATCGACGCGCTATATCCCATATTGCGCGAGGCGACTCCGGTCCGCATGGATCTGACTCATAGCGCGTGGAGCGACATTTTCTTTCTGGGCATGGATTTCCCGGAGGGCGCGAAAGTACTGAATATCTCGATCGACCTAAGCGTGCATGCGGCTGAATCGGGCGATCCCAAACCGCCTGTAGAAGCGTATCTGCGCGTAGTTGACGAACCAGTCCTCAGGCTGACCAGCGTGGATCTGAATGCCACGGCCGATGTCACGAGTTTCGGAGAGATCTTCGACTTCGCGCGCGACTATCTCGGATTGCTAAAAGCTGCGGTGATTGCTTCGGGCATTGTGCCGCCTGCGATGGAGGGAGCTCACCAGCCTTTGAGCGGCCTGTTAGACCGGCTAGCTGGAACCGGAAAAGGGATTGAACTCGTGAGCCGCGTGCGCGATATTCCGAAAGGGTCTCGACTGGCGGTTTCCACGAATCTGCTCGCAAGTTTGATTTCGGTCTGTATGAGAGCCACCGGCCAAATCAGGAATTTGACCGGGCCGCTTTGTGAACCCGATCGCCGGATTGTAGCGGCCAGAGCGATTTTAGGAGAATGGCTTGGCGGTTCGGGTGGAGGCTGGCAGGATTCGGGCGGCGTATGGCCGGGAATGAAATTGATCGAGGGCGCCGTCGCGTCCGTAGGCGATCCGGAATTTGGTATCAGCCGGGGCACGCTGCTGCCAACACACAGGCTATTGACGGAGAGAGACGTTTCCGAGCGGGTTCGCGAGAAGCTTCAGGAAAGCTTGGTGCTGGTTCATGGCGGAATGGCGCAGGATGTGGGGCCGATTCTCGAGATGGTCACGGAAAAATATCTGCTGCGCTCGGAAGCTGAATGGGCGGGCCGTTCTGAAGCCATCAAGATCCTCGACAGCATCCTGGCGAGCTTGCGAGCCGGCGATATTCGATCGATAGGCGAGGCAACGGAGCGCAATTTCCTGGGACCGATTCAAACCATCATCCCGTGGGTGAGCAACGCGTACACGGAAACGCTGATTGATGCCGCGAGACGTGAGATGGGAGCCGATTTCTGGGGCTTCTGGATGCTGGGCGGCATGGCGGGCGGAGGAATGGGTTTCATTTTCAGTCCGGCGAAGAAGCGGGAAGCGCAGCACAGGATGCAAGAGATGATGCTCGAAACCAAGCGGCAGTTCGAGGCTGCTGTGCCGTTTGCAATGGATCCCATCGTGTACGATTTCACGATCAATGAGCGGGGAAGCGTGGCGGATCTCTTATCGGGAGATGCGGCTCTGATGCCTGCCGGCTATTACTCGTTCGTTATTCCCGGTCTATTGCGGACCGAGCCTGGGCTTGTTCCAATCTACCGGCGCGCTGAGGTCGAGAAATTCGGAGCCGCTTGCAGGAAAGAACGGGAGCTGGCAGGCGTTGTGCAAACGCTGTTCGACCGTCTTCTGCCTCCGGCGCCGGAGCGAAATGAAAGCTCGCGATCCTTGCCGGAACTGCTCGAGGAGTATGGATTCGATCGTGAGGCTCATGAGCGGATCAGATCGGATCTGCGCAACGGGCGGATCGGCCTGGCGCAGAACAGGCTGCCTGCAACAACGACTATCGAAGATGCGAGGGCAGCCGATGTTTTCTATGGCGGCGGGGAGCAAGATGGACATTTGAGGGCGCTGGGCCTGCGGGCGCTGGATCAGGGCGAGGTGGCGGTCGTGTCGCTGGCCGGCGGAACGGGCACGCGATGGACGACGGGCGCGGGAGCCGTCAAGGCTCTGAATCCGTTTTGGAAAGTGAACGGCCGCTTTCGCAACTTTCTTGAAATACATATTGCGAAGAGCCGGCGGACGAATCAATTGTATGGCGCGCTTCTGCCGCACGTTTTTACAACCAGCTATCTCACGCACGAACCCATCTCGACAGCATTGGAAAGGGAAGAGAACTACGGGTATGAGGGGACCATTCTCCTTTCCGCCGGCCGCAGTATCGGATTGAGGCTCGTACCGCCTGAGCGCGACCTGCGCTTTGCCTGGGAACAGAGTCCGCAGCAGGTGCTCGATGAACAGAAGCAAAAGGTTCGGGAAAGCGCGCGCGCAGCCCTCATTAAATGGGCGCAACAATCGGGTGAAGCCAGCGACTATACAGACAATCTGCCCTTGCAGTGCCTGCATCCCACGGGGCACTGGTACGAGCTCTCGAATATGCTTCGGAACGGAACGCTGCTCGAATTGTTGCGACAGCGCCAGCAGCTCAAGTACCTGATGGCCCACAACATCGATACACTGGGCGCCGATGTCGATCCGGCGATCCTCGGGTATCACATTCAGCAGGGCGCCGCGCTGAGTTTCGAAGTGGTAGCCCGGCACATCGATGACCGCGGCGGCGGTTTGGCGCGCGTGGATGGCAAGCTGCGCCTGGTGGAGGGGCTTGCGCTGCCGAGCGAAGAGATCGAATTTGCGCTTTCCTATTACAACTCGAATACGGCGTGGATCAACATCGGCCGTTTCCTCGAGAGCTTTGGGCTTACCAGAGACGATCTAGGCGAGGAGAAACGAGTCGCGGCGGCGGTCAGGAAACTGGCTGAGAGAATGCCCTCGTATATCACTCTCAAGGACGTGAAAAGGCGATGGGGCCGCGGGCAGGAAGACGTGTTCCCGGTGGCCCAGTTCGAGAAACTGTTCGTCGATATGACGGCGCTACTCGAGTTGGAGTGCCGCTACGTGCTGGTGTCGCGCCTGCGGGGACAGCAGCTGAAGGAGCCGGCGCAGCTGGATGGCTGGCTGCGCGACGGCTCGGCTGATTACGCGGCTGGGTTGTGCGAGTGGGCGGGTGAGTCGCGGCATGGCGGCGAGGGCGGCCGACTCGGCGAAGCGGCGGTTTATTCAGGCGATCGTCGGCAAATCGTAGCCGAGTAGAGCAAATGTAATTCTTATCTGTCCAGGAGCTGATAGCCGCAAACGGTGCGCGATGGTTTCGCACTCAGGAGCTCCACTTTTCATGAGGCGCTAGTCCTCCTGTCCCAGAAATCAGTGAACTAAATATCAAGGCAGCTCGTCTAACATCTGAGGAGGTGATGGATGCGGACCGGGCGACCGAAACAGGCATTGAGGGTGACCGAAGAAGAACGCGAGCGGCTCCAGTCACTGACACATCGGGCGCGCAGCCAGCCGTTACTGGCTCGGCGGGCGCGGGTAGTGCTGGCATGTGCGGAGGGACTCGACAATAAAACCGTGGCGCGAAAACTGCGCACATCGCTGGGCATGGTCGGCAAGTGGCGTTTCCGATTTCTGGAAGCTCGGCTGGAAGGGCTTTATGACGAACCGCGGCCAGGGGCACCCCGCAAGGTGAGCGATGCCCAGGTCGAAAAAGTCATCATCCAGACCTTGGAAAGCACGCCGCGCGGCGAAATGCATTGGAGCACGCGAGGCTTAGCCAAAGCCACCGGACTAAGCCGAATGACGATCAGCCGGATTTGGCAGGCCTTCGGTTTACAACCACATCGTAGCGAGACGTTCAAACTGTCGCCTGATCCGCAACTGATCGAGAAAGTGCGCGACATCGTCGGTCTGTATATGAACCCGCCCGATCACGCGCTGGTCTTCTGTGTAGATGAGAAGAGCCAGATTCAGGCACTGGACCGCACCACGCAACCGCTGCTTCCGTTATGGCCAGGGCAATTGGAGCTTGGCCGCACGATTATAGCAGTTTTGTGAGCGACTTCGCTATTTGTCCACGCTGGATTGAGCCTCCAAATCGGCCGGCACTTGGCCCAACTCACATCGCCAGAATCCCCGAACTCACGCGACCGGTGCCGCCGAATTCTTGCCCGATGATCGGCTGGGCTTCAACTGCCAGCGCGGCAATCAGCGAAGTCGTTCCATGCCATTGTGGACATCATGCGTGCCCTCACGAAACTGCCATGAGTCGTGAAATGGTCGTGGTAAGCGCGCGCGCTTCACGTCCATTTCACACCCACTTACGGTTCCTGGATCAATTTGGTCGAACGCTGGTTTGCTGAGCTCACCCACAAGCGCATTCGACGTGGTGTGTTCCGCAGCGTGAAAGAATTGGAAGCCGCCATCCGGGAGTACATCGCCGTGCATAACGAAAACCCAAAGCCCTTCATTTGGACGAGAACGGCGGATCAAATCCTGGCCAGTATTGCCCGTTACGCGCAGCGCACGGTTGTCGCCCCGTCTTCTTGACTTATGCCGCGAACCATTGGGACAGCAGACTAGAAACGCGTCATGCAAACGGAGAGCGCGAAAATTTAATGCGACCATGGAGGATAGCTTATGAGCAGCATTCCGCCGGATGATCTTCAGCGCAACATTACCGTTGCGGAGTCCAACGCACCAAAACAGCCGCATATCGGATTAGTGGGGAGCACCTACACGATTCTTCTGACGGGAAGAGACACGGCCGGCCGCTACAGCCTGATCGACATGCATGTTCCACCCGGCGGGGGTCCACCTCCCCATCGGCACGATTTTGAGGAGTCGTTCACCGTGCTAGAAGGCGAAATTGAGGCAACGTTCCGAGGCGTAAGGTCGATTGTTCGGGCCGGGCAAGTGATCAACATTCCGGCTAATGCGCCTCACCAGTTCCGGAACAAATCGGAGGTACCGGCACGGCTGTTGTGTATCTGCTCACCGGCTGGACAGGAAGAGCTTTTCATGGAGCTTGGCGTTCCTGTTGCCACTAGGACAACCCCGCCGCCGGAACTCGACGCGGCCACACAATCGGCATTCAGAGCCAGATCTGATGCACTTGCGCCCAAATACCGGACCGAGTTTGTGAAATAGGCGCGAACATCAACAGTGAGCTACGTTTCGGAAAAGCGATTTGGGCCGACTTATATTGCGTAAACGCGCTGTTTGCAACAGCGCGCGTGCGGATGGCGCCTCGCCCAACGCCTGACTAGATGAACTAAGTTTCCACCTCGCCAGGATTTCGTAGACCGGCTTGTTGTCCGCAAACGCTCGCCATTCCATCACCATACCCGCATCAACTCGGTGTAGTGATCAGTGATACTATACCCTAGTATAGGTATGTATGGCTCACATATCGAGCGACACCGACCAAAAGTTGCTGAAGCGAGTGCGGCGCATCCGTGGCCAGATCGAAGGAATTGAGCGCGCCATCCAGGAGAGCAACGACTGTTATGCCGTTTTACAGCAGACTGCTGCGGCTCGCGGCGCGCTGAACGGACTTATGGCCGAGTTGATCGACGGACATATTCGTCACCACGTGCTGGGCAAGACCAGAAGCGCGCAGGCGGCGGAGGAATTGATGGAAATTGTGCGCAGCTACCTGCGCTGATGGAAGGAGCGGTTCATGCCGCAAATCGTAGAAACGCAAGAGCACCTATCTCGAAAAGCTCCCGAACACGCGCTCGAAACGCAGGAACACGAACATAGCCACATTGAAAAGTTCGACCTGATCCGCATCGCGATTACGGCGGCGGTCGCTGCGGCGGTCTTCTTCCGTGTTTGGGAACCGTTTCCTCACGTCAGCGTGCTGGGAATTGCGGGAGTTCTGTTTGGCGGTTGGCCGATCTTTCGGGAAGCCTTCGAGAATCTGCGCGACCGCCAGATGACGATGGAGCTTTCGATGACCATCGCGCTGGTAGCAGCCCTGTGCATTGGCGAATTCTTTACCGCGCTCATCATCACAGTATTTGTATTGGGAGCTGAGGTACTGGAGGGCCTGACAGTAGGCCGCGGGCGCCGCGCGATTGGCGATCTTCTCGAGTTGCTGCCGCATTCGGCATGGATCGTGAGGGATGGGACAACTGTTGAAGTTGCGATTGGCGAACTACGCCCGGGAGACCGCGTGTTGATTCGGCCTGGAACCAGGATTCCTGTCGACGGCCACGTTCTTTCAGGAAGTTCGAGCGTGGAAGAGGCAGCCATCACGGGCGAATCTTTGCCGCAAGACAAGGTTTCCGGCAGCCGGGTCTTCGCAGGCACGCTGAACCAAACGGGCGCGCTCGAAGTGGCTGTCGAAAACCTGGGGAGGGACACAACGTTCGGCAGAATCATCGAGGCGGTTGAAAAAGCGGAACAAACGCGGGCCCCTATTCAGCGGCTCGCCGACCGTCTTGCCGGATACCTTGTGTACTTCGCCTTGGGCAGCGCTTTGCTCACTCTACTGCTGACTCACAATCTGCGTTCGACGATTTCGGTCATTATCGTGGCCGGCGCGTGCGGAATTGCCGCGGGCACGCCTCTGGCAATCCTGGGCGCGATTGGAAGAGCGGCCCGTCAGGGAGCGATCGTCAAAGGCGGCGTACACCTCGAGCAGCTAGCCAAGACCGATACGGTATTGCTCGACAAAACGGGCACGCTGACGTATGGGAAGCCGCGAGTGGTTGCGATCGAACCGGTGAATGGCTCGAACGAGCGAGAGGTGCTTGAGGCCGCAGCCCTGGCGGAGAGAAATTCGGAGCATCCGCTGGCGCTGGCGGTCCTTGCGGCCGCGCGCGAGAAACAGGTTGTCATCGCCGAGCCGTCGTCGTTTGACTACGCTCCCGGAAAAGGCGTGCGCGCCACTTCCGATGGACACACGATTGTGGCAGGCAATCCGGCTTTCTTAAATGAGGCCGGCATCGCTCTGCCCGCTATGAGCGAAACCGCAGGCACTCGTATTCTGGTTGCGCGCGACGGGCAATTCATCGGTTCCATTCAGATCGCCGATCAGGTGCGCGAGGAGGCATCGGAGGCGATCCGCGAACTTGCGCGGATGGGGCTTCAGATTGAACTACTCACGGGCGACACGGCAGCATCCGCCAAGGCGGTTGCCGAAAGTCTCGGAGTGACTCGAGTTTCGAGTCGACTCCTTCCGGAACACAAGTCGGCCCGAGTGGATGAGCTGATTCAATCCGGACGGATTGTCACCATGATCGGCGATGGCATTAACGACGCTCCCGCGCTTTCTCACGCGCATATCGGGGTAGCGATGGGCAGCGGGACCGAAGTCGCTCATGCAAGCGCGAATGTGCTGCTGATCGGGAACGATTTGGGGAAATTTGTAGACGCGCTGAAGACCGCGCGCTGGTGCCGCGCCGTAATTTTTCAAAACTTCTACGGAACACTGACCGTGGACGCTGTAGGCATTGTTCTGGCGGCTTTCGGACTAATCAATCCGCTGCTCGCGGCATTTATTCATGTTTCGTCAGAATTGACTTTCATTCTGAACTCGACGCGTCTGCTGCCACGTTTCTCGGAGCAACGCTCCCTCTGACGCTTTGCCTCGCGTTCGAGGGGGCGAGAAAACTGCGTCCGAATCGTAGCAACTCATCCACGCGTAAAGACGTAAATGGCTGCTGGCTTAAGTGAATCGCGAGAAGTTTCGAAAACAACCGGGGCTGATTCGATAAAGCGTATAGCGCCCGACGGCGGACGTACTTTGAACATCTGATTCTCCAGGAATTTAGTTTGGTTGGCTGCATCGGTCGGTTGGCGAAGCGACGGCAGGCGAAGCGAATGCCAGCCGCCTCAACGAATTGGGTCGGCGCAGTCTGGTGCGTGTAGTTACTCATAAGAGATCTCCATCTAGAAGCGGCCCAGAATTAGTCCGCGATCATCCCTCCATCCACTGGGATTGAGGCGCCAGTCATGTACGATGCATTTGTCGAAGCGACGAAAGCGATCACATGAGCGATCTCCTCCGACGTTGCGAGACGCTTGACGGGTACTGTCGAGACGAGCGCCGCTTTGTTTTCATCTGTGTTGGTGAAGCGTGTGAGCATGCCCGTATCCGTGGTGCCCGGAGCGACTACGTTTACCCGAACTCCAGTGCCCGCGACTTCCAGTGCAGCGGATTTTGTCAGCCCCTCCACCGCATGTTTGCTGGCCACATAAACGGATGCCCCAGCAGCGCCGACGCTTCCATAGGCTGACGAGACATTGACGATGCTCCCGCTCCCCTGTGGCAGCATCACCCGCAGTTCGTGCTTCATGCTTAACAGCACGCCAAGTACGTTGGTATCAAACGTAGCCGCGTAGCTCTCTGCGGTCTGTTCTGTTACGAGACCCGGCAATCCTTCCGTCCCGGCATTATTGATTGCAATATCCAGGCGCCCGAAACGCTTGACCGTTTGGTCCACAACGTTGCGCACGTCCTCATCCTTGCGGACATCAGTACGGACAAAAATGGCCTCTGCTCCGAGCCCTTGTAGCTCGGCAACTAATTCTTGTCCTTGTTTGTCGCGCCGCCCAGACACAACAACGCGTGCTCCTTCTTGCGCAAACATGACTGCGGCAGCGCGACCGATGCCGGTCAGCGCGCCGGTAACTAAAACAACTGGTGAATTCACAGCTACTATCTCCTTGATCCGGATCGTATTCCCTCTTAAGTTCATTTCTGCTCCTTGTAGCTCGTGATGAAAGTCGAAGCGGAGCTATTGGGCGGTTTTGCCGCCATCGGCGGCAAATGAGGCACCGGTAATGAACGAAGCCTTGTCGGAGGACACAAACACAATGGCCTGCGCGATTTCCTCGGGCGTGCCCACGCGGTGGAGCGGAACGGTAGCGGTCAAACCGGCCTTCCTTTCGTCAGTCCCGGTAAAGCGATTCAGCATCCCGGTCTGAATAGGACCAGGGGCGATCACATTGACACGCACGCCAGACGACGCCGCCTCGAGCGCAGCCGATTTCGTCAGACCTTCGACCGCGTGCTTGCTGGCCACGTAGACTGAGGCACCGGCTGCACCGGTCCGTCCGTAGGTTGAAGACACATTCACTATGCTTCCCTTCTTTTGCGGCAACATTACGCGTAACTCGTGCTTCATGCTGAGTAGTGTGCCCAGCACATTGGTGTCGAAGGTAGCCGCATAGCTTTCCGTGGACTGCTCCGTTACCAACCCGGGTTTGCCTTCGGTGCCAGCGTTGTTGATCGCCACGTCGAGGCGGCCAAAGCGTGCGACGGTCTTATCGACGAGGCTGCGCACATCGTCCTCACGGCGAACGTCGGAAAGCACGAATTCCGCTTCTGCGCCCAGCTGGTGGAGTTCAGCAAGAAGTTTGTTCCCCTCTTCCTCCCGGCGGCCGGAAATAACAACGCGTGCGCCTTCGTTCGCAAACGCTACTGCAGTGGCACGGCCGATGCCGGTCAGGGCGCCTGTAATCAAAACAACTGGTGAAGTCATACCTCTACTACCTCCTTGATCTGGACCCATGCAGGTCAGGCATGAGTGAACGTCCGCCACTCAGATCACTTAGTTGGATTGCGACATTACGGATTGGTCGCGCGGTTGGAGCATACTTTGTTAAGCGGGCAGCAATGCCTCGCAAGCATGGGAGTGGGAATGGAATTACGACATCTTCGTTATTTCGTCGCGGTTGCCGAGGCAGGAAGTCTGACCGTTGCAGCAGAGCGAAAACTGCACACGTCACAACCTTCGTTGAGCCGGCAGATTCGGAATCTTGAAGACGAGGTCGGCGCCCAACTGCTGATGCGCACAGCCCGGGGCATCGAACTGACACCGGCCGGTCGAGCCTTTCTCGATCACGCCCGCTCAGTCCTATCGCATGTTGAAGCGGCAGCCGAAGCTGCACGCCGTATCGCTCATCCCGCCAAGCCGTGCTTCGCGATGGGCTTTCTGACCGGACAGGAATTGACGTGGATGCCCGAAGCCCTGCGGATCTTGCGCGACGAACTCCCTAACATCGACGTGATGATTTCAAGTCAATACTCGCCGATGCTCGCGAGTGCCCTTGTGAAGGGAACCGTCGATGCAGCTTTTCTTCGAAGGGAACGAGGCGTGCCAGACCTGGCGTTCCGTCTTCTCGTCAAAGAACCCTTGGTAGTGATCTTGCCTAGTAACCACCATCTTGCTGCGCTCAAAGCCGTCAGTCCGGGGGATCTAGTACGCGAGACATTCGTGACCGTATCGGACACGGCTCCGGTGCTGCGTATGGTCATCGACAATTACCTCAAACGATCCGGAATCAACATCACGCCAGCTCACGAGGTGGACCATCTCGCCATGGGAATGTCCTTAATAGCATCGACGCGCGGCGTAGGGCTGTTACCTGCTTACGCACAGAACTTTCTCCCTTCGTCTGTAACGAGTCGGCCTCTTAAGGGGGGATACGCCAACTGTCGACCTGGTCTTCGGCTACAACAAGTCGAACCAGTCTCCCATCCTGAAAGTGTTGCTTTCGAGATTGAACGAGTTGGTCGCTCGTGCGTCCAATAAGATCCGATGAAATTCGAAATGCGTTCTAGCAAAGGACTATCGAGTTCTTGAGTCGGGGGCGGTCCTGATGTTGAGTTCTGTCAACTGATGAGTACCGAGAAACGACGTTATGGCGTTTGACTCGAGATCCATTCGGTCACTCGGATCAATGTGACGAATCCTGCGAAAGATTGCTCCACTGCACCTTTATCGAAGCCTGAAAGACGACAAAGCCCACCGTATTACGATGGCCTGGCTACAGTTGCGAGCCTGGGTGAGGACGCACTGAGGTCCAGGTCAATGATGGTCAGCGGCTCGCCGATTTGGCGATGTTCGTAGTGACGCTCGTAGACGACATGGGAGCCCTTCCACCGCCTGGCCGAAGACCAATGCAACGTAACGCGCCTTCCGAGGATTCCGAGCAGATCGAGCGACCACTCGGCATGTTGCTCCCCGTGCTTGTCGCTGTGAATCGGAAAATACTGAAGCGTAACGGAGAGACCCCCGACCTCGGCCATCACATGAAGCGGCACGAGGAAGTTGAAAAGGATGGGAAGCACGCGCGATTTTCCCGCGAGCCCCGTCGAGTGGCCATCGCTCGCCACCTCGACCTGTTCCGCATAGAACCGGTCGAAGATCGCAAGAAACTCTTCGTAACTGTTGGCGATATCGGCGTTGACGAGAGCTTGGTTTAGTTCGTTGTCAATCGCTGACGACATATCGTCGATCTGTTCACTATTCATCACGGCAACGCCTCCTAATGCTGATCAAATCGCATCAGCTGCTTCATATTGAACCAGATGGTTCACAACTGCAAGTGGATTCTAGAATGTTGTGGGAAGTAAGGGCCGGGCGGTTCGCGGTCATCAACAGGTTTGCCAGCGACTGCCGACCATTACCCAGTCTTAGCCACGATCGGTTTGATCGCACGGGATTTAAGCAGAGAGACAATAACGTTCCAAGCTTCAGTAACGGCCGCCTGCGGCTGAGCGAACATGTTGAGACTCCGGATGCTGGCCTGTGGCACGATGAGATTTGTCACGTCAATGGTTGTCTTACGGCCCCCGGAATACCCCAGTGTCGTGAGGCTTCCTTCCAACGCAAGCGCTCCGAGCGCCTCGCTCAAGACTTCACCGCCGATTCCGTCGATGACAATGTCTGCGCCGTAACCGCCAGTGATACGACGCACGCCGTCACCCAACTTCTCCAAGGAGGTATCGATGACTTCATTGAATCCGAGCGCCTTCGCCTGCTCGGCTTTCGCATGATTAGCCGTGCTTGACATGGCATGTTTTGCACCGAAGGCGCGGCCAATTGCGTCACTGCATTGCCGATCGATCCTCCGATCGCCGGTGCCAGAACAGTCTTGCCTGCCCGAAAGCCAGCCCGGGTAAGAGTCACCTGCGCTGTGAGATACGCGACCGGAATACCTGCGGCACTCACGTCGTCGAGATTGTCAGGAATCAGGCAAAGGTCTTCCTTCCGTACCGCAACCCACTCGCTGTAGGCTCCGTCCTCAAAAGCGCCATAGGCGCCGAAGAACATCACGCGTGAGTCGACGGGAAACTCCGTTCCGCCTCCCTCCTCGACCATTCCCGCTCCTTCGTTGCCTAGGACTGCGGGGCCTTCGAGTTGTGAAATTTGCCGGAGAGAATCGTATAGTCGAGCGGCGTGACGCCGGCCGCAGTGATTCGCACCAGTACTTTCCCGTCTGTGACCGCTGGTTTCGGAAGATCTACGAGCTTCAACGCTTTATAACCATTGAAAGTTTCTGCTCCCATTGCACGCATATTAGTTCTCCCTCTTTTCATGTCAGTCATGGCCTGCGCCCTCAGGCCACAAGCCGGAAATTGTTCCCTCGATCGAGACCAGCAGCAGGTCGTGAATTGGTGCAGTCCCTGCCTTCGCTAAACAAGTCCTCTGGATTATTGTTATAATCCAGATATGGGCTTGGATTTGTTGATCCTGATTTAGTTGCAGATGATTTTGGAGGAGGGTCACATGGGCTATTCCAAGGCCCAAAAGGCGAGAACTCATAAGCGCATCGTTGCCATTGCCTCAAAGAGATTCCGCGAAAAGGGCCTCGCGGGACTCGGAATAGCGGAGCTGATGAAGGAAGCCGGCATGACGGTGGGCGGCTTCTACAAGCACTTCGATTCGCGTGACGAATTGGTCGCCGAAGCGCTTAGCTCTGCGTTTGGCGATTGGCAGCGTCGAGTGGACGCCGCCGCGTCTGGCGGACCATCGGTATCCCTCGCAGAACTGATCGACGACTATCTGAGCGATGTGCACCGTAAGAATCCAGGTACGGGCTGTGCCTTCAGCGCGCTGGCGCCGGAGATCGCACGCAGCGATAAGCGGACCCGCGCGCTTACTTCTGAGCAAGTCCGGAATGACCTCCAGTTGATTGTCGGGTTGCTACCAGGCAAGGACCAGCGTGCCGCAAGGTCGAGGGCGATCTTGACTTTAAGTGCGCTCGTCGGGGCGCTGGCGCTGGCGCGCGCCGTATCGGATGAGTCTCTTTCGCGCGAGATACTGAGGACGGTCGCTGAGCTTCTGAAGATTCCCGCCTCAGAGCACCAGGAGGTTGGGAGGGCGTCACAATTTGTGCGACGTAGCAACTAGCTTCGCGGGAGAGTCGCCGGCCCGTGGAACTCCGCCAAGCGTTCTCAGCTTACCAGCCACAGAGTCGAAGTGTAGGATATCGACGAGGTTCTGGCAGAGGAGCACCGCGCAGCCGCTCGCGTCAGGCTGAAAAACGTTCCCTTACATTGATGCTGAACATCTCGTCGAAATGCTCTTCGGTGACACTAGCGAAGGGAGCAAATTCAGCAAGGCCGGCATTGGCCAAAACAATATGGATTCGGCCCTTCACCTCATTAACGCTGTCGTACAAACGATCAAGGTCGACCCGTCTAGCAACGTCTCCCTGAACGCAGGTTACGTTGCTGCCACTGCGTTCACGGCCTCGTCGAGCTCCTTCTGGCGACGGCCCGTGATGACTGCCACTTTGCCTTGCAGCTTGTGCATGAGTCGTTTCTCATGTCGATGGCCCAAGGCTCACAGTTCCTATTGCACTGGACCGTTCATAACCGCACGAGGATTCCAGAATTCGTTGGGATTGTGATCGAATTTGCGCCAGACTGGGGGTAGCTTGCACAATTCCGTTGACAGCTCCAGCTCGACGCGGGGATAATGAACTGTACGGTTCAATATCCCATATCGGGTCGGGCATCGATCTACGGGAAAGTGAGCCGCGGATAACGCCGCAACAACTATATGAAGCGAAGTACCCATCGACGAATCGTAACTGCCAACGTAGACGGCAAGTCCGTTGTAGAGAGTGACGAGCAACTCAAGTCGTACGAGTTCAGCAGCGTCCCAGGCTACGAGCATACACTCGTCTGGGTAAACCCGACGATTCCGGACCTCCGTAACGAGCAAAGGTTTAATCGGTATCCCGAATCGGTCGTACCCGGACCCGGCGGCACCAGCTTGCACGTCGTGACTTTTCCCCCGAGCTCGGTCTTCACAGAGCCTTCGTTTGACGGTGAGGCGGCGCAGAAAGAAGCGCTCGTTCGTTTGAGGGGACTGGCGGATCATTTCGAGAAGGATGACCCGGCGATGCACAGGACGAACACCGTCGACTATTCAATCGGCTGGGAAGGCGAGATGTGGCTGGAGCTTGATAATGGCAAGACTATTCACCTCGAACGGGGCGATATCGTCGTACAGAACGGGACCCGCCACGCGTGGCGCAACAAGGGAACGGACAATGTTGTTCTTCCTGAACGGCGCCAAAGAGTAAAGGAATCACAATTAACAGAGCACACCATGAGTACCTATACAGCAGTAACTGGACCGACGCAGTTACTTAGGTTCACGAGTGAAGGTGATGGCACGACCCAAGAAATTTAGCCGCGACGGGGTTCTGGACAAAGCCATCCCCGTTTTTTGGAAACGGGGCTTCGCCGACACGAGCCTTCAGGATCTGGAACGCGCAACCGGCGTGAACAAATCGGGTCTCTACACGGAGTTCAGGGACAAGGACGACCTTTTTGTCGCAAGCCTTCAACACTATGTTGAGACGCGAGGCGGGGAAATTCTCGTTTCTGAACCTCGCGGCTGGAACAACATCGAAGAATTCCTCAGATTGGCTTTCGGTTGCAGTGCTGATCAGAAAGGATGCTTCGCTGTGAATTCGATGCGCGAACTGGCAGGTTTGCCGCCCGCGGCACTTGATGTCATTCTCGCCAGCCAGCGAAGATTGAAGCACCTGATTGCAAGGAACGTCGCTGTTGAACTGCCCAAAATCGATCCGGCCTCGGCGGCGGATGTCGTTTTGACGTTCTTCAACGGGCTATGCATTGAGCAAAATCTGAACAGAAGCAAAGCTTCGACCGAGCGTAAACTTCAAAGTCTGATGCGCGTAATTCGCAATTCCTGAATAGCTTGCGCAGCTTAGCGGCGCTTGTGTTCTTTCGTGCTGCTGCTCTTCTCTTTGCATGGGCAGCAGCCAGTGCCGCCCACAGGCATCAGTGGGTAGTGTGATCAACGAAACCAAAACGAATAATCCGCTTTTTCACTAACCCACCAGACAACCCGAACGCGATCTGACGCAGGCGTAACCCGACACAGATCAAGGCCTTCCAGCAAGTGCGTCGCGAATGAGTGTTCTCACGATGACGCGATAGTCTAAGCAGCCGAACCGGGAGAAAGCGGATGAGCAAGAGCGCGCCTCTTTAGAAATGCTAGTAGAAACCGTCATCGGTGCGCCCTATGAGGTCAGCAACGTTCTGGGTTCGGGGTTCGTCGAGAAACTCTACGAGCGGGATTACTCGAAGAACTCAAGCTCCGCGATCTTCCGACCGCTATCCAGGCACCCTTCTCGGTGGTGTACAAAGGGAAGCACGTTGGGGTGTATACGGCGGATCTGGTGGTAGCAGACCGGCTGCTGATAGAAGTCAAATGTGTGGATCAGTTCACCACTGAGCACCTAGCCCAGTGCATCAATTACTGGAAGGCGTCAGGTCTCAACCTCGCCTTACTGATTAACTTCCGGCGCGCCCCCAGACTCCAGTCTCAGACACTGGATTGGCCTTGCCCGATTTCAACGAGCTGCAGTCTGAAGAACTCTTTCAGGACGAACCTGATTTTTCCCGTTCCTTGCGAATTCATCAGCAAAGATCTGCCGCTCTGCGCGGTCATTCGCCCGGCTGGCCCTGGCCAAATCGATGCGAAAGGAGCCATCACCAGCTTCATCGACAATGGCCTGTTCATTGGCGAACCGGCCGCATTTACTAACCTGCTACTCGAATTGGCAGACGAGGCCGACGCCCGTGTCCGCGAGCGCTAGAAGCTCATGTAACGGCTTGTTAGCGGCGTATTGAAGGCACTCTGGCGGTCGGTGTCGGTTCGGCTTTAGCGATGTCATCGAAAGCAGGAAACAATGTCGGCCGCGGAGGGCCCAAGATAAAGCAAAACGATTCAGTCGGAGAACCCGCTCGGCAACGTCGCGCGATCATTACTCTTGATTGGGGTTTTTATCGGCCTGTGCTGGGGAAAAAGCTGTCGAAGCTTGACTAATGCTTCGTGCCGGGTTCCACTGGGTGTATCGGAGGCAAGCGTAAACTCCGCTTTCCGTTTCAACAGTTGCAGAATGTGTTTCGGGCTCGTCTGCCAGACGGACGGAATTCCATTTCTTTGGACAACATAGAAGGTCGAAATCATTTATTTCCTTTCAGTAAATGCGGTTTATACCTGGGGGCTCTCTCTTGTGGCGCAGGAGCAAAGCTGGATCAACTTAAATAACGGTGTAACTGTGAGGAAGGCTGCGGCTTTCGAAAAGGCCGGCGCGCTGTCCTCTTCAACGCAATAGCGGTGGCCCGGGCCGCGCGTTCCGCTAATACACCTGCAAAGTCGGCGTCCACTGCCCGGTAGTTGCAGTCTGGATCCTTTTGATCGGTGCTGCTGGCGCACGCAGTCTGAAGAAGGTGAAGGCAAAACGTGGGGCCGCTTTGTAGTGCCACCTGATATTTGGCAAAAAGCGCCAAATCAACCCAGATGGTATACAGTACGATGGGCCGATGGCCGTCTACAGCTTTAAATGAGTAACAACGATTGTTGCCGTCCTGAGTGAAGCCGTCATAAAGGAATTGCACATTTACTCGTTTCTGAGTCGCGCCTTACAAACCCTGCTCCTTAAATTGTTCTATATTCAGCCCGGAACGAAGATGACCTTTTCGACGAATACGAGCCGCACGTAGCACAGTCAATTATAGCATGTTTTCATAGCTTTTGACTTCGAGCCAATGCCGCAATCAGCCCAGACGGCAAGCTGCCAGGCTCGCGACCGCTTCACGTCGTCCAACATCGGGTTGAATCGCTAGTTCCAGGATAGACACGGCGTTCAAGTTGACCTTATAGTCTTCAACTTCTGTTGTTGAGCCACCAGGGCTGAAATTCCACTGTTGGCGGATAATTTCTTTCGTAGGGCCGCCTTCAGCGGGCAACCATCGAATGGTGAACTCCTGAGTTCGCTCCGACTCGGTTTCAACGAACCGAAGCTGGATGCGATGTAGCGAGATAGGTTCATCAAAGATAATCCGTATCTGCTGTTCGCCTTTCTGAGAAGCTCGCCAACCAGGCCCGCTGTCTGGACTAAGCGCGGATTCAATGGGAAAACTGGGATCTTCCGACGTTACCTCGACTGTGGCGAGCCGATCTAGATGAAGCCAGCCTTGACCCGATTCGCCGCTGCGCAGCTGGGCAGCGTCCGATTCCAAAATCTTCTTCCGCATAGTCCTATTCTTACAGCAACACGGCGCAAGTAGGGATGGCGGGTCATAGGAGCGGGAGAAGTGCCTTGATAATCGACGGTGCTCTAGACTGGAGCGAACGAATCATTCCGCCGAGGGCGCTGTAGGAAGGCCGGCTCTGGACCTAAAATGAAGATATGAAACTGGTTGTAAACGGCAAGGAGTCCGCGGTTTCCGTTGATCCCGAGCGTCCGCTGCTCTGGGTTCTTCGCAATGAGCTGGAACTGACGGGAGCCAAATACGGCTGCGGCGAGGGCCAGTGCGGCGCCTGTACCGTGTTGATTGATGGTGTAGCGCACAGGTCGTGCGTTACGCCGGTCGCCAGCGTTGCCGGGAAGGCGATCACGACGATCGAAGGCATTGCCGACGGGGAGCATTTACACCCCGTGCAAGAGTCCTTCATCGAATGCGACGCAATGCAGTGTGGGTACTGTACGTCGGGCATGATCGTATCAGCTGTCGCGCTTCTCCGCAAGAATCAGGCGCCTTCGGAAGCCTCGATTAAGCAAGCGCTCGAGGGAAATATCTGCCGTTGTGGCACGTATAACCGTATCATCGCCGCAGTGCAGAAGGCGTCCCACACAATGACGGCCCACGCAAGGAGAGAGCACCATGGTTGAAGTCAAATCGATTAGCGTATGTCTTGACAGGCGCGGCTTTTTTAAATCGCTCGGTGGAGGCGTGCTGGTCCTGTTCACGGCCGGTACGGAGGCCGGCGCACAGGAATCTGGCGGCGGACGCGGCAGACAGGGCGAGAAACTGCCTGGGGACGTCGCGGCGTGGCTGCACATTGGATCGGGCGGCACCATCACGGCGTACACAGGCAAAGTCGAAGTCGGGCAAAACGTTCGTACATCGCTCACTCAGGCGGTTGCGGACGAATTACGCTGTGAGTTCAGTGCTGTGCAACTGGTAATGGGCAACACAGCGCTGACGCCGTGGGACGCTGGGACATTCGGAAGCCGAACGACTCCGACGATGGCGCCCGAGCTGCGAAAAATGGCCTCGACCGCGCGCGAGATTCTGCTCGATGAGGCGGCAAGCGAATGGAAAGTCGACCGGAATGCCCTCGCGATATCAAACAGGTGTGTTGTTCACAAGAGTTCGGGAAAGAAAGCGGGGTTCGGCGAACTGGCCGCGAAGGTGGACTGGGTCCATACGATTGGCAAAGACGGCCTTGCTACTTTGCCGCCCGACTGGCGTGCGGCCGGAATCAGCACACCCAAGTTGAACGCGCGCGAATTTGTGACTGGGAAGCATAAGTACCCGTCGGATTACACGCGGCCTGAAATGCTTTATGGCCGTGTGTTGCGGGCGCCGAGCTTTCACGCAAAGCTCATCTCCGCCGATACGAGCGCGGCGGCCAAGATGGAAGGCGTCACGGTTGTACGCGAGAGGGAGTTTATCGGGGTCGCTGCGCGTGACGAGCAGATCGCCGCAAAAGCGTTGCAAAGGATCGAATCGAAGTGGGAGGAACAGCCGCAGATCTCGCAGCACGAATTGTTCTCCTATATCAAGCAGAATACTGAGCCGGGGCCGCCGAGCCGCGGTTCCCATACTGTAGGTTCGGTCGAAGCCGGTTTGCAGTCTGCTGCAAAGACGTTGCGTAGCACCTATACGGTTGCGTACATCGCGCACGTTCCATTGGAGCCGCGCGCCGCGCTCGCCGAATGGAACGGCGACCAGTTGACAGTGTGGACCGGTAGCCAGCGGCCGTTCGGAGTCAGGACCGAGCTGGCGGAAGCGTTTTCGATGCACGAGGAAAACGTACGCGTGATCGTTCCCGATACAGGATCGGCGTACGGCGGCAAGCATTCGGCCGAATATGCGGTGGAAGCGGCGAGACTCGCGAAACACGCCGGGAAGCCGGTGAAGCTGCTCTGGACGCGCGAGGAGGAGTTCACTTGGGCCTATTTCCGGCCTGCCGGCGTCATTGACGTAAGCAGCGGCATCGGCGCCGACGGGAAGCTGACTGCGTGGGAGTTTCATAACTACCTATCTGGGCCCTCGGGCGTCGACACGCCGTATGAAGTCGCGAATCGAAGGGTAGAGTTTCATGCTGCGAAATCGCCGCTTCGCGAGGGATCGTATCGCGGACTTGCATCAACGGCTAACCACTTCGCGCGCGAATCGCAGATGGATGAGCTTGCAGCCGCATCCGGCATGGACCCACTCGCGTTCCGGCTGAAGAATTTGAAAAACGAACGTATTCGCGCAGTACTGGAGGCCTCAACCGACCGATTTGGGTGGCCGCAAAACAGGCGCTCGAGCACGACGGGCTTCGGTCTTGCCTGCGGGACGGAGAAGGGCGGCTACGTCGGCTGTTGCGCCGAAGTACACATAGATCCGCACCGGACGGTGCACGTAACACGAGTTGTTCAAGCGTGGGACTGCGGGGCCGTGGTCAACCCTGAACATCTGAAGAACCAGGTGGAAGGCGCGATTGTGATGGGCATGGGCGGAGCGCTGTTCGAAACCATCGATTTCGCGAACGGCCGCATTCTCAATGCGAAGTTGTCTCAGTACCGTGTGCCGCGTTTCAGCGACGTGCCAAAGATCGACCTGGTGATTCTCGACCGCAAGGACGTGCCGTCGGCGGGAGCGGGCGAGATCCCGATCGTTGGAATCGCTCCGGCGATAGCGAACGCGATCTTCAACGCAATGGGTGTGCGCATCCGATCGATGCCGATTTTGCCTGCGTTCGCTGAACATGCAACACAGTCGTGACCGCTGATGTAGTACTGGCACTCGTCTGCGTGCGGGTGCCAGTGCAGCTCGCGCACTTTTTTCGGAATGTTGTTTGTTATTTGCACTCTTCACACCAAATCCAGAATCCGTTAGAAAATGTAAGTCACATAGGCAAATGGATAGTTGTAGTCCTTACCTGACGTGGCCTCATTCAAGAACTGACCTGTAAACAAATGAGCTAGTCCAAAACCATATGACACATGACGGTTTTCTTCGTAGTCGGCGATGAAATCCAGTTCGATGCCAAGGTGTCTGCTTGTAGCATTGGACTTCGCCTATGGCAATTGCTCCACTGTCTGCATAAACAGCATCATTTTTTGTAGCCAGCCATAAATCGTTAAATACTTGGGTCAACGTCCCATTCTTCCGAAGCTTTTCGCTCACGGCTGCCTGTAGGTCTTCAATGTTCTTCCAACCGAACTGATCGGCGAATTCCATCTTGTCGTGAGCCGAGGCGTAGATTGATCATGCGTCCCCCAGACGTGGCAGCCTGGGTTATCGTTGCCGGAGGCGTAGTTGTATTCCACAAAAATTCTCGGCCGGCTCCGCGCATTGAGGAACGAATAGCCGGCGTTCCAGTGGCCGGCCCAGGCAGGGATTGACTTAGGTCCGAGCGAACCAGTCTGCTTGATCATTTCGAGGTCATAGTCGAAATTTGCAGGCAGCGTGCCACCGGCGCGGACGCCTGTGGTGACCTCGCTCATATGACCAAGGCTGGCGGTTTCTGGCAGTGAGACATTCGCTGCGGCTACGCGCCAGAATACCTAAGGCTCAAGAGTCGCGTGTGGGATGAGATGATCGAGACTTGTATAGATACCGGAGATATTTTTGCCTTCGATGTGGTGATCGATCTCTCCATTGCCAGCATTAATCACCGAGGCAGCAAATATACTGACTTTGACGCCGGGATTGTGGAGATCGAGCCGCACGGTGTCGAACGTACGCCCCATGTTTAGCCAGTCGGACGGGCCAATCACCCGTTCGTCGCCAAAGCTGCGTTGGGCTATAAGCTCAGTTCTTTTGACTTAGTCGATGGCGCTTCAGGCGCTCGCCCTGTCGGCATTGTCGTGGGCCGCCAGATGCTCGAGAAAGGATGCGTAGCATTGAACAACGAAAGTTACGCAGCAAGCGAGCGTCGATCCTTTGCAGTTTGCTGCCGCAGAGGATCTGCTTTTGAAGGAGTTAAGCATTCAGCCGACCGTGCTTCTAGACGGAAGCCAGTGCGCTTGGTCGATCAGTCGACTCTTACAGTCGCGGAATCGCGAATGCCGTCAATAGTTTTGGGAGAACTGGCGCCGGCAATGTTGTGAGACGAGATCAGGGGAGCCTGAATGGGCTCTCCCGGCAACACCCGTCTGCCAAGCTCGACAAGCGAACCAGACATCCTCCGTGCACGCGGCGCATTCATGTCGAAATCTCGACACAATCGTCCTTTCCAGCGAGTCGAGCTTCGGATTGATGAACGGGCTTTGGGAGCCGGTGTAACGCATGAGGAATTTTTTCTTCTTTCATAATTGTTCCCTCGGCCATACGGAAAACATCAAAGAATAGCACGACGGATGACAGTATTCCAAACTCCGATAGTAGACAACTCGCCAGTCCTCCGACAGGATCGTCGCAGCGTTATCAATTGTTGCTGGAGGTTGCGAAGGCTGCCAATTCCTATTTGGATTTCGACGAATTCTTGCGCGCGCTGAGTGACCCACTTAGCCGGATCGATGAGCTTCGGTCAGTGGCCGTGCTCGTTCTCGACGGGGATTGCTACCGACCATATTCGCTACATGTAGCCGGCGTCGAACCAGTAGCGGGAGAATCCCTGGATGAGTTGCTGGCACGCTCTACCGGATCGCCCGCAGGAACTCTGCCCGACCGGATACCGATGGTGAACTCTGTAATGGAGCACGTTCGGACCACAGGGCGACCTTATGTCTGTCCTGATATTGCTCGTCTACAGCGATTTCGAGACGAGCCCAGACTGCTGACCTTCGGCTACCGCGCGTACGTGCTGTGTCCCTTGGTGGTGCGTGGGCGCATGCTCGGCGCAATCCGTTTTATTCACGACCATCCTCGAGAATACACGCCGGAGGCGGTCTCCCTCTTCTCTGAAATTGCAGAGATCTCCGCTATGGCGGCTGCTAACGCGCTCGCTTATCAGGAGATCAACACGCTCCGGCAGAAGCTGCAGGCAGAGAACCTGGTTCTGAAGGAAAGTATATTCGAGAGCACGGGATTCGAAGAGCTCGTCGGTTCCTCCTCAGCGCTGAAACAGGTGCTGTCGGCAATTGACAAGGTTGCGGCAACGGATTCGACGGTGCTGATTTTGGGCGAGACCGGCACGGGAAAAGAACTAGTCGCAAAGACCATTCATCGGAAGTCGCGGCGGGGGGCTAACCCGATGGTGAAACTGAACTGTGCGGCGATACCGGAATCGCTGATCGCCAGCGAACTGTTCGGTCACGAACGAGGTGCCTTTACTGGCGCGATCCAAAGACGTGTCGGGCGCTTCGAAATGGCGGATCAGTCCTCCTTATTTCTCGACGAGGTGGGGGAACTGCCGCTTGAGATGCAGGTTATGCTTCTTCGAGTTCTACAGGAACAGGAATTTGAAAGGGTGGGAGGAAGCCAAACGATCCGCACGGATGCGCGGCTGATTGCTGCGACAAATCGCGATCTCTCCCAGGCAATAGCCGCAGGCCGGTTTCGGGGCGATTTGTACTATCGAGTGAGCGTGTTTCCGATCCATATACCAGCGTTGAGGGAGCGCCGGGAAGATATTCCAATGCTGGTCGAGTATTTGACCTGCCGTGCTTGTGAGCGCACGTGCAAAAAGATCGAGCACATTGATCGCGAGACGATGGAGGCTCTGGTCGATTACGATTGGCCAGGTAACATCCGCGAGCTGCAGAACGTAATTGAGCGAGGTGTTATTCTCGCCGAGAGCGGCATCTTGCGCATCGATTCCAGCGTGCTTGGAATCCGCGCAGCTCCCGAATCTACTTCTAAAACCGATGTGCTACATTAGCGTGAGCGCGAGCTGATTGAGTCAGCTTTGGCCGAGACTAAGGGCCGGATTGCGGGATCGAAGGGCGCGGCCGCACGGCTGCGCCTTCCAGCGTCGACACTGGAATCGAAGATCCGGGCACTTGGGATAGACAAGTATAAGTACCGTTCCCTGGGCGGCTGAGCGAACTTCGTTACCACTTGCTGAGATGTCGACAATTCGACAGTGTGCCTCGTATTCGGATTTAGGCGCCCTATTTAGCGAAATACCGCGATTCCGCGACATTGGATCGCGACGTAGCGTTCGAACGCGCCGTGGTAGTGCCGATCGATTTCTCCTGGAATGATGTCTTCTTTCTCGAACTTGAGAATGCGCTGCAGACGGCCCGAACTGCGCGGGCTTTCCTCAGTCAGCGAGGGAGTGAAAATCCCCCACTCTTTCGCGTTTTTTTTTGTAAGCTGCGGGCGAGGGCGAAACCTGCCATCGTCTTCAGCGGGTCTCGCGTCCGCTTTGGCGCGTGCCGGATATGGTGTGTCGAACGACGATTGGAACAGCAATAGCTCCCGCATCGTCCCATTCGAGCGGCCTTGTAACGTCATCGGCCGGCCTGCCATCCTGGTGTGCTGCTTCTAGCCATGCCAACCACTGTTCATCGGCCCACCCCGCGATCTGGCAGCAGTTGTAGAACCCATTTTGAAGCTCACTCTGCAAGCCAAGGGTCCTCGCGTCCGCCATTGCCTGAGATTTCGTGCATCCACACATCCTGCATATCTGACTCATATGCTCCTCCTGACTGTCTCTGCTGCAGTTTCATAACCAATTGCTGGGGACGTAGCAGCTGGTCGTGAACTGAGAGATCTCAAGCTGCGTATTCCGCGCTCAGAATATCCACCTGGTAGAGATTAGCTCTCGTCGAGTCCTAAAAAATGCGAGAGAGTGGGAGGGGTGGGGAACACTCTCTCGCTCAGTGAGGAATGCCGGTCTGCGTCCGGGGAGTATGCAGAACGCGCATCCAGAGAGATGTACGCACGCAAGTCTCCGAACGCTTTCACGCTGATTTACAACGGATTAACTACGCAAGTCCACGGCAAACAGTCGAAATATGGACTCGAGTTCGACATCGACATCTGATGCGAATGAGTCTAATGAATGCTTGCTTAATGTCGCTAGCGACAACTACTCGACAATCCCAACCGGGCCGCGACTGCTAAGGAGCGGTCTTGCCGGCCATCGTGCCCTAAAGCCGCGATTGAGGCGTGGATTCCTTCGATGCAAGCAAACGCTTTACATCCTCGAGCTCGCGTTTCAGACGGCTGGCGCGCCGAACCAACGTCATCACGTAGATGAGGACGATCAGCCACGCGGCAAGGAAGCCGTAGAACATGAAAAGAGAATTTCGAGCGTCCATTTAATTCCTCCCGTTACGCATGCGCGAGCCGGCGCAAGGCGTCGATTTCGCGCGCATTTTCTTCCTGTTTCACACGGACCAGAACCAGCGCGGAGGCAATCAGCAAGAACGCCCCGAGGTCTCTAAAGAGCATTGACTGCATGGCGGGGTCGATATGGCCGCCTCCAGTGCGGATATCGAGAACCGGCCCTGGATGCTGCGTGCGGAACCACTCGATCGACTTCCAGACGATCACAATATCCACGCAGCCGAAAATGCAGAATGCCGCCGATAGCCGGCCTCGCTGGGTGGGCTCGTCGATCGACTGCCGTAGAATCAAATACCCAACATAGATAAGGAGGCAAACGAACATGGACGTGAGCCGGGCATCCCACGTCCACCAGATACCCCAGATGATGCGCGCCCAAATGCTGCCGGTGACAACGTTCATGAAGGCAAATATTAGAGAAACCTCGTTAATGGAGGCTGCGGCGGCATCGAAGGCCAAGTTTCCCGTAGTGAGATAGCCAATACTGAGTACCATGGCAACAAAGAAGCCCACGAAGCAGGTGATGGCAGCGGGCACGTGTATGAGGAGTATCCGGTAAATGGCGCCCTGGCTCGCCTCGTCGGGCAGCACATTAAAGATGCCGTACAGGTTCACGAAAAAAAATAGCCCGCCCGCTGCGAGCAGAGCGTAGGCCAATTTGTCGCGCATAAGTCTCCTTATATCTTTCTAGTTCACCAAAATTATTTCCGCCAGGGCGATCGCGAGACTGGTGAAAATAATGTCGAACACCAACAGAACGCGCAGCCATAGAAAGCTGACCGGTTGATTGGTCAGAACTAAATTTGTCAGTTCGATAGCGGCGATCAGTAGCGGAATCAGCAACGGATAGATCACCACCGGCAGCATCAGCTCCCTCAGACGGAGATTTACTGTGAGCGCTCCAAAGACGGAACCGATGATACAAATGCCCCAAGTAGCCAGCATACATACGGCAAGAAGCGTGAATGGCTGCTGGAGCCAGCGAACGTTATAAAAGATGCCGAACACGAAAAACGACACGGCTTCCACGATAAGCAACAGCACTACGCTGGTGATAGCCTTTCCCACAACGAGACTGCTGGCCGACAACGGCGAAGCGAGCAGGGCGTCGAGGCACTCATTGGGTAATTCGCGCGCGAAGCCCCGATTGAACACGAGAGCGCCGGCAAAAGAGAAGCAAAGCCAGAGCAAGCCGCCCGAAATGTCTCTGGTTTCCTCGCCGGAAAGGTCGAAGGCAAAGCTGAACAGCACTAGAATGACGATCGAGAACGCTCCGGCGGAGTTGAGCGACTCCTTCGTGCGGAATTCGATTGCCAGGTCTTTGCGCGCCACCGATAGCGCCTGCGTAAAGGCATTCATCCGCGCTAAATGCCGCCCAGCTCCATGTATTCGCGGTAGAGCAGCGCTGGATCGTCGAGCATGGCTTGCGTGCGTTCCCCTGAATAGCGCAACTTGCCCTGTTCGATCAACGCCACATGCGAGGCGATTGCCATAGCCTCTCGCATCTGGTGCGTCGAAAAGAGAATCGTGGCGCCACGGTCTCGAGCTTCGCTTAACAGCTCACCAAGCATGTTTATTGCGCGATCGTCGAGAGAGGTGAAAGGTTCGTCGAGAAGCAGAAGGCGAGGCGACCCCAGGAACGTGCGAGCGAGCGCCAGCCGCTGGCGCATGCCACGGGAATACTGGCGAACAGGTATGCCGGCCACTCGCGCCAGATCGACACGTTCGAGCCACCGCGAAATCGCCTGCTTGTCTCGTGAGACGCCGAGAGCGGCCGCAAAGAAATCGAGGTTTTCGCGCGCGCTTAAGTCTTCATAGACGCCGATGCCGTGCCCCAGAAACCCAGAGACGCGCCGCGCTTCACTACTGCGAGGCTTTGCTCCCAGCACAGATATATCGCCTCTTTGAAATGGCGACAAACCCGCAAGCACCCGCAAAAGTGTTGTCTTGCCCGCGCCATTCCGGCCCAGCAGCGCGCAGCAACTTCCCTCCGCAACATCGAGTGAGTAGTCGCGTAGCGCCGGATAGTCGCCGTAATATTTCCAGACACCTTCAAGCGCGATAGCAACGGGCATTGGCCTGCCGCTATCTTCCCGGATCGCGCACAGGCGAGGAACGGTAAAGGAGCGCCACACCCGTTCCAAGTATGGCCAAGGCGAGGCCGGCCAGTAGACCGAGATGATGATAAATGGGAGGGTTTTCCTGTTCCACTTTCGGCCTGTCGGATTCATCTTCGCTTGCCGCTGAATCGTCTCCGCCCTGGCTGAGGCTGCCAGTACCCGTCACATTCAGGCTGAACGAGGGCCTGGCGAGGTCGTAAATCATCGCTTGGGTTTGCGGCTCCCGACCGAGCGGCCGAATGTCTGGACTCTCGACCGTAACGCCAGATGGAACGACCAAGCGAACCGGCGCATCGGGCTGGCCCTTGATCTTTTCGGTGCGACCCTTGAACGTTTCGGGCGAGCCGACGGGCAATACGTAGCTGATATCGAACTCGGTCTGGCCGGGCTTGATCGGGTAATCGATCTTAAATACGTTGTCTTCGTCCGTCCGCTCTGCCGGCCGGGGAAGCGGCATGCCGCCGGGACCCTGCACTTGAATGCGAACCTGTCCGTTCGCCGCCGGAGGCAGGAAGAATCGAGCGTCGCCCGAGTCGGAGTTGGCGAAGGTTCGATTACTGCCGTTTTTGACCATGATCGTTTCGTTTACCGCAGTCTGACCTGGCGAGGGCTGAATCACGAGTATGTGCTGCAAGATTTGAGCGGAAGCCGGCGACTTGGTGGCTTCGAAAACACGAACGTCGACGCCCGAGGTGGGCATGTTTGGTGTCAATAGCGTGTTGTACGTAACGTCCTGGTATTGCGCCTGTAAGAGCTGAGGCCCTCCTCCCGGCTGGTCGTTTTCGAAATGAAAATGACCCTGCGAGTCCGAAGTGGTTTGTCCCAAGGTTTGCATGCCTTGCGCTCCCGGTTTCACCAGGGTCAGCGAGACTCCAGCCTGCGGTTGATTCGTAGTCCCATTGGTCACGGCACCATCGATAGCCGCCAACAACGGCAGGCGGAGCAGCACAAACACCGAAAGCGCAACAAATTTCATGCCGTCATTGCCTTTCCGCATTCGCCGCAATAGCGCATCGCGCGCGAAAACCTTGCGCCACAGTGCGGGCACTTATTTTGCGTTTTGAGACCCTGTGTCTGGAGCTGCGCCTGAGCTTTGGACGGCGGAGCGGTCCGCCGCGTAGCGAGCCCCAGCTTTCTCGCCGTTTCTTCCATTTCGGCGAGCACCCCCGCAAGCTCCTTCTGCAGCGAGATTTTCGTGCGCTGGTAATCGTTATCCGAAAGTTTGCCCACGCGATATTCGAATTGAAGATCACGTAAATTGTCGTAGATGACTGATTTGCGGTCTTCCAGATGCTGGAGCGGTGAGACAGGCAGCGGCTCGGGAATGTCTTTCTGGCGGATAAACAATGTGAAAGCCAGTACGCCGATTACGAGCAGGGCAGCGAAAACAATCGTCATTTCGTTCCGCTTCGCCCACCTCGGGGGATATCGTTGGTTTCGCCGAGTTCGGATTCGATTTGATCGCGAAACCGGTCGAGAACCGCGCGGTCGAACTCACTGATTTTTTCGGGTTCCTGTTGACGGTTGCGGCGGACCCACCAGGAGTAAATCAGAAATCCGATGACAAGCGCAACCCCTGGCATTACCCAGGTTAAGAATCCCCAACCAGTTGCTGGTGGCGAGGCGAGCGCCACAACTCCCTGTTCCTGGACGATGGAGTTGATGATGTTGTTATCGGCGATGCCTGCATCCTGCATTTTCTTGATGCGCTCGCGCATCGGCTCCGTATAGCCGCAATGCAGCATGGGACAGTTGCCCACTGTGTTGCGACAGGTTTGGCAGCGGCAGGCTAATTTGTCGCCAACGCGCAGAACAGCCGGCGTACCCAGCGATGTGGGGTCTTGATCCTGGGCAAGAATAGTGCAGATTGCCAGAAAGAAAGCGGCCAAAAGTCTAAGGTTCAACCGTGGCAGGCTGGCTCGCAACACCTACAACCTCCGTGCGCGCGTACTGATAACGCAGCTTGCTGGGAATGAGACAAATCAAAGTGCCGAATAGAACGATCCAAAAGCCGATCCAGATCCAGGAAACGAGTGGGAGCTGGTACATCTGGAATGTAGCCCTGCGGCCATCGGGCATCACTCCTGAATACACGAGATACAAATCCTCGTTCAAAGCGCGCCGCAAGCCCACGAGCGAGTTCTGCGACTGGCTGGCCTTATAGAGCCTGATTTCGGGTTCGAGCAAATCGATGTGCTTGCCGTTGCGGAACACCTCGACCGACGCGCGGCTCGCTTCGTAATTATCATTGCCGTCGTCAACCACATTAGCGAGTTTCAGGTCGTAATGGCCGAAGCGCACCGATTCGCCCAACCCGAGGTTGCGTACCTCATGCAGGTTGAAGGCGCTCCCCGTGAATCCGACGAACATGGCAACAATACCGAGATGGACCAGGTATCCGCCATAGCGCCTGGTGTTGCGCCACGTCAGCTCGAATGCGGCGCGTGGAAGCGAAAGCTTTTCCTTTGCCTCAATCGCGCGCGAACCTTTCCAGAATTCACTTGAAATCGTGGTGATCACAAAGGCGCACAGAGCGAACGAAAGCAGCGCCGTGGGATGATGAACGCCCCTTGCCGCTAATCCGGCGGCTACCAGGACGCCGACTATCGTGGGAATCAGAAACGCGCGTTTCAAGCTATCGAGTGAGCTCCGCCGCCAGGCAATCAGTGGACCGACTCCGGTAAGAAACAACAGAAACAGCGCGATTGGAACTTCAACCCGCAGATAATACGGCGAATCGATCGTTTCTTTGTTGTTGGTGAGGGCCTCCATGATGACCGGGAACAGCGTGCCCCACAAGATCGCAAAGCAGCTTGCCAGCAGAATCAGATTGTTGAACAGAAAGCCCGATTCGCGCGAGACAACGCTCTCAAGCTGCGCCTCACTTTTCAAAAACGGCAGATTGCGAATGATCGCAAATGCGATCAGCGCCAGCGCGCCGAGCAGAAACGTCGTGAAATACGGCTTGATGGGCGATTGCGCGAAAGCGTGCACCGATTGCACGAGGCCTGTGCGAGTAAGCGTCGTACCCAGAATGCTGAGCAGGAACGTGGCCGAAACCAACACCATGTTCCAAACCTTCATCATTCCTTTTTTCTCCTGCATCATGACGGAATGCAGAAACGCCGTCGCTGTAATCCATGGCATCACCGATGCGTTTTCCACCGGGTCCCAGCCCCAGTAACCACCCCAGCTCAGAACCGTGTAAGCCCAACCCATCCCCAGCGTGATACCAGTGGTCTGAAAGAGCCACGTTACGATGGCCCAGCGCCGCGTAGTGTGAATCCAGCCTTCACCTGGCTGGCGGCTGATGAGCGATGCCATGGCGAAGGCAAATGGCACGACTGAGCCGACATAGCCCAGATAGAGCATGGGCGGGTGAATGGCCATCGTCCACCACTGGAGTAATGGATCGAGGCCGCTCCCGTCGGGAGCTTGGATGATTCCCTTACCGGCCATGAGAACCTGGAACGGGCTGGCGACGAAGGTGATCAGGCTGGTAAAGAACGCTTCCGTAGTCATGAGAATGGCGACTACCAGCGGCATCATATTCCGAAACTTGCGCCGGTTCGAGCGGACTGCCAGCGCGGAATAAGAGGCGAGCAGCCAGCTCCACAGCAGCAGCGAGCCTTCCTGTCCGCCCCACCACGCTGTAAATTTGTATAGCGGCGACATCGCTTTGTTGCTATGCGCCACTACATAAGCAAGCCGGTAGTCTCCGGTCAGGAGCGAGTACACCAGCAACCCGGACGCGATCGTCAGCAGAATCCAAACGCTATAAACGGCGCGCTCGGCGCTCACTACCAGGAACGGTCTTCGCCCGTACTTGCCGGCCAAAGCTGCGGCGACGGCGAAAATTGAGAGGCAGAAGGCGAGCAGAATCGAGAGAGCGCCCAGGTTTTCCATGTCAATCTTCCTTCTCTTGCTTAACTAGCCGTTTTAGCCGGTGCCTGCTCTGTCACTCGTGTCGGCGTTGTAGCCGGATGTGAAAGCTGCTGGGGAGGTTTGGCCTCATATTTCGACGCGCATTTGGCCTGAACCTTACTTGCCTCGAAAACGCCATCCGAGCCTATCCGGCCATCGGCTATGGCTTGCGCCCCCCCTTTGAAAGTATCGGGAAGTGGTTCGGTTCCGCGGTAGACGACTTTAAGCTGTTGTGCACCCTGATGCAAGAGGAAGGTTACCGAAGCTCCGGCTTTGACAATCGAACCCGGCGAGACGTCGCCGGCAACACGCAGCCGCTGGCCTTGTGCGGAATCTCCCATTTTTTGGAGTTCGGGGATAGTTTTGTAATAGGTCTGCGTTTCGCTGACTCCACCGGCGGCGAGCCAGATGAGCGCACCCACAATCAGGGCGCTGAGAAGGCCAAACTTCACATAGGCTTTCATAAGGAAGAGCTTTTCTTCAGTATAGATGCAGTATGGATGAGCTTGGCGTCTTATAGCGATAGTACTTATTTGCCACCGAGTCGCGGACGCTCGATCTCCCGGCATGCTGTATGCAATACGATTGTGAATCATGTTCCAACGAGGTTGGCCAAATTACATAATTCGATTGGGTTCGTTTGTTCTCGGGATAGCAGTCGCCCTCACCGGCTGTTCCGGCCGCGGGCCCGCTGTGTCGAAAGCGGAAGACGACGGGTCGCTGTGGTGGAAACATATCGAATATTTGGCAAGCGACGATTTGAAAGGCCGCTATACGGGGAGCGAAGGCTACAAGAAGGCGGCCGATTACACGGTCACGCAATTTCAGGCTGTCGGGCTCGAACCTGCGGGGACGAATGGCTTCCTGCAGCCGATTGAGTTCGATAGTCGCCGGGTCATCGCCGAAAAATCGAGTTTCGATCTCATTGCCGGGGGCAAAACGACGGCGCTGAAAGTGCCTGACCAGGTCACGCTGGCCGCGGCGGGAGAATCGGGCCAAATTGTGGAGGCTCCCATGGTTTTCATTGGGTATGGACTAACCGTCCCGGAGGACCATTATGACGATTTCGCGGGATTGAAGACGAAAGGGGCTATTGGCGTGCGCCTGGCAGGCGGCGCGCCCAAATCGGTTGCCCCACTTCTAGCCGCGTACTACGGCTCACCTGAAGTGGCGAGAAAGCGAGCGGCGCAAGTCGGGTTGATCGGCGGAGTGGGTTTAGTCAATCCGAAGGTTATTGATCTTCCCTGGTCCCGGCTGATCAATACGGCTATGACGACGGAATTGCGGCCGGAACCTCCCACAATCGATGACTCAGGTTGGAGGAGAAAACTCGGTGGGTTGATCAGCCCCGAAGCGGCGGACAAGATTCTCGCCGGGACCGGCCATACTCTGGACGAACTCGTCAAACTCAATCAGGAAGGCAAGCCCCTCCCTCACTTCGCGCTTCCGGCGAAGCTGCGCGCCAAAGTCAACTATGAGAGCGGAAAAGTCGAATCGCCCAATGTGCTGGCGATGATTCCGGGAAACGATCCGGCCTTGAAAGATCAATACGTTCTGATGTCCGCCCATCTCGATCACATTGGCATTGGCTTGCCGGTGAACGGCGATGCCATTTATAACGGCGCCATGGATAACGCCTCCGGCGTGGCTACATTGATTGAAACGGCGCGGCTTATCAAATCCGGACCGGCGCCGAAGCGATCGATCTTGTTTCTCGCCTGCACGGGCGAAGAGGAGGGCGAATTCGGATCCGAAGTGTACGCGGCTGAGCCGACAGTGCCGTTACACAACATCGTGGCCGACATCAATCTGGATATGTACCTGCCGCTGTTCCCGCTGAAGATTCTGCGCGCCTACGGGCTGAAGGAATCGGACCTGGCGGATTATGTCAAAGCAGCAGCGAAGGAGAACGGAATCCGCGTGCAGGACGATCCACACCCGGAAGAAAACATCTTCATCCGTAGCGACCAATACAGTTTCATCAAAAAGGGGATTCCGTCCATCTTTTTGAGCTTCGGCTACGACCCGGGAACGCCGGAGGAAAAGATCCGCGATAATTGGTTCAAAGAGCGCTATCACGGACCGGCCGACGATACAAAGCAGCCAGTCGATAAACAAGCGGCGGCGAAGTTCAACGAACTAATGGCCACACTGGCGGTGCGCATCGCGAACGCAGCCGAACGCCCCCATTGGAACGCGGACAGTTTCTTCCGGCGCTTTGTACAGTGAGTACAAATGTCTGATTGGAAAGAGCATGGAGTGCGGATCATACGGGCCGGCGAGCTCGATCCAAATACTCCGCAAACAGCCGGTATGAGCCGTGCCGCCGCCATCACTCACGCCAAAACCGGGGCAACCAAATTGTGGGCAGGAACGGTTGTCGTCGAGCCCGCGGCGCGGACCGGAGCGCATCATCACGGTGAGCTCGAGACGGTCTTGTATATTGTTCGCGGCCGCGCAAGGATGCGATGGGGAGATCGTCTCGAGTTTGCCGAGGAAGCAGGGCCGGGCGACTTTATCTATGTTCCGCCTTACGTTCCGCACCAGGAAATGAATGCCCGCGCGGACGAGCCGGTAGAGGCGATCGTGGTTCGAAGTGGCCAGGAGCCTATCGTGGTGAATCTCGATATCGAAAGCCCCGAGCCTCCTTCTCAAGTAACCGGCCCCGATCCATTTCATTCGAAAGAACCGGAGGCGTAAGCGCCTGGCCTCGTCAGAGATGGAGATTCGCCCGAACCTTTGCGCAGTGATTGTGTTGTACCGTGAGCGCGCCCAGGAGTCGCGAACGGTTCAAACGCTGCATCGCGCGCTTTCACTCGATCCTTCTTTGGCCGCCCGTCTGCTTGTGTGCGTCTACGACAACACGCCCGAGCCTTACCCGATTCCGGAGCGTTTGTTCCCCGCCGAAACACTTGTCTTCCAGGCTGGCGCGAATCTCGGCCTGCCGCCGGCATACAACCAGGCGCTCGAGGTAGCGGAAGCACAGGGAATCGGCTGGTTGCTCTTGCTCGATTCAGATACGGACCTGACGGCTTCATTTCTGGCAGCCTGCGTCCAACAGACAAAGGTGCTTGAAAACGAGCGGCATGTTGCTGCGATCGTTCCGCACATTGTTGAGGGCAACATCGTTCATTCTCCTCGAAGAGTTCAGGTCCTGCGCCGCAAAGCGATTCCTCTAGGCAGCTCAGGAATTTTTCCCGGCGAGCTGATTGCAATGAATTCGGGAGCGGCAGTGCGCGTATCTGCGATTCGTTTTTTGGGAGCGTTTACATCTGAGTTCTGGCTTGACTATCTCGATTACTGGCTGTTTCGTGTTCTTCAAAACCAGGGCCTTCGCGTGTTTGTTTTGAATGAGGCTCTCGAGCATTCGCTTTCGCTTTCCAGCCTCGGCCGACACATGTCGCTTGCTCGGTACCGGAACATGCTCGAAGCTGAGCAGTACTTCACTACTAAATACGGAACGAAATGGGAGCGCGTGCGGTTAAAATTTATCTTACTGAAGCGCGCGTTTACTGTTGTCCTAAGTCCACTTACTCGACAATTTCTACCGCTGACTGTGGCGAATATCCTCCGAGGCGGCCGCGATGTTCCGCCCCGGCCTTAGTCAAGAGTTCAGTAGTACTCATGGCTGGCATCGCGGGATATTTATCTTGACTTCACCTTCACACGCCCTTTACACTGAGAGTGAGAGACGGAGTTTTATCCGATGCAGCGCGTTTGCACAGTGATGACGAATACAGGCCTCACGGTTGCAGCTTCCTTTGTGGAAGGCGCGGGCGCTCTGTGGCGACTCCCTGACTTGCCCATGAACCCCATCGGGGTTGTTGGCTTCGTCCTTATCTAAATTCAGCACCAACTAGTAATTGCGCATCCGCTCTCTGGCGGCCGCGGCTCACAATCGGCCTCCCTATCGGCAGCCGTAGCGTACCTCCGGCTACAACCTGGAACTAAAGAACTTCAATCAGAAGGAGTAGTGTATGTTACTCAAACGAATCAGAGTAGACAATAAGAGCCGCGCCCTTGTAATCAAGAATGGCAAATTGTTCCGGATCCTTGCGCCAGGCGCCCATCTTCTATTTGTTTCACCGTTCTCGGAAATCAAAATAGAGCTTCACAGCGTTCGTAATTTCGCCTTCCGGAGCCGGTGGTCCGACCAATTGGTTCGCGAACGAGAGGACCTGTTGCGGAAACACTTTCATTTGGTGGAGACGAGGGATTCCGAGATCGCAATGATCTCGATAGACGGCAATCTCTATCAGGTACTGCTTCCTTCGCGGCGAGCGCTGTTCTGGAAAGATGGAAGCGAACTGAAAGTAGAGTACATCGACGTGATCGACCGCGGGGACAGTTCGGAAATGATTCTCGAAGCAATCGAACTTCCGAATGATGCGCTGGACAGGCATCTTTCGGCTTTAGACGACTCTACCTCGGGCTTCTTGATGGAACGCTCGATCGAGCACGAGACGAGTTCATCGCACTCGCGCGGCAACACCTGAACGAGGGCAGGCGAGAATGCGTTCGCTCGCCTGCCCTTACCAATTGAGAACGCGAGAAATCAGGTTGTGCGATGTGTTCGGCGTGAGCTGTAGCTTCAAAATCGCCGGGTCGGGAAAATTCTTGGGTGCTTTGGCCGGGTTCAATGAGGCGATTGGCTGAGGAAACGGTAGAGCCTCCGATTATGCGGAATATGACCGAATCCCCCTGTTTTTCTTTTGAAACTGGTTGCTGCATGGGGTTCGACCACACTGAACCGAGTGTTGGGCGACCGGTCGCTACTTCCTCGTCAGCACGGCCGCCAGAAACCGGAGTTCGGACTCCACTTCTGCGGGATCGGCCACAGTATCCGCGATTTCCTGGCGAAAGAGGTCGCGGTAGCGCTTGCGAAGCCTGTGAATGGCCACCTTGATCGCTCCCTCTGAAGTGTTCATTTCTCTAGCCAGGGCGGCATACGGCGCGTCGGACTGCCCGAGAAGGAACACCTTCAGCCGCTCGAAATGCTCGGGGTGGCCGTGATGCACGAATTCGTCGCGCAATCTCCCCATTACCCGCTCAAGAACCGAAAGCGCCCAGCGCCGTTCGAAGATTCGCTCCGGTGTCTCGTCGTGCGCAGGCTCCCGTTGATACCGCTCTTCACCGGACGAGAATTCAAGCGGTACAACCATTCCGCCACCGCGTTTGCACGCGCGCTGGCGGTCTTCTTCGTCGGCCACAAAGAACTTCAAGGAAGTCAAAATAAACGATCGAAAACGGCCCTTTTCCTGGTCAGCGCGATCGAGATATCGCCCTTCCAGCATGCGCAAGAAGAACTCCTGCGTGAGGTCCTGCGCCTCATCGGCCGAATAACCGCGCCGGCGCAGATAGGCATACAACGGATACCAATAGCTCTCACACAGAGAAACCAGAGCAGACCGAGCTTCCGTGCGATGTGGATCCCCGGCAGCGACCACCAGGGTCCACCGAGTCGTCGGAAACTGTGACGATCCTGGAAGGGTGTGCGTGGTCTGGTCCGTCATGTCATCCTCAGGGGCAATCCGCTAAAGAGGATAAGGAAACCGGCGCGCAAAGTTACAGCCTGGCGGACTCCGTCCTGGCTTCCTGCACGACTGGAACGTCGGGATCGGCATCCTGCCAGATTGCGAGCAGATCCTTGTAGACGGCGGCTGATTTCGCGCGATCTGCAGAAGCGGACAACGCTCTGGCCAATTGGAGGCGCGCCATTGGTCCGATCGGATCATTCAGCGTGATTCCCGGATGATCCAGAATTTTTTGAAACTCAGCCGCTGCCTCGCGATGGCGGCCCATCCGGGAATAAGCGAGGCCACGCACGTAGACTGGATAGAGAGCTCCGAAGAAAGCGGTCAAGTATGCTGTACCCGGAACAGCGAGGTCATAGGGAGCGGCGGCTTGCGTCATTTCGAGCGCTCTCGCTCCGTCACCGTGGTTAAGAGCGTCGAGTGCCCTTAGCGCAGGCAGGTAACTGAAAAGGACACATGTGTCCTCCGGGTAGCGCTTTTCGAGTTCCTGCGCGATCTTCTGGGCTTGCGCGGAGTCGTCCAGAAGCGCCAGAGCAAAGGCCGGTCCATAATCGGTGTCACGTCCCCGGAAAAGTGACAACGCCGCGCCGGCGTCTGTTTGCGCCTGCGCGCGAATCCCGTACAGCGCGTTCCACACGGCGCGAGCGCCTGCGAGCATGGCGGCTCGCTCCGGCAAACCTCCCTGCCGAGCCAGGCTTACCGCACACTCCGACAGCCGATTTGCTTCTTGCAATCGGCCTTGATAGGCCAAGGTCAACGCTTCCTGGTGCTCGAACCATCCCTGGGCTTCCAGTTTTGCCTTACGTTGGGTCATTTCCCTTTCCATTGCCGCTTGGTCATTTTTCAGAAAAGCGATGAAGTACCGGCATATCGAGAGATTACTGATTTCGATCTTACGTTCCGCTGCCTTACGAACCAACGCCTCGGCGTCTGAGAGGCGGTTCAGGTAGAGATGGGCAAAAGCCGCGTTGTAGTAAGGGACGGCGAAATCCGGATCTAGTTCGATCGCTTTTTGACCTTCTTCCGCGGCTCTCTCGTGATGGCTAGTCCCCGGCGACGTGAGACCCGACAGGAACCAGTGGGGCATCACGTCGCCGGGGTACTTGTGTACCCACGATTCCAAGGTCTGTCGCGCCAGTTCCAGATTTCTGGGCCTGCCGGTGGTAGTTGAAGGTGATGAAAAAGTTCTCCCGATCGCCGACCCGATCCCGTAGCTCGTAAGCCCTGGCGATGCTCTGCGCTCCAAGTTCGGACTCCCCGAGGCCGTCAAATATCCGCCCCATTAGGGCATAAGCCATCGCAAAATTCGGATCGGACTCGATGGCGCGCTTCAGCAATGAGACGCCTTCCACCCCTGCGGCTTCGCCCCGGATAGCCTTAATTGCAGCGTTGTAGGACCTCCAGGCCTCCAATGAGGGCGTGGTTACTTCAGTCGACATGCTAGGCGCCTTTTCCATGCGTGGAAGCGACTCGCCGGCCCGAGTCCCTAACCGATTTGCCATTTGGGCCAGCGCTTTGAAAACGTCCTCTTTTTTGGCTGCTGGCGCCTGCCCTTCGTCCAGGATATCTCCGGTTCGGCAATTCCTTGCGCGCACGCCCAACACGTATTGCCTGCCAAGGCGTGCGATCCACCCCTCCACGACTGCTGCACTGCCCGTCCGCTCGCAGATTTCGGTCGCAACATCCGCGGTGAGCTTTGCATCCGCAGGCCGGACCATCAGGCGCAGTGTCTCGCTCATGCGCGCATCCGGAAGCACGCTGAGGCAGGGAGACTCTCTTAACTCAACAGCCATCATCTGGCGAAGCGTTCCATCGAACACCGGATCGCCCGTGGTATTCGCGAAATCTCCGAGAACGATCACGACCTTGTTTGTCGGCGTGGGCTTCGGCGGTGAATCGCGGTGCACAGGCGACCAAGCCTTCACCCCAGCGGCTGTGGCGAAAACGGCGGGCCTGTGCCTACGAAGAAACTTGCGCGCGCGGTACAGCGCGCCCGGCGGCGACGCCAACACCGGCCGGTGCTCAAGATGCCTCTGAATATCGGCCGCAAATTCGGCCACGGAAGCATATCGCCGTTCCCGCACCTTTTCGAGAGCTTTCGTGGTGATCCAGTTGAGGTCGCCATCCACAAGACGGAGCAGGGATGCCGGGTCGCTGTGCCGATGCACGGCGATACCGGCCGCGTCCGCGCCCATTGCACTTAGCTTTCGCGAAAGCGGCGGAGCCTCCTCTTCACGAATGATGCGGAGCATCTCGGCTAACCCCGCGTGGCGCAGTCTGGCTGCGTCGAAGGGAACAGTGCCGCTCAGCAACTCATACAAGAGCACCCCGAGCGAATACACATCGGAGCGCTCATCGATATCTCCGGTCATCACCTCGGCCTGCTCAGGACTGCCGTATTCCGGTGTGCCCACCATCTGGCCGAATTGCGTTAGCAGGGTGTTCTCCACGGCCCATTGGTCCGTGGCCTTCGCGATGCCGAAATCGATCACCTTTGGAAGCGGCGTGCCCTCCTGCTCCATCACCAGCACGTTCGATGGTTTGAGGTCGCGATGGATCACGCCCTTGCGATGAGCGTGCTGAACCGCGCGGCACACGGCAAGAAAAAGTTCCAAACGTTGGCCGATTGTCATCCGCTTGCCGTCGCAGTACTGCGTTATGGGTACGCCCTCGATGTACTCCATTACGAAATAAGGCCGGCCTTTTGCCGTAGCTCCCGCGTCGAAGATCCGCGCGATATTCGGGTGATCCATGATCGCCAACGCCTGGCGTTCATTGGCGAAGCGTGCGAGCACCTGACTCGTGTCCATCCCCAGTTTGATGACTTTGAGGGCTACACAGCGGCGAATGGGTTCACGCTGCTCGGCCAGGTACACGGTGCCCATACCCCCTTCGCCTAGAGGTCGAAGAATGTGATAACGGCCGAAGTCGTCATCACCGGTTGGCGCTGTAGCTGTATCGATGGTCTGAGTTCTGGATTCGTCTGCGCCAGCCGTACTCTCGAAAACGCCCTGCATCAGGCACCCAGGACACAATCCCGCGGGATCATCGGGACCCGATTCCGCTCCGCACTGAGGACAATTTGGCATTTGGGCCAGAGTGGCAGAATGATTTTACGACTTTCGCCCCAACTCTTGTAACCTTCAGCGCCGCGATTCCTTACTCGGGACAGGTGAGCCGGATTGGAACCGGCAAACCAGCTCGATCAAGACCCAAGGAGATTCGTGATGAAAAGAGTTTTGCTTCGTTGTCAAGTTGCCTGGCTTCTGGCAGTTCCCATGCTCTATGCACAAAGCACGGTTGCGCAGGACGAGTCAGGCACGGTTAAAGAATGCTCAAACGCCACCCTACAGGGCAGCTTCGGATACACCAGCACGGGAACTCTTCTCCCTTCCTATGTCCCGCCCCCTTATGCCGGCCCGTTCGCTGAAGTCGGTAGGCAGACCTTCGACGGGAAAGGTAAAACCGACGCAACCGGGACCTTAAGCGCAAACGGCAACATCTTCTCCAAGGTGACCTTTGAAGGCACGTATGCGGTAAATCCGGACTGTACAGGCACCATGACACTCAGCTCTTCCCTGGGTGTTTCGCACGCAGACTTTGTAATCGACGACGATGGGACAGAACTTCGACTCATCTTCACAGACTCAGGAGTGGTTGAGAGCCGTGTTTACAGTAAGCAGTTCCGACAGGATCGCAAGGAATAGTAGAGGATCTGACCGAGGTGGCTCAGGGTTTTGAGAGCATGCTCGCGAAACCCTGAGCGTTCCTGTGCACTTGGCAAGCTGCCAGAACCGGAATCGACCCACGATTTCTTCTGACGAATCAAATCAGTAGCGGGGAACACTCGGGTCCACTTCGCGGCTCCAACGGTCTATTCCGCCGGCCAGGCTGTAACAGCTCTCCAAGCCCTTTGCCCGCAACCACGAGACCACCTGCAAACTTCGCACGCCATGATGACAATAAACGATCAGCAAGGCTTCGCCTGCGTGGCTCTCAAGATGCTTAAACTTGGCCGGAACCGTTCCCATCGGGATAAGCGATGCTCCCTCGATGCGTGTCAAAGCCCATTCGTTAGCCTCGCGCACGTCGATGAACGAAAGCTCCTCGCCCGACTTTCTGAGTTCGTCCACTCGCTGTGGTGTCAATTCAAGCTCAGCGCCCAATCGCATACGGCTACAGTCTAGCAACGGAGGGGGCGAGTGCGGTCGCCGGAGCCTGCACTCCCGAAATTTGCAGACGCCACTCGGGCCCGATTGTGGATAGAATCTTAGTCGGGCTGGTCGTGCGCAAGAGAAACGATTGGTTAGTAAGGGCAACACTTGTCGCGCTTGGTCTTTTCTGTCTTCACAGCCCGGCCCAGGCCCAGGCCACCAAATTCTCGACCGATGTGAATGTTGTAAACGTGCTGGCAAATGTATTCGACCAGCGCGGCGCCCTGATTCAGAATCTGTCCAAATCCGACTTCGTAGTCGAAGAAGACGGAAAAAAGCAAGCCGTGCGGTATTTTTCGAGACAGACCGAACTTCCCTTAACGTTGGGGCTGCTCGTAGACACCAGCGGAAGCATGTCGCGCATGCTCGACGAGGAACATGCCGCCAGTGCGCTCTTCTTTCGGCAAATGATCCGACCGAAGCAGGATCGCGTCTTTGTCATGAACTTCGACGAGCAGGTCCGGATACTCCAAACCCTGACGTCGTCCCGAAAGCAGTTTGAATCCGCGCTCGCTCATCTCGAACCGGACGAGTTTCAGGTCCCCGCGCGGACTAGCGGCGCGGCGTTTTCGCCCAATGGCCGCACTACCGCGCTATTCGATGCCATCTATCTGGCATCGGAGGCGCTGATGATGAATCAGAAAGGGCGGAAAGCGCTGATCGTGATTTCGGACGGAATGGATGTGAATAGCGAGTATACGCTCGAAGACGCAATCATCGCCGCGCAAAAAGCCAATACCCTGGTCTACACGATTCACATCTACGACGAAATGATCCCTACTTTGACCTTGCCGTTGGCGCCTCAGGGGAACTCCGCCGGCACACAATCCGATCCCGCTGCCTCCGTCGACACGCACTCCGATCCCGCGGCCTCGAACTGGGTCAAGGCGCAGAAAAAGGTTCTTATGCAGGGGAAAGAGTCCCTCATCCGGGCTTCGCGTGAGACGGGCGGTGCGTTTTTCGAGGTTTCGAACGATAACCCGATTGCGAAGATTTATCAGCAGATCGAAAATGAGCTGAGAAGCCAATACAATCTAGGCTATAGTCCTGATCCGCCAAAGCTCGAGGCCGGATTTCACAAAATTCGAGTCACGACGACTCGCGCTGGCCTGACTGTCCAGGCGCGAGACGGCTATTACGCTGGCGGAACGCAATAAGCACGAAGCTTGCCACACAGCGCATCGGCGCGTAATTAATTTCGCGTATCGGTTACGCGAAGATTGCAAAACTTACTGTTATTTTCTACCAATTCCAGTAGTCTAGTTCTCGGAGATCGGCTAAACGCACACCACGTTTGACCGTTGCCTGCCAAGAAAGGAAGACAGCACGATGTTCATTCACAAAAAAGAATTGCTCCGTCCCGTGGAGGTTCAGACGCCCGACCCACGTTTCGGACAATACCTGCTCGAACAGTTTGGCGGAGCGACTGGGGAACTGACCGCGGCACTCCAATACTTTGTTCAATCGTTCCATTGCGATAACGTCGGCATCCGGGACATGCTCCAGGATATTGCGGTAGAAGAGTTCGGCCATCTCGAGATGGTCGGCAGATTGATTGAACTTCACACGAAAGGCGCGGACAAAAATAAGGCTTACGATAGCCCGCTGTTTGCCGTCCGCGGCAAAGGCCCACATTTTCTGGATAGCCTCGGAACCGCCTGGAGCGCCAGTTATATCAACGAGGGAGGAGACGTAGTCCGCGATTTGAGAGCCGATATTGCGGCCGAAGGAGGCGCTCGCCAAACCTATGAGGCTCTGATTAAGGCATCCACGGACGAAGGGTCACGGAAGGTGCTGACGCACCTGCTAACGCGCGAAATTTCTCATACAAAGATGTTCATGGAGGCGTTACAGTCGCTTGGAAAACTGACTGACCCGTACTTCGGCAACATCCAGCCTGACGACACAGTGAACCTATACTTCCACATGAGCACGAACGGCGTAGACCAGCGGGGTCCCTGGAATTCCGAGCCGAATTTCAAGTACGTAGGAAATCCGATCGAAGCGCTGAAACACCACACGGCTGGTGCGAAACATTAGATCGAGGCGGGTGTTCTCCGCCCCTGGCTCGCCATTTAGACCAGTTTCTGCTTTCTGATTGGCAGTTCCCGAATACGTTTTCCGGTAGCTGCGAAAACGGCATTGCAGATCGCGGGGGCCATCGGCGGAACGCCCGGTTCGCCGACGCCGGTAGGTGGATTTTCATCCATTCCGATCAGGTGGACATGGGTCTCAAGCGGGGCTTCATCAATCCGCGCCACCGGATAGTTGTTAAAGTTCGTTTGTTGAATACGCCCATCAGCGGCGGTTATCTCGCCGAGAACAGCAACACTGACGCCGAACGTGGCGGCGCCCTCAAATTGCGCTATCACGCGATCGGGGTTAATAATGCGGCCGGCATCGACAGCAAGGTCGACGCGTGGAATGCGGAGGCGCCCGGTGGAATCGATATCGACCTCGATGACAGCAGCAACATAGGTATAAAAACTTCGGTGAGCCGCGAAGCCCATGGCACGTCTCTGGCCGGACTTCTTATTCGCCCAGCCGGACTTTTCAGCGGCTACTTGCGCCACGCGGCGAAGGCGGTTTATTTCGAATGGAAACTTCGCATTGTCCTGGACGTCTTCCAGTTTCCGCTCCGGGCCAAGCACTTCGAGCCAGTATTCCACCGAATCGCGCCCGGCTTCATGAGCCAATTCATCGATGAACGACTGAACCGCATAAGCATGGTAGACGTTGGCTACGGAGCGCAGCCAGCCGATGCGCACGTGCGCCTGAGCCGGTCCGTTTTCGGCCCTATGATTGGGCAGATCAAACGGGACATTCGTCCAGCCCATGGACAGCTCGCCCTTGTCGCCATAAGTTTCGCCGGCTTTGAATGTTGAGTTGATGGGCGGGAAGACGGTTCTTTGCAGCCATGCAATTGGCTTGCCCGATCCATCGAGCGCCGCCTTCATATACATGGCCGCGGTCGAATGATAGTAATCGAAACCCAGATCCTCTTCCCTGCTCCATACAACTTTTACCGGTTTGCCGACTTTCTTCGAGAGAATCGCGGCCTCGGCAACATAGTCCGGTTTCGATTTGCGCCCGAAAGCGCCGCCGAGTAAAGTGACATGAGCCGTTACGTCTTTCTTGCCGATGCCGAGAGCGGCGGCCACCGTTTCCTGAACGCCGTCCGGATTCTGCGTCGGCGACCAGGTCTCGACCTTTCCGTTCTTGTATTCGGCGACGGCGACGGGAGGCTCCATGGAAGCATGCGCCAGTAGAGGAGTGTAATATTGCGCTTCAATAATCTTCGACGTCTTTTGAAAGGCGGCATCGACATTGCCGACGTTGCGGACCACTTTCTGCGATTTTCTGGAAGCGGCAATCAACTCCTGCTTGTACGTCTCCGACTGATAAATGGCGTTGGATCCGAACTCCCATTCCACCTTCAATTTCTTGCGGCCCTGCATGGCGGCCCACGTATTGCCGGCTATGACGGCGACTCCGCCTAATGCCTGGAAACCGGCCGGGGGTTTGAAGGGATCGATGACGAGGGTCTGCTCGACACCGGGAACGGCTTTTGCTTCCGTGTCGTCGTAGGATTTCAGCGTGCCGCCCAGCACCGGAGACCGATAAATGGAAGCGTAAACCATGCCCGGGCGTTTGGCGTCCATGCCAAACTCGGCTTTCCCCGTCAGAATGTCTTCGAGATCGACCGACGGCACCCCTTTGCCGATATATCGGAATTGCGAGACATCCTTCAGCTTAATTTCGTTTTTTTTCGGCGCGGGCTGCGTGGACGCGATCGAGACCAACTCACCGAAACCGATCTTGCGCCCGCTCGGTGAGTGAATCACCTGGTGAAACTGAGCCTTGCACTCTGAAGCCGGCACATTCCATTTCGTGGCCGCGCCGCGCTCGAGCATCAAGCGCGCGGAAGCGCCCATTTCGCGCATGATGCCATAGAAGTCGCGGATCGATTGCGACCCATCGGTGTCTTGCGAGCCGTATTTCGCTTCATCGCCCGGAGCCTGCCGCACGCTCACGCGCGACCAATCAGCTTCCATTTCGTCGGCAATAACCATGGGAAGCGAGGTCCGTATGCCCGTGCCCATCTCCGACCGGTGCGCCATCAGGGTGACCGATCCGTCCGGGTTCAATCCGACCCACACGTTTGGCATCCAGGTTGACGCCGGCGTTGCCGCTTCTGCTCTCAACGCTTCTGGAATGACGCGGGCACCCAGGATCAAAGCGCCAGCCGAGAATACTCCGCCCAAAAAACCGCGGCGATCGATCTTTCGTATCTCGTTCATGCTGTCACCCCCGCGGCCTGCTTGATCGCCTTCCGGATTCGCTGGTAGGTGCCGCAGCGGCAGATGTTGCCCTGCATTGCCGACTCAATGTCGCGATCGGTGGGCTTTGGTTTTTCCTTGAGAAAAGCGACAGCTTGCATAATCTGCCCGGTTTGGCAATAGCCGCACTGGGGAACATTGTTATCCCGCCAGGCGACTTGAACCGGATGGCTGCCGTCTTTGCTGAGCCCCTCGATAGTCGTAATTTCCTTGCCTTCGAGCCCCTTCATCGGCATGGAACAACTGCGGACAGCCGCGCCGTTCACATGAACTGTGCAAGCTCCGCACAGGCCAACACCGCAACCAAATTTTGCGCCGGTGAGTTCCAGCGAGTCGCGGAGATACCACAGCAGCGGCATCTCCGGATCGCCTTTAAACTCACATGAGGTTTCATTGACTTTCAAACGGATCATTCCCATGCTCCCGATCCTGGTTAGGCGCCGGAGCCCGCAAACTGACGAAGTGCGCGCTTCCGGTATTGGTGAAGATTTTACCAGTGTACGGAATCTGGAACAGGCGGAGAGGCCTTACTTGCGGATCGACAACCCGCCGCAGGCTGCCAGCCGGCCCCACAAACGGGCGCCCAATCCATAAAGCGATTTGGCGGACTTAGTAACCGGGACGGTAATAGTTTTGACGGTAGTTCTGATTGCGGTGTTCGCGGTGTTCACGCTTTTCATGGCGCCGCCCATCGTGATGATGGTACTCGCTGGCCGACGCTTGAACCGGAACAAACAACGAGCCGATGGCAAGCGCCAAGCTCAGTAATCCAATCCTCTTCAACATGGGAGTCTCCTTTTCGTTGCACGTTGGAAGCCCGTTTGGCTTCCTGCAACGTGGGATGTGCACGCGGCGGCCCATGTTCCGCGCGCGCCAATTAATTACGATTCATTGAAGGAATTTCACTTTTGAGCGGGAAGAGAAGGCTCAGTAATGGTGAGGATACGGTTAATCGTTTGCGGACCGAGTTTCTGAACAATGCCGCTGGGCCACTTGACCTCGATGGCATCGACCCTCGAATCCTGGTTCAAGCCGAACGTGAGAGCGAGCTGCGACTGCGAGCAATAGCTCGATCCGCTGCGAACCGTTTTTGTCTGCGTGCCAGAGGCCGACCGCACGGTAACGGCGGCGCCCAAGCCATCCCGATTCGACTTCGTTCCCACGTTTCTAATAGCGATCCAGTGATTGCGATTGCCGCCATCGTTACGAAAAACGTAAGCCGGGCCATTGTTCGTTGCAACGACGATATCGAGATCGCCATCGCCGTCGAGATCGGCATACACAGCTCCGCGAGCTACGATGGGCCGGGCAAGGTCTGGGCCTACCGATCGAGTTGCATTCGAAAACTTACCGTGTCCCTCGTTGTGGAACAATAGAGGCGATTCCTTGTATTGGATCTTTGGCTGTACTCTTTCAATCTCTTCGTCAATGTGACCGTTGGCGCAAAAAATGTCAGGCAGGCCGTCAAGATCGTAATCGAAAAAGAAAGCGCCGAAGGTGAGGCTGAGCAGGCTCGAGCGGCCCAGCTCCGAGCGCGGCGCTTCATCGACGAAAATGCCGTTCCCTTCATTGTGATAAAGAGCCAGCATCTGATTCGAGAAATTGCCCACGAGGAGAGCGGGCCGGCCACTGCGATCGTAGTCGGCGGCGTCGGCTCCCATGGCTCCGCGGGCGACGCCATCTTCGCCGAAGGCCACGCCCGCACCCAGAGCCACATCGGAAAACGTTCCGTTTTTGTTGTTGCGGTAGAGCTTGTTGGGCTGCGTGTCGTTCGCAACAAAGATATCGGGCCAGCCGTCATTGTTGTAATCGAGCACCGTAACGCCTAGAGATTTACTCGTAGGATCGCCGATTCCAGCCTGTTCGCTCACATCCTTAAATTTGCCGTTACCCAGGTTGCGATACAGCTTGCAGGCTGTGCCATGGTAGGCTTCAGGCGTGCAATAGGACTTAGTCGATCCATCGAGTGAGCACCAGAGATCGCCTTTCTCGCTCCACTGGACGTAATTGGCGACGAACAAATCGGCTTTACCGTCGCGATCGTAATCGAGCCAGGCAGAACTTGTTCCGAATACTTTATTGCTGATTCCAGCCTCTTTGGTAACATCGCGAAACTTGCCGTCGCCTTCGTTGTGAAACAGGTGGTCGCCGTCGAGCGCAGTGACGTACAAGTCGGGCCGTCCGTCGTTATCGTAGTCGGCAACCGATGCGCCGATGCCGTACATCTCGATATCGAGACCGCTGCCGCGCGTTACGTCGGTAAAGGTTCCATTCCCGTCGTTGCGGTACAGGGCGCAAAGAGTCTTGCGGCCGCGTGGGGTCCAGTCCCGCCCGTTGACGAAGAAGAGATCGGGTTTGCCATCACCGTTATAGTCAATAACAGCCAAGCCGGGGCCCATGGTTTCCGGCAAATACTTGTGCCCCGATTTCCCGGCATTGTGACGGAAGTGGATGCCGCATTGCCCGGTGACGTCGGTGAAACGTACCTGCGATGGCGGTGCATTTTGGGCGGGCCATAGCGCGAACGCGAACGCCGCCAAAGAGAGAGCGGTCGGAACAAAAGTCTTCATGTTCTAAAGAGCAGTTCGCGCGGCAACAACATTGGGCGACGAATGTTTTCGAGCGGTTGGACGCGAGACCGGCGTCCCCTCCGGCAGCGGAACACTGACATGGTCGTGGATCGGCTGTCGCGAATTGTTCAATTCGGGGCTCAGGCGAATTTGACGCGCAGCGATCGTGTTCGACGATTCATCTGCCTTGAAGCGGCGGAACAACGTTTCTTCGCGTTCCGCCTCCTTGTCGTCGCCCAGGGCGCGAAGGCACAACATCATGTTGTAATGGCACTGCAGGTCTTCGGGATCGATCGAAAGAACACGATGAAGCGCCCCGACGGCCGCTTTGTAGTCGCGCTGCAAAAAATAAATGCGCGCCATTTGATTGAGAACAACGCGGTCGCGCGGATAGTACGACGCCGCTTTTTGAAGACTCGCCAGCGCCGACGGGTAATCGCCGTGAGTTTTCTCAATGAGCGCTTGAAAGTAATAATTCCGCCCCGCGACGGGATTGAGTGCGATCGCTTTTTGAACATATGGCTGCGCACGATCGACTTCGCCTTCCTGGATCAGCGCCCGGGCAACGTTCAGATAGCCGTCGGAATATTTTCCGTCGCACTCAATCACTTTTTGAAACGCGTACTCAGCGCCTTTTAAGTCGCCCTGCAGCAACAAACCGACGCCGTAATCGTTCCAGCGCTCGCGATCCTGCTTGCTCGTAATTGGCGTCCACTCGGTTTTCGATGCGCCCGCGGCAACGGGCAACTGCGCCGTCGCGGATGCGATCGTCACAATCGGCAAATCGGGAATCCGGTCCTTGATTTTTCCCGAGACGTTGGCGGGAATGTTCTTTGGATCGAAACTCCACTCGCGATCATCATAGTTTACGTTGGCCAGTGCCGGATCCTGGCCGGGCTTGGGCCGGCCCGCGTAAACGTACTGCGTGAAATAGTAGGTGAACTTTCGATAATTCAGTTTGGCCGTCAGCGTAATGGGGCCTTTCGCGTCCTTGGGGATGTGAACAAGATAGTGAACCACATCGGCTGCGCCGGGTGGGATCAGCCGAACATAGAGCAGTCCTCGCGTCTGAAATGCGTTACGCCTGTTAATGGGATTGCCATCGCCGTCAAGCTGGAACGACTGATAGAAATGCGCGCCTTGGTCCACTGGCCCTTTTCCCGGTTCTGCCGTCTTGCCGCTCCAGAACACAGTGCGGCCCAAGGAATCCGCACCCTTCAACTCGACCCAAACTTCTTGCGCGTCCACCGTGCCGCCTGGAAAGAAGTGCCCGATTTTCAAAGTGCGTACGACAACGTCCACGCGAACCGTCGAGCCGGGCTCAAACGCGCGTTGACCCCGATTCAGAGGCGCGGCAATTTTGCCGACATCCCGGAAAAAGACCGGCCCCTGCTGATCGGATTCTTCACCGACGGCGAACGTCGAGGAAAGCTTAGGCACATCAGTCGAACTGCGGCGCATCTCGAGCGCGCCGGTTTGAGCAACCGGGCTTGCGGCAAAAATATCGACACGCATGAAACCCGATTGAAGGAAGGATTCGACGCGACGCAACTGCGCCTCCTCTGCGTTCGCAGTAGGGACAGCCGTGTTGGCGGCGGCGAAATAGTGCGCATGAACCTCGCCTTTTTTCGCAGCCGGATCTGTCGCCTTCACAAGAGGCATGTGGCAATCCGGGCACCCCATCGGTTTTGCTGGATAGTAAAACGAACGCGCGCCCTGCCCGGAAACTCCGCTGGCCTGCCAGTTGTCATAATCGTTGAATCCCCTGATCCAGCGATAACTGTTCACTGGGACATCGAGATGAACTTTGTGACACGCTGAACAAAATTCGGACGTTCGCATATACGGTTTAAGAAAAGTTTGGCGGTGCGGGCCGGGATTTGCGTAGGTGAGAAACGCGGCGAGCGTGTGAATGACCGGATTGCCGCTCACGGCAAGATCGTGAATCGCGTTGTACTGCAGCGTATAATCGCCGTTACCCATGGTGCTATCGACATGGGAAATAGCGTGACAGGACAGGCAGCCCAATCCCGCCTGCGATTCGGGCGTGTCGATTTGCTCACGAATGGGAATCTTCCACTTTCCCGAGAAGAGAACCGCGTGGTCGTGGCACCCGGCACACCACTGGCTAGGTTTGGTCGAGTGCTGTATGTCCTGCATATATTCAATGGATTTCCGGTAGAACTGGTTATTGAAGCTGGCGTTGTGGTGCGCTGAACTCTTCCACTGCTCGTAAATATCTTTGTGACACTCGCCGCACTTTTCGCTTGCCAGGAAGTAATTCGACGGGATGTAATTCTTTACGCTTGTAACGGTGGAAGAAGGCCAGAAAGGCGATTGTGGTCCGCCGCCTTCTTCTTCCATGGATGCTGGAACAAAAGCTCCATTGGTAATCCGATTGTTCGGATCGGGATGGGTCCGGCGGTAGACGGCAGTTGAGGCAGGCAGCAGCAGAAGAACGCCGATTAACCCGATGGCCGAGCGAAACATCCAGCGCGAAAACGTACGAATACAGAAAGCGAACAAGCCTAAGGCCGCGATAGACGCCACAATGTGTGCAAGCAAAACCGGGTGGTCGACACGCAGGTTGCCATGGAACGCCAGGTACGCCCCAATACCAGCCGCTGCGAGGAATACCAGCGCGCTCATTGCCAACCGGCGATCGCGGCTCAATAAAACAACCGCGAAGGGAATCAGCGCAAAGCCCGCCAGCACGTGCACCAGTACGTTGCCCATGTAAAAAAGCGTCGGGCTCTCGAATGCCCAGAGATATGCGGAATTCAAGACGAGCAGCACACCGAGGACAGCGGCTATCTTCCAAAGTTTGTTCGCATGAAGCATCGCATTCACCTCACTGCCGGTACGAAATGTCGTCCGCGCCAGGCGCGAGTGGCCGGATCAGCCGCAAGGCCGGGCGTGTCAGGTAATCTTTGATGTACGCCTTGTGAACAGCATCGTCGGGATAGTGTTCGTTGGCCGAATACGGGTAGCGCGACATGGCATGGAAGGGCAGTGGCAACACGCTCTGCGAATAGGCCGTGTTAGCATCTCGGTCTTTGGCCCAACCCTCTACGCGTAACAGATAATCGCGTCTCCAGCCCTGTCGAAGCGGCGGAAACTGACTGTGATCGAAACGCAAACTCAGCATGTCGCCCGAGCCCATCACCACCATGCGATCGTCGATCTCGCGCGTCAACTCCGTCGTGTCGCCATAACGCGTGTAGTTGCCCGGCGTCGGATTCCAATAGGACGTGGTTGTGGGGTTCGCGTAATCGAAGTACTCGGGCTGTTTGCGTTCGGGATGAATGTGTGAAGGCGAAAATCCACGGAAATGAACATCGCTATGCGCGGGAGCCAGAGCCGAGAGCTGAATGGCCGGAGCTGTTGCGTCATCCCCAAGGTAAATTTCGTCCCAAAAAACGCACATGTTCGTGACGATCCGAACTTGGCGCGAATCGGAAAGAAACTTACCCGTGAGATCGACTGCGATAGTTTTTGGCTTGCCCGAGGGCATGCCCATGTCGGGAATAACCGTTACCCATTTGCCTTGCTTATCCTTGACCTGAAGATAGGGCGGCGTGAGATCATTCTTTGCCTGGGCTTGTTGGAGAAAGGTGCTGCCGTCGGCCCAATCCACCCAACCGTTCAAAACCAGGAAGGCACGATTATCTGGCGCGACTTTGCCGAAGTCGAGATCGAGCGTGTGTAGTTTGGCGACACCGATATAGTTGTGCTCAAAATCGTCTACGTAGCGATGGTCCTTGTGTAGCAGGAGATCGAGAACATCGCCCGACGATGATCGCGCCGCGATAGGATAAATGCGCTTCTTTAATCCGTATAGCCGGAACTCGGGAAAGGGCGGTGATTTCCATTTTTCGTTCGAGTAGATCTCGGTATCCGCTGGATGATCGACGGCGATGAGCTCCACTTGATCGAAATAGGAAACTTCGCTTAATTCTTCGGTGAGATGAATCTCGTAAGCGTGTCTTCCCGCGCTGTCTGGCTTAGGAGCAAGCCAGTCGCCCTGTAGCGAAATGTACTCCGTGTGATCGGTGGGAAAGAACTGGCCGTCGCCCGACATCGCGCCCAATGGCGCTACACCCAGCACGTCGGTCACGTATTGAAACTCCTTGCCATTCCAGACAAAAATCAACGGGCAGGAGCCCGACAAGCGTTGCGCCTCTTTGAAATCGAGGTTCTTGTCAGGCGTCTGCTTCATCTCGTTCTGGATCAGGCCATTGGGCCAGGTGATGCGAACGGTGTCGATGAGCTGTCGCGTGTCGAGGCCGAACAGCAATGGCAAGCTGCCATAAACTTTCTTTTGATAGCTTGTGCCGGCTTTCACTTCGACTTCGGCGCCCGAAGGTATTTTCAAATTCTTAATGCCGTCGATTTTGACTCTCAGCCAGTTGTTCTTCGTAGATGGTTGATTCACAAAAAGTTGTACTTTGCCACTGTTTGTGATCGTCGCTAGATCGGGCAAGCCGTCGCCATTAAAATCGGCGCTGACGGAGGCGCCCGCATCGTTGGTCAGGCCGCCCGAAGCCCGCGGCTGAATGAACTGCATTTCGCCTCCGTTCTGCCGTATTTCGCCGCCGCCGGCCAGATCGGGAAAGCCGCGATTGGCGAAATCGGAAAAGACGCCCGGCCCAGGTCCGATAGCAACGGGTGAATCGAACTTTGTCCGCTCGTTGCGGACCACGCTCACCCGGCCGGAAGAGAAATAGGCGATATCCAGATTGCCGTCGTTATCGATATCGATTGCGTGTAGATGCTCGGCTCCCGCCGGCACCTGGGGCATCGGTTCAGCTTTGTACTCGGCTGTAAGCTGATCCAGATACAGCGTGGCGGGCTTGTCTTTATAAGAAATAACGATGTCTTTCGATTTGCTGTCGGCAATCAAACGGAACGGAGCGGCCGAAATTGCTTCGCCTTCAACGAACGGAAAAGCGTGCGGCTCGAAACCGGCTTCGCCCTGATTACGCATCAACACCGATTTCTTCCCGAGCAGCATCAGGTCGAGATCATAATCGTGATCGAAATCGATCCATAGAGCGGTGTTGAACGGTTCGGCGGGCAGCGAAAACTTCGATGGAGCGAACTTTCCTCTTCGATTTTCGAAAAGAAACGCACCCTGGTTGGTTAGGACGCATAAATCCTCGAGACCATCGTTATTGAAATCGCCTGGAACGACTTGGGTAACGTTCCGCAGATTCTCAAGCCCTGTATCATCGACCCTTTCCATGCCGCGCTTGAACAGCGAAATTCCCGCTTGCGAATAGACCAGGAGATCAGCCTCGCCTGTTCCGAATGCATCCATCGCGACCAAACCAACTCCTGCATCACGCGGAATCTCACCCACGTCATGGGCTGCGAACGAAAAGGCGACGGGCTCTTTGGTGTGATCTTTTTCCGGAGCCAGCGGTTCGTAGATCTCGGCGTATTCGCACCATTCGACGTCCTCCTTCGGAATGGCGTCGTTTTCCTGCGCCTTCTTGCGTTCGTTGAACAACCTCAGCTCGCGCTGCGCCTCCTGCATTTTGCCGGCTTGCCGGTACATATTGAAAAGCTGAAAGTGAGGAGCGGCGAGACTTGGATTCAGGTCGCGCGCCAGCTCAAATTCGCGCAATGCGAGATCGGGCTTATTCTGGAGCTTGTAGATCGAGCCCAAATTGTAATGCGTGATGGGCTCAGCCGGCACGAGCTTAGCCATTTGCTGAAGCTGTTCAAGAGCTTTGTCAAACTGTCCTTCGCGCTTGTAGTAGATGCCGAGGTTGAACCAGGTATAGGGCAGCGAAGGATCTTCCTTCTGAACCTTCTCGAGTATCGCCACAGCCTCTTGAGTTTTCGCGGCTCGAAGGAGGGCTAAACCGTAATTGAGCTGTTCGCGAATGGAATCGGGTCTTAGATCGAGCGCTTTTTTGAACTCCGAGACTGCTTCGGCTTGAGTGGTCGGATTCTCATAGAACGCTTTCCCCAGATTGCGATCGATTGTGATTTGTTCTTCAACAGAAGGACCGGGCGCGAAATGGCCCAGTGCCCTTGACTCCCACAAGGAAACGGCCGCCGCACAGATTAAGGCTGCAGTACTCCCACACGCAACACGTTGCAACATCCCAGATCTGCTCGATTATATAGGGCACAGCGAGGGAAGCACCGTACTTGAAATGTACTAGTGTGCCCCGTTAGGCCAGCCGCTCAGAAACCGGTGAACAGAGGAGATGGAGGCCGTCCAAAACCTCGCGATAACCTAAGATGCTAATACATTACGAGCGCCGGTGTTCGAGAAAGCTACAGCACGCTTTGTTTTTTCGCGTTTCATCCAAACCGGTACGGAAGGCAGCGGCCTCACGCAATTTCACCAAGGCCGCTTCAGCCCGTACACTCAGCGAGACGGATTACCGCCCGACAACATATCTGGCACTTCGGTTGACAACCGCGGTAACCTCTGGGTGCTGGCGCGTGACGGTGTGTGGAATGAGGCTGGGAGCAGTCTTACCTGGGCCAACGGCTTATGATCATCAAGAACTTGGCTCTTTTACTGTTACAAAACCCCGCGGGCGGTGCTGAGTTGAATAACGCACAACGCGAACGGATTGAGGAGATTTCCGCGGAAGCATCCGGAGCCGTGCGGGAAGTGAAGGAGATTTCGTACAACCTCCGGCCATACCGGCTGGACCGGCTTGGCTTGACCAAGGCGCTCGAGGCGATGATCGAAGGGACTCCGGCGGCTTCGGCCTCACAGGCATTTCGGAGCGAGCACAGCTGCTTGAAGGGAAAGCTACTATTCAATCCGCGCCAGGACAGGGCACGATGGTGATTATCGAAATCGATTTGGGCAGCCAGCGAGTTTAACCGTATTCAGTTCCATTACTGTTCTCCTACGTGGGACCACGTAGACAAAAACTGGGGTCTTACGTAATTGAAATCCGTAGCAGTCTCGATTCCCCAGAATCGTCTTCAACGCTAAAGTTCAACTAAGTGGCAAACCGAGGGACATTTGAAACTCCTGATTGTGGACGATAATGCCGCAGTACGGCGGTTGATCAGCAGCATCGCATTCCCCTTTGCCGACGAGATTTGCGAATGCACGAACGGCGCCGAAGCAGTCTCCGCATATAATGCGGAGCGGCCGGACCTTGTTTTGATGGATATTCGCATGAACGGGTTAGATGGGATCGCAGCAACGACTCAGATCAAAGCAGCCCATCCGGCAGCGAGGATCGTGATCGTAACCGATTACGATGACACAGCGTTACGCCAGGCTGCGACGAGTGCAGGGGCGTGCGGGTATGTTCTCAAGGAGAACCTGCTCGAACTGCGCCGATGGCTCGAAAGATGAACTTCCGCTGCATAAGTCATACACGCGGAAAATCTTCGGAAGGCGGGCCTTTCGCGACGCCGACCGTCCGGGCCGCCGACAACTTCGAAGCAGGTGCACTCGAAGTGGTTGTGGATTTCTTCTTCTCCGGGGCACAAGTTGCCGAGTTTCTCGATCGAACTTACAACGCAAAAGACAGGTTCAGAAAGGTTGCTTACGAGTATAACTAGACCCCTTGCTCCGGCTCCGCGCCGGAGCCATCGAGTTTGGACATTTTGCGAGCGTCAAGCGGCTAAATGGGACAGGCGCTTTGGCCTGTCGAAGCCCGTCATCCGCAGGAACCCTTTGCGCAAATTATCCGTCTAACATGAATCGTGCGGCCCAAACGTCGGCGGTGGCCGGTGAGGCGTTTCCTCGCCGCCTACCCTGTCCTGTGTGCCGTCATGCTCGGCGCGGGTCCAGCGGTGCGCAGCATCCGTGTCACTGGAACCATTCAACCGCTCGAGTCCTTTATCGTCCAGGTACCTATCGTTCAAGGGCAGGCCGGGAACTTGACCTTGACGAGATTGGCTCCGAACGGCGCTAAGGTTCATAAAGGCGAGTTACTTGCCGAGTTCGACGACACAAAAGAGCTGCAAGCTGTACGCGACGCGAGCGCGAAGTTTGAAGATCTCAGTCATCAGGTCGACCAGAAGGCGGCGGAGCATCGCAACAACGCCGCCAAGCGTCAGGCTGATCTCGAGCAGGCCGAAGCCGACCTCGCGAAGGCGCAGATCGAGATGCGCAAAGGGCCCATCCTCAGCGAGATCGACCGTCAGAAGAATCAGATTAAGGTCGACGACGCCCGCGAGCATGTCGCCAGTTTGAAAAAATCCACTGGCTTTCACGAGCAGGCCGAGGCTGCCGAAAGCCGCATTGTGGAACTGCAGCGCGATCGTCAGAAAGTAGCGGTGGAACGCGCACATCGAACATCCGCAAGCTCGAGCTACGAGCGCCGCTCGATGGCATGGTCGCCCTCCAGAACGTCTGGCGCAATAATTCGTTAGGCCACGCCCAAGAAGGCGATGAACTCTGGCCCGGCTCGCCGCTGCTGCGCTTGTTCAACCCGAACGAGATGCAAGTCGAGGTCTCGATCGAGGAACCGGACGTGGCTGCCCTGGCCCCGGGCACCAGCGCCACGGTGCATCTGGATGCTTTTCCGGAGCTCAGCTTTAGCGCCAAATTTGATTCCGCCAGCCCGGTTGCCTCATCCGCCATGGAGAGCCCCATCAAAACGTTCAGCGCCCACTTCCGTCTGAATCAAAGCGATCCGCATCTGCTCCCTGATCTTTCTGCCGCGGTTGATATTCAACTGCCCGTGCACGCCGCTGAGGTAGGTAGATGAAACATCGCGGAATCATCAGAACCTCCGCTCGTCTCCTGGCGGCGCTCTTCGTCATCGGCTTTGGCTTGGCGATCTGGATTCGCATGACACGCGCCAGCGCCGCACCGAACCTGCCGACTGCAACTGCGAAGAAAGGCGATTTTGCCGTGATCGTCCGGTGCCGCGGCGCCTTGCGTGCCGCGCGCAAAGTAGAGCTTACTGCTCCGCTCGATGTTCCCGATCTCCAAATCGTTTGGCTTGCCCCACCCGGCAGCGAAGTGAAAGCCGGAGACGTCGTGATCCGCTTCGATCCCAGCAAGCTTCAGCAGGACCTGCGTGAGAAGACGCAGGCCTTGAAGCAGGCGCAAGCTTCGATGGATCAGGCGGTCGCGCAAGCGCGTATCGACGCGGATAAAGACAAACTGGAGAACAAATGAGCTCTGTTCTGCATCCTGCGAATGCCGCGCCCCCTACAAAGGCGCCAGGTCCCTCTCCGCGCCGACGTCTGCAACCGCTTCTTGTCACTCTCTGCGGCGCCGCTCTCGTGGCCTGCTTTGGTATGGCACGCGCATTTATCGCACGTTTGTAACTGGCGCCACCGCTGACGTTCCCACCGTCAAAGTAGCCCGCGGCGACGTGTCGCTATCCATCTTCGCGCGTGGCGAAATTCGCGGCGGCAATTCGGAATTGCTGACTGCCCCTCTGAACGGAAGCACCGCTCTCCACATCACATTTCTCCGTCGCAATGGAGAAGCCGTGAAGGCTGGCGACGTTGTCGTCCAGTTCGACACGGCCGATCAGGAATATGCCCTCAAAGAGGCGCAATCCGATCTCGCCGAACGCAACATAGAGCCAAGCGCGGCCGATTGGTCGCGCGACAGACCCTGGATTACCAGCCGCCTGAAACAGGAAATCGCGACACAAGCTTGCGGCGTTGCGGCCGGCAACGAACTGGAAATGCGCCGCGACCCTCAGGTCCAAGTCGCCCTCCAGGCTCTGCGTACCGATCTTCTGGCGAACGCCGCCGCAGCGGCGCACTACTGATTCGCCGAAGCTGTCAGTTCCGCCCCGCAATTCACTCGTTGCGCAACGCGGCCGCCGGGTCCACCCGAATCGCGCGCCGCACCGGCGCAAAACTGGCCAATCCCACGGCCGCGCCGAGTATGGCAACAACAATCAGGAATATTACCGGATTGAACACACCTGCCTGATACGTCAGATCCGGCAAGTCCGGCATTTCCATGACCGCCTTGAGCATGCCCGAAATGCAAAGCGCGCCGAGCAATCCAATCCCGGCGCCGAGCGCAACCGATCTCAGACTCTCGCGTAATACCATCCAGATCACGTCTTTCTTCTGCGCGCCAATTGCCATGCAAATCCCAATTGTTCGTGTCTTTTGGGCAACCAAATACGACACCACGCCATACACTCCCACCGATGCCAAAAGCAGCGCTAACAGACCGAGCGACATCGCAATCGTCGCAGGCGCCTCGACCATGAGCTTTTGCACTTGGACCGGGCCGCTTTCGAGAGTAATCAAATACGACTGCTGCGCGAGCGCCGGACTCCCCGTCGATAGCGCATTGCGAAGAGCCGCAAAAGACAATTCCGGGCGGTTGCGCGTTCGTACAAGCACTAATCCGAACGCGTCCGGAAAAGGCTTCGCGAAATAGAAGTAATAGCGGTCTATCTTTGATAGAAATGTATTGCGAACATCCTTCGCAACGCCGATCACGGTGTAGAAAGAACGAGGCGGATCATTCTTCAGCCTGGGCGCGACCGAAATGCGGTGACCTAGCGGGCTCTCGCCTGGCCAGTAGAATTCCGCCGCCGACTCGCTCACCACCACCTCCGCGTCTCCTCGTTCGCTCTCCGCTTGGGAAAAGCTGCTGTCCACGTTTCAGTACCGGTTCTACGATGTCGGCGGATATCTGAAAGATGAACTGGCGGGCGTCGATATCCGCCTGAAAAATGGCGCGGATAGTGCCGCTGCCGCTCGTGTCGTAACTGCCATCTTGGACTCCACTCACCACGGCGCGCCCGACTTCTCCGTGACCATTCCGGCGGAACTCCTTGCCGAGCAGCAGCGATCTCAAACCATCTTCACGTATGTCATGGTGGCGATTGCTGCCATCTCACTGCTAGTCGGCGGCATCGGCATCATGAACATCGTTCTAACCGGCGCACGGCGGCGCGACATTGTCCGCCAGTTTTTCCTCGAGTCCGTCTTAATCTCCATCGGCGGCGGCGGCGTGGGTATTGGCTTCGGTTACTTCCTCTCTTGGACGATCGCTAAAACAGCCGAGTGGAAAACCATTGTGAGTCTGGCATCCATTGCCATAGCCTTTGGCGTGTCCGTTGCGGTTGGCCTCATCTTCGGAATCTATCCGGCGCGGCAGGCAGCCAATATCGACCCCATCGAAGCTCTCCGGGATGAATAAGATCTGGCCCGTATTGTGTACTTTCTTTCTTCTCGCAAGCGCAACAGTTACGCCTTGTCAAGAACCACTCAAGAAGTACTGGCAGAAGCGCTTCGGCGCTAGCGCTGTCGAAGAGCATGAAGTGGAAGGCCTCTCTGAACGCATCTCGGAAGGCGAACTTCATCTGAAAGTATGCGAGTTCCTGGCGCTCGTACTCAAGAATCTGGCGGACGTGCAAGTGACCCGCCTGGACGTGTATACCGCGGCCGATCAGATCGTGAGCGCTAAGAATCCGTTCGATCCGACGCTCAATTTCGGGTTCAGTGCGATCCGGTCGGTTTCTCCGCTCAGCTATGCCATTTCCGGCTCGCCAAGCGGCGGCCAGTTTCAGCTTCCTGGAACGATCAATAGCCTTAGCCAGACTCTACCATCGACTACACTCAGTTGCTTCCAACAGGCCAGCGCCTTGAAGCAACATTCAATGCCTATCGCAGCTCAGGCGATAGCTACCAGTTTCCTTCGATATTTGGCGTGCTGAATTTCCAAATTACTCAGCCCTTGCTGCAAAACCGTACGAACCTGCAATATCTGACACCACTTCGTGCAGCGCGAACGCAGCTACTCATCACGTCCAAGCAAAGTGAAGCGACGATATCGGACGCCATGGCCCAGGCTGCCACACAATACTGGCAGGCTGTTCTAGCCCGCGCCAGCATTCAGGTTGACCAGCAGGCACTCGACCTCGCGCGCAAATCGTACGACCACGATAAGCAGGCTCTGGACCTTGGCGCACTATCGAAGCTCGATATCTATCAATCCGAAACGCAAGTGGCAGAGAGAGACCGCGATCTCGTTCAGGCGCGATACCAATACGAAGTGTTGCTCGACGGGTTTCGCCGCCTCATTGGCGCCGATCTGACACCTGAGTTGCGTGGCACCGGCATCATCCTCGATGACGACCCATCAGCGCTTCCCGAAAAGGCAAGCGTTTTGCCACTCGAACAGGCGATCGGCAAGGCGCTCGAGGCACGCCCCGAAATAGTCGCTGCCAACGCCGCCGTTTCCGTGGACAATCTGAACGCGCGCGCCAGTCGCGATGCCTTGATGCCGCGGCTCGATCTAGCTCTGCAAGGCGGATCTTCCGGACCGGGCATCAACCAATTAACCGTTGGCGGCGTGGTCGGCGTCACTCCCACTGTGCCCCCACCGGGGCTGGGACCTACTTTGCAGCAGGTGCTGGAATTCAATTACCCCACATACGGCTTTAGCCTCACAGCCAGTTTTCCGTTTCACAACCGGACCGCGCAAGCTAGCCTTGCCGATGCCCTGGTGAGTCGCACGCGCGACCGCTATCGCCAGCGCCAAACCAAGGAGCAGATCATACTGGATGTCCGGCAGGCGATTCATTCGATCGAGCTCGCCGATGCCACAATTGCGGCGGCCATTCGCGCTCGCGATCTTGCCCGGAAAAATGTAGATGCCGAACAGCAGAAATATCAACTGGGAAGTATCACTGCCTTCGAGCTGCTCGATTCTCAGAGCCGCCTGGCCAGTTCCGAAAATGCGCTGGTAACCGCGTATGTCGGCTACCAGGAGGCATACATCAGCTATCAGCACGCAACCTCCACGCTGCTCGACGGTTTCGGAATCATCGTGGACCAGCCAACGGGACGTTGAAGTGGCGAACTCAGGCGCGAAACCCAAACGTCCCTGTTACCGGCTGTGGAGAGTCGCGAGCGCTTTCTGGGCCGGTTGAAACTTCGGATCGATCCGCACTGCGGCTTCAAATTGTGTTTGAGCGTCGGACAAGCGGCCAAGTTGGACGAAAGCCATGCCAAGACTCGTGTGCAATTCCGGGTCGTCGGGGCGATACGCGAGCGCCTGGCGGTACCGTAGTTGCGCCTGATCATAGTTTCCTGCCTTTGCCAGATCGTCTCCCCAGAGATAGAGAACTTCGCCCAAGTGCTGACGGGCTTTCTCGTTGTCGGGCCGCTCTGTTACGACTTGTTTGAAATCGTTCGCGGCTGCTTCCCACTCGCCGTTCTCGGCTTCCGCGCTGGCGAGATTATAGCGAGCGTCGGTGTATCGCGGGTCCATATCCAGAACCTTGCGGAATTGCACTTCCGCATCGGAAATCTTTGACGCCGTAAACAGTGCGACGCCCAGCTCTGTCGCCGCAACCACGCTCTCTGGCGATGCCTTCCAGGCGAGCGCAAAATACCGGATCGCGGAGTCGGTGTCGCCCTTACTCAACGAAAGATCGCCCATGTTGAAGTTGGCTCCAAAATCGTCGGGATATTTTGCGAGCCGCTCCGTTGTCAATGCCTCCTGCAGAACGGCGCGCTGATCGCCTGGTTCAACAGGAAGCACTTGCAGCCACAAGTGACCCATTTCGTCGGTGGACCGTATGCCCGCCGTAACGAGTTTCGGCGGATGATTCGGATTGCGCTCATTGTCCGTTGAATTGTCATAGTGATACCGCATGTGAACAACCGTGCCGCGCGGAAGGAAGACGGGCTCTTTGTAGTGGAAGACTCCCTGCCAGTTGAAATCCCAGTCGGGAATCCGAACCAGCCATTTTCGCGTGCCGTCGGGCAGCGTCGCGTAGCCTTCCATCAGCTTGCAAAGATAGTGGGCATGCGGGTAGACGGCAAGAACGCGCACGTCTAGCGGAACCCGGAAGTCGTCGGTATCCAAAAAAGCGTGGTCGCCGGGCTTAATAGAAAGCGCGCCGTCATGCTCGAGCTGGATGAGCATCGGGAACTTCGATTGCGGCTTGTCCGTAAAGTAAATGCCGATTTCCGGATTGACGGTCTCTATTTTTCCGGTGGGCCGCAGGTGCGTGTTCAGCACCAGGTCCATGCCGGGGTCGGCCCGCCACGCCATGCCATCGGGTTCAGTCATGGGAGCGCTTCCCGGTTTCCACGATAGGAAGTGGCCATCGGGATCGAACGTCGATTCTTCCACTGTTAGATCCATTCCAGGGAATCCGGCTCCCGGCGTCTGCTCGTGACGGCGTGCTGACCCTGACCGGTCGATGATGACGTTAGCGTGGTGAAATACGCGCGGATTCCCCGGCCTTACTTCGATGGCCCGTACCCATTTCGTGCTCGTGATGGGCACGGGAATGATGAAATTCCAGAAGACTTCCGGCCCGTCGGCGTAAAGTTGGTACGGCTTGGTTACGTGGACGACGAGATCCGGCGGTCCAAGCTGCCACTCGGACGAAAACTTTGGAGGCACGGGAGCATGTTTGCTCGGTCCGGGCAACGCCCCTTGTTCGACCCATTCCTGAATCAACTGAATTTGCGCGTCCGTCAACCGCCTCTCTTCCAAGAAACTGCCATAGCCCGGTTGCGGAAGCCAGGGCGGCATGAAGCGCCGCTTGGTCACATCCGCAATTTGGCTGGCGTGGCTTTTGACGTCTTCATAGGAGAGAAGTGAAAACGGACCCGATTCTCCGGGCCGGTGGCAAGGCGCGCAATTTTCGTATACGATCGGCGCAATTTGCTTGTTAAACGTGATTTTCGGGGCGGCACGGCCGCTGCTTGCGGCCGTGCCCAGGCACGCCGCCACGATTGCTACGCAGAGCGAAAGCGCCCCGTGCTTGAAACCACGCTGCATCGAACTACTGAGTATAAATGGTAGCGCGGTCCCCGGCGGGATTCATAAATCCGTATGTCACACTCGAAGACAAGAGCACTCGGCATCTGGCTGAACAGCCTTGAAACACGCGCAACAATTCTTTAATTTCCTAAATCACGACTTTATACGAGTGGCCGTAGCGACACCCGTCGTGCGCGTGGCCGACCCGGCGTTCAATGGCGGCGAGACGATCGCGCTCATGAAAAGGGCCGCGGAAATTAAGGCAACCCTGGTTTTGTTCCCCGAATTAGGATTGTCAGCCTATTCTTGCGAAGATTTGTTTCATCAGAGGGCGCTGCTTGATGGCTCGATTCAAGCTCTAACACAAGTGGTCGAGGAAACGAGCGGAGTGCCCATTATTGCAATAGTCGGATTGCCGCTCAGAATCAATCATCTCCTCTTTAATTGCGCGGTGGTCGCTGCGGCGGGACGCATTCTTGGCGTAGTCCCCAAAACGTATCTGCCGAATTATCGCGAATTTTATGAAATGCGGCAATTCGCGCCGGCCGACGCGGCGACCTTCGATACCGTCGAGCTTTGCGGCCAGCAAGACATTCCGTTTGGCGAACGGCTGCTATTCACTCTCGACGATCAGCCCCTTTCGACCCTGTATGTAGAGATTTGCGAGGATCTATGGGCTCCCATACCGCCCTCCTCATATGCCGCCATGGCAGGCGCGACCGTGCTGCTGAACCTGTCGGCGTCCAACATCACGATTGCAAAAGCGGACTACCGCCGCCAACTGGTTGTAGGCCAATCGGCGCGTTGTATGGCAGCATATCTGTTCGCGGCTGCCGGGTATGGCGAATCGACCACCGATCTGGCATGGGATGGCCAAGCCATGATTGCCGAGAACGGAAACCTTCTCGCGGAGTCGCGGCGATTCTATCGGCAGTCGCAGTTGATCGCTTCCGAGATCGATCTCGAGCGCTTGAGCCAGGAGCGTGCCCGCCAGACGACATTCACTCAGAACGTTATCCGCGAAAGAGAACGGCTTAACGCCTATCGTACGATTCATTGTTCGCTCGAATTGCCACGGCAGGATGTGCTGCTGCTCGAGAGGGCAGTCGGCCGCTTCCCCTACGTTCCTACCGAAACGGCCGGGCGGGAACAGCGCTGCGCCGAGGTATACGAAATCCAGGTGCAAGGGCTGGCGAAACGGCTTGATGCGAGCGGTATCAAGCGCCCTGTGATCGGAATATCGGGCGGCCTGGATTCAACTCAAGCCTTGCTGGTCAGTGCGCAAGCCATGGACTTGTTGGGATACCCGCGCAAAAACATTGTGGGTTGCACCATGCCGGGCTTCGCGACATCCCTCAGAACACTCGATCAGGCTCGACGGTTGATGCGCGCGGTGGGCGGCGAAGCACTCGAAATTGACATTCGCCCCAGCTGCCGTCAGGCGCTGGCCGATATCGGGCATCCATTTAGCCAAGGCGAGAACGTCTACGACGTGACGTTTGAGAACGTGCAGGCGGGCGAGAGGACCAGCCACCTCTTCCGTCTCGCTAACCTGTACAACGGCATGGTGGTTGGAACAGGCGATTTGAGCGAACTGGCGCTCGGCTGGTGCACGTACGGCGTAGGCGATCACATGTCCCATTACAACGTGAACGCGAGCGTGCCGAAAACGCTAATCGCCCATGTGATTCGGTGGGTGGCTCAAACCAGGCGGCTGGGCGACGATGCCACCGCCACGCTGCTTGACATTTTGGCGACGAAGATCAGTCCGGAACTGGTGCCTGGCGCCGCTGGGAGTGAAGAGCCGCACCAACATACGGAGGAGTTCATCGGTCCCTACGATCTGCAGGATTTCAACCTCTATCACACGCTTCGATTTGGTTATGCCCCGCCGAAGATCGCGTTTCTAGCGTATTGCGCGTGGCGAAACGAGAATATCGGCGCATGGCCCGACATCCCAGCCGAAGAGCATCACGCCTACAGCATTTCTCAAATCAAAAAGAATCTGCGCATCTTCACCTACCGTTTCTTCAAGTTCAGCCAGTTTAAGCGAAGCTGCATTCCCAACGCGCCAAAAGTGGGATCGGGCGGCTCGCTCTCACCCCGCGGAGATTATCGCGCGCCGAGCGATAGCGAAGCGGCTCCTTGGCTCGCAGCGCTGGAGCTGATTCCGGAGCAGGGGCCCAATCCGCTTCGTTAACCAAAAAAATGCCGCTCATGCGAGACGGCTAAGCATGAGCGGCTGAGGGAAATCGAAATCGAGTTTGCGAATCAGCGGTGATGTCCGCCGCCTCCTCCCGAGTGGCCGCCGCCTCCCGAGTGGCCGCCACCGCTGGAATGCCCGCCGCCGGAATGTCCTCCGCCCGAAGGGGCGCTGTAATGCGGTGCGCTCGAGTGCGACTCAGAACGGGGCGCGGAATAGCTTGGCCTCCGAACGATCGGAGGATTGATGCGCATCGGCTGCGCAAAGCGCGAGCCTCCAGGCTGAGAGTAACGTTGGCCCCCGCCAAAACTGTTTTGATACCGCCCCGCATCCTGGTTGCGCGGCGCACTCATTCCGCCCGGCGACCCGAAGCTGCCCCATCCCCCACCTCCCTGAACAGGCCGTTCGTTCGGCCTCACGTAGGAACTGGCGCCCGGGTCGCCAAAACGATGCCAGCCGTTATCGGACGGGGCCTGGCGCGGCAACTGGCTGGATTCCCGCCTCTTTGCATAGCACCGTACGAGGCACCATTGGGCCCGGAGAACTGCCGGAAGCCCTGACCGGCGCCGGCCATCCGGCTCTGCTCGTTTGCTAAATTGGGCCGGACCCCGAGCGCTCGTTCCTGGAATTGCGCCATTTGCTGTTGCTGCCGCTCAAACGGCACACGCTGAACCTGAGAAGGCTGCTGGCGGCTGAAGAAGTGCTGATTCTGTGAGGCAGCAAACCGCGAAGACATGCCGACTGGCGCTCGGTTCGAAAAGGCCAGGCTGCTCCGGTTGGGAGCGATCGGAACCTGCCCTTGGACTAGCGAGGCACTTCTAATTTGGGATCCATTTGCCCTGTAAAACGCTTGAGAGGAGCGCCCAAAGTTGTTGATGCCTGTGTATCCAATGGCATTGTTGATTCGCGCATTACGAAATGCGCTGTAAATATTCGCGTTGTTAACGAAAGCGTGATTATAAAATCCTCCCCACCCGGGGCGGCCAAACCAACTATGTCCATACCATGGATGGAAAAGCTCAAACGGAGCTAGCGCTATCCATGCAAGATTTGCAAAGCCCAAACCGATATTGAGCCCAAGCCCTCCACCAAAACCAAAGAATCCAACCAAAGCCGGGGCCCAGGAATAAGCCTGGCGAAGGGCGCCGGGCCACCAGCACCATCCATAGCCGCCATTCCAAAACCACCGGCCGTAGTGAAATGGAGCCCAGCCCCACGGATCGTAGTCAAGCCAGGTCCAACCATAGTAGTCTTCCCACACCCAGCGTCCATACTGATAAGGAGCCCAGCCGGGCGCGGCTTGCGGCGCCCATACGTTGCCGTAACTCGAGGGAACCCAGCTTCCGTACGGATCGAGATCTTCGGTTCCATAAATGTCGGGCGAAACGTACTGGGGACTGCGCGACGCGAGCATCTGCCCGTCGCGATTGTTGGACCAATCGTCGAACTGGTCGGGAGCGATCTCGCTCTCCATTTGGAATTCAGGGTCGGAGCTCGGACCCCTCACAAGCATCGTTTGCCTTGCGCCGAGAGACTGGGAGCCGCGAGGACTGTAGATTGCAGCCTCGCCTGCTCGTACCGTGACCGCCGTAGTGCCGTCGCCGTAGACCGATATTCGATACACGCCGATTCCGCGCGGGCGAACGGAGATACTCGGAGTATCGATTTCGACATCTGCGCGATAATCCCGGATAACGCGGTAAATGATCGTCCCGGTGGCCAGCTGCATCTGATACCGGCCGCGCTCGATATCCGCGAGACCCAATTCCGTATTTGGCGCCAACCGGACCAGATTTCCAGCATCGAACTCAATCTCCGAGCGGGAGCCGTCTGCCGTTTCGAGATGATCCTGAGTCATGACCGGAGCGTTCTGAACGGCCGCGACAACTTCTCCCGAATCTCCCCGCTTTACGTTGACAACACCTTGAACAATGCTGATGCGCGCAACACCTCGGGTTGGATCGTCGCCAGTTGGCTCGTTTGGTTGCTGGGCGTGAAGCGCGAACGAAACGCTTAGCAGAACCGCGACCGCGGTCCAGAAAGCTTTTTGCTCTGAGCGCCTCATTGCCATTAGGCTCCGACTCGTAGAAAGGCACGTACGGTGCCAAATACATGGCGTAGAAAGGCACGTACGGTGCCAAATACATGGCGCTTATTTACAATAACTTAGCGGCTTGCGAGGATCCCCTAGGGGTGGTTGAAATCAGCCGGTCCGGTGATTCTCGATCAAGACCCTCCGATGGGGGCTGGTCACCCCTGGTCCTCCCTGTCGTGTTCATCCCTTTGGTGGCACGCAGGCGCTGGGGGCACGAAACGGCTGCCGGAAGCTAACCGATATAGTCGAATAAGGTCTTCGTGGGAAGCGAGGCTTGGGCTTGCAGAGCCGCTTGTTCTTCGGTCTCGTCCTGCTGCAAGGTGGTCGCCGCGGAAACAACGTCGGCATCCTGTAGCGAGCTCATCTGGCTCTGGAACTGGGTGTCGAGCTGTCCCTGATAGGTAAGCGCGTTCGAGACTTGATCCTGGAAATCGCCGTATTGTGCCTGCTGAGCGTCCAGGTAATTAGACGCGGTTTGAATATTTGTAGAGTCTGTACTAAGCGCGGATACATTGTTGCTGGTCAGATCGTTGTACAACGACGTCAACGACTGTAAGACACTTTTGGAGACTCCGCCGCCGTTGCCATCGAAGATCTGGGAAGCGCTCAGCGAGATGGTGATGTTCGGACCATCTGGACTCGCCACCTGGCGATCTACGCCCGAGCCTTGATAGCTTCCCATCCCGGTAGAACTGCTAAGATCGACACTCGTATAAGGGGCGACCTGGTCGTCATCGCCGCTGAACACGTAACGCCCCTCGAATTGCGTGTTCGCAATCCCGAACATCTGCGTCATAATGTTCTGCACCTGGGTGGCGAGTTGTGTGCGGGTCTCCGTCGTTGTCGTGCTGTTATCCGCCTGCGAGGCAATCTGGAGCGCGCTGTTCATCAACGTAGTGGCCGAATCGATCGCGCCCGAAGCCGCGCCGAGCTCGCTCTGTACGGTGGTCAGGTTCGTTTTCATTTGATCGTTCTGAGCGATGTTGGCCTTCACTTGCAGCAGTTCGCTTACATGGTCGGGATCGTCAGAAACATTCTCCATACTTAAACCGCTCGAGACCTGCTGTTGCACCGTAACGATGCGCTGCTCGAGGTTCGAAAGATTGGCGAGAAATTGATTGGTTGCTGTTGAAACGGTGAACATGGCTTTAGAGTGATGATGGGGCTGGCATTAGATCCATGAGTGTGGTCGTCATGTCGTCGATGGCGCTGATGAGTTTGCTCGTGGCGTCATAGGATTGCTGATACTGCTCGAGTTTGGCTGCCTCCTCGTCCAAAGAGACACCGGAGGCTTGGGATCGCAGGCTTTGAGCTTGCGCGAGAAGCGACTGATCGGTGGTGTTGGTATTCTGCGCATTCGAGACGTCGCGGCCCACTTGCGCCGACAAGTTTCCAAAGTAATTCGTGATGGTGGTATTTCCGAGTGTGCTGACTGAGTTGTTCTGAAGAGCTGCCAGCGCGAGCGCGTTGTCGTTGCCGCCGGGATTCGCGCTGGACGCCGCGGCAATTTCGCTGCCCGTGATATTTGTAACTGTCAGAATCTGGCTCGGATTCCCGGCAGTGTAGCTGAATAGAGGTGCTCCGGCATTGCCGTTCTGATCGACTCCCGCGGCTAACTGGGTGTTGATTGTGTCCGCCACGCCCTGTGCCAGTTGATTGAGCTGCGATTCATATCCCGGAAGCGTTGTGTTTTGGACCTGAACCAACGCTCCCAGCGTGCCGCCCTGCACAAACGAGGTGATATCGTTTCCATTCGAGTCCTGAATCACTGTGCCTGAAGATGTCTCGTTTGCCGACAGCGAAAATGCATTGGAACCCACTACTAGCGGCCGCTGACCCGCCAAATAGACGTTGATGGAACCGTCCTGGCCCGTCTGAGTCGTTATCCCCACGTACTGCGACAGAGTTTCCAAATCCGAGTACATCCGGGCATCCACGCTCGGGTCGGGCGTTGACTGCGATCCGGTTGAGATTTGAGTATTCAGATTGGCGATATCGGCCAGCGTATTGTTGATGTCGGTGACTGTGTTCTGCGTATCCGTATTGACGGTGCTTGCCGCGGTTGCGAGTCCGGTGGCGACCGTACTGAACGCGCTCGCGACGCTGGACGCGTCAGTAAGAACCGTCTCCCGTGCCGTGGAGTCGTTCGGCGTCGTCGAAAGCGCGGAGAAGGCGGAAAACAGCGTATTCAGACTGCCCGCAATTCCCGTCGTGTTCTGCAAGTCGAACAGCGGCTGAACATTCGAGAGAACGGAGGATACCGTCGAGGAATAATTCGCGGCCGTTTGTTGAATCTGAACGTTGGTCTCCGCATATTCGTCGCGCGAACTGATAACCCCCGCAACCTCGACACCGCCGGATTGCGCTCCATTCACGTCGAACGGCAGCGCTGCAAAATTGACGCTCTGCGAAACGAATCCCGGCGTATTTGAGTTCACCGTGTCGTTCTCGACCACTCCCATGGCCTGTTCATAGGCGTTCATGGAATTGGCGGCGGAACTTAAAGAAGTCAGTAGATTCGACATGGGCTTGTTCTTTCTCTCAGACTTTCACGTCGACCCGTGGCCAACGATGCGTGTACCGCGAGATTCTGCCGGGAGGCGCGTAGGATTGTGTCAGCGCCATGAGCCTCCGAATATTCGTCCACTGGATTCTCATCGCTCCCTCGACCAGGCGCCGCGTGCGGCGTAATTGTTCCTGCACGCGCTGAAGCTCATCTCGGGACTGCTGGCCCATTTCAACGCCCTTTAGTTGATTCAGGCGGATGCTCGCGTCGCGAACAATGAATGTAACGGTCCGGATCGATTGCGGGTTGGGCGTGAGCAGAAGTCCGGTTGCCCGTTCGAGCGCGGCTGACAGCTCGGCCAAAACGGGTTGGGAAAAAGCTTCCGCTTTCCAAGGCCGCGGTGAGCCGAACTTTCTGGGCGGGACGGCAGACGCCCTTGATTTCTTCGCCAGGAAGAAGGCGAGGGAACGGAGGATGGCTAACATGGGTTATTTCTTTTGGAGCATGTCGGTTATCAGCTTGCGGCCCAGCGCTTCGCCACTGACGGAATAGTCGCGATTGCGGACCAGCGGGCTGAGGCGGTCAACCCTGCTGCTCGATTGCGTTGCGTCAGCCTGGAAGGCATTGAGTACACCGCCCAGCCGCGTCAATTGAACAGCGTCGCTGGAACCGGTCCAACCGGTTGCAAAGGCGGCAGAATCGGGAACGGAAGTTGGGAAAGCGGAGGCGTAACTGGATTGCATTCCACCCAGCGGATAATTGACTGTCATAGCTCGCCGTCTAGTCTCCTCGATACTCATATCGGCGAACAGCCTCCGAGAGTTTAGGGTATCCAGCCGGCTATTGCTCTCGAGCAGCCAGGACCGCAGCCTAGCAGGCTATGCAAGTATCGCCATATCAGCGGGTTATACTGCTATGGACATGCTTAACTTTGTTTCTTTGGCGGTCTCTTGAAGCACCGTATGCAACTTTAGACTATGAGGATTGCGAGCACCGGCATTGCGCTTCCTCCCCATTACTACCCTCAGGACGTTCTGATCGCCGCCTTCCGTCAGCATTGGGGCGACAAACTGGAGCGCTTCGGACTTCTCGAGCGTCTCCATAATGCCTCGCAAGTGGACGGGCGATATCTTTCACTTCCCATCGAGGCGTATCCCGATTTGAAACGATGGGGTGACGCAAACAATATTTGGAGGGAAACGTCCGAGCATCTGGGTCAACAGGCCATTTGCAGGGCATTGAATTCGGCCGGCTTTGAACGGACGGAAGTTGCGGCCTTGTATTTCGTGTCGATCACAGGCGTCTCCAGCCCCTCCATCGACGCCCGGCTTGTGAATCGAATGCAGCTCAACCGCAACATCAAGCGGATTCCAATTTTTGGACTGGGTTGCGTGGCTGGCGCCGCTGGATTGGCGCGGGCGGCCGATTACGTCAAATCATATCCAGACGAGATTGCAGTCCTGCTTTCGGTCGAGCTGTGCTCGCTGACCTTGCAGCAGGACGATTTCTCAGTAGCAAATCTGATCAGCGCCGGGCTGTTTGGAGATGGCGCAGCGGCAGTTGTCGTGGCGGGAACGCGCCGGGCCCGCGATGATTGGCCCGAGATCGTAGCCACCCGATCGGTTTTCTATCCGGACACCGAATACGTGATGGGCTGGGATATTTCGGAAAAAGGCTTCCGGATTGTGCTCTCCCGAGATGTTCCGGAGGTGGTGGAGAAAAATCTATGCGGCGACGTAGACGCGTTCCTTGCTGACCATGGCTTGCGCCGCCAGGATATCGGAAGCTGGGTGATTCACACCGGGGGGCCCCGCGTGCTTGAAGCGGCCACCGCTGCGCTCGAACTTCCCGATGGCGCGCTTCAGACTTCCTGGGATTGCCTGCGGCGGACCGGCAATCTCTCTTCGGCCTCGGTGTTGTTTGTGCTGGACGAAACGATGAAAAACAGGCGGCCGGTGCGGGGCACATGGGGCTTACTCGCCGCCATGGGGCCGGGTTTTTGTTCCGAACTGCTCCTTCTGCGGTGGTAAGCCTATGCACCCAAGCAATGAAGCGGGTTGACGTTCTCGTCGTCGGCGGAGGTCCAGCCGGCCTCGCGGCAGCAATTGCGGCGCGGCGCAAAGGACTGACGGTGATGGTCGCAGATTGCGCAACACCGCCCGTCGACAAGGCCTGCGGAGAAGGTCTGATGCCGGACAGCATTGACGCCCTCCGCGCCTTGGGCGTCGACATTCCTATCGACGAAGCCGCGGTCATCGGTGATATCCGCTTTATCGAAGGAAACCTCTCACTCGAAACGCGCTTTGCGTCCGGCACAGGGATTGCGATCCGGCGCCCCGTGCTACACCGGCACTTGATCGAACATGCCTCCCGGCTCGGCGTCGAGATGACCTGGGCAGCAAGGCGAATTCAATTTCATTCTGGACAACCGGAAATCGCCGGGGAAAAGATTTCCAGCCGGTTTCTGATTGCCGCAGACGGGCAGAACTCGCTTCTCAGGCAGCGCGCAGGACTGAGCGCGGGATGGTACGAATCGAGGCGTTTCGGTTTTCGCCAGCACTTTCGGGCGCAGCCGAGGTCCGACTATGTTGAGATTTTACCGGGGGCCGCCGGAAGCAGCTGTTCGTGACGCCGACTAAGGACGACGGGGTGGGCGTCGCCCTCATTTCGCGCGATGAGCCGAAATTCACTGACCCAAAGCGAGTCGAGTTCCTTTTCTCAGAGGAAAGTGAGATTTCGGTAAGGGTGCATGAAAACAGCGCGGCATAGGTGTTAGGTTCGTCTTTGCGCAGTGTAAATCGGGGAGGAGGAACGACGATGCCGCGGAAAGAGCCCCAGACCGCTACGCTTCAGGAACTGCAGACTCGGTTTGCGGAGTGGCGAGGGAGGCGCCAGGGCCGCATCCCGATTCCCGCTGAGTTGTGGTCGGCGGCGATGGAAGTAGCTCGTCAGGATGGAGTTGGCCGGACCGCGGCGCTGCGTCTGGATTGCTCGAAGCTGAAACGGCTCATGCTGGAAGCAGGCCTGAATAACGAGACCGCGGCGCGGTCTACATTTGTAGAACTGGTGGCGCCAAGTGGGACGCCGGCAGCACGCGGGTTGCCCGAGTACACAATCGAACTGGAAGGGCGACAGGGCAAGCTACGGATTCAACGCAAGGGGACGAGTGCTGCCGATCTGGCAACACTGAGCCGCGCATTGTGGGATGCGGCCTCTTGATTCAGCTCACACCGCAACTGCGCATTCTCGTGGCCGTCGAACCGATCGACGCACGCAAGGGCATGGACCGTCTGGCTCAGCTTTGTCGGGAGCAGTTGTGCTCCGACCCTTTTCCCGGCTGCCTGTTTATCTTCAAAAGCCGCCGCGCGACGGCAACGAAGCTATTGCAGTATGATTTATCGTGCCATCCCAGTAATGTGCAGTCAGTACTTGTAAGTCACGGCTAGCAAGCATTTTTCCGGTCATTCTGCCGCACATTCATTCGATTGGCCGTCAGAGTGCTTCGAGCCACTCAAGCACGCTCTGTTTGAGACGCCAGTGCCTGGAGCGATTTTGCGAGCCTTGAAGAGGCTTAATGTTAGCAATCGCCTTGCGCTTCATTTCCAAGTCTATGGCGGCATAGCGATTGGTCGTCGCGATGCTAGCGTGTTCCAACCATTGCGCGATTGTAGACAAGTCAACACCGGACTTCAAAAGAGCGATGGCCGTACTATGGCGCATGCTGTGCGGATAGAGCCGCTTGGATCGAAGGGTGACGATTGAAGCTTGTGCTTGTGCGAGACACGTTTTCAAAATATGGCGAACGCCGAAACGAGTGAGGGGCGGCCACACAGTCCGCAGCATGACCCAGAACAGCCGATCGAGGCGACTCAGCATGGGTCGTCGATGCTTCCGTTTGAGCACGGCCACTTGCTGGCGAAGAGCGAGCACCTCCAACGAGAGGTCCAGACGACTGCGAAAGAAAACCGCCAAGGAGGCAAGAGTCGCGCCAATTATATCGATCACAAATCAGGTCTAACACGCTGCAGCGATTCCGCCAGCCACACCTGGTCCGCAGTACAAACCCTTGATCTCAAACGTCGGCAACGTTTTGACTACGGAGCGTGACATTTACTGCTGAAATCGTTGTATCTTCAATCGAGTGACGATGCTCTAAGAAACCTGTAGTATTGGCCGACTTCCACGTCGGGCTGATGTCTCAGCTCAGGTAAAGGCATTCTGAAATTTGGCGCCGGCAATCTCCTAAACACGTCTTGCAGAAACCTGCGTGTGGAGAAACGCGCGGCGAACCTATCAGCGCATAGGGGGGAATATGTGGATCGTAAAACTCGCTCTCGATCGGCCGTACACCTTTGTTGTTGCCGCCATACTGATTCTTTTTCTCGGGACGGCCGCCATCATCAACACGCCGACTGATATCTTCCCGAACATCGATATCCCGGTGATCAGCGTCATCTGGACCTACACTGGTCTGCCCGCAGAGGAAGTGGAGAAGCGCATCACGGTGTATAGCGAGTTCGTGATGGCGATTGTGAACGACATCAGAAGCATCGAGTCACAGACTCTGAACGGCGTCGCGGTCCTGAAAATTTACTTCAATCCGCAGGTGCGAGTGGACGCTGCGACAGCGCAGGTTGGCGCCGCCGTGCAGGCGATTCAGTTCCGCATGCCACCCGGCATACACCCTCCCTGGATTTTGCGTTTTGGCGCCTCCACGGTTCCGATCATTCAACTTGCCTTAAGCAGCAAGGTGCTAAACGAGGCGGCGCTCTACGACTACGGGCTATTTCGCGTGCGAACCCAGTTGTCCACCGTGCCCGGCGTCTTGCTTCCCGCTCCCTACGGCGGCAAGCAACGCCAGATCATGGTCGACCTCGATCAGGATAAGCTGCTTTCAAAAGGCCTCACTCCCATCGACGTAAATAACGCCATTCAGGGACAGGACGTCACGCTTCCCTCAGGCCAGCTAAAAATAGGACGCCGCGAATACACTGTTAGCACGAACAGCAGCCCGACCGACGCACTCCAGTTGAATGATGTGCCTGTTAAGTACGTCAACGGCTCCATGGTTTATATGCGCGATATCGGGAATGTGCGGGATGGTTACGCCGTCCAGCAGGAGGCCGTTCGCGCCAATGGCTTGCCTGCCTGTCTCCTGACCATCATGAAGTTGGGTAGCGTCTCTACCCTGGATATCATCGATCAGATCAAGAACAAAGTACTTCCGGTCACCCGGGCGGCGGCGCCGAAAGGCCTCGACATCAATGCCCTATTCGATCAATCAATCTTTGTTCGAGGTTCGATTCAGGGCGTACTCCACGAGGGTTTGATTGCTGCCGGTCTCACCGCCGCCATGATTCTTCTGTTCCTCGGAAGCTGGCGCAGCACCCTGATCATCGCTGTCTCCATCCCCCTGTCCATCCTATGCTCGATCATTGCGCTGAGCGCCACGAACAATACGCTGAACGTTATGACTTTGGGTGGTCTCGCCCTGGCCATTGGCATCCTGGTTGACGACGCCACGGTCACAATCGAAAATATTCATCGCCATATGGGCCGCAAAACACTGCGCGACGCTGTACTCGACGGCGCCTCGCAGATCGCTGTACCCACCTTCGTTTCCACACTGACGATCTGTATCGTCTTCGTCTCTGTGGTTTTCCTGACAGGTCCCGCCAAGTATCTTTTCACTCCCATGGCTCTGGCTGTAGTGTTCGCCATGATGGCGTCCTACCTGCTCTCCCGAACTCTAGTGCCGGTGATGGTGAATTATCTGTTGAAGGGCGAGCAGCATGAAGTCGATCCGGAAACCGGAGTGGCGGCTCCCTCGGAAACCAAAAGCCGCTTCGCACGCTTCCATAATCGCTTCGACGAAGCTTACGTAAAGATCCGGACGCGATACACAGCCGCTCTCACCTGGTTTGTAGATAGGCCCAAACTTGCGTTTATCATCGCAGGCTCTATCATGGCCACGCCGTTTCTCCTGCTTCCTTTCATCGGTCGCGACTTCTTTCCTGACGTCGATGCCGGTCAGATGCGTTTGCATGTGAGGGCACAACCCGGAACCCGGCTAGAGGAGACCAAGATCATCTTCTCGCGGGTCGAGCAGGAGATTCGACGAATCATCCCGCCGGACGAGCTCGATCTCATTCTCGACGATATCGGCGTTCCGCCTGATTCGTTTAATCTTGCCTTTGGCGATGGCGCAACCATCGGGGCATTCGATGGTCAGGTTCTACTTGCTCTCAAGGAAGATCACCATCCCGTGCGTCAATACGTCGCGCAGATGCGCAAGCAGTTGCCGAAAGCGTTTCCCGACCTGACCTTCTATTTCCAGCCGGCGGACATCGTGAGTCAAATCCTCAATTTTGGCCTGCCGGCGCCGATCGATATCCAGATTCAGGGTTTCAATCCGGCAAACTATGCGCTCGCCCGCCAGATTCAACACCGAATCGCCGACATTCCGGGAGTTGTGGATTCACACGTCCATCAGGTCTTGAACGGCCCCGATCTGCACTTCGATGTAGATCGCACCAAGGCGGCTGAGTTCGGCCTGACCCAGCTAGATGTCGCCAACAACCTCAATATCGCGCTGAGCTCCAGCGCGCAAGTCTCTCCAAATTTCTGGATGGATCCCAAGATGGGGATTACCTACCTCGTTGCGGCGCAAACTCCGCAATACGTTCTCAATTCCGTCAATGCCGTCGAAAATACGCCCATCCTTACTCGAGTCGGCAATGGCCAACCTCAGATCCTCAGCAACCTCACGCGCCTTTCGCATCAAATTCGGCCCATCGTCGCTAACCATCACAACGTCCAGCCCGTCTTTGACGTGTTTGCCAGTGTCCAAAATGCTGATTTGGGATCCGTAGCGTCAAAAGTCCACAAAGTCATCTCTGAGTTGTCCGGCAAACTGGCCCCGGGCAATCTAATCACGGTGCAGGGTCAGGTGCAGAGCATGCAGGATGCTTTCCGGCGGCTCGGTCTCGGACTGATATTCGCAGCCGTGCTGGTCTATCTTCTGATGGTGGTGAACTTTCAGAGCTGGACGGACCCTTTCATCATTATCACCGCCCTTCCCGGAGCGTTCTGTGGCATCGTTTGGGCTCTCTTTTTAACTCAAACGACCTTAAGTGTTCCGAGTTTGATGGGCGCCATCATGAGCATTGGCGTCGCAACTGCAAACAGCATCTTGCTTGTGACCTTCGCCAACGATCGCATTGAACTTGGCCGCGCTCCCAAACAAGCAGCTATAGATGCCGGATGTACGCGCTTGCGACCGATCGTTATGACGGCTTTGGCCATGATCATCGGTATGCTCCCGATGTCGCTCGGACTTGGCGAAGGTGGTGAACAAAACGCTCCTCTTGCTCGAGCGGTCATTGGCGGTCTGGCGCTTGCCACCTTCGCCACTCTCTTCTTCGTTCCGTTAATGTTCAGCGCCATTCACTCCAGGCGCGATGCCGCCAGGGAGGAATCCAAATAATGTCTACCATCGTCAACGCCCGTCAGCCGGAGACTCCTTCCTCTGGGCCGCCTACGCCAGGCAAACGGCGAACAATCACATTCATTGTGCTCGGTGCGCTTCTGTTTGTCCTTCTGGCGATCGGAATTGTTCCCCGAATCCTGCGCCGCCAAGCCGCTCTCGACCAGGTGCGCGCGATTGAAGATCGTACTCAAACTGTGAGCGCCGTGAGGGCACAGGCGGCGGCCGGCAGCTCAGACCTGACTCTTCCGGCCAACACGCTCGCGGTTTCGGTTGCTTCCATATATGCCCGCTCCAACGGCTATGTGCGCGAGCGCTATGTGGATATCGGAAGCAAGGTCAAAGCGGGTCAACTGCTGGCCGTCATCGAGACCCCCGAGCTCGACCAGGAGCTCGAGCAGGGCAACGCCAACGTGGCGCAAGCCAACGCCGCCCTTGAACAGGCTCGGGCCGCCTTGGCGCAATCGCAAGCTGCGCTGAACCAGGATCAGGCAAATCTGCGCCAGGCTCAGTCAAATGAAGAGATCTCCCGCATCACCAATACGCGCTGGCAGGTCCTGGTCAACAAAGGCGTCATCCCCAAGCAATCCGGTGACGAACGACGGACCGACTACGATGCGCGCCGCGCCGCGGTTGCCGCAGCGCAGGCCGCCGTCGATACCGGGCAAGCCACGATACGTGTGCAGCAGGCTAATCTGGTTGCCGCCCAGGCTGCCGTTGAAGCCCAGCAAGCCAATGTGCGGCGCCTCTCGCACTTGCGGAGTTTTGAACGCGTAGTGGCTCCGTTCGACGGCGTCATCACCGAGCGCAAGATTGAAAAGGGAGACCTCATTACGGCGGGCAGCGGCTCAGACAGAAACCTCTTCAGCATCGCCCAACCGAACGTGCTCCGCATCCAGGTCAACGTCCCTCAGACCTATTCGGTCGACATCAAGCCCGGCGATATCACCGACGTCACCGTCCAGGAGCGCCCCGGCGAGATCTTTTCCGGCAAAGTCATACGCACGGCGAACGCTCTCGACCCCATCGCCCGGACGTTGCTTACCGAAGTCTACGTCGAGAACAAAAGCGGGCGGCTCCTTCCGGGAATGTATTCACTGGTCCGCTTTCACATCGGACGATCGCATCCCGTCGAAATTGTTCCCACTGACACATTGATTGTCGATTCGCAAGGTATGCGCCTCGCGACCGTGACTTCCAAAAAGACGATCCATTTCGTGCAGGTCGAGGTCGGACGTGATCTTGGTGCAAACATCGAGATCACTAATGGGATTCATCCCGGCGATATAGTCGTCTCCAATCCATCCGACTCGCTGGAAGAAGGACAACGGGTCGAGGCGGAGCTTCGTCCGACCGATAAACCGAAGGGCTGAATGACCAATCACATGATTCGCAAAACGCAGGTCGTCCTGTTGGCAGCTTGCCTGCTCCATGCTCAGGAGCTCCCGACCAACGCTCCACCCGCGCAACAACTAAAGGCGATCACCGATGGCTGGGGCACGATCCTTCGCGGCTACAAGGTGCCCAGGATTGACCCGGTGCGCCTCTCCAATTCGCCGCGTTTCGAAAATCTCGTTCGCGACGGCAAACTCTATCTCACGCTTCAGGATGCCATTGCCCTGGCTCTTGAGAACAATCTTGATATCGAGTTAGAGCGATATACGCCGCGCATCGCCGAGACGGAAGTGCTCCGCGCTGAGGCTGGAAATCTATTGCGCGGAATTCCTACGACGGTTCAGGAAGCTCCTCCCGGGGTCGGACCTCCGGAAGCCGCAGGCAACATCGAAACGAATGGCGCCTTGCCGCTGACAGGTGCAAACGTCCCGTCGCTTAGTAATCTTACGGGGCCAGGCACGGTGACTGACCTGTCCATTATCGGTTCCATTCCGCTCTCAACCGGGCCGGCGCTCCCTGATCTGGATCCCACAATCGTCGCGAGTTCCAGTTGGAACCACACGTCCGAGCCCCAGAACAGCACTTTCTTACCCAATCTACTTTCGCTCAATGCAAACACAACTGTCGGAAGCCTCGGCATACAGAAAGGCTTCACTTCCGGCGGAACGGTAAGTCTTACGTGGAATACCACGTATCAGAACATCAACAATCCGCTGTACCTCTATAACCCGGCCACTTACTCCAATATCAACCTGACGTTTACCCAGCCTCTGCTACAAGGCCTCGGCCTGGCCGTCAACGCACGCTACATTCGTATTGCCAGAAACAACCGCAATGTCTCGCAAGACGTCTTCAAGCAACAGGTGATCACCACTGTATACGGTGTCATCAGGTTGTATTGGGACCTGGTCAGCTTAACTGAGGATGTTCAGGTGCGGGGAGAGGCGGTGTCCTCGGCCGATCGCTTGCTGTCAGACACCCGCCAGTCGTTGTCGGAAGGTACCGCCGCATCCATCGATGTTACTCGCGCGCAAGCGGAAGTATCCCGGCGCCAGCGGGATCTGGATGTCGCTCGAACCCTTGCGCGCCTTCAAAACCAGATCCTGAAGGACTACATCACACGTACGGCTCTTGATCCGGCGATTGCGGCGATTGAAATAGTTCCAGTCGATCGCCCGCAGTTCATTGAAGACGAGAAATTGCCCGCTCTTGGAGACTTGGTTGCAACCGGCCTGCGTTTGCGGCCTGATCTCGCTCAGGCACGCCTCCAGTTAGACAACTCTCAGATCGCTTTGAAAGGAAGCCGGAATGCGGTACTACCTCAGTTGAACCTTGTGGCGAATGCTCAGAACAACGCGCTTGTGGGAGATCCGAACTCGTACATTCTGGGCCTGCCCGGCTCCACAAGCCCGGTTCCGAATCCATTCCTTCTGGGATCGTATAGCGATGCCATGAGACAAATCTTTCATCGCAATTTCCCCGATTACGGAGCAGGTCTGTCTCTGAACATACCTCTCGCGAACAGATCCGCACGGGCGGATGTCGCGCGCGATCAGCTTCAACTCCGGCAGCAGCAGATCCGTCTTCGCGAGCTTGAAAAACAGGCCCAGCTCGAAATCACCAACGCCTTGATAGCCGTTCAGCAGTCGCGGGATACCTATCGCGCCGCGCGGCAGGAGCGCCTGTTCGAGGAAGAGAATGTACAGGCAGAGACCGAGCGGCTCGCCGTGGGCGCCTCGACCAGCTATCTTGTGATCCAATACCAGCGCGACCTGACTGGCGCCCGCTCCGCCGAAGTATCAGCGCTGAGCAGCTATGTCGAGGCGAAAGCTGCGCTCCAACGCGCCACTGCTACGATTCTGGATGAGAACGGCGTGCGTCTCGACGAGGCCTTGCGGGGTATTGTCGCACGGCCCAGCCTGCCACCGACTAAGCCGTAAACGGGAGGTTTCCATGTTCCCCAGCGAGCCGTTGTTGAGTGCCTCGGAGCTTGCAAAATTGTTCACCGTAAGGCTCGCTGAACACTTGCCGGGTACGGACACCGGCGACCCTGAGATCACCGACAAACGAACTTCCTGGAACAAAGCCTGCCAGGCGGCTGTCGACTCGCTAGCGCGCTCCCTCGACTTTCGAATGAGCAGTTCTCCCGTCAGCGAGTTCTGCCCGGAACGCCAGCTGGACGCCATTCTATATAAGAACGACGCTCCAGTGGTCGTGATCGGCTCGGCCTGGAGTGATCGGGCAGAGCTCGACCGCAGCTTCCATCGCCTGCTCCTGATGAAGGCGCCTCAGAAGTTGCTGATCTATTCATGCAAGAAGAGTCAGCAGGATGTGCTCGACCAGCTCTCGCACGCGGTGACTTCCTTTCCCTACCATCTAGCGGGCGAAGAATACGTCGCGGTAAATCTCGCCGGCGCGGAGCAGCAATCCTTCGCTACTGCCTTGCGTATGACACACGACGGCCGCAATCCTGCCTCCGTCACGCTTTTCCATGACGTGGTAGGGTCGCCGTTCCCGCTGCGTTTCGTACGTTCGCAAAAATAACGTTTGTTCTCCGGATGTCATCGCACGCTCTGTCTGCCATTTGAGAAAAGGAGACACAGAAGCAGCGCTTCTTACATCGGTGGGAATAGGCCGCGACGCTAAATTGAGAGCCGCCGCCACCCAATCACGAGCTGTTTTGGACTCCGCCGGGGGCGGAGGAGGCGGCGCTCCTTGCACGTCCTTTTCCCAGATATCCAGATCCCTTTCGAACCGCGGCAACAGCCTCTGCCGGAGGTCCGCTACTACAGGCCCTTATGTCTGATATCTTGCCGCTGTTGGCCACCGGATCTCGAGAACCCACCTTGATGGTTTGCTTTTTGCTTTTCGTCCCCTTTCGCACACACCACCAACCGATGTTGCTCACAGCGGTCGAAACGGTTTCCAGGGGATCCACAGTGTGGGAATCGTTTCGTCCGACGATTCTAGCTCGGGCCAAGCGTTACGCGGCAATACAAGAGCGCTTGATCGGACCCGACGGCAGTTATCCCGCGATCGGCCGATCGATTACTTGCCGCTCTGGTGCGTTCCATCTGGCAGAGATGGCGCTCTATTTGGCAGATCCGGACAAGGCGGCGCGCGATTTGCGCGACAAACTCGAGGAATCGTTCCGCAAGCAATGGCAGGCCGCGGCAACCAAAAGGCAAGCTGCGGAACCCGACGCGGGGTTGGATGCGCCTGCCACGATCACGTTTCGCCTCAGTCCTGAAGCTCTCGCCGAAGACAGGGAACGGCCGTTTCCGCCCAACCCATGGAGAATTTGAGTGAAGGTAACGGCACGCTCGAGATCACTGACGTAGTTGTCCCAAGAACGGCCTACAACAATTGGTGAATATAAGCGCGGTGCTTCCGTATCTTACCAGTCGGACTGACACTTTCTTATTCGTCGCTGCAGGACGTCGCTGCGAAATGGCTAAACTGGAAAAACATTATGGCCCGCATCGCGCTCTGCGCTGCAACACTCGCGTTGCGCGTGAAGCTCGATCCGGGCCAGTTGCCGCAATGAGCGGAATCACTTTCTTCGCGCAAACAGCATCGCGCTCCAGGTCTTATCGATCGAGCAAATCTTATAATCCACAAGCCCTAAATCGATGCCTGTTTCCCGGATTAAACCCTCCGTCACTCCGTCGTGACCGGGCCCGCTCTTCTTCCGCCATAGAATCCAGAGCTTCGTCTTCGCTGCCAGACCGCGAACACGAGACATATCGGCCTGCAGCTCGTCCACAGAATGGACAAAGCATAACGTCACGGCTCCGCCTTTCTCAACGAATTCGATTCCGCCAGGCAGCGCGCCTAGCAACGTACTTACATTTCGTGGGGGATTAACAAGAGTAACCGTGCTCGTCTCTGCGATTCCGAGCTTCTGCCCGACCGTCCGCGATCCATACCGGTTCATCATATCCACGGGCCTGACAGGCGTCTGCACAGGCCGTGCATCTTTTAGCGCTTCGATCAATTCATTACACGTGCAGTAAGTCGCATCGGGAAGAACATCCCGGATCGGCTTTATTTTCTCCGGAACCCCACCGCAGAAAATGATCGGAACTTGCCGCGTCTTAGGCGATTGCCGCAGCGCAATCGCAATCTCGCGCCCCTGCGAAGGCAGGCGTGAAAGGTCAATTACAAACGCCGCCGGTGGATCCTCGCGCCACTTCCGCATCAATGCGGAATTGAATGTCTTGTCGTACTCCACCTGGAATCCTGCCCCGAGCAGAAGACTCTCGGTCGCCGAAGCTTCCACAGCATTCCAGTGCAATAAGCGCACTCGCAACATTGCGCCATTCTAGCCCGATACGTTGCTATTTGAAGTGGGCGCCCGCAGACGGCGAGCCTTCCCGAAACGAAGACATGATGGCTGCTGCCCGTGCCCGATCCTGTTCATGAAGTTTTGTTACCAGGGCAAACTCCTTGTTAGCCTCCTCCGATCTATCCTCCTTCTTCAAAAGCTGCGCTAGACGATAGTGCGGCTCAACCTGCTCTGGGAAATAGATAATGGCTTTTCGAAAGCTCTGCTCGGCTGTAGGTAGATCATGCAAAGCCTCGCTTGCTTCGCCGATGCCGATCCATGCCTCGCGATATTCGCCGCCCTCGCCCAAGGCGCGCCGGAACAGCGACAGCGCTTCGGCGGCCTTGCCCTGCTTGAGAGCGATGGCGCCCAAATAATAGAGCGAGCTTTTCGAATGGGAATCGAGCACGAGCTCGCGCCGGAAGTGTACGGCAGCCTCGTTGAACCGGTTTTCTTTCCAATACAAATACCCAAGATCGAAATTGAGGCCAGGCTCCGTGGGCGCCACCTGAAGCGCACGCGAAAACTCCTCTTCCGCGGTCGCTGAATCCCTTGTCAGGTCATAGGCTTCCGCCAGCAGCTCGTGAACGAAAAGCGAATCCGGATAATTCGAGGCGAGATTGGCGAAAGCTTTCATGGCAATGGCGGGCTGATGGGCTTTGCGTGCCGCGCGAATCAGAATATAGAGTTTCTCTGGCGAGCCTTTGGTCTGCCCGATCGATTTTTGGATTTCTTCCACGGCGACATCCCAACGGCTCAGATGGTACGAGCATAATCCGGCTATATAGTTCGCATCCGATGCATGCGCGTCGGATCGAGCAGCTAGCGCCAGGTGCGGCAATGCGTCCGTGCAGCGGTCCAGGTGAAACAATCCAAATCCTAGATTGAATTGGTAGTCGAGATTGGAAGGCCGTTGGTCGGCCGCGGTCTGGAATTCACGCACAGCATGCACATAATCGCCCAGTTCCAGATAAATGGCGCCAAGGTTGTTGTGAGCATCAGATGACGAAGGGGCCGACCGTAATCCGATCTCGTACTCGGCCGCTGCTGCCTTCATATCGCCGGCCTGGAGCGCGGCGGCTGCCTTCCGGAAATGCTCGGCCGCATCTCGATCAGGCGCCTGGGCTGCCGGCCCTACTTGCGAAACGGTGGCAATTATGAGAACCAAGCGGCAGAACGTACCTCGCCACCGACCCCCGCGTGAGTTAGCATCGTTATTTCGATGGCGTTGGTGCTTTTTCTGTTTTTCGCAGCTGCCGGTCAGAACGCTCACCTTATGCAAGGCATCCAGTCGTTGCAGCAGGGGCAATTCCAGGAAGCCATTCAAGAACTTACTCAGGCGGTGAAGCAAGAGCCGCAATCGTATCAGGGGTATTTTAATCTCGGGCTGGCGTATGCGCAACTCGGTGCGCCGGATAAAGCAGAATTAGCATTTCGGAAGGCCGTCGAGCTAAACAGCTCATCGGCTGCGGCTCGTTACAACTTGGGACTGGCGTTACTTCAGGAAGGTAAGACTTCGCAAGGCATCCGAGAACTGGAGGGCGCGATTAATCTCGCGCCGAACAACGCCGAGATTGAGTACAACCTCGGGACCGCGCTATTAGAGAGCGGCAACGCAAAGGACTCCCTACCCCATCTCGAGGCGGCGGCTGCCGGAATGACGCAACCCGAAGCGGTGGCCCAACTGGCACGGGCGCAACTTGCCTGCGGACAGCCAGCCGCGGCGCTTCGTTCTCTAGATAAGCTGCCGCCCGAAGTGGGCCGGAGTTCGCAGGCTCTGTTTCTGCGAGCGCAAGCCTATGCAGCCGGGCAAAACTGGGGGAAGGCGCTGGACACCGTAGAAGATGCTCGTAAGCAGGATACACCGCATGCCGAATACTTGTTGTTTGAAGCGCGCGTTTACCAAAAGCTCGGCAAACCCGAGGAAGCGCTCGCCCTGCTCAAAACGGCGACCCACCTTGATCCGAAATCCGCCGAGATACCCTACAGCATCGCGTTTAGCGATTACGTGCTCGATCGACATGACGATGCTGAGCGCGAACTAGCCGAGGCCATTCGAAACGATCCTTCGATGGATCGCGCTTATTTTCTTCTTTCGATCGACAAGCTCACGACAGGTGACTTAACGGGAGGCAACGCAGCGCTAGCCAAAGCGCTGAGTCTTCGTCCGAAGAATCCCTTTTACCTGTGCATTTACGGCATGACTCTCGAACAGGACAGTAAGAAAACAGAGGCAGCCGCCACATTCCGGCAGGTGATTGCCTTGTCGCCCGCTTATGCTTTGCCGCACTACCATCTGGGAACTATACTGGCATCGGACGGAAAGAATGCGGAAGCCGCGGCGCAATTCGAGAGGGCCGTTCAACTCGAGCCGGAAATGAGCGAGGCGTGGTATCACCTCGCCCAGGCGGATAAAGCTTTAGGAAAGACCGACGAAGCAGCGAAGGCTCTCGAACATTTCCAAAGCCTGAAGCGAAGCGAACAGGATGAACGACAGCAAATGATCCGGTCCATGCAAGAAGGCCTCGGCATCAAGAAGTAGCGGCTGGCCGTGTATAAAAGATCGCTAGCGTACAGAACCACGCGCGCTAGCAAGTGGTCTGAAGCCAGCGATGTCTTACAGCCCTTTTGCGTGCAACCCCAATCAGAACACAAGCTTCACGGCGAATTCAAAGATCCGAGGATCTAGCGCGCTCGTCACCTCCCCAAAGTTGCCGGAGCCGACAGAGGTACTGATGCCCGTGGAACTGAAATTCGTATGGTTCGCTACGTTGAATGCCTCCGCGCGGAATTCAAAATGGGCGCGTTCCTTTATGGGGAAGTTCTTAAAGACGGCCACGTTGAACGATTTTTCACTGGGGCCCGTGATCGTGCCGATGCCGGCACTGCCGAAGAAGCCGTTGAGGGGCGCAGCGAATGCCGATGTACTGAACCATTCGGCGGCAGTCTGGGGATAGGTGAGTGGCCCAACCACATTGGGGCGAGGCGATCCGGAAGGTCCAGTGCTGCCGGTAACCCCCACAGTCAAGGGAAAGCCGCTCTCGAGGACTGCAATGCCGGACAGGCTCCAGTTTCCCAGAATCTCTCCAATGATCGAGGTCGAATTCTTCAGGAAAGGCAACTGATAAACCCAGCTCCCCGTGAAGATCTGTGTTCGATTGAAGCCGGCCGGACCATAATCGGCGGTAAGGTAACGGGGGTTCTGCGGTGTGGCGCCGCCTGCCGTGCTTGATCCCGCCCCGCTATTCGCATCTGTCAGCGTCTTGCCCCACGTGTAGGCAGCCGTAACCGTGGTCGGACCGGTCCGATACGTGAATCCGGTCTGGAGAGAATGGTAATTCGAGTTGCCGTCGGTAATTAAGCCCGAGATGGCATTGTAGCCGGAGTACGGAACAAAGGCGCTATACGTGCGAGTAGCCACCACGCTCTTGTTCAAGCAAGGGTCGAAATCGAACCCTCCCGCCGGAATTCCTTCACCTGGAGACAGACAAGAGGTGCTGAAGGGAGTCGAGACTGGCAACGGGAAATTGAGATCCTGATTCACCGGAAGATGGTGCGCGGCACTCCCCACGTACGCGACGTTCCAGACTGCGCCTCGAAAAAGCTGATGTTCGACGGTGAAGTTCCAGCTTTCAATTTGATCGGGCTTGAAATTACTAGGTACGAGGTAAATGGTAGGAGGCGAGGCGGCGCTGACTGAACCAGCCAGAGGATTGCTTAGCGAGCTGTTGAAGACCGTTGCGGTCTCTTGGTAGGGCGGATTCGTGAGGGCATTGCCGTTGCCGTTGGCGATATTGAACGGTGTGCGGCTATAGCCCAAGCCGAAGCCTCCCCGGATAACGGTCGTGCCATTGCTTGAAACATCCCACGCGAATCCCACGCGAGGAGCAAAGAGTTTTTTGCTCGAGATAAAGAATCCCGGTGGAATGCCATTCTTGCCGGCAGTAACCATTCCCGTCAGAATATTCGCGGGCGCGCCAGACGCTGTAACGGGTTGGCCGTTGGCCCCGAGTACATAGTTGCCGTTCGGCGAAACTTGCGGAGCGGCGGCAGGATTGTAGGCACTCGCGTCGAAGTTGCTCACAGGAAGCTGCACTGTGTCGGACGAGAAGTAGTAGTAGCGCAGCCCCAGGTTCAACGTCAGCTTGCGGCTCACCTTCCAGTCGTCCTGCACGTAAGGCTCGAATTGACGGTAGTGATCGTAATAGCGGCGCTCGACATTCTGCTGGCTGTAGCTCGAGTCCAGCCCCAGCAGATAGTCCGCGGCCGGGTCTCCCGTGTGCACGCCGTTAAACGTGAAAACGCCGTTTGTACTCGAGAACGCGTTTTGGCGCTTAATGCCGAAGATGTAAAGGCCGCCGGTCTGAATGACGTGGCTTCCCTTAACTATGCTGAGATCGTCTGAGACAGTACCTTCGCCGTCGCTGGCGTAGACCGGCAGCGTCGAGCTTCCAATTCCGGCGTAGCCGCCAGTGATGTTGATCTGTGGAGGGCGATTGAACAGTTCGGCGCCGGGGTAGGCCTGCGTAATCGAGAAGCCCGGCGGGTTTACATCGCCAACGCCATTCAGGCGCGGCTTGTCGAAGGTTTCTACGAGGCTGGTGGTGTTCACGATGGTTGGCTTAATGGTCGCAGTCAAGCGGACCAGAGCGTTCAATCCGGTCGTACCGATGTCTGCCTTGGTTACGGGATTGACATTGCCGCTTCCAGGGCCGCCCCATCCCGACATGTCGGGCAGATCGTCGCTTACATCCTCGTACATAACGCGTGCCATGACCACAAACCGCTGGCCGATGTATTGATCGACCCGGTAGGTGTCGTCGCGCTGGTTCAGAACTTCGACATTGATCGGATTCGTGTAATTGACGAACTGATTGGGCACAAGGCCGGTCGAGGGAAAGAATGCCTTAGCCAGCGTGAGCGAATTGGGATCGAGGCAAGCGGGATTGAGCTGAGTGGGAGAAAGAATGCAATTGGTTTTCCCTTCGCTAGCCAATAAAGCCTGCCCCGTCGCATCCAGCTTCAAGCCGCCGGTAGGGATTGTGAAACTGTTTGCGAAGTTGCCGCTGAGCATGGCCGGCGTGATGAAGGAGCCACGGTCGACAGCACCGTTGTGAATGACCCGCCATTCCTCGCTTGCCAGGAAAAAGGTTCGATGTTTCCGCCCATCGTAGAGCTTTGGAATCCAGAGCGGCCCGCCCAGTTCAAAACCAAAGATATTCTGTCGAAGCGTAGGAGCGGTGGGCTGAAAGAAGTTTCTGGCGTCAAAGGCGTCATTGCGGAGGAACTCCCAAAGCGTACCGTGATAATCGTTGCTTCCGCTCTTGGTGTCCACCATGATCTGACCGCCGCCGGCCATTCCATACTTCGCGCTGTAAGCATTCTTGGCCACCTCGAATTCGGCAATGATATCGACCGGCGGAAGAATGTTTATGTTGGTCATGTTGCCGGTATTCATGTTGTAGGTGCCGTCGATCGTATAGGTCGAAGTATCGACGCCTTGGCCGTTAACGACTAGTGTTGTCGAACCGGTGAGGCCGCCTCCATTTTGCGCGCTGGCCCCCGCCGTGTTGTTAACGCCGGGCACCAGCATTCCAAGCTGCTGGAAGTTTCTGCCGTTCAACAGGAGATTTGAGACCTGTTGGGCGTTAATGACGCCGCCGGATTGCCCGCTCTCCGTTTGGACCTGCACTGGCGTAGCCTCCACCGTCACCTCGGTTTTAACGTTTCCGGTCTGCAGCGATAGACTGCTCTGGAGACGCTGGCCGGGGGCCAGGATGAAGTTCTTGACGACTGCCTTTTGGAATCCGGTCTTATCGACCGTGATAGTGTAAGTTCCGGCGATCAGGGATTCAGCCGAGTAGAAGCCTGCATTATTGGTCGATTCCATCCTCGATACGCCCGTGGCCTGATTCGTGAGGGTGACCGTCGCCCCCCCAATCGCTGCGCCTTGAGCATCAGTAATGGTTCCGGAAATGGCGCCTGTACTTGCTGCCTGTCCGAAGGCACACACGGCCGAGCCCAAAAACAAGACAAACGTAAAACAGACGTGTTTCACCGTTTTCACCCCTTTCTCTCTCACCGCAACAACTCAAAGCTCGGTAGGTAGTGTATGCGCTCTCATCAGCCGGGTGAAAGGTTCAGGACCGAAACATTGAACAGAAATATCGATCTTTCACGGGCTTGCAAAAAAATTAAACGGCAGGTACAGTACGCTTGGGGGCAGGCGTTAATGATGACTCCGGGAAGTACGCCCATCGAGGTGGCTCGCGAGACCAGTGCGAAGCAGGTCCATGCCACCCTTGAGAAAATTCTGCTGAGCAGTCCGTTCCGCTGTAGCGGGCAGTGTCAGAAACTGCTGACGTACATCGTCCGCCACACCTTGGCGGCTGAGGACAACTCGCTGCGGGAACGGGTGATCGGGGTGCAAGTGTTCGGCCGGAAACCCGACTATGAGACCGGCAACGATCCTGTTGTCCGGATGCGCGTGGCCGAAGTTCGAAAGCGGCTAGCGCAGTTCTATCAAAGTCCTGATTTCGTTCCGGGAATGATTAGAATTGAAATTCCGCACGGTTCGTACACAGCACTCTTCCACCCTACGGAAGTAGAACTTCCCAGTGAGAATTCCGCAAATCGCCCACCGGAACGCCGGAACGCCGGTTTGTGGCGGAACAATCGGCGAGGAGTGCCTGTTACCGTCGCCCTGGCGGTATTTCTCACAGGGGTGTGCGGCGGCTGGTACGCAGCCCGTTCGTTTCCGGCTATCTCGCGTATGCCGGATAGCTCCAGAGGACTTCACACTTTCTGGCAAGGCTTTCTGGCCTACAACGATACTGCATTCATCGTGTTTTCCAGCCTTCGCAGTGCCGGCCTTACCCCGGTTGATTCAGTCCGAGACGCGGGTCGAGAGGGAAGCCCGGCGTCCGAAATTGAAACGTTTCAAAGCGAGGGTGACGCGGCCGGTGTCTTCGAGGTCACCCGATTACTTACTAGGTTTCAAAAGACGTTGCGTTTGAAGCACGCGGACCTGCTGTCATGGGACGAGGCCAAAGAAAGTAGTTTAATTTTTCTGGGAAGTCCTCTCCTTGAGACGCCTCCTTGGGACATCCCGCTGCTCCGCGATTTTCAGTTCAGGCGCGGTGGCGCCGGCATCTCCCCTCATTCGACGACCGGAGCCATTGTCAATCTTCACCCTCGCTCCGGAGAAGCAGCCCTCTATCCTGGCCCGGAGCGCCGCCCTTTCCAGTCGGACTACGCCATCATCGCGTTGAAACCCGGCATTGCTCAAAATCGGGTTATGCTCATCCTGGCGGGCATCTCGGAGTACGGTACGCAGGCTGCAGCGGAATTCGTGACCAATGAGGCGAATGTGAGCGATCTCCTGGCGCATCTCGGAGTCAAATCGGGCGCGGAGATTCCCCATTTCGAGGCGGTTCTCCACGTCGAAGTTAGCGGCGGCGCACCGATTCGACCGGCACTTGTCTCCGTACATAGGACGCCATAGAGGGGCAAGACACATGACCGAGCAAAGAATCGAGACGTCGAAGCGTCCATCCAAGAAGCTCATTGCCGCAAGCTTCGCATTTTTACTAGGAGCGAGCGGCGCCGCGCCTCAGAGCAACTTCGATTCGCTCAAGAGCGGATTTGAGAATCCACCGGAGAGCGCGCGTCCGCGGGTATGGTGGCACTGGATGAACGGGAACATTACCCAGGAAGGAATTAAGCTCGATCTCGAGTGGATGCATCGCGTCGGGCTCGGTGGCTTCCAGAACTTTGATGCAGCGCTGGCAACGCCGCAAGTGGTTGAACATCGACTGGCATACATGACGCCAGAGTGGAAGGATGCGTTCAAATACGCGACCATCCTAGGGGATCGACTGGGATTCGAAGAGGCGATCGCGGGCTCCCCGGGCTGGAGTGAGACCGGAGGCCCTTGGGTACCGCCATCGCAGGGAATGAAGAAGTATGTGTGGAGTGAGACGCCGGTCGAGGGCGGTAAACCCTTTAAAGGTACTTTGGCTAAGCCTCCGTCGAATACAGGCGCCTTTCAGACTCTAGGCGTTCACGACCTTCTGCCCCCGCCCAATGGTGCCCGGCCGATCCCCCAGTTCTACGCCGATGCGGCGGTCATTGCCTACCGCAGGGCAGAAAGCGATATGCCGGTCGAATCGCTGCACCCGAAAGTGACCGCGAGCGCAGGAACAGTTGACGGCGGAATGCTTAGTGATGGGGACCTGTTAAAGACTACGAAGCTTCCAATCCCGAGAGTCGGCGAAAGTGCCTGGATCCAATACGAATTCGTCCAGCCCCGGACGATCCGCTCCATCACCGTCGTCATAACTGAGGTGGGTACGATTGCCGCGATGATAGCCGGGATCACCAATCCGGGAAAATCCCTCGAGGCGAGCGACGACGGGCGAAATTTCCGGCTGATCGCGAAACTTCCCGATGGTGGCGCCGCCGAGCACACGGTTTCTTTTCCTCCCGTAACAGCCAAGTTTTTCCGTGTCGTTTTTAAACGGCTGCCCTCTCCTCCGTTGCCCGCATGGTTGAGCGATACCGCTTCATTGAGAATCAAGATTGGCCCGCCTCCCACGGACTATGAAATCGCAGAGCTCGCACTGAACCCAGGAGCGCGTGTCAATCGATTCGAAGAAAAAGCCGCTTTCGCTACCCTACCCGACCTCTATCAGTTCGCGACACCTCGATTCGCTAAAGCCGATGTCGTTTCCAAATCCGAAGTAGTCGACCTGACTTCAAAGCTGCGCGCCGACGGTACTCTCGACTGGACGCCTCCAGCCGGTAAGTGGGTTGTTCTGCGGTTCGGCTACTCGCTGTTAGGTATCACCAACCATCCGGCGACCGCGGAAGCCACAGGTCTTGAAGTCGATAAGCTGAACGGACGCTATGTGAAAAATTACATGAACGGCTACCTGGACAGTTACAAGGAAACGGTAGGCGCGGACTACATGGGCCGGCGTGGCATCCGCTATGTGGTTACCGACAGCTGGGAGGCTGGTTCGCAGAACTGGACTGACGACATGATCGCTCAGTTCAGAAAGCGCCGGGGCTACGATCCGCTACCCTGGATGCCGGTTCTTACCGGTCAGGTCGTCGAAAGTGCCGAAGCCAGCGACAAGTTCCTATGGGACTTCCGCAAGACGATTGCCGATTTGATTGCCGACGAGCATTATGGCCAGGTGGAAGCATCCGTCAAAGCCCGAGGAATGGGCCATTATGGGGAATCTCACGAGAGCGGCCGCGCCTTTGTCGGTGATGGTATGGAGGTGAAGAAGCTAGACGATATACCGATGGGCGCAATGTGGACCCAGGTGCCGGGCGTGTACACAGAGCAATACGGCTACAACGCCGATGATCGGGAATCTGCGTCGGTCGCTCATATCTACGGTCAGAATGTGGCTGCGGCGGAGTCTCTAACGGCGGCCGAAGCTCCATGGGCATGGTCGCCGGCAACGCTGAAGCCAACGGCCGATCAGGAATTGCTGAACGGCATCAACCGCTTCGTTATTCACGAATCGGCGCACCAGCCGCTCACGGGCAAGGCGCCGGGATTGACTCTCGGTCCTTTCGGACAGTGGTTCAATCGCAACGAAACCTGGGCCGAGCAGGCGGGCGTATGGGTGGATTATCTGGCCCGCAGCTCCTATCTGTTGCAGCGGGGGCGATTTGCCGCGGATGTGATCTACTTTTACGGCGAAGACTCGAACCTCACTGCGATCTTCAGCAATAAGCCGCCGAATGTGCCTGCGGGTTACGGTTTCGATTACATCAACGCGGATGGCCTGATTCACGAGCTAGGCGTCACCGGCGGGCGCATCACCACCAAAAGCGCCGTGAATTACCGCCTCCTAGCGCTCGATCCCTACAGCAGGCACATGTCGTTGCCCGTGCTGCGCGCCATTCACAAGCTGGTGGAGCAGGGCGCCGTAGTGGCCGGCGAGAAACCGATTGACACGCCGAGCCTTGCGGACGATTCGGCAGAGTTCAAGAAACTGAACGATGAACTTTTCGGCGATGGGACGGGCGTGCACACCGTGGGGAAAGGTAAGGTTTACGCCGGGCAGAACGCCGAGGCGGCATTGAAGGCGCTTAGCGTGCCACCAGACTTTGACAACGGTAAGCCAGAGAACGACGCCAGGATTTTATTTGTGCATCGCAAACTGGCCGACGGTGACATTTATTTCCTCGACAATCGCAGCGACCATGACCAAAACGTGGTTGCGAGCTTCCGGATAACGGGCAAAGCTCCAGAATTGTGGTACGCCGAAACCGGCAAGTCAGAACCAGCTTCGTTCGATATCGCTCGCAACCGCACCAGTGTGCCGCTGCATTTTGAGCCCTGGGGCACTGTATTTGTCGTATTCCGCAAGCCTGCGAACGCGACATCTCGCACGTTGCCCAAGGAAATGGAGACCCAATTGGCAGCGATAAACGGCCCGTGGACCGTCAGCTTCCAGGCGGCCCGCGGCGCGCCCGCGTCTATCCAGTTGGAAAAATTGGCATCGTGGAGCGATAACGCCGATCGAGGCGTAAAGTACTTCTCCGGAACAGGCACATACACCGCAACGATACAGGCGCCGGCAGAGTGGTTTAAAGCGGGCAGCGCCAAGCTATGGATTGAGTTGGGCGACGTAAAGAACCTGGCGGAGGTCACGGTGAATGGCAAGCCGCTGGGCATCGTGTGGCATGCTCCATATCGTGTCGATGTAACGGATGCGCTAAAGACGGGGACAAACGAACTCGAGATCAAAGTGACCAACGCATGGGTCAACCGGTTAATCGGAGATCAGCAACCGGACGCGACGGTGAAGTACACGTTCACCGATGTGAAGCCGTATAAGGCAAATTCGCCATTGTTGCCTTCGGGGCTGCTCGGCCCGGTGCGCCTCTATTCCGTGACCACACAGTAAGAACATCGGATGAAGGTATAGGAAATGGATCTGAACAATCGCAGGGACATGTTGAAAACGCTTGGCGCTTTGGCGACAGGCGGCTTCGTTGCCAGAAGTACTGGCTACGCGGCAAACGAGACAATCCAGGTTGGCGTCATAGGAACGGGCGGGCGCGCGCAGATGCTGATGAAAGCTGTCGCGCGAATTCCCAGCGTTCGCATGGTTGCCGTCTGCGATGTTTGGGACAAGCATTTGGCGGATGGCAAGGAGATCGCAGGACCCGCGGCTTTTTCAACCAAAGAATACCGCGAGATTCTCGACCGGAAAGACATCGATGCGGTGATCATCGGGACGCCGAATCATCAGCACGTTGCTATGCTCACTGCGGCCTGTTCGGCCGGCAAGGACGTGTACGTCGAGAAGCCGCTGACGCACCGGCTTGAAGAAGGGCCCGCTGCGCTCGAAGTTCAAAATCGGTACAACCGCGTTGTGCAGGTGGGTCAACAGCAGCGAAGCATGCCGCAGTTTCAGAAAGGCTATGAACTGATTAAATCGGGCGCGCTGGGTCCCGTGCGCAAAGTCCATCTTACGTGGAATCGCAATGCCGCCCGCGGCAGCGTCACGTATGATATCGATCCCTCAGCTGTCGATTGGAAAGCATGGCTCGGTAGCGCCCGGCCGCAGCCTTTCGACGCCTACCGCTTCAGAGAATGGCGCTGGTACTGGGATTTTGGAGGTGGAGTGCTGGCCGATCTGATGGTGCACTACATTGATGTCGCGCACTGGTATCTGGGAGTGGATCATCCGTATCAGGCGGTGACAATCGGGGACAAATTCACATCGCCTCAATGGGAGACGCCCGACACCGCGCAAACGCTGTTGCACTATCCCGGCTGCCAGGTTTACTTCGAATCTACCTTCATGAACGCGAGAAATGGAGCAATGCTCGAATTCATGGGAACTGAGGGAACACTTTATCTGGATCGAGGCCGGCTCGAGGTAATTCCCGAACAGAAGCGCGATTCGCATAACCGCAATCCGCAGCCATCTTCGTTGCACGCGAGCGAGTGGATACTTGGATCGGGACCCAAAGGGGCCGACTTCTATGACCAGCCCGATGGCGAGCTCTTGCACCTGAGCAACTGGCTCGAATGCATCCGGACGCGGCAAAAGCCCGTTGCTCCGATCGAAGCCGGAATCAGTGCAGCTTCAGCCGCCCATCTTGGCAACATCGCGCTTCGCGAGAATAGAGTCGCCCTTTGGAGCTGATGGTCGCGGTTCTGAACACGGCGCGCCACAACCGCTGTTGACCAGCGCCATTTCACGGCGCACGACGAACTTCGGCGAACTTCGTCACATCCGCTCCCTGGCGGTCGCTGTTCCGATACTGCACGTTGATTCGTAAGAACTTACAGAAACGCGCGCGTTAGCAAGCGGCTTAGTGACGAAGTTGAGTTCGGCTAGAATCCACGAAATAGCCAGGCATTACTCGAAATCGTCCACTCCGGAAATGCCACGTGACGCAGGTCGCGCGACGGCACAATATAGATCGGGTTCAAGAGCGAAATCGATAGCTCGCGGCGTGACCGCGCCATGAAGATTGCGCGTGACAAGCTGCTGGTCGCTCCCGTGCTGTCAAACGAGTGCGAAGCCGCTAGCGTCGGAACAGGCCGTCATGCTCACCAGCGCTCGTTGATTCCATTACTCATTGGCTTGCTGTTGGGGGCAGCTTGGCTGGCCACGGCATCTCAATATCAAACCCGAGCAAGTTCCGGAAATGCTTGCCGCCCGGAAAACGGTTTGCGCGTCGGTGATCGATCCGAGCAATCCGATTCTCGCTGCTTTTCTACAGCGAATTGAAAAAAGTTTGGCTGTGGGCAGGCAATTTCTTTTTCAATTCCAATCTTTCTCCCCACGGCGCAGGGTTCGGATTACATATCGATCGGAGCTCGAGCGCATATTTGAGTCACACATTTTCGTGCACGAAGAGGACTTGAACACTTTCCACTTCTCGATTCCACCCATGCCGGCCGATATATCGAAGTGCTCTCCGAGGCAGATCTAGACCGAGTCGCGGCAAGCAGCCCCGCTTGGCCCAGATCATCTCGGGAATCGCGAGCGGCGTCGCACTCTCGATGACTGGAAACATCTGGTGACGGCGCGAGCCGCGCAATGTGGGGCGGACGTCCTCGTCCGCGCGCCACCTCCCGGTCGCGCGTCGGCAGATACAGTCAAATTCCAAGCGGGACGGCACCTTAGCGGTCGACTGCAATCCGAAAGCGACGCACAGTTTGTCGCATCGTGATGGTCGATATTAGTGAGCGTCAGCGCCTGGAAGAGGCGCTCCGTCAGGCGAATGCTCAATTGACCATGGAAAAGACGGCCGCCGAGGATGCAACCCGCGCCAAGAGTCAGTTTTCATCCGCGATGAGTCATGAGATCCGTACTCCGCTAAATGGCGTCATCGGTATGGCCGGTTTGTTGCGGCAAACCGAACTCACCGCCGAGCAGCTCAGTTATGCGCGCATCGTTGCCGATTCGGCCGAAGCTCTGCTCGGGCTGGTCAACAACATCCTCGATTTCTCGAAAATCGAAGTCGGCCGGCTCGAACTCGAGGAAACGTCCTTTGATTTGGAGTGCCTGATCGAAGATGTCCTCGACATCGTGTCCTTCAAAGCACATGAAAAATTGCTCGAACTGGCCTGCTGGTTCCAGCCGATGCACCGCTGCATTTTGTGGGAGACGCGGGCCGGGTGCGGCAAGTGTTGATGAATTTTATCTCCAATTCCATTAAGTTCACTCACACCGGCTATGTTCTGGTGGAAGTGGAATGCAGTGAGCCAATCGACAACAATTGCACCGTGAGGCGGACCCCACAATTGCCAGGCGTTATGGTGGAACTGGACTTGGGCTATCGATCGTCAAACAAATCGTCGATTTGATGGGCGGCGAACTCGCGGTAAGCAGCATGGAAGGGGAAGGCTCCACTTTCTCTTGCAGAATCCCGCTGAAGCTGGATCATATTCACCCGCGGCCTCCGCCCAATACTGCTTGCCTCACCGGCTTGTGCGTCTTGGTCAGCGGCAGCCAGATCGCCCGCTCTGTTATTGCCGAGTGGTGCCGGCGGTGGGGAATGAAAGTGGAATCCTGCGACTTGGGCCATTTGGCAGGGAACCTGGGCGCTACAGCTCAAGACGGCCGTTCCTTCCACATCGTCATTGTCGATGCCGGTCTAAATGCCCTGTCCGGAGCCCTTTCCAACTTCCGTTCATACGCTGGCACGCCGCCACCGAAACTCGTTTTGCTGACCTCCGATTCTTTGGAACAAGCAAACCATCTCGTGGCAGATGCCGTCCTTTCCACGCCCGTGAGAGCAAAGACTTTGGGAGAAAAGTTATGTGATCTGGTGCCAGGAGCCTCTGGACAGCCTTTGGCACACCCTTCTATTACGATCACGAAGCCCGTCAATTCCTCTACCCCCATCCCGTTCAAGGTGCTTGTCACCGATGACAACCTCGTGAATCAAAAACTGGCTTGCGCGCTTCTCGCCAAATTGGGTTGCGATGTGGATACCGCCTATGACGGCGCGGATGCCGTCAGTAAAGTCAGTCAGACCGAGTATGGGTTCGTCTTTATGGATTGCGTCATGCCGGGAATGGACGGATTTGCTGCTACCACCGCTATTCGTAATCTCGCAGGTAAATGCGCCAGTGTTCCCATCGTTGCGCTGACCGCTTCAGCGACAGCAGAGAACCGCGACCACTGCTTAGTCGTCGGCATGAACGACTTCCTCACCAAGCCAATTCGTTCGGACCAGCTAGCGTCCTGCTTGGCGAAGTGGGTAAAAAACCAACGGTCGGTCACTGCCTACATATGAGCTCAAAGGGCGACCGGGGCCCGTTTTGCGCGCGTAAACAGAATGAGCTAAGCGTTTCTACTGTACACGATTCAATGGAACGTGGTTCTTCTTCACGATCGTCATCGTAGATTCTTCTTGAGGAATGCAGAGACGTGGTAGGCACTCAAAAGCGCGAAAGGAAGGTCGCCATTCGTGTGATGACCACATGCCAGCTCGACTACTTGATGATCAAGCCCCATTTTCCTGAATGGCCGAATCGCCTCTGTTACATAATCCGGCGCAAATGTTGTGTCATAGCGGCCCCGGATCACGAGAGATTTCTTCGGAAAATGCGCAAATCGATCGAAGTACGTGATAGGGTTGATCACGCTCCAGCACTCGCGCAGCTCGTCCTGTGAAATATGCGGTTCCAAAGCCGCCCGTAAGCCCGGCATGCCCGCCCAAACCGCGTCCGAGACAGTCGAACAGCAGTGATTGAAAACGTTTACGCCAAGACGTTCGTCGAGAGCACTAGCCACGAATGCATGACCGAATCCAAGGCTGGTACCGACGATGCCGAATTGCTTGTAGCCCTGTTGTGCCAGCCAGTCCACACAACAAAGGGTATCGATGATGCCTTGGCGTGCAGAAGCGATCGTCCGGCCAATATTGGGCGATACCGCGTATTCCGCATTAACACATTCGCGAGGCTTACGATTGCCGTGATAAGGCAGCGTGACCAACAGAGCAGAAAAGCCGTGCAAGTTCAAAAGCCGGCAAAAGCTAGCGTACGAGCTTGGCGCAGCATTCCAATGCGGCAGCACTAATACGGCACGTCCGCATGCGTGAGTGCAGTGAAAATAATCCGCATACACTGTATCGTTCTCCGGGTAGAGGCTTTTTGCCGGCGAGGGGAACTGTAGATGAGGGCCATGGAGTGTAAACTCGTTTGGCCTCCGGTAGGCAAAGAATTCGGCGCTGTTTCGAAGCCACCGCCGATTTGCTTTTCGGATACTATCCAATTCTGGACGACCTGGTAATGACTCGAAACCGGGTACACCTTCCAGCGCTTCCATGCCCCAGCTGAAAGAGCCTACTCGGGCCTCGCGCCTCCGAGCCAGTCTTTGCTCTCGCGGCGTGATCCAATCCCGGTGAAACTCTGCAGCAACTGATCCGAGACCCGAGAACGCTGTCAGGTGCTTGAAGCCATCATCACTAGGATTCGCTCCGGTATACCTATTTACATCATAATGGCTTCGAAGATTATTCGCTCGTACCGGGGTTCAATGGAAGTGGCCGACGCTTACTCTGCTATTGGGAGAACGGAACTCCAAAGGCCAACGTTGCGCTTTTCGGCGGGCCGGCTTATCTGTTCAATGACGTTTGCCGGCTTTACCCATCTCCCTCCAAAGCGCGAGCGCGGGCGCATTCATATACAGCAAACGGAGCTGCTCTCGGGAATCGCCTCTTTTGGCGTTAAATGCTAATGACATGCAACAAACGAGTTTGCTCAGTCTTGACCAGGTAGGGGCCGATGGCGACCGCGGGAGCGTTCCCAAGGTCGGACACTTCGGCCGCTGTTTGGGATAGTACGTCGTAGCTCATGTCGGACGCCTGGTGCGTCTTTTGGCGGTCTTTCTCTGAACCCGAGACGCTATGACAGAAGTCTTCATTTCCGGCTCTCGTCGCTTTCCGATGGATAACGGAAAGAAATTGATCGGGTCTCTGAGGTTTTGTAGCTCACGGTAATAGTAAAGCGGAGAAGGACGTTTCCCGTCGAGCTTGAGGCTCTTCAGAAAGGCAGTTTCGTCCCCGGTGATGCCGGCGCTAAGTTCTGCATCATTAAGGAATTCTTTCAGGCCTGGCTCTACTGCAAAGGATGGTTCGGGTTCGGCTTCACGAAATTCGAGCTTTTTGAGGTGACTACGAGTCAGTCTGCGGTTTAGTACGATGTCCATGCCGAAGCTCTCGAAGTCGATATCCCAGCTTTCGATGAGCGGATCGATAAACGATATGCAGTTCTCAACCGAAACGTGGAAAACATCCGTATCCAGGAACTCAAGAATTAAGACTCGGGTCTCTTCGTAGCTTCGCTTGCCAACTCGGGCCACGCGGTGAATCCATTCTTCGTCTTCAAGCTCGACTCTCGCCACTCGTTTCGCTAAATCGAGAAGCTTTTGAGTGATGAAGCGTTCAAATTCGCCGAAGGGTTCTCGCCCGAAGATATCGGTCATCTGCTTTCTTTTCGTGCCCACGCATTTCCGGAGAATGAGTTGGCGGAATTCTTGAAAGAGCGGTTGCGGGGGATCTAGAACCTTCCGCTTGAGTTCTTCGCGGCGCTGAGCGGCGGCTAATCTTGCCAGCTCTTTGTTGGGAAGCTTCAGAACCCTGGCAATTTTGTCGTAGATGTCGGTCCGATCCGGGGCCGGCGGCGTTTTCTTCTTGGCCAGCAACTGCGAGATGTAGGACTCTGTCACCTCGGCAGCCACCGCCAAATCGCGCTGCCCAAGGCCCAGTTCATCCAGGCGGTGGCGAATCACAGAGGCAATGTCCATGTGGCTTTCCTTCCCGATACTTAACCGTAGACGATTAAGAACAGCTCCAGATTAGCGCGGCCGAGCTTGACAAATCAATTAACTTAACATATTATAGTTAACGACTGAGCACTTCCGCCCACTCTGCAGATCATCTGAACTAAGTCAGGTCTTCTACATCGATCTTCTTAGTTAACCGCACGTCGAGACGCGTGTTTTGAATCGGAATCGCCGATTTGAGACCAGGCCCTCCTCGATTGCTGCACGTAGCGCGGGAAGGTCTTCCTATCTCGCACCGGAACCAAAGGATTCCGGGGGGCTAATCTCATCAGATTTAGAAGCCCCGCTCAGAATTCAAATGTCTATATTGGCTTGGATCGTACTCGGACTAATTGCCGGTTTCCTCGGCAGCAAGGCCGTAAGCAGGCACGGCAAAGGCATTTTCCTGGATGTCGTTCTGGGAATTGTCGGTGCCGTGGCTGGCGGATATCTGTTTACATTTTTCGGCCATGCACCAAGTACTGGCTTGGACTGGTACAGTGTGCTCGTAGCCACAGCTGGAGCGGTGTTAGTCCTCCTGCTCAATTATGGCCTTCGTCGCGGCTTGGCGGATAGACTGACCTAATCCAGATTCAATCGCATTATGGAGAGCCGCGCCGCCTGGTGGAGAGCGGGTCCGGAGATCCGACTTCTGGAGCATCCGGCCTCAGCTCTCTTTTCACATAAACACATTCATCACCCTTTGGAGGTCTCAGTATGAATATTCGACCGCTTCATGACCGGATCGTTGTGAAACGTATCGAGGCGAGGGACAGCACTGCCGGTGGACTCTTTATCCCCGACGGCGCAAAAGAGAAGCCGCAAGAAGGAAAAGTTGTCGCGGTGTCCAGAGGTAAGCGCCTCGAGGACGGAAGCCTAAGTCCACTGGACGTGGCATTGGGCGATCACATTCTCTACGGCAAATACACCGGCAGCGAGATCAAGCTGGCCGGCGAGGAATACCTGATCGTGCGCGAAGACGAAGTGCTCGGCGTATTGGAAGGCGCTGAAGAACCTGCAACGAAGGTTGCATAAGCGGAAGAGAAACCATATGGCAGCGAAAAAGATTATCTACAGTGAGAATTCCCGTCAAGCCATTCTGCGCGGCGTCAACCAGCTCGCCGATGCGGTGAAGGTGACCTTAGGGCCGAAGGGCCGGAACGTAGTTATCGAAAAGAAGTTCGGTGGCCCGGCGATTACAAAAGATGGGGTCACAGTCGCGAAAGAGATCGAATTGAGAGATCCGCTCGAGAACATGGGCGCGCAACTCGTTCGTGAAGTGGCTTCGAAGACAAGCGATATCGCAGGCGATGGCACGACGACCGCCACAATCTTGGCTCAGACGATCTTCCGTGAGGGCGTGAAATCAGTCGCAGCCGGCGCGAACCCGATGGCACTAAAGCGCGGGATTGAGAGCGCGGTGGACGCTGTCGTGGAAGAGTTGAAGAAGATTTCATTCACTGTCGAAAACAGCGACAAAATTGCGCAGGTCGGAACTATTTCGTCGAATGGCGATGTCACCATTGGAAAGACGATTGCGGACGCGATGCAAAAGGTGGGCAAGAACGGCGTCATCACAGTTGAAGAATCGAAGACGATGTCGACTGAGCTGAGCACCGTTGATGGCATGCAGTTCGACCGAGGTTATCTGTCGCCCTACTTCATAACTGACGCAGGCCGGATGGAGGCTGTTCTCGAAGATCCCTACGTCCTGATTCATGAGAAGAAGATCTCCAGCATGAAGGATCTACTGCCAGTGCTCGAGTTGGTCGCCCAAGCCGGGAAACCGCTGTTAGTGGTTTCAGAAGACGTGGATGGCGAGGCGCTGGCTACGCTGGTGGTGAACAAGTTGCGCGGAACGTTGAACGTTTGCGCGGTGAAAGCTCCTGGTTTCGGTGACCGCCGTAAGGCCATGCTCGAGGACATCGCGATTCTCACGGGCGGCAAAGCCATAGCGGAAGAGACTGGCATCAAGCTTGAAAAGTTGGGCCTCGATGATCTTGGCCAGGCGAAGCATGTAACGGTAGATAAGGACAACACGACCATTATTGATGGCGCGGGCAGCCAGAATGCTATTCAGGGACGCATCAAGCAGTTGCGCACTCAAATCGACGAGACCACGTCGGATTACGATCGCGAGAAACTGCAAGAGCGGCTGGCTAAGTTGGCAGGCGGAGTGGCAGTGATTAAGGTCGGCGCGGCGACCGAAATGGAGATGAAGGAGAAGAAGGCCCGGGTTGAAGATGCGTTGCATGCGACACGGGCGGCGGTAGAAGAAGGGATCGTGCCTGGTGGCGGAGTAGCGCTACTGCGGGCGGCTCATGTTCTCGACGCGCTGACTTTTGCAGGCGATGAGAAGATTGGCGTCGCGATTGTCAGACGCGCTTGTGAGGAGCCGACTCGCCAGATTGCCAATAATGCCGGGCACGAAGGCGCCGTCGTTATTGAGAATATTCGAACGCAGAGCAACTTCAACTACGGTTTCAATGCAGCTACCGCGCAATATGAGGATTTGGTAAAAGCGGGCGTTATCGATCCAACGAAGGTAACGCGTTCCGCATTGCAGAATGCCAGCTCGATTGCGGCCCTGATGCTGACGACGGAAGCAATGGTTTGTGAACCCCGCCAGGAGAAATACTCTACTTCGCCGAATGCTCAGTATGGATCGGAGTTCGGCGAATAGAACTCTAAGTTTCGGAGATCGTGAGAAAACAAATGACAGACAGAATCGGTTCAGGCACCATGCTTCTCGAAGACGGCACCCCTACCCCGGAAGGAATGGTCATCGCCACCGAGCACTATTCAGCAGGTTGGTCATCCATCATTAAATCCACCAGCGCTCAGCTGGGGAGAGAACTCGAAGGATCAGGATGGACATTCTTCTACATGGCCGGCGAGATTCGCAGGAGTGGCTTCGGCTTCAACGATCAATCCCGGACAGATCGTGCTTTGGCGCACGTGATCAATGCCGTGAAACGGGAGAATTGCAATTGTTTGGAGATTACTCAAATGAGAAAACGATCCTTTCTCGGATTGCCTTACACGAACCTCGTCGCTCATGCCAGACACATTCAGAGAAGTCGATGGTTTCAGGATCCATCGAACCTACTGGCAGGCACTCACCCTCATTCGAGCGAGTGGTTATCCAGACAAACAGGTGCGGTTCCGGGGAAGACTTTGCTCACCGGCGAAGCTACCCAGGCTTAGGGAAACGAAGGGGGGTCACGTGCTGAGTCGAATTGCCCAGCTTAGCGCTCAACTCCCTGGCGTGTCGCCTCGCCTGGACGAAAAACGCCATAGCTCGGCAGGTATTTCTCTTTTGAAGACCGCGGACGGGTTCGGAACCTTCACAATCCGTGCAACGTCTAACTAGCCAAGGCTTCGCCTTGATATCCAGCAGATCTGAGCAGTAGAGAGAACCCGAGAAGGCATTCATAGGGTAGGCTTCCAGGTATCTGACCACACTGGAGGTTCCGATGAACGCCTTCGTCGAGCATCACAAAGATAGCATTCGGTTTGGGTATCGGTGCTTTGACCGGATTCTGTTGAACGGGCTGATTCAGCCCTTCCAACAACCGGAACGAGTAGTCGGGTTCTTCAACACCTACCGCAATCAGTATCCGGTGAGCCGGGCTGTTTTACACGAGATCGCCGATCAGTTTCACAACTGGGTCGTGAACCGGTCACAGAAATGGGGCGCACCCATCTTGGAAGCGCCGGAAGGGAGACGGGACGATTTCATGGACCGCTATTTCCGTCGAGCTGAACCCGATCAGGTAGTCGCCATTTTGAAAGCGCGCGAACCCGCCCGCATCATGATCGCGATCGGCAGCCAGAAAGAGAATCGGTGGCATCTGCAGATCGCGCAGCGCTGGGTCATGCAATACAACTTTTACGTGAATGACAAGCAATGGGGCCGGATGTTCGTCCGGGTTTGCCCTTACCTTCCGTTTTCTGCGCGCGTGTGCCTGAACCAGCATCACTGGCTCGCGAATCGCCTCAGGCAGGAAGGGATTGACTTTCGGCGATGCTCGAATGCATTTCTAAATTGCGGTAACCCGGAACGCTTGCAACAATTAGCTGACTCGTTGACCAGCAAGGATCTGCTTACCTGTGGCCAGAAATGGCTGGCGTACTTTACGCCGTTCTTCCGCGAGACTGAACGCCGACAGGCCGGCTGTCAGCATCGTCTATTTTTTGCTCAGGTTGAGTACTGCGACAATCTTCTATTTTTCAGGCGCGCCGCTCTGGATCAAATGGGAGAGCGTTTACTGGACGCCAACCGAACCATCGGCCAGCCCAACAAAATTACGGTCATCTTCGGCAGAAAAATCACCCGGCAATATCGCGGCAAACTGCAGACCGTGATCGAAGATATCCATCTTCCCAACCCGGTGATCCGCAGCCATTATGGCAATGGCTTCATCAAGCAATATGTCCGCGATCACCTGCTGCTGCGAACCGAAGCCGCTACCAATAACGTTACTGACTACGGCGTCAAGAAGGCGGTCGAGAACCTGCCGAAATTACGGGAACGGCTCGCTTCCATCAACGACAACTATCTGAACATCCAGCAGGACATACTGGAGACCTTCCTGGACCGCGGACAACTGCGCCAACTGGCAGCGCCTACCATACTGCCCAATGGCAAGCGGATTCCGGGGCTTAAACTCGACCATCCGCGGCAAATCGCATTAATGCACGCGCTCGTACGTTTCGCCCACGTCGCCGCTGGCAATACCTTCAGCACGATTGAACTGCTTGGCCCGACAATCGAGGCTTTGAGCTGCAGCTCGAGCGACTACACGCTGGCCTCGCTTCGCTACGATCTCTCCAAACTCAGGGCCAAGGGCCTTGTCGAGAAGCTTCCACACTCTCGCCGATACCGCCTCTTGCCGCAAGGATATTCGGTCTGCCTCGTGTTTCTGAAGTTGTTCGAGCGCATCTATGCCCCGCTTGCTGCAGGTCTGCTGCGCCCGTTTCGCAGTGACGCGCAACTCAGAACCCAACGATCGCAACTTGACCGCCTCTACCAGCGTGTCGTGGACGATCTCGATAAATTGCTATTAGCGGTGGGCCTCAAAGCCGCATGAAACACTTACGCAACGGGAACAAAATCCCCGTCACCCTTCGCATAACGGCCTAACTAGTGGGCTTGCTCTTCAGGCAGCCTGACTAAGACAGGCTGCCTCCCACCCTCTCCTCTTAGCGCAGCGTAATAAGAAAGTGTTGCCAGATGTCCGATACCATTCATGTTGAAGTAACGCGAGATTCACAAACGCATAGTTCGAAGCCGTTAGATGAGGCCGTGTGGCGTGCGTGGTTGAAGAAGAACCTCCTGGACGAAAGACAGCGTGCAGCAGCCCGTATTAAAGCCGTGAAGTGGGCTTGCATCGGCGTACTGCTGGTCGCGGCCGTTGTGTCCTCGTACGTTTTCACCCCTACGTTTCCACGTATCAGGCTGTGGTGAGATTTGCCATCGGACTCGGTGCAATCGTCATTATGTTCGAGAGCCTTCGTGCGCGGCAATACGCCTTCACTGCTCTGTTCGCAGCAATAGTTTTGTTCTTCAATCCGCTCCTCCCGCTCTTCGCTCTTTCAGGAAACGGACTGATTCTCTTTGCGAGTGTGCTTCCATTTGTCGCGTCACTCTTTCGGGCGACACATCCTTCTATAGCCACGCGGATCGAATTCGCCAACAGCTATAAGCCGTGGGAACGGGGGATGCCGCCGGTCTACGGCGATGTCTGCAAATCTGAGTGATTAGAGCTGGTGATCCCAGAAATTGGTGTTTAAAGAGCCAAATCGCCGAGCGTACGTAACGCACCGTTGAACTTGAGGTGATGACGTTCAGTGTTCAAGGAACGAACTCGCCCTCCTCGCAGCGGAGATCACAGCAGACACGTCATTGAAAATGAACAGGCTTATTGTCGTTGCCGGTGAGATAGACGATTTACCTCCCGTTAGGGTCTGCCCGTCAATTTTGGAAATCGGACGCACTCGCCCGGAAAGATCGTGAGGTGGCCAACTACGAGACTCGAATCTGTGAAGATGTGCTCAACGCTTGTCGAGACTGCACCCAGCGCTACGAGTTGATCTGCTCGGCCTAACGCTCAATACGTGAGTAGTGAACTGGTCAAACTGTGGCACGAAAACGAGACAGCGTGGGTTTCGACGAGTGGATAAGGCGCAGACCGGCCAGCCCAGCGGTCGGGATTGGCAAACATGGCGTCCTCTGCTATGTACCTCGACGCCGCTGCGTGTGTCCAGCAGCAGCGCACTCCGTTCTTTGACGAGGTCCGCGCCTGCATCCCTATTTGCATCGGGCCCGGCTATGATGGTGACACTGGCGAAATGGAGTGATCGATGACGGCTGTAGCGGACGGAACGAACACCACTAGCAACTTCGTTCCGGACACAATATGGATCCGTCTAGGCTGCGAGTTGACATATCGCACTGCTGTTTTGACGCCAGCCCACATGATTTTGCGGCCACGCCGATCCAGTACTCAACGGATTCAGCAAGAGATGCTAAGCTTCGAGCCTGATTTGGCCAGCACTGAAGAGACAGATTCGCACGGCAATATCGTCGACCGAATCCTGCTAAAGCCCGGCGTTAGTACGATCCGTCACGACGCATTAGTAGCTGTCAGTTCGTATCCAGAACACAATTTGACGACTGAGACGGCGTCGAGGGTAGAACAACTACCCCTATCGTTGCTTCGATACACACAGCCGAGCCGCTATTGCGACGCGGACAGGCTAATGGAATTTGCGTTCAAGAACTTTGGCCAATGCGTCCCTGGGGCTCCGACTGTGCGGGCCATCTGCGACTGGGTACATAACAACATCGAGTACCGTTTTGGCTCGGGAGCGGCAGATCTCTCGGCCTCGCAGGTCATCCAGCGTGGGTACGGAGTCTGCCGCGATTTCGCACATGCGACAGGCGTGCTCTGCCGCGCATTCAATATTCCGAGTCGTTATGTCACTGGACATCTGCCAGACGTCGGAGCGTTCGACTCGGGGGCGCCAATGGATTTCCACGCATATACAGAGGTATACCTAGGAAATGGATGGCACACCGTAGATGCCAGATTCAACACGCCAAGAATCGGGCGAGTGAAGATCGCTTGCGGGCTCGATGCTGTCGATGGCGCTTTTTCCACAATCTATGGACCAGCGGAACTGATAGGTTTTTATGTATGGAACTATCAGGTGGATCCGCTGAATGTTTCGCTGGGAGATCCAGTCGATCTTTCGAAACGCTTGGACGGAACGCTATTTGTTCGGTTCCAAACCAGCGAGCAACCGCGAAGATAGCGTGATTTCGTTCTGCTTATCTATCAGGGATGGCCGGCAAGATCGGATGTGTCACAAAACGGTCTGGTGGGGTGAAGATCCCTGGGCCGAAAGCGACCCCGCTGTTCCGTTTTACTCCGTTAGTTCCGCGCCCGACAGGTATATCGTTTGGGCAGAAAGGATCACCTGAAAGAAACTTCTAAAATTCGCAAGATTGCTTTTGTTGGCGACCACTTGCCACGCAAGTGCGGCATTGCTACGTTTACGTCTGACTTGCTTGCTTCCATCGCAAGCGCGCATCCCCAAAGCCAGTGCCTCGCGGTGTCGGTCAATGACATACAGGGTGGCTACGAGTACCCGGAAGTGGTCCGCTTCGAGATTGAGGAGCAGGACCTGTCGTCCTATCTGCGTGCCGCAGACTTCCTCAACATCAGCAACGTGGACATCGTCTGCCTGCAGCACGAGTTCGGGATTTTCGGCGGGCCTGTCGGTGGTCACATCCTGGCATTCCTGCGCGAATTGAGAATGCCTGTGGTCACAACGCTTCACACTATTTTGCGTGAGCCGAGAGCAGATCAACGGCGCGTAATGCAGGAGTTAGTCTCGCTCTCCACCCGGCTCGTGGTAATGTCCGAGCGCGGACGACAGATGCTGCAGGAGATTTACCAGGCGCCCCCGGCTAAGATCGATCTCATCCCGCACGGTATTCCCGACGTAGGTTTCGTCGATCCGACTTATTTCAAGGACCAGTTCGGGGTCGAAGGGCGGGTGGTGTTGCTCACGTTCGGCCTGCTTTCGCCAAACAAGGGCATCGAATATGCGCTCAATGCTCTGCCGCAAATTCTGGCGGAGTTTCCCGAGGTTGTCTATATTGTCCTCGGCGCCACCCATCCTAATGAACTGCGGGAGCACGGTGAAGCTTACAGGTTCAGTCTCGAAATCCTCGCTAAGAAGAACAAAGTCGATAAGAACGTCATCTTCTACAACCAGTTCGTGGACCTTGAGAATCTCAAGGAATTCATTGGCGCGGCGGACCTTTATATCACGCCTTACCTTAACGAAGCGCAGATCACTTCAGGCACGCTAGCCTACGCGTTTGGCGCTGGCAAAGCGGTGGTTTCAACGCCCTACTGGCACGCTGCGGAATTGCTGGCGGACGACCGAGGTGTGTTGGTGCCATTCGGCGACACGCTGGCCATAGCACGCGAGGTGACCGGGTTGCTGCGCGACGACACTCGCCGGCATGCCATTCGCAAGAACGCCTACCGGATAGGCCGCGAAATGGTTTGGAGCAATGTGGCACAGATGTATATCCGTTCTTTCGAGTTATCGAGGCTTGAAGGGGCGGCGCTGTCTCGCAAATCCCTTGCCACGAAGACGCTCGACCAAAAGCCGCGAGAACTGCCGGAGTTGAAGTTGAGTCATCTCTGCCGGATGACCGATTCGACTGGCGTCTTTCAACATGCCGTTTTCAGCGTTCCAAATTTTTCCGAGGGTTATTGCACCGATGACAATGCACGGGCCTTCATCCTCGCCGTGCTACTCGGTGATTTAGGCGAGGATCCGGAGTGCGTGCGGACGCTGGCCACCACCTCTGCAGCTTTCCTCCATCATGCTTTCGATTTAGAAACGAAACGCTTCCACAACCACTTGAGCTTTGACCGGCGCTGGCTGGACGAACAGGGATCGGAGGACTGTCACGGGAGGGCGCTCTGGGCGCTGGGGGTAGGCGTGGGGAGTTCGCCCTTTCGGAGCTTCCAGATGATGGCTGGACAGCTGTTCGCGCTGGCATTGCCCGCGTTGACGGGGTTCACTTCGCCGCGGGCGTGGGCGTTCGGCCTGATCGGCATCCATGAATATCTGCGCCGGTTGAGCGGCGACAGCTTGGTCAACCAAACCCGAGAGACACTTACTTGCCGGCTCATGGAGCTCTTCGAAGCAACTGCGCAGCCGGACTGGCAATGGTTTGAAGAGGAACTGTCGTACGACAACGCGAAGCTCGCGCACGCCTTGATTTTGAGCGGACAGGCAACCGGACAACAAGCGGTGCTTGAGCGCGGACTGCTGGCCCTACGCTGGCTGACCGAATTGCAGATGTCCGAGAAGGATCACTTTCGGCCCATCGGCAGCAATGGGTTCTACCGCCGTGGCGGCACGCGGGCCAATTTCGACCAGCAGCCCATTGAGGCGCAAGCAACGGTCTCGGCTTGTCTTGAAGCCTATCGCGCCACATCCGACTTCTGGTGGTACGAACACGCGCAACGTGCCTTTGATTGGTTCATCGGCTGGAACGATCTCGGATTGGAACTCTACTCTCCCGAGACAGGCGGCTGTCGCGATGGGTTGCATGTAGATCGGGTCAATGGGAACCAGGGAGCGGAGTCAACTTTAGCCTTCTTGCTTTCATTGGCGGAGATGCGGTTGGCGCAAAATATACTGGCAAGTTTTAAGGAGCCTATCGCCGTCGAAGAGTGATCGCGATACTTCCCGTCTCATTTCCTGGAACAACCATCCCATGTCAATTCACCTCAAACGAACCACCACGATCCTCAAGCCCGACCAATCACGTGTTCTTCTGAGGCCCTTCCATCCAGGGAATGCCCAACGGGTCGCCGGGATCATCGGCAGGATCATGTCGCTCCCGGAAGATCAGATCGCGTCCCTTCTGGACGAAGTCTCCGCTGAATTCTCTCAGCGGCACCAGCAGATCCGCCAACTCTTCCTGGAACGCTTTGAACAAGTACGCGACCTGCTGGTGACGGATAAAGAACCGTCTGAACAAAGACGGCTGTTGATCGGCTCCTATTTTCTAGCCGAATACTCTTTAGAATCCGCTGCGCTCTTCAATCCCTCCATCATTCCTCACCCTGACCAGACTGGTCTGCCAGCCGGCGCTCTGCGGTTTATTCTCAGCTTGCGCGCCACGGGCGAGGGACACATTTCCTCCATCACTTTTCGAACCGGTATCGTCCATCCCGACCAGCGGATAGAGGTATTAACCCCCGCGGGCTTTCTCACCGAGCCGCGTCAAATCCCAAACCCCTTGTATGAGAAGCCGTCGTTCGAACGGAAACTCTGTGAACTGGGACTGACCAGCGGGTTCACGCGCCGGGTCATGAAGAAACTCGGCGAGTCCTTCACACTGGAAGAGCTTCGGGGTAGTCTCGAAGCAGAAGTGGAGCAGTCCCGTCCACCGGATGGAGTGGCGCAAGAGGATCCGAATGCGGCTCGGGGCATTTGGACGCTAGCCCGGTCTAACTACGAAGTTCAATTCCAGCCCGAACAGCAGTTGTCCGAACGCGTCCTTTTCCCCGCCACTCCCTCGCAACGCAACGGCATCGAAGACGCCCGGTTCGTCTGCTTCCACAACGATGATGGCAGTCCCGTCTATTACGCAACCTTCACCGCCTATGATGGCAAAGTAATCGTCCCAGAGTTAGTGGAGACGTCTGACTTCCTCCGCTTCCGGTTCATTACCCTGAATGGTCCCGCCGCGGAAAACAAAGGGATGGCCATCTTTCCCCGGAAAATCGACGGCCTTTATACGATGCTCTCCCGCCAGGATAACGAGAACATCTATCTTATGTTCTCCAACGACGTGTACTTTTGGCGTGAACGCAAGGTTCTCGTTAAACCTACATTCCCTTGGGAGCTGGTCCAGCTCGGTAATTGCGGGTCCCCCATCGAGACGGAAGCAGGCTGGCTGGTGCTCAGCCACGGCGTCGGCCCGATGCGAAAGTACTGCATTGGCGCGTTTTTGTTGGATCGCGATGATCCCAGCAAGGTTATCGGGCGTCTTCGCGAACCCTTGCTCAAGCCGAACGAGAACGAACGGGAAGGATATGTGCCCAACGTCGTTTACACTTGCGGCGCTCTGCTCCACAAAGGCGAACTGATCATTCCCTATGGTCTGGCCGATCACGCTACCGGTTTCGCGACCGTTCCACTCGATGAGGTGCTGGCTGCGATGTACTAGGAAGATCGTCGATCGGCATGACTAAGAGAGTAGCGGTCCTCGCACCGGTAGCCTGGCGAACGCCTCCCCAGCAATACGGCGCCTGGGAGACAGTGGCCAGTAACATCACCGAAGGACTTGTCGCCCGTGGTTGGGACGTGACTTTGTTCGCCAGCAGAGATTCTCGGACCCGTGCTCGCCTGCACGCCGTGATCGACCGGGGCTATGAAGAAGATTCCTCCGTCGATCCCAAGGTCGCGGAATACCTTCACATCTCCGAAGCGCAACCGGACAAGGGCGTCCATTTAGCAATCGAGGTTGCGCTCATGAGCGGGCTGCCACTGCTTATCGCTGGTATTGTCCAGGATGAAGAATACTTCCGCGGACAGGTGCAGCCTCACATTGACAATAAGCAGATCCGTTATATCGGACCAGTGGACGTCGAGGGCAAAAACGAATTGTTCGCGCGGGCCCGAGCGCTGCTGCACCTCAAGACCATCCCGGAACGATTTGGCCTGTCCTTGCGGAAGCCAATGCCGCGATCAGCTCCACTTCGGGCGCTTTTCCGTCGCTCCTTTAGATAAACCGCCGTTTGACAACCTTGCTACCCTGCGCCTGCCACTCAACCAGCATCGATCCGTCCGCATGCAACGTGGCCTTCTCAGCGTGTCCCGAATCCTCAAGCGCGAAATCGGGAACGCCGAGCGCGCAAATATAAGGACATTCATCTCCCTGAATCACACAATGTTGAATGCGCATTCGCCTCCTGCAGTTCGCCTGTGTGATAGGTGTGCGCCAACAGAGTCCATGGCCAGTCGTTTGTTTTACACAACCTCTGCTGTAAGTCACCTCTAAGGCCACAATAAGCAAAAACGACTAATGACAGTAATCCCGTCGAAACGGTATTTTTTCCGTTCCCCGAATACCGGATCAGCGGGATTTACGTTGGGCGTAAGTAGACGTGAGGCAGTCTCTTATTGAAGCTTCAGTTCGGACTGAGGAGACGAATGTCGTTGCCTTGGAGGGCGCTACTGAGTGGATTCGGATCGCCTTCTGCTGATGGCGCAGCCGAGCTCGTTTGCGCTATTCTTTCTCACCAGTCTTCTGAAACTTGAGACGCTGCTCTTACCCGGGGAGACCGGCCGCACTCCACTCGCAGCTCTCAATAGTCTGCATCCCGACACTGGGATCGCTCTAACTTATGTCAGGATCAATTATGCGTCGCACACACTAACCTCGTGCAAAGTTATTGCGTCTATAGAAATAGGAGGTTAATGTCATGGCACCGAATGAGCCAACATACAGCGGTACGAGTATGGAGAGCCCTGCGCGGCTTAAGGGCGTAAGGGTCGCGAGCACAATCGTGCTGCTCGCTGGTATATGGTTTTTCGTGTCACCCTGGGTGTACGGCGCTTACATGCACCCGAGTGCCTGGAATTCCTGGATCATCGGGGCGATCATGTTCATCTTAGGATGCACTCGAGTCGGGCGACCGGCCAATTTGACTGCTCTGAGCTGGTGCAACATGGTGCTCGGGATTTGGGCTTTCATTTCACCTTGGGTCTACGGTTACACGGACAGTACAGGTCGTTTAATTAACAGCTTGTGCGTTGGCGTGATCGTGTTTGTGTTCTCGATCGTTAGTTCCACATTGGCCGCGAGAACTAACACAGTGCGAGTCTCGCACGTCTAACCGCCAGTTCGATAGAGGCTCCGATTCTGAAGATCATCGTTTTCGATGCGGCTCTTAAGAGCACACCGGCTTCCAAGAAGTAGCGCAAATTAAGGAAGAATCCTTGGGAGAAGCCGTCTAGCTGCTAGTGTTGCATGCTTAGGCACGATGTCGGACGCGCCCGCGGTAGTTTACAATTCAACGCTTCTCGGGAGCGTCCCTCATCGGCAACTCTTTCTTCCAGTTGATCTCGTTCATCGCACTCAAGAACTGCTCAAATTCGATCCCGCGGGCCTCGCAAACCTGGCGAAGAGTCTTATTCTCGTCGCCACTTAGGATGCCGAACCTCTTGAGCACCAACATGGAGCTCGGGATCGCGGCAAGCAAAGTGGCCACTGTAGTGTCTGGATCAAGCTTCATAGGGCAGCTTCCTGAACCACACATCTCGCTTATTTGCCAGGAAATGGCAACCACCCGCGAGTAATATAATCGGTCAGCGTCAAGGAAACCAAAATGAGAAACCAGATCACGCCTCCCGCAAGGATAATGCGGATGATCTTAGCTTCAAATAGAGCATGCATCAGAAAACCCGCCACCAGTGACGCCATGATCGTCGCGATGCCTACCGCGATGACGGTGCTCCACGGTCCTAAATTGATGAACGCGATCAGCGTGTTCAACAAAGTAAGGCCGAGCAGTCCGAGCCACGCAAACGTATAAGTTTTCCGCGCTAAGGTCGGCTCGTTCATTTGTGCAACCCCGGCAGATAGAAGATCGCGTACAGGAAAATCCAGATGATATCGACGAAGTGCCAGTAGAGTCCGCCAAAGAGAATCGGCGTGTGGTACTCAGCTGTAAAAGTGCCTAAAAAACTGCGGAACAGCAAGACCGAAAGAATTCCTAGTCCGACAATCATGTGGACCGCGTGAAGCCCCGTCATGATGAAGTAGAAGACGAAGAACATCTGTATACCGCTTGCGTATGGGCTTGAGTCTTCAAACCAGAAGCCGGGCGCCTTGTGTTCCTGAAAGTGTTGGTAGTACTCCGTGAACTTGATTCCGAGAAATATTAATCCGATCACCATGGTGGCGATTAGGAACAAAGCGAGCAGTCGCCGGCTGCCGGCTTGAGCGCTGTGCTCGGCGAATGCCAGCATCAGGCTGCTGGTCAGCAGGATCGCGGTATTGATCGACCCGAGCAGGATATTCATATCGGCACTGCCGGCATCGAAAGCCTGCGGGTGGCTCATGCGATAGACCGTGTACGCCGTGAACAGCCCGCCGAACATCATGATCTCGCTCGCCAGGAAAAGCCACATCCCGATGTTCGCAGTTTCGCGTTGCTGTGCAGGTGTTACAAACTGCTCGCGGCAGGCGAGTCTGGCCAGCTCAGACAAGTTGCAGTTCCTCCTTCATCGCCTCGTAATCGTAGGGGAGTTCGGCGGTAACGATAGGAGGCACTTCGAAGTTATGTGTGGGTGGAGGGGATGAGCTTTTCCACTCGAGACCTGTCGCGCGCCAGGGATTTGGACTTGCATCTCTTCCGTACTTCCACGCCCAAATGAGGTAACACAACGGCAGCACGTACCCGACACCGAGAATGGAAGCGCCCGCCGTCGAGAGCACGTGAAGCATCTGAAACTCGTCAGGGTAGGCAGCGTACCGGCGCGGCATCCCGAGATACCCGAGCACGAACTGCGGAAAAAATGTGAGGTTGAAGCCGATAAAGACAATCAGGGCCGAGAGCTTCGCCAATCCCTCGGGGTACATTTTCCCGCTGATCTTCGGCCACCAGTAGTGTACGCCGCCTAGATACGCCATAACTGTTCCGCCAACCATAATGTAATGGAAATGGGCGATCACGAAGTAGGTGTCGTGCATATGGACGTCCATTCCCAGCGAGGCAAGAAATAATCCCGTCATGCCGCCGATCGTGAACAGGCCGATGAAGCCGATTGCGTACAACATAGGCGTATCCCACGAGACCGACCCTCCGTACATGGTTGCGGTCCAGTTAAAAACTTTTATGGCGGAAGGAACGGCCACGCAAAAACTGAAGAAAGAAAATGCCAAGGCAGAATATACCGACTCGCCAGCCACAAACATGTGATGGCCCCAAACCAGAAACCCGAGCACGGCGATAGCAACGCTTGAATATGCAACGGCCTTATAGCCGAACAGCGGCTTGCGCGAAAAGGCGGGTA
>CAVRNU010000013.1:0-127202 GCA_963722585.1 Bryobacterales bacterium | reverse complement strand
GGCCAAGATCGGCGGAGCCGCCAAGAAACCACGGGATGTTCTGTGCGAGCACGTTCAACACTTTTCCAGATGCGTCCCGTCCCGCGATGCCTTTTGCGTCGGCAGGAAACGTGGGGAGGTTGCGGTCCCACCTAGCCGGGAGTTCCCGGCGCTGCATCAAGTCAATCTCGGTCGCGAGGTCGGGGTACTTCGTTCGATACGCGTTGAACAGCTCTGTCCATTCGCGCCGGGCCGTCTCGCCATGTGCACCCACTCCGGCCGCAAAGTGCTCATAGACGCCGTCGGGGACGAGAAACTTTGCGTCTTCAGGCCATCCGTAGGCGCGCTTGACCAGGCGGACCTCGTCGTCACCCAACGGCTCGCCGTGAGCAGCGGCGGTATCCTGTTTGTGCGGGGAGCCATAGCCGATGTGGCTATCAAGAACGATGAACGTGGGCCTGCCTTTCGTTGTTCGGAACACCTCGATCGCATGTTCGATGCGATCGATGTCGTTAGCATCGCCGACTCTCAGCACGTTCCAGCCATAAGAGAGGAATCGGCCTGCGACGTCCTCGGTGAAGGTGATACGCGTGTTTCCTTCGATGCTGATGTGGTTGTTGTCGTAAATCCAGCAGAGATTATCCAGGCCTAGATGAGCGGCGAGCGATGCCGCTTCCGATGAAATGCCCTCCATCAGGCAGCCGTCTCCGCAAACCGCATAAATGTTGTAGTCGAAAATCTCGAAGCCCGGCCGGTTGTATCGGTTGGCCAGCCACTTCCGGGCAATGGCCATGCCCACGCTCGTGGCTACGCCTTGCCCAAGCGGGCCAGTCGTGGTCTCAACGCCTGAAACCCAATGGTATTCGGCGTGCCCAGGCGCCTTGCTGTCGAGCTGGCGGAAGCGGCGAATATCGTCGAGCGTCACCGAGGGTTGGCCCAGGTTCTCATAATCGGCGTTCACCGCTTGCACCCTGGTCAGGTGGAGCGTCGACCAGAGCAGCATCGAGGCGTGTCCGTTCGAAAGCACGAACCGATCGCGATTCGGCCAGATTGGGTCCTGCGGATCGAACCGCATCACGCGATTCCAGATCGTATAAACTAACGGCGCGAGAGCCATCGGTGTGCCCGGGTGTCCGGACTTGGCCTGCTGCACGGCATCGATCGAAAGTGTGCGAATCGTGTTAATACACAGTTGATCGATTTCTGTTCCAGTCACTGGCTCAGCTAGGTGCGTGACACTCATGTCTTATCCCTCTCTATTTCTTAATTAGCTGACAGTTTGATTTTCGAGTGAAGCGACCTTACCCAGCCGGCGGAGGTGTCGTTCGGCTCGGCTGAATTCGGCTGCCAGGAACGTGTCGACAAGGTCTTGGGCCACTGCCGGCCCTACGGTCCTGCCGCCCATACAGATGATGTTCATGTGATCGTCCTCGACTCCCTGTTGGGCTGAGAAGTGGTCGTGAACCAGCCCGGCGCGCACGCCCGAAATTTTGTTCGCACAGACAGAAGCGCCGACGCCGCTACCGCAGACCGCCACGCCGCGCTCCACTCTGCCCGCAGCCACAGCACGAGCCAGCGGGACGACGAAGTCTGGATAATCGTCGTTGAGAGCCAAGTTGTTCGCCCCAAAATCGACTACCTCGTGCCCCGCTTCGCGAAGATGGGCAACCAATTCTTCCTTCAAGCCAAATCCACCATGATCCGTCGCGATTCCCACGCGCATGTCATGCTCCCGTTTTGTATTCAGCGGCCAGTTGTCCGGCTGCCGCGCGATCGGCCAGCACCAGAGCTCGTTCGCCGCGAACCCGGCCCGCCGGAATCGACTCATCGCCACGAAGCAGGCGCGCCAACATCTCGACTTTCTCGCTCCCGGTAACAACCCACAGGACCCGCCGTGAACGGTTGATCGCGGGATACGTCAAGGTCATCCGGCGCCTGCCTTGATACACACCGGTCATCGCCACATCCGCATCCTGGACGTTCAGAACCGGATCGCCGGGGACAAGTGAAGCGGTATGGCCATCAGGCCCGAGGCCCAAGTGAACCAAGTCGAGCACTGGCGGCGATCCAGCAATCTGCCGGAGTGTCGCCGCGTATTGCGCGGCCGCGATCTCCAAATCGGGCGACTCCACAGGCATTTCATGGATCTGCTCGGGAATAAGCGGCGCATGATCGAGAAGGCTTTCTCGCAAATGCGTGAGATTCCGGTCCGGATGTCCGGTCGGAGCGACACGCTCGTCGACCTGCACCACGTGGACGGCCGGCCACGGGACCTGCTCGGAGGCTAGCGCGCGCAACATCAGCCACGGTGTATGGCCACCGCTTACGGCCATCACAAAACGGCCTCGTTCGGCAATCGCCGTCCTGGCATCTTCCGCGATGATTGCCGCCGCCTTTTGGGCAACCGAGTCGGCGTCGTCAAGCACTTCCATGTTCATGCGGCACAGCCTACGCACCAGCGGCCGCTTGCGTTTTGATCACGGGGTCGTCCCACCCACCCTCAGGCACAATCCGTTGTTCGACTTCAGCAGGCCCCCAGGTGCCAGGCTCATACGGATACACGGGAGTTTTCGCCTTCAGAACCGGATCGACGATTCGCCATGCCTCTTCCACATAATCCTCGCGCGCAAACAGCGTGGCGTCTCCAGCCATAGCGTCACGAAGCAATCGTTCGTAGGCATCCATCTCGTTCGCACCTGGATCGCGGATCGCCAGCATTTCCACGGGCTCGCCCACCATATTGTCGCCGGTGGACTTGACCATCATGCTCATGGCGAACGTCACTTCAGGACTGATCCGGAACCGGAAATGGTTTGCCGTCAGAGCAGCGGAGGGAAACACCTTGGGTGGCCGCCGGAGCCGGACAAGGAGTTCCGTGCATGTTACGGGCAAGCACTTCCCGGCGCGAATGTAAAAGGGAACGCCTTGCCAGCGCCACGAATTCACCTCGAACCGCAGAGCCGCAAAGGTCTCCGTTTGCGAGTCCGACGCCACACCATTCTCCGATCGATAGCCGCGAAACTGACCGCGAACCAGATTCTTTTCATCGATTGGCGGAATTGCTTTGAGAACCTTGACCTTCTCATCTCGAACGGACTCGCTGTCCGTTCTGACAGCCGGCTCCATAGCCAGATTAGCCAGCACCTGAAATAGATGATTCTGCACTACGTCGCGTGTCGTGCCGGTCTCATCGTAAAAGGCGCCTCGGCCCTGAATTCCAAAATCCTCAGCCATGGTGATCTGAACGCTCTCGACATGAGTGCGGTTCCAGAACGGCTCCAGGAACGAATTCGCGAAACGGGTGTAAAGCATGTTGTGAACCGGGCTCTTGCCCAGGTAATGATCGATGCGGAAGATCGAGCGCTCCGGAAATGTCCCGAGTAAAATCGCGTTGAGCTCGCGCGCGGAAGCGAGGTCCGTACCGAACGGCTTTTCGATAATGACGCGAGCGCCCTTTGCACAGTTTGATTTTCCCAGTTGTTCCACGACCAGCCCGAATAGGACCGGCGGGATAGCTAGATAGTGCGCTGGCCGTTCGTTCGAGCCAAGTTCTTTCTTGATGGCGCGAAACGTGGCCGGATCGTTGTAATCGCCGTCTACGTAACGCAGCAGGCCGAACAACTTATCGAAGGCCGCGCGATCGATGCCGCCATGTTTCTCAAGACTGTCCTGCGCTCGGGCACGAAACTGATCGATGTTCCAGCCGGACTTGGCAACACCGACCACCGGTACATTGAGAGTGCCGCGCTTCACCATAGCCTGAAGGGACGGGAAAATCTTCTTATAGGCCAGGTCGCCCGTTGCGCCAAAAAATACGAGAGCGTCAGAATGGGAATCGCTCATCTCATCTCCTTTCAAGCGGCCTGTTTCCCTGATTTTTCAAGGTGTCCGCCGAACTGATAACGCATCGCCGATAGTAGTTTATCCTGATAATCCGCTTCACCGCGCGAGCTGAAGCGCTGATAAAGCGCTGTCGAGAGAACGGGCACAGGGACGGCTTCATCGATAGCGGCTTTGATCGTCCAGCGGCCTTCGCCTGAATCCGAAACGCGTCCCGCGAACTTCGAAAGAGCAGGGTCTTCGACCAGTGCGGCCGCGGTCAAATCGAGCAGCCACGAAGCGACGACACTGCCGCGGCGCCACACTTCCGCTATATCGCCGAGATTCAAATCGTACTGATAATGCTCCGGGTTGCGCAGCGGTGTGGTCTCTGCATCGATCACAGCTTTCTGTTTGCCTATGCCCGCCTCGCGCAAGACACCGAGTCCCTCGGCGTAGGCCGCCATCAGGCCGTACTCGATGCCGTTATGGACCATCTTCACGAAGTGGCCGGCGCCGTTTGGGCCGCAGTGCAAATAGCCCAGCTCGGCCGTGCCTTCTAGCTTTTCGCGTCCCGGCGTATGTGGAACGTCGCCCGCACCCGGCGCAAGCCGTCCGAAAATTGGGTCGAGACGCTTGACCACTTTCGCCTCGCCGCCGATCATCATGCAGTAGCCTCGTTCCAGACCCCATACGCCGCCGCTTGTGCCGACATCCACATAATGAATTCTCTTCGCCGCAAGTTCTTTGGCACGCCGGATATCGTCGACATAGTACGAATTGCCGCCGTCGATCAGCGTATCCCCGGCCTCCAGATAAGGCACGATCTCAGAGATGGTGCTATCTACAACTGCCGCCGGAACCATCAACCAGATCGCACGCGGCTTCTCCAGCTTCTTCACGAGATCTTGAAGACTGGTTCCCCCTATCGCAGTTTCGTCAACCAGCTCATCCACTGCTTTGGGTGACATGTCGAAAACCACACAGCGATGACCTCCTCTGAGAAGCCGCCGCACCATATTGGCGCCCATTCTGCCTAGGCCCACCATTCCAAGTTGCATTATGTAACTCCCCTTTTCTGACGTTGCCCTTCACCAAATAGCGCTTCGTCTAGACGTTTGATTTACGCCGCGCGGGCCTTCTCATCGAAGTTTTCTACAAACTCGCGGTAGCGGCGCACGATGTCCTTTACCGCTTCTTCGCGCGTGATCTTCCTTTCTCGCCAATTTACGAGCGGATCCCAAAAGCTCGTACGCCCCACTGCGAAGCCGATGAATCCAGGGACTCCAGACGCGGTCGCCAGCCACTCGCGTACTTTTTGGTCGTCCTCGCCGCGGCCCAGGATGATGCAGCCCACTCCACTCCTGCCGCCACGGCGAGCGGCGGCGACAATTCTTTCACAATCGCCCCTGCTGTCGAGTCCCTCAATCTTCCAAACGTCCGGCTCAACGCCCGCATCTTGCAACTGCTCGATGGTCTCAACCATCAGTCGAGGACGAAGGTGGAGGTCATAGGCTTTTTTATCGCCATTCAGCTGGTTGAGTTGTGCTGCCTCAGCCGGCACCAGCAGTTCGAACATGAATCGGCTCCGGCTCTTCTCATGCAGGTAGTCAGACAAGCGTTTCAATCGTGTTGCCTGCCGCGCGTTTAAGGCCTGGTCCCCGCCCGGGTTGTAACGCACCAAAACTTTGCAGAAAGTCGGTTGAAAAGCCTCGATGTGTTTGGCGAAATCTTCGCCGTACTCAAAATCGAACTCTTCCTGTCCGCTTTTTTCGGCTGGGCAGGCTGTTGTATAGCCATGCTCCCTGGCATCGCGCAAAATCGCGGCGCCGAACTGCTCGTCCACCAGGATGCCAGCCTTCTCTTGGGGTACACCACTCTGAAGGGCCGCCCTGAAGCCGTCGTAAATCACTTGCTTGCTGGCGGCGATTTGTGCCGTTTGGTCTGAGGTCAGCGTGCCTTTCCAGCCGAACAGCTTCGTCTGGAACGAGCCTCGATGATCGAAGGGAAGGATATAAAGAGGTTTGTCGAAGCCAATCGTCATTTCGATGTCTCCCTGAGTTTTCGGTACCGGGCGATCAAGTTGTTCGTCGAACTGTCGTGCTCGAGCTTGGCTTCTTTCTGATTCTCCAGTTCCGGGATGATCTTCTTTGCCAGCACCTTACCCAACTCGACGCCCCATTGGTCAAACGAATCGATGCCCCAGATGGTGCCCTGCGTGAACACGGAGTGCTCGTAAAGCGCGACAAGCTTGCCAAGCATCTCGGGTGTGAGACGCTCGGCAAGGATGGTGTTCGACGGGCGGTTGCCCTCGAAAACGCGATGCGGCACGAGCCAATCGGGAGTACCTTCAGCCTTAACTTGCTCGCGCGTTTTACCAAAAGCCAGCGCCTCCGTTTGCGCGAAGACGTTCGCAAGTAGCATGTCATGATGCCGGCCCAGGGGGTTCAATGCGATGGCCGAACGCAATGAAGTCACAAGGGATGAGCCTGGTCCCCTGGTGAATGAGCTGATAGAACGAGTGCTGGCCGTTCGTTCCTGGCTCGCCCCAATAAATAGGTCCGGTCTGATAGTCAACCCGTTCCCCGCTTAGCGTGACATGTTTGCCGTTGCTCTCCATCGTCAACTGCTGCAGGTAAGCCGGGAATCGCTTCAAGTACTGCTCATAGGGCAATACCGCAACAGTTTCTGAGCCGAAGAAATTGCTGTACCAGACAGCTAACAGACCCATCAGTACAGGCAAGTTGCGCTCGAAGGGAGCAGTGCGGAAATGCTTGTCCATCTTGTGAAAGCCTTCCAACATCGCCGGAAAGTTTTCCGGACCGATGGCGACGCATGGTCGAGAGCCCGATCGCCGAGTCCATCGAGTAACGGCCCCCAACCCAATCCCAGAACTCGAACATATTGGCTGTGTCGATGCCGAACTTGGACACTTCTGCTGCGTTGGTCGAGACGGCTACAAAATGCTTGGCGACCGATTTTTCATCACCACCCAGACCTTTGAGCGACCAGTCGCGAGCCGTGTGAGCATTCGTCATCGTCTCGAGCGTTGTGAAGGTTTTCGAAGAGACGATGAAAAGGGTCTCTGCATGAGATCGAGGTCGTGGACCGCTTCCGCGAAGTCGGTGCCATCGACGTTGGAAACGAAGCGAAACGTCATGGCGCGCTCGCTGTAGTGCTTCAGCGCCTCGTAGGCCATGACCGGCCCAAGGTCGGAGCCTCCAATCCCGATGTTGACAACGTTGCGAATGCGCTTGCCGGTATGGCCCTTCCACGCCCCACTCCGCACACGGTTGGAAAAATCGGCCATCTTGTCGAGCACCGAGTGCACATCCGGCACAACGTTATGGCCGTCGACGACGATTGATGTTCCGCGCGGCGCGCGCAACGCGACATGGAGCACGGCCCGATTTTCGGTGCTGTTGATCTTGTCTCCCCGGAACATGGCGTCGATCCGCGCTCGCAGGCCGGACTCCTCCGCGACTTGAAGGAGGAGCTTGATCGTCTGGCCGTGATGCGATTTTTCGAATAATCGAGGTAAATGCCCTCCGCTTCGGCCGTCATGCGTTTGCCGCGCTCCGGGTCACCGGCGAATAGCTGCCGGAGATGCAGCTCGCGTATCTCGCGAAAATGAATTTCGAGGTTCTTCCACGCGGGGCGCTCGATGAGCGGGTGATTGATGAGTGGTTCTGCTACTGTTTCCATATCTGTGTCCCTTTTATCTGGTTGTGAGTGTCGTTCGGAACGCGTCGTCGCGCGACTAGAGGGCCGCCGTTCAGCAGTACTCTCCCAAAGGCGAAATCCCCCGAGAAAGGCGTTGGCGTTGTCGCCCGCCCGGCAGCCTGGAGGCAACTCCTCGAGTTGTTTTACGTTCCCTCCGCCCAGGACCACGTCCTCGGGTTCGACCGCGGCGATCAGACGGGCTACAACATCGGCGACATATCGCCGCCATCTATTTTGCCCCAGCGCTCCAATCCTCGCTCCCCAACGTAATCTTCGTAGGTCTGATCCTTGTAAGGCAAATGGCCGAGCTCCATCGGCTCGATGATGCCATCCACAATCATCGTGGACCCCAGACCCGTTCCGAGGCCCAGGAACAGCAGCTTCCCGCCGTTGTAGCTTCCCAGAGCCTGCATGGCCGCGTCATTGATAAGCCTCACGGGGCGCCCGAAAGCGGCGTCAAAATTGAAACCGACCCAACCGCGGCCTAAATTGTGTGGCTCCGCGACCGGCCGGTTGTGGAGAACCGGTCCCGGATAACCGATCGATACGGCTTCATAGCTCCAGTCACCGCCGATTTTCCGGACCCCGGAGACCATGCCTTTGGCATCCATCGCCGATCCGGATTCGAAGTTCCGAGACTCGCTTTGCCCGCTGACGAGAACCTTGACGTGAGTGCCACCCACATCGACAACCAGCACATTCATGACGAGAGTCTCCCGGCGCTTAACTGGCCTTCTTGAGCGCGGCGCTCTTGGACGCGATCACATCCATCAGATCGTTCCATGACTTGACAAACGACTTCGCTCCTTCATCCTGAAGCTGGGCGCCCAACGCGTCGATGTCAATGCCGGCCTTCGCGAACTTGGCCAGGACTTCTTCGCAATCGCCGCCGTCTGCCGGAAGAATGGCGCCAAGTTCGCCATGATCCGCCAGGGCCTTCAACGTGCCTTCGGGCATAGTGTTCACAGTAAAAGGCGCCGCCAGGGATTTGATGTACAGAACGTCGGAGGCTTTGGGGTCCTTGGTTCCCGTGCTGGCCCATAACAGACGTTGCGGGCGGGCGCCGAGGTTGTAGACGCGCTGCCAGCGCGGCGAGCCGAGTAGAGATCGATACGCCTTGTATATGCGCTTTGCGACCGCGATGCCGAGCTGATCGCGAAGGCTGTCGGGCGCCTTGCTCATCACGGCTCCATCCCAGCGGCTGATAAACACTGACGCGACGGAGCCGACATTGGGATTGAGCCCGGCATCGATACGACGCTCGATACCGCGCAGAAACGCTTCGGCAGCTGCGAGATAGTGCTCGCGCGAAAACAGAAGCGTCACATTGATCGGTATCCCGGCAAAGATCGCTTCCTCGATGGCAGGCAAACCTTCCTGGGTACCGGGGATCTTAATAAAGAGGTTAGGCCGCGCCGCATGTCGAAACAAATCCTGAGCTGCGGCAAGTGTACTGGCTGTGTCGTGCGCCAGAAGCGGCGAGACTTCCAGTGACACCCAGCCATCGACGCCGTTTGTCTGATCGTTAATCGGTCGAAATAGGTCGGCGGCTCGGGTGATATCCTCGAGCGCCAGTTCGAAAAAGAGCGCCTCGCCGGTCTTGGCTTTCGCCAGCTTCTCGCGGATTGGCGTGTCGTACGATGCGCTGTTTCTGATAGCGTGGTCGAAAATCGTCGGATTCGAGGTTAGCCCCGTTACCGACAGCTCGTCGATGTAACGCTTGAGCGTGCCGCTGTTCAGCAGGTCGCGCGTAATGTTGTCGAGCCAGAGGCTCTGGCCCAGATCGTGGAGTAGTTGTGTCGCTTTCATGGTGTCATCTCGATTCGTTGCCAAAGAACGTGTTCGCCGTTTTCTACCTGTGAAAGAACTTAGATGCCGGTGGGGCTCAAACTGGTTCGCTTACGCGCGGACATGATGAGTATCGTTCCACAGCCGGATCACCGGTCCGGAAAGGTCGTGTTCATATCCCACTGCGCTGAGGCTCGCCGTACTCAGGAGGAAGGACACGCTATGTACTGATGGTTGGAGTCCAATCCACCGGGCGGCCAACACCCGAATGAAGTGTCCGCTCGAGAACAGCAGTACGTCTCCTGGTACGGCTCGAACACGGCTCCATACTTTATCCGCCCGCGCTATGACATCGTCCGGCGATTCGCCTCCCGGGCAGCCGTCCCGGAACAGTTGCCAGTCCGGACGCTCCGCACGAATCTCTGCCGTGCGCCGGCCCTCGTATGCGCCGTAGTTCCACTCAACGAGGTCGCTATCGACTTCGGCGATGGGCCCAAATCCAGCCAACTCGCACGTCCGGCGGGCACGCTGCAGAGGACTGGTAAACACCTTGGCGAAAACCAGGCCCGTCAGCCGCTGACTTAGTGCCCGGGCATTGCGTTCACCCTGGGCTGTCAGCGGCAGATCGGTAAGACCTGTATGCTGACCCGTCAGAGTCCACGCGGTCTCGCCGTGCCTGGCAAGGTAAACGACAGGAAGTCCGTTGTCCATCGCTATGCCTCGTCACGTCCTTATTTACTGCGTGGGACGGGAGGTGGAAGCAGTGGCGGATTCGGAATGGAGAAGAGACGTGAGTTTTGACACAAGAGGCTGAGCAACTGCCGGCGTAGCAGCTCCCTCGATGATTTCGCTATTTGTCATGGGTTTGCCGTAAAGCGCCTTGTTGCCGGAAGCATCTGGTTTCAAGGTCGCGTCGTCCAGGTCGAAGCCGGCGAACGCTTCCTTGGTGTGGCCAAAAAACAGAATCTTTGCGTTGGAATCGCCATGAGCGGATTTTCCGTTGCCCCAGGCAGCCGACGCATCCGAGCCGATCGTGAACCGATCGGAAAGTAGCTTCGAGCGCCGCTGCTTGTCCAACGAAAGGATCACGATGTCGATCGCTTCGCCGCCGATCTGTACGCCCAAACTACCGCCTTCCAGCGTGACAGCCGCAGGCGTTGACCAGTTCTCGCCATTGCGGCAAGTGATGAATCCCCGCCCAAAGCTCACGCCAACCACTGCGGCGCCTTTTTTGAATCCTGGAATAACCGCCACGCAGTCAGCACTCGCGATTTCTTCCTTCCGGATGCCGTGCCCTGACGTATCTGCAAGCTTGTTCAGAACCGCGACGGCTTTTTCAACCCTCGCTGGTGTATCTTCGGCTGCTGCTGGCCGAACGCCCGCCGCCATTGCCAAAATAAGAATGGCATATGCGCCGCGAATGCTCTTGTGTAATCTGAATTTCGAAATTTGCATAGATCAAGAACCGTTTCATACGACAAGAGCCGCTCAGGCGGTCTTTTGTTGGGGTCGCGGTTTCTATTTGGGGCTTCTCCTTAACCATTAGAGAATCCAGCCCTCGCTTGCAGACGGATATGGCAATAAGTTATCGGACCACTCAACTTTCTTCTTGATTTCGCTCCGGGCAAGATGGAAACGCCGATCGCAGATTCGACGAGACCGAAGAATCGCAGGTGCCAGACGACGCGCCCGGCGAAAATGCGGAGGCGCCAAGCGGGCCGGTGCTGCTGCTGTCTTTTCCATCATAGCTGCCGGGATCAAGGCTGAACTACACTCCGCTACGCTTCGGCCTTGACTCCGCCAGCTCCGTTAGCCCACAGGTGCAGTCAGCACCCAGGAGAACCTCTCGATGCTGTCCACTCGTTCAAAGACCGATGTGTACGAGCAAATCACCAACGCCATCGTCGTCGCCATTGAAGCCAGGGGCAGCAAATTCGAAATGCCTTGGCATACCTTGGGAAGCCCCATAAACGCCACCACGCGGAAACCCTATCGTGGTGTCAACATCCTCATGCTTTGGGCTGCCTCGCGCAAACATGACTATTCCTCGCAGCAGTGGGCCACATATCGCCAATGGTCTGAGCTTGGCGCTCAGGTCCGCAAGGGAGAACAGCACCATCGTCGTATTCTGGAAATTCTTCGACTCTCGAACAGAAGACGAGAACCAGCCGGAAAATGGCGAGGATAGCAATGGACGCCCCCGGTGCTTCGCCCGAGCTTACAACGTATTCAACGCCGGCCAGATAGACGGCTACCAGCAGGAAGCCAAGCAGCAGCTACCCGAGTCTGAACGAATCGACAGCGCCGAGGCCTTCTTTCGCGCTCTGCCAGCCAGGATCGAGTATGGCGGTGACCATGCCTATTACTCAAGGGATGGCGATTACATTCAGATGCCGCCATTCGGACAGTTCAAATCTCCCGAAGGTTACGTGTCGACCCTGAACCACGAGCTTAGCCATTGGAGTGGGGCTAGGGTCAATACTGTTCACTTAACAAACATTTCTGCGGTATCCTGTTTTTAGACAGGAGAGTGCAGAATGGCGCGAACCATCGCAACGTTGCCGGCTGGCAGTCGCATCACCGATTACATCAGCTTGGGAGTAATTGCCAAGTTTTTCCCGCTGGAAAAAGTGCGCGACGTGTTGGAGAAAACCGGCCGCGCCAGTGTGCGGGAACGCGATCTGCCCGCGCATGTGGTGGTGTACTACGTCATCGCCTTGGCCTTGTACATGCGGTCTTCGTATCGCGAGGTGCTGCGCTGTTTGTTAGAAGGAGTGCAGTGGCTGCTGGATCCATCTGCGGCGGTGAAGGTGGCCGGCAAGTCGGGCATTTCGCAGGCGCGCAGCCGAGTGGGCGTGGAGCCCGTGAAGGCGCTGTATGAATCGGTGGTCGCTCCGATTGCCGAGCGCCGGACGAAGGGGGCTTGGTATCGCGACTGGCGGCTGGTCAGTCTGGACGGCAGCACGCTAGATGTGGCCGACACTGCGGAAAACGAAGCGGCTTTTGGCAGGCCTGGCGCCAGTCGCGGAGCGAGTGCCTTCCCCAAACTGCGCTTTGTCGGCCTGTTGGAGAATGGAACGCATGTGTTGTGGGCTGCGCAGGTGGCGCCGTACGCCACCGATGAAATCACGCTGGCTCAGCAGGTGATACCGGCTTTGCAGAAGGGCATGCTGTGTCTGGCCGACCGCTTCTTTCCGGGCTACCAACTCTGGCAGGCGGCGGCCCAGACCGGAGCGGATTTACTGTGGCGCATACGCCAGAATGCGCGCCTGGAGATCGATCGGCGCTTGCCGGACGGGTCCTATCTCAGCCGCATCTACGCTTCTACATCCAATCGCCGGAATCAGCGCCAGGCGATCGTGGTGCGCGCGATCGACTACCGCTTGAAAAATGTACCGGGCACCGAGCCGGTGTATCGATTGATTACCACCATACTGGATCCCAAACAGGCTCCTGCCGAAGAACTAGCGGCGTTGTATCACGAGCGCGGGGAAATAGAAACTGCACTAGACGAGCTGAAAACCCACTTGCGCGGCGCCCAGATTGTATTGCGGAGTAAGACGCCCGAACTGGTGAAACAAGAATTCTACGGCTTGCTGATGGCGCACTTCGCCATTCGCGGCTTGATGCACGAAGCCGCGCTGCAGGCCGACGAGGATCCGGACTGGCTCTCTTTTGTTCATGCCGTCCACGTCGTCCAACGGCGCATGCCCCGCTTCGCCGCTATTCCCCCCTCGGCAAAGAAAGGCCTTTCATGAAGCTGTACTCCAGGAGATCCTGCAAGAGCGGGTCAGTTCCAGTCGCACTCGCCTCAACCCTCGCGGGGTAAAGCGAAAAATGAGCAGCTATCCGCTGCGTCCACGTAAGCCGCAGCGCATTTGCCGAATCGACCACTCCAAGCAGATCAGGATTGTTAAGTGGGGCTAGGGTGGTTTAAAGCTGCTGTCTCGCGCCTCCAGTCATAGCCATTACGCCAATAGTCAGCCAGCGATCGAACATAGCCCAGGCTTGAGCAAATTCCCAGCCACTACCCTCGAGTTCATCCGGCCAACGAGTGGCCTCAAGGCGGTGCGCCAGGTCCGCCAATACTGCATCCGGGGTTTGAATCGTAAATTTTTCTACAGCCACTCGATCAACCCTCCGAGCTAGCACTGTTACACACGCACCCAAGCTTTTCTGCAAGCAAACTTCCGCTACTCGGCACGCGATCACTCATTCCGTCAGCAGCTCGCCCTACGGATTGTTCCCGATATGTCGGCCAGGGTCCGCCCAACTTCCGGATGGCGCGTGATTCGCCCAGAATTCTAAACGGCAGGTATCCTGCAATGCCCGGCCTGGATTGTTCGATGAGTGAATCGGCGATTTCACTGTAGTTGCAAAACATTGATGTTTTTTTTATTTTGTAATGCATCGAACCACGAGGTATCATAATCTTCGATGGCAGCGCGCGAAACCAATCCGAATTTTATGAATGGAGTTCCAGAGCTTTTGATCCTCAGGCTACTCCAGCAAGAGGAGATGTATGGCTATGAGATCGTTCAAGCAATCCGTAGCCGCACCGGCGCGGTGATCGCAGTCGGCGAAGGCGTAGTCTATCCGGTGCTGCACGGGCTGGAACGCGAGGGGGCGCTGAAGTCGCGACGTAAGACTGTCAATAGCCGAAGTCGTATCTATTACTCCGTAACGCCCGGCGGATCGCGTCGATTGGCTGATCTGTCGAAGACCTGGACTAATCTGGCGACCGCAATCCAAACGATGCTGACGGGAGGGCAACATGGCGAATCCATTCGATGAACTTCGCGAACGCCTGCTACAGGCTGGCGTCGCGCCACGGCATGTGCACCGCTATCTGAGCGAACTTACCGATCATTGGGCTGACCTGCGGACGGAAGAGGAAGCCGCGGGCCGCAGCCACGCGGATGCGGAATCCGCGGCGATCGTTCGGCTCGGCGGAATGGATGAGCTTGCCAGGGCGATGCTTGAGCAGCGTCAGTTCCAATCCTGGTGCGTCCGGGCACCGTGGGCGGTGTTCGGGCTCGCCCCGCTCTTGCTTCTGGCTGGGGCCTGGTTCTTTGCCTTGTTAATTTTGTGGTCAGGTTGGAAGATGTTTCTGCCGAGAGCCGATACGCCGTTCGTTCGAATATACGAGTGGCGCGAGATTTTTTATTTTAACGTCGGCAGGTTGCTCTATTTCGGGGCGCCGATCCTCGTCGGTTGGGGAATCGGACTCATCGCCGCTCGTCAAAGATTTAAGGCGGTTTGGCCGACGGTCGGGTTGGTCCTAATCGCATGGATGGGCGGCACGGCCCAGGTTTACGCGATTCGCCCAGCCGCCCCCGGCGGACTCGGACATGTCGGCATGAACTTCACCGTTGGGCCTTTCGTTCAGGGTATTCCCAACGGCCTGTTTCGTGCTTTGGTGATTCTCTTGGTCACAGTGCTGCCGTACCTCATCTGGCGATTACAAAAGGTCCGCTCCCTTTCCGCCTAATCACACATTCGCGCACCGGTGTTGGCTGCTGGCCGGTTTGGAGGGTAAGAATGGTAAATCGTATCGTTAGGCGCGTGGTGAAGACGATCGCCGTGCTTGCCCTCTTCGCTGTGGTTGGTGTCGCAGTCTTGCTCGGATCGCTCTGGCTGGACCACAGCAGGCCGACAACGCTGCCCACGCCCACTGGCTCCTACAAGGTCGGTCGAACAACTTACGCATGGACAGACGATTCACGACTAAACCCCTACGCACCCGCATCCGACACCAAACAAGAACTTAACGTTTGGATCTGGTACCCCGCGGTGCCAACGCCTTCTGCCAAAACCTCGGAATATCTACCCACATACTGGTATCGTGCATTGGACCAGCATGAGGGCTTTATCCTCAGCAAACTTCTCAGTCGTGATCTCACTCGCGTACAGACCCACAGTTGGAGCGACGCAGATGTCTCACCGGCACAGCTAATGTATCCCGTCGTCATCTTGCGAGCGGGCGGCGGAGCCTTGAGTACCGATTACACATCCATCGCTGAGGATCTGGCCAGTCACGGTTACGTCGTCGTCAGCTTCGATGCACCCTACCGGACCGTGATCACGGCCTTTCCCGATGGGCGCGTGGCGACCAGAGCTGCAGGAGATGACTTCGAGAACATGCCACATTCGGCAGCTGAGCATTTTGCGAATCAACTCGTAAACGTCTGGATAGCGGACGTGAAATTCGTCCTCGACAAATTGCAACAGTTGAACGCGGGTGACCCAACTGGCAGATTCAAGAGCAAGCTGGATATGGAGGAAGTGGGCATCGTTGGACACTCACTCGGCGGCGCAATAGCCGCGCAATTCTGCGACGACGACGCGCGATGCAAAGCAGGAATCGACATCGATGGCATGCCCTTTGGCAGAGTGATTCAGGAAGGTCTTCATCAACCCTTTTTCTTCATCATGAGCGATCACAGCAGAGAGTCAGGTTCGGAAGGCCGCAATGTCCAAAACAATATTGAGTCGATCTATAACAAGCTTCCCGAAGGGGAACGCTGGCAGGTAACGATCATCGGCGCAAACCATTTCAGTTTCAGCGACCAGATGTTGACAAAAAATTCCATTTTCCTAGCGTTTCTTCGAAGGCTCGGTGTGCTCAGCCCCCTGGACAAGCGTCGCGGACTTGCGATCACCAGCGCCTGCATCCACACCTTCTTCGACGTATACCTGAAAGGCGTCCCCGCAGGCCAATTGAACAGTCTTCCCGCGCTCTACCCAGAGGTGAAAGCCGGAATAGTCAAAGCGTTTCCACAAAGGGAATAGCCCATCTCCGCGCCATATCCTCGGTTCCTCCTCGGGCACCTCTCGTCTTCGCCTTCGCGCGCGCGCACGCGAGCGCGACAACTCAGTTGGCTTCATAGATGATCTGCCCTTTGGGTTCTAACCCAAAGGAGGGGCACAGGCCAATGCGCTCATTGAGCCCTGGACAGGGAGCCTTGTGGCGTTCCGGGTGGTTTGTCAGCTAACCGGAAACTGAAAAAATGAGCAATGGCCAAGTTCCGGATCGGTCCTAGCCTAGGCTAGTAACGAGCAGCGTAGATCAATGTTTTGCGCGCTCCGTGGATGAACGATGAACGGCTAATCGTCCATTGAGCGTCCGACGGCGCTCGGTGGTTCCTTGTTTCGACGCGCATATCTTCCAGAAGACAACAAACGGCCAGCAGTCTGCATTCTCAGGCTCTCCTGGTTCCAGCCACAAGGCGGCAGAAACACAGTGCGTGCCCAGGGAAGTAGCGAAGTAGCTGGGGATCAGGGTGTGGACGACAACCTATTACGATTGAGCTCCTCTGGCAACATGGTCTCCATTCAGCACCTCTTCGTCGGGCTTGGCTTCACGGCAATTCCCGCGCTCGGCAGCTTCGCTCGACAGTTCCAGCCTAACGGGTTTCGGTTTCCCTCCCAGATTGCTGGCTCGGCCTTTGCAACTCACAAACAATCTGTTCGGGAGCCTCCGAAAAACTGTTTCGCTCGCCTTTGAGAGCGGCCCCCTTTGCACCGGGTCGCCTCGACGGATCGGGGCACGAAAGGAAGACCCAGAAAATATTTTGCAAGAATCGCATCACTCTCATTGGGTTCGTCGGTCAACCGGCTGAGACCGCTCTACTTCGAACGGCAGTGTCTACACTCGCTTTTCGCTCGCTACCAGCGTGAGCTGGAAAGAAAAAGGAACGACTGAATACAAGACACGCGTCGAATGGTACCGTGTTATCTGCTGGAATAAGCTCGGCCAATGGGCCGCTGCTTTGCAGAAAGGCGCTTTTCTGGAAGTCGAAGGCGAGCTGCGCTATCGCGAATTCACTCCCTCGGAATCCGATCACAGCGTTAAGGTGGCTGAGATCTACGCCAGCTCGATTATGGCGCTGGACCGCTCCGACAAGCAGCCGGCTTCTGAAGCGGCCGACTCCGAGCCAGGCGACGAACCCACCGACTGATCGCATCAGCCGGGCATCCGATCTGCAGTCGATGCCCCGCTAATCTTTCAGTGCGCGTCGCCCGGCTCAGCGAATGGCCAATATTCTTTGGAAAATATCAGATTTGGAGAGGCGAGCTTAGTCCTACAGTCTTTTCGAATTCCGTCTTGAACGATGTTCGGTCTGAATTACAAACAGGCCTAGCTCAGAAATCAAACGTGCTCGATTCCCAGAAGGAGTCCGCGAAGCAAAGTCCAACAATCGAGGGAGCCATCCAAGAGAATATTTTCAGTTCCCACTCAGACTTTGCCATCCAATTCGCCGCTATAAGAACGAAAGGGCGCACGTTTTGCTTTCGTACGGGCAGCTGTGAAGAGATGACAGAGCTAACCCCAAACACAGCCTCAAACGCTCCTCAGGGTGGGCAAAAAAGTGGGCAAATCGTTGTAAGTTGTTGCAGCGCCGAACAGAACAAAGGTCTGCAAAACTTCTATTCGGCGGTTCGATCCCGTCCCGCGCCTCCAACTCACGTCGGCATCTATGAATTGCACATGATGATGGCGACATAGCAATGCCGGATTTGGATTTCCGACCCGCCACAGGGAACCATAGCCCTTTGCGGTCCCACGTGGCTGCCGATTGCTCTACCCTTCGCGCGACAAGGCACAATCCATTCCCGGAAGCCCGTTTCTGGACCGACACGCCAGCCGCGAGGACAGACTGTCCAAATCTCCGACATGCCGACCGCCCGGACATTGCGACCGAAGCGCATTGGGCCTTAATTGCGGCTGGAATAGTGACCGGTTTGCGTCAGTTGATCGCACTTCTTACGGCGCTGTTTGAGCAAGCGCCCGTAAGGCCTCTGCGGTGCTTAGGTCGGCGGGGAAGAAGGATTCTATCGCAAGTTCCGCGAGCGTGATGTCGACGGGGCCCCCAAAGACGGTACTTGCGCTGAAGAGCAAAAGTGCAGTTCCATTTACGACGAGTCGAAGACGTACAATTAGCCCGACGTAGGTCTCGCTTGACGGCTCAAGCTCTACGACAGAATGGGTGCGAGGTTGGGTGGATTGGTGCGGATACCCGACCAATTCCCGCAGGAGCGCCCGCAGCACTGGATCGTCCGTGAGACCATGTGACGCTGTAAGCGCCGAAACGTGTAGGTCCTCCACTCATGAGGGTTCTGAATGCGCGGCGCCAGGCCTTGTGGGTGCAATGCAGCGCGAAGCACGTTGATAGGCGGTTGAAGAAGTTCGCCCGCGATACCTTGAAGCAGGCGCATGGTCGCGCCATTGGCAGCAATTAACGTCCACTGCCGGTCGAAAGCGAGGGCGGGATATGGCTCGTGTCCTGTGAGAATCAACTGAACAGCTTGCGATGCCTCCGGCATTTCATTCTTATCGAGATCAGATTCACGAAAAGCCGGGCCATAGCCTGCGGCCAATAGCAGGTTGTTGCGCTCCCGTAATGGGATTTTTCAAGCTGTTCGGCCAGGCGCAGAACCATTTCGCGGCTAGGAGCCGATCGCCCAGTCTCGACGAAGCTCAGGTGCTTCGCCGATATCTCAGCCTCACACGCGACATCAAATTGGCTTCGTTGTCGAAGCCGCCTCCACCGCCGCAGCATATCGCCCACCGCAGCGTTGTTAATACTCATTTCGGCTCACGATAGCACGCGATGGCCGCAGGTTCCATTACCTCCGAGGTAATTGCATTTGCCGCGGTGTGCACGCATCATTGCTTATAAGATTGCCTGCGAAATACTCGCTGACTTTCAAAGCCCCTGGAGAATTTTCATGAATCGACGAACCCTGCTCAGGTCAGCTGCCAGTGTTGCAAGCGGCGCGCTTCTATCCGCCACCGCACTTGAAGGTGTGCATTGGACCAACCGTTAGCCGGTGCAATGTCCCGGGCACGCTTTATCAAAGTCAAAGATAGGACGGAGCTGTATTACGAGGAGTGGGGAAATGGTCAACCGATTGTCTTTCTGCACGGAGCAGGGTCGAACTGGGAACAGTGGAACTACAACATGCTTCCGTTAAGCCGTCAACTGCGATGCATCGCATACGATAAACGTGGGCACGGTTGTTCTTCCGATTTCGGGCGCAGATATGATTACGACGTCCTCGCGGACGACTTGGCGGAAGTGATTCAACAACTGGATCTCCACCGTGTCGTTCTCGTCGCTCATTCCATGGGCGCGGGTGAGGCCGTCCGATACCTCACACGCCATGGTTCGGACAGGGTCGTTAGTCTCGTGCTCGTCGGGCCCACATTGCCGTTCATCTTAAAGACACACGACAATCCCGACGGCATTGATAAGAGCGCGCTCGACAACTTGCGTGCGGAATGGTCCAAAGATTTTCCAGGATGGGTAGCTGCAAATGCACGCCCCTTCTCACCCCGGACACTTCAGGAGCAATGGTCGAGTGGGGTTGTTCGCTGTTGATGCATGCCAGACTGAAGACCGTCATCGATTGCAATCACATCCTCACTGAGACCGATTTCCGCGCAGAATTGAGGAGAATCACAGTTCGTACTTTGATTGTTCATGGAGATAAAGACGTCACTGCGCAAATCGTCTTCACGGGCCGCAGGACAGCGAAGTTGATACCCGGAAGCGAGTTTAGGGAATATACTCGTGCCGCCCACGGCCTTTTCATTACTCACGCCTAGAGATTCAATGCGGATCTTGTAGAGTGCATTCAGGCGTAGGCAGCTTTAGAGCTATGGTAAGCGGATCTTCCGCTTGCTTCTCGTTGTCAACAATTTACGGAGCTGAGCAAACTTTCCAGATAGCTCCTGAATCACGCGCTACACGGGCTTAATGTCCAGGTTGCCGCCCGTCTGGACACGACTTGTAAACACTGCGCCCGTGAGGGTTCTCACCGTAGGCTCTGCTGTTCGACAATGGTGGCTTGCTCGCGACCGGTACTGCTTGTCATGGTGCAGCTAAAACCGGGGCTGTGGGCAGCAAACAACAGGCTGTCACGGCTGCTCTCATGGTCGTGGTAGGGATTCTGGCCTCAAACTGCGATTGGCATAAGAGGGACGCTTTGGACACAACTGAGCAGCGGGATCAGGCATTAGGCTTCTTAAAAATGCCTACGACGCGTTCAATCGAGGCGACATTGCAAAAGCAGTCGCAGAGCTTGATCCAGCTATGGAATGGACGGAACCAGCGTCTTTCACCGCGGCGGAACTTATCATGGGCACGCAGGCGTTTCCCACTATTTGACCCAATCGCGCGCTGGCTGGGCCGAAGGTCGAAGCGAACCCGAGAAGTTCATCGTGACACGAAATCGTGTTGTCGTCTTTGTTCACGCCCGAATACGAATGAAGGGAAGTAACGACTGGCACGAGATCCGATTGGCTGACGTTTACACATTCCGGGAGGGCAGACCTATCAGCATGCGAGCATTCGCCGACCGAAAAGACGCGTTAGATTGGGCCGGCGTTCACGACACTCCCTGATTGCATCGGCTACCCGCACTCCGGGCGTGCCGCCGGGTAGTGCCAGGATCACGCGCGATTCGGACAGTGGGCACGTCCCGACCAACCTTGGGTCCAATGTACGGATGGCTAAAAATAACCGGTCCAAATCTGCTTGCACCTTAATCCAGCGTAAGCGCCTTAGTAATCAAGCAGTTTGGCCGGTTATTTTCGGCATAACTGGTTCCAATCTGTGCACGCGCTCTAAGTTCCACAATCTCGAGCAGTTAGATAGTAAGCGGGCAAATGATTGATGCTATGAGAGCGCTGCAGCCGGGGCACTGCCATACACTGGCAACACCCCAACCAAGAAAGGAGCTGCTGCAGCGAATATGGAGCAGTTTATCGGATGTGATGCGCACAAGAAGTACTCGGTGTTCGTGGCGGTAAACGAACGCGGCGAGGCTTCTCGGAAAGTGCAGGTAGGACATGATCGAGAACAGTATCGGCGATACCTGGAGCAATTGCCGCCAGGTTCGCAGATCGCTCTGGAGGCCAGCGGACATTATTACTGGATCGTGGATGAAATGGAAGCAGCCGGGCACCATCCGCGCTTGGCGCATCCACTGGAAGCGAAGAAGCGAATGGGCAAGACCGGGAAGAAGACCGACAAGGTGGATGCCAACGGCTTAGGCATTCTGCTGCGAAACGGAACGTTGCCGGAGGTATGGATTCCGCCGGCGGGGCTACGTGATCAGCGGGAGTTGCTTCGCCTGCGCATGTTCTTGGTCCAGCAGCGGACACGTTTGAAGAATCGGATTCAAGGAGCCCTGGGGCGTTACAACATTCAGATTGACAGCGATGTGTTCGGTGTAGAAGGCAGACTGCGCCTAGCCGCACGCCTGGGAGAGTTGCCGCCGCATACCCGGCAAAGCCTGGAACTGGAGCTGGTGACGATGGATTTTATGGAGATGCAAATTGAAGAGGTGGAAAAGCCACTTCAGGAGCTCATGAAAGTAACGGCAGAGGCTGATCTGCTGAAGACATTGCCATATGTCGGCCGCATTCTGAGCATGGTGATGACACTCGAAATCGGGCAGGTAGAGCGGTTCGCCTCGGCGGCGCATCTAGCCAGTTACGCCGGGCTGGTCCCACGGGTGCACTCCAGTGGTGGGCGCACGCGACTCGGGCAGATCTGCGGGGACGTGAATCGATATTTGAAGTGGGCGTTCATCGAAGCCGGTAACTTAGTGGTGATCCACCAGAAACAACTGGCGGGTCGGCATGTGGTGCGGTTATATCAACGAGTGAAGCGCAAAACGAATCACCAGAAAGCGGTCGTGGCCGTGGGTCGGCACTTGGCCGAGGCTGCGTATTGGATTTTGAAAAAGCAGGAAGTGTATCGCGAACCGCGGTCCAAGCCGAAGGCCTCAGCCCAGGCACGAACTGCACCAGACTCTTTCGTCGACGCACGGGTAAGCGCGAAACTGGCCATAGCCTAAGAGGCTGAAGATTGATTGCGACACCCGCTTGCGGAATTGGCTCTTGCAGCAGTTGAAGGCGGATATATGGCTTCCGACGAAGGAGCGGAATAGCAAACGAGCGGAGCTGACGAAAAGAGACACCAGTGAAAGTTTAACGTTCTGCTGGCGAGCAGACACCAATAGAAAACGCCAGGAGGGACACCTCGTCTTAGAAAGCACGGCCGCTTGACTATGGGCTTCAGACGACAGACGAATACTCACAGCGATGCAAGCACGACCGAACGAGGGTGCTGCGGATTCCAACAAGGACCACAGCCGCGGCGACCGCCCCGCTGGGCGGTCTGGGAAAAACCTGCTCCTCGGTGAGGTGGTGGTGTGTGCGAACGAGGACAAAAAGGCAAAGGCAAAATCATCGAGGTCCTCTTGACACGTTAGGGCGCTCTCATATATGGCCAGTTATGCCGACGATGCAGGACTTGGGTTCTTCTTTTACTGCTTCTGCTTCGCTGCGTTCGTGACGATTCAGTGACGCACGCCTGTTCTACATGAAGTTGTGGCACCCTCTCCTCTACTCGGGAGCGCGCCGAAGTGGAGAGGAGGCGAACGTCGGTTGCTGCAACCGTAAAAGCTGCTGAGCTTGAAGTCTCTGGAGTCCTGCGCCCATGTGTTCTGCCTCTTCCCGCGTGAAGGCTAGCAGTCCCAAGGAGGCCAAATGCCAAATCGCCGGGGTCCAGCGCGCTTGCATCAGACCACCGCTGGCATGATCGGAGGAACCAAGGAGAACATGGCCGATCTCGTGTGCCATGGCGTATCCGAGAACGATGTAGGTTGCTTCACTTATGCTGTTAGCTAACGTCTCCACGCGATCGTAAAAAATCAAGACGTGGGCGCCCGTATGAGCGAACGGCAGAGCGTACCCTAGGGCTCCAGGAAAGACGCTTGCGGGTGCCCGTCTCACAAGACGGACCACGATATAGCCGCGCATATCCGGTTGCTGGTATGCAGCGCTAGTCATGTCTGTGCCCCGGTCTGCCCGCGATTCGGTGGATGGGCGTTTCCAGTCAATCCGGATTCTAGGTGCCCGGAATGGCCAACTGGCCTCATCGGTGGCCAAATGAAGCACTCGGTCAGGCACGTCCGCCTTATCATATAGATGGATCGAGAGCGTCTGTGCCAGGGCGATTCCCGTGCCCGTTTTGCCGGATAGGTAACCCGCCAGAGCGAGCATGCCCCCAACAGCTGCAATCCCTAAAGAGCTTTTCATGCCGTGACCTCCTGTGGTCACGAACAGGGTCAACGAGGTCAGGCAAGGTCTCCACAAGCGGAGCCTTGGTTGTTCCCGTTTTGGTTCTGTCCACCCAATTCATTGCAGCGACATCAGATGTTTCGAAATCTGTCCCCGCCGGGAAGCCGCCCAGGACGAAGTTCGGGGCGGAAAACAGCACTCTGACTTGTCGAACAGCCGGGGAAGGTTTATGATTCCAGAGTTACGGGGCACAGTATGCCGGAAATCGAGCAGCAGCAACCGGCCTTTCAGTTTGGGGTGTTCGAGATCAATCCGTACACGCGGGAGCTGCGAAAACACGGCGTGAAGCTAAAGCTGCAGGACCAGCCTCTTCAAATTCTCCTTCTCCTGCTCGAGCATCCCGGGGAAATCGTTACCCGAGAGCAGATTCAGAAGCGCCTCTGGCCCGAGGACACGTATGTCGATTTCGATAACGCGATCAACAGCGCGGTACGGAAAATTCGGGATGCCTTAGGCGATAGCCCGGAGAATCCACGCTTCGTGGAAACGCTAGCGCGACGCGGTTACCGGTTTATCGCACCGGTGTCGCAGTCTGCGAGGAATCCTTCTCTCCGAGACGGCCCGCCTACAGCCCAGAATCAGGTTGTTCCGGTTCCCGTAAGTCCCACGAACCCGAGGATGAGAAAGCAACACTTGTCGTGGGTCGCTTGTGTCTCAGCAGTCGCATTTGCCGCCATGGTGATAGGGTTGCGTTGGTGGATTTCAGGATCGAACCAGGCTAGCGGCGATACTTCATTGCCGGCCGTGCCTCTCACCAGTTATCCGGGGTTTGAGCAGTTCCCAAGCTTCTCGCCCGACGGCAGCAGGGTTGCCTTTTCGTGGGATGAACCAGGCAAGCGGCCCTCAAACATATACGTCAAGATGATCGGTCCTGGCGATCCGGTCCGCTTGACCACAAGTCCCAATGGTGATTTCGCGCCGGCATGGTCGCCGGATGGCGGTTCATCGCTTTTCTGCGTGCTCGCGATGCTTTACATGCGGCCGTCGTGATCATGACAGCCGTCGGCGGACAAGAGCGAGAGCTGGCCGATATCGCCGTTGACACGGCAACCATTTTCTCCCACTACCAATGGGAGGTGCCTCCGCCGTTCCTTGCGTGGTCTGTAGATGGAAAATGGCTGCTCGCTTTGGATCAGGCTGGGTCTGGCTTTGGGCGCGCCCACGCAATCGTTCGAATCTCACTCGGTACGGGCGAAAAAGTAAGCTTAACATTCCCGCCGCATGATATTAACGGCGACGGCAGTATCGCGCTGTCCCCCGATGGCAGAACGCTCGCGTTCACTCGGACATTTGCCGGCCGTATCAGCGACATCTTTATCGCGGTACTGACGAAAGACATGCAAATTACCGGCAACCCAGAACGGCTCACTTTCGATAGTACGGAGATCGGTGGCGTTGCGTGGGCGCCAGACGGCCATACCTTGGTATTCTCATCGGCCCGCCGTGGCCGCTTGGCGCTGTGGCGCCTCGCGCCGAAGCGGTCCAGCAAACCAGCACTCGTGACCGCTGCTGGTGATGATCCAGTTGATCCAGCCGTCTCACGCCAGGCGCAACGCCTGGTCTATCATCACGGCGTAGGCGGGGTGAATATCTGGCGTATTGCTCTAAAAGGCAACCAGGCGGGCGAGGCGACCAATTTCCTTCCATCGACGAGATTGCAAGGCCATCCGAAATATTCGCCAGACGGCAAGCGCATTGCATTTGAGTCAAACCGCTCCGGCAACCGGGAGATCTGGACGTGTAATTCGGATGGCACAAACGCTGTTCAACTCACCTTGTCTGGAAATGTACACTCAGGCAGCCCGCGGTGGTCGCCGGATGGACAGAAAATCGCGTTCGATAGCAATGCGGCGGGGAATTGGGACATCTATGTAACCAATTCACACGGTGGGAAGCCGGTTCGGCTCACAACCAGCCCGGCGAACGAGGTGAAGCCAAGCTGGTCGCACGACGGTAAATGGATCTATTTCTCTTCCAACCGCACTGGCACGTTCGCGATCTGGAAAATTCCCGCTACCGGTGGTGAACAAGTCCAAGTAGCCCGGGATGGCGGTTATGTGGGATTCGAGTCACTGGATGGCAAAACTCTTTATTTAGAGAAGGGATTGGGGCTCGACCTCTGGGCAATATCCACTCAGGGCGGAAACGAAATCAGGCTTTCCGAATCGATGTACTTGCATAATTTTGCGCCCCGCGAAAGATGGCGTGTACTTCATTGATCGCGATGGCCACCTCAAGCTTCTCGATTCCAAAACAGGCCGGACGAAGACGATCGTTGCTGTGCCCGGCGTGGTAGGCGCCGAAATGAGTATTTCGCCAGATGAACGCTGGATGCTGTATGAAACATCCGCGCGCGCCAGCGAGCTCATGCTCATCGAGAATTTCTACTGAGGGCAGAAATACCGGCAGCACACAGAGGAAATCTTCCGGTAAGGATCCGTATAACGAGCAATCCGCGGAAGTTGGGGTTTATTGGCCCTTCATTGTCTGCCGTGGTGCTTGATTGTCCAGAAGTCGGCTTCGGACTGCAACGTCTCGCTTTGAAGACGCTTGGGACCGCTTGCTTCGACTTCGGGATTGGGCTTGCAGAAATGAGCAAGCGATTGATCTTTCTTTTAGCGAGAGCTGAGAAGCTGAAAGTGCTTCAATCGCTTCGCCTTCTTGTCAAAGGTAAGCGTGGCCGTGCATCCTGCCCACGCGCCGAGCGCCCCAATGAGCGCGTCCGAGAAAGACCCGGCTCCTGTTTTGAGAGCCGTCATTGCGGTGAAGGTTTCCTGTTCATTCTGAACGAGAAGCGTATCCGCTTGCAGGATGCGTTCGACAGTCTCGGCGATTTCATGGTTCGACAGCCCGTAAACGCGATCGAGCACCCAGACGGTTTCGACCATAGTGACAAGGCTGATGAAACCGGGACGCTCTTCTGTCAACTGACGCTCGATAATCTGCGTTGCTTGCGGCGACTGAATGGCGTCATCCTGTGCGAGGTAGCGCACGAGGACGTTCGTATCCAGACCGATCATCGGTGTCTCGTTCGCTGCGCGCCGGTGATGGCGCCCTCACCGATGGCCGTCTCCAATTCATTGAGAGAAGCTCGCCGGCGAGCCTTCACGACACCTTTTAGCTTCGACGTGGGGATCTTGGGGAGGATCACGACGCTGCCGTCCGGATGCACAAAGAACTTAATTCGGTCGCCCGGTTCGAGATGAAGATGATCCCGAATGGCCTTGGGGATCGTGGCCTGTCCTTTTATACTGAGTGCTGATTCCATTGCGTGATCTCTTTACATTTTACAGAATGTAATTCCTCGTTGAAACGAAAGGCTTGGCCGATCGATGGCGGAGGACAGCGGAGGCAGCCTGAGAAATAAGATAGCGAGCCCAGGACTTTTTGGCGTAGCTCGTAGATCACGGGGCCATACGGGAAGTGACGTCTGTACTGACGAGCCATAAGTCGGCTTCGGGGACATTGGGCAAGGCCGATCCACTGCTATCGACAGCGGACACAGTTCCTCGCATCAGTAATCTCGACGACTCACGTGGCGTCGCGAGCAGTGCCATGAAGTGGCAGGATTTCAGGAAAAGAGAATATTCAGTGGATCGACCTCATAGCCTTCGTCCGCTACTGTCTTGAGCGCCGCACGATGCAGCGTTTCCTGATCTGCGCACTTTGATTAGTTGCAGGTGCGGCGAATGACTTCGTCACCGATTTGAATTCGAATCAGCCACCTGTTGGTCTGCTCATCACGCGACACTTCGACGCGGTCGGCTCTCATCATTCGTATAGGGTGACAAATCGCTAGGCAGCTCATTTAAGGTGCCAGCAATCGGATTCCACGACCATCGCGCGTTTCTGGGAACTAATCGCCCGTTCGATTGGAGAGACCATTGGAAGAACCTCTTCCTGTCGAACCTGTGCGATTTGCCTTTTGCGTTGGTCCTGAAGGGGTACCCGATAGAAAATATCAGCAATGCTCAACTTTTCAGAAGAACATATCGCGGCGGCCCCAAAGAGAGCTAGTGTCGGCCTGGATCGCTACCTATGGCTTCAGCGGAGAGTGGGGACGTGTGACGTGAGTGTTGACCTCGAGTTTGAGCCCAAGTTTGACGGCTTTTACAGAGTGCGGCGGGCGCTGGTATGGAGGACGGCTTATTTCTCGTTGATGGAGAGAGAAAAGCGTACGGGGGATCGAGTTTTCGGATGCTCTTGAAGAGATACGATCCTACTCTGGCAGGATCGAGGCATCGTTCGCGAGCAAGCTCGTCGCGACGGTGGACCCATCTAAACCGGTGATAGACAAATTGGTTTTGAGGCATTTCGGGCTTTCATTATCTGCTCGGAGCAGTGTAAAAGAGAAACAGGAACGGGCGATCTATGTTTACGAGCACCTCTGCCGCGAGTACTACATATTATTGAATTCTGACCTTGGAGAGTTGATCGGGAGAATGTTCAACAGCATGTACCCAAACTCTGAGATCAGCGAGCTTAAGAAGCTTGACCTTGTCCTTTGGCAGATGAAGAGGTAATACTTAGCGAGATGGCGCTTTTTCGGACGCTCGACGTTTCTCGAACATCGGCCTAAATAGCGGATAGGACTCGGTTCTGGTGTTCATAATCAGGATTACTATCCGCAAGTCGGCTACCAGCCACCGACCTCGCTGCTGCGGAGCCATCGACGACTTTGGTGGCAAGCTGCGTGGCCTGTCCATCCTAGTACGAGTGATCGCGGGCGCCGATAATGATAATGTTCTTCCGGAAGGATGAAGTCACGCGCGACCTGAAGTGGTCCCCTTCAGAGAAGGTCGTGGCCCGCAGAGTCTTTAACCAGGCGCTCAGCACGGAATTGCAGGATGTCATCCGGGAGGCCAAGGGCATGGCCACGGCAGTGGAGGAAGCGTCTGAGCTGTGGAAGTTGGAAAGCTGGTTGAGCGGTGGACACCGCGCCGACTGGAGATCGAGCGCAAATACGATTATCGCTGCTCCGTGCTGCCGTTCGTGTTCGCCACCCTCGTGAAGCAGGGCCGCATCAGCGAAAAAGATTTACACGGCTTTGATCGGGGAAAGATCGAGCTGATCCTCGGCGTTGCATCACGGCTGTGAAAGTAAGTGCCCGCTGATTCGCAAGCGCCGTGGCCGATTACAACTGGTGTAAGCGCCGGCGTGCATTTCAAACTTACGGATTGCACAATTCAGTCCGAGAACCGGAGTTACTCTATCCTTCGCGACTGATCGCGATCAATCGCGGTGTGCGGAACGACGGGCTGGTTCGTGACTCAAAAGCGGTCGGTTACGAGACGTCAGGGTCGGCTTCTATTCCGCTATGTGCGGTCACGCCGGACGCCCCCAGGTCGTCCCGACCGCCGAACCACCGCCTATATTCAGAGTTTTTCATCTAGGTCAATGCCTAAGCCATCTGCAGTAAATTTAAGCATGCGCTCCCACGATACGTCGAATGGTTCGCGCAATGCGCCTGCTCTACGCAGCACCGCAAGCCCATGTATAAGCGGCCAAAGCGTACTTTCTGCGCCGGCGCGTCGTTGCGGAGTAAGTCTCCCGCTTAAAACAAGATTATCGAGTGCGTCGCTCAACTGCTGATACGCTTTGCGGCCACTAGGTTCAGTTCCATCTGCTTTGCCATCTCTTGAGCCCACGCCGAGGGGGCTAAACATCAAATCGAAGAGCTTAGGCCGTGCCTCGGCAAATTGAACGTAAACTTTAGCTCCCGCAGAAAGCTGGCTCCATGCATCCGCGGCGGCTTTTGAGCGAGCCTCTTCTCGTTGCGTCGCTAGCTCGGCGAATCCACTGGACGCAACGGCGCGCAGCAGCGCATCTTTATCCTCGAAATGGTTATAGGCGGCATTCGCCGACACACCGACATTTCGGGCCGCTTCGCGTAATGCAAATGCCTCAGTGCCTTTGCGTTCGATGAGCTCCTTCGCCGCCGTAATCAAAGCATTACGCAGGTCACCGTGATGAAAGGGGCGTTTCACGACCGTGATGTTGACAATGTGAATATTTAAGTTGACAATGTGAATATAGCATAAGAAAGGCGGCTTCAATGGGAACCATACAGACCATTCTCGGCGATCTATACGTGGACGATCAAGGTGACGACGACGAACCGGTCGCGCTGCTCTGGCCCAGCCTTTTCACCGATCACAGCATGTGGCGTTATCAGATTCCCGCATTGCGAGCGGCGGGGTTGCGCACGCTCGTGCTAGATCCGCCTGGTCACGGCCGAAGCAAGGGATTAGGTCGAGGTTTCACGATGGACGAGTGTGCCGAGGCTGCTCTCCAGGTGCTGGACGCAGTGAATGTTAATACGCCGGTGGTCGTGCTCGGAACCTCCTGGGGCGGCATGATCGCGCCCGCGCATCGCGTTGCTTGCGCCGGACTGGGTCCGAGGCATCGTGTTATTTAATACCACGGCGGAAAGCGCCACGCCGTTCGACTGGGCTAAGAACACTCTTCTCGCCAAACTGCTCGCGATCAGCGCCCTCGACAAACTGGTTGACCGCATGATCGTATCATTGCAACTTGCACCCGAGACTCGGCGCAGCAAGCCGGAACTGGGAGCTGAGCTTACCAAAATGTTTCGTTCGTGGAACCGTCGCGGACTCATAAACACTGTTCGATCAGTGCTCGTAGACCGTGATTCTACTCTTGACGCGCTTCGTTACGTGAAAGCTCCGGCGCTCATCGTATCGGGCAAAGAAGATGCCATTCTACCGTCGAGCTATAGCCGCCGAATTGCCGCGAAGCTGCCAAAGGCCCGTCATGTGGAAGTGGCTGCTGCCGCGCATCTTGTGCCGTTGGAGGCACCAGAAGCATCCAACACGCTAATTCTCGACTTCGTTGCCGATTTGTCGCGGGCGAGACGTTAAACGAGAAGAGAATTCGTCACTCTCCATTCTGGTGGCCATTCAAGCCTGGGTAATGGTGGTGGAAGATCCCGATGGGAATCGGATGCGCCTTTACACACTGGAGACGCATAGCAGTGATTTGAAACCGGATGAAGACCGCCCTTGGTTGCGGAACTAATTTCAACACTTGAGAAACATAGTGGGAGGGAAACAGATGGCCGAATCATTAGGAACCGTACTCATTGTGGGAGCGGGACCCACCGGGATGATGGCGGCGCTGGAGTTAGCGCGCTTTGGCATTTCGGTCCGCTTAGTCGAGAAGACACCCGAACCAGCGACCACATCCAGAGCTATCGGCGTTCAGGCTCGAACGTTGGAATTGCTGGAACAACGGGGTCTCGCTTCTGAATTGGTGGGACTGGGCAATCCGGCGCAGGCTGCCAGCATCTACGGAAACGGAAAGCGTGTTTTCCGCCTGGGCTTTGAACCAATCGACAGCAAATATAACTACCTATTGTTTGTCTCACAGGCTGAGACCGAAAGAGTTCTGCGTCAGGCGCTGAGTAAAGCAGGCGTCAATATTGAGCGGAGTGTAACGATGGTCGCCTTGGCGCAGGCAGAGCGCGAAACCGGCGTCACGGCTGTCTTGCAGCATCAGGATGAATCCCTCGAAAAGTTCGAATGTGCATACATGATCGAGGCGGAAGGCGCACATAGTACCCGAATCCGGCGTGAAAACGTCGATTTCAGGTCTGAAGTGGTTTGAGCCCGCTGATCCGGTTGAGTATGTCGCCGACCAGATCCCGTAATATTGGAGATTCTCTGAGTCGCAAAACCGGGCGGTTTTGTGGTCGAGTCAGTTCACCAGGCAGCAAAAAGAGTTTGTAGCGCAGTTTTCCAAGCGTCAGGTTCTGCCACGATTCATGCAAACAGATCCGCTGAAACGCAGTGACGAGATTGTAGGCGAGTCGGATGATTTCCAGGTACAGAGCGTTGGCCGCAAACGATGCCGTGGGGATCTTTCGAAGTGCGAAGTCTTCGCGCAATTCACAGATCCTCGGCTCCATACCAGCACGGCCGTCATAGAAATGCCAGATACCGGCTGGAGTCAGATTCATATTGCTCACCCAGGCGCGATACACGTAGCGTCCCAGTGTGAACAGGGTAGTTTGAGGTTCTTCTTCGGGAACGAATCTTCGCGCCACGAACGAAACGACGGGGCTCCGGCCAACCGTGCGGACGATACTCGAACTCCGCCATCTCCCATTGTTGGTTCACCGATTTATATCCTAAGCCCGGAAGCAATCGCTTGAACGCCTGGGTCAAGCGGGCCACGACAGCGTATTGCGCAGCTCTGGCTTCGAGCATCTCGAGGACTGGATTGAAGCCAAAGCCAGCGTCCGCCCGAACACGAAGCTCTCGAATATCGCGCGGCACGTTGACGAAGCAGGTCGCCATCAATTCGACGCTGCCATCCCATGTGCCAGCGTTACCGGCACGCAGTTCCGTATCCCAGAGATAGGAAGAGTTGGCTTCGATGCACAGCAATGGGTTGTACGAGCGCTTGCCGCGATAACGAGGATTGTAGCCGACCTCGGCATTTTGCTGACGCCCGAAAACTGTGAGCACACTGCTATCGAGATCAAAGATGAGACGGGATCGGTGGTCGGGCATGTGGATGAAATTCTGCAGCAGTCGATCATTCACGCGGTGCATCTGTCGCAAGAACGAGTCAGGAGCCTGGAGCAAAAAACGGCGCAAGGTCTGCGGGTCGGGGAAGCTCGGCAGACCGGTCAGGTATTGAAAGGTGCCATTGGAACGTAAGAATGACGCGCTCTCCAAGCGATCCAGGCCCAATACCAGTGGATAAACCAAAGCCAGAATCATCTGCGATAGGCTGTAGCGCTGATTGCGCCTTGGATAGTCGAGGTTTTGGGTCAGAAAACGGCGGATCTGCAGCACCTGTAGAAATTCGTGAAAGAAATAGATTCCTCCGAAGTGCGTCAACCCCCTGTGATCACAGGCGATTCGAAGATTTCTGGGGGACCGGCGCATTCCACGTTTACCTCACCGAAAGTTAGGTTAACGTGGAAATCCTCAAAATGCTTCAAACCAGCTTTGGCAGCGCCTACGGAGGCCCTTTGAGCCCCGAGATTGCGCCGGATTCAAGTAGTACGGCACGCGCCACGCTCGGATTACAGTTCCAGGGCAAGTCCTTAGTGGAAGATTATGCGCTCGGCGATCTGCATGTGGATGGCGATCTGGTTGAGACGGACTTCCATATTTTCTCGTCGGAGTACGGCTTCCTAGGCATCTTTCCCATGGGCAATCACCGCTTTCGATTGATCGCGAGCAATCCCCCCAGCAAGCCTTCGAAGGACACGGAGCCTTCCATGGAAGAGCTTCAGAAAATCTACGATCAGCGCGCACACATACCGGCGCGATTTTACGACATGACCTGGAGTTCGTGGTTCCGCATCAACAGCCGTATGATCCATCACCTGAGTGTGGGGCGAATCTTCCTCGGCGGAGACTCTGCTCATATCCATAGCCCGGCCGGCGCACAAGGCATGAACACGGGGATGCAAGACATGATTAATCTTGCTTGGAAGCTGGCCATGGTGATGAAGGGCCAGGCGAAGCCGGAACTTCTCGATACCTACAGCGCCGAACGAGTCCCTGTCGTTCGGAATGTATTGACAAAGACTGAGGGCCTGACCCACGCTATCGGTTCAGAGAATCCGCTATTCCGTTCCGTTTTCAATCACATTGCCCCTTGGCTCGTGAGCCTTGAAGCAGTGCAGCTCAACAGTACGGAACGCATGAGCCAGCTTGCGCTGAATTATCAGGCCAGTCCCCTGGCTATTTCTGATGGGGATTCCGGTAGTCTGCGGGCGGGTGATCGCGTGCCGGACTTACCTATCATTGTGTTGAACCGCGAGGGATCTGCCGAGCAGCAGACGCAACTCGCCACCATCTTTGAACTGTTGGACCCTTTGGCGTTCACGCTTCTTTACAGCAACATCGCGGACCCGCCAAGCACGCACTTGGCGATGCAGGATTCGATCGGCTCCTGGCGTCACTTAATGCGGGGCCATCAGATCGGGTCACAGGAGCAACACGCCGAAAAATTCAAGAACCTCTTTGGCAACTCGCCTTCCATCTCGCTGGTGCGCCCGGATGGTTATCTTGCGTTCACCGGAACGGACAAATCCATTCCAGAGCTTGCAAAATTCTGCGACCAATGGCTGGTCCCGCAAGGTACGTCAGCGGAAGCGAAAGGGCAACATGCCTGACCAGACAATGCCCTGGGAGCAGCTCTCGATTGACACGACGCAAGTGCTCTTCTGCGATCTGCAGAAGCAGATTGTAGCCCGCAGCAAGACGACCCGCCCGGAAGCATTAAGCCAATCTGCGGGCGTGCTCCTGCAACTGGCCAAACTGTTTCAACTACCCGTCACACTGAGTGTCGTGCCGGAGGAACAGAAAGCACCGGAGGTGATTCCAGCATTGGTCGATTCAGGCGCGATGACACAAAAACCGCGCACGCCCGACAGTCCTTTCTGCGACAGCGCAACTGTGGAGCGTCTCGGCGAGGGAGGACGCAAGGTTCTCATCATTGCCGGATTCGCCACGGAAGTGGTGGTCCTTCACGCCGCTTTAGACGCGCGCAAACACGGCTACCAAGTTCTGGTCCCGGTCGACGCATGTGGTGGCATGTCGACGAGAACGGAAGAAGCCGCCTTTCGGCAGATGGAACGTTCGGGTGCGATCACCACTGCGGTTGTCTCGATTGCCACTAAGTTCGCACCGGATTTCACGACCGAGCTTGGCAAGCAGATGTTTTCGATTGTGCAACAGCTTCGTCTCGGCTAAAGAAAATTCCACCCCCGAATTCCGAATCCGCACGGATCAGTCCGCCCTTACGGCCATGTGTTTACGGAACATCACGTAGTTGCGCCGAAAATCAAGACAACCCGCCGCAGCGTCAGCTTGGTGTCGCGAGATTGGTCCCGAAAAATCCGCATTGCATCATGTGAGCGGCGTTTTCAGGACCGACATGGATCACTTCATCGCACATCTCCCCGAAGCCGACTTATGGATCACGTGCCGAATTCTCTCATTCGGATCAGAACGCACAAGACGAGTTCAGCGTGGAGCAAGCAGAGCTCGCTGAATAGAGATATGCGCGGGCTTTTAGATGCCTTTGGACAAAGGCAGGCGCTTTCGCGAATCCTGCAAGGCCTGCATGTGGGAGCGAATGAAATTCTTATAATCCTCGTTCGTGCGTAGGGCTGCAAGCGCGGGCCGCGCGGGCCCCTGCACGTCAGGCACGGGAAGCTGGGCGACTAATTCCGCCTGGACTTCTTGCAAATGCGAGGGCTGATCGGCGTTGGGAACAGAGCCGCTGGCTACGGGGACGGCTACGCCTGCGAGCGGATCGTGGGTTCGTGGTGTTGTCAAAGTCAAAGCGGCGCTCACGTCGACGGCTGCCGCATCGCGGACGGTGAGCGCGGGTGGGTTCCAGCGGTTTTCCACGGTTTTCAGGATCGACGTATGGTCAAAAGGAGTTGCAGCTGCTGACACTCGGAGAACGGTGCCGGCAGGGATGAGAGGCGAGACCAGAACCGTTGGCACACGGACACCAAAGCGGGTGAAATCGAATCCATATTCGCCCGCGGAATTATCGGGCGGAACGGCACCGGAAGAAGGCGGGACGTGGTCGTAGTAGCCGCCATGCTCATCATACGTAATGATGAGCAGAGTCTGATTCCAACTAGGGCCACTTCGCAACGCGTAATACACGTCGTGGATCAACTGTTCACCAGCAGCGACGTTGTAATTCGGATGCTGGCTATTGCCTCTCGCGTCAAAGCTCGGCTCCAGGCACACGTAACTTGCGAGCCTGCCATTGGCTGCGGCAGCCTGAAAATCGGGAAACTGGCCAAAATGGCTATCGTCGGCGTTGGTGGTATCGGCGAAATTGTTGCGGGTGAGCGGAGCTGTTGTCGTAGCCGTATACGCTCCAACTAATGTTGTTGTTCGGAAGCAATCCGAAAATGCTCGGGCAGGTGTGGCTTTTGGTGTTGTCGTCCATGTGGCCCTGTGACGTGGCCGCGCAGACAAAGGCGCGGTTGGGGAGAGTCTCAGTCGGCACGGAGGCAAACCAGAAATCGCAAACAGCGAAACCACTCGCCAGCGCAGAAAGTACTGGTAACGTTTGCGGCGTAAACATGCCCATGATGTCGTTGGCTGTCGTACCCTGGACAATTGACCATCCGTCTTTGCTTTCCCATCCCAAGGTGTAGCTGTAGTCGGTGACAAAACTGTTGTTGGTGGCGATGGGCGGCGTGGGCGGGGCGGTGCTCCCGAACAGTTGTGAATTGGTGGCCGCGTATCCTTCGCCTGGGTCCGCGCCCGGCATGAAGTAGGCGTCAGGATCGCTCGTTTGAATTTGAAAGACCTGAACACTTCGGCCGGAACCGTCGGGATTCGATTCCTTCCCGGTTAAGCCTTCGAATGGCTGGCCAGACGGGGACGTGTTGCCGTTGGCGGCATAAAGGAAGCCCAACATGTGATCGAACGACCGATTTTCCAGCATCAGCACAACGATGTGGTTGATGGAAGAAAGCAGTGAGTTTGGCAACTCTTGATCCTCGGCCTACAACTTTATCGAATCCGCTGAGCCAGAGCTTCCATGGTGTTGCCAATGCGATCTCGAGGTTTTTATCTCGAATGGGTGAAGATCTTGGCCACCTCTCGTAGAGTGGTCTAGAGGTCGTAGAGAGTTACGAGCGGTAAACGGGCTTCTAGTCTAATCCGAAGTCGACTTGCCGACCGTCTCTGTCGCGGTCGCAAAGCAGCTCGTGTCGGATTACCTTAGAACCGAATCCGGAACTGCGGCGGGCGCGCGTCCGGAAACCAAATCGATCTGCAGCACCGGGTCCCCAGCCGGTACGGCACTGACCGGGAGACCAAGCTCGCGACGCACGATGTTACAGCCTTGGGCAATGGCACTGGCTTTGTAAAACGCGATTTCGCGATTGCAGCCCTGCCGGCCGAATCCGCAGTCACTCGAAACGATCAATTTCTCGGCGGGAATGTATTTCAGCGCTTTGCGAATTTCAGAGGCGACATCCTCGGCGCGGTCGGCTTGCAGAACCCGGTGACTAACCGCGCCGATGCATATTTTCTTTTTAAGATCGTTGCGGAACGGAGCGAATAACTCAATATCCTTCTGATTGCGGTCCTTCATCTCCAGCGTCCAAACGTCACCGCGGCAGCGCTCCAGGTAGATTTCGGTCGAATTCGCATAGCTGGTGTCATCCATGACGCGCTGCATGTTGGGGTTGCCCCAACACGTATGGATCCAGAGTTCCACGTCGTTGAGACCCTGCACCTCGCGGTTAAACGCATCCACCATGAACTTCACTTCGGCGTGTTCTTTGCCGTAGGTGTTCGCCATGAAATGGAAAGTTGGTTCTTCAATTTGAATGCAGCGGCAACCAGCATCGCGCAAAGCTAGCAGTTCCTTGTTCATGGCGACTGCCATGTCCCAAATCACTTCGCGTTTGTCCTTATACTTCGCCGTGTGAATGTCGAGAAACAGCGCCATTACTTGTGACGAGCAGGTCCCGAACTTCACCGGCTTTGACGTGCGAGCCTGCGCTAGGCGCCATATCTTTGGGTAATCGAGCGGCCGATGCTCGATCTTGTCTATAACATGCGGCCAGCGCCAGCCAGTATAGATTTCGTTGAGCAGTGTCCCGGGCGGATAGTGCAGCCAAGGCGCGGTGGTTTCCTCGGGCTGCAGGTAATCCCCCTCAAAGCCGGCCCACCGCTGCAAGGGATAGTGATGCCACGCGCGACCCGCGAGGTCTTCATCCAAGTGAAAATCGCCATGCGTCAGGATGTCCAGTCCGGCGCGTTCCTGATCGCTGATCACCACCGACAATGCATCCTGGAATTTCTCGCGGAAGCGAACATTCAGCATGCACGTGTCCAGCGGCTTACCCCACATGCTGGTGTCAAACCAACGTGGGCGCGGGAAAGAGCCCGTTGTGGTGCTCGGCAGTATCACATCAGCAGTTGCGGTAAACGTAGAGGTTTTCTCCTGCGATATTCTATCGAAGCCACGCTCAGCGTAAACTTCGTTGATGACTTCGCGGACGTAGTTCAGATTCTTGCGCATGTCGGAGTCCAAGTAGCCAGGACGCGTGTCCGTTTCGAGGTTCGCCCAGTCTGACCATCCAATATCTCCAATGGCTTGCACGATAGAATCAAAGTGGATCGATCCTTCACCGAGAAAATGCGGATTGTCTTTGAGTGGAACTGGCAGATGCGATCTTTGCCGAGCCAGCGGATCTCTTTGGCTACATCAAATCCCGTTGGCGTAGACTTGCAGACGTCGTAATAAACGACGTTTTTCGATCGCGACATATCCATGATACGGACGTTGTCTTCGGCGGAGATTGTATCCTCAAGCCCAAGAATCGCGCCTGCACGCTCGGCCTCGAGGGCGAGTTGGATTGAATAGACCGCAATGTGGGTATTTCAGGCTCACTCAACGAACTCCAAGTACCGCAGACAGGTCAACCAAGCCAAGAGTGGCTGGCAATCTTAACAATTGCGATTGTTCCCAAACGGGCTTGGGATCGTCGATGCTGGAAATTGGAGCGTGCCGAGCGCGAAGTCGCCCCTGGGCTCGCCGCCGGATCGATGATCCCCGAGCCTGTTTGGGGTTCGACGCGTACGCCAGTGCGACTGCCCGGAGTGCGAGGACGGCGACTGCGCGGAATGCTCGAACGAGGAGTGCGACGATCCCAACTGCGAGGGCGAGCGCTGTCGCAGTCGAACTCATCGAACCGACGAGAAGAAGACGAAGCGCGTCGACGGTGAAGACCTGACCTCCGACTGTTTCCTGGTCGTTGCCGATGAGAATGACACGTCCACCTGGAAGCTGCCGTGGAAGTTCTCGACCGAGGAGAAGACTAAATCGCATTTGCAGAACGCGCTCGCCCGCTTCAACCAGCTCAAGGACGTAAGCCAGGAGGACAAAGACAAGGCCTGGAAGAAGCTGGTCGAACTTTGCAAGCAATACGACATCGACGTGTCGGAGGAGAACAAGAGCCTACGCCAGCTGACGGCCGATCAACTGCGCGAATTGCGCCAGGCCGTCGAAGAAGGCGCAAAAGTAGCTGATTGTATGGAGGGCTGCCAGCAGGCGGCCCACAGATCAAAATCAACGTCGAGGAGATCGTGCAGGCGATCGCCCGCGCGACTGAGGATCCGACCGCAGCGGTGTCCGCTTGTCAGAACGAGTTCGATGAGATCGCCAGGCTATGCGCCGACGCGATTGAAGAATGCAAGAAATTCTCGGGCGACGAGCCCGACGAATCGGAGTCCGAACGAGCCCGCGCACCTGTGCGCGCGATCCAGGCGACTCTATAGCTTTACCTGTCCCCGGAATGTCCGGGCCTGACGCCTGGCATTCCCGAGACAGCGCGCAGCAGTCCCCGCCTGCCGCGGCGATAGGGCACGCAAGTTGAGATAGCACGTAATCTTCAAAATCGACAGGAGAATCGTAATGACAGTGAAAGAAAGCCTCCGGCTGCGCGTGATGGCCGCGCCCGATTTTTTCGAAGGTTCGTGGTGAGGAGAGTGATCGCTTCAGAGTAGAAACTTCAGTTAGCGGTTTCACAAGCCCAACTCCGGGTTGCCGACCGTTCGCCCGGAATCGCCACGGCGCTGGTCGCCCTCCAGCGCAGAAATCACATCATGAGCAGCCCTGAGTAGTGCGGGCAACACTCGACAGGCATCTTCGGAAGCAAGTAAGGACGGCCTGTATCAAACTCCCCTCGTGTGCATGGGTAGCGACTCATAATGGTTGCAGCACGCAGCTCTTCTCATTGCAAGTTCCTCTCTCGTGCGTAATAATTCGCGGAAGGAGGTCTCGATGTCAGAAGCCGTAGCTCAACCACAGCCAGATTTCGATCAATCCAGGCAGGAGGCCTTCATTGGCAAGGTTCTGGGAGATACAAGTTCGACGATGACGACGGTCCTCGCAAGCATTGGAGACCGTCTGAGTCTGTTCAAGGACCTTTCCGTAAACGGCGCAAGTACAAGCTCCGAACTGGCGGCCCGCACCGCTATCCAGGAACGCTACGCGAGGGAATGGCTTGGCGGTATGGCGGCCGCGGGCTATCTCGAATATGACCCTGCGACCCGCCGCTTCCGCCTGCCCGCTGAGCACACAGCCGCACTTGCGCAGGAAGGAGGTCCGTTCTTCTTCGGTGGCATTTATCAGATGTTTCCGGCCATGATGGGAGTCTTCGATCAGGTTACCCAGGCTTTTCGGAACGGCGGCGGGGTGCCGCAATCTGCATATGCTCCAGCGTTTTGGGACGGGCTCGAACGGTTTAGTGCAGGATGGTTCGAAAATTTACTGCTGCAGCAGTGGATTCCCGCAATGCCAGAGGTCGAAAGAAAACTGCAGCGCGGAGCGAGGGTTGCCGATGTTGGTTGCGGCCGCGGTCGCGCGATTATCAAGCTTGCCGAAGGCTTTCCAGCCTCGCAGTTTGTTGGCTATGACGTGTTCGCGCCCGCCGTTAATCAAGCATCCGAACGCGCGCGTGCCGCGGGAGTCGCCGAGCGGGTAAGATTCGAGCAGCTCGATGCATCAAAAGGCCTCCCAGAGCCGTACGATGTCATCACCACCTTTGATGTCGTACACGATTCGGTTGACCCCCTGGGTCTGTTGAGAGCAATTCGAAACGGACTCCGGCCGGACGGAAGGTACGTGTGCCTGGACAGCAACTGTTCCGACAAGCTCGAAGAGAATGTGGGGCCGCTTGGTGCGATGTTTCATGGTGTCAGCGTCCTGTACTGCATGACCACCTCGTTGGCGGGTGGAGGAGCCGGGTTGGGCACGCTTGGGTTTCACGAGCCCAAAGTGCAAGAACTTTGTATCGCTGCCGGGTTCAGTTCTGTTCGGAGGGTTCCGCTCGAAAACCCGTTCAACATCCTCTACGAAGTCGCGCCCTAGCTCGTCAATGCTGCTGGCGATGCTGTGCTCAAGAGCCTGTGGTTCACTGACATTAGCTCCCAAATCCGAGTAGAGTATCGGCTCATCGGATACCGCGGGTCCGCAAAGTAGCGTTTCTGCCAACTTGGAGGTAAGCGTGTATCGCAAGCACGAGGATCAGGATACTTTCCGGATGGCCGACCTTCCGGATACAGTTTCTAAACAGTACGCCGTTGAGCTCGATTTGCAATACTTCAGAGAAGTCAAATCGGTTTTGTTGATACTCTTGATAGGCACGTTGTTCGAAATAGAGCAACGCAGTTTCCCGAGAACCGGACATGTGTGCCGCAACCTCTTATTGCGAACCTTTTGGGCGTTGACAAACCTTTTTGGGCGAATTCACCTTCTGCCCTTTTGCCGTGTAGACTATACGTCCGCCGTTCCGGCCCGCTGTCCAGACGTACCGCTCTCGCTTAAGGTATTAGTTCAAACTGGCGTATTGAAAGGATCGCACTTTGGCCGGCGCGCGGAGTCTCAAGATGGAACCACACTTCTAGCGAATTGAAAGATGCAATCTTTGAATATTGCGGCATTTCAAACTCAAATGTCTCACTGGGCAGCCCGCCGTCGGGGTCTGGCAAACTTACACTGGGCCTGGCTAAGGATCGCTCTCCTACCGTTTCTGAATTAGGCGCACGCCGTGATGAATCTACCAAGATTAGCTCCATTCGCACAGCATCAGGCTGCTCGTCGGCGACGTGTAGGACCACATTGATTGAGCGACAGCAACCCACGCTAATTGGCCGTCCAAGAGTTTGCCGAGCCTGCATCTGTAAGCCACCAAAGCCTCGCACGGTCACGCTGAAAATCGTTGGGTTGCCTTCCGCCTTTACTGATGTTGGCAAGGGGCGAAGCAAAGGCCAGCGAAAGAACCAGTACTCCCCAGAGAACGGAATGGTCATGCTCCTCGATAGCGTACGTACTGGCCCGACGTTGGAGGTCCTCTTAGGCGGAATTACAAGTAAAGCGACTTTTCTGCTGCTGAACAAAATGACTGACGAGTACCGCCCATGGCTTGTTGAGTCGTAATTCCGTCGGCCGGCGGTGCCAGTCCCAATCGTGGCAGAGCCTGAGTGTCGGCCAAAAGCCAACAACAAAAGGAAGCTTGCTCCGATTGCCAACGCAGCGTGAATCGATATATTGACGACGCTATTTCTCCCGGATGTGCGTTCCTGTTCGCACCCGCCGTGAAGGATCCAAGCGGAAATAAAACAACTAGCGGCAATGCATACGATCCCTAATGGCTTGTTCCGAGTGAGCTCGGCAGCGATTCCAACATAGGCGAGACAGACCAATCCGGTCAAGTGAACTAGCCTTGCGGCGGAACCGCGCGCATCGACGAAATCAGCGCCCGGTGTGAACTCGAGCGCAAGAACCGACGCAGTCCGCGTATGACTCTCGAGTTTACCGCCCGAAACTTGCTTCAAGAATCTGCCAATCGCCGCCGTGAATGCTCCAAAGGCAAGAAGTCCTAGCAGCCCGCCACGTACAAGAAGAACCACAGAGGGAACAATCCATAACGTAATACCAGCAAACGGCTCAAGAGAACTAACGCAAATCTTGCGCAATTCCGCGGATTGCACGAATGACGATAGCCGTAAAGTAGCAAGTCCAACTATCCCGACCAGAAGCACATAAGCGAACGCCACGATTCCAGTTCCGGCAGCATTTTGGGAAAGAGCAAGTGCTACTGGCAAGGAGACCAAGGCTGTTCCCAAAGTAACGGCGAAGCTTATGCTGGCGGACACAAAGAAGCCGCGATCGACAACAAAGAGCTCCTCACCACTGCTCAAAAGCCGAATCATTCTTTGTCCCTTGTGGCAGACATACTACCATAGTATATCTGCTATTGTGCTAAAGGCTCATTCATGTCAAAACGTCCCGAACCATCTGCCAACCGTATCGAACTCTTGCAAGGAACCTTGGATTTGCTTATCCTCCAAACCCTTCAATGGGGCCCACGGCATGGTCATGGTATCGGACAGGCCATTCGCGTTAGCTCGAATGACGCGCTCCAAATTGAGCACGGATCGATCTACCCGGCTCTCCATCGGCTCGAGAGTCGCGGCTGGCTAGCTTCGGAATGGAAGATGTCGGAAGCAAACCGCCGTGCCAAGTATTACAAGCTCACTTCCCAAGGAAGGAAACAGCTCGTCGAAGAGCAATCGAGGTGGAAACAGCTTGTCCGCCTGATTGCCCGCACAACGAAACCAATTGAGGGATGAATTCATGTCTATTCGGTTCTTCAAAAGGCGCTCCCGGAGCCAGGACATAGATGACGAGTTTGAGGCTCACATTGCCCTGGAATCTCAGCTTCTCCAACAACGCGGTCTTACTCGCCAAGAAGCCGAGTCTCGCGCCCGCCGCTCGTTTGGCAACCGCTCCTTGATCGCTGAGGAGACGCGTGAGGCCTGGATCTGCACATGGCTAGACACGCTATGGCAGGATCTGACGTACGCCGCCCGGACCCTGCGCCGTAATCCTGCTTTTACTCCCGCCGTGATCCTGTCCATTGCGCTCGGCGTTGGCGCCGGGACTGCCGTCTACAGCGTTGCGGATTCCGTCTTCTTCCGCCCGCTCCCCTACCTCCAGCCCGAACGCTTAATGTGGGTCGCTGTTACCTTCCCCGAATTTCGGATGGAGTTCCTCGGTTCGCCCGATTACGTTGCCTGGCGTCGCGACAATCATGCCTTTGAAAACCTCGCCGCTGCTCAAGCCGGACCTACCCTGCCCATGCTACTCAACGGTGAGAACGCCGCTGAAGTTCAGGATATCCGCGTATCTGCCAATTTTCTTCAGACTCTAGGCACCGACCAGAACTCGGTCGTGATTTCCTTTCCGCTGAGGAATTGCCCAATGGCCCTAAATGCGTCTTGCTCACCGATCATGTTTGGCGGCAACATTTTCATGCAAACCCCAAGACCCTCGGCGAACGGATTCAGCTCGATGGCGAAACCTACACGGTCATCGGTGTCCTTCCGCGTTCCTTCGTTTTTCCCAGGGACACGACAGTTGACGTTCTTACAACCCTTCCCATCAACGCCAATCCGCAGGCCAATGGTAAATTCGCCTGGGCCGTCTATGGGCGGCTAAAGCCCGGCATCACATTGAGCCAGGCACGCTCGGATCTCGAGCGCCTTTTCGCAAGGAGTAAAGCTGCCGATCCCTTGGCCTACCGTCACGGGGTCCGCCTTGTCTTCGAATCGTTACAGCGACATCGCGTAGGAGACGCCAGCACGTTGCTTTCCGTTCTGATCGGCGCAGTCACGTGCCTCCTGCTCATCGCCTGTGCTAACGTTGCAAACCTGCTTTTGGCCCGTTGGGCTGCTCGTTCCGGTGAACTGGCTGTCCGGGCCGCAATCGGTGCGGGACGCACCCGCCTCGCGCGTCAGTTGCTCACCGAAGCCACGTTGCTAGCGCTGCCCGGCTGTGGGCTCGCTGTACTCGTCGCTTTCGCTGTGCTCCGTGGCTTCGTCCATTACGCTTCGAACGAACTGCCTCGCATGAGCGAAGTCTCCTTCGATGGCCGCGTCCTTTTGATCGGGGCTTGCGTATCCCTCATCACAACATTGATCTTTGGCGGCTGGCCTGCGCTCCGCGCCGGACGAACCAACATTCAAGACATCCTCAAGCAAGCCGAACGTCCCGGCCTTGTGGCCGGTGACCGCTTCGCTAAGCGCATGCTCGTCGGAGGAGAAACTGCCCTTTGTCTCATCTTGCTTTCCGGTGCCGCGTTACTACTCCAGACCCTTTGGCACTTGAGAAATGACCGCTTGGGTTTCCCGCCAAAGCACATATTGAGTCTGTCCATTCCGGTGAGAGGAACTAAGCTCGAAGCCCCGGCTGATCGTCAAGCGCTTGTGACTGATTTGATGGCTTTCATCCGCCGTATTCCTGGCGTTGAAGCCGTCGCGCAAAGTGATTGCACGCCCCTGTCCGGCGGCGTCATGCTAGGAGCCTTTACCCGTTCTGATCGGCCTACCATCGAAGTGGGTCGCATCTCTGATGTCGTTCATGTTTGCGGCACCACGCCGTCATATGCCGCAGCCGTAGCCCTTCGAATTCTGCGCGGCCGTTTCTTCACAGAAGAGGATGACTATCACCCGCTGACCTTTGCGGTCATTAACAAAACCGCCGCCCGCACGTACTTTCCCGGTGAAAACCCAATCGGAAAACAAATCCTCGGAGGAATTCGATCCGCAGACGGTCACCTGAGCAGTTGGAAAACCGTCGTCGGGATCGCATCTGACTTCAAGAACGCTGGGCTCAATGCACCGCCCGCGCCACAAGTTTTCGTCAATGGACTCATGAATCCCAATGTGCCCAAGCTGCTCCTCGTTATTAATGCCCTCGGCAGACGGCAAACGCTCGAATCAGCCATTTCTGCAAAGCTTCATCACATCGATCCTGGTCTGACCGCCGATTTTCACTCCCTTTCGGTAACAATCGCCGAAATGAGTGGCGGCGCGAGATTCAATGCCCTTCTCGTGGGAGGTTTCGCCCTCATCGCGTCCCTCATCGCCGTCATCGGCGTGTACGGCGTACTGGCCTTCTCAATCGCCCAACGGACCCAGGAAATCGGCATCCGGCTGGCACTTGGCAGTGGCAGTCGGAGGATTCAGACTCTGTTACTGCGCGAAGGCCTCACGCCGGTCTTCATCGGTTTAGCGGTTGGCACGCTTGTCGTCCTTGCCTTGACAAGATACCTCAAAGCTCTTCTCTACGGCGTCAGCGCCACCGACCCCCGCACGTTTTTATGTGTCCTCTTTGCCCTCACCGTTGCCGCACTCATCGCGATCTCCATCCCTGCTTATCGTGCTGCGCGCCTTGACCCAACCGATGCCCTCCATCATCAATAGCTGGAATGTGTGTCCTCTAGTGCGGGCCCTTGCAAGTTATCCAGAACCGCATCTTGGGAAGTGAATCCCGGCTTGTCGGCAAGGGTTTACGGACGGTAAACGCAAAGTTTCCGGATAGCTCCTGAATCACGGGCCATCCGGACACAAATGACGGATGATCGACCATGCGGGAGGGTCGTCGCTGCAATGAACGCGTGGGCTAGTACGACCTGGGTGGGGCAGTCCGCGCTGCATAACCCTCAACAACGTCGGGTCGCGTAATCTACCGCAGAGGAGTCTGAGTGAATCGTTCCCGGTTCACGATTCCGTTTCTCTCAAAACGACCGGCTTACCATGTGGTGTGCGGCGATACGCTTGCGCCCATGCCTCTTTACGCGCAGCCAGCGCACCGGTGTCGGTCAAGCCTTTGCTCGTAAGCAGCCGCTCGAGAGCTGCCAGCCAATGTTCGTAATAGCGCGACCCATCGTCGGGCTCACCGCCATCGACCGCTGCCTTCAATTCTTCGCCGAGTGCGGCGGCCCACTCCTTCCAGGTGAAGTGACCTTCCGCCGAGAGCCGCACCGCGAGAGCAAAGGCCTGAGCCTGCCACGGCTCGGCAAACGTCGGTTCGTCATTGTCGCGGGGCAGCGATGGCAGGGACTTCAGGTCAGGCGTGCTCAAGATAGCTATCCCACAGGTCAAGGTAAACAGAATCCCTGGGCGAGGCGCTCTCGCCCCACAACTCCTGTGCCCGAAACCGCACGGAGTAGAGGTGCTGCGGTTGTTCGCCCTGAAAATGTGCGTTCGTGTCCGGGAACACAAAGATCCCGTGATGCCGGTCGACGACACCTTCCCGGCCTCTCGCGTAGCGCGGCAGGCGCGTGTGGCCCGTGGGGTTGATCTTGCACGCGCGAACGCGGTCGCCCACTTTGAAGCGCGCTGTAGCATTCGCGTCCGGACGAGCGTAACTCGGCCGTTGCGCAACCGTTGGCGCCAGGCTGGCAACTGTGAATGGGGGCGTTGTCTTCTGGGAACCGGGCGCGGGCTTGCCGGTATCGACTTCCTCCTGTGTCACGAGCCCATGCTTCAGCAACAGCATGATGTTTCGTTCCAGCCATTTCTCGTAGTAGCTCATGCGCAGATAATCGTCGGGGGGAAGCTGCTCGATCGCGTGACGACCAGCGTCGATGTTCCACTTTCTCCACGCACCAATCGCGCGATTGATGGCGTAGCACCGGCCCTCCCATGCTTCGTGGAATACAGGCTCGTTTTCCTCATGCCGGATCGGGCCCATCCCGTGCATCCCGCCCATGTCATGAATACCGTTCATGGCTTGCCTCCGCGAGGCGCCGCGAGTTTGGCGACTCCGATCATCGAGTCACGAGTCACCAGCCCGGCAAGTTCCTCCTCAATCATGTCCTCGGTACCGGCCGGGCGTTCCGGCAGCACGAGATAACGGATCTCGGCCGTGCTGTCCCACACCCGGATCTCGACATCGTCGGCCAGCTCCGTTCCAAACTCGCGCAGAACGCCTCGCGGATCGATTACGGCACGCGAACGATACGGCGCCGACTTGTACCAGACCGGCGGCAGCCCGAGCACCGGCCACGGGTAGCAGGAACATAAGGTGCAGACGACCAGGTTGTGCAGTTTCGGAGTGTTCTCGACGACGACCATGTGCTCGCCCTGCGCACCGACATACCCCAGCTCCGCGATTGCCGGGCCGGCTTCGGCAAGGAGTCGCTTCTTATAAGCAGGATTGACCCAGGCACGCGCCACGACTCGCGCTCCGTTGCGTGGTCCGATCCTGTTTTCGTAAGTGTCGACGATCGCATCCAGGGCGGCGGGATCGACCAGCCCTTTTTCCACGAGCAGCGATTCGAGCGCCTTTGTGCGCAATGCCGGATCGGAGGGAACGACCTGGTGATCGTGATCTTGAGCGTGCATTTGAGCAGGAACGGCAGCAACGGCAGCCCCCGTCCCGGCCCGTTTCAGGAAGTGTCGCCGGTCCAGAGACTTGTCGTCAGCCGCCATCGGGCAATCTCTGTGATCTCTGAGTATATAGTGTTTTCGGGGCGGAATGTTCAGCGTGTCGCAAGTCGGATTCATCCCGTTCACGTGCTGCTCCTGGCGGCTGAGATGCGCTTCGGCGGCGCTAGCTGAAAACAGGCGTGGCGCCGCTTCGCGTACTCCGGACGGATCGTCACCGAATCGTACAAGTGTAGTTCTGTCGTCTCCCAAAGTGTAGGCGGTTTACGCCAGATCTCCATCGTAAGCGGCCCGGCAGATAAGGCTGAGCGCAGTGTGATGTTGCCGGGCGGGACGCTTCGGACCGAGTCGTAAGAAGGAAGCGGCTGCGCGGCGCGCCGTTTGCTGCAAGCGATGGGCTTTGAATGCCAGACCCTGACCGAGTTCTCGGTCTGTATCCAGTTCACTTTCCGTGTTGATGACTTATCCGGCCAATCGGATATCTGCCAGAATTTTTTCGCTACGTCAGGCGATAACCCATCCGCCTGGCGGCTTCAGAAATCGGAGGTGGCGCCTCCGCCTCCTGAATCTCACCCACCGAGCGGACGTCGGGACTGGCTGTTTGCGGGCTTAGCGTTTTTGAGTGCGCCGATACGAGGCCGAATGCGGCGGACCCGGCGCTCATCCAGTGTTTGTCTTTCCCCGAGAGGCGCCGGGCGGTAAAGCCGGGGCGAATTCCGCCCAGCCCGTCGGCGAGCCAGCGACGAATGAAGAGCGCGACACCGATCAACAATGCTGCGAGGAGCATCGGATCCGTAGTCGCCTACGTCCGATGTGCTCTGCCGACGCGCCTGGGCGAACTCGCGAAAGCCGCCACAACGCCGCTAAAAAATTGTTTCTCTACTATGCCCTCGGTTTTCTACTATGTTTGCGTTCGCAGCAGATGTCCGACTTCTGCGACACTTCCTTGTTGTGATCCGTCGGCCACGCGCCCTGTTCTCTGGTATTAGGCATTTTGGTATACCCTCGTGTAATCAGCACGCGGTCTTGTTGGCCGACTACATTCGGCGCACGCGGAGAAGGTAGCTGTTTGGGCTGCCTTGCATCTAATCACCAGGAGCTTTTATGGCCGAAGAGAAGAAGTGCGCTCATCCATCGTGCAACTGTAAGGCGCGAGACGATAGTAAATACTGCAGCCCATATTGTGAAGCTGCTGGGAACACCATCGAAATTCAATGCAACTGTGGCCACGCGGAGTGTTCCTCAAAACCTTAAAGGCAGGATTAGCGGGCCACCATACAGATCCAAAACTTTCACGCCAGAGCGGTTATCGCGAGGGTCAACAAAGAGGATCTGACGATCGTGCGCGAGCTCATGGCGACCGCAAAAGTAACGACGGTGATCGACAGCGTTACACCAGTTTTGTGGGAGCACATTACAGCCCTAGTCTCTCACCCGATGGCCATCACTTCGCCTTCGCGTGGGACGGCGATGTCGGAATGGCAAATTGCACATCTATATCAGCCTAGTCGGCAATCTATTACTTGGTGCGTGGAAAGGGACTTTGGAAGATGCCCCGGGCGACGGGGATGCGACCCAGGCGCTGCCCTAGCGGCGCACTATACAAAACGATAAGTTTCACGGTTACTCCGCAGGGTATATATGCCTTCGGAGTGCGCAAACCAGAAGAATACCCGGTCGTCTTCAACCCGTTTCAGCGGAGGAAAGCCTCACACCATTACAACGCTCAACCGGCCGATAGAAAACTTCCCGAGTGTCTCTCCGGATGGCCGCGATCTTCTCTACTCGACGGGCGACGACCCCGTCTACGAGATCATGCTAGTAGATAACTTCCGCTAGTTTCGTGTGCGGCAGAATGTAATCCGGCTTTCTCGCGAAAGTCGAGGAGTTCAGGAAGCTCGGCGCAGTAAAAGGATCGCAGGGAATGGTTGAAAGAGCAGACGCCGCGAACTGCAGCTTGGCGGCTTCATTCGACTTTGTGATAGACGAGAATCGCCGCGCCCTGATGTTTTCCGATGCTGACTGCAAGGCCGGTCTCCATCAGATCGTGGCCGGTGTGTCTCGATTCATTCCCGGAATCGAGATCCTTCACGGCGTACGACACGCCCGGCTTCAGACCGCGCAAACGAAAGCGAGCCGTTTCGAACGGACTCTCGGCGCGGCGAAAGGCCTGGATCACTCCCCGATGTTCTGCCGGACGATCGAACTGCCACGCCAACCAGGCCGTGGACTCGGTGGCGTAGGGAGTCAGCGGCCAAAAATCCCCATAGTAGAGCGGCGCGATGGAACGCCATTCGGCGATGAGCCGCTGTACCCGCTCCGACTCCGATTCAAGGCGCGCCACATCCAGGCCAATCCCGGGCGCGGGCGTCATCTGGCTCCAAAAGATGTAGGGATCCAACGAATTGAACCCGGTGCCGAAGTAGGGAATCCATAGTGACAGTCCATAAGTGAACTGCTGCATGGACGAGGGCTCGTAAGCGAAGTCGCTCCGCCAGAGAGGCACGGAGCGCCGAAGCGTTTCGAGGTCGAGCCGTCTCCCGCCCGACGCGCAGGTGTCGATCAATAGGTTAGGGAAGCGGCGTCTCAATTCATCCCAATAGGCAAGATAACCAGTCACGTGCTGGATTTCGGTGATTCCCTCGCGGTCTTCCGCATCGTGCGAATGCCAGCGTGCTAGCGGCTCAAAATTGAAGTCCTGTCGATAAGTGTCGATGCCCTGCTCGCGAATGATTTTGCCGACGTGCTCGATAAGCCACGCGCGGGCCTGCGCATCGCCTAGGAAAAGAAGCTTGTCCTTGTCGTTCGCTCCGATGAGCCACTCGGGATGGTTCTCCCATAGCCATGAACCGGCGGTGACGCGCTCGGGCTCGAACCAAAGGATGATCTTCACCCCGCGGGCGTGCGCCACCTCCGATATGGGCGCAAAGCCGCTCGGAAAACGGTTGGGATCGGGGTCCCAGGTTCCAGTGTTCCACCAGCCGCTCTTGAACGGATACCAGCCCGCATCCATCCACCAGTAATCGATCTTCAATCCGGTCTTCAGAATGCGCGTCAGAAAATCCTTTTGGTTCGCTTCATTCGCGTCCTGCATTTCGATGGTCTGCCGTCCGCTGCCGCCCGCTAATTGAGGCGGGGGGAGACGCCCGCCGGGACGAGGCAGATTATGAGCAATCATCCAGCGCCGCCAGATGTTTTGCGCTCCAACCCAATCTCCCTGCCAGAACTGCAGCGCTACGAGCGGGGTACGCACCTCCTCGCCAGGAAGCAGCCGGAAGTGCGTCAACTGCTGGCCCGCAGAAATGCGCACGCCTCTCTGTTGGTCGCGGGAAAGACGGGCCTCCCACTGCCCAGGCCAGCCCAGGCCTACGATAATCCCCTCGTCCGCCCACTCTAGATTGAAATAGCAAAGATCACCGTCCGTAGGCCGGCCTCCAACCGACGCAAGTTTCTCCTCATAACCCGGCGGCAAAAGCGTCGCAAAGGGTTGGAAGTCGGTCGGAGAATTAGTACTGCCTTTTGAGTGATGAAGTAGGAATTCGCCCTCGGTCGTGCGCTCGAACTCGGAATCGAGTGCTCGAACGTTCTGCAGGATCGGTGTCGGCGTTGAAGATGAATTCTTCAAGTACACGGTCCACTCGACCACTGGAAAGTCGGAGTAAGCCACCGCAACACAGCGCACCGTAAAACCGGTCTGCGGGTCAGTGTAGATCGTGACGTACTCCGTTCGATCCATGTCGAGGTTGCGAGTGGTGCGTTCGACGCGCCAAGCGCGAAGAAATTCGGCGGAGTCACGATTTCCGTAACGGAAGGAGAATGGCGCGTCAAGCGAGTACGCGCCTGGAAGCGGACCTTGCGGCAAATCGGCCAGCCACAACTCTTTTCCGCCGGCGAGCGTCACGCGTGCGTTGGCCCAATCTGCCTGATCCCATTCAGCCTGATAAGTCCGGCCGTGCGCACCGGTCGCCGTCAACGTGAGTTTGATCTCACGCGCCCAGTTCAGTTCCACTGAAACGGGCACGCCAGCGAGCCCTTCCCGAAGCACAGCCGAATGAAAGAGCGGCTGCCCGTTCGCTTCGACGGAAGCGACCACGCTTCCGCGTCCACCATTGGAGTAGTAGCCGAGGTCGTTGCTGTCGACGCCAACAATGGCGCTGAAACGGGCTGCGGCCGCCGGCAACCGAATAATAATCTCCCCCGGAGATGGCATCGCAACGCCACGTTCGAAACTCTCGCCGGCTATGCTAAGAAGCCGCCCCTTGATGCGGTTACGCTCCAATACTCCGGACTTGAGATGGACCAGCAAGTGAGCCGGCACCACCTGATCATCCGGGATACCAAGGAATTTGGCGCTCGTCCAGCGTCGAACGTTATCAATTGGCGCCGCCGTCGCAAGGACCGACGACAGCAGAGTCAATGCCGCAACGAAAGAGCGCCGGTAGACCATAACTTCGGCCTAGTATACAGGCCGCATCAGTCCCGATTACGCCCAACAGTTTGATTCAGTAGGCCTCAACGGACATCAAAACGAAGGATCAAAGCAGTGGAACGGCGGACTGCCTTGCAGCGGGAGTCGGTCCGCCTCAAACAAGATATCTCCAGGGATTCGCTTTCGTTCCAGTTCCAGGAACTCCCGCAAACCATTCACTGCCCGCGCTACGCTCTTGTGAATCATCGGGTCTCCAGCAGTGATATCGATGTAACGGCGCGCGCTTTGCACAAAGGCCTTGAACTCCGCCACGGGATACTTTCGCTTGTTCGAAAGCGCCATGTCAAAGGTGATACGTAGATCAGCAACCTGGCGGGCGATCCGATCCTTTTCCGATTCCGCCATCACGATGCTCGCTTGTTTGTGCGGACAACAAGATCCAAAGGGATTATAGACGACGACGACGCGCCGACTTATGAAGACTGGCCGGCGGGAGGACTGATCAGCGGGAGCGCAAGTGCAGGAAGAGAGCGGTGCGGCGCGAGTCTTTCACGGGTGGCGGTCGTCGGCTCTCAGGGCCGCGGGCACTTGCATAGGGACAAGAAAATTGCTGGCGAGAAGATAGGCGAGCAGGTGTCCGAGAGGCGGCGCGCAACGCAGCTGGGTGGCAGAAACCCATCCATTCGTCTCACTCCATTCCCAACCGGTAGTGGAAACACTCTTCAGCCATTCCCGCAGATCCGTGGCGGTCATCGGATAAGCGTAGATGCGCACGTTCTGGGCGAAGAGACGTCCGAGGGCCTCCAGACGTCTGCCTTCGAGATTGGCGTAAAGGTCTTCAAACGCTCGAATGATCAGGGAAAGACCTGCGACGAAGCGCAGCGGTGCTTTTGTGTAGCGATTCACGAGAGCTGTCATATGGTAGAGCTCTCGTTGGCGAAAAAGGAGCACCTCGCCGCCAGAGTCGAGAAGCGCATCGATGCGACGAAGCAAGTCGGGGATCTCCGGAGCCGGTTCGTTCGGCGTGAACGAAGCAGCTGTCAGGCAAAAAAAGCCAGCGGGCGCCGACTTTGTTTCGCCCAGCTCCTCCCGAAGTTCCTGAATAGCCGAAGCCAACAATCCCGCGTGAACTTGCGCGTGATCTGGATCCACGCGGCCAAAGTATCCCGGAGCAAGCACTACCGCTTTCTTGTAGAGAGTCTCGGTCGGGGGAACGCTGGGGCCCTTCGAGGGGAAAAATACAGCCTCGGCCAGTCCCGCATACACCAGGTGGGCGAGCAGGGTGCGGCGATCCCAGCTCTCGAATGCTGGCCCGCGGAGATCCACGTAGTCGATCTCGATTCGCTCCTTGACGACGTCTTGTGCCAGACCTTCCAGAAATGATTCCTTGGTTTGCAATTCGTGGAACGCGGCGTAGATGAGATTGACGCCCAAAATCCCGACGGCTTCCTGCTGGAGAAGATTGGAAGGATCGAGCAGATTGATGTGCAGCAGCACGTCGTTGGGAGGGCCCCCGGGCTGCAACTGAAACCGCAGGCCCATCCAGCCGTGGGGCTCGTTGGTTCCGGCGAAGTTGCGCGCGGAGACGGTATCCACAAAGGAGAAGAAGCGAGTTTGCGGCCCGCGGGTCTTGCTTAGTTGCGTCAGAAGCTGGCTCCATTCGTGGTCCAGCATGGCCTCGAGCCGCTGGCGGGATACGTAGCGCGATCCGGAGCCATAGAGGTCGTCGCTGACTTCCTTGTCGTAGGCGGAAATGGTTTTGGCCACCGTGCCGGAGGCACCTCCTACTACCAGGAACCAGCGCGCGACTTCCTGTCCGGCGCCGATTTCGGCGAAGGAACCAAAGGCGGATGCATCAAGATTCAGGGTGAGCGCTTTGTGGTGAGTGTCGAGTTTTTCAGTGGAAGGCATAGTCTGGCCCTGCTCGGGCGACCTTCTAAGAGGCGCGAAGCGTTCGTGACAAGCTAGCGAAACTCAGCGCATGAGGACGATTCTACCTGAGATTTTGTTTTTAATTTCGAAATGGCAAAGATTCGGAAGCTCCACTTGGAGCTTGCTGGCAATTTCGAGGAGGACGCGCTATTCGGAAGTGAAGGTCAGTTGTGGATTGGTACCGAGAAACGCCGCTCAGTCCGGTAATCCTTTGCGCCGGGCCGCCAGTTCGGCTGCGGCGCAACTGCTGTAGCAGGTGGGATAAAGGACGCCCTATTCGGGCGGTTCTGGACATCAGAGAGGGAGGGGAAGGCGGCGAAGGTCTCAGGGGGTGTCCCCCATAAGCGCTAAGATAAGGATTGACCCGCTGAGGCGATAAGAGATAGGCTCAAGGCATGGCTGCGCTACGCGAGGATTGGCGGGTTCTCCAAGGCTTGTTTCCTGCAGGGTGGGAGGAACTAGGAAGAAGTAGCGGCGCGGTCGCCCGATTGCGCGGGTTTGACTCGCTAAACGACTTGTTCCGCACCTTGCTCATGCATGTGGGTTGTGGATGGTCACTGCGCGAGACGGCAGTACAAGCCAAACTGGCGGGAATCGCCGATGTATCGGACGTGACACTGTTGAACCGTCTGCGGCAATCTGAAGATTGGTTGCGGCAATTGTGCCAGGAACTGTGGCGAGACAGTGGCGTGAGCCTTGAACCGGCATTGAAGGGACAACCTGTGCGAGTGGTAGGTGCCACAGTGGTGAAAGAGCCAGGCAAAACCGGGGGCCAGTGGCGGATTCACTACAGCATGCGATTACCCTCGCTGGAATGTGACCAATTTGATTTAACTCCGACCCAGGGGAAGAGCACCGGCGAGAAACTGGGGAGATTCAAGTTTCAAAAAGGGGAAGTGATTTTGGCCGACGCCGGCTACAGCAATCCACCGGGTATCGCAGCGGTTGTGAATGCGGGCGCTGATGTCTGTGTTCGCATGAACCGAGCATCGTTGCACTTGCAGGACCAGAAGGATCGGCCTTTCCCATTGCTGAGGAAGTTGAAGCCGTTGCGGAAGGCGGGGGAAACGGCGGAATGGCAGGTATCCATAACGTCGGGTAGACAAAGAATAACCGGACGCCTATGCGGCATACGGAAGAGCGAAGACGCTATCAAGCGAGCTCAGCGCAGACTGGTCATCAGGCAACAAGACGGGCGAGGCCGCGTCACCCCGGAGAACGAGGAATATGCCTGCTACGTCCTTGTGTTCACCACACTGGCCAAGAGCCGGGCTTCGGCCGCCCAGGTGTTGGAGTGTTACCGGCTGCGATGGCAGATCGAGTTGGTCTTCAAACGCCTGAAGTCGCTGGTGCAACTGGGCCACATCCCGAAACATGATGATCAAAGCAGCCGGGCTTGGTTGTATGGGAAATTGTTCGTGGCTTTGTTGAGCCAGAAGCTAACCCGAGTCGGGCGCTCCGGTTCCCCCTGGGGCTACTACTTGCCTGAACAAACCGCATCTCCGGAGCCGATGGCGTGAATTTCAATTTGCCTTTCACCGCGTGATTGAGGCCATAGCGCCTGCTGTAGGACTCGCTGCCACCATTAAAAGTTGGAACGAAATAGCGGCTGCTTTGGGAGAGCGCAACCGGAAACGAAAACCACAGTTGTCTAAGTTGAGATCCCGCCCATGAAAATCACCACCGTGGAATCCACTACCCTTCGCACCGTCGCCTATGACCGCAATCGAAAACTCCTTCGACTTGAGTTCCACAATCGCGCTGTGTATCAATACTTCAAAGTCCCTGCCGCTATCCATGAAGGTTTACTGGCAGCACCATCCAAGGGCATCTACTTCAACCGCTTTATCCGGGACAAGTTCGACTATGCACAGGTGAAGACGGCATCCTTATCTTAGCGCTTATGGGGCGATCGCCCCCGTACATTGTTGGGTTCGGATTGCCTATACCCCAGAAAATCAGGTTCAGTTCTGGGTCATAGGTCCCGCTCATCCACGTCATTCCGCCGCCGTGCTTTCGAGCATCTCCCTTGGCAGGCCAAGTTTCAGAACCAGGTTCGCCGCGCTCGGGAATGACGTTCCACTGCCATTGCGGTTCTCCAGTCTCTGGATCATAGGCCCGAATGTAACCGTTCAGATCATAGAAGTCGCCTGATACACCGACAACCACACGACCACGCACGACTTGGGGCGCCATGGTCGTAAAGAATCCGAGCTTTGCGTCCGCAACCTCGACGATCCACACAATGCTTCCATTCCGCGCATCAAGTGAAACCAAATGGCAATCATTCGATAAAAAATACACCCGCCCTTTATACATACCAACACCGCGCTGGCCAATGTAGAAGCCGCCAGACTTCGGATACTGATAGTGTCAGAGTTGCGCGCCTGTCCGGGCATCCACTGCCCAAACATGGTCAGGAAGCGTAAAATATAAGACTCCATCAACCAGGAGAGGAGTCGATTTTATCGAAGCGTTCGGCTCGTTGGTTTGAAACGCCCAGTCAAGGGTTAACATCGCCGCGTTCTTTGTGTTGATCTGCGAAAGGAAGCTGTACCGTCGTCCCGTGTAGTCCCCGTAGTAGGTGGGCCAGCTATCCGCGCCGGGATGAAGCAACGTCTGCTCATCTGGACCCTGTGCAAGGACGCCGGAAACTCCGGCGCAGAGTATCGTCAACGGAATGAACACACGCGCAATGATACAGCGAAGGTACATTGCGGGGGAGGACATCACTACTTCAAAGTCTCCAGATACGCAAAAAGATTGTGTATCTGCTCATCCGTGTAGGTCCTGAGCATCGCCCGATGTGCTGACAGAGGATCTTGAATCTGAAGCACAACGTCGTTCCTAGGCCACGTGCGCGTCCAGTCATCAGAATCGCATAGCGAGACGAAAAAGGGATCGACTCGGACTTGCTTGCCCTTGATTCTTGTACCGTCGCCGAGAGTTACGGTAATTGTAGGAACTGTTCCAGCCGGATAAGCGATTCTGGTTTGCAGATCAATCGGCTTATACCGCGACGCTACATGCGCGAGATCTCCGGTGGGAGAATGACACTGGTTGCATTTGCCTGGTCCTTCGAAATATGCCCTGCCTGCATCGGCATTGCCAACCAGTAGCAGTTTCAACGAATAGTTTGATGTGGTGTCCGTGTAAAAAATCGTCGCGTCAGCTTTAATCTCGGCGTGAAGAAATGCGGCAATATCTTTAGTCTGCGCGTCTGAGAGCTGAAATGCCGGCATGCCCTGGTCCGCGAGGCCGCTTCTCGCTACGGGGCCGATCAAGTTACCATCTTCATCGTGTAATACCAGGGATGAGTGCAAAAGATCAGGGCCCTCGCCGCCACTGCCATCTGTGCCATGACAGAATCCGCACTTTTGTTGAAAGAGGAGTTTGCCCGACTCCGATGCTTGAACTGGCATGGGAGCACGGCTTTCGTTTTCCATGGAGAAATCCGGCGGGACCTGCTGAGTAACTCTTCCGGTCGCTGCCCATTCAGCGCCGCGCTGCAGCGTTACTACAAAACCAAGATCTTTCATACAACCTACATCATGTCCAAGCGTCGTTTGGAAAATGCGCCCCCGCCCGTACCGAACCGTAAACAGGACCGGCTCGTCACGCCCAGTCCCGCCGGTAGCAGGATCAGAATAGGCAGTGGCAAGAACCGTCAGGTTCTTCGCTGGTCCGCGCAGACTGTCGTAAAGCTCGTCCGTAGCGTGTATCCAAGAGGCGGATAAGCCTCTTGTTATCGGATGTTCGCGATCGACAATAACGATTCGAAAGGCATGGCGCTGCCCGTGATGTCTGCAGGACCTGCCGAATCATCCCGGACTTCCTTGCCGTTCCTGAAGTACACATAAGGACCGGAACGTTCGTCACGGCCGCCCCATCCCCCGAGCCCGACAATCTCGTTGAATTCTTTCCACTTTGGGAAAGCGCTTGATGCAGCGTGGAAGACAACAACCCCGCCGCCGTTCTCAACGTAATTCACAAACGCCTTCTGAGTATCTTCTGACCACTGCCCTCCATTGCCCAAATCCGTGTAGTTCAACACAATCGCTTTGTACCTTGAAAAGTTGGGTCGAAAGCTTTTCAACGCGCTTGGTTCAGCTGGGGCCGTTGCCACGTCTACTTGAAACAGTCCTGTCTCTTCGAGCTCACTCTTCAAGACTGGCGTCGTCGTAGCCCAGTCGTGATTATTCCTTCCATCGATGATGACGACGGCAATCTTGCCAGACTCAGGTTGGCCCTCGGCGGTCGTCATTTGAAAAAGGAATAACAGACACAGCAGTTTCGCAGCGGGCATCTAAACAAAACGTCTTTCACCATGGTTGGATTCGGTCGCATTCGCCGCGGCATCCCACCACTCGCACAGCCTCTGCCTTGAAAGCAGCACGTTTTCTCTGCCCATTACTTCCAGAGTGGTAAACCCTTCGAAATCTAGATCACGTAAAGCTCCCACAACGTGGGCAATTCCAATTAATCCATCACCCAACGCAAGAGATGACATCCCACAGCCGTAGACTGTTCCCCGTTTGGTTAGCCACTCCGGCCCCAGGTCCTTCCAGTGAACGTGTTTGATACGTCGCCCGAACCGCCGAATGTAGGCCACGGGTTCTGACCCGGCGAGCCAGCTATTCCCAGTGTCCAGGCAAACGCCGATACTATCCTTGTGCCCGAGCGCATCGAGAAAATGAGCCATACCCTCTAGCGATCCGGTGACGATGCCATGAGGTTCAAGAAGCAGCTCAATTCCAAGCTCCTCCGCCCAGGCGATCGGCGTCTGGAGCCTCTACTCCGGCAGAATGAGCATCCGGTGTGGAAGGCCACGCGTGAAATTCGCAAATGCTTTCAAGGGATCGCTCGATGCATTGAAACTGAATCGAACGGAAGCAGCGTCTCCAGGCTGAGCCTGAGTTTGAATGAGTTACTTCTATTGGTTTTGGACATGTTGCGCCAGCGCCAAATCGGGCTCGATACGGCTCTGACGACTTCTCGCCGCACCGTTCAACTGTTTTTGGCTGATCTTCGCGACCACCCAGAGCACCTTACCATTGAATGGACCGTAGAAAAAATGGCCGAAGCGTGCGGTTTAGGAGTCACTCAGTTCATCAACCACTCAAAAGCTCTGGTCGGCATGACGCCAATGCAGTATCTGGTCCAATACCGGTTGGAACTCGGCGCCGAAATGCTGCGGCGCCGCCCTTCGACCGCAATTACAGAAACGGCTCTCGACTGCGGATTCTCCTCCAGCCAATACTTTGCGACATTGTTTGCTAGGCGCTTTGGCTGCTCCCCGAGGGGCTACAGAAAGACCCTTGGGCGCCTAGCGACGCCTGTACCGTGCCCGCCTTGATCGAAATGTTCAAAAAGTTTCACTGAAAAATTCCGAACGACTTCCCTGACATGTTGGCTTTAGAGTAAGCCTAATTCCGGGTTCAGGCCCGTGTGGCTCGCCGGCCATTCCTTGCAGGCGCGCGGCCCGTGAATGGGAGGGTATCTATGAGGGTCAGCTTAGTCGTTGGCATAGGAGCGATACTGTTGGGGGCCATGGGGTTGAACGCCCAAAACCTGGGCTCTATCGTTGGCCTTATCACTGATCCGAGCGGTGCGTCGGTAAGCGGTGCTCATGTCGTCATAACTGATCAAGAGACAAACTTTTCCCGAACCTTCTTGACTAACGATACCGGCAACTATGTCGCTTCCGCTTTGCCCGCAGCCACTTACACAATTGAGGTAAGCAGTTCCGGGTTCAAGACGTGGCGGCAAGCCCAGGTCGTCCTCAACCTGCGCGATACGATCCGGGTGGATGCGCACCTTGAACTGGGGGCCACCTCGGAAACGGTCGATGTACACGAAGAAGTTGTCCATCTTCAAACCGACAACGCCACCGTCAGTCAGGTAGTTAACAGCCAGCAGGTCGAAGCACTGTCGGTAAATGGACGAAACTACCTGTCGCTTGCACAGATCGTTCCCGGTGCATCCTCTTCGTTGCCAGCTTTTAACACTCCTGTGGGAGTAACGGCTTCCGCCGGCATCAATTTTAGTGGCACGCGAGATAGTTCGAACGTCTGGCGGATCGACGGACAGGAAAACTACGACCGCGGCTGCGGTGGTTGCGTAACCGTTCTACCGTCCATCGATGCGATTTCGGAGATGAAAGTGACTTCAGCGAACGCCGAATCTGACACGGGATTCGGTAACGCAGGTCAGATTAACATCTCGATCAAATCTGGCACAAAAGATTTCCATGGTGTGTTGTATGAGTTTCTGCGAAATGACGCGTTCGATGCCAATAACTATTTTGCAAATCTTGCCGGACAACCGAAGCCTCATCTCCGCTATAACAACTTCGGTTACAACGTGGGCGGCCCCATCTACTTTCCGAAGCTTTCGCCTCGTAAAGATCCCAAACTGTTCTTTTTCTTTAATCAGGAATGGCGCAAACTGCGGCAAGGGCAGCAATTCTTCGTTCAAGCTTTGCCGGCATCGTGGCGGAATGGAGACTTCAGTTCTCTCAGCACGCCCGTGATTGATCCAGCCACTCACCAGCAATTCCCGGGAAACATGATACCGGCGTCCCGGCTGAATCCAAACGCACTAATCCTGGCTGATCCAAGCTTAATCTTCCCGCTTCCAAATACAAACAACGGATATTACGACAGCTCTTTTGCGGTACCGACAAATGTCCGGGAAGACATCGTGCGCATCGATTACAACGTGTCTGAGAGAAATCAGGTATTCTTCCGATTTATCGACGACTCCGCCGTGCAAAACTTCGCGACTCCGCTTTGGCAGGGCAGTACGTATCCTACCGAAGGAACACAGTTTATTAACCCGCCTAAGCTTTATCTCGGCGAGTGGACGTCAACGATCACTCCGAATACCGTCAACGAACTGTCGTATAGTTATCAAAAACAGCCTCTTACTCTGAATCCAACGGGCATCCATCTCAAACCAGACGGATTATCGATTAACAAATTATTCGACAATGTAGCGAATGATTACATACCTGACTTAAACATAAGCGGAGGCGTTGGAGCGGTTTATAACAATGGCTGGGAACCGTGGTTCAACGTCTCTAATACTCACTTCATCCGTGATAACCTAAGCCTCCATCACGGGAAACACACATTGTCCTTCGGTGGAACATACATGTACTTCCAGAAGCAGCAAGAGTTATTCGGAAATCCAAATGGTAGCTTCACTTTCAACGGATCTTACACGGGAATCGGCTTTGCGGATTTCATGCTGGGAGACGCGTATCAATACTACGAGCAATCGGTACAAACTGCTCCAAACTACATTACGCAGAGCGTGGGTATTTTTGCAAACGACACGTGGAACGCCACTCAAAGACTGACTGTCAATCTGGGGCTCAGGTGGGAAGCGTTGCCTCACGCGGTGGAACAGCACAATCAGGTGTCTGCTTTCTATCCAGGACTCTACAACCCGGCGGACGCTCCCGTGGTGAACTCCCTAGGCCAACTCGTGCCAGGTACAGGCAGTTCGCTAAACGGGATCGCGGTTGCAGGGCAGAATGGTTTTCCGCGAGGACTCGTACAGAACCATTGGGACCTGTTTAGTCCGCACATTGGTCTCGCATGGCGGCCTTGGGGCGACAAGACCGTGTTTCGGACGGGCTTCGGCATCTACTATGACCGGATTCAAGGGAACGACATTTATAACGTGGCGACAAATCCGCCATTCGTGACCACGCCGAACATTTTCAACACGAGCCTTAGCAATCCGGGCGGGAGCGCCCAAGTAGCATTCCCGACAAGCCTCCAGACCTATGATGGCCCGTACCAGTTGCCTCGGGTGATGAATTGGAATCTCGGGATTCAGCGAAGGCTGAGCGAGGGGGTCGTCTTAGATGTTGCCTACGTAGCTACAAAAGGAACACATTTGCAAGGCGGCCTGAACATTAACGAGCCGACCATTGCCGCAGCAGCTCCGGTGCTCGCGGGTAGTGCGAATATCGACCAAGTAAGACCCTATCTCGGCTACGCCGCCATCAATCAGTACTTCAACGGTGTGAATTCGAACTACAACTCGCTCCAGGTGAGCCTGCGGACTCAGGCTTGGCATGGTTTAACGTTGCAAGGGTCGTACACATGGAGTCATGGGCTGGATTATAACGATGGCGATGTACCGGGCAATATCGCGCAAAATCCAAATGACTGGAAACTCGAATACGGCAGCGCTGGATTCGACCGCCGCCAGATTCTAGTCCTTAGCTACGTGTACGAGCTTCCCATTCTTGAGCACCGGCAAGGTCTGCTGCATACGGCCCTCGGCGGCTGGGTTCTGTCGGGGATAACGACGTTTGAATCCGGCACCCCACTCGACACCAGCTACACGGGAGATCCACTCGGTCTGGGCGGTACGAACTATAGGCCGAATGTCGTCGGCAATCCAAACTCCGGCGCCGGGATCGGGACACAGGCGGAGTGGTTCAATACTGCAGCGTTCGCGCCAATTGTGCCGGGCGCTTTCGGCGGCGCGGGACGCAACGTCATTGCCGGACCTGGGTTGAACAACTCGGATATCTCCCGGACTTCAATGGAATTCTTTGGGGGCGCGAATCAAGCCGGTTAGAGCTTAGGGGAGAGTTCTACAACATTTTCAACCATACGGAGTGGACGACTGTGAACGCCCAGTATGGATCCAGCGAGTTTGGCCTTGTCACGGCCGCTCGCGATCCTCGGACAATTCAATTGGGCGTAAAGCTCTATCTTTGATACGACCCTTCAGTTGTCACTTACGTATGTCTTAGTGAGGAGCGATAATGGCCGAGAGATGCTGAGGTGTCGTCCGGATCTTCCGGGTTTCCTTTGCCTAATTGTGGGGTTTGCAACGTTGGGGCTTCGGCCGGGCGTGGCCAGCGAGTCGAGGCTCTCGCCGGAAACCCTAAACTCCCAAGGCATCCGCGCCTTAAACGCCGAAAAACTCGCCGAGGCGCTCCGGGATTTTAAGGCTGCGCAACAGGGGAATCCGGCTAATTCGGAAATTGCTTTCAACGTCGGTCTTACCTACTTTCGGATGGGTCAGTATGAAGGGGCTATCCCCCCTCTCCGGCGCGCTGTTTCCGTCGCGAATCCGCCAGCGAAGGCACTCTATTTACTAGGCGTCTCTCTTTACGAAACAAGCGACTTTTCCGCCTCGGCTGCTGAATTGGAACAGCTACGCCGTGTCAACTTCCAACATCAGGATGAAATTCTATATCTCTTAGAAGAGAGTTATCGGCGCGGTAAAGATCCTGCCGAGGCGAAGGAATGTTTTCAAGAGCTGGCGGACAAGTTTCCGGATTCCGCGTTCTTGCATAAATTGATGGGCTCCGCGTATAGTGAGCAAGGCAATGAGCGCCAAGCGCTGGTGGAATTCAAGGAGGCTGTCGCCAAGAATCCGTCGCTCAACGGCGTCCATCGTGCTATCGGGATTATTTATCTAAATCGACATGATGATGCTGAAGGTTCAAAATGGCTCATTCAGGAGATTGTCCTGAATCCCTGCGATCCCGCCTCCCACTACTACCTGGCGAACCGCAACGATTTGGCCGAGCTCCGGGATGAGGCCACTGGTCTTCATGCTGACGAGAAAGCATTTTTGTTCGAAAAGCTACTATATCGCTTTCGCGCTTTACTCTGCGTGACTAAGGTCCACGGCGGAGAGTCGTCATCCGGTACCGTCGTCCACCAGCTGTCGTTCACGTCGCGCAGCTCGTCCTTGATCGCCATGCGCTCAAGCGCGCGCTAATCTCGCGATCGCGGCGCAGATACTCCTCGCGGTCGACCGCATGCTCCACCTGCTTGTCGAGCTGCGCCTGCGTTCGCGCTACTGAATCGGTCATTTCGCCATGGAGTACATAGCGGTTACCCAACGCTGAATTTACCTGTTGGGATACGATTGCAGCGGATTCCAAGACCGAAGCGCGTTTGTCATTCCTTATCCGACAACGAAGCAAATCCGATTAACGGTAAACGACTTCCGGATGTCTTGGCAACTTCGCGGCGCTTCTTTGTTTGTGCGCCGATCAGTCCTGCGCTACGCGCCGGAGCTCGGAACGAAACGCATCGCTGGCGCGATGAATTCCATCGACGATGCTTTATTCGGCTATGATCTGTGTCCGAAGAAGCGGGGTCCCTTCTCCGCCGCATAGTCAGGCCGCCAAATCTCGTCTGCTAACTTCTCGTTCATAAAATCCTCTTGCGTCGCGGCAACGATCAACTGAACGGGAGACAGATCTGTACGTACCAAGCTTTTGAAACGCTCGACGTAGGCACCGAGATCTTCGGCATGAAGCTCATGCTGTCTTGGCGTGTCCAGGATGAGGAATGCCGGATGGTGCCCGTTCGCCCTCAAGGAGGTTTCAATAAGCGCGGCGTGATACGCGAGCACAATGCGAGTTCGCGTGCTACCACTGATGGATGAATTTTCCGAAAACCGCTCGTTGCCGATGTAGAGTCTCAGGTCACTGCTAATCTCAACATTTCTGTCGATGTTCTGTGTTTGCAAGGTGTCGAGCCATGTGCGAAATGAGCGCTGAAGTTCAAATCGCACATCCGATAAACGTGTTTGATCTACCGCTCCGCGACCTGTTGGCCGAAGCTGAGCTGCTTCCTCCTCCAGTCGTACCGCCTTTTCGACGAGGCGGTCGAGATTCTCCTGTTCCTTCCTTGTCAACTCGACACGTTCAATACGGAGGCTTACGTCGGATAATTCCTTTGTTATTAAGTCGATTGTCGGGGTAATCTGATCGAACCCCGCTTCGTTTAGACTTTCTTGTTTCTGTTGAGACAGGTGGCGCCAGTCATCCTCAGTGTTATTAAAATCAGCACGCAGGGACTCGATCTCCTGCTTGAGATTTGCATGCGACGTCTGGAAATCTTTCAGCTGATCCTTGAGATACAAAAGACGGCGGCCATACGACTCTTCAGGGCGCCGGAAGAACTGGCATGATTCGTTCCCACAAAGCGACAATGTCCTAAATGCATCGGCGGCCGTCTCGTTCATTTCAAGAATCGAGACCTCGGTCTTTAAATCCTCCCCGACACGGCGAAGAGTGTTAATCCGTCGTTCGGCAGCATTGAGCGAGAATCTAGCGGCATCGCGCTTTCTTGCGGATTCTGTTATTCGCTCGTCAACGGCAGAACTGGATCGTACAAACGCCTCTAGTACCGACGTATTTGCGCGCAGATTCTCAAGAAGCGTTTCGCGCCTTCTGAGCAACCTGCCGTGACCTTCAGTTGTCTGATCCGGCCCAAGCTCCTGATTCAGGGCCGCAATTGTATTTCGTTTAATTGCTATTTGCTCCTTGACTGACTCAAGTTGCTGTTTCACTGAGGTAAACGCATTTTTGTCTATCGCACGATGCTGAGCTGGAACGTCGAGAATCCACCGTAGGACTTCAGTGTCTTGGTCCTTAACAAAATTATGGGTGGAAGGTGGACTGTATAGATTTCGCCATCCCAGATCCTGATCAACCCAAAATATTGGCGTCAAGATACTCATATAAGGCGGAACAATGCCAGCAGACTTACCAGCGAGGTTCCGCTCCGGAATATCAAGTAGCTCAATGGCCCAAGAAGAAAAGTCCTTCTCATCGCCGATGAAGCGCTGCTCAGATCCATCCACCTCCGTAACTTTGGCATCGAACGATTGGCCGAAGTAGCGCTCGATCGTTACCACATTCTCCTCATCCGTGAGCGTCAGCACGACAGACGCACAATGTGTCTGAATTTCGGGTGGGATTTGAACGGAATGGCCGAGGGCGAATGGAATGCCTTTGAGTACTGGTGTCTTTCCCGATCCGTTCCCTCCCAAGATCAACGTAACGGCGCGCCCGAAGTTTAGAGGCCCTGTCGTCCATCCAGAGAGTGCACGGGGCCGGAACTGCAGAGTTGACAGACGATAGCTCACAGCAACTGCAGCCCGTGATGCTCAACAGTACGATAGGCGCGGACCAGCCCTTGACAGAGAGCCCCGACGTCATCCGGCCGACTTAAGAACGTGCGGACGGTCTCGGTCCCCTTTTGTGTGAGCTTCAGTGAACGTTCTGCGGACCCCTCCACGACCACAAGCTGAAGATCTTCCAAGAACACCAGAGCTTCTGCACAGCGCCGTCGATGTGGAAAAGACCATGCCAACTTGCTGTTTGACGAGTTCTTACGAGAAAAATGACGGGTGAGCGTGGCACCGACCCAAGCCCCAACATCGGCTGTTAAGAGAGCCTTGGTTCTTGTTCGGGCCACCATAAGAATGCAAAGTGCTAGCAGAGGTACATGGAATAATGCATCCTCATCACTAACACGTGCCACGCGATCGAGACGCTCGGAATCCACCTTAAGGTGTAAGCCGGCGTTCCGCGCGTCTTCGCCAAATTGAGCAAGGGACTTCATGTCAGCCTGCTGACTCCACGGCGAGGGTGATGATGAGCCCGATAACCAGTTCGGGAGAAAGGGTTTCCGACGAGGTCAGTTTGCCCTTATGCTTCTCCGCCAGTTTTTTCGCTTCTTGCACCAGCCGGTCGAATGAAAGGGTTCCCGCGCTATGTGCCCTAAGCACATCTGCACACTCAGATTTCAAAACGGCAAAATCAACACTGCTAACCAGGTGTCGCTGATCCATCCACCAGCCGTTCCAGGTTGTCTTGTACGCTCAAAGATCCGGGATCATTTTTTCGGGTACATTATTCGCCTTGCAGAGACGGTGCAGGCGCGACACGGCCAGAACTGCTTCTTGGCCACCCACCTGCAATTGTTGGTACCCCTGGAGCGACAAGCTCAAAAGCCGCAGGACGTCATCGATGACGAGACCCTTCACCTCGCGGAGTTCGTCTAGCGTGGAAGGCAGCACTTCAAGAACAGCATGAGAACGGTCTCTTACCGATGCCACCAGCTCCGCCCCAATTTTCTTGGCTTCCGAGACACTTAGGTCAACCTCAGAAGCGTCGAGAATACGCGTTGCGATTATCATCTGGCACTCCGGCAGGCTTTTCACACTGCCTACACCTTCGCGGGCATGGAGCCGAAACAGGAATGCAAACAGCGAATCTTCCGTAACATTTAGGGAACTCGGGTTCTAATGATTGTCGAAGCTGCTTGAACGTTTCTCGAACTTTCGGAGGAAGCGCTCCGGGATCAGCAACCTTTTTCGTTTGGTCGAGAATATCTTCGAGCTGCGCATCTATGCCTGCATCGGAGACGAAGATGAATTGCGTGCATCGAGGGCCAAATTTCTGTGTGTGGTCCCAGAGGTGGGCAAAGATCGAGTTTTTGTTAATGACGGGTCGAGGTTTGCCTTTAGGTTTCTTGCCGAGCCCGAATAATTCGGTGAAGGGCCAAGGCCCCTTGCTTTTTGTGCGAGTCTTGACCTGAAAAAAGACGTAACCCGGTGATCTCTCGGTTACGTAATCGTCGTGCCACTCGCAGTAGACGCACAGAGTGTCGGCGTCGTTTATAAGCGACAGTGCTTCTGCGGCAGCCTGGTGGTATTGATATTCGTACAGCTCACCCGTTCGCGCTCCAACCTGCTCACGCGGCGTTACCTCGTGGATTGTCTGCTCCACACCGGCCATTAGAGCCTCTTCACTCCAAGCTGATTCCTACCGAGGTCCTGCCCTGAGCGAGAGGCAACACTGCTGATCGTACAAAACATTTTTATAGAAACCTATTTGAGGATTAGCCGGAAAAACAATCCTACGTCATGCATCATAGCGTGCTTTACGAACACCGATTGACACCTGTACGCGCTCATCAAGAGTTCAGGGCATCAGTATTGGTTGACAATGAACGAAACCAGCAAAACAACCGTTGGCCCTACTTAATGAGCGATAGGAGGGGCTTTGATTCCCCCAGCTCGCGCTAGACGCTATGCGAGCTGGATCCTCCGACACCGGTGATCGCTTTTGCTGGAACACAGGAAGTTTGTCGGCCTACCGGAGAATCGGGACCGGGTTACTCCCGAGATGTCGGCCAGGGTCCGGCGAAGGCAGCCAACCGAGCTTTCGAAACTCAATTGGGCATTTGTTGTTGGTAGATCAGTTTTGGGGGGCGTCACTCCAGCAGCTACGTAAAACGACCGCGTGCCTCTGGATCAGGTATGCGGCGAAGCGGGTGTTTGACCTAGTCGTTCGCTTTAGGACAGACGCGAAAAGGTAGACCTGAAGGGGGGTGCGTTCGGCTGGCTGCTCTTTCAAAACGAATTAGCGGCGCCGCGGTGCGATCGACTCCTAGATCGAACGCAGCGTGTCGTTCACGTCCCGCAGCTCGTCCTTGGTCGCCATGCGCTCGAGCGCGCGCTGGATCTCGCGATCGCGGCGAAGGTACTCCTCGCGGTCGACCGCGTGCTCCACCTGCTTGTCGAGCTGCGCCTGCGTGCGCGCCACCGAATCGGTGATCGTGCCGACGCGGGCATACAGGTTGACCATGCCTGCTCTTAAACTGTCGCGACACGATTTCCCCGCGATTCCGAGATGCTGCGGGGTTTTTCGCAACTAATCTCCGATGATCGCTGAACGTTGAACTTCCTCGAAGCCGACTTTTGGCCCGTGTGACCCTAATGCGAGCTCCGTACGAGTGGCCCGTTACTCGACCGGGACCGAGAATTGACATGGAGATTCAACTCCTCAGGTTGGTTCAACTCCGCCTTGCTGGGGCTGAAATCGCGACCCAGCGATCAGAGGAGGTAAGGCACTAGGGCTGCGGTCTGGTGGGCATAGGTGGCGTATGTCTCCCCAAACTGGGAGCGCATCCATTGCTCCTCCATGCGGAGCTTGAGCCAGAGCACGAGGACGATAAGGACGAAAGCGATAAATCCACGCACCTGAGAGAGGGCGATCGCGGTGCCAAGCAACCCGGCCAGAATGCCGGTGTAGATGGGGTGACGGACCACTGCATAGGGCCCGGTGGTGATCAGCTCATGGCCCTGCTTAATCGTGACGGAGCTGCTCCAGTTGCCGCCGAGGTGCTCTCGCGCCCAGACGGCGAAGAGAAGGCCGGCGACCATGACGGTAGCTCCCAGCCAGAAGGGCCAAAGCCCAGCCGGCCAGGGCTGAAGATAAAGCCAGCGCAGCGGAATGCGAGTTGTCGAGAACAGGATGATCCCAATCAGGAAGGTGAGGGCGCGCAGGATGCGCGAGGCGACTGGCTCGAGACGCTGGGTGGTCTTCGTACCGACGGCTTTGATCGGCCAATAGATCAAAAAGGCGATCCAGAGAACGGGAAAGAAAGATTCGTAGAACCAGCGCACGCAGCACCTCCAGACGCCAAAAGATGTTACGCCGCCGGGCCTGCGGGAGTTCCAGTGCCAGCGAGCTTTTTCGCCACGAACCGCGCATGACGGTAATCGCTTCCGAGCGGGAGGTTAGCATAACCTCTAAAATTGTGGAGATGGCGTCGCGCTGGCGACAGAATGCTGAGTACTCAACACAGCTGCCTGCACTCTCTTCCGCGCGATTCCTAGGCGCTGTGTTCTGCCTCATCGCCTCGTTCAGTTTCATTTGGGGTACAGTCTTTGGCGCCAGTTTGATTTCCAACATCTGTTTTGCCCTCGTCAACGGCTTGGCCGCTACTCTCTGGGTCGTCACTGGTACACGGCACATGTTCAAGGCGATGGGGATCGTCGGTTGCCTACAAGCTGCCGCAAATATCTGGCTTGTGATGGTCTTCAGCAAAGGCCGAAGCATTCACGCATTGCAGGTCACCACTTTCGAGCACCACGCGCTCTTCAATGCCGCAGTCACCACCGTTTTAATCAGCGCTGCATACTCGCTGTTTCTCTACGCTTTCATCACCGAGGGCAGACGCTATTACGACACACTAACCGAAATCCGTCTTGCAGGCGCAATCCATCGAAGTCTGGTACCCGAAATCAAGGCAGCGGTGAATCCGTTCGAATTCTACGGGTGCTCTTGGCCCAGCGGCGAAGTAAGTGGAGATTTGGTTGACTTTGTCCAGCATGACCGTGGTTGGTTCGCTTACGTTGCGGACGTCTCGGGCCATGGCGTACCTGCGGGAGTACTTATGACCATGGTGAAGAGCGCGGCTCGAACCTGGCTAGCCGCCGTTGGACCCTGGGGTTTCCTTCCGGCGCTGAATCAAATCTTGCTGCCGCTCAGCGCTCCCAATATGTACTTGACGCTCGCCTTCTTGAGTTACACGCAGGGCAAGATGGAACTCGCGACCGCCGGCCATGTGCCTGTTCTGCATTTCGACCGCCTGGCAGGCACGGTAAGCGAGCGGTCGGTCTCGAATCTCCCAATCGCTCTGCTCAGCGATGTGCAGTTCGAGGTTTCGGAGACGTCCAGTGGATCTGGCGACGTGTTTGTGTTCCTTACTGACGGAATTACTGAGGTCGTCGATGATCATGATCGTGACCTGGGTCTGGAGCCGCTGAAATCTGTGTTGATCGAGAATGCGTGTGCTCCCTTGCCCGAGCTTGCTAGGCGGCTTAGAGATCGCGCGTTTCAGCACGGCAAGCAGATTGACGATCAAACGCTGTTGCTAATTCGACATTCTCGAGCTATTTAGCACAACCATCTACGTACACCAAGGTGGGTTTTCAGAATTCGGGGATGTACGCGCGATGCGAGCCTGAGTACGTGCGTAGACTGCTTATCACCGTGCGGGCACCCTCTCAGGACGCAAGGCGACGTGCCAGCGCTGTTGAAGGCTCATCGTTTACGATTGTGTCCGAACTGTCCACCACTCGGACATTGGCCCGAAACGGGCTTCGAGTCCTCGACCCCGGACTTGTGCATCAGAACAGTTGGCGTTAATCGTGAGACGGCTTATAACGGCGGCGGTCCAAATCCAGCTACCGGCGCCGCGAGATCGACTCCTGAATCGAGCGTAGCGTATCGTTCACGTCGCGCAGCTCGTCCTTCGTAGCCATCCGCTCAAGCGCATGCTGAATCTCGCGATCGCGACGAAGGTATTCTTCCCGGTCGACGGAGTGCTCGATCTGCTTGTCGAGCTGAACCTGAGTTCGCGCTACCGAATCCGCGATCGCGCCGACGTGCGCGTAAAGGTTGATCATCGAGACGACACCCGTGCCGATCAGCGCGGTCATCAGGCTGATGAGAGCCGTTCCGAGCGTCCGGCCGAAGTGGAAGCGCTCGTCACGCACATTGGCACCATGGACGACGGCGTACGTGGCCGTTCGGTGCGGCCGCTCCGGGGCGGCGCTGCTGCGTCTGGTTGCCATGGCTTTGCTCTCACAAAGGGAGTGCCCGGGCGAAGGCGCGATGTCTCTGACTAGGATTCCCTGAACGCGCCCCTGTGCGAACTTTTGTGCGAACTTTTGCATGAAGCTATAGCAAACTGGAGCATCTTGTTGCCCGTAAGTCTTTGAAAACGCTATGCGCCGTCATGGGGCGTCATGCCGAATTCTGGCTACGAACCAGAAGGCCGGCAGTTCGAATCTGTCCAGGCGCACCAGCTCCAAAGCTAGTGAATTGGCTGCGTCTGTACGCGTCGCGGCCCATCCTCGAGATAGTGAGTTTTCGACGCGGCCGACCGACCTTCGCGTAGCCGGCAAACAGCAGGAGGGCCGCGGCCAAGCGCGGCCTCTTTTGTTCCCGTAACCGACCTCGGGTAAAATCGGTGAATCTTTAGTGCACCCCACCGCGGAAATTTCTCAGATTTTTCCTACCCGGCCGGTTTTTCCGATCCCGCGAGTTGTCGCCTCCGTCCCCGGCCAGACGCCGACTCGACGGCAAGCCGCAATCGGGTCGGAATGACATTCAAGAAACCTACCAGCAACCGGTATCGCCAGCCTGGAATTACGAAAAGCTTTTTCCTGCGCAAACCTTCGAACGAGGCATCGACCACCTCCTCGGCGGTCAACCAGAAAGCGGGGGAAGCGAGCCTCTCGCGAGTCAGCGCGATCCGGTCGTGGAATTCCGAATAGGTGAACCCCGGACACAGGGCCTGGACTGCCACCCTTGAGCCTGCGCTTTTTAATTCAAGGTGGAGGCCTTCGGTGAAGGCTGTCATCCAGCTCTTGGTGGCCGAGTAGCTCGTGCTTCCAGGCGTACGCACAAACGCGGAAACAGAAGCTACATTGATTACGGCGCCCACGTCGCGCCCGATCATGTTTCCAAGCGCCGCGTGCGTCAGCCGCACAGTCGCCATGACGTGCAGCTTGTGCATGATCTCCTGCTCCTCGATCGGGCATTTCCAGAAGTAACCTTTCGTTCCGAATCCGGCGTTATTGACCAGCAAAGCCAGGTTTTGTTCAGATGCGATCCGCGCTGCCACTTTCGCCAGGCCCTCATCCTCTGTAATATCGGCGCCCATCACTTCGGACTCCGTTCCGTGAGCGCGCGAGAGCTCGTCGGCGAGAGTTTCGAGCCTCTCCTTGCGGCGGGCAATCAGAATCAGATTGTGTCCGTGCGCCAGCCTGCGCGCAAACGCCGCGCCGATTCCGCTGGAAGCGCCTGTAATTGCCACGACTGTTTTCAAAGTGTTACCTCCAGGGCTTTCACAGTGCTAGCTCTATGGCCGGGCGCTCACGCTTCCGGCTCTGCTTGCATTCTGATACTTCTTTGCAATTTCCGGTTCGGAGAGCACCTTGATAAAGATTCCTCCCACGACCGACCGAGCCTGAAAGCCCACCTGTTTCCCGGAAACAGTATCGAACCAGTCGGTGAGCGGCACACGGCTCGGAGACTCATCGGCAAAATGATACGCGGGTTCAAAGAGCTGACGAAAGCCGTCTTTCGAGCCGGCCAGAGTGGCTGTCCAAGCGAGCCAGTCGATTTTAGTGTACGTAGCGCGATTGTCCAGCGGCAGCCCATATTTGTTGACGTGAGTGAGATAAAACGCGATTTCCTTTTGCACGACAGCGCTGGGGAACAAATGCATGCCAAGAAGGTTATCCCACACCAGGTTATACTTCTGGCTCCAGGTTCCAGGGCGGTCAAACGCCAATTTGAAGTGGTCTCCATCGCCGGCCATTTGGACCCAGCGCTGGGCGTAGGATCGCGCAGTCTCTTCGTAGTGCCTGGCCACATCCGCATGACCGAGAGCTGCGGCCAACTTGCCGTACGCCTCCAGTGCGAGGATTGCCTTTATTGAGAGATTCGCATTGTGGGCGAGATGGCCGGCGAAATCGTCGGTACAAAGCTGATTTTCTGGATCGAGCCCCTTGTTATTCAGATATTCGGCCCATTTTGTAATCACTGGCCAATACCTGCGCGCGAAATCTGCGTTTCCATCAATCTGCTCCATTGCGGCTATCATGAGCAGCATGTTGCCGCTCTCTTCGACCGGCATCTGGTCTTCTTCCGACATTTCGCCGCCTCCATACTGCTGGCCATTCGCGAGAGGATAGCGGCCGAGGTCGTGCGGCGCGAAGGGGAAACGCCAGCGCGGCAGATTTGCGTAGTCGAGGATCGGCTGTAACTGGCCTTTCAGCAATCGCGTGTTGAACAAAAGGAAAAATGGAGAGCTGGGATAAGTGACATCGACAGTATCAATCGATCCGTTGCTGAAATTTTCCTTCGAAAAGAACAAAGGCGTGCCGTCCAGGTCGGCAGTCAGCTTGTGGGCCGCTAGCGTTTGCCGGTAAGCGAGCGCGCACAGTTGCGCGTACTCGCTGCCGCCCGCGGTATCAAGGTCGCGCATCAATTCGTCGTCAAATTTTTTGCATCTCACGTCGAGTGAATCGTAATTCCGGAGTGCCAACTGAATCAGATCCGCTGCTTCCGCCCCGTTTCTGCGCCAATAAGGCCGCAGCTGACGATGAAAATATTCAATCGAATACAAGTCGTCGTAGGCGATGACCAAGTGACGCGACGTAGGCTGGGTTCCGACGCTTCCGAGCCGAAACGCGCAGGCCAACACGGGAGTGGGTTGCGCGTATGGTTGCATCACGCGAAGGTCGTCGGACTCGGGCACGCGGCCCGAGTCTATAAACGACGACATCGCCGCGGTTCGGATGCTCGCGGTTTCTGATTCGCCGTCCCCGGGAGGAGCAAAGACGTAAAGATATCCCCAATCGATGCGGAGATTATCACCCGATTTTTGTAAGATGGGTTGTTGTTGGCTTCCCATTCTCAGCACGTTCAAATTGCCTAGCCTGAAGCGCGACCACGCGACGGGCTCTTCCGGCGTGTTCACGACGATTTGAGCGCCCGCGTCAAAATAGACGTCAATATCGTGAGTCCGGCCATCGGTGGAATGCGCGGCCCAGGTGAGATAGCTTGCGGGCCTTGAAAGAACATCCAGATCGTCAGGCAGAGCGGGAGTGAGAAAGGTTAGTGTGATAGCGACTCCCTCGCCCGCAAAATCGTAAACCGTGCGCGTCGGAAAAACCGCCAGGCTGGTTTGGGCTAGCGCCGGCAGGCCTTTGGGCTCGACACCCATGATGCGGAATGTCCGCCGATCAATTCGAACCAGGCTCGAAAGCGAATGCGTGGCTCCCGTCCAGTGTTTGGTGGGGGAATCGGTCAGCTTATCCGACATGGACCAGATGCTGAAATAAGGATCGTGAACCACTAAAGGCGTGGCCGGCGGCCGGAACGCTGCACGAACGGCAACAGGGGCCAGCACCAGGCAAATCGCTCGAAAGGTTGCTAGTTGCATTCAGGTATAGTAAGCATCTCATCACATGGCTTCGACCGGCCGCCAACCCGGAATTGTGCGCCTCTCTATAGCGGCGCCCGCCGCACTGGTTTGGTTCGCGCTGTTGCTGCAATTTTATTTGATCGTTGCCAATCCGCTCGCAACTGGCTTGCCTGTGTCCTCGGCCATTGTCAACTACTTTAGCTATTTCACGATCCTTACCAATCTTCTTGTGGCGCTAGCGCTGACGTTCCCTGAGTGGATGCCCGATTTCACGCTAGGCAGACTTCTCGGCCGGCCTTCGGTGAAATCGGGCGTAGCCGTCTACATCGCAATAGTCGGCGTGGTTTATTCGTTGCTGCTTCGGCATGAGTGGAATCCGCAACGCATGCAGAGAGTTGCGGATCTGCTTTTGCACGACGTCGTGCCGGCGCTCGTCGCTCTATCCGTTTCGAGCATGAGCGGCCGCATCGTGTGCAACGGCCGTTTCAGCCCTCGCCAAAAGACTCGCCAGGTCTTCTCCGGATGTGTATTCCACTGCTCCTACCGAGCATTGGGTCTTGATTTTTGCGGTACCGAAGAGGACCTCGATGTCCCAGGATCCGTTTACGAGCTGGCGAATTTTCTCACCGCGTTCCATCGCGCGGGCCAGTGTCGACCGCATGACCACCAGGAATTCGCCATTTGTCCAAGGATGGAGACGATCGAGACTGCCCAGAGACGCGGCGACACGCGCCTGAATGACGGAGAGCAGTTGGTTGCGGCAGGAGGGGCTCCAGTGCTGCGCAAGCTCCTTCATATCGCGAATTCTGACCAGGATGAGGCTGAACAGCGTGCAGGTGTCCAAGTAGCCGTTCAACGCGGAGGCGCCGTCAAGCCGCTGCTCCTGGCGGTCCGCGGGTCCGTCTGAAAATCCGTCACTCTTTACCCGCAAGAGCTCAATTTGCTTTTCGAATCCGGCTTCTCTCGTCTGGGTGTCCTCCGCAATCGTCACCATGCAGGACCTCAGCTTTCGGATCTGCTCCTGAAGGCTCCGGTGAGTAGCCAGAAGATCACCCTCGAAAAGCGCGTCTTCCAAGCCAGTCAGAACCGAGTTGAGCTGTTCGCTGTGCTCCTGATCCTGTTTTGCGATCGCCGTCACGAGAGCTTCCAACGCCAGAACCGTTCTGCGAAGTTGAAGTTGCTCCTCCTCGAACGTGGTTTCTTCCCGGTTCCGGTAATCCGTCAGGATTTCAGCGAGCCGGAATGCGGTCGATTCCAGGATCTCGTTCGTCGTTGTTCGGCTGACTGTTGCGATGAGGCGATCGAGGCGGGTCTGAACCTCTCGTTTGAATTCTGGGCTGGTTACGACCAGGTTTGTCCGGAGGTCCCGAAGAGCGGCGCGGTAACAATGCAGGGCAGACTCTGCCTGAGGATCGTTTCCGTCCAACTCTTTGATCAGCGATTTTAAAGACAAATTCACCTTAACTCCGGTCGCCACTGAACATATCGGCGTAAATAGCGCGAATCATTAGGAGTATCAGGGTTGGGCCGCCCTTCGGCTACCCTGGTGGTTGTGTTGGCCCTGGCAGCTTGGGCCTACACTAGGTTTTGAAAGAACCCGCTATTCTAATGCTTGGGCCCTCCAGCGCTCGCGATCCGTTATTGATCAACACGGTTGGCCATTCGATTGGTCTATTGCTCTTCGCCGTGCTGGTGGCTCTTCTGCTCCTCGATTGGCGTCGAAACGGCATCAAACGGACGGGGCTATCTCTCACCGCCGCAACGCTCGCCCTGTTGTGGAACTTGGGATCGCTGCTGGTTCTCGCTTCCGCTGCAAATTCGGATAAGACTTTGGATGCGCTGGTAACTTTCAGCTTTTCGGTCCTCAGCGTGCTCCCGGCCGTTTTGTTGAACATCGTACTGCAAGGTAGACAGAAGGCGATTGTACTGAGCGGTTATGCACTGAGCGGAATCGCAGTCGCGCTGCATCTATGCCAACTGACTCTGGCGTCATCCTCATTTCGGGAATGGGCGCTGCTGGTTGTATCGGCCGGTTTTGCGGGTCTTCTCGGTCTTGCCATCCTGATTTCAGTTCGTTCGAAACGGCATCAATCCGATTTCAGGAGCCAGCTTACTTCCCTCGGCTGTTTACTCCTTTTCGCATTATCGTTTCTCCATTTTGGATATGGGCATCCTGCCGCGGCCTGGACAGCGGAAGTGACGTGGCATCACGCAGGCATACCGCTGATTCTCATCGTTCTGTTACAGGACTATCGTTTTCTTCTTCTCGATGTTTTCTTCCGCTTCTTGCTCAATTTCGGATTGGCTTCAGCTTTCGCGCTCGCTGTCTTCCTGACAGGCGACCACTTACATCTGTGGAGCAAAATCGCTCACGACGAGTTTTGGAGTGGTATCGCGATTGTCACGGTTTGTCTCTCGTTGATCGTGTTTGCCGATTTGCGGCGTACGCTTCAGCGCTGGCTTACTCTCACACTGTTTCAACGAAACAGTTTCGATGCCTGTGCGCACAGGCTCGTAGCGGATCTCACCGTCGCGCAGAGCGAGCAGGAAATGTTGGACGTGGCGGCTGCGGCGCTTGCACAGGCGATGGGCGCTCGCCAGGTGGCGATCGAGAACGCCAGAGATTTTCCGGCGCGACAGCTTACGCAGCCTGTCGTGGCGGGAACGCAGCCGCGAGATGGGTTCACGAACGAGCGCGCGTGGGCGAACGTAATCGCGCCGGTTCGTCTGTCTCAAGGCGAGTCTTACTCGATACTGCTCGGCTCGCGGCGCGGCGGCCGGCGCTACCTGAGTGAAGACCTCGAAGCTCTTGGGCGGCTGTCTGCGATCGTGGCCGAGCAAGTCGAGCGGTTCCGTCACCAGACTCTCGAACGATTGGTAGCGCAAGCCGAGCTGAGGGCTCTTCAGTCCCAGATCAACCCCCACTTCTTGTTCAACGCGCTGAATACTTTGTACGGCACTATCGATAGAACATCTCGCCAGGCGCGGCAAACGGTGCTCAATCTGGCCGAAATCTTCCGCTATGTCTTGCAAACCGACCGGCAGTTTATCCAGCTTCAAGAAGAACTGAGGATTGTGCGCGCTTATCTCGATATCGAGAAGCTTCGGCTCGGCGATCGTCTCGAGGTCTGCTGGTCCGTAAGCGAGTCGGCCAAGTCCGTCATGATTCCAGTGTTGTCGATACAGCCGATCGTGGAGAATGCCGTTAAACACGGTATTTCGGCAAAACAGGGAAAGGGAGTCGTGCGGCTTGCCGTCGAGTCGCTCTCCGACGGAATCTGCATCCGTGTGGAAGACACCGGTTCCGGGTTCCGCAAGGAAGCAAGCGCGGGTTTTGGCGCTGGAGTTGGACTCGAGAACGTAAGGCAAAGACTCAATCTCTGCTACGGCAAGGCCGCCGAGCTCACCATCCGATCGACCGAAAAAGGCAGCACTGTCAGTTTCCGTGTTCCCGCGACGCCGCTCGAAGCGGAGCTTCCGCGCTCAATTGAAAAGCCACTTCGCTCGACCGAGGCCGCGATCCGCTCAGCTTGAAAAGCCGCTGCGCCTCCGGCAGGAATGCGTACAATGGCAAGAACAAGACGCGGTAAAGGTACTCTTCTGATGATTCGCCCAACTTTGCAGTCGGCTGTTCTTCTTTTATTTTTCGTGGCCGTGTCCGCCATCGCTCAAGACTCGGAAAATTCGCGCGCCGCTAATGTTCCGCAGAGACCGCCGGGCAGCAATCAAGGGCGGTCGATGATCGTCACCAAGTATGGGATCGTGGCGACGCCGCAATTCCTCGCTTCTCAGGCCGGCGTAAAAGTGTTGGAAGCCGGCGGTAATGCCGTCGACGCGGCCATCGCCGCCAATGCCGTTCTTGGCGTGACTGAGCCCTATGTGAATGGCATGGGCGGCGACCTGTTCGCAATCTATTACGAAGCGAAAACGGGCAAGCTTTACGGACTCAACTCGAGCGGCTGGACGCCAAAAGCTCTCACGATTGACTATCTCAAAAGCAAGGGAATCACGAAAATCGATCCCATTGGAGTGCATGCCATCACTGTGCCGGGCTGCGTGGCAGGATGGGACGCTCTGCGCAAGCGCTTCGGCACCATGCCCTTCAGCTCGCTGCTGGCGTCCGCCACCTACTACGCGGAAAACGGCTTTCCGCTAGCCGAATACAACGCGCGTGCCTGGATCAGCCAGGTCTTCCTGAAACAACCCGGTTACGCAACCACCTACATGCCCGGCGGCGTGCGTCCTGGCCTGGGCGACGTGTTCAAGAATCCGGCGTTGGGCGAGTCGTTCCGTCAGGTAGCGGCCAAAGGGCGTGACGCGTTCTATAACAGCTCGCTTACCGAAACAATGGTCAAGTTCCTGCGGTCTCAAGGCGGCACGCACACCGTCGAAGACTTTGCCGAATTTCAACCCGAGTGGGTCGAGCCAATCTCAACCACCTATCGCGGCTGGACGGTGTATGAACTGCCGCCCAACGGGCAGGGCATCGCCGCTCTTTCCATGCTCAACATCATGGAGCATTTTCCGATGGCCGATTACGGGCACAACTCGGCTGCCGCGCTGCACGTGATGATCGAAGCGAAGAAGCTGGCCTATTCCGACATGGTGACCTATGTGGGCGATCCGCGATTTGGTCCGGTGCCGGTCGCGCAAATGTTATCGAAGGAATTGGGAGCGGAACGAGCCAAACTCATTCGAATGGACCAGGCGGCCTGCCACGTTGTCCCATCCGATCTCAGCGACAAGTTGACCTCGCGAGGCAGCGAGACCATCTACATGTCGACTATCGACAAAAATGGCAATATCGTATCCCTGATACAGAGCAACTACGGAGGCTATGGCACGGGCATGGTTGCGCCCGGCGTCGGCTTCTCGTTTCACAATCGCGGCGCCGGATTCGAGCTCGAGCCTGGCAAACCGAATTCGCTGGCGGGTCATAAACGCCCGTTGCATACCATCATTCCAGCCTTCATGGAAAAAGGAGACTTGCGTATCGGGTTCGGCATTATGGGAGGCTGGAACCAGGCCCAGGCGCACGCGCAATTTGTCGCCAACGTGGTCGATTACGGAATGAACATCCAGGCCGCATTGGAGGCTGCGCGCTTCACCAAGGCGACATTCGAGGGCTGCGATGTCAGCATGGAGTCCCGCATTCCAGAGTCTGTCCGCGACGAACTGACGCGCCGCGGCCACATCATTCGCCTGTTGGGCGACATTTCGAACGCCGTCGGCCAAGGAGAAGCGGTGATGCGTGATACTCGGCGCGACGTAAACTTCGCCGGTTCCGATCCGCGTTGCGACGGCGAGGCGATTCCCCAAAACCCCGTCAGCTTCTGACGATTCGCGCACTGGTTCATCGCGCCGCTTCTGGCAAGCGTGAAAGGCGTGAGAAGTCCTCCGGGTCGATCGGAACTCGGGAAACCCGCTCCGGCGGAGGCGGGCCAAAGCGCTTCCGGCAGTTCGCGTTCGCTTCGCCCCCGGTTCCAGTCCGTTCAACCCGCGAACTTCACGCCTGGGCAATCAGTACAAACTTTGAGCCCTTTCGTTTCGTCTAAGCAGGCATGAGCACTGCAGGAGTACAGGTGTACGGTAAGGCGGAGCTTTGGCGAGCGTATCGCGAAGCTTTTCAGGACTTTGCCCGGAGAGTTGGAGAGCTCGAATCGCAAAAAGGCGCCGGAAATGTGGACCGAACATCTATTCATAGGGCATTGTTGGAGCTAGAGAAGGCTCGCGCGCGCTACCGCCAATCCCGTGATGCTCTTGCGTCAGTCCTTCTATCGGGCCGACCCGCTAGGTTTGCCGAAATCCAATGGTCTGCCCCTCCAAGGGACGATAACCAGTGTGTAAAAGAGATTGCTCAATTGCCGTGGGAATTCGAAGTGCGGCGCGAGGGCTTCGCCGAATGAGAACTGGTATCGTGCACACATCTGTCCCTTGCCGGTCGCGGTTCCGATACGCGCATTGATTCACAAGAACTTACACAACGGCGCGCGTCAGCAAGACCCCCCATGTTCCTTCGGAACATCGCAGGCGATGAAAATAAAGGCCTTCGGCCTGTGCTTTCGACGGAGCGGTTTGGCGACAAACTTCCGTCAGCGGTCCGTTAGCAGATACAAGCGGAAAATCGGGCTCGCTTAGGTGAATTATGACCGTCAAGCAGGCGAGGGAGGCGGGCCGGCAGTGGATGGTTGAGGAAGCCAGCGGCATACCAGGGTTCTGCGGAGCCTACACTGCCGGCTCGACGAACTGGCTGCCCGATGATGCGGACCTGACTACGGTATCTGATCTCGATATCATGGTCGTCCTCGTCGCAGACCACGACCAGGCGGGCAGGCGTGGCAAGTTCACCTATCACGACACCCTTCTCGAAGTCTCTTACTTGCGGAACGATCAGCTTCAGTCACCTGACCAGGTCTTGAGTGATTACCATCTGGCCCCTAGTTTTCGGACGACGAAAGTCATGTTCGATCCATTAGGCTATCTGATTCCGCTCCTGGCGGCCGTCGCTCGGGACTATACCAAGCGACGGTGGGTCCGTCAGCGTTGCGACAACGCCACGGACAAGATCCTGGGATATCTCCGCTCGATCAACGAGAAAGCGGTCCTTCACGATCAGGTGATCGCGAGCCTTTTCGCAGCAGGGATAACGACCCACGTCCTGCTTGTAGCAGGCCTGAGGAATCCCACAGTACGCGCGCGGTACGTGGCGGTGCGGGAGCTATTAGCTGACTATGGTCACGTTGAATTGCACGAAACTCTGTTAGAGTTGCTGGGGTCCGCGCGAATCAGCCGAGGACGGGCTAGCCGGCACCTTGCCGCGCTCACGGAGATCTTCGATACAGCCAAGAGAGCAATCAAGACAGCGTTTCCATTTGTATCAGACGTTAGCGATAGCGCCCGCCCTATTGCGATTGATGGTAGCTCGGAGCTGATCGGGCGCGGCTACCATCGGGAGGCGATGTTCTGGATCGGCGTTACCCATTCCAGGTGTCAGAAGGTCCTCTCGCGAGACGCGCCGGAGGATCTGACGCAGAGTTTCAAGGACAGCTATCAAGAGCTGGCCCGTGACCTCGGCGTGCCTACATTCGCTGAAGTTCGGCGCCGCTGTGCAGAGATCGAGCGAATCCTCCCGCAAGTGTGCGAGCTGGCGGAAGGCATCATTGCAGCAAACCACGAACTCGAGGATGATTGATGCTGCCCCTCGCCAACAACCGCAAGAGGGGAGAAGAACGGTGCGCACGATAACCGAAGTTCGTCGTGCGCCGTGAAAAGGCGCTGGTCCACGGCGGGGGACTTAAATCCCGCCCGGAAACTGTTCGCTCCACCCGGTAGCAATCGGAGCAGTAGTGGAGGTAACGAAGCTGCTGAAGCCTCTGGTGTAGAGGGTCGCTTTAGGCGATTTGGCAAGTTTGTAGGCCGTAACGGAAGTGAACGCTGTGCAGGCCCCGAAACCGGTGATGCAGGAGCTGACCCGCTGACGATCGAGGGAAAGCCGAAGCCGATGGGAGAGTACGAGCGAAATAATCTCATGGGTCCTGCCGGGGTATTGGCGACGACATGCAGACAAAGGGGACCAGACGCAACACGGGAAACCCCAGCGGTGATCGCGAATGGCGATCAACCGGCAACTCGCGAGAGTCAGGCCGGACCGTGTGGGGTGGCGGAGAGGTCCGTACTACCGAGGAAGCCGGGTAATGCCGGTGGAGGGAAGGGGCCTCAGTTGAAAGGAGACGCAAGAAGCGGCGAAGGACCGCGGGATTGGTGATGAACCTAGCAACCCCACCCAGTGTTCAGAAGTTGCAGAAGGCGTTGCATGACAAAGCGAAGGGATCGCCTGGCTTTCGTTTCTACGCGCTGTACGACAAGGTGTATCGAAAAGATGTTCTGGCGTTCGCCTACGAATGCTGCAAAACCAAGGGCGGAGCAGCCGGAGTAGATGGCCAGACCTTTGAGGGGATCGAGGAGTACGGGGTAGAGCGATGGTTGGACGAACTGGTGCAAGAGCTGAAAAGTCGAGCGTATCGACCCGATCCGGTGCGGCGAGTGTATATTCCCAAACTGGACGGCAAGCAGCGGCCGTTAGGGGTGCCCACAATCCGGGATCGGATAGTGGAAACGGCAGCAGTTCTGGTGCTCGAACCTATTTTCGAGGCGGATCTGCAGCCGGAACAGTACGCCTATCGGCAAGACCGCAGTGCACTTGGACGCCGTAAGGCATGTCCATAAGCTGAGCAATACCGGGCATGGAGAGATTGTAGACGCAGATTTAAGCGGCTACTTCGATTCGATTCCGCACGCCGAGCTACTCAAGTCGGTGGCTCGCCGGGTCGTTGACGGAGCCATGCTGCATCTGATCAAGATGTGGCTCGAAGCTCCGGTTGAGGAAACGGATGAGCGCGGGAATAAGCATCGCAGTACGCGCAATCGGGATGAAGGTCGGGGTACCCCGCAAGGGGCTCCGATCACTCCCCTTACACAAAAGGTAACTTTCAGTTCGAACGCATAGTCACGGGCTGGCGAGCAAAGCACTCTGTGCTTGACCTTCGCCTTAAGAAGTAATATATTTATGACATATGGCCGTTCGACAAAGACGGAGAAGGCTCGGCAGCTGAATGCTGCTCTAGGCCTACTTCAAAACCATATTGCAATGCCCGAGGCAGTGCAGCGCTTGTCACGCAAGTTCAATCTGTCAGAACGGCAAGCGTATCGATACTTGGAGGAAGCGTCGGAGCTGGATGGGCCGGTCGAAGTTGCCGAAGTTACCGTGCCGATCACGCTCAAGCTTCCGCCGAGCACAGTGGAACGGCTGCGGAGATATGCGCAGAGCAGCGGCCTAACCATTGGAGCGATCGTGACAGCCGCGTTGAACTCGTTTCTACGCACCCTAAGAAAACATGGCTGAGCCAGGGCTCAAAAGCGGCTCATGGCAAATTCACGTTTCCTATTCATTTGATCGCCTGCTCGAATCAAAACTCGCGCAGGCCTACGATAGTCTGGTGCCCACGCGGGAACAGCCGGTCGGTGGATGCCTAAAGGAGTCCGAGAATGAGGATGGCAGCCATCTACGCACGGGTCTCATCCGAGCAGCAGCGCGAGGAGAACACGATTGCGAGCCAGACCGCTTCGCTGATCGAATTCGCCAAGAAACACGATCTGGAGGTGCCCGAAGAGTGGGTCTTCGAAGATGAAGGCTATAGTGGAGCGACATTGGAGCGGCCGGGCTTGGAGCGGGTGCGGGACCTGGCCGCCGAAGGGCACATCCAGGTTGTGCTTGCGTACGCGCCGGACCGCCTCAGCCGGAAGTATGCGTATCAGATTCTGCTGATCGAGGAACTGGCCCGCCACGGAGTCGAGACGCTGTTTATGAAAGCGCCGCAAGGCGACAGTGCGGAAGATCAGCTGCTGGTGCAGTTCCAGGGGATGATTGCCGAATATGAGCGGGCACAGATCCTGGAGCGGTCACGCCGCGGTAAGCGACACCGGGCGCACACTGGCGAGATCAGCGTGCTGAGCGGCGCTCCGTATGGTTATCGTTATATCCGCAAAACCGATGAGGCGCCGGCCGCTTATACCGTGTATGAAGCCGAGGCTCGTGTAGTGCAGCGCATCTATGAGATGTATACAGTGCAAGGATTCAGTATTGGCGAGATTACGCGCCGACTGAACGCTGAAAGTATCCCCACTCGCAAAGAGAGTGCTCGCTGGGAACGCTCGACCGGCTGGGCGGTACTACGCAACCCCGCTTACCGCGGTGTCGCTTGCTTCGGCAAGACGCGCGTCTCTACGCGGAGCCGCGTGATGCGCCCACAACGTCGGCGGCGTGTCACTGTGCCCAGTGCGACAGTAGGTCACGAACGCCCGCGCGAAGAGTGGATCGAGATCCCGGTGCCAGCCCTGGTAAGCGAAGAGAGCTTCGCCCGTGCTCAAGAGCTTCTGCAAGAAAATAAAATTCGATCGCGCCAGCGCACCATCGAGCCGAGTGTGGTGCAGGGGCTGGTCAGCTGTCAGAAGTGTGGCTACGCCTTCTCGCGTACATCGACGTACACGAGTGCGCGCAAAATCCACTACTACAAGTGCATTGGCTCCGATGGCTGGCGAAAACTGGGCGGTCCTGTTTGCGATAACCGCCGGCTCGTTCGACAGGACCTGCTCGACCAGATTGTCTGGGCCGAGGTGATCCGCCTGCTGGAAGACCCGACCTTGATACAACAGGAACTCGATCGTCGGCTGGCAGCAGCGCGTGCGTCTGATCCGACCAAAAAACGTGAGCAGAGCTTGCAGTGGGACCTGATACAGGTTGGCAAAGGCATTGAACGACTACTCACTGCTTACCAGGTTCGGCTCCGCTCGCTCACGGGGTGTGTTGGATTGGATCTCGGAGCATTTGGACGAGACGGTGGTCAGCATCATCGGGTTCTTTGTTGCGGGCGTGATTTTAGCCTTCACGAAACTGCTGGCAGCTCCGGTCTGGACCAAAATCGAACATCGAAAGGACATCTCGGAACGCGCAGTCGCGTGGGTCGCTTTTGCGCTTGTCTTGGGACTGGCAGCAGCTGCCAGCACCGCCAAAGTGTCAGAATTATTGATCAGCGTTGCTGAGCGGGGGGCCAGCCGACAGTTCGAGCTTGTTTGCCTGGTGGGCGCACGGTTTTGTTGAGCGCAAGAAGCTCTTGCGAGCGCTATTGGAAGTCGAGGCTTCTCAATCTTGTCCGTTGCTCATACTTGCTCTCGGCGAAAGGCGCCACTAGCGTCTCCGAGCTATGAAAGCGAGTGACGGGCGTTAATTCAGTTTACCTTCACCCCGAGCCGGAAAGGCATCCGAGCCATCCTTTGGTCCTCCGGAAGTTACGACTTTGTGTTCGATTCTCTTTGTGGACGCCGCCATTGGCGTCGAATTGAGTTCGAGCCACTTCGTTACGCGGATGTGGTGACAAATCGCGACGCTCCGAACGCCTCCTGGGAAATGGCTGAACAGCCGCGAGAGCGGGACGAGAAGAGCGGGGTTGAGCTCAAAATCGGAACTGACTCAGCGGCAAGTTTTGGGCAACGAGTGGGGCCATTGGTGCGAATGGCGGCTTGTTGTCCCGCGGAATCTTTGCCGGCTGGGAGCCCAAGCAGAGCAGAGTTTTTTCTCGATGAACTCCGATGGATCTCATGGGCTGTTTATGAAGTGCCACGGACCCTTCTGCCGCGAACTGGTTCGTGGAGCCCGTTGGGAATGCTTCGATCCTGGATCTTGCTATTGTTCTTCGCTTTGGCCTCGGTACAGTCGCCCAGTTAGAGGTGAAACCAATCCAGGCGAATTGGACCTTGCCTATCGCACCCGACTCAGGTATGGTTGTCCTTGCTGCTGCATTGGTGGGGGTCGCACGTCTAGCGAGATTCCTCCGAATACCCTCAGTCGAGATTTCTCGCTGAGGCAAATGAGGCGACCAAGTCAATGCTTTCCTGGAACCTGCGGATTGACCCGCGAGCGCATGGGCATGTCAATTTCCTGGAAGGCGTCACACGCAAGTTTGGTAGCCTCTCTGTCGATCCGCCAAGCCCCGATCAAGCAATTGCCGAATAGCGGTTGATCACGCAGGGTCGACTTATGTGGTCGGTTCGACACAGGCAATACCGCCTGGTATATTCCTAATTTCGGATTTTGGTGAGCGAGGTTTTCTGGCCAAGTTCGATCGCTATGGAACTCGCGCTGCTGGGCGAAGTTCTGTTCGGAACGTAGACGGAGGGCCAGTCGTATCAGCTTGCGTCTCGAGGAGGGACGTTTTGTTTGTATAACCGGAACTGGAGGCGCCGCCCGCAAGGTGCTTGTTTTGAGTGCAGCTACGCGACGAATTGGTTCCGTGCGATGCGCGTGAAGATGTTTTGAGCCGAATGTGGCCGGGCTCGCTCGGCGTTTTTCAATGGGCGTATTTGACAGCTGTCAGGCGACACTTATGGAGCCTTCGCATGCTAACGGGGAGCAGATCGTAAGCCGGCGATAGGCGAGAAAGGAAAATTTTCTATCGCCTTCGGCCCGAGGAATTGCTATTGTGTCGGCGACAATTTGTTAGTGGCTGGAGTGCTGGCGGCACACTGCCTTCGATTGGCTTGGAAGCAAGCTCCAGGTCCAGAGCCGGAACTGAAATGCTTTCCCGAACGCAATTGACGAGACGGGAATGGCCGTATTGACAAGCAGTAAACCGCTTGCCCAATTGCGCGGGGATTGACTATGTGTTTGTTTACAGCCGCCCGCGCCGCGACCGCATGCGACTGTCGCCACGAAGGGCGCTGCACGTTTGCGGAGTGCCGGAACGACGATACACACTGCACCAGAAAAAGTCACACTCCTTCGACGATACGGAAGTCACGCTCCGCTGCGGATCCGAGAGCCTGCAAAGCGGCCTGATAGGCGGCACCATTGTAAGTCGCTATAGCCTTTTCAAGGCTATCGAATTCCATCACGACGACGCGTTGGTTCATGCCTAGTTCACGGGACTCGACGTCGGAGGACCGTATTAAAGCTTTGCCACCACCGGCCTCTATGGCCCGTATGGCAAGTTTGCCGTATTCCTTCAGCGCCGATTCGTCCAAAACCGAACGATATGCCACAACCCAATAGCCTTTCTTCATTCGCTCTCCTTTTCCATTCTCGTTTATCCACGTACAACATCGCCGTTACAGGTTATATCTGCACGATAAAGTGGCCGTCCGGCTAGCCGTTCTGGCGTAGATGAATGTGTCAGGTCCGCTTCAGAATGACGTGAGTAGCCTCTTCGCCCGCTGTGATTTGGACCGGCTTAAAGCCGAGCTTTGGCAAGTGAATGCCGGCGAAGAGATTTTCACCTTCGCCAAGCAGGACGGGCGAGAATGCCAGATCCATTTCGTCGATATGGCCTGCCGTCAAATATTGACGAATCGTCAGAACGCCGCCGCCGACGCGCACGTCTTGACCTTTGGCCGCATCTTTGGCTTGATCTAATGCGGATTCAGGGCCGTCAGTCACGAAGTAAAACGTGGTGCCGCCTTTCATAGCTAATGGCGCGCGCGCATGATGCGTGAGGACAAAGACAGGCACGTGATACGGTGGCTCGTCTCCCCACCAGCCTTTCCATGAATCGTCTCTCCAGGGACCGCGGATCGGCCCAAACATATTGCGACCTAAAATCCACGCGCCAAGATTCTTAAAGGATTGGGCTGCAAAATCATTGTCCACGCCTTGGCTGCCGTCGGCTAAGCCATGCATCTTGCGAAAGACTTCGGTCTTCTGAAACCACGCATGCAGTTCGAAACCGCGAACGCCAAGTGGATTTTCGCTGTCCTGTCGAGGCCCCGCACCAAAACCATCCAATGAGAGAGAAAACGCACTGACTATAACTTTGCTCATTTTGAAATCGCCTTCGTATCCATCGCCTTTTGATGCGTCATGCCTTCGACGTTTTCGAGATATTTCTGAAGACTCATCATCATTTTGGCCTATCTCGACCGATGATTTTTTCGGAAGGTGGCCGCAAACCATGGGAGGTGCAGCTTGTCGTTCTTTTCAGCAACCCACACCAGGCGATCGGGTGACGCGAACGGCAGTGCGCGCAGCATCACTGCGTTCACCACACTGAAGATAGCTGTATTCGCTCCAATTCCCAAGGCAAGCGTGAGGATTGCGGCAAAAGTAAATACGGGTGACTTGCGCAAAGTGCGAGCAAGTGAATCGAAGATCAATTTCTAATATGATCTTCTAGACCCCAGGTGGCGCAGCCTTTCAGCCGCCTCTCAGCGTGCTGACCTCAGTTTATCGGAGGGGCGCGGCGCTGGCCGACTTGTCGGCGTACAAGTAACCCCAGGGGACTAACCTTGCGACTGTAGCTTCCGGCGATGCTCAACGAGTGGCCGACGGCCGGACATATTATGGGTCAAGGAATAGGGAGCCGTGACCACGCGTCAACACAATGTTCACACTCAACTCGGCCGAGCCGCAGTCCAGATTTTTGCAGCCAATGATCGCTTGAACCAGATTCTTATCGAACATCTTGACCCTACCGCCTGGAAAGCAAAACCGCCCGGCAAGGTCCGCACCGTTGTGGCGATCTTCACGCACATGCACAATGTCCGCTGCAAGTGGGTCAGGCTTACAGCTCCCTACCTGAAGGTTCCACGACAGCTGAATCGCGCGCACTGCACGCCTCAGCAGGCCCGTGCGGGATTGGCCGAGAGCGCCGCTCGCTGCGCAGAGATGCTCGCTGAAGCGCTCGGCGGTTGTGAGGGCCGCGTTAAGAAGTTTCGCAGAGACGGCTGGGCTCGGCCTTGGCCGGTTGGCCTGGAAATGCTGTGCTACATGCTTTCTCACGAAGCCCACCATCGCGGGCAGGTGTGTATGCTCGCGCATCAACTCGGATTCCCGTTGGCGAACGAGGTGGCGTACGGGATCTGGAATTGGGAAAAGCTCTGGAAAGAGTGCGGGTCGCCTGACGGCCCCGGCTACGATTCTTAAGCAGTCGCTCAACGGCACAGGTCGCCCGGGGATGGCTGCGATAGTGGAGACAACAGCGAGCCCCAGCTTTGTCGAACTGACGCTTGTTCGACAGCAGAGTCGATATTTCGATATTCGTCGCTGCAGCCGTCGATACGACCCTTCGGCGGATCGCTAAAGAGACCATAGGTCGCTAAATTCCACATTCCTTCTGCTCACGAATGCGAGAATCGTTGGCACGATTTCAAAACATTCTGGCAAACCAATTGCTTCTGCAGTGATCGGGACCGGTGCCGATCTCCGTCAGCTTATCTGACGATTTCTGGATTAAGAGCCAACGGTTAACAGAGAGGGACTACTGATGAATACACGTAGAGATTTCCTGAGCATGGCTGTCACCGGATCAGCAACAACACTTCTACCCAAGACAGTTATCGCCTCTGGCATCCGAGAAATGGATGGCAGCATGGGACAAACTGCGACCGGCGGAAACAACGGTCACTACAAGCCGCCCTTCAGGTTCGGCATGGGAGGTGTCCCGCTCGGAAATGAATTCGAGTTCGTGACAGATGAAGATGCGTATGCCACCATCGAGGCTGCGTGGAATGCGGGCGTTCGCTATTACGATATGGCTCCGTGGTACGGGCTGGGTTTGGCGGAACGCCGCTACGGAAACTTTCTTCACAACAAGAGCCGCAGCGAATACGTCCTCTCCACGAAAGTCGGCAAGCTGCTTAAGGCATCAAAGACAGCGAAGAACAAGGAGTACTTCCCATTTTCTCCGTCGCCCAACGATGTGGTCTATGACTACACGGCGTCGGGAGTGCGTCGATCTATTGAGGACAGTCTGCAAAGGCTCGGCATCGACAGCATCGATGTCGCTTTTGTGCACGACATTTCATCGGACAACAAGTATCTGCCGACTCCGTGGCCGGAGCAATTCGCAATCGCACAGAAGGGCGCATTCCCCGAACTGACCCGTATGCGGGAGCAAGGTCTAATCAAGGGATGGGGGATCGGTGTCAACACGCCGGAGCCGATCTTGCGTCTTCTCGAAGTTGCAGATCCGGATGTGTGTCTTCTGGCTTCGCAGTATTCTTTGATTGACCACAAGAACGCGCTGGACCACGTGTTTCCCGCCGCCCGGGCCAAGAACGTGTCTTTTGTGGTGGGATCTTCGCTCAATGCGGGTTTTATCTCGGGTAGCTCACGATACAACTACGGAAAAGAGTCGTATGAGATTCCGCCGGTGTTCGTCGAAAAACGTAAAAGACTGCGTGAGGTTGCAGGCAACCATGGAGTTGACCTCCAGACTGCCGCTCTGCAGTTCTCTGCCGCGCCCGATGTTGCCGCAGCCCTAGTTGTTGGTTGTAGGAGCGAACAGCAGATTCTCGCAGATTACACCTCCATGCAGACGAAGATCCCTGCCGAGTTCTGGGCAGACCTCAAGGCGCAAAACTTGATTGAGCAAAACGCGCCAGTGCCAGCCTGAGTGCAGTGAGACCATAGCGGACGGCGACTTCCTGATCCTGAAAGCTGAACTCCGATGCAGATCATGTGATCGTCGGGCACTGGTGAGGCCGGCATCTGCGGACTAAGCTTCCGGGAACTGAGGTCAACTCTGCCGCAATGCCACTGCCGGATCCACCTGAGTCGCCCGAGTAGCTGGCCACCAAACCGCCAGCACCGCGGTCGCGATGATAACCACCGGACTCGCTCCAAACACTAGCGGATCCCAAGGAGTTACCCCGAAAAGGAAGCTCGCGATCTGCTTCGCCACGGCAAACGCGCCGGCAATTCCCAATAGGGCGCCGATGATGGCAAACGTCATGCCTTGACGCATTACCATCGCACGCACATCTCCCCGCTCGGCTCCGAGCGCCATCCGGATGCCAATTTCCTGTGTGCGCTGCGCCACCGAATAGGACATCAGACCGTAAATTCCGATTGCAGCCAGCATCAGAGACACGCCTCCGAAAACACTCATCAGAAGCATGTGAAAGCGCTCCCGTGAGGTGGATCGCGATACCACTTCGTCCATGGTTCTGACATCGGTTACCGGTAGTCCGGTTTCCTGTCGCAATCGTTCTTCTATCGCGTTACGAAATTTCATTGGATCGCCTCGCGTTCGGATCACCCATGCGAGCGGTGTAAGCTTGACGTTCAGCGCCTGAATAGCGTCCGTTGCCTGGCCATTCGGAATGTACATTTCGGGCTGCGGATCTTGATTCAAGGAGCCATCCCGCTGATCGGCAATCACTCCGATAATCTGCCGCGGCGGCTCGTCCGCCAGTTGCGGCATCAGCCCCTTTCCAATTAGGATTCGGTCCCGCAGGGGATCTCCTTTGGGCCAAAAACGTCTTGCCATCGATTCGTTGATAATGACCACTGGCGCGCCCGCACGGTCGTCGCGTTCCGTGAACGATCGGCCGCGAATCACGCGAATGCCAAACACTTCGAAGTACCCCGGAGAAACCGTCTTCCACCCTCCACCGCCGTGAAACGGTCCCTCTCGCAACGGCCGGCCCATGATTCTAAAGGGAAGCCCATAGCCGCCCTCGAGCGGTATGCAACACGTCGCGCTTGCCAGTTCTACACCGGGCAAAGCCTCGATTCGCTCCACTGCGTTGCGTACCATCTGTTCAATAGCAGCACTCGTGTTCCACGAACCGCTGGATAATGACATGCGCATAGTCAGAATGTTCCTTGTCCTGAACCCAGGGTTCACGGCATAAATTGCCATTTCTGTACGGATCAGCAATCCGGCCCCTACAAGCAGAACAACCGCTAAAGCCACCTCCGTCACAACGAGAAGCGCGCGGGCCTTATTGTGTCTGAATCCGCTTCCCGATCGGCTCGCGCTCTCTTTGATGGTTGCGCTCAGGTCGATGCGCGCGGCATGCCATGCCGGGAACAATCCAAAAATCAGACTTGTCAGCAACGTGATGACAACGGCAAATAACAGGACCCGCCAGTCGAGCGAAACCATGCTGCCGTTAATTCCCACTCGAGGCAGCCCCGCTGTGTTCACTGATAGCAAAGCCCGTATCCCGATGAGGCCCAACACCAACCCCAGCAGCGCTCCAGCGCTCGCCAGCAATAGGCTCTCGGTCAGTAGCTGTCGTATGATGATGAACCGCCCCGCCCCTAGAGCGGCCCGGATGGTCAGTTCCCGCTTGCGCACTTCGGCGCGCGCTAGCAGCAGGTTGGCTACATTGGCGCATGCAATCAGCAGCACGAAACCGACCGCACCGGCCAACACCCAGATCGACTGACGCGCTCCTTGCACCAGCGATTCCTTCAAAGTTGCAACCGTGAAAGTCTCTCCCCGATCGAGCGCATCTGGAAAGCGGCGGCGATAATCGCTGGCGGATGCGTCCAGCCTCGCTTTTGCCTCTGGCAGACTGACACCGTCCTTAAGTCGGCCGGCTGCCTCGAAATAATGGCCCTGGTCTCGTGAATTTGGATCGAGTTGAAAAGGCACCCATACCTCGGGTTGCGGCCCAAAATCGCGGAAATCGAAGCGGTCCGACACCACTCCCGCAATGACATATGGCTCCCCTCCGAGATCCATCGTCTGTCCAATCACCTTCGGATCGCTTCCGAATTGCCGCCGCCAGAGGCTCTCGCTAATCACGACAACCGGCGAAACGCCTGGAGTATCCTCCTGCGCGTTGAAGGCTCGACCAAACAGCAGCGGGACACCAAATAGCCGGAAGTACGCCGAACTCACCCGCTCCGATCGAAGCTGGCGCGGTAGCTGGCGGCCCGTCCAATTCACAACCCCGCCGCCGAAGGCCGCAACATTCTCTACCACTGCCGTCTGCCGCGCCCAGTGCGCGAATTTCGCGGGTGAAGCGCCGCCGAAGGTGCCTCGCGTCGTTTTCGTTTCAAAGATAACCATCCGATCGGCCCGTGGGAAGGGCGGCTCCTTCAGAAGCACCGTATTGACAAGTGAAAAAATCGCGGTATTAGCCCCTATTCCCACCGCAAGCGTGAGCACGGCCGTGAAGACAAAAGATCCACCCGCTTTCCGAAAGATTCGCAGCCCGTGGCGAACGTCGCGAAGAAGAGTTTCCATCGAAAAGCCCTTCCGGTTTAGACGCCGTCGTGGCGCAAAGGTTCCGCTAGCTCGCTGAAGTGGCGGTCAGTTTGAATGATCCGAAAATCAACTTGTTATGGATTATGCGAAATCGCCGAATGATCCGCCTTCGAGACGACGCTTCCTGCTGCGAACACGAACGAATAGCGCTTCCGATTCCCTGATCTCCAGAGGCTGCGTTACTTCTTGAGGTGTCTTGCCGTCTTCAGCCGCCGCTCTTAACCACGCGAGCCATTGTTCGTCCGCCCATTGGACGACCTGGCAGCAAGTGTAGATGCCGGCCCGGAACTCGTCGTGAAAGCCAAGTGCTTTCGCGTCCGCCGCGGCCTGAGCTTCAGTGCACCCGCAGCCTCTGCACAAACTATTTGTTCTGGTCCGATGGTCTTCCATGTTCATCATCCTCTTTGCGCCTTACGCCAGCCCCAAGCTAGGGCCGCACTGGCTCTCGCCTGGGTTTTCGCGCCGGCACTTATTGCAAGTTCTTCTACTCAATTGGACGGAAATTGATGAATCCAGGTTCGGTTTCACTGTAAAAGTATTGACAACACGCTGTAAACTTGTGTAGTACGGCGGCCACAGGTTCAGGACGAGATGGTTCTCCGAAGAGAACAAACCGTCTGAACCGCCACTTCTGGATGAGGAGCCCTCTACAACCTGATTGGTTTTGAGGATCCCACCTCGACATGTCAAACCAACTGGCAAGTAGTGATCTCGAACCGTGTGCATTGGAACCGATGCTAGCCCGCAGAATAGCGATCGAACGCGCCCGTACCAATAACGCTCACTGGTTCCGAAAGCATCCGTCGCGCCACAAGATCGAGCAGCGTATCGTGAAGCCGATGCTGACTTTTGGACTGCAGATGGCTGGTCTCTATTCGCGGGGCGTTCAGAACGCGCTTAGTCCGATCGTTCGGAACATCCATATAAGCTTCCCCGATCTTCCACCTGTATTCGACGGATTTCAAATCCTCCAGCTTTCCGATTTGCACATCGACGGCGTCGAAGGATTGACGGAAATCCTTATTGAAGCGGTCAGCGACTTGACCCCCAACTTATGCGTCCTGACTGGAGACTATCGTTTTGATATCGAGGGCTCATGTGAACGCGCGCGTTTCGGTATGAAATCAATCGTCGGTCGTATTTCCGAGAAGTGCGATATTTTAGGCATCCTCGGCAATCACGATCCTTCTGAGATGGCGTACGCGCTCGAAGAAATGGGAGTGCGAGTATTGATCAACGACGCTGCCGAAATCAAGCGAGGTTACGCCTCGATTTCGTTTATTGGTGTCGATGACCCCTATGACTATAAATGTGACGACCTAGAAAGCGCACTTACCGCAGTTCCGACCGACAGATTCAAAATCCTATTGGCGCATGCGCCTGAGCTATACGACCAGGCCGCAGAGAAGGGCATTCATCTCTATCTTTGCGGCCACACGCACGCCGGGCAGGTCCGAATTCCTTGGGTTGGCCCGGTGATCCGGAACTCGGCATGCCCCAGATCCTATTCACACGGTTATTGGAAACATAAGGGAATGCAGGGCTATACCAGCGCCGGCATCGGCTGTTCTATGCTCCCGGTCCGGTTCAACTGTCCACCGGAAATTGTTCTCATCGAGCTTAGGGCAAGTCCCGAAAGCTACTGAACGTCAAAGGCTCAGTCGACAACCGAAGGATTCAATTTCTCAGTTGCGCGGCGTGGAACCGTAGTTGCTGGGAGGACTTAGTCTCAGTCGAAGAAGTGGCGATCCTCGTCCGACAGGCGCGATTTAGCTGCCGGAATATTGAACGTGACACCGAGACCTGGGCGGTCCCAAACGTCGATGAAGCCGCTTTTCATGATCGGGTTCGGCAACCCGTCGACAATCTGATACCACCACTCAGGCTGGCCCAAGGGATACTCGAAGGCGATGTAGTTTTGCGGCAAGGCGGCCGCCAATTGAACGTGCGCGGCGAGCCCGATAAGGCCGTCGAAAATCCCGTGGGGAGCGATGAGGATGCCATGAAGATCGGCGTATTCCGCGATCCACTTCATTTCCGCTAATCCGCCTACATCTTCCGGATCGGGGCCGAGAACATTGACAGCCTGTTTTTCGATAAGATCCTTGAAATTCTGGCGGAGGTAGATCTCTTCTCCCGTGTGAATTGGGAGTGTAGTGCTCATCGTTACGTCACGAAACACCTCGGCGTTAGGATACGGTGTATAGTCGCCTGTTATCAGGTCTTCGAGCCATGCAATGTGGAGCGGTTCGAGCGCTCGCGCAAACGTAATCGCATCCTTTACCGTCCAGCCTGGCCCGCAGTCAAGGGCGAGGCCGATCTCATCGCCGAGGACTTTCTTCATCGCTTCGACGCAGGCGACGATATGCTCGAGGCCGCGTTCGGTCAGGAGACCACGATCGGAGTGCGGTGCTCCCGTCCGCGGTTCGTCATACCACCCGTTGGGCATGGCGCGCATCATAGCCGGATTGTGAAAGCCAACTGCCTGCTTGATCAGGGTGAAACCCTCTTTGGCTTCCTTCATTTTGGCCATGTTCTCTGCGTAGTCTTGTGGAGTTTGGCCGGTCATGGGGAAACGGACGCCTCCGTTGTAGGCGCGGACGCGATCGCGGATCTTCCCGCCCAGCAGTTTATATACCGGTACTCCAGCGACCTGCCCAGCGATGTCCCACAGAGCGATCTCGATCGCGCTGACCGCCGAACCCCAGGGTTTGAACGCACCAAGCCGGCGGATCTTCAGCATCACCCGTTCGACGTCCGTTGGGTCTTCGCCCAGAATATAGCTCTTATAAAAAAGCACCATCGGCTTGAGATAAGCCTTGGTGGATTCGGCTTCACCATATCCGGAGATGCCCTGATCCGTGACGATTCGAACTACAGGGTTTCGGCCGATGATTGCGCATCTGAGGTCTGTGATTTTGATTGATGCAGGCCCCTTCCGTTTTTCGGCGAGCGGCAAACTGCTCCTCTGCTGAGCCGCAAGCGACATTGCGGCCGCTAGCCCCGAGAGCGATCCGATAAATCGTCTTCGCGTCCCATTAACCATGAGTTCCTCCCGTCAGAAAATATCTCAAATCAAGACTTGGCTCCCAGTCTACTGCTGGCGACTATTGGAACGACGGCTGTGGCGATACCCATAATCGTCGGCATTATAGGGGCGCCCTATATTCGGGGCCAGTCGCAGGCAGCGAGGCCTTTAGCCTTCGAGGTCGCGTCGGTGAAACGAGACAAGTCGGATGATTGGCACAATGCGAGGTTGGAGTCGCTTCCTGGCGGGAGGTTTCTCGCGACGAACCTTCCAGTGCAGATCGTCATTGCGACTGCGTACAATATTCCCCTTCAGTCCGAGCGGCTTTCCGGACGCCTGGAGTGGATCCGTTCTGAAAGATACGATATTGAAGCAACGGCTGAGAAGGGCGCGATTCCGGCTGGAGCAACGGAAAAGGTTCGCGACGAGAAGATGAGATTGATGCTTTAAACGCTTTGGCGGACCGCTTCAAGCTGGCGATCGGCCGCGAGACGAAAACGTGCCGGTGTACGCGCTAGTCGTGGGAAAGAATGGGCCAAAGCTTCAAAGGGTAAGGTTCGACGAGAACGATTGCCCTCAGGGTCCCGCAGATATGGCGTTTCCGTCACAGCTTCAATGGTGGTCGGGGCGAGGGCTCCATGGGCAGGCCGTCGATATGTCAGACGTGGTGCTGTTTGTCGCGAATTGGACAGACCGTCCTGTGGTTGATCGGACCGGCATCAAAGGACTTTACAATATTCAGACGGAAGAGTGGGTGCCACTTCGCCCACGACCGGGACCTCCCCCAGGAGCACAGCCCACTGCGGAAGACCTGGCTATGGCCGATCCTATGCGACCGACGCTGTTTATGATATTTGACCGGCTCGGTCTTAAGTTGGAGTCGCAGAAGCGCTGGTAGAGACGTTTGTTATTGAAGCACGTGGAAAGGCCGTCGGAGAAGTGACGGCGATCGCTGATCGGACAATTCCGCGTTGCTAGGCAGACGGGGATTCGTTAAAATTGAATTACCCAAGAGTTGAGCGATTGCTTTGGCAAGCGCTTGACCACCAAGCGGGATAGGAGACATTATGAATGTCGACCTGCATCGCCGCGCCACAGCTTAGCCACGGGCGCGGTTTTTTACCTCCTCAAGATCCTCTTCGCAGGCTCCCCTCGATCTTCGATGAGTGGGAAACAGTGGCGTTGAATTTGCCGAAGCTGTTTGCTTCGGATTGCCTGCGACGGACGCTGGAAGATTTGCCTCCATTTCCTCTCGAAGCGATTTCGAACGATCGCGAGAGAGAGCGGGCGATGACAATGCTCAGCTACCTTGGACACGCTTATGTCTGGGGTGAGGCAAGGCCGGCCGGGGTCCTGCCGACGAGCCTCGCCGTTCCCTGGTACGCGGTTGCCACCAGCCTCGGACGGCCTCCGGTACTGAGCTACAGCAGCTACGCCTTGCACAACTACTTCCGGTTCAATCCGGCGCGGGAGGTGGAATGCGGCAATATCGGACTGATTCAGAATTTTCTCGGCGGCATCGACGAGGAATGGTTCATTCTCATTCACGTGGATATCGAGCGGCGGGCGGCTCCCGGTCTGGAGGCTTTGCACGCGTGCCTGGACGCGGCGAACGACCGCGAGGCGGAGCTCCTCGAAACGCTTCTGGCGGGGGTGGAATCGTGCATTCGCTCAATGCACAGCGTGCTGAAGCGAATGCCCGAGTTCTGCGATCCTTACGTCTATTACCATCGGGTGCGGCCCTACATACATGGATGGAAGAATCATCCAGACTTACCTGATGGCCTGGTTTACGACGGAGTCGAAGCGTACGCCGGCAGGGCACAGCAGTTCCGCGGCGAGACTGGAGCTCAAAGCGCTATTGTTCCGTCGCTTGATGCTGTGCTCGGCATTCATCATAAACAGGACCAGCTCCGGACATATTTGTTGGAGATGCGGACATATATGCCTCCACTCCATCGGGAATTTATTGAGTCGCTCGAGGCCCGCGGGTCGATACGGCCGTTTGTCCAACAAAGTGGGCGCCCGAAGTTGGTCGACCTCTACGATGCTTGTGTAACGCGGGTTGAGGAGTTTCGATCGCTGCACCTGGAGTACGCGGCGGCGTACATCTTCCGGCAGGCTCAGACCGACGCCAAGAATCCTCATGCGGTCGGAACCGGAGGGACGCCGTTCATGCAGTACCTGGCCAAACACCGGGATGAGACGGCGCAGCACCGGCTGGGGTGAGGGTTGGGGACGGAGAAATCCACATCCCGGCTACGGGCCAGGCTGGACAAACGCCGGGCGGACTCGCTCGATGGCGGCGAATAGTACTTCGGGTTTGACGGGCTTCGGCACGTAGCCGTCCATGCCGGCCGCAAGGCAGCGTTCCTCGTCGCCTTTCATGGCGTTTGCCGTCATAGCGATGACGGGGATGTGACGGCCCGTATTCTTCTCGTTTTCGCGGAGCAGGGCGGTAGTCTCGAAACCGTCTAATTCCGGCATCTGCACATCCATCAGAACCAAATCGAAGATCTGAGGGTCAAATAGCGCCAGCGCCTCTCGGCCATTATTGGCAACGACGACCGTGTGGCCTCGTTTCTCGAGCAACTTTCCGGCCAACCGCTGGTTGACGAGATTATCCTCAGCGAGCAAAATGCGCAACGAGCCAAGCGCAGTGTCACGCGAACCGGGGGAGGCATCGGGTGAAACAACATTGGAGTGCTTCGATACGGACGCCTCGCAAAGTGTCCGTAGCATAGCCTCCTTCAGCTCTGCCCGGCGGACCGGCTTGCTCAGATGCGCAGCAACACCCTCTTCGCGGCACCTGTTCGCATCCTTCTTCTGGCCGGACCACGAGAGCATCATGATAACGGAATCTGCCGGGATGCGATGCTGCCTGAGTTGCCGAACAAGCGCAAAGCCATCCATTCCCGGCATGTGCGCATCCGTCAGAATTAAGCGGAACGGGTCGCGTGCGCGCGCGGCCCGCTCGACCGCAGAGACAGCGGCAGGCCCATCGGGAGCCAAATTTACCCTCATCCCCCACAGCGCTAAAGTCTCCGCCAGAATACGGCGGGTGGCGGCATGATCGTCCACAACCAGGACTGAAACGCCCTGGAACGCATCGATTCCCGCGGCTTCGACGCTCGAGGGAGGTTCCGACGCCATTTTGACCTGGGCCGTGAAATGAAAGCAGCTACCTTTCCCAGGCTCGCTCTCGACCCAGATTTTTCCATGCATCAAATTCACGAGTCTCGGAGCAAATTGTGAGCCCCAGGCCAGTTCCTCCAAACTTGCGCGTAGTGGAAGCGTCGGCTTGGGCGAAAGCCCGAAAGATGAGCTTCTGCTGCTCGGCCGGGATGCCAATGCCGGTATCGCTAACGATGAAATGCAGTATGGGTTCGCCGCCCGGGGCACCGTCGCTTGTTACTCGCAGGCACACTTCTCCCCTGGCCGTGAACTTCAGAGCATTGCCGAGCAGATTAGTAACTACCTGGCCCAGGCGAGTGGCGTCGGCATTCACTCTGACGGGAACATCAGGCGCTATATCGCCGGCAAGTTCGATTCCCTTTTCAGCGGCCCGCAGCGCGAAGGTCCGGAGGTTTTCCTCGATGAAATCCCGCAGGTCGAAATCAGCCGCATCGAGTTCCAGCTTGCCCGCTTCGATTTTCGAGAAATCGAGAATGTCGTTGATAACCGTGAGCAGGGCATCAGCGGAGCTGCGGGCCATGGCGAGACATTCCGCCTGCTCGGGAGAAGGATCGGCACTCAAAGCCAGGTCGATCATTCCGAGGACTCCATTCATGGGAGTGCGGATTTCATGGCTCATATTCGCGAGAAACTCACTCTTAGCGCGGTTGGCGTATTCGGCGGCCTCCTTGAGAGCCGCTGTTTCGTCGAGTTGCCGCTGGATGACGGTTGTCTGAGCCTTTACGCGCTTTCTGAGCGCGACAACCCAGGCAAGCACGCCGAACGTGATCGCGAGGAGCAGGCTGAGGACCGCGACGGCGTGAGGGGCCGTCCACCAGGACGGCTGCTGTAGCACGACGACGTCGTTGGACGATCGCAATAGAATCCGGAACGACTTGGGCCGGGCGACACCCCCATGGAAAGCTTCCTGCGTGGCGTCGACTTGTACGGAACAGATACCGGCTAATTCGAGCTTGCTACCGGGCTCCCAATTGGGCAGCTTCGCGCCTCTCGAGCTGTTGGGGAGGACGGCGGAAAAGAGATCACCCCCTGACGACAGGATCAGAGTCGGGTCCTTTGCCGTCAGGTCCTGCTCGATCAACTGAGCTTGAATCCGAACCAGTTGGGCATCAACATCGCCGGCAAGAGCCTGCTCCACTGTAATGGGCGTTGGCGTCAGGGCTTCGCCGGGACCAGCGCGTCTGAAGATGCCGCGCTGCAATGTGGGCGCATACTGACCGGGCAAAGGGAAACCAACCAAATCCACCAGTTCTCCCAGATGGAGCGGAGTGGTTTGGGAAACAGTAGCACAGACTCCGGCAGTCTGGTCCTGAATACAGAGAGAGCGGCCCGGCCACTCGAGCGTTACCCGGCCTCGAACTCGAACCCGGTGTTGAAAAGCAATATTGGGCGTGTACAGCAAGAGATTTTTGATGGGGCGCGTCGGTACGCCGAACGGATCGGTTGGGGCAGGCTCAACTACTTTCAGCGCAACCAGGCCCGGAAAGAAGAGACGCGCACCGATCATCTGGCGATGCTTCGTAAAGATCGGGGCGGCAGCGGCGTGAATTTGCACTCTCGCATCCGTCAAGCGGCTATAATCCACACCGTTTTCTTGGACCGTGGTTGCGAGCACCGCTCCATCGCTCATCGCGACTTCAAGCGTCACGTTCATACCGGATTTTTGACTTGAACGCACCAAGCCTTCGACTTCGACCCACTGTCCGTCCTCTGCCCCGGTGAGCATGTGAGCCAGGCTGACCCTGGGAGCGTCGGCCGGCACATGGGACTGTCCAAGGACGCGTATTTTAGGGTGGTCAACGATGGGCGCAAAGTCGCCTGCGCCTGTAACGCCAGTAACATCTATCACCGTACCTGCGCGGAGGGGAAGTATCGGACGGGCCGGAAGTTTCACAAAGATGCCGCCGCTCGAATCGTGAACGAACAGCGCGCCGAGCCTCCGATCGATGTAGGGATCGTAGTAAATCACGACTGCCCGCAAGTGGACGGGGTAGGCGCGTGCCGCCGCTTCCGGTGTCAGGCTGTGCGCTTCCCGCGCAGTTGTCAGGGTGGGCAGGTTATTCTGCTGAGCTTGCGCCAAAGGCAGGACGGACAGCAGGGCGATGAAAATGCCGCCACGAATGGCGGCGTGGCAGGCCTGGAGACCCGCTCCACAATTCGGTGCACACGCTTCCGAATGCTTCCGCCTACGTCACCTTTGGTGGGCCGCAGGCCCATCTAGCACCCTTCCTTCCAGCCTGAAAGGCTACTCAATTCCATACTCACTATCGGCCTACTGCTCAAATTGCTTTAGAGTCCGATTACATTCTTACGACCCAATAGGGCCGCGATTCCTCGATAACAGTTCGAGGATACGTTCTTTCTGGTTTTCAGCCCGCTCGAGGGCCGTTTCGGTGGCAACGTAGTAAAACGCGAGTCCGGCGATGAAGTCACACGCAAGGACGACAAAAAATGGCCACTCGGCATCAAAAGCCCAGCGGGCCACAAAGGCCAAGCCTACCGGAACAATCAGCATCAGCGCACATAGCAGGACTAAGGCGGATGCCTTTGCACTACCCTGAGTCCTCATTGCCTGATTGGGGTCAACCGGCCGCGGCATGAGGACGGACATCAAGTTGCCAAATGCGAGGAAGAAAACAGTGAGTACAAACGTGAGCAGAGCGGATGCCGCGACGCTTGCGAGACCAGCGCCGGTTCGAAACAAGAAGCCGGCAGCTGAAATGAGTATCGTCATCAGAGCGATGGCGGCGATCGCAACAATGTTCTTCGCGCGCACAACGGCTGCCAACTGAACCGGCGCGACAAAGTAGAGTTGAGCGGCGTGGCCGTCGAAGCCGAACATATTCCAGAGCAGCGTATCGCCGAGAATCAGCAATCCATAGGCGCTGATGGATGGCAGATAATTTTCGTGCAAAAACGCGCTGCCCATCCGCCCGAATGCCAGAGGGAAGAACACAACAACGCTGAACACGCAAGCCATTCCGAAAAGGAGCCGGAATCGCGGCGATCGCGAGAGGACTCGCAGTTCTTTCTCGATTAGGGCAGCCAGCGGGTCGCGAAAAATCCTGGACGGCAGGCTGAAGAGGATTTTCGGCCATCGTTGCCTGCCGCGCTGCTTCGCAAGGCTCGAATTCGCCGGCTCGAAGCTTGCCGGGTCGCAAGCGATCATTCGCGCAAATTCTTTACGCGCGAAGAGAAACGCGGCCACTATCCAGGCGCAACAGATACTAAGCGCTAGTAGTGGTTTGTCACCGAGAGCGAGGGAAGCAAATTCCTGCCACGGCGTACCGTTAGCGCCCGCAGCGCCCATCAGAAACGGCTTCGCTCTCTCGCCTAAGGCGGTATTGAAAACAAGCGACGGCAGAACGGAAATAGCGAGGAAAAGAATGAGCAGAAGCGTTTTGAGGCGCTCACGGCTCAGCAACCGGCGGACAAGCTCGCGCGTTCCGAGGGACAAGAACAGATTGAGTGGCAAGTAGAACAGCAGAAGCGCAGGCCCGGCTCCTGGAAGCTGCGGATGACGCATGAGCCCAACGATCAATCCCAAGAGCACGATGATCATTTCCGGCGCGGTGGTGACTCGAAGGAGCACCTCGACCGAGAACAGCGTCTCTTCCCGGATGGGATAGACAAGCAGCTTGCTTAGTTCAATGGACCATCCGCTGCTCAGTGTCATCAGCGGAAAGATCTGCCAGAACAGAAAGATTCCGAGCAGCACGACGGGCAGGAAGCGATGGACATCGCGCAGTGGGACAAGGGGCGTTACCGAGGCGAGCGCTAATGCCACCATGGCGAAGCTCCCGTACCATATGAGCGAAACCAGGCTGGCGAGTATGGTCCCAATATTAGTGCGAGGGAGGGCGTTCCGAATGCTCTTGAACTGGGCCCAGAGAATCGCGCCAATCTGGTCTGCCATGGGGGTGTCTAACTGATCGAAGGCCGGTCGCTGACGCTCGCGGCTCCTTACCGGGTCGGTTACATGTCACAAACCTTCAGCGATTTAGCGAATTCATGTCACAACCAATCGAGGACTTCGGAACTCGGCCGCTCCGCTCCGACTAGCCGCACAAAGATATCTTCAAGATGGGTTGAGCCGCCTTCGGCCTGAGCGCGCACGTCGGCCATGCCGCCCTCGATCACCATCCGGCCTTTATTGATGATGGCCAGGCGGTCGCATAAACGCTCTACCACTTCAAGGACATGCGATGTCAGAAAGACGGTGGCTCCGCGATGGACCTGTTCGGTCAGGATATTCTTCATCAGGCGCGCGCCAACCGCATCAACGCCCTCAAACGGCTCGTCCATCAGGAATAGCCGCGGACGGTGTATGAGCGCTGCGCCCATAGCCAGGCGTTTGCGCATGCCTTTCGAGTACTCGCCGGCGAGCTTGCCTTCTTCCTGACCCAGCTCGAACAAGTTGAGCAGCTCGGCCGCGCGGTCCTGGGCAACTGCACGCGCGAGGCCATACATGCGCCCGACGAACTGCAGGTACTCATACCCTGTGAGATGATCGAACAGCAGACTGTCGTCGGGAACAATGCCGATCTGTCGACGAATGTCGAAGGCGCTCTCGGGCATTCGTAATCCGAGCACTTCGATGGTCCCTGACGTAGGAATAGCCAGACCGGTAAGCATTCGGATGGTAGTGGTCTTCCCCGCCCCGTTTGGCCCTAGAAAACCAAAGAAGCAGCCTTGCGGCACCGATAGCGTCAGGCCATCCACGGCCACGAAGCTGCCATACGCTTTGCGCAAGTCGCGGATCTGAATTGCGGGCGTTTCGTTGTTGGACGCAAACGCCGGACCGGCGATACTTTCGTGGGCGCGAGGCAGTTCATCCATGGGCATCGCACCGGCTAAGGCTGCTGCTTTTCAATGGCGCCGGGCGCCGCAATTCGCAAAGAGGCCATCAGATCGCCGAGTTGGCGCAAAACAGCAAGCTTTGAACGCTCGAATTGGGTTTCGGTTTGATAAAGGGCCAGCCACCGTTCGTTTTCCACGGCGCGCGCCTTTTCGACGTCAGTGAGCCGCGCCTGCCCTTCGGCGTATCTCGACAAAAGCGTCGATAAATCCTGGTGAGCGAGATCCAATTGCTGGCGCGCAAGATCGCGTGTTTCTTGCGCGTTCTGCATATCTTGATAGCTCTTCCTGGTATCTTCCGTAATTCGGTTCCTGGTTTGGTTAATCTGAATGCGCAACTTGGCGATTTCGGTCGCCGCTTCTTCGTACTGGCCGCCGGAGGCCGAACCGACCAGCAGCGGAATCGTGAATGCCGCGCCAATCTGTGCGTTATTGTATTGGAATCGCGTGCCCGGAAAATATTGGGTATAAGCGTACTTTGCAAAGAGCGAGTATTGCGCCACTAAATCCACTTGCGGGAGGCGGGAGGCCCGGTACGACCGGATTTCAAGCTGCTTCGCAAACACCGCCGACTCGAGCCTTCTCAGCTCCTTGCTTCTTCTCACGGCTACTCCAACCGAATCGTCTTCGGAGGCTACCGGCGGCAGTTGAAAGGATGGGCCGGCTTCGGGAATGACCCTGTCATTCGCGGAGTAGCCGAGCGCAACGGCGAGCAGCATCTCGGAGTAGTCTTCATTGGCTTTGCTGACGTTTAATTCATGTTCGGCCTGATTCAGGTTCACCTTAACGCGTGTGTTCTCGACGGGAAGTTCCGATCCTTCAGACACGCGGGAGCGAATCGCATCGGATACCTGCCGCAGCATGGGAAGCTGCGATTCGAGGCTCTGCCGTCGTTTCTTCGCGTCTTGAATATCGAGAAACAGGCCGGCTATTTGAAATGCCACTTCGTCGGCGCGCTGCTGTGCGTCGATCTGAGTGCCGCGGGCATCCTCGCGCGCCGCGGCCACCATGTAGCTGCGCGGCTTGTTGTAGATGGCCATTTGGGTTTGGATCGTCACGATACTCGGGGCGTTGCCTTGGATTGTGTTTGGATAGCCGTAGGTGTACGCCGCGCCGCTTCCGGCGATGACTTTCGGCACGAAGGGATCGTGCACCACTCTTACGTTTTCTCTGGAACGCTGTTCATCCAGGCGCGCCAGCGTCACGTCAGGGTTTTGCCGTGACGCGATTTCGAGAGCTTGAGGAAGACTTAACGTGTAAACCTCGGCCTGACTCAGGAATGCGGCGAATAGGAATAAGACTATATACTTCATAGACACGCATTTTATGTTAGCTTCCCTGCACCCGGGTTGTCGCTAAGAAATACGGGCGTGGGCGAGCGCGGAACTCTTATGCCGAGCGGATTCACTTTGGTCGACGTGGCTATCGGCCTCATCATCGTGTATGTAGTCCTGAGCTTGCTCTGCTCGTCGGTTAACGAGGGAATCGAAACCTTCGTCAAGAACCGGTCCCTGCAGCTCGAGCGGGGTATCCGCGAGCTTTTCAACGATCCGGAGGGGACCGAGATCACACACCTCCTTTACAATCATCCGTTGATCTCCGGGCTGTTCCACGGCGAGTACAATCCGAAGCATTTGAAGCTTGGGAAGATACTCGAAGGAAAATTTTACGGACGGCGAAACCTGCCGTCGTACATTCCATCTGCGAATTTCGCATTGGCGCTGTTAGACATCGTTCTTCCGGCGAGCGGAACACAATTAAGCGGCGCCGCGGCAACGCTTGCGTCAGGCGCAAAGCCCGCTCGTACGGATGTGATTGAGGCGCTCAGGCAGGCGGCGGTTAATTTTCACGTTCCGGCGGTGGGTAAGGGGCTGACGGTTTTAATTGACGCATCGGCCGACGACCTGGAAAGGGTGCGTAGTGCGATTGAGAGCTGGTTCAACGCCTCCATGGACCGCGTGGCTGGATGGTACAAGCGGCGCACCCAAATTATATTGTTTGTGATCGCGATCGCCGCCGCTTCCAGCCTCAATATCGATACCGTCCATATAGTGGACCGGCTGTTGGCCGATCCATCGATCCGTAGTTCACTGATTGCGACCGCTCAGGAATATGCGAGAACTGGCGTGTCCCCTCCGACGATTCCTTCGAATCCGCAAGCCGCAGAGGCTCCGATAGCGCAACGGGTGGCGCGCGTTGAGGATAATCTGTCACGTTTAAAGAATCTCGGTGTTCCTATCGGCTGGAGCGGGGAGGAAAACCTAAAAGCTAAATATTATTGGTTTCTGAAGGTTGCGGGCATCCTTGCCTCGGCTCTTGCCGCGACGCTCGGCGCACCCTTCTGGTTCGATATTCTGAACAGGTTTGTAGACCTCCGGTCGACCATCAAGCCGCGCGATAAGGGGTAGGCTTCTGTGGCAGAAGTCTGGAGGAACGAATAAGACAGGCGAAAACGCCTGTCCCACTCACCGGATGCTGAAAAACAGGGGCGCATCTTCAAGCCTTGCTATACTTTAGGTTTACCCGCTCAGCCGGGATTGACGCGTCACAAACATACCTTGTTTGCGGCGGCGGGGGTGACTGTGCTCCTGAGTCTCCAAGAACTTGAATTACGGCCGGTACACTTCGAAATCGAGCTTCCGGTGGGCGAAATCGAATTCGACAAGCAAATTAAGCAAGTTTCGGGCTTGCGCGCGAAGGGCGTGGCGAAACTGCTGAATAACAGCCTGGGGGAAATCCGGGTGAAAGGGCATCTAGACGTCAGGATGGAGGCTCCATGCGACCGGTGCCTGGAAACGGCGTCTCTTCCCGTCGAAACGCCGTTTGATCTCCTGTATTATCCGGCTGACGAATTGGAGTTGACCGGCGAGGACGAGCTCGAGGAAGAGGCGAGCGAGGTAGCCTATTACGAGGGCGACCGGCTCGAGCTGAACGATATTTTGCGGGAGGTAGTGCTGCTGGCGCTGCCTATGCAGGTGGTTTGCAGCGACGGCTGTAGAGGAATCTGCCCGAAGTGCGGCCAAAACCGGAACATTCAGGATTGCGGCTGCACTATGGGAGCCGTAGACGACCGTTGGAACAAATTGCGGGCCTTGCGTACCGAATTGAGCCCGGGCCACTAGCTAGACCCTGGAATAAGTACTTATTTAGAGAATCTAGACACTGGAATTGAAGAAGCAATAGATTTATGCCAAATCCTAAACGGCGACATTCCAAGCGCCGCACCTCGACCCGACGCGCACACGACGCGTTGAAGGTTCCTCAATTCGCGGAATGCCCGAATTGCCACGAGAAAATCCGTGCACATCGCGCCTGCCCTCATTGCGGCAAATATAAGGGCCGCGAAGTGATCGAAGTCGAAGAGTAGTTTCGGCCTGTGCCGGTGATTAGGCCATACAAGTCTTGGCAAAGATCCAGTAGATGACCACGATTGCCGTCGACGCAATGGGCGGAGACGCCTGTCCAAAACCCGAAGTAGAAGGCTCTATCCAGGCCGCTAAATCGCTGGGGATCAAAGTGATATTGGTGGGCCGCAAGGAAATCCTCACCAAGGAACTGGACCGTCACGCGGGCTGGCAGAATCTTCCCATCGAAATTCAGCACGCAAGTGAAGTGATCACGATGGAAGATTCGGCGGGACGCGCGGTACGCACCAAAAAAGACAGTTCCATTCGGGTTGCGGCACGGCTGGTAAGAGAGGATCTGGCGCAGGGTGTTGTGTCGGCAGGCAACACCGGCGCGATTATGGCAACTACAAAGATGGTGCTGGGCATGCTGCCGGGCGTCGACCGCCCTGCGCTGGCGTCGGCCTTCCCAACGTTGAACGGCAAGCCGGCCGTCATGATCGATGTAGGAGCCAATGTCGACTGCAACGCGAAAATGATGGCGCAATTCGCGGTAATGGGCGAAATCTACTCGCGCGTCATCTTCCACACCGAAAGCCCGCGCGTCGGCATTCTTTCGATTGGCGAGGAGGAGCACAAGGGTAACCAACTCACGCACGACGCCATGCAGTTGCTCAAGACGCTGCATCTCAACTTTATCGGCAACGTGGAAGGGCGCGACGTGTATACGGGAACGGTGGATGTGATTGTGTGCGACGGCTTCGTCGGCAATGTCGCGTTAAAGGTCAGCGAAGGATTGGTGGAAGTGATCCGCGAAATGCTCCGCGAGTCGATGAGAAAGACGATGAGGCGGCAGGTCGGCGCGCTTCTCGCCAAGGGCGCATTCCAGGATTTCAAGAAACGGGTCGATTACACGGAATATGGCGGAGCGCCGCTGCTTGGGCTGAAAGGCATCTGCATCATTTGTCACGGGCGTTCGAACGCGAAGGCGATTAAGAACGCAATCCGGGTGGCGGCCGAGTTTGCGGCAGTACGGACAACCGAGCGCATCGCGACGGAACTGGTTCGCTGGACTGCTGAACAAGCGGGGTAGGCGGCCTGTCAGTCAGGGCGTTCACTTCATTCCGCTCGCAACACTGTGACGGGATCTGCGCGCGCCGCTCGGAGCGGCGGGCCAAAACCGGCGGCAACGACTACGCCGAGCAGAGCCAACGATGCGCCTAAAAAGGTTGCAGCGTCGTTTGCCCGAACACCAAAAGAAGCGATGCCATGAATCGCGTAGTTCCTAAGGCCAGAGCCGTGCCTGTAAGAACGCCGATCAGCCCAAGTTTGAGGCCATGCGCGGCGACCATTTTGCGGATATCGGCGGCGTCCGCGCCGAGAGCCATGTGGATACCGATCTCGTGCATTCTGAGGCGCACCGAATACGACATCACGCCATAGACACCCACCGCGGCAAGCGCGAGAGCTACGATAGCAAAGCCCCGGAACAGAATCAATTGGAACTGCTGCGCTGAGAGCGATTCCTCGAGCCGGTGCTCCATGGTGTCAACATCCGCTACAGGCTGTTCGGGATCAAGCGACTGAACCACGGCGCGCGCCGCTTTCACAAATCGAAGCGGATCGGAATCCGTCTTGATGAAGAGGAACATCTTCGGCGCGGATGTTTCGTTATTTTTGACCGTTCCCTGCAAGTGCGGCACGAAAAGTTTAGGCTGCGAGGGCTGCCGCAAACCCGATTGCTTGACAGATTGGCAACATTTACGCAGGCGATTAGAAGCACGATGCCCAAAGATCCGAGCAGACTCAGCAGCGCGGGCCGAACGTCGCCTACCACAGAACTCAAATAATCCGATCCCTCGGCTTGAACGCCGGCGTTCTCGGCAAATTCGCGCTCGAGTTGACGCCCAATCGACTGCACATCGACTGGGCGATCGTGACGCCCGGTTTTCAGCCGAGCGATCGCGTCGATGAAGTGGTTATCCCGCGTCGCCATAACGTCATTCGAAGCGAAGGACATCGGCGTCCATAGGTCTGTATCCGGATTTGGAAATTGAAAATCGGGAGGCATGACGCCGATGACGGTGTAGAGCTCACCATTGAGATGCACTGTTTCTCCGATGACGCTATCCCGGGCTCCAAAGCGCCGTCTTCAGAGGGAGTCGCTTAAGATCACGACGTGGTTCTTGCCGAATGTCTCTTCAGACGGAGAAAATGTCCGGCCGAGCGCTGCGTTCACGCCGAGAAGGGGAAAGAGGTTGGCGGATGAGTAGACACCTGATATCTTCTCAGGCGAGCCGTCAGTGATGTCAAAGTCGCCATAGTGGTAGTTCGCCACTATCTCGAACGAGTGATTTCGCGCTGCGACTTCCCGCAAATCCGGAAGAGCGCAGCCCATTTTCGGAATGCCTCGCGACGGTTCCAGGCACCACACCGCAGCCAGGCGGTCCGCGTGCCAGTAAGGGAACGGGCGGAGCAGCACACCGTTAACCGCGCTGAAGATTGCGGTGTTCGCGCCGATACCGAGCGCCAGGGTCACCGACGCAATGGCGAAAAAGTTTCGCTGTTTGAAAAGTTGTCGGGATGCGTACTGAAGATCTCTCGCAAAGTCTTCTAGAAAACGAGTACCCCGCTCGTCGCGGCATTGTTCCGCAACCTGCGCAGCGCCGCCAAACGCGGCAAATGCAGATCGCCGCGCTTCTTCGCGCGACAGGCCCCGGCGCATGCCTGCTCAATCTGCATGTCAATATGAGCGCTCAGTTCGTCGTTCAGTTCGCGCTCCGCGCGGCGGTGGAAAATCAATGCTCTCAATCGCAGCGCCATGTCGGTCCAATCCATAACTGTCGAATGTCTACACTATAGTCTCATCGCTGTGGGATGTCAACAGCAACCCAACCGAGCCGCGACTGCGAGGGAGCGGTTTTGCAGCGTGGTAGCCTCGATTTGTTCAGACCTCCTCGTTCTTTGGTCCTCGGAACACTCCGTTTTAGCCTGTTCATTCCCATCTTTCTTGGAGGTCGGCGGGATGTGTTCCGCGTTTCGTGTGATTGCTTTTGCAGCAGCGCCCTTGCTGTTAGGCTATGCGCTTTTCTCTTCGACTGCCGGCGGTGTTTCATTGACTGTCGAGGCGGTCCGAGGATGCCAGCGCTGAATTTCCAGGAGCGCCGGCTTTGCAGTCGTTTATTTCGGCGAATTACAACGGCAAGTGGGTTCTGATTGGGGGCCGCACGAACGGATACCATCAGTCCGGCGGGAAAGACACAGATTTCTCGCGCCTGGAAGCCAATCAAATGATCTGGGTCATTGACACGGCGGGCACCGCACCCATCGTGTCTACAGCTACGCGGTGTCATTGCTGCCGGACCGCCTTGCCCCAGTAAAGGACCAATGGTTAGCGAGCAATTTTGCGTATTTTCAAGACGGCGACACGCTTTATATTGCCGGCGGCTACGGAGAGAACTCCGCGCATGAATGGGTTACATATCCCATATTATCCGCCGTGTCGTTATCAGCCCTCATCGAAGGAGTCAAGAGCGGTAAGGATTTTTCATGTAGAGCTGCGTCGGCAGCGGATAGACCGCCGTCGACGCTTCGTATTCATTCGATTCCGAGGTGTCATAGAACCGTCCGTATCCGCCGCGCATTACGGTCTTATCGCATTGCCTGATGCGTCTCCTTGACATTTTCCCCTCCCAACGTGTGGCCCCCACGTGCGATTGAATATGATCGACCCCGAATTGAAGATTTTGCATGCTTTAACGTGCGGCAGATTTTATGGCGCGAGCAGGTGTTTGACAGTAGTGATCTTGCAAGCACTGTCTCTGCAATTAGTTGCAATGACCTTACACGGGATGTAAGCTACCTGCAAAGGGTTGGGGTTAACCCTGAATGTAACGTTACCAGAAGGCCGAGCACGCCACGATTCCGCAAAGCGAGTGCCCACGCGAGCGAATAGAGTCCACGTTAGCGACGATTTCTGGCTAGCGAACATTTTCGGACCAGCTCACAATGCCGGGAACTGCTGCAGCACATCGTCACCCATACACTCGCTGCAGACCATGGTTTGCTGAAGGAGCGAGTGATCGGCGTGAGCGTTTTCGGACGAAAAGCCGATTACGATCCAGCCAGTGATCGGTATCACGCAGAACGGCACAAGAGCAGCCGGCGAGTTCTTGACATCGCCATTTCTTGTCTTTCTTTCGTGCCCCGATCCGTCGGGGCGACCCGGTGCGAAGGGGGCCGCTCTCCAGGCGAGCAAGGCTGTTTTTCTTGATATTCCGATTCAACGCCGAGTTTCGTATTTGAGCTTCGCGCACGAGTGCGTCGAGTCCTTTGCTCAAAGCCTCATAACGAGATATTTCGCATTGCTTCGCAACACGATTGAGCTTTTTAAAGAAGGACTCCGTAGCTTCGAGCCAGACAGGTCGCCGCGCATCGTCGGGAACTTGTTCACTACGTCGGCTTCGTTCAGAAAATGCCTTCACGCGATTCCTCCATTCCACTCACAGACGCTTTGTTGAGTGAGGATGGCGTTTGCTCGACTGACTTCTAAACCAGTGCCATCGGCGGTGATCTTCGCCGGACACTCCGGCCAAAGCACACGAATCGATTCCAGCCATTGCTCGAGCTTTTCGCGAAATCGGCGTGGCCGCGCGTATTCAATTGATCCGATCTGGCTGGCCAGACCAGATCGTCCAAATAGCGGAATCACCTCCTTTCCCTTCGCTACAAAGCAGCGGTAAGAAAGCCGCATGAATAAATCCAACACAGCCGGAGCCCCGGCCAGCACTTTGACCGCTTCGAGATCCGCCGGAATCGGGTGCGCCACGATCTCCCGGTAAAACTCATCGCTTAACACGATAACGTTCTCAAATTGATCTGAAACCGGATACTGTTCGGGTTCGCGGCTGTACCAGATCTGGGCTTCGCGAAAGAAGCTGAATCGCGAGCGCTGGACCACCCTGGCCGTTCCTCGAAGCGTGTCGGTTCCGAAGAAAATGGTTGCGCCGAAAATTCTTTCGAAGGCGGCCACCAATCGTCGGTATTCCTTCCCGCCTTTGTGCATTCCAAAGGTCTTCAGCATTTCAGCGGCAGTCCGGAAGCGAATGGTTTGACTCTGTTGACGCACGGCAAGCGTTGCCAGATAAATCGGCACGATGCGGTCTTGGCCGAACGGCAGACCATAATTCGGATGACCGGTAATCTGTAGAACGAAATCGCCGTTTCGCCGTTCTTAGAGCATCTCGCCAGCGGGCGGCTTGCGCACCGGCAGTCCACATAGCACAAATGGCCTTGAACTGAACCCCACGTTCTGTTTTCCTTCCTCGCGCTTTAACCGCACGATACAACTGCTTTCGGCTTGCCGCAGTTTCCGCTCGGAAACGACAAGCTCCGGCAGCATTCGCTTCAACGTGGAACCGGCAGTCTCCATGCTGCCCGTTCCGCAGTTGCTGTACCCGAGCACACGTCGAGCATCTGTTCTTTGCAACGCTCACCTCGCGTCAGCGTCGAACCAAGTTCAACGCGCGTTGGGCGACTGATTTTGGAGGTGACTATTTGCTGGTTTTAGAGAGCTTAAGCATCCCCGGCTCCAGGAATGCGATAAATCGTTAAACCCAATACTGTTCACTTAACGATTCTGATTCGCTTGGAGCAGTCGTTTTGGCGAGTGGGCTGAGACTTGCGAGGCCGCAGAGGATAGTTGCTCATTTTTCGCTTTACGGCGCGCGGGTTGAGGCGATTGCGACTGGAACTGACCCGCTCTTGCAGGATGTCCTGGAGCACGGCTTCATGAAAGGCTTTTCTTTGCCGAGGGGGAAATAGCGGCAAAACGGGGCATGCGCCGTTGGACGACGTGGACGGCATGAACAAAAGAGAGCCGATCCGGATCCTCGTCGGCCTGCAGGGCGGCTTCGTGCATCAACCCTCGGATAGCGAAGTGCGCCATCAGCAAGCCGTAGAATTCTTGTTTCACGAGCTCGGGTGTCTTGCTCCGCAACACAATCTGGGCGCCGCGCAAGTGGGTTTTCAGTTCATCCAGTGCGGTTTGTCGGGTAAAGGACTGGCGCGGTGACGATTTCTCGTTCCGTCTCCAATCCCTCCCCATAAGAACTGCTCGTGAGGTTTTCCCTCAAGCAGCTCACCCAGTAAGTTTCAGCGAAAGGGTTATGGGTCCTGTCGGGTTAACAACGACTTTCACTCGAAAGTCTCCACCCCAGGGAGCGGCTAGATTTCCCAGTCCCAATACAGCCCCAGTACATCGTAGAGATACTCGTTACTCCATCGTCGCCAGCCTACGCTCGACTTTCGCCGCCGTTTCCGTCGCGTTAGCAGGGTACGGACCTTCATCTCGACGTAATCGCGAACCTCGCTAAAGGCACGACTGGCGTTACCTACCCTGAAGTAGTTGACCCATCCGGTAAGCGTGGCATTGATCTGCTTCACCACCGCCGGCATCGGGGTTGCACCCCCGCGAGCGATGATGTCGCGTACCTTGGCCTTCACTGCCTGACGGGCTTTCTTTTTCGGGGTCATCAAGACGAAATATCCTTCCCTCTTACGCTTGCGTACGCGGCGCAGTTCAAATCCAAGGAACCCGAAAGCTTCCCCTTTCAGCGTATCCACCACGTTGGTTTTCTCCTGGTTCAGTTCCACACCGATCAGTGCAAACTGCTCCTGAAGCCGTTGCAGAGCCCGTTCGGCCCAACCCCGTTTCGTGTGATGGCCGCTGATGGTGATGACAATATCATCGGCGAACCGATGATAGTTCACTGCCTCGTAGCTCCCCTCTGCCGTTTTGCAACGGATCGCGTCGAAGTACCAGTCCACCTCGTTCAGATAGATATTCGCCGCCAGCGGGCTGAACGGTCCCCCTTGCGGGACACCGATACTTCCGCCAGCTTTGATGATCTGCTTTACCAGGTGCAGGACCTGCGGGTCCTGGATTCGCTTCGCGATTTTGTCTAGGAGAATCGACTGCCGAATCGTGTCAAAATAGCGCGACAGATCCACATCGATGACCGTCGACATGCGTCGCATCACACTACGTCTGACTTCCGCCAGTGCGCGATGTGGCGACCGCTTGGGCCGAAATCCATAAGAGTTGGGGCAGAAGTCCGCCTCGAAGACAGCTTCCAGGATTAGCTTCAATGCACCTTGCACTACGCGGTCGCGGATACAAGGAATCTGAAGCGTTCGCACTTTGCCATTCCCTTTCGGAATTTCCACCCGGCGGTTCGGCATGGGTTTGTACCTGCCTGTGATGAGGTCTTCCCGCACTTCCCGGAGAAACGTAGATAGATCATCCGACTCGATGGCCGAGAAGCTCTGACCATCAATGCCCGGAGCACCGCCGTTCCTCTTGGCTATCCGGTAGGCCTCCTCGAGGGTCTCGATTTTCGTGATGTGCACGAACAGACCCCAGAAGCGATGCGTCTTTTCAGACTTCGCCTTTCGATAGATCCGCCGCCGCAGCTCCTGCAGACTACCGGGTGCCTTTGTCATCTCACCCCTGCCTCGCCTTAACGCACGGAGTACTCACCGGTCCGGGCCCTTCCCTCCGGACGCGTTTTGCTGCACGTCCATCGACAGTACTGCGACCCGATCCGTCACCCTGATGCCTATGCACGCACTTCCCGCTCGCGGTTATAGCGAGCATCTCCTCGGCGAGCTTTCTTCGCCGGGCACCGAGGGCTTCTCCAGTTTCCACATCGTCCTTCACACCATGTCGCCGCTGATACCCCGCCGGTGAGAACTGCCGTATCGGACTCGTTTCGGCCAGTTCTTGTTGCTTTCGCGCGTTATAGACCGTCTCAGCCACCGGAGATTCGTGTAACGAGGCTACTTCTACGTTCACTGCACGTTGCAACCTGGTGCGTTGCGCATACTCCTTTCCGAGCATGTTGTCGGAGGGCTCCGCCGTCTTGCTTTCGCGCCACGACGCCTCCCCAGCTACGAGGCCTGAGTCTTTTAGCCTCGGCCGGTCTCTCACCGACTGGACTATGTGTCCTTTCCTGGACACGCCTATTTCCCAGCGCTCGTGATACAAGGCCGCTAGTTCTTTGGCAGGAGCCTGTTTGGGATCCAGAATGGTGGTGATCAGCCGATAGACCGGCTCGGCATCCGGCACATCTTTCAAGCGGTACTCGATCACGCGCACGACGATCGCCTTGCGTCGATTCCGGCGATCGGAAATACAAAGATAGAGACGGCTGAGATAGGACCCATCCGGCAAGCGCCGATCGATCTCCAGGCGCGCGTTCTGGCGCATGCGCCACAGTAAATCCGCTCCTGTCTGGGCCGCCACCTGCCAGAGTTGGTAACCCGGGAAGAAGCGGTCGGCCAGACACAGCATGCGCTTTTGCAAAGCCGGTATCACCTGCTGAGCCAGCGTGATCTCATCGGTGGCATACGGCGCCACCTGCGCAGCCCACAACACGTGCGTTCCATTCTCCAACAGGCCGACAAAGCGCAGTTTGGGGAAGGCACTCGCTCCGCGACTGGCGCCAGGCCTGCCAAAAGCCGCTTCGTTTTCCGCAGTGTCGGCCACATCCAGCGTGCTGCCGTCCAGACTGACCAGCCGCCAGTCGTGATACCAAGCCCCCTTCGTCCGGCACTCGGCCATCGGAGCGACCACCGATTCATACAGCGCCTTCACGGGCTCCACGCCCACCCGGCTGCGCGCCTGCGAGATGCCCGACTTGCCTGCTACCTTCACTGCCGCAGACGGGTCCAGTAGCCACTGCGCTCCTTCTAGCAAACAGCGCAGCACCTCGCGATAAGAGGACTGCATATACAAGGCCAACGCGATGACGTAGTACACCACCACGTGTGCCGGCAGATCGCGTTCCCGCACACTGGCGCGGCCGGTTTTCTCTAACACGCCCCGCACTTTCTCTAGCGGGAAAAACTTGGCAATTACCCCCAGGCTGATGTAGTCGGTAATGCGACTGCCAGCCGGCAACGTTGCGATGGTTCGCGCCATTCCGCACTCTCCTGTCTAAAAACAGGATACCGCAGAAATGTTTGTTAAGTGAACAGTATTGATTCTAGCCGGACTTTCGCGTGGGAGGCTCACCGGTTCGTTACGTACGTTCCACTTGTTCCACTGGCCGCGGCGACAGTCGATCGAGCAATAACAACAAGCCGATGACCGCCATCGGACCGAGCGCCCCTGGCAGTTCGTCATGAGATACGAGAGTCGCAATCGCACCGCCCATCACGGCGATCATGATTTGAGCACCGAGCCGCCTTCCCGGTTTCCAAAACAGAAGCGCCGCGGCTGCTAACTCGACGCAACCTAGCGTGATTCGTACCCAATCCGGATATCCCCAGCGTCGGAAAAGTTCACTCATAGCCTGGTATCCGAAGACTTTCAACGAGCCAGACGCCGCAAAATTGTAAACCAGCAACCCAACGACAACTTTGCCCACAATACTTTGATGTTTCCGATCCATCGTCGTCCTCCTCTCCTCTCGCGACGATTGAAACTGAACCACACGACGCCCTTAAGCGGAGCGCCGCAGGAAAGCACTTGAGATCAGCTAATTCGAAAGGCGAGGTGGCGCTCTAGTTCGTATTTGTCCCCTCGTCGGTCCAACTGGCAGTTCTTGCCGGTAAGGCATACAGAGCCATGCCAAGAACGCGAGGAAGCAAAGGAGCGCGAAGACAGGAACTACTCGCGCGAACGCCGTCGCGCCGAGCATAAACAGCGCCGCGCAGAGCAGAACAATGAGACCAATGACGAACCACGTTCGAAGTGTCCCGTGCCTGCGGAATCGATTCATTGGAATCTGCTTGGTACAAGCATAACGAGGCACCAGCTGTACGTCAAACACCGCTTTCGAGATATTCTTTCGTGCCTTAATGTGGAAGGCGCGGGTCTGCTGTCTATTGACGCCGATCCCAAAATCATTGTATGCTTCTCCTAAGTGAAATAGGAAAGGCCATGGCTGACCGCATCAGCCTGCTTCCAGGCACTCTCGAGCTTCTAATCTTAAAAGCTGTGTCGCTTGGTGCGCTCCACGGGTATGGCGTCCTTTTGCGGATAGAGCAGATCTCGGGCGGTGCCTTTCTCGTTGAGCAAGGCGCGCTTTATCCTGCTCTTTACCGTCTTGTCCGTCAGAAACTTCTCAAATCGGAATGGGGCGTTTCGGACAACAATCGACGAGCCCGATTTTATTCCCTAACGGCTGTCGGACAGAAAAGGCTCATCAAGGCCGAAGCCGGATGGAAACAGCTAACGACCGCCATGGCACTGGCGCTTAAAACTCGCCCTGAGGAAATCTGAGTGTTCCAACGATTCATAGATGGAATCTTGCGCCGCAAGAAATTCGAGGCGGAAATGGCGGAGGAACTCCGGGCTCATCAGGATCTCCGTATAACAGATTTGGCTCGAAAAGGCGCGCCATTCGAAGAGGCCAGTCGGCAGGCTCGTATCGACTTCGGTTCGATCGAGTCGTACAAGGAGGACTGCCGGCAAGCTTCAGGGTTCTCGATACTCGATGATCTGTGCAGCGACATGCGCACTGTTGGCGGAGCTTCTTTAAATCGCCGGGATTCTTCTTTGCGACGATGCTAACGTTAGCGCTCGGTATCGGCGCCACAACAGCAATTTTCAGCGTTTTCAACGCGGTGGTCTTACGATCGCTCCCATATCCGGCACCTGAACGAGTAACCAGAGTGGGACAGGCCACCAAAGGAGATGTGTCCTTGGGGAATACTGGTTATGCCACGTTCGTGGATTGGCGAAGCCGCACTCAATCGTTTACTGTCATGGCCGCCTACGAGGGCTGGCAGCCAGCGCTTAACTGGAGCGGGGAGTTGAATGTTCTCGCCGGGATGGAAGTCACTCACGATTTCTTCCGCGTTTTGGGCATCAGACTCGCACGTGGCCGCGATTTCAGCCCGAGTGACGACCGCCCAAAGCAGGTTAATGTGGTCGTCATTAGCGATCGGATGTGGAGAACCCTGCTTGCTGCCGATCCGGAAGTAATCGGCAACAGCTGATTCTAGATCAAACCAAATACACCATAATAGGCGTGCTCCCCAATTGGTTTCGACCAGTAGGATTCTCGGATGCCGCTCACGAGCCTGAAATTTGGAAGCCCCCTTGGATATAGCCTTTCCGATCGGGTACGCTTGCCGAGACTGCCAGCACTTGAAAGTAATCGCGCGGCTCAAGCCAGACGTCACGGTTACACGAGCGCGAAGCGATTTGAACCGAGTTGCCCGGGAACTCATTCGCGAATATCCAAAGGATTACGCTCCTGACTCCACTATTTCAATTCTCCGTTTCTCAGAGGACATGACCGGCGACATCCGCAACACATTGCTGGCTTTGTTTGCTCTTGTCGGCGTTCTGCTTTTAGTCGCGGTGGCCAACGTAGCGAATCTGTTCGTTGCGCGCGCTACGCGGCGTACGAAGGAAATTGCCCTAAGGTTATCGCTCGGCGCCGGGCCAGCACGGCTGTTCCGTCAAATGCTGACAGAGAGTCTTTTGATTTCGAGCCTCGGAGGTGCTGTTGGAATCGGTTTGACCTATGTTGCTGAACCAAGAATCGTCAAGTATTGCGGCGACATATTCCCTCGCGTGGACGAACTTTCTGTTGATGGCCACGTTCTCCTGTTTGCGGTTGCGTCGACTCTATTTACGAGCCTTGTCTTCGGCCTCCTGCCGCTTCTCCAGATTTTCGATTTATCCCTGCAGCGGGCTCTGAAAAGCCAATCCGGTGGTGTTGAGACACGCAGCCACCTGCATCTGCGTCGGGCGATTATTATTGCGGAATCGGCGCTTGCCTTTGTGCTGGTAACTTGTGCGGGCCTACTCGTCAAAAGCTTTGACCGCCTGATGGGTGTTGATCCCGGTTTTGAAGCCTCTAACCTACTGTTCGCCTATACCTACGTCCCCTCAAGCCAAGAACTAAACGCGGCTCAAAAACTGTCCTTCTCAAGTGAATTATTGCGTCGCGTCCAAGCCATTTCTCGAGTGAAGACGGCAGCAATTGGCGGAACGCTCCCTCTCAATGGGTTCGACCGCTCGATCCTGTGTATAGAAGGCTTTCCCGGTTGCAATGATCCGGGCGGACCTAGCGCCGACAAGTATGTCGTGAGTAACCAATACTTTTCAGCCATGGGTATTCCACTGCTGCAAGGACGAACGTTCTCATCTGCCGACAGTTTGCAAGCCGTGCCGGTTACGATTGTGAGTCTTATGCTACAGAACGTTACTGGCCTGGGGAAAATGCGCTCGGAAAGCGAATCCAGCTTAATGGTGATCACGTCTGGCGAACGATTGTCGGCATCGCGAGTGATGTCAGACAATATGGCTTAGATTTACCAGCGACCATGCAGGCCTATGTGCCTGTGACGCAGCAGCCGCGCTCTTGGGCCACCCTCATTATCCGATACAAAAACAAACCAGTTAGTCTGGCAGAATCCATTCGCCATGAAGTGCAAAGCGTGAACAAGGACGCACCTGTCTACGGATTCGATACTATGACCAACATCCTCGCCGGTGCTGCTGCAAAGCGTCGGGTTGCCGCCGCTTTGTCGGGTCTCTTCGGAGTAATCGCCCTGATCTTGGCGGCCGTAGGATTGTACGGAGTCATGACTTATTCCGTCACTGCCCGCATAAGAGAGTCCGGGGTGCGCCTTGCGCTCGGCGCCACTCCGCAGCAAGTTCTTTCGCTCGTATTCCGCGAATCGGGCCGTGTGATGTTCTATGGCCTAACGGCAGGGGGAATCTCTGCCCTGGCTGCAAGCCACGTTATGCGATCGCTTCTGTTTGGCGTAACTCCAACCGACCCGCTTACTTTCCTTAGTGCGATGGCGCTCCTCACTCTGGTAGCGGCGCTCGCGACATATCTTCCAGCCCGCCGCGCGACGCGCGTTGATCCCGCTATTAGCTTGCGGGACGAGTGACGGCGAGCGGCCTATTCTCCTTGTCACGTACTACGCGCTTATAAAGATTGAACATTGAAATCATGCCCGTTCTGATCAAGGCAGTAGCACCAGGTCTGTGCTGCTCAGCCATCGAATATCATCTCTTGCTTACCTAGGGTATGCTCCGTGGGGTGTGACATCAGCGGCGCTGGACTTTGGGCCCACGCTGACCGCGTGGGTGGAAAGCGGTGCGCCGCTCGGGCTCCGATTCTTTTCAGCACCGCCGCCTGCATGATCATTCCATTGATGCAGTAACCGCACTGCGTCGACTGTTCCGCAATGAAGGCTTCCTGAGGGGGATGAGGTTTCTCCGCCGTGCCCAGATCCTCGAAGATAACAATAGCCTTACCCGCGGCCGCAGAGATCGGGGTAATGCAGGAACTGACAGCCTCTCCGTTGAGCTGTACGGTGCAGGCTCCGCACTGCGCCAACCCACAGCCAAACCGCGGGCCTTGTAAGCCCAGGTCGTTGCGAAGAGCGTAGAGCAGCGGCATGGCTGGGGCGCCGGCTTGAACCGTTATCCCGGACCGTTGACGTTCAGCAATGTTAAGCGTTCGCCATGCGCGCGAGGCCACAGTGCTCATCACTAGCCGCCGTTGCCATCGAGTCCTCCTCAGAGCGCGAGGACACGCTGTCAATGCCGTCAGGGGCAAGCGGATACCGTCTGGAAAGCATCACAATCGACCGGCTCTGTTGATCTGCTCTGTGCCCCAACGCGTCGCGCGAGATTCCCAATTTCCGCATTCTGCTAATCAGGGTCGTCCTCGGCAGTCCGAGTCTGGCAGCAGCGCCACTCCGTCCGCCAACCACCCAATTCGTTTCGCGAAGAGTCGCCACGATGTGAGCCCGCTCCGCATCGGCGAGAGTGCGGACGGCGGCGGGCCTATCCTGCTGGCTCGTGAGCTCCGCGATTGGCGCGCACAACACAGGCCCTGTCGTCATGATCACTGCGCGCTCGATGAAATTCTGTAGCTCTCGGATATTGCCAGGCCAATCGTGGCGCTTCAGATCATCCAGCAGGCCTGCCGGGATGTGGTCAATAGACTTGCCGTGACGCTTGGCAAAATTGCGAACGAAGTACTCGACTAGTAGCGGGATATCGTCTCCTCGTTCGCGTAATGTGGGGAGCTTGATCGGAAAAACGTTCAACCGGTAGTAAAGATCTGCGCGAAACTTTCGCTCCTGCACCATACGCCACAAATTCTGGTTGGTGGCGCCGATAACACGCACGTCGACCTGCAACGTGCGGCCGCCTCCCAGACGTTCAAACTCCTGTTCCTGGAGAACGCGCAACAGCTTGGGTTGCAGTTCAAGGGGAAGGTCTCCGATTTCGTCGAGAAACAGTGTGCCGCGGTCGGCAGCTTGAAAGCGTCCCACGGTCTGAGTGACCGCGCCGGTGAAGGCGCCTCGCTCATGCCCAAACAATTCGCTTTCGAGCAAGGAACTTGGAATCGCCGCGCAATTGAGGGCTACGAAGCGGTTATGCCGCCGCGGGCTGGCTCTGTGAATCGCGTGAGCGATCAGTTCCTTGCCAGTGCCTGTTTCGCCTTGAATCAGAACCGCACAGTCGGCTGGCGCAACCACGTTTATCTCGTCGAGTATCGCCCGGAATTCCGGGCTGGATCCTATCAAATCCGAAACGGGCATCGTTTTGTTCCTTACGGAATCGCTTTTCGAATACTGCTCATTTCTCCAGCGATTTAGTTACAGCCGCCTGGATCACGTCAAGTAACTCCGAGGCGTCAAATGGTTTATACAAAAACCCGACGGCGCCTTCGTTGAGGGCGCGCTGTCGAATCTCATCATCGTAATGGGCAGATATAAAAATGACTGGCAGCTGTGGACGCTCGCGTCTGATCCGGCGGTGCAATTCGATTCCGTCCATTCCTGGCATCCGGACATCGGTAATGACACAGACCACTTCTCGAAGGATCCCCGACCGGAGGAATGCCTCGCCGGACGAGAACACAAAAGGGGTGTATCCAGCAGATTCGACGAGACTCTCGATGGACTCTCGAATTCGAAAATCGTCGTCCACTCCCGCGACAATGTGTTTTTGAATCTCGGCCATTATGGAGAAGCTCTCCAGTACGCTTCGATGATAACGGCGAAGGTACGAGGCCGGCTATTATAGGTTTATTTAGGCAGGTTTAGTAATGCGTGCTATCCCGAGTTTGTCGGCCATTCTCACAAGCTCTGCGAGCGACTGAGCGCCCATTTTGCGCATGATCTGGCCCCGATGAACTCCGATGGTGATCTCGCTGGTGCCTAGATCAGCGGCGGTTTGTTTGTTGGCAAAGCCCGCGACCACGAAGGGAAGGACCTCTTGTTCGCGAGGCGTGAGAAGATCGTAATGCCTTCGCAATTCGGCCAGCTCCGATCTTTTCTGCCTGGCCGTTCGATCAAGCTCAATTGCGGTGTGAATCGCTTGTAACAACTCCTCTTCGCCGAACGGCTTCGGCAGGAACTCAATTGCGCCAGCCTTCATCGCGCGGACCGAAGAAGGGATATCGCCATGACCTGTAATAAAAACGATCGGCGGTGCATCTCCTGCTGCCAGCTCGGTCTGCAGCTCGAGGCCGCTGACGTCCGGAAGTTGTACGTCCAGGACCAGGCACGCAGGGCAGTTGGGCTTTTCCGATTTCAGGAACTCGGAAGCCGAGGCAAAGGTAGTCACGCGAAGTCCCACGGAGGAAATGAGGCTCGACAGCGCCTCCCTTACGCGACGGTCGTCATCCACGACAAAGACAATGGGTGCGTCGAAGCTCATAATTCCGCAGCCGCTTGGGTCGGAAGCGTAAAGCAGAAAGTCGAACCAGTGCTGTCGCCGGAGACCGCCCACAGCCGGCCGTCGTGTGCTTCGATGATTGAGCGACAAATCGCTAATCCAATTCCTAGACCGTTCTCTTTCGTCGTGAAAAACGCTTCGAAGATTTTTTCCGGATCCTCCAGACCCACGCCACAATCTCGTATCTCAACGAGGACGATACTGCCGGCCTGAAGCTTCGAACGGATCGAAAGCCCCTTGGGGCGGTCAAAGACGCGGTCCATCGCCTCCATCCCGTTAAGTAGCAGGTTGAGAACCAGCTGCTGCAATTGCACGCGATCGCCCAACACAGGTGGCAGATTTGTTTCCAAATCAGTCTTCACAATAACGCGTCTTTTTGCAACTTCGCCGCTAAGGAGGCGCAGCACCTCGGCGATCACCTCATTCAGGTCGAGCACGACTTTTTCAAGCGGCCCCCGCCGGAAGAGCGCCCGGATGCGCCGGATCACCTCTCCGGCTTCCTTCCCATCGCGAACAATCCTTTCGGCGGCCTCGTACGCCTTAGCCAAGCTCGGTGGCTGGGCCGAAAGCCAGCGCAGGCAGGCATGACCGTTCGCCACGACGGCGGCCAAAGGTTGGTTGATTTCGTGGGCAATGGAGGCAGCCAGCTCGCCCACGGTGGCAACCTGCGTCGCTCGCGACAGTCGCGTTTGCGTGCGGCGCAAAGCGTCCTCCATATTCTTTCGGTCATCGATGTCGATGAGCAAGCCGTACCAGCGGAGAATGCGGCCGTCACTGTCACGCAAGGCCTCGCCGAGCACGTGAAACCAGCGATATGACCCGTCGGACCGGCGTAACCGGTATTGGACCTCGTGCGGCTGACCAGTTGCGACTGCATGCGACCACGCGCGCATCGTAGCCTCCACATCGTCCGGGTGAAGGAAATTCAGCCAGCCAAGCTTGGCCAATGCGCCAAGGCTGGTGCCGGTGTAGTCCAGCACGCGCCGGTTCACGTAGGTGAGCTCGCCATCTGGAGCCGCGCACCATACCAGGGCGGGTATCGTCTCGATAATTAGCGCAAGATCCTGCGCACTGGCGCGCACGGCCTCTTCAGCTCGCTTACGGGCTTCTTCGACGCGCCGTTTGCCCTCAACTAGCCCAGCGACCAACAACAGCGCGCCGACGAAGACTGCGAATCGCAAGTAGGAAGATGGCTCGACCGACAAGTGAAATCGCGGAGGTAGAAAAAAGTAATCGAAGGCCAGGGCTGAGAGCGCAACGGACAAGAGGCCCGGGCCCCTACCTCCATAGAGGCTGCTCGCCATCACGGCGAGTAAGAAGCAAGACGAAGGGGCATCCAACGGCCATGCCAGGGCCAGCGCTAAGCCGCAGGAAATCGCCGCAAATCCATAGCGTCGAACACTGGACATGATCTTCATTCGCGACCAGATCCCCGCACGCCAGCACGGCACTATGTCCCTGAACCGGATGTGTGTTTGATGGCGACAGATTTTTTCTCGATTCGGATCAAAAAGATTATTTAGAACTCGACTACAATGGGAGAAGCTGTTGCGAAAGCCATACTTATTTACAGCTAGTCATTGACGACGCGCGGATGTTGTGGGTGCCTGCATCGCTGGCGGCGTAGTAAAGTGATACACGTCGACCTTTACGTTGTCCTTAGTGCCGTCACCCCCCATCGAGCCTACCGTGTAATAGTATGTTGTTCCGTCCTTAATGCCTGCCAAGCGGACGCGGAAGACCGTATACGAATGACCTTGGTTCAGCCGGATGTGAGATTTCGCCACCTGGTTTAGCTGGTGAGGATCGGTGCCGTAATTTACGATACCGAAATGCTCGTCAGCGCCGCCTGGATTGTTGCTGGTCCATCGGATGATCGCCTCATTGTTTCTGAATATTTCGATAGCCGGTCCTTCGGTGATCTGGACGCGCGCTACCCTCTTTGCGGGCGGCGGAATGCTCTTAGGAGTGTAAGGCGACATCTGGGCGGCAGCGAAGTTCGAGAACCGTAAGGTGACCGCCAAGGTGAGAAGCACTGCACTGACGTAAATACGTTTCATATTGACAACCCCGGGCTTAGAAAGTATTAAACCAAGCTCATGCGGGCCCCGGCTGCTATATTCAATGTGTAAATCGTTATAGCGCGAGGCCCGCCTGGCCTTTATTTAGTGGTGCATCGCTGCCATGGCGGCTTTTAATACAGCCGCGGAGATGATGGTCGAATTACCTTGAGTGGCCGCACTCCCACCGCTCATGCAAGCACCCGTGTAAGTGCCAACGAAAGGATAAGGCGTTGTGTAGCCGTCGGACAGCGTTTGGAGGAAGGCGACGATTTGGTTTTCCTCCGTATCTGTCAAACCTAAATTACCGACGGTCATATCCTGATTTTGTGGGACTTCGGCCGCAGGCCAGCAGTTTACCTTTTCGACGGTTCCTGCCGGGCACTCGCCGCTTTCCACCTGCATCCGATACATGTCACGCGTATTGTAGAAGTGGACGAGTTGCTTCAGGCTCTTGATGTAGCCATTGTGGAAGAACTCCTTCTGGAAGTAGGGGCCTGGGGCCTCGGTGGTCGGGCACTGGGTCGGCACGAGGGCCACGTCGCGTGCCGTAGACGTCTGCATCTGACCGTCGGAAGTTGCCGCGTATTGGGTCCAAGTCGAGTTCGGGTTAGGAGCGGAACCGAAACCGCTTCTCAAGAAGGTTCCTACTCCCAAATCGGTGTAGGTGAAGCCTCCCGCGTTAGGGGTAAAGTCAAAGAAATCCGGCGTCGTCTGATAATAGAAAGCATCCCTCGGATTCTTGGGCAGGCCGAGATTGGCGTAGCCAAAGCAGGTGAACAAGGGCTCGGTAGCTGCGGCCGCTCCAGTATCTTCGCTGTTCGGAGCGGTTCCTTCGGGAGGCGGGGGAGTAGGAGCGGTTGATCTCCCGTCTAGATGGCATGAGTTGCAATTCGCTTTGCCTCGGAACAGGTTGTAACCTGCCATCTCGTCCGAAGTCAGCGTGTACTTGCCGGCCAGAAAGGCGTCGAATTTCGACGTGAAAGGGCTGACATCGGGTGAGCTTTCGAGGAAGGAAACGGACTGCGCCCAGTGGTTATAAATGTTGGTAGCCTTGGTGCGGTCTTCCGCAGATAACGTAATTGGCGTGGCGCTCCCGCCGAACTCCGCAGCGCCTCCGGGAGTGTCGCAGATTGATTCAGTGTCGGACGGCAAGGCGATGTTAAAAGAGTCGCCCCACACCGTCTCAAAGAGCGGTCTGTACGTCGCCGTTGAAAGCCGATAGGCGATGCAAGCCGTATCAGGCAACCCCATCTCCTGCGTGTCCACGGGGGGCCCTGTGCCTGCTCCGCATCGGGGCTCTGCAGCTCGTATCCAGTCGCACGCGCATCCCAGAAGTTTCCACCAAAGAACGCAGCCTGGACTGTGTTGTAGTGGAGCACAGGGAAACTGTGTGAGTACGTGTATCGTTGCGCGGTCCGCTTGCCGGCCCGGAAGTGAAACGATCCGGGATACGCGACCATCGTCAGATTGACGGACGGGATGGGTCCGCTAAACGCGGCGTACGGCATGTGACAGGAAGCGCAAGCTGTGTTCTTGAACGGTGAGATGTTCTGGTCATACTGCAGGAGGCCACCGAGTATTCGTTGTGCCTGATAACCGGTGTTCTGAAGGATTGGCGGGTTGCCCGCCACAGTCGGAGGCGTTAATGCTTGCCACTGTGCGAGATATTGGTTGAAGATGCCTTGAATTTCCCGTTGAACTCGCGCTAGCTCGGAATCTATATTGGATGGCAGGATGCCAGGCGGGTACGGAGTGTAAGGTGTCGGTGTAACGCTACTTTGTGCCGACAGGCGACGAGAGGAGATTAGCAAGGTGGCGGCTATGATGGCGCACACTGCCGCGAGTCCTATCAATCGGACTTTGCTCACGAGGGGTCCCCTTTCCTGAATCGAACGCACGCAGCTTCTGAGACGCGTGCCATCTGAGCAGCGCACGCTGTATGCCAAAAGCAACATTCGATATTTCAAGGAAATCCGTCGCTTTGATCGGGGGCTGTGACGCCCTTCGACTACAGTCGACCTTTCGTCACAAATCTTCACCTTATGTGGTCAGACAAGTCATTGTGCCGATAGGAGATGCGGCGGGTCCGCTTTAGGATCAGTCCTTGCCATTGCCCTTTGAATAGCGGATGCGGTTTGCTCTCAACAAACGCCGCCACATCATAAGCTTCTTGTGGGGTCAAGGCGCCAGGCGGCCAAAAGGCATATTTGGCTGTACGAAAGCGGCCATCTCCCCTATTTGATACATTCCTGCGCCGGTGCT
>CAVRNU010000012.1:0-350320 GCA_963722585.1 Bryobacterales bacterium | reverse complement strand
ACGTTCATATAATACAGTGACAATTTAGGACAAAGAAGCCTGCCGCCAGCAGGCGGTGACGACGGTCCGCCGGCGTTGCATGGATCGAAGGGCAGAACGGGCTTCGGTGGACAAATTCCAGAGATCGCGGGGGCAGAAGTTAGCCAACTCATGTTGCTTCAGGCGAGCCCAGATGTATTCGGCAGGATTTAATTCAGGAGCGTAGGCAGGCAGGTAGAAAGCTTCAATCTTCCCGTTCCAGCTGGCGAGGTAGTCCTGAACGATACGGCTGCGGTGGCACGACAGGTGAAAGTAAGCCGGGAAAGCGTCCGACGCTGGTCGAATCAGATCGCCAAGCATGGTGCAGCAGCGGGCCTAAAGAAAGCAGGGCGTGCGGGAAGGCGGCCCAGATTAAGCGCGGTACAAGTCGAAAAGCTGGAGATCCTTTTGCGAGAAGGCCGGGTTCCCCAATGGGTTGTGGACGCTCGATCGGATCGCGCAGGTAATCGGCGAAAGGTTCCAAGTGACGCATCGCTCTAACTCGTCGAAATCCCGGGTGCTTTTTGCGCGTGGGCTCATTGTTCATATAGACGCATCCATCGCATCTCTTGTCACTATATTTTATGAACCTCAGTAGTACCGGGGGCCATACGTATTCACAGGGTTTGGGTTATTTTGCTGAGGGTTCGCGGTTGATCGGGATCGAGTCCTTTGATATCGGCGAGGAACGCTGCGAACAATTGGCCGGGGATGATGTAGGGAATGGGGGTGAAGAGTTCTTCGGGCAGCGGGGAAGTCGATGCGAGCGAGGCCGGTATGGTGATGACTTTGTTCTTGATTCCGGGCATCTTCTGAACCTCGCCGTTGCTCGCATCAGAGAAGATGAGCGTGTCGGCCTTGATGGATAAAAGACGCTCGATCATCTCCTGAATGGGCGTCCAAGTAACGCCCGATGGCGCCAGCACGAATGCGGGGAAAGAAGCTTCGAGCATGGCGATAGGGCCATGGAGGAGATCGGCCGAGGAGAATCGCTCGGCGACAACGTAACAGGTTTCCATCAACTTCAAGGCGAATTCGAAGGAATTGGCATAATTGAGGCCGCGGCCGATAACGACGGCATATTGCATGAAGCGGTAGCGCTCGGCGCGTTCCAGGATCTTGGGTTCGAGTTGGAGGGCGGCTTCGGCCATGCCGGGAACGCGCTTCAAATCGTCGAGCGCGATGGGGGCTCCGAGCGCGTAGGCAAGCAGATAGAACGCGAACAATTGGCCGGTATACGTTTTGGTGGCGGCGACACTGCGTTCCTTACCGGCACGCACCAGCAACATATATTGGGCGAGCTCAGCCAGCGCGCTTTCGGCTTCGTTTGTAATGCCGATAGTCACGGCCCCAGCCTCTTTTGCCCTTTCGAGCACGAGATTTGTGTCGGTGGATTCGCCCGATTGGGAGATGGCTACGACGAGCGTGTCTTTCAAATCGACTCTCGCTTGATAGAGGGTGTAAACCGATGGCGCGGCGAGCGAGACGGGGATGCCGGTTGTAATTTCGAGCAGATAGCGGCCGAACTGGGCCGCATTGTCGGATGTTCCCCGGGCGGCGAGCACGATAAGGCGGGGCCGTTGCGTTTCGAAAAAAGCTCTAAGTTTCTGTACCTGCGGCCACTCCGATTTCAGCGTTCGCTCAATCGCGTCGGGCTGCTCCCGGATTTCGTCTCGCATGGTCGACATGGAAAAAAGATAGCACCCCGAAACCGATAGCTTCTTCTTTGCTACCTGGCGATTCGCTCGAAGAATTTCTTCTTATCAACGGTCGGAGGGACGGCCACGTCGAAGAATCCGACCATCATTTCATCGTAGGTTTGGTCGCCCCAGCGGACGGCGCTGTCGGGATCGGGATTGTGTGGATTGTTCTTCGAATTGTCGAACCAGGCGACGGCTTGGAGTTCGGTTCCTGCTGCGAGAAAACGCGGTGTTTGAAGACGATAGCTCAACTGCCAATAGAAATCGTAGTTGACGCGGAGAAGAGGCTCGACGTTTCCGTCCTTGTGCACGATGTTGTACTCGAAACGCTTTCCTCGAAGATGCATGTGGGGGAAAAAGCTAAGCAGCAGGGCGTCGTTCGGCAAGGTTCCGTGAACCTCGACGCGGTAATCGTCAAGGCCTGGAGGAATGATGAATTTATCGTTGGTCAGCTGGAGTGTGAGGACTCGCCGGGCGGGCATGTCTTCGGTTGTCACAAGCCCAATCGCGGTTTGGTCGGTTCCCGGCTCTCCGTTTGTGGTGTAGTGCATTTGGAAAACGAGGTCCGAACCGGCGGGAACCAATTTTGCCATGCCATTTGGCCAGTTGTCGGGCGAGCTGCCGGGCGCGTAGACGAGGAGAATGTCGCTCGCTGTCCACATGGCATCGCGGCGGTCCTGAGGATCGGTCAAAGTGGAAGCGGAAAATGGGACGCCAACCTGCGCATGGCTGAGCCACTTAGAGCCGGGCGGCCGAATATAAACGACCGCGTGATGCACATGCTGTCTCGCGGACGGACGGATTTCCGCCATCCGAACCCAAGTATCCTTCGTGAAATGCGAGGGCACGATCTCGTAGGTGTATTCAATATCCCCACTTTTTGCGATAGGGACGGGAGTTGGCATTTGAATGACACGGGTAGGGGGCTCGATGTTCCAGCCGCTGGTCCAATGGCGTGCAGGCGGACTCTGGTCGGCGCGTCCCGCAGGTGCGCCAGCTTCGGCCCATTGCGCAATGGTCTGAATCTGGCTTTCGGTAAGTGAGGGGTCGTTTGCGAAGGTTCCGATGCCTTTGACCGCGAACCAAGGCGGCATGCGCTTCGTCTTCACCTCTTGCCGGATGGCTTTCGCCCAGGGCCGGACTTGTTGGTAGGTGACCAAGGGCATGGGAGCTATCTCTCGGGGACGGTGGCACGTCTGACAATGCTGCTGAAGAATGGGAGCAACATCTTTGTAAAACGTGGGAGAGGAAATGGCGGGCGTCGAGCTCGAAGGCGCACGCGCCACGGCTCCAGCAGGCAATATCCAGAAAAGTCGAGCGAGCCAGAAAAGGCTAGTGGCCTTGCTCAGTACCCGTTTTCTGGCGGAGCGCGGCCTCGCGGTCAACGTGCTCTGGAATATCGGAATAAGTGCCTTCGGGCATGCTCGGCCAGTGGGGTTCCCGATGGTCGTGAAAAGCAGCGACACCTTCTTTGAAATCAGCACCGGACGTACACTCTCGCCTCAATTCGGCTGCCAAAATGCCCGATTCCTGCCATGTCTTACTTCTACTTCGAGCGACGTATTGGAGTCCTAGTCTGAGGGCCTCGGGACTTGCTTTCGCAATGTCGCGGGCGATGGCACCGGCCCTATCTTCCACCTCGAAGGCATGCGCCACCTGGTGAATCAATCCCCAGGAAAGTGCCTCATGGGTGGAAAACAGCCGTCCTGTCAAGCTCAACTCCAGTGTACGGCGTGGACCGATGGCGGCTTCGACCGATCGGTAGACGAGGAAGGGCCAGATGCCCGAGCGAATCTCTGTTAAGCCAAAGAGGGCACCCTGCGCGGCAACGGCGACTTGCGATTGGGCGACCAAGCCGAGACCGCCGCCGAGTGCTGGGCCTGTGACGCAGGCAACAATGGGTTTTGAAGTTTCACGGCCGATGGAAAAGAGCCTTTCGTGAATGGCCGTGCTATCGTCTCCGGTTTCGGAAGACGCTTCGTCCAGATCCATACCGGCACTGAAGACCCGGCCGGCGGCGGTCAGGAGGATGGAACCAACCCCTGGATCGCTTTGCGCGTTCGTAATCGCATTGACAAGCTCGTGACACATAGCAATGTTGAACGCATTTCTTTTTTCAGGCCGGTTCAGAGTGATGGAAAGAACGCGGCCTTCCTTTTCAATCAACAGCAAGCTCATCGTGGCTTACCTCGATTTCCATTCTCAGCAGAGCCGCACCGAGTGTCTTGCCCTGCGCGTCGGTGCGCAGAGAGATGGTACCACCACCATCGAGAGCCTGTTGCATCAAAAAGTTTAGGGCCTGGAGATTGGGCAACTCGTAGCGGGTGACACTGCCCAGAACCAACGGGCCGAAATATTGCTTCACTTTTCCGGGGGTGACTTCCCGAACGAGAATTGGGTAGTACCGGCGATCGAGGGCGATCAGGCCAATGTTGGAAACATCGCCTTTATCGCCGGAACGGGCGTGAGCGATGCGCAAGAGCGGTATTTTCACCTGACTATCTCCACGCGGGGCTCGACGATGGAGCGCGGAACGAGAGCGGGCCAATAAGCCACGATTTCGCGAACCTGCGGCCGGCCTTCGCCGTATCCGGTCGCAGTGGGCGGACCGCTTAAAACCAGCGGAATGAGTTCTCGAGTGAATCGATCGAGGGCTGCTTTGTTGCGGCCGCGCGCGGCAATCCGCAACTGTACTTCGGGGGGGTCGGCAACGGGCGTGGCCATGTGTGCGTGGCAGGCATTGACGCCGAAAAATTCGGTGTGAATTTTTTCGAACGCCAGGTTCAGCTCCGTGAGGCGTGTCCTGACAATGGAGTCGGCGACTTGCGCTTTTTCGAGGGCGTCGGGCGCGGAGTAAACGAGCGTTCCCACAGCCTTCCAACCGTAATGGTACGAAATAGAGGCCTTGAGGAGGGCGGGCCGGGCGGTGCCGCGCGCACCTGTGATCTCGACTCGATCTTTAGACTTCTCGCGAAGTTTGAGGCTTGTGAAATCAACAGTAGCGTCGGGCGTGAGATAGCGCTGAGGGTCGCCGATCTCGTAGAGCAATTGCTCCTTGACGGTCGCCAAAGTGACGCGGCCGCCCGTCCCTTCCTGTTTGGTGACCAGCATTGTGCCATCGGGGTATGCCTCGAGAATGGGGTACCCGATATGGGCGAAGTCCGGAGTGGACCGCCAGTCGGCCTGACAATTGCCGCCGGTGGCTTGTGTTCCGCATTCGATAATGTGCCCGCCGACGGTGCCGGCCGACAGGAGATCCCATTCCGTTTCCTTCCAACCGAAACGGTGAATCATGGGGCCCAGAGCAAGGGCAGCGTCGGCGCAACGTCCGGTAATGACTACGTCGGCGCCGGTCGAGAGGGCTTCGGCAATAGGGAACGCTCCGAGGTAAACGTTGGCGCTTAAAATATCGCCGCGAATCGCGTCTATGGGCGCTCCTGTATCGATGTTTTCGAGAGTGAGTCCCTTGGAGATGAGGCGGTCCAGGATGTCGAGAATGTCGTCTCCCAGCACGACCGCGAGCTTGAGAGAAGGACAGAGCTTTTTGATTGCTTTCGCGCAGGCGACTGGATTGACGCCACCTGCGTTTGCAATAACCTTTATGCCGGAATCAAGAATCTTGGGCGCGATTTCCTGAATGAGCGGCGGAAAATCGCGCGCATAGCCGGCATCGGGATCGGCCTTCCTCAGCTTCTGAAGGATGGACATGGTCACTTCAGCCAGGTAGTCGAGGGTCAGGTAGTCGAAGTCGCCGCGTTCGATCAGTTGCTTGGGCGCTTCGAGCCAATCTCCCCAAAAGCCTTGCCCATTGGCGATGCGAATCATATGGGCCGGGCGCTTACGCTTCCGGTTCCTTGTAATGGCAGGTGCTCCACCTCGGAGCGCGCGCAGGAGACTTCAAAAGCCAGCTCGAGATAGCGGCGCGTAACCAACGGATCGATCACCGCGTCGCAGTGGCCTCGCGCGGCAGCATACTTGGCATTGAGCCAGCAGTCGTAGTCGGCGCGGGTCTGCTCGATTCTCTCTTTGAGCTCGTCTGGCAGGGACTCGCCTTGCGCATTCAACCTCTCGATCTCTGGTCCGAAAATAGCCTGTATGGCGGAATCGCCTTCCATTACGCCAATGCGCGCAGTTGGCCAGCTAAACGTAAAGTTGGGATCGAACCCCTGACCGGCCATGGCGTAATAACCGGCCCCGCTTGCGTGATTGACCGTGAGAACGACCTTCGGAACGGTCGCGCAAGCCATGGTTTCCACCATTTCAGCACCGGCGCGGATAATGCCCTCGCTCTCGGCGTCGGCGCCCACCATGAATCCTGAGACATCCTGAACATAGAGCAGCGGTAGACGCTGGCGCTCCGCGGTGTCGACAAAGTAGGAGACTTTTCGGGCCGATTCCGTATATACGATGCCGCCAATTCGGGGTTTCCCGTGCATTTTTAGGAAACCGCGCCGGTTGGCGATGACGCCGACGGGGCGGCCATGGAGCCGCGCGTTCGCACAGATAAATTCGGGAGCGTAGTCGGGTTGAAACTCGATCCATTCGTCGCCATCGACCAGCCGCTCGAGAATGTCTTCCATTCGGTAAGGCAACCGATGATCCGCGGGAATGATATCGTACAGGTCCTCAGCCGCGCGCTTAGGCAATGCTCCCTCGAAGGGTGAGGGTGCGTGGGACATTTGACGGAACAGCTGGCGGATTCGATCGAGGCAGTCAGGGTCATCGGCTGCCCGATAATGGGCAACTCCGCTGACACCGGTGTGGACGCGAGCGCCGCCCAGACTTTCCGCATCGATCACTTGCCCAACGGCGCCTTTGACGAGATTGGGGCCGCCAAGGCCCATGAAGCTGACCTTGTCAACCATGATGATGACGTCGCTCAGCGCCGGGAGATAGGCTCCTCCGGCAATACAAGGCCCCATCACGGCTGCAATCTGCGGAATCTTCAATTTTCTACGCATCAGCGAGTTGTAATAGAAGATTCGGGCGGCGCCGTACTGGCCGGGGAAGATTCCGTCCTGCAAAGGCAAATTGACACCAGCCGAATCGACCAGGTAGACAATGGGAACGCGATTCTTCATCGCGATTTCCTGGGCCCGCAGAATTTTGATGATGGTTTCAGGCCACCAGGCCCCGGCTTTCACGGTTGCATCGTTGGCGACGATGACGGCGGGGCGACCCTCGATCTTTCCGATTCCCGTAACTACACCTGCTCCGGGTGCCTGCCCGTCGTATTTGTCGTAAGCGATCAGGAGACCGATTTCAAGGAAGAGCGCGCCGCGGTCAACCAGGTGGGCGATTCGTTCGCGAGCGGTCCACTTTCCATCGCGGTGCTGTTTCTCGATTTTCTTGGCGCCACCACCCAGGCGCAGCCGGTCTTCCAACTGTTCCAGCTCGTTGACTAGTTCTCGCATACAGGGTGACGGCTCCGCACGCCTGTTCCATTGCGATGGCGCGGCCGGAAGCGCTGACAGGTAGACCTCAAACTCCTGTTAGTCTAGTTTCGGGTGCAATATTCAAGAATGCCACTTGCTCACGCGCGGGATTTGACAAGCTACGGCCGTGAGGGAGTGTTTGGACGCACATTTTTGCACCGGAAACTAGTCTAACAGTCATGGTGGGAGTGGATGCGAGAGCGTTCCGGGTGGTATGGACGATTTTCCTGTTCGCACTGCTGCTCGCTACTCTATATGCAATCCGCGACATTTTGATTCTGCTGGCGATCGCGATCTTTGTCGCGTACATGCTTGCACCGCTCGTAAATCTTGTGGAACGCTTCATACCGAAGCGGCGGCGGAGTATAGCACTGGCGGTTGTCTACGTGATCCTGGTCGGGGGCGTTATTACGATCGGCGTCAATCTCGGTTCGCAAATCGTCGATGAAGCGAGCAGCCTGTTCAGCCGGCTTCCAGCGTTGGTTAAAGGCGCCAAGCTTCAATCGGTGCCGCTGCCGTCGTGGCTCGAACCGCTGCGAGCCGGCATCCTCGATGCGGTACAGCGGGAAGCTGCGCAATTACAAGCGAGCCTGGTCCCGATTCTGCAGAGAGCGACTGAGCGTATCCTTTCCGGCCTGACGTTTCTGGTGCTGATCGTTCTGGTTCCGATCATCAGCTTCTTCCTGCTAAAGGATGCGCACGAGATCAACCAGGTTCTTGTCGAATTCCTGAGGTATTTTGACAGGCGGCGCGTGTTTGCGCACGTTTTGGACGAGATACACGACTTGCTGAGCAAATATATCCGGGCTCTTGTTCTGCTTGCCTTGGATTCCTTTGCAGCCTGGGCTATTTTTCTGTACGCCATAAAATCACCATATCCGCTCCTACTTGCGGGTATTTCGGGGGCGCTCGAGTTCATACCAGGTATAGGACCTGCTGTCGCGCTGGCAACGGTAGTTATTGTTTGCGGCGCGAGCGGCTTTGGTATGGGACTGCTTTGGATTGTGGTGTTCTGGATCGGTTTCCGGATGTTCCAAGATTATGTAATCAATCCGTTATTGATGAGCGCGGGAATTCAACTACATCCGCTTTTGGTTCTATTGGGCGTAATTGCCGGAGGGGAGATCGGAGGGGTTCCGGGACTGTTTTTCTCGGTTCCGGTGATTGCAATTCTAAAAATTCTCTTTATCCGGATGCGACAGGCTCAGGCTCGGGCGGAGATATCGCGTCCCACAGTAGTTTCGTAATTTTGATTCCATGGTTGGACCGGGCGTCGGATAATTTGAACATGAGCTTGAGTAAAATTCCCGCAAGACTGTTGATGATCGTGGGCGATTATGTTGAGGACTACGAGGTGATGGTTCCGTTCCAGACATTGGAGGCGGTCGGTCATAGCGTCGACGCCGTTTGTCCCGACAAGAACGCCGGCCAGTACGTGCGCACGGCAATCCACGATTTTGAAGGCGATCAGACCTATAGCGAAAAACGTGGACATAATTTCGTTCTTAACGCTACCTTCAACGAGATCGACGTGAACGGGTACGACGGGCTGGTGCTGCCGGGCGGGCGCGCTCCGGAGTATCTGCGCATGAATGAGAGGGTGCTCGAAGTTATTCGCCATTTCGCGGCGAGCCAGAAACCGATTGCGGCCACTTGCCACGCTGCGCAGTTGCTGAGCGCGGCAGACGTTATCCGCGGCAAGCGAATCAGCGCGTATCCGGCATGCGCCTTTGACGTGCGACGGGCGGGCGGCGAATACATTCCGGTAGCCGTGAACGAAGCCGTTACCGATGGCCTTTTCGTTACGGCTCCAGCCTGGCCCGCAAACGCCCGGTGGATGGCTCAATTTTTTGCGGTGCTCGATAGCTACCTGGAACAGAGAAGCGGCCGGGTCAAGGCTCAGGCGGCGGATGTGAGGCGCTAGCCGCGTTGCAACGGCTCGTTGGCCGGTCGCTTTGCTTGAATCGCGCACAACGCCAGCAATCGGCTGTACGCTTACGCCTCCGGCTCCTTGTGCGCTTACTCGCGGGGCTAACGCGCTGGCTTAAAATTCCAGCGCAGGCCGACGTAACCACCGGTGAGAGTCTGGACCACATACTGATCGCTTTGAGGCGAGGTCTTGAAGTGGAATCCTCGATAGGCTCCTATCACGTCGACGGGTCCGATGTTGAGGATTGCGGACGCCTGGGCGTCCCAAATGTCGGCATGGTGGGGAACGCCAAAGCCCGATCCCTTGGCTTCGAGACGAAAGTGGCTGCCGAACCGTTTGTCGACGTCGAGGCCGACGGTGGGATAGATAAACCATCGCGTGCCGTAGCCGGTGGTTGAATTGGTCGTGCCTGTGCTGCTGTTGGTGGTTACCGGTACGAACGGACCGTCGACGCTCGAGTAGGCGGTCGTATATTGAACCTCCCACAGGGTCCTGAGCCGGAAGCTCGAACCATTGAGGGGCGTGGGCCACGACAGGTAGGCCCAGGAGAGCTTTGCGTTTTGCACTTTGTGCGTGGCGACCATATAGTCGCCTGGACTGAAGCCCGTTCCAAACAGGGTCAAATAGTCAGTTGCTAGCTGGTTACCCGTTCCCACGCTTTGAAAGTAGGATAAGCTCAGTGAATTGCCCAATCCCGCTGGCATGCTTACGGTAATGCCAGGCGAGTCGTGCTGCGGCGGAGTGAAGTCGAGTCCAGCGAAGGTGGTGGCCGTATTGGCGGCTCCTCCTTTCAGCACAGGCAGGCCGCGTGTGAACCAGTAGGAGAGCTCAATCGAGAGGGGTTCGGGCGGCGTAGTTCCGTAATTGGGAGCAGGACTGGAGGGTGGGGGTTGATTGATGCCCACACTGGGCGGAGCGGTGGATGGGGGCGGAGTCTGCGGGCTTGGCGAGGCCGGAGAGTCTGTCTGGGCTCCAGCAAAGCCCGGACACAACGCGAAGGACAGGAGCAACAACAGATAGCTAGCTGCTTTTCTGTCCGTGAACGCCCGGTGGGATGGAAAGCTGCGAGCGCCGCTCGTTGGACAGACCCCGACGAGGGACCCGTAGGAAACAAACCTCATGATTTGTTATCATGACGTATCGCGAAAGCGGGCAGTTTCTAAACTAGGTCAACTTTTGTAGGTAATGGCTATGCCACAGCCTGGAGGTTCTGATTCGCGCTCTTTACGGCTCGCTTCACCTTCAAAGAGAATGGCTTCTCGACGAGCATAAATAAAGCTGTTGAGACAGAGGCCGTAATTGCGAACGTAACAGGAAGCAGGATGGCGATAAAGAGCACTAGCTGGGCGTGAGGTAGATTTGTAATCGCAGGGCGCGCTACCAACAGTGCCACGGCGTGCATTGGCACGCCATGAATCAGATAAAACGAGTAACTCATGTTTCCGAGCCATCGGATTGGCGCGGCGCGGAAAATCCGGTTAAAAAAATGTTGGCCGGCGAGCGTGCAGAAGACCATCAGGCCATAACCGGCGAAAAGAGATCCGCTGATCACCGCTTCCGTCCTTGCGACGTGGGGGCCCGTCGGTAGTTCCCGGAAACCGCTATAGCCGATTGCAAAGGGAACAAGGAGACCGCCGGCCAGCAGCGCTATAGCAATCCAGTCGATCCATCGACGAATGTGGTCGACGCCGGTGAGTATCAGATCGGAAATGATCATTCCGCTGAGAAACATGATGAGCTTAATGTGCGACGCCCGAATGGGATTTGAGCTCATGAAAAAAACAGCGGGGAACATGAGACTTGAACCTAGAAAAACAGCCGAAAGCGCGAAGAAGAGCACGATTCGCGTCTTGGGTCTCCAGCGTGTCATTCCTGTTACGAAGATGGCCAGCGGAAGCAACAAATAGAAAAACCATTCGTAGCTGAGCGACCACGCGACGTTCATGAGCGGCTGAATGGGGAACAGACCTGGAAGAAAAAGTAAGTTGGCCAGCAAATAGCCGGCGGCGGGCAATATTCCCGATGGTATTCGAACTCCGTATGGCGCCGCGTGAGGCCGCAGAGAGAGTAGACCATCGACCGCAACATAAAAGACGAAGAGAGCAATGAAGGCGGGATAGATGCGTTCTATTCGCCGGGCCATAAAGCGCTTGTAATTGAGATCAGGCTTTAGGACTGCGCGATAGATGAGCATTCCGCTGAGCACGAAGAACAAGTCGACCCCGGTTCCGCCTGCTTCCATCACGCCCATTCCGATACGAGTCAGGAAGGGGCCCGTGGGGAGGTGGCGAAGAATAATGTCCTGGTAATGGCAAAGGAAAACAAGAAAAATAGCAAAGCCGCGGAGACCCTCCATGGATTGGAGGCGCGACTTGTTATTGGGTTCGCTCAGCTCGTAAATCGAGCCGAAGAAGTTATTTACCCGCTTCCACGTCATGAGCGGCCTATCGCCGGTACACGGCGACGCCAGCGCCCGTATCGATCATCGCTCCAATTGATCTATCTGCTATCCTCTTTCCCAGGCTGCTGGGGATGAAGAGGATATCGTTTGCTTTGAGGTCGACATCCTCAAGCTTGCCCTGAAGCAGCTTTTTCACGTTCAGGTACTCCTCGGTTCGCTTACCGGCAGCATCGCTCCTCAGGATGCGCGCATGGGATGCATCCGCGGTTTCGCGCAGCCCTTGGGAAAGGGAAATGGCTTTGAGCACGGTCAAGTCGTTGGATTCTCCGATCATGAAGCCACCCGGTCTGTTTACATCGCCAACAACGTAAACCAACCTGCCCTTAGGAACTGTGACGACATCTCCGGGGTAAACAAGAATGTTCGATAGCGGGTTCGAGCCCTCCATCAGGCCATCCACGGAAACAGTCGCCACAAGGTAGTTTCCGGCGAGTGTCGGCCGCAAAGCGGAAGGGAACGGAGCGGGTTGCGAAGACTTTCGCGTTATGGTCAGAGTTGGCCCGGCGTCGTTTCGCAGGCCTCCCGCCATCGAGATCACTTCAATGAGACGCTTGCGGCCGTCCGCCTGAATTACACCTGGGTTGTTGACGGCTCCGAGCACCGTTACGGGCCTGCTCTTGACGTCGATCTCAGAAAATGAGACGCGAGGGTTTCGGAATTGAGAACTCAGAGCCTGGTTGAGCTTTTCTCGGAATTCTTCAGCAGTGAGGCCGGCTGCTTTTATGGAACCGGCGAGCGGCACACTGACAGTGCCGTCGGCCTGCACCTTCAACACACGGCGGTCGAGCTCTTCGATCTCGGGCGCGGCAACGGTTAACTGATCGCCGGGACCGAGTACAAGGTCGTTTCCGCCAGTTTGAGTGACGGACTTGGCGGGCAGTTGGCGAAGGGCAGTCTGGCAAAGAGCGGGCACGCACAGAACCAGCGCGAAAGCGGCCAGGGAAAGTAAAAAAAGAGTTCTGGCCATCACGTAGAATCTTTGTGGGATTTTCATCCTCCGATCCACGAAGAGCGGACCTACTGGAAAAGGAGCACTTCTAAATGCCCTATTTTTAGGATGCCTCAGATGGAGACGCTAAGTCAATTGGGTGAAATTTCTGGTAATACTTCAATTTAATGCGCATTGCGATCGTATCGGATGTACACGGCAATCGGAGCGCGCTCGAGGCGGTGATGGCTGATCTGCGGGAGACAGCGCCAGATTTGGTCTTCCACGGGGGCGACCTAGCTCACGCAGGAGCAAGTCCGGCTGAGACTGTCGATCGTATACGCGATCTAGGCTGGCAGGGCGTCCTGGGCAACACGGATGAAATGCTCTTCAGGCCCGAGTCGCTCAAGGAGTTTGCGAGTCAATCGCCGAACTTGAAAGCCCTGTACGCCGCAATTGAGGAGATGGCGGCGACGACGCGTGAATTGTTGGGTGAAGAGAGGCTCGCTTGGTTGCGGAGCTTGCCGCGCGTTCAGATTCACGGTCCGATGGCCTTTGTGCACGCCTGTCCCGAGAGTGTTTGGCGCGCACCGGCGCCGGAAGCGAGCGATGCCGAACTGGAGTCAACTTACTCGCCGCTCGGCCAACCGATTGCGATCTATGCACATATCCATCGCTCATTCGTTCGAAGCGTTTCAGGAATGATCGTCGCCAACACGGGCAGCGTTAGCCTTTCGTACGATGGCGACCGCCGGGCTGCTTATCTCTTGCTGGACGGTACGAAACCAGCGATCCGGCGCGTGGAGTATGACGTGGACAAGGAGCTTAAAGCTCTTTCCGACTGCGGTTTGCCGCATGCCGATTGGATTGCGAAGACTCTTCAAAGCGGTCGCCCGCAAATGCCGTGAGAAACGCGCCTATCCGAAGGTTGTCGTATCACTCCCTTGCGGTCGTGGCTGGAAACCAACCCTGGGAACCCAAACGCCTGGCCGAGCCGCGCGCCAGCAAGACCCCCATGTTCCTTCGGAACATCGCAGGCGATGAAAAAAAAGGCCTTCGGCCTGTGCTTTCGACGGGGTCCCGGGGTTATTTCGGAAGATAGATGCTCGGCTGGAAACCGAATAGACGCAACCGGGAACAGTACAGAGCTTCGTCTGCGTAGACGCTCCACGGATAAAGGGCGCTGTAGGAGGGAGGCCACGGGGAGGCATGCGTGCGCCACTCGACGGGAAAGCGGCTGAAGATCAGGCTTGCTCTCGGCAGATGACTGGCCGAACTTACGATCTCGGCCGAATGCCAGCCGTGGACACGCATGATTTGTACGGCGTAGAAGGCGTTCTGGATGGTATTTTTTGACTTTGTATCTTCACAGATGGCTGTTGACGGGACTCCCTTAGTCATTGCAAGTTGGGCCATAACTTCGGACTCAATATAGCGGTTGTGGGCCGCGCCGCCAGTCATAATGATATGCGAGGCTCGGCCGTTGCGATATTCACGAACTCCTTCGAGAACGCGCTCGCGCTGCTCGGGCCCCGGCGAGCCGTCGGGATTGGCCGGCGCACCGAGAACGACAATGGCATCGAAATGGTCGAGGGTCGTGTTCTTTTCGGGGATGGTGAAGTAGAGGAGCGAGACCGTGCTCAATAAAAGGAGCGGGACGAGCCCGGCTGCGGCCAAGGCGCGCACCAACCAACGTGTGAGCAACGGCGCTCGCTTCATTGCGCTGTAGTGGATGGCACTGCTTCAATTTTAGTGTTGCTTGAAGTGCAGATCCATGAAATGAAGATACTGCTCCCAGTCGAACTCAGTTACATTGTGTTTGCCTGTGCGTACGTGATAAGCGACGTCGCCCTCGATGGCGGGTTGGTTGACGGGTGGCATATGCTCGTTCCCTCCGAGCGCTCTTTTGCCCAAAAGCCGGTACACTTTGCTGGCAAGAACAGTGGAAAGAAATTCGGCGGGCGGACATGAGAATGTGTCCTGTTCCGCGCTGCCGACATAAAGTGGCCGCGGCGCGATGAGCGAGAGTAGCAGGTTGCCGTCGACAGGAAGGCGCTCGGGATGGCCCATGTACTGATGAAAATTCGCGCAAAACCAGTGAGGGAAAGCGGTATTCAAGTGGTCGATGGTTTCGGCCGATTTTGCGCGGTACAACGATGCTCCGCCTACGCCGGACTCGTTGGATAACACCAACTCGAACCGATGATCTTGAGCCGCTGCCCATAGCGCAGCCTTCCCGAGACGCGAGAAGCCAAAGATGGCGATGTGTTTGCTGTCAATTGCGGGATCGGACTGGAGGTAATCGGCGATGCGGCTCAGGCCCCAAGCCCAGGCGCCAAGCGCTCCCCAGCTATCCGCGGGCCACCGGGTTTGGCCCGGTTGCAGAAACAGGGCTCGAATTCCCTGTTCCATCGCCCCTGAAAAATCGGGTTCGATGTCGCCGTAATAAGCAGTTGCGAGAGCGTATCCATGAGAGAGGATCTTTTCAACCTGCCACTGGCTGGCAGCTTTGCCTCGGGAGTCGTTTGTGGAGCCCTGTTTCACGAATTTGCTTCTTTCGTTGTTAACGGAGGGGGAGTTGCCAGGGCCGCCGCGTACCCAGATATCGTTTAGCGCGATTTTCGGGTCGGCCGCGACAGTTTGGTTACCACCAAAGTTGAGCCCAACAATTACAGGCACGGGTGTATTGATGTTGGCTGGAAGATACAAAAGAACGTGTATTAGACGTGATTCAGTTCCTTGTGAGAGGTTGATGGTTAGCTGCTTGCGATTAGCTTTTCCGTTGAATGCGCTCCCTCGCTCCGCGAGGGCACCCCCATTGAAGCGCACTCTGGCCATTTCCTTTGGCGTTCGTCCGTAGACTTGTGTGGCAAACAAGTCGAGTATTTCGGAGCGGTGCATCCGCCACTCGGCGACGTTCCGGACCGGCTTTCCGTTCGCGAAATGCAGCGCATCGGGGACGGGAGAGCTCAGAATGGGGGAGAGATCTGACGGCTGCGCGAGTCCGTGGGATACCAGGAGCGTTCCGCAAATGAGTAAATACGCCGCCCGAGCCGCAATTTGCATCTCTACAGACTATCTTGACGGCGCAAATTTTAGAAACGCTTGGATATGCTGGCACCAGGGGGTTGAAGTCCGACCGGACTGGCCATCTATGGATTTTGAATTTACGCCGGAGCAAGAACAACTCCGAGCGGGTGTGCGGGAATTCGCGACCGCGGAGATTTCGCCGCACGTTTCGGAGTGGGATGAGAACCAGGAGTTTCCGCTCGAAGCGATCAAAAAAGCCGGGCAGCTTGGGCTGCTCGGAGTGATTTTTCCAGAAGAGCTCGGCGGGGCCGGGCTGAACTATGTTGAATACGCCATCGTCATTGAAGAGCTGGCGCGAGTGGATCCGAGTTTCGCGCTCATTGTTGCGGCGCACAATTCGCTTTGCACGAACCACATTTTCATTGCAGGAGATGAAGTGCAAAAGCGGAAGTACATCCCGAAACTGGCGAGCGGTGAGTGGATTGGCTGCTGGTCGCTGACCGAGCCCGAGGCTGGATCGGATGCAGGAGGAACAAGATCGACTGCTTCGCTGCGTGATGGATGCTGGGTGCTAAATGGCGGCAAGACGTTTACGACGAATGCGCATTATGCGGATGTTTGCGTAGCGATGTGCGTCACCGACCGGCAGGCATCGCATCATGGCATCTCGGCCTTTATTCTCGAGAAAGGCTTGCCGGGATTTCGCGTTGGGAAGAAAGAGAACAAGCTGGGAATGCGATCGAGCGCGACGGGCGAAGTGCTTTTCACGGACTGCCGCGTGCCAACATCGCAATTATTGGGGAAGACAGGCGACGGTTTTATCGATAGCTTGCGGATTCTGGACGGCGGGCGAATCTCGATCGCGGCGCTTTCGGTGGGAACGGCGCGAGGGGCGTACGATGCGGCTTTGTCCTATTCGAAGCAACGGAAACAGTTTGGCCGGTTCATCTCGGAATTTCAGGCCATCCAGCATAAGTTGGCGGATATGGCGACTTCGATCGAGGCCGCGCGGCTATTGGTCTTTCGCGCGGCGGCGTTGAAGGACAGCGGGCGGCGCGTGACGAAAGAATCGAGCATGGCCAAGCTATTCGCGTCTGAGATCGCGGTTCGCGTGTGCGACGAAGCGCTGCAGATCCATGGCGGGTATGGATTTATTAAGGACTACCCAGTGGAGAAGTTTTATCGCGATGTGAAGCTATGCACGATTGGCGAGGGCACGAGCGAGATACAGCGCATGGTGATTGCGCGGCAGCTGTTAAAAGAGTAGATTGCACTCTCCCATCGAGTTGAGGGATCGAATACTGGCGGGCGATGTCCGCGCCATTGCTCGTGCGGCGAGCCTGATTGAGAGCGGCACAGAAGCCGTGCGGGAGCTGCTCGAGTTGCTGAGGCCGTTTACCGGAAAGGCCCGCACGATCGGACTTACGGGGCCGCCCGGCGCGGGCAAAAGCACGCTGGCGAACGCGATGACGCGAGTGCTGCGAGCGCTCGGGAAGAAAGCGGGAGTAATTGCAGTAGACCCAAGCAGTCCGGTCTCGGGCGGAGCGCTGCTCGGCGACCGCATACGCATGCAGGAACATCATAACGACCCGGGCGTATTCGTGCGGTCGCTTGCAACGCGCGGACACAAAGGAGGCTTGGCGGCTGCGACTTTTGAAGTGGCGGCGGTGCTCGACGCGGCAGGCTTCGAGGTAATACTGATTGAGACTGTGGGCGCCGGGCAGGACGAAGTGGGTATCTGGGGCCGCGCGGATGTAACGATTCTCGTGCTCGTTCCCGGGCTGGGTGATGACGTTCAGATGCTGAAGGCTGGGATTATTGAGACGGCAGACATTTTTGCGATCAACAAGTCGGACCTGCCGGGAGCCGAGCACGTAGAGCAAACCATTCGGCAGATACAGAGCCTTGGCAATACAGACGAAGCTGCCCCAGTGCGGAGAGTGGTGGCAAGCGAAGGGGCAGGCGTGGACGAGTTAGTATGGCTGGCACTGGAGGCTCCGTCGCGGCGAAGAACGAGCCCCGGCGGCTTTGCGTATGCCGGAAACGTAACAATCGATCACTTGGGCATTGCGGTGCACGGAATTCAGAAAGCTCTCGAGTTCTATGCGCACCAGCTTGGCCTGACTGTAGGCGGCGTTGAGACCGTAACGGCAGAAAACGTGAATGTAGCTATGCTGCCGGTTGGGGACGCGAGAATCGAATTGCTGGAAGCCTCAACCGCGGACTCGACGATTGCGAAATTCATAGAGAAGCGCGGCGCTGGGCTACATCATGTGGCGCTGAAAGTTGACGATCTGGCTAGCGCCGTGGACCAAATACGGAAAGCGGGTGGCCGGATTCTAAACGAACCGGGGCGAGGAGCCGGAGGGCATTGGTATGTGTTTGTGCATCCGGCCAGCACGGGCGGCGTGCTTCTGGAACTGATTCAGCGGTAGAGTACGAAGTTCTTCGTTGACACTACGAATGTTTTCGTAGTACAGTTTAGGCATGGCGAAGACGGCTATACCCAAACCGACGGCCCCGGAGCTTTCAGGGTCGGCGAGCATGGGGACGCCCCTCCTGTTGTGAATTCACATCTGACGATCGATTGGGCGGCGTGTCGATTGAACTTTGGAGGGATTTTGTGCGTCTTGCATTCAGAATGGCTACCCAGGAAGTGTTGCACACGATTTCGTCGTCGAATGAGTCGGCAATTGCCATCGAAGTGTTTGAGACCCGACTGATGCGTAAGCACAAGCACACCCTGATATTCGAGAGCTTCACTGGCGAGTTGCATTTCAGGCCGGATCACCCAGAGCGATCCCGGCTCAGCCTGGACGTGGATGCAAAATCGGTGGTTTGCCGCGATCGATTTCTAAAGCAAAGCAAACAGCGCCGGGTAGCTGAGTACGTTCGCGACCTGGTCCTCGAGGCGAACTCTTATCCGAATATTCACTTCTTTTCAGACCGGCTGTCGGCGAAGGCTCTTCGCGGTTATGTGATGGAAGGCGAATTGAACCTTCGCGGGACGGTACGAACATTGAAGATGAACGTGGTCTTGAACGAGAGAAAGGACGAGCGTCTTCAGATCGACGCAGATGCGAAATTCCAGCTTTCCAACTTCGGTATCAAGCCACCTTCTTCGTTGTTTGGCCTGATTGGAACTAGAGATGAGGTGCTGGTCCAGATGCTATTGTGGACGGCGCCAACGATGAGCGCAACGGCGTAAGCCACGCCGGGGACGTCTCGCGAGAGCGGCCGGACGTGGGCGTCCGGCGACCGGGAGGTCCGCCCCACAGGTCCTATTCGAAAGTCAGATTTGCGTTCGCTTCCACCGGCCGCGGGTAAAGGCGGCAAGACCCATCAAGGTGATGAATAGCTCGGCGATCGGTATGGACGCGAATACGCCGCGAACTCCATTGTGAAAATGGAACGCCAGCGCGTATGCAAGCGGGATCTCGCACAGCCAGAAACCGAAGAAGTTGATGATAGTCGGAGTGATTGTATCGCCGGACCCGTTGAAGGCCTGGACCATCACCATGCCAAACGCGTAGAACAGGTTGCCGCACGCAATGATGCGTAGACAGTCGACCGCAAAGGGCGTGACCAAAGCATCGGAGGTGAACACCCGGACGATCGCTTGCGGCATGGCGATGAACACGATGGCAACGGCGCCCAGGAAGATCATATTGTAGATCCCGGTTAGGTACACGGCGCGCTCAGCGCGATCGGGTTTCCTCGCTCCGAGATTCTGGCCAACCATGGTGGCGGCGGCGCCGCTCAGACCCCAGGATGGAAGGATCACGAAAATGAAGATCCGAATGCCGATTGTGTAGCCAGCGACGGCGAAGCTGCCGAACGCGCTGATGATGCGAACGAGCAGAATCCAGCTTGTATGCGCGATGGCAAATTGCAGAACGCCAGTACTGGAGACGCGGATTAGCGATCCGATCACTTGCGGTACGACGCGGAAATCGGCAAGACGCACGTGGATGCGTCCTTTGCCGCTTGTCAGAAGCCACAATTGATAGAGCACGCCAAGAGAGCGGCCGGTGAGCGTGGAAACAGCGGCTCCTGTGACGCCCATTCTCGGAAACGGACCCAGGCCGAAGATGAGACAGGGATCGAGCAATAAGTTGATGAGATTCGAAAACCACAGCACACGCATGGCAATGGAGGCGTCGCCGGCTCCGCGAAAAATCGCATTATTCAGGAACAGCAGCATGACGCTGATGCTGCCGCCGAAAACGATGGACGTGTAGCGATGGCCGCTCGCAATCAGATCTGGGGCGGCACCCATCAAACCTAGCAATTCTCTCGAAAACCAGAAGCTGGGCAGGCCCATCAGCAGAGCGACAACTAGTCCCAGCAGGATGGCTTGCGATGCGGCGATTGCCGCACCGTGGCGGTCTTTTTCGCCAATGCGCCGCGCGACCATGGCGGTGGTCGACATGCTCACGCCGATGGCCACTGAGAATACGAGAGTGAGCATAGACTCGGTGAGGCCGACGGTGGCAACGGCATTCGACCCGAGCCGGGTAACCCAGAACACGTCTACGATCGCGAACAAGGACTCCATGAACATCTCGAGCACCATGGGTGTGGCGAGCAGAAATACAGCGCGGCTGATGGAACCTTCGGTGTAGTCCTGTTGCGAGCCTCGAATCGCTTCGAGCACTGAGTTCCAGATGCTGTTACGCTGCTGGCCGAGAGCGGATGCAGCCATATATGGGCGTCTCCTAAACGCCTGAAAGAGACACAAAACCTTTAGGTTTGGGAACTGAATTAACAGCCGGGCTACAGGGTGAGAGACTTAGTGGCGGCCGACGTCGCCAATGCTAAAGATGAGGGCCGTAGAGAGGCTGATAAACTCCGCGCGGTAGCCCGGCTTGGGTGGTTTAGCGGGTACCGTGCTGAATGCCTCAATGCGCATGGGAAGCGGGCCTACGCCCTGTCAAACAAATATAGCCGGAAATGGAGCCTTGCGCAAGCGAAAACTAATTCTTCGCCTCTTCGACCACAATGTCACAGGCATCAAAGCGCAAAAGGTGTGAAACACACCTAAATCCCGGCACGTCGCGAAGCAAAGAGATATTTTAAAGATAATGACGCGCAGGGAGTATGGGATGTTGTTGGCGGCTTTGCTGGGCCGCGGGATGTTATTAGGACGCGCGCAACCACCGCCCGAAAGCGATCAGGATTCAAGCAGCCCCTCAACTGTGATCCGGGTAGATGTGGATTTGGTTAATATCCTGTTCACCGTTCGTAAGAAGAAGGGGGGAGCGCTAGTTCCCAATCTGGCCAAGGACGATTTCAACTTGTATGAGGATGGCAAGGAGCAAACGGTTTCCCGCTTCACGCGTGAAAGTGATCTGCCGCTTACACTCGGTTTGCTTGTCGACGTAAGCGCGAGCCAGGTGAATCTCATCGAGATTGAACGTCAGGCTGCTTCGGCCTTCTTTGCAGACGTCATCCGGCCGAAAGATGAGGCGTTTCTGATTGCTTTCGGCCGAGACACCGAACTGCTTCAAGATTTGACCGGATCGCCCAGGGCCCTAAAGGCGGCTCTCCGCGAATTAAGAGGCGATGTGACGGGAGGCCCAGGGGGTGGGCCGCGAGGCCCGGTCGCGACCACACCCGGGACGGTTCCGGATATGGGTCCTCCGAAGGGTACGCTTCTTTTCGACGCGGTTTACCTAGCGGCCAACGAAAAGCTAAAGGCTGAGGTGGGCCGCAAGGCGGTCATTCTAATCACGGATGGCGAAGACCAAGGAAGCTATTACAAGCGCGACCAGGCAATTGAGGCGGCGCAGCGGGCCGACACAATTATCTACAGCATTTACTATGTCGATCGCGCGTTTTACTGGTCGGCGGGTATGGGTGTCGGCGGCGGGGAATCGGATCTCCGAAAAATGTCGGACCAGACGGGCGGGCGAGTGTTTGTGGTTGACAAGAACCACACGCTGCAAGAGGTTTTCAAGGAAATCCAGGACGAGATGAGGAATCAATACGTGATCGCGTACAAGCCGAGCAATCCGGTTCGCGACGGCAAGTTCCGTAAGATCGACATCCGGGTGCGCGACAAAGACGACCTGGTCCAAGCGCGAAAAGGCTACTACGCTACGCGGAACGATGCGGCTTAGCGTGCTGTCTTTCATCGAGGTACATGGCGACCGCTTGGCGAAGAGGCGGCATTGCCGCGATGCCCGCGCGCTCCATTTTTTCGTTCGATAAAGCGGAAAAGCGCGGCCGGCGGGCAGCGGTCCGGTATTCCCGTTCGTTTGTGGGCTTCAATTCGGGATGCAGTCCAGCGAGCTCGAAGATGAGCCGGGCATAGTTGTACCAGGAAATTGGCTCACCGCCGCCGATGTGGAATATTCCCGTGGAGCCTTTCTCGACGAGGCCGGCCGTTCGAAGAGCAAGCTCCGGCGCATACGTGGGAGAAGCCACGTGGTCTTCCACGACGCGTATAGGCGATCCGGAATTCGCCATGCGCAACATCAGTTCGACGAAATTGCCGCGCGGCGTGAACAAGCCACCAGGTCCGAATACGCCAGAGACTCTGATCACGAGGGGCGTATCGAGGTAGGCTTGCGCGTACAATTCGCCGGCCAGTTTAGAGACGGCATAGGCCCCGAGCGGATGGGGCTGATCCGTCTCGACATAGGGGCTGCCTTTAGTTCCATCAAAGACGTAGTCAGTCGAAAAGTGCACGAGCTGCGAATCGGTTTGGCGGCAGGCCATTGCCATATTCCGCACGGCCAGCGCGTTAGCTGAGAACGCAGCTAAAGGTTCACGTTCTGCGACATCCACTTGATTGTAGGCAGCGGCATTAATGACCAGTCGAGGATCCGCTTTGGCGATTGCAGTTTCGACCCGTGCAGTATCGGTCACGTCGAGGGATTGCCGGTCGAACCGGATGACCTCCCAATTCCGTTTCTCAAACTCGCGGCACAGCTCAACTCCGAGCTGTCCTCCGCCTCCAAAGATGACAACTCGCTTAGTCATTTCTTTGCAGCATATCGAACATGTCGAGAATGCCGGCCGGCCCAGTGCGGTGTACGTGAGAACCCAGCGGCGTTCTATTCTGAATTTACGGGCACATGCAAGCCGCTATCGTTCACCTCAAGCAAGCCGATCCCATTCTGGGTGCGATCATCGAGACAGTCGGCGCATATGGGCTGGCGCCGCGAGAGCCGACATTTGAAACCTTGGTCCGCGCGATCGTTTATCAACAGGTCAGCGGCAAGGCGGCGGCAAGTATCTTCGCGAAACTCAAAAAAGCGGTGGGGCCAAGGTTTTCGGCACGCGGCGTCCTGCGGCTCGAACCCGAAGAGCTACGCGCTTGCGGGCTGTCCGCTCAGAAATCTGCATACATTCGCGATCTTGCCGGGAAAGTGGCAGGCCGTAAGATCCGTTTCAACAAGCTGGCCGAACTTGCCGATGAAGAGGTGGTCGAGCTACTGACAGCAGCGAAAGGAGTCGGTGTCTGGACAGCGCAAATGTTTCTGATATTCGCGCTCGGGCGGCCGAATGTTCTTCCGATTGCAGACCTCGGAGTGCGGAACGCGATCCGGCGGGCGTACAACCTTGACGACATGCCGAAACCCGCGGACGTGCTTCGCATTAGCGCGTGCTGGCATCCGTACTGCTCAGTAGCCACGTGGTACCTGTGGCGGAGTCTGGACGGCTTCGCCACGCTCCGGTGATTTCTTGAAATGACGTTTACGATTGAAGGTCTCGAGCTACACCTTGCCCATCCTGACGAACTGCAGGTCACCTGGGTTGGACAGGAAGAAGCCATGCGGCAGCTCATGGCGGCGTGGCTGGTGCTGGACGAGCGCGATACGCCCATGAATCCGCGATTGTTAGGAAAACCGGGCGTGGGCAAGACGACAATGGCGTACGCGGCGGCGAAGCGGCTCGGCCGGGAAGTGTATATTCTCCAGGCGACCGTCGATACCCGACCCGAAGATTTGCTGATTACGCCGGTCATCGAGAGCGCATCGAAACTGAAGTACGTGGCGTCGCCGCTTGTCACCGCGATGATTCGCGGCGGCGTTGCGATTCTGGATGAGGGCAACCGGATGAGCGAGAAAAGCTGGGCGAGCCTGGCTCCACTGCTCGATAACCGGCGCTACGTCGAGTCGATTGTGGCGGGAGTGAAGATAAAGGCTCATCCGAGTTTCAGGCTCGTCGCGACGATGAACGAAGATTCGTCCACATTCGACCTTCCGGAGTACATACATTCGCGTTTGCAGCCGCAGATTCTGATCGATTTTCCGGAGCGGGAAGAAGAGCTGGCAATCCTGCGAGAGAACCTTCCGTTTTCGTCCGAAGAGATTTTGCAATATGTTACGGATTTCTTGCAGCAGGCGCATGCGGCGGACGAGAGCTATACAGTTCGCGACGGCCTGAATATCGCGCGTTACGCACTAAAGCTGCAACACGAATCGGGACTGCCGAATCGAGTGGCGCTCATGACGGCAGTCCAGTCCATCCTTGGCGAGGAGGGTTTGCAGTATGGGCCGAAACGTTGATGGGAAAAGGCGTCAGCCATCGACGCCGCAGTAGTTGACTTCGAGTCCTAGCTCGGCAAAGCAGGCAGCTTTAGCTGCAAGGGCTTGTTTCGCGCCCGTTTCGTCGGGAGCATAAGCCACCTGTACGTGATTGGCTTTGTGGCGCGCCATCATCTGGTTGCGAGACACACCATAGGTGACGGCGTGCATAATCGGCCACTGCGGCGTTGTGATTCTCCAGCGGCGCTCTGTTTCTTCGGCGGGTAGTGCAACTACTTTAGCCCGGCCGAGATCGGCCTTCAGTTTCCCATTCTCGATAAAGATCCGGCTCCAGACTATTTCGCCTGGCTTGCTTACGCCTTTGACGGTGCCGCCTCCAAGCCTGAAGTACATCGGCGGCTGCCGTTCGCTGGTAACACCGGCATAGCCCCCGGTTAAATGAGCCGGCGGCGCTGCTCCGGATATCTCGAAAACCCAGACGAAATCTCCGTTGTAGCTCTCACCATAGCGAATATCGTGGAGCGTGGTTTCCGGAGAAAAGCCGAAAGCCTTCCATATTCGGTTTGTGACGAGCGCATCGAGGCCGGCGCATTCGTCCACTTCGTTGAAATGAGGAAGCGGCTGACCATCGTAAAGCACACGGCTTCCATCAGCGGATCGGACAGGAGGACGGTCGGTGTTGTTGAGTAAGCCTTCGGCCAGGTCGGACGCCGGGGCAAGATCTTTCAAACCCTGCTGGTACTGAATGCCAACCGCATCGCAGCCGAATTCATCGGCAATTCGGAGAGCGGCGATGTACATCCGGCACTGATCGAGAATCTGTTCGTCGGTGAGATCGATTTCAGGATTGCTGCCGGTGATAAAGCGCACGCCTCGCTCGTCGAGCCAGGCGCGTACAGCGAAGGCCTCGACATCCGGCACTTGGCGGAGGGCGGCGTAAAGAGTAGCCTGGCTTAACCTCTCCTTGTAAACTCCAACCGGATTCAGCAGATGGTCCGGGATGATCGCGTTGAACATGCCCATGCAGCCTTCGTCGAAGACGCCCAGAATCGCTTTTTCGCGCTTCAGCCGCGTGGCCTGTTCGCGTCCGGCAGCGCCGGCACCGGGCGGAAGATATATCGTTGAGAGCGGCCGCACATGACTCAAATCGTGCCGAACAGGCTGGCCACAAAGCCACGCTTTCAAGCGGGACAGGAAGTAATCGTCCAAGAAATTTTCCGACCACAGGGTCGTATAGGGAACTCCAGCCTTCGTTAACGATCCGTTGAGGTTCAGCATGCCGACCAAGCCAGGCCATTCGCCGCTCCAATTAGCGACGGTAAGGATGGGTCCCCCATGGGTGATCAATCCCGGCAGGACGTGATGACTATACTGCCATACGGCTTCGACGACGATGATCGGAGCATCGCTCGGGATCTCGCGAAACACTGTCATTCCGTACTTCTGCGAGTCAATGAACCCGTGCTGCTTCCCAGGATCATAGGGGTGCCCTCGCGTCACCTCAAACCCGAAGCTGCGGACAGCTTTGGTCACGGCCTCTTCGACCCTGCTTTGCGTGGGCCAGCATTTTTGGTTGGCGGCGAGGCGCAGGTCGCCGCTTGCGATCAGAACTACGGTTTTCATCTCAACCACACAGGATACTGAACTGAGGACTAGTCATTACACGTCGTTAACGTTTACGGTATCGTTTTTTTACGATTTACCACGGTCCCGCCACAGATAATAGGCGACAATTGTTTTGGCGTCCAGCAGCTTGCCGGTATGAATCATATCCCGCATCTGCCGCACAGTGAACCATCCAAGTTCGATCCGTTCGTCATCCATCAGATCCTGCTCGCCAAGAGTCAATTCCTTCGCCAGGAACAGGTTCATTTTTTCGGCGACGTACCCGGGACTAGCGTAAAAGGAAGCGAGCTTTATCCAATTGTTGGCTTTGACTCCGGTCTCTTCCCGCAACTCGCGCTTGGCTGCCTTCAGCGGCGTCTCACCTGGATCTAGGCGTCCGGCAGGAATTTCCCAGAGCTTTTGGCGGGCCGGCAACCGGAATTGCCGAACTAAGAGGACGCGATTCTTGTCATCGACAGCGATCATGACCGCGGAACCCGGGTGGCGAACGATAGAGCGGTGAATTTCAAAACCGTCGGGATCGACTGCACGCTCGTCGGTCACGGTGAACAGCTTATTTTTGAGCACTTCCTTGGAAGACATAATCTTCATAACTCCAGGATGCAACGCGGGCCGGGGTCGCGCGTATCACGCGACGGGCTGCTCGATTGCTGATAACAAAATTCTTTCAACTTTATTCGCCGCTTTATCAATGGTTTGCGACTGGGCTATTGCGGCTTGGCTCACAAGCGGCTGCTAACGTTTTCCCCGTGAGAGGGAGCATGCGCGCGATGTCGGACGCGCACAACGTATGGCAAGCAAGCGTGAGCCGAAGCAGAGCTTGAAAGAGGATACCCGAACGGAAGATGGAGCGGCGTTAGACAAACCGGCAGCGGAAATGGATTTCGACGAGTTTGTCACGGGGTTCCGCCGTAAGGCGCAGGGTCATTTATGGTTGCGAGCAGACAAGATCACGGTTGCCGACCTGGCGCGGCTAAGAGAACTCGAAAAAGAGAGTGAGCAGAAGCGAGAAGGTAAGCGGCCAAAGGAACTACGCGTTGTATGGATCGACAAAAAGAACGAGAGTACAACCTAGAGGAATGGAAAATCGAGTTTAACGCGCTGCCTTCGCAGCGGCAGTTTGTCGAATGCGCGGCGCGGTTCAAAGGATTTTCAGGTCCGGTTGGTTCCGGCAAGAGCATGGCGTTGTGCTTCACGGCCTTGCGGCTTGCGATTCAGAATCCGGGATGTCAGGGACTGTTAGGCGCGCCGACATATCGGATGATGCGTGACGTAACCCAGGTAGCGCTCTTGCGCCTGCTGGATGAAAACGCGATTCCGTATGAGTTTGCAAAATCGGATAACATCGTCCGGATCGGCGAGATCGAGTCGGAAATTTTGCTTCGATCGCTGGACGAGCCCGAAAGGCTGAGAGGGACGAATCTTGCGTGGTTCGGGATTGATGAACTGACGTTTACCAGCGAAGATGGCTGGACACGGCTCGAGGCGCGGTTACGGGACCCGAGAGCCAAGCATCTATGTGGGTTTGGCGTTTGGACCCCTAACGGACAAGATTGGGTTTACCGGAGGTTCATACAATCCCCGGTTCATGGATATGAATGTGTGCGGGCAAAGCCGCTTGAAAACAAGTATGTGCTCGCGGCGAACCCGGATTTTTACAAGAGATTAGAGTTCAGTTACGATGAGCGGTTCTATCGCCAGGAAGTCTTGGGCGAATACCTGAATATCACGCAGGGACGCGTCTACGAGAGCTTCGATCGGGAGCGGAATGTGCGAGAAGCGGAATTCGATCCGCGCAAACTGCTGTATTGGAGCCTTGACTTCAACGTGAGTCCGTTGTGTTCGGTGCTGGCGCAGGAAGACGGCGGCGGAATTCGAGTTATCGCCGAAATCTGCCTGGAGAACGCCACAGTGTCGGATGCCGTGGAGGCACTACACAGCAGGATTGCGAGAGCGCCGGCTGGTTTGGTTATCACGGGCGACGCAAGCGGACGGCAACGCAGCGTAACGGCGCTCGGAGATGCATATGCCGAGCTGCGGAGGCATCTCGGAGTATCGGGTTTTCACAACGCGACGTTCCGGGTGCCGATGAGCAATCCGGCGGTGCTAAAGCGAGTGAAATTGGTGAACGCGTTTCTCCTGAATGCTTCTGGAGAAGTACGGTTGACCTTAGATCCACGCTGTCGCGAACTGACGAAGGATTTTGAAGAAGTAGTTTTTAAGCCGAACGAAGGCGTGGTCGACAAGGCCAGGGATGCCAGGCGCACGCATATTTCCGATGCGTTGGGCTATTTGGTGTGGGAGTTGTATGGAGACAAACCAAGCGTGGGCGAGATGAATCGGAGATTGATTTGAGAACGCGAAGATACACGGCGGCTCTCTGACGGCGCTGTTCACAAGGGAAAGAGGAACTTATGTTTGATATCGATCGGGAACATCCTGAATACCTTCACCGCAAGGCCATGTGGCAATGCTATCGCGACCTATACGCCGGCGGCGAGCAGATGAAATTGAACGCCGGACACTACCTGACGCGCCGGCAAAAGGAGCCGCTGGACGTATACGCCGAGCGGTTATACCGGGTTTTCTACGAAAACTATATTGGATCGATCATCGACTGGTACGCGGCAACGCTTTTCCGGCGTGAACCGATTCTGACCTTCGACGGGGAGAGCGACGCAGGCCGGCGATTCCTCGCGTCGTTCTGCGACGATTGCGACTTGAGAGGCACCAGTCTTTCGGAGTTTTTCCGAAAATGTTTCATCGACACGCTGATCTCTGGCGCGGCTCACATTCTGATCGATTTCCCGCGTCACGACCGCGCCGCCGTCAATCGCGCCGAAGAAGACGCAGCCGGACTATCGCGAGCGTTCCTGATTCGATACACAGCGGAGGAGCTGATTAACTGGAGCCTCGACGAAAACGGGCAATACGACTGGATTGTTCTGAGGCGGAAGCAAAAGCGGCAGCCGAACGTAGAGAGCGCTGAAATCGTCGAGGAAACCTACTGGTACTACTTCGACAAGCAGGAATTCCGGATTTACCGGCGAGAACAGCGAGCAGAGAAGTCGCATACCGAACTCGTTTCTCAAGGGTTACATGGCTTGGCCAAAGCGAATCGCGTACCCATGTTCACGATGCAAGTGAGCGAGGGATTGTGGTTGATGAATAAAGCCGGGTTGCTGCAACTTGAGCATTTCAACAAGTCGAACGCGCTGAGCTGGGCGATCACGATGGGCCTCTTCGCGATGCCCGTGATTTACTCAGAGCGAAGTTGGAACCAGATCGTTGGCGAGTCCTATTACATTCAACTTGGACCCCAGGATCGCTTCGGCTGGACCGAGCCGGACGGAAAGGTGTACCAGATCGCCTCGGACAATCTCGAACGGTTGCGCGATGAAATCTACCGGGTCTGCTACATGTCGCAGGCCGCGGGCGAAGGCATGATGTCGCATCCGGAATCGGGGCTCGCAAAGCAACGAGATTTCATCATTACGCAGGAAGTGCTGCGAGGATACGGCGACCTGGTGAAAGACACGATTCGGCGTGTTCTCGATTCCGTATGCACAGCCCGCGCGGACGAAGTGATCTCTTCGGTTTCGGGCCTGGATGAATTCGATATCGGCGATTTTGGCACGGAGCTTGCCGACGCGCAGGCGCTGTTAAACATCGGGATTGCCTCACCCACGATGAAGCAACAGGTTTATCAAAAGCTTGCGTTTAAGTATCTGTGCGACGCGAGACAGGAAGTGAAAGACCAGATTGCGCGGGAAATCGAGAGTCAATTTCAACAGGAGAATGGGGCCGAGGGCAACCGGCTGCGTGGCTGAAGAGAAAGACGCTCACATCTGAAGGAGAGATATGTCTGATCAGAACAATGAACAAGAAAGCTCGCAACCAGACGTGCGAAACGTTGTGCGGCATGTGATTGAAGAATTCATGAGGGCCGAACAAAGCAAGGCTGAGCCCGCGTATAAGGCCGAATTGGTCGAAGAGCGGCGCCGGCGCGAAGCTCTCGAGACACGCTTGAATCAGCTTGTCGAAGAGAACCGTCAGGCTCGAGCCGCGGCCGAACAGATGGACCGGCACGCACAAATCCGAAATGAGCTGCAGCGGCTTGGAGTTGCCAAACTGGACCTGGCGTTCAAAGCCGTAAAAGACGAGATCACCAGGTCGGAAGACGGCCGCTTAATCGCAAACGATGGCCACGAACAACGGCCGGTCGGCGATTTCTTGCGGAAATTCGTGGAAGAGAATCCCGAACTTTTGCCTGCGCGTATCAGCGGGGGCAGCGGGGCGAATGCGACAACTCGCAATGCCGTTCCGGCTTCGCAAAGCGGCTCGATCGACATCGACAAAATTAAACCTGGCATGAGCAAAGAGGACTTGGATCGAGTTCGCCAGGAAGTTGCCCGGCTTGCAGGGCAGGCCTTGAAGGGCATGTAGGAAGAAGAGCGCAGACGACGGAAAGCGATCGTCCGTGCCACCTATAACGATATTTACGACATGTAGACAGGGAGCTAATAAGGCTCTGACTGTGTAACTGCGCCGGGCGTAACCCGCGACGGCGCGGACCTTGGGCAGCTTCGGCTGCCCTTTTTCTTTTAGGAGACATATGCCAATAATTACATCTGCCAATCTGGCGAGTGCGATTGTGAAACTGGTGGCTGCTGAAGCACTGCCAGCTCTGGTCAGCAATCTCGTGATGGGCAATCTCGTGAATCGGGATTACGAGCCTGTGCTTGCGCATGCTGGTGACACGGTCAACGTGCCGATTCCGCCCACGCTAGTGGCAAACAACATTCTGGAGGGCGGAACCGTTCAGCCTCAGAATCCGAATCTGGGCAACGCTCAGATTGTGCTGAATACGCATTCAGAAGCGACGTTCCAGATTCCGGACGTGACGAAATGCCTCGCTGTACCGGACCTGATGAAGGTCTACATGCAGCCGGCGGTCGTTGCAATTGCGGAGAGCATTGAGAGCAACCTTCTTAATCTGTACAGCCAGTTCACGGCGAACAACCCGGTTGGAACGGCTGGCACAGCGGTGACCGAAGCGGTCATCGATTCGGCCGAAACGGCGCTGTTTGCCGCCAAGGTTCCGAACAGCCAGTCCAAGTATCTGGTGGTCGACCCCGGCACTTATTCGCAGATTCGCCAGATTCCGCGCTTCAGCGAGTACTACAGCGCCGGAGAAGCGGGCCTGAAGGCGATCGTCGAAGGCAACGTCGGTAAGATGAAAGACTTCTTCATCTTCCGTTCGCAGCTTGTGCCCTATACGGGTGTGACGACGGTGAATACTCACAACCTGGCCTTCTGCCGGGATGCAATCGGATTGGTGATCCGGCGGCTGCCTCAGCCTCTGCCGGGTACCGGCGCGATTGCCGAGTATGCCGAGATGGGTAACTTCGGTATCCGCGTCGTGATGAGCTACCAGCCGAACACGCTGGCTCAACAGTTCACTGTTGACGTTCTCTATGGTTGCGGCGTTCTCCGCAACAATTTCGCGGTTCAGGTGAATAGCTAGTCAACCGTTTAGCGGGTGAAGGAAGGGCGGGTATACTCTCGCCCTTACCTTGCTCCGGAAAAAGGACAAACCAATGGACTTGAGACAGTATTTTCAAAAAATTCGACAGCTTGAAGCCTCGATAGCGGAGAAATATCCGCTAGTAACAAGCTTGGAGACCGAGGACGGCGGAAAAGCGGGCGTTGTGTCGGAAGTGCCGCGGTACGAGGCAGCGCGGACGATTGTCGAAGGCAAAGCGAGGCTCGCCACCGACGAGGAGAAGCAAGCGTTTCAGGAGCGCCTTGCGGCGGCCCTGAAGGCAGCAGAAGAATTGGAAGCCGCAAAACGTTTACAGTTCGGATTGTTGTTTGGCTCTGACCGGCCGGGGACATCCAAACCGAAATCTTCTAACAAGTAAGGGATATAAGCAACCATGTCACTGTTTACCGATTCGAGCTTGATTAGCATATCGGATCTGGAAGTCTACGAGGCCACCTTGCCGCAAGTAGCTTCCACACACAACATCAACATCGACTCCAAGACCGCAATTACGCTCGGATCGATCGGCGACCTGCTGCTTGCGCGACTGGTGCGGGCGGGAACGGCGACGTGGCCCTGGCTGAATCCTACAACAACGGGACTCTTCAACATTGTCTCGATGCCGCCACAGACGACGTGGCGGTTTACGTTGAATAACGTAGTTGTGACACCTCCACTGCAGCGCTGGCTGTGCTACGAGATACTGTCGCAGGTCTTCGATGAAGCGTATAACGTTCAGCTCAACAACCGGTTCAAAGAGAAGTGGATGGACTATTCCGCTCGATCGCGGGACACCCAGAAGACCTATTACGATCTTGGCATTGGAGTCGTCTACAATCCGCTTCCGCAACCCCCGGTGGCCCAGGTAACAGTAACTTCGGGCGCGCAGCCGGCCGGCATTATAACGGTACAAACCGCGTGGACGGACTCGAATGGGAACGAGAGCATATTGAGTCCGCTCGTGCCGGTGACTCTGCCGGCCTCATCTTCCTTTAAAGTAACCATCGGCACCACGACATTTCCGGCAAGCGCGGTCGGCTGGAATCTCTATGTCGGAGCGAACGGAGCGAGCGTTGCGAGGCAGAACCTGGCTCCGATTCCGTCGAACACGGCTTGGCCTTTGCCGTCGTCAGGAATCATTGCCGGTCCGTCGCCGTTGGGTGGACAACAACCGGATTGCTATGTGCTCGACCCGCAGAGAATCCAAAGGGGATAGAGAATGCCATTAACTATTTTGACCGCGCAATACCTTGTCGCGCTGCTGACAGCCGCGGCGGCGATCGAGACGGAGGTCACCTCGCTCGCTGCCGAAAGCGGGATTGCAGTTCCGCTGATACCGGCCACACAAGTGTATCTCAGCTCCGCACCCGCGGCCATGGCCGACCTGCAGCAGCAGCTCGGTTATCCGCGGATTACGGTCTATAGCTCGAAGGTAAGCAATACACAGATCGAGAAATTTCGGACTCTTTCAGGCGCAGTGACCGTAACAGCAGAAATTAACGCGACGGACGACTTAGTAAGTAATGTCGACACATACATACACTTTTACGTGGAGGCTGTGACCAATATTTTACGTGCAAATAGAGGGGACTGGGGCAACGGCATCTTCTATTCCGGCGCATATGACGTTGCTGTTCAGCCGCCAACCACCGGCGGCAGCGGGTTCTTACAACTCGCCCGCGTAAATATTGAGGTCGGCGTCAGCCAGAACTAGGAGCAGCAGAATATGAGCAGCTACATTTTATCGAACGACAATCGCTTTTACGCTGCACTCGAGACGGCTTATGGCCAGGCAGCGCCGGTGAGTTCGGCGAACCGCTATCCGGCCGTACAGTTGACGGCCAAACAGGTCTTGCAGCAGAGCCAACGGCGGGACAAGACCGGGTCGCGAACTTTTCTGGGGACGCCCAGCACGGCCAGGCGCAACACGGCGTTTCAGACGCAGACGTACCTGACATCGTGGAGCGAAAGTGGCGCGCCGTCTTACGGACCGCTGTTTCAGGCCGCTATGGGAGGCACACCAACACTCAGCACGCACCTTTCCGTGAGCCAGGTGTTGAGCCAGACGAGCCTCCAGACGGCAACACCGCACAACCTGAGCGTGGGTTCCGGAGTTTCCTGGGGCAACGAAATCAGGTTCATCACCGGAACGCCAGACGCTTCGACTTTGACGCTGAATGCGGCGTTCACAAATACGATTATCGCCGGCTCCATACTGCTTCCCACGATTACTTACTCGCTGGCTACTAATTTGCCAAGCCTTACTCTTTATGATTACTGGGATCCGTCCACAGCGCTTCAGCGAATCATAACCGGAGCGGGCGTCGATACTTTCGAGCTAACGCTCAACGGTGATTTTCATGAATTTACGTTTCGAGGCCCTGCTTCGGACGTAATCGATTCGACCAGTTTTGTGGCAGGGACCGCCGGTTTATTTGCGTTTCCAGCTGAGCCCGCTTTAGCCACCTTCGACTATTCGGTTGTTCCCGGACATTTGGGAGAGTTTTGGATGGGCGGCCCGACAAATCAATTTTTCACGCTGACCGGCGCGCAAATGCAGCTTAGTAACAACCTGGACACCAGGCACCGCGAATACGGCGCAACACTGCCGTTGGCGCTGTCGCCAGGCATGAGACATGTGGTGAGTCAAATTACTCTGCTGGCGCAAACCGACGCGCAGACAGCAGCGCTTTATCAAGCGGCCCGTTCGCGGACTCCAGTTCCGGTGATGCTGCAGCTCGGGCAGCAGCAGGGTCAACTTATGGGAATTTACCTTCCCAACGTGCAGCCGGAAATTCCGATATATAACGACTCTGAGTACCGATTGCAGTGGAGTTTTCAAAACAATTTGGCGCAGGGGCAAGCCGATGATGAGCTTTATATCGCGTTCGCTTAAGCCGAAGAAGCACGTGAGCGTGCGCTGGATTGAAAGCGGGACGATCGAGGGCGTGCGCTTCGCGGTGCGAGAACCTTCTCTCGCGAATCGCATCGAACTGACCAGGCAGCTTCACGATCTGACACTAAAGAACGAGTTTCTGGCTGGCGGCAAGGAGCTGCAGCAGCTCGAGCTTGCTCTGGCCGAAATGCTGGTTCAGAAGGCGCTCGTCGAGTGGGGACTAGTTGAGGTAGAGGGCTTGCAGGTGGACGGCAAGCGGCCCACAACGGCAATTCTGATTGAAGCCGGCCCGGAAAAACTGGTGGCCGAAATTGCCGCCTGCGTGCGGGCGCGGTGCGGGCTGAGCGAAGAAGAACGAAAAAACTAATCGTCGCATTCCAATTCCAGTTTTCGAATCAAGCCGCCTGGAACTGCGACTCATGCCGGAAACGCGGCTTGGTGAAACTCAGACGCTGCGCCTTCGAAGGTGAAGAGGTTCCGAAGTCAGCGCCGCCCGTGTGGGCGCGGCGAGGTATCAGCACACAGCAGTGCCCTAAATCGCTGATTACAGCGGAGAGCCTGCGCTTGCTCGAGGAGTTTCAAATCTGGAAGCGGTTCGGCTGTGCGGACGTTTGGGCAATGACGGCTAGGACTGTGGAGGCGATCTCGCTGCTCGAGGATCAGTGGCGGAAGGAAATCGAAAGCATGAGTAGAACCGAAGGAGGATGGAATGGCAAGTAAAAAGACCAGCGATTCGTTTAAGGGCAGTTTGGCGAAGCTCAGCACGGGAGCATTCTCGGGCGCGAAGCGGGACAGCATTTCGCAGGGGTTCAAGCAATCGGTGGGAATCAACTTCGGCCTGCCGTCAAGCTCGCAGGCTCTTTATCCTACGCAAAGCTCCGGCGTCAATTGGAGCGGTCTCGCGAGTTCGGTAGCTTCGGGCGGCGTCTCTTCGCTTTTGGGCAGCGGATCGGGACTCGGCAGTTTAGGCGGCATCGGAACGCTGATATCGGGAATATCAAGCCTGTTTGGCGGCGGACAAAAGGCGCTGCCCGCTTTACAGCTCTTTCAATTGCCGGACGCCGTAAACCAGACGGTGCATCTGAACAGCGCAGGCGGAAGCGGCGCAACGAGTCCATCGATTCACGTTCATGTTCAAGCTCTCGATTCGCAATCCTTTGTGACGAAATCGAACGATATTGCAAAAGCCGTCAAAAGCGCGATGCTGAACTCGCATTCGATAAACGACGTAGTCGCGGAGCTCTAAATGGCCAATTTTCCGGTACTATCGACGGGCGCGATCGCGCAATATCCAGTTTCGCGCGCTGCGACATTCGCAACGGAGGTGATTCAGTTTCTCGACGGATCGCAGCAGCGCTGCATGATGCGGGGCAAACTGCTGCGGCGGTGGCAGCTCACTTTGACGCAACTGAGCGAGGAGGAACTGCTCTCGATCGAGCAGTTTTTTGACGCCAATCAGGGCAATTTCGGCCTGTTTACATTTACCGATCCGTTGACGGGCGCCGTGGTGCCGAACTGCCGCCTCCAGAATCCGTCGGTCATCACGCAGTACCTGACGATCGGCAATGGAAGCGCCGTCGTTCTCATCGAGGAAACCAATGGCTAGCCTTTTCTTTCCTCAATTGTCGACAGGAGCTTTGACGCAGTACCCGATTAAGCGAGTAAAAAGCGTCCACACTGCGGGATACATGGCCGAGGACGGGGCGAAGATTATGTATTTCGATCCGGATGGGTCGTCGCTGACCTGGCAGTTAAGCTATGCGGGACTCAATCAGAGCGAAGTAGCGGCGCTCGAGACGCTGTTCGAGGCGTGTTGCGGCCAATTCCACGCGTTCACGTTTCTGGATCCGTTAGCAAATTTGCTCGGGCCGCAATGGCAGACCGACGCGACGATTCAAGTAGCTGGAACGGTTTACACGAATACAGGAAATGCGCCGGCGGGAGTCTCTCAAACGCTTCCCATTCCGGCGGGCTACACATATTCATTTTCATTGCCGGGAAACTTGTCGGCCGATCCATCGGCGACCATTACGATCGTCTGCGCCGGACCAAACAGCCAGAACCAAACGACGCTAGCGCTGAATCAGACGCTACTGGTTTATAGCGGCGCGCTTGTAGATAGCGGGACAACATTCACGGTAACTGTTCAGCTTCAACCCGGTCAAAGCGTCGACTTGAGCGAGGCTCAGTTGGAAGCGCAGCCTGTGCCTTCACCGTTTCGTCCACCGCTTGGCGGCGTATACACAAATGCAATATGGGGCATGGATGAGCTGACATTCGTGGCCAACGCGCCAAATTCGTTCAGCAGCAAGTTCAGCATCGTGACACACGTTTAAGGATTGACATGTCTACCATCAATACGGTTAAGGAACTGACGGAAGCAGATAGTCCGCTACTTCTGTTTCAATGCCTCGTGCCAAACGGAGGCGGATACCAATACTTCAGCACGCACGCCATTACTTTCAACGGCCAAAACTACGTTGGGCGCGTGCTAAAGCATAATCTGTTCGACTTTCAGTTATCGGCCGACGATGCGATGGATTCCGTGGCGCAAGTCTCGCTTGTCTTGGCGAACGCCGACTCGATGTTGTCCGAGATAAACGTGGACTTCGGTTGGAAGGGAACTCAGGTTACGGTTTACTTTGCCTTCGCTGACCTCGCCGCCGGCACGATAACCACTGAGAGCGCCATCGTGTTCCGCGGTATTGCTGGCGATCCGGATGAAATTACTGAAGATACGCTGCAGCTTACCTTTACAAATAAGCTTAGCTTGCTGCGCGTAGGCCTTCCGGATGCCAGAATCCAGCAGTTATGCCCGTGGAATTTCCCAACAACGTCAGACCAGCGGAGCCTGGCTCTGAACGGAAATCGCTTCTCGCGTTACTATCGCTGCGGTTACTCGGCCGACGTGCCCGGAGGTTTCGGCAATCTTAGCAACGGTCAGGCCTATACATCGTGCGATCATTCTCGGGCTACCTGCGTCCAGCTCGGCATGTTCAGTACGGATGCAAATGGAAACACCACATCGCGGTTCGGAGGGCTCGAGTACATCCCATCGACGGTCCTGGTGCGCGGCTTTGGGGACAAGAATTACAAACCTTCGCGGGTAGACGAAAATCTTGCCAAGTACAACGATTACATTCCCATGGTCTACGGGACGGGTTGGTTAGCGGCACCCGTCATCTTCGCGCGAAATGACGGAAACCTCACTCACATGGAAGTGCTGCTCGGCATGGGAGTTGTGGACCAGATATTCAAGGTTGTTGTGAGCGGCATCGAAATCCCACAGGGCATCTACGGCACCGACATGAGCGCTACGGGATGGTACAACGTGATCTGTCTCGGCAATGCGTCAGGCGCATTCAATCCGGATTTTGTAGATTCGAATGGCAAACCTCTGGGCGACCCTCATGGCAGCATGGCGGCACTTTCGGTTGTGGTTCCCAATCGAATCAACAGCGGGGGCTACCTTCCGCATATCGAGGTATTGCTGCAGGGAATCCACGTTGACCAATACAATCCGGACGGAAGTTTCTTGACAACGGGTTTCACCAACAACCCTGCATGGATTGTTCTCGATATCCTGCAGAGAGCCGGCTGGACTCTAGACGAGATTAACCTTCCGACTTTCGCGCAAACCGCAGCTTTTTGCAATGAATTGATCTCGACGACCGATTTGAACGGGAATCCGATTACCGTTCCGCGCTATCACTGCAACCTGATGCTTACGAAACGAAAGAGTTCAGCGGAAATCGTGCGGGGCATACGCGTCGCTTGCGGTCTGATGCTTCGATATGACGCTACAGGGCTTTTGGAACTGCTGCCCGAAGCGACGATCGCCACACAACAGCCAACCCTTCCTGACGGCAGCAATGCTACTGAAACTCTGGACGGCGGCTGGCCCGCTTACGAATTTAGCGACGGCTCGGCCCCCTATTCTGGAATTGCGCGCGATGCGCATGGAAGATCGACGGTTCGTGTCACGTCGCGGCAGCTTGCCGAACTTTCGAACCGGCTTAGCGTTGAATACCAGGACGAGACGAACGAATATCAACAGGACAGTCTATCGGTCGTGGACGATGCCGACCAAACCTTGATTGGATACGAGCTGGCGAGTACGTCTACCGCGCTCGGGCTTCCGAATCCGAACCAGGCGTTCCGGATTCTCACGATGCAGCTTGGCAAGTTGACTACGGGCAACTACTTCATCGAATTCGAGACGAGCTTTCGCGCACTGAAGCTGCGTCCAGGCGACATTATCACGATGACATACCAGAAGGAGGGCTTGAACCGGGTGCCTTTCCGGATCACCAAGCTAACTCCTTCGACCAACTTTCGAACGGTTACAATCGTCGCGCAATATCACGACGATGTCTGGTACGGCGACAATCCACAGATCGGGAGCCCTGCGGGAAGGCAACCCGACGCCGGCGTTTCGCTGCCTCGTCCGCTGCTTGGCACGGCCTTCAATGCCAACGGGGGGACCGATTTCGGGATCCAGGAGCAATCAGTTCAGCAGACCGACGGCAGTGCCGCAACCACGCTAAGCGTCAGCTTTACGCAGCCGGCTCAGCCGCCGGTGAACGGCCCGAATCTGCCACTGTTGAGTTTGTCGCCAACGTTTGCAACTACGGGCGGCACGTTGAGCGGGAACGCCAGCTATTACTATGCAGTGAGCGCGAGCGATGCAAGCGGTAATGAAGGAATGCTCTCGTTTACGGTTACGGCCGCTGTTCCGACCGGCACCTCGACGAACGCGGTGACGTTGGGTAGCCTGAGTTTTCCCTCCACGGCAGCGACGTTTAACGTATATCGCGGGACAAATCCTCAACTGCTCTATCGAATTGCGTCCGCGCAGCCGCTCGCGGCGACCTTCGTCGATACAGGCCTCCCGTACGAACCGGTTGGGCCACCTGATGCGAGCTTCGATCATGCAAATTTCTACTATCGCCTGGAGTACGCCGGGCCAGTGCTGGCGACGAGCGCCACTTCGACGACAATTACAAACGCCGATTTGAACGCGACGCCAACGGTCTACGCAGGAATGAATGTCCGGCTAATTGCCGGAACCGGCACGGGCCAGGAACGCACTATCTCGAGCAACACCGCCACCACGTTAACAGTCACGCCAGCATGGTCTGTCATACCCGATACGACGACGAATTTCGTGATCACCGAAGCTTCCTGGCGGTTTGGCGCGGTGACCTCGACCAGCCCCGCTCAGTTTCAAGTACCGAATCAGATGGGCACGGTTGTGGAAGTGACCGGACGCGGGGCAAACGCTCGCGACCAAGAAGGCAACGCCGATCTCTGTCCCGTCACACGGTGGGTTGTCGGCGGCGACGCAGGAAGCCAGCTCGACCTGGACACTCCTCCCGCGCCTTCGTACGTTTTGAATATACCCGGCGGCGGAGATCTGACTCTTTCTCAAGTGGGTTACGCCACCTTGACGAATACGAGGTCTGTGACGGCTGGAACGCTCGTGGTCACCTATTTCAATGAGCTCCAGATGCCGACGCCGTATCAGCTTTCGAACGCATTGGATACTCAGATGACGAGCGTGGTGCTTAACGTGGCGCTGCCCTCTCAGTCCGCGACTCCGGCTCTGCAGATCGGCGCGGAAATCATGACTGTGTTGAGTTACAACTCCTCGACAAACACATGCATCGTAGTTCGAGGCGCTCTGGGTTCGATGGTTTCAACCCATAACAGCGGTGATCCTGTTCTGCCGCTTGCGGAAAGTGTTTTCGTGGCGGCGTTCGCTCGCGATTTCTTCGAAAATCCGGCATCTGAAAACTTCGCGCATACTGTTTCGATACCGGATGTGCGAGTGGCAGCGGCTCAATTTTACGTCACCAATTCTCTCGGAAACAGCCGGACCGTGACACAGTGTTACACGAGCACCTCCGAGACCGGCTTGAGAACCTGCTCGGGCGGGCAGCTTGCCATTCAAGTGGGAGGTGTTCTCGCGGTTCAACAGAATGCCGCGCCTCCTTTGATGGTGGAAGCTTCGCATGCGGCGCGGGACGTACGGGCGAGTGTCACGCAGGCAGCGGATCAGGACATCGATTTGCAACTGTTTACGGGGTCCACCCTGTGGTGTTCGCTAACAATTCCGGCCAATCAAACCACGTCGAATATCGTCGATGGAATCACGCTCGCGACTTTGCAGAGTGGTCAGAACGTCCAGCTCAATATCACGCAAGTCGGTTTGACCGCGCCCGGCCGCGATCTCACGGTGACAATCAGGTTCTAAGCTATGGTGGAGCAATTACTGAAGTTCAGCCCGCATCGCGACTTGCAGTGCTACTACTTTCAACCTTCCGCTATTGCGGCCATGAGCGATGCAAGCGCGACCGGCTTCACGCTTTCGGGCTCGTGGCGCGATCAGTGGGATTGGGCGGTTGTCGAGTGGAACCGCGACAACACGTTCGAGCATCCGTTACTACGGTATTTGCCGGATTTGGGCGCGAACGACTTGAGCGGGCTAACATTGAGCTATATCGAGGAACGCACTAACTGCGTTCCTCTCGAATCTAATATTTATCCTTCGCTCGACTGGCCCTATCTTCGGATTTGGGTGCCTCAGGCCGATGGGACCGATACCGTTTATTACGTTCGTCTGTCCGACTCGCAATACTGGAGCGTCGCACCGGGCTCGTCTTATCAATCGGCCAGCGTGACGATGACCTTGACGGGCACCGTCACGGCAGGAGTGCGCGTGGGCCTGGCCTTTATGGGTACGTTTGCAGCGCCAGTTGGGACAAGCGGCGCTCCCATCGAGCAGCACTATTACTACGCCCCAACAGCTGCCGATACGACCCTTGAGGCCGTGGCAACAGGCCTTGCCAACGCAATCAACACAGGCAGCCAGGACATCACCGCCTCGGCCGCCGGCAACACCATTACCTGCACATACGTCGGAGCCGGGGCGTTTGCGGGCAAAACGGGGGCCAACGGGAATAGCGTAGGCGTCTACGGATTCGTACAATCGGGTTCCGAGACATCCTGGGTTCAGCAATCCGCTACATTCAGTGGCGGGCAATTTCCAAGTCAGTATCAAATGACGCTGCCATTCGGAAACCTGCAGGGAGTTACCGACCCGTCGCAATTCTTTGCGAGTACCATCCCATACGTCACCGTGCCAACGCATAATGTGCGCAAGGTGAGATGGACCTGGGCGGCCGACTTGCAACCGGGAACATTTCAACGCGAGGAATTTCAAGTTGTCATGTCACAGTGGACGGTGACCGACACGAGCAGTATCTATTCCGTGGCAGGGCCGGGCAGCCGCCGAATCGAAGACACCGATCCATCTGTTGTATACAGCAGTACCAATGGCGTTTCGGATTGGGCCGTCGCTCCGCCTGGTAATTACTCGGGCAGCAGAATTCACTGGACGCAAACACAAGGCGCCACTTGCACGATTGCTTATAGCGAAGTTGCCACGCACCAACTGTACATTGGAACGCGGAGATTGACGGGCGCGGCTGCGATGACTGTCACTATCGATGGCGGCACGCCAGTAACGTTCAATCTCGCGTTAGGCGCGGAAGACGTTCTCGTGCGAGTGCCGCTAGGAAGCGTGGCAGCGGGCAATCACACGATCGTCATCACACAAGCAGGTCAGTCGGCGGGCGACAATCCCAGCAATACCGGGCCGTATCCGCTGTATTTCGATTTTCTCGAGATCGCGTACCCTTCGCAGAACTTGCCCGACATTGCCGGGCAATCGGAGCTCGCACTCGCTACCGACTGGGATACGTTGCACTCCCAGGCCCTAGCGCCGGAGCGAACCGCGTGGTTGATTTGGAAGCTGGGTTTTCTGGGAAGAGTGAATCACTACGTAGGCGCAATCTGGTGGTACGAATTGACGCGGCCGGGTCAGCAGTTCGCGACGGTGACGGTGACGGTGACGGCGACATCGAGTCCAACCGGGTACACGGAAATCGACTTCGGGTCGGCGCCCTCGATTACTACGCTTCAACATTTGAACTTGCCGGATGACACGGCGGCAACGATTGCGATAGCACTGGCACAGCGCATCAATCAGGGCACAACCTCGGTCTGGGCCTCGGCCAATGGAAACGTCGTGACCATTACTTGGCGATTTATTCAAACCGACCCAGCCAATCCACAGGGGCCTCTTGCAATAGCAAGCTCGAATCCGAATGGCAACGTATCTGTATCGTTATCGTCAACGTCATTGGAGGGCGGAACGCCAGGCACCGATGTTGGATATGCGGCAACCGACGGGATCCAGGTTCTCACCGATTACTGGCGCACGGACTTAACATATCCGCAACGCATGAATCGAGCTTGCCGCGACTGGTCCTCTGCGTTCTTCGCAGCCTTGAATGGCTATGGAATTGATTGTGTCGCTACGTTCAGCACCGAGCTGGCCCATGTCGACCCCACAGCTTCGGCCGGTATGGCGCAAAATTATCCGGATGGCGCGCCGGCCATTCTGTCCACGCCTTCCATTCAGACAAATTTTTCGCCCACGAGCCTCGCGTTCTGGGAAGGCGTCTATACGAGCATGGCTAGTCTGCAATCCGCAGCAGGAATGATCCCTTATCTGCAGTCGGGCGAAGTGCAGTGGTGGTATTTTCCGGATGCCTCGGGCATGCCTTATTACGACGCGTACACGCAGCAGCAGTTTACGACGCAATATAACGCGCAGATGGGAACCATCCCAAGCGGAACAGTCGCCGTTTCACAGTTTCCGCGCGAGGCCCAGCTGTTGCAGAAACTTCTCGGGGACTTTACGGCTGCAATCAGAACGGCTTTACGAGCGGCGTATCCGAATGCGCGATACGAAGTTCTCTACCCGGGTGACGTCAACGACAACACGGTCTATCCATTCAATGGCGCTGTAAATCTGCCAACGAGCGATTGGACGCCGTCCAATCTTACTTGCTTCAAAACCGAAGGTCTAACGTTTGCGCTGCCGCCCGCGGTTGACCAGCTTTTGCCGGGCCGCAGCCTGGATGCGAGCTTAACGTGCCTTCAGATCGGCGCCAGTTTGGGTTTTCCAGCGGGGCAACGGAGCCATTTGGTCGGCATCACCGACGCCGAAACTGCCTGGATGAAAGAAGCGGATCTGGCGCAGGCGGAAGGCATGGAGTCGATCGTGTTGTTCGCGCTCGACGAGTTTTGCCTCATCGGATATCCGCTTCCTCCATTTCTTCAGCAACGCTGGAGCAAGCGCGCCGCGTGATATGCCAAACGTCATTCAGCCTTGCCGGAAGCGGACAGACTCGCTGGGGCGCTCGCATTAGGGGCGACATTAGACGAGGTAGCTTCCGGATTGCGCGTTACCCGACAACAATCCGGAAACAACCTTCAAGCCGTTCCTAAACCCTTGGCGACTTTGCGGGAGAATCATTAATTGGGCGTTCACGTTGGCCGAATCACAATGGCTCGTTCCAGACAACGCGTGGCCTTGTTCAACAACTCTGATAGCCAGCGACAACTGGAAAAGAAAGGTAATCCGTGACGAAACCGACCATACTTGTGGCAACGTGGGACGATGGGCTGTTCGCAGTCACCGGCGATGGGCGCACGCAAGAGATTGCGAGCCAGCCCGTCAGAGGGCTCGCACCGGATGGAGGCGGCGGTGCGCTCGCCATTGTCGGCCGACATTCGCTGTGCAGGCGTGCGCCAAGCGGCGAATGGGCAACCGTTGCTACAAGCGAGTTCGAGCTTTCGTGCTGCATGGCTGTTAGAGACGCCATCTACGTAGGAACGGACGATGCACGCATGCTACGGCTGAGCCATGGGGGCGGTATCCTCGATCCTATCGATGGTTTCGACAACGTCGCGGGGCGGAATGCTTGGTTTGCTGGTTCGGCAATTGTTAATGGGCAGCGTCTCGGGCCACCGCTAGGCATTCGCTCGGTTGCGGCAAACTCGGATGGGACAATAATGTTCGCTAACGTTCATGTGGGGGGCATTCCGCGGTCAATGGATGGCGGAAGAAGCTGGCAGCCCACCATATATATCAACAGCGATGTTCATGAGGTGCGCGCGCACCAGACAGATCCGGACATCGTCGTCGCGGCGTCCGCCATCGGCCTTTGCATTAGCCGCGACGCAGGAGCAACGTGGACCATAGAACGCGACGGCCTACACGCATCGTACTGCTCTGCGGTAGCGTTCTCGGGCGATGACATTCTTGTCTCCGCGTCGACAGATCACTTTGCGACCCAGGGAAGAATTTATCGTCGGCCGATCAGACCGGATGGAGACATAGTGGCCGTCGAAGATGGCCTGCCTAAGTGGATCAGCGGTATCGCCGACACAGGTTGCATCGCCACAAACGGCTCAACGATTGTGGTGGTTGACAGAGCTGGCACCCTGTACCTGTCAACTGAGTTGGGGCTGGCTTGGTCACGGAGCAGCAGCGAACTACCGACCCCGAGTTCCGTTTTAATCTGTTGACCAAAATCGAACAGCTCAGGCTTGCTCCCAATTCAGTTATTAGCTTGCAAGGATTGAGTTACTCGCCGACGGCCCAGCGTAGAGCAAAGTTGCCAAGTCCCGAACGGTCGGCCACTCGTCAAATGAGCGCCGGCCTGGCACTGAGGCGGCCATTCTCCGTGTGGCGCGTAATCTAGAATTTGTTATGGATGTGAGTCTCAGACCCTACAACGTACGGGACTTCGAGTTCGCACGACAACTTTATTTTGAAACAATGCGCTGGGCCATCGAGCGCGTTTTCGGATGGGACCAGAATCGTCAGGAAGCCAGCTTTGCCGGTTGGTTTAGTCCTGGCGAGGTCAGCATCATAACCGCCGACGGGCTGGACGTCGGTTGGATTCAGCGTCGGAATGAGCACCAGACGATTTTTCTAGGGTCAATCTACGTGGTCCCAGCGATGCAGCGGAGGGGCATCGGTACACGCGTAATTAAGGCCCTCATCGACTCAGCCAGAGAGCAGTCGAAAGTCCTGACTTTGGGTGTCATGAAGATCAATCCAGCTCTAGGGCTATACAAACGACTTGGGTTTCAGATCACGCACGATGACGAATACAAGTTCTATATGACGGCAGGCCCAAAAGCGAAATGAAATTGGTTTCGTAAGGCTCTCTGGCCGTGAATGTTTACGAGCCGCTCCTGATTTGTCGGCAGCCCGTCCATTACGGGTCCGAACTGGGCCGATGTCTCGGCTGAATGCCGATTCGGTCGTTTACGACGTTGCGGATCCTCTGCTTGCAGCCCAGATATTGTTCAGTTGTTTGTACGCTGACATGGCCAAGCAGAAATTGAATCTGTTCCAACTCGCCGCCGGCAACATGACAGAGCCTGGCGCAAGTCCGCCGAAGATCGTGGGGAGCAAGCTTCTCAATACCAGCCTTCGCTGCATACTGTTTGACCACATGCCAGACGACCTTCTCGCTCAGCCCGTTACCCCAGACGGTACCAGCACGGGTTACCCTTCTGAATATCCTGCCGCTCGACACTCGGGCTGCGTGCAACCAATCGTCTATCAAGTCCTTAACCGAGCCCGGTACTGGGATCGTCCTGATGGTGAGCGGCTTTGCCGATCAAGTCAACGATGGCCCAGTGATCCTCTCGTTGCTGCAGATGCGAGACGTTTAACTCGACCGCTTCGTGCCGCCGTAGGCCGCACGCGACCAGAATGGCCAGGAGCGCGAGATCCCGCTTGCCTGATCTGGCAGAAGCCAGTTCCCGAGTCGCACGCCGATCTTCTTGACGCCCTTCACTCGCCCTATCGCAGCCGCCAGGTCAGCGCTAAGGAGGCCGCAATCAGAAGCTTCGTATGCGAGCCGTCGCACAGCACCGAGTCGGAGGTTGATAGTGCCGGGCGCGAGGTTACGAGACTCGAGGTGAACTCGGTATCGGAGCACAACGTTGCGGTTGAAAGAGAGTGGCGGTTCAGAGCAGTACCATTCGACGAACTCGTCAATGGCGTGCCGGTACCCGCGCTGCGCGTCGGCGGACGTGAGACTGTTTAGGACCGCCGATTTCGCCTGGTCAAGATCCGGCAGCCGCAACACGGTTTTTGGCGGGACGCGGCGTTTCTTTCTCGTATGCTGCTTTCGCATGAATTCGCGGTCCTCCTAACCGCGAATCGATCATGCTCAAACCCAATTGGCGGATTGCGCGTCATCTGACAGCAATTCGGAAATAACGATTCCTTCGATTCGTAAACCCTTGGCGACTACCCATTCTCATGAGGAAGCCGGTTTTTCAGGCCCTGGCGCCTCCTCGCAAAGCCATCTGCTGATTCGTTCCGCTCGCAGCGTGGAAGTATACTGCTTAACGAGACTTGTGTACCCACACACCTGACTTAACAGAGGCAGTATGGAATCACTATTCGAGCCAGACGAAGTCGAGCTTGTAAAGCAGCGAATCCTGCGCCTGACGCCCCAAAGCCCCAAGCAGTGGGGCACGATGGCTGTTTCCCAAGCCCTCGCTCATTGTTCTGCCGGATTGCAGATGGCCATGGGTGAGATTCGCCCTCCTTGCTCCTTAATCGGCCGCATCATCGGCTCCCTTGTTAAGCCCTTGGCGTTGAAGGATCGGGAGCCCCTCCGCCGCAACTCACCCACCGCAAAAGCGCTCATCATTTCTGAGGAACGCGATTTCTACGGAGAGCAGGAGAAGATCTGTAACTTGATCGACCGCTTCGCCACCCTCGGACCAGCGGGCTGCACCAAACATCCTCACGCCTTCTTCGGTGTGCTCACGCCACAGGAGTGGTCAAAACTCATGCATAAGCATCTCGATCATCACCTGCGACAATTCGGTGCTTAGGGCCTGCTAAACAATAAACTGTACATTTTGAAGAGGCGTGAGGGCTATTTGACTCTAGCTGTGAGGTAGCAAGGTGTAGTTCCAATCCGGGTGCACTTTATGTCGCTTGAGGCGGATCTGGTCAATTTCTTCCTTTGAGATCTCGACTCCAGTCTCATACTCGCTGGTGTCGAGAACGGCTTTGATCTTCAATCCCGTGCGCGTGCGTGTTCCGCCGATCAGGTTAACGACTGTTTCAAAATTGATGAGCGGCTTTCCTTGCCAGTTTAGGCTGATGAAGGAAAAGAGCCGATGCTCAATCTGGTTCCATTTGCTGGTTCCGGGAGGATAATGACAAACCGTGATGGCCATCCCGGTTTCGTCGCTCAATGCCTGCAGGTGCAGTTTCCAAGCGCGCTGCCGATTCCCGTTACTGCCGCCGCTGTCAGCGCATATCAGTAGCCTTCGTGTTCCCCTGTAGTGACGTTTGCCATCCAGACGCCACCACCGCCGGATGCTTTCAACGGCGAATTCCGCCGTCTCGTGCGTTACGCCGACATTGACAACCGCGCGGTTGCGCGCGATGTCGTAAGCTCCGTACGGAATCGCCTTGCCCTGGCCCAGGTGCGGAAAGTCGTGCACCGTAACTTCATCCGATTTTCCCTGCGGAAGCCATCTCCGACCCGCATTTTTAAAGGCTCCCACGAGTTCTTTCTTCTTTGTGTCCACCGAAATCACGGGGTCTCCCACGCGCCGGAACGCCTTGACCTCCCGGTTCAGATAGCGGAACTGGGCATCCCGATTCGGATGCTGAGGGCCCTCGCGGGTCTTTACGTTGGCCTGCAAGGTGTATCCCATGTCCTCGAGGCAGCGGCCCACCGTGACGCTGCTGATCGGGTGTCCGGAGTGGGTCAGTTCATCGGCTATGGTCCGTGTCGACTTGCTGGTCCACTTGAGCGGACTCATAGGATCGCCCGCTGTGGTCTCCTCCACAATGCTCTTCAGCCGCCGCAATAACCCCTCATCGGTGTGCTCTACTTTTTTGCGGCCGCCTCCGGGTTGTCGCACTCGCCCTTCAGCCGGGCCGCGAACCTTCTCGCTGATCAGTTCCCTCACGCCTTGAGTAATCGTCACTCGTGACATCCCCGTCAACTGTGCCAGGTGACTGATCCCTCCCCGGCCCAGTTGCAGTGCCCTCTCAGCAACCAACAAGCGAGCCTGGTATTCGTTCATCGCGCCCAGAACCCGCAGCCATGTTCTTTCGGCTGAAGTAGCTGACACCCCGCCACCGGGTCTGTAGGTCCGCATTAAATAAAACATAACTGAGTTCGTCTGTTTTGTACAGATTATTGTTTAGCAGCCCCTTAGGCTTCGATTGCCTTCGTTATCAGCTTTCACTTTCCTCAGAAGTGCGAGGGAATCTTCACACGCGAAGGGTTTGCCTGACAAGCAACGGAGATGTATAGATTTACGCTGGGCGGACTAGCCACGATCTACCGCGTTGAAGGATTCCGTCCGGATCGTCGGCCAACCGGAAGCTATTTTTCCGTTGCTTGAGCGGACACGAGTGAAGGTTTCGTCCGCCAGCGGCGCGGCTCACAGAATAGTGAGACTGGCTGCGACGACACGATCGTACCGGAAACGATAGGCGATGATGGTCGATTGTGATCTACGCCCTCACCATTGGAATCATTACGCTGATTCTTTGCGGCGTCACAATCGTTAAGACTCGCGCGGTAAAGAACAAGACAGACTTTATCGTAGCGGGCCGCACGCTTGCCTGGCCCGTTCTCGTCTTCACGCTTCTTTCCTCCTGGATCGGCGCGGGAAGCCTGTTGGCGGGAGCGGAAAATGCATACCGGAACGGATTCGCGGCTCTCTGGCAGCCCGCGGGCGGGTGGTTAGGATTGATCGTGATCGCGTTGATAGCGGGGCGCGCGCGCAGGTTCGCTCAATTCACAGTGCCCGACCTGCTCGAGTCTCGATACAACTCGACGGCGCGTATTCTAGCCACCATCGCGATCGTAATTTCGTACACGGTGATCACCAGCTATCAATTCATCGGAGGCGGAGACATTCTCCATTTGATTTTCCCGGAGATGGCCAGAGCCACGGGAATGTACATCATCGCCGGCTTTGTAATTGCATTTACTGCGGCAGCCGGCATGGCTTCCATTGCGTACCTTGATCTTTTTATCGGCAGCATGGTGACTCTTACCGTTATTGTTGCTGTGCCCGTCCTGCTGGGCCACGCCGGTGGCTGGCATGCAGTGCGAAGCGCGCTTCCCGCAACTCATTTTGAGCCGCTGGGTAATCTTACTTTCGCCGAGGCCTTTCAGCTTCTGCTGCCTACCATGCTGTTGCTGATCGGGCTCCAGGGCATGTACCAAAAGTTTTTTTCGGCGAAAAGCGAGCGTGACGCGCGCCTTGCCGTTTACGGATGGATCGTTGGGACCGTTTTGCTTGAGACGTTACTCGTAGCGCTGGCAGTGATTGCCAGCTCGATTTTGAAGACTGAGAGACCCCGCGAAATTATTCCGCTTGCGGCGCGCCATGCGCTACCGCCCCTGCTCGGTGCGATTCTTCTCGGCGGAGTCTTCGCGAAGATCGTTTCAACCGCCAATAATTTTCTGTTTTCGCCCGCGACTAATCTCATACACGACATTTACGAACGGTTTATCAACCCCCGCGCTACCGAGCGCCAGATTCTGCTCGTCTCTCGGCTGATTGTTGTCGCGCTCGGACTTTTCGCACTTCTCCAAGCAACCCAATTCGAATCGGTGCTCGAGGCGTCACTATACGCGTACACGATCTATGGCGCGGCCGTAACCCCTTCGGTGTTGGCCGTTTTCTTTTGGAAGCGGACGACGCAGCAGGCGGCGGTGACCTCGATTGTCTTAGGTACAGCCGTTACAATCGTCTGGAAGCAGCTTCAGCACCACGCGCCCTGGCTGTTGCCTTTCGGCGCCGGTAACGACGCGATCTATCCCGCCTTGATCCTTTCTGTTGCGAGCTTAATCGTCGTCAGCCTGCTGACGCCGGTACCGACAGCAAAGCAACTCGAATTGGCAGTGCGCGAATAATAGGTTCGCGTTTCGCTCAGCGTAAAATCGGCTGAGATGCGAATCGAGCAAATTCAAGAGGCTATACGTCAGGCCGGACTGGATGGATGGCTGTTTTTCGATCATCACCGGCGCGATCCCCTCGCGTATCGCATATTGCAAATACCGGACCATGTCAGCCCCACTCGGCGGTGGTACTTTTTCGTTCCCGCATTCGGCGAACCTCGCAAACTCGTTCATCGCATCGAAAGTGGGGCGCTCGACGCGCTACCAGGGATGAAGCAGGCCTATTCGAGCTGGCAGGAACAGCATAGCCGGCTATCCGCGTTGTTGGGAGGAGCGAAACGTGTTGCAATGCAGTACTCCCCCAATTGCGCCATTCCGTATGTATCACTCGTGGATGCAGGCACCATTGAACTGGTGCGGAGCTGCCGGATCGAAGTGTTGAGTTCGGCGGATTTAGTTCAGCAATTCGAAGCTGTTTGGACAGAAGAGCAATTCGAGCTTCATCTGGAGGCCGGCCGGCTTGTGGATGGCGTGCGGCGCGAGGCATTCGAGCTCGTCAGAACGCGTTTACAGGGAAATCAGCCAATGACCGAGTACGAAGTGCAGCAGTTTATCCTCGAGCGTTTCCGCGATCTGCAGCTCGCTACCGATCACGGCCCTATTGTCGCGGTCAACGAGAACGCGTCAAACCCCCACTACGAACCGAGTCGCGACCATTGCTCTCACATACAAGCCGGCGATGTCCTTCTCATTGACCTGTGGGCGAAAAAAGATGTGCCCCAAGCCGTCTATTACGACATAACCTGGACAGGCTTCTGCGGCGATATCGTTCCCGATCCCATACAAAAGGTATTCCGTACCGTGAGAGCGGCGCGGCAAGAGGCCTCGGCATTCGCGATAGACAAATCGAAGCGAGGTGAGCGCTTTCGCGGTTTCGAGGTGGATGACGCGGCGCGCGAGGTTGTCGCGGAGGAGGGTTATGGCGAATATTTCTTCCATCGAACAGGTCACAGCTTAGGGACGGAAGTGCACGGCACCGGAGCCAATATGGACAATTTGGAATCGCACGACGAACGGGAGGTTCTGCCTAACACCTGCTTCACGATCGAACCGGGTATTTACCTGCCGGAATTTGGCATACGTTCCGAAGTGAATGTTTTCGTGGGAGCAGATGGGGCTAGAGTAACTGGAGAAGAGCAAGACTCGCTCGTTTTGCTTTGAGAGTTGAAAATGCTCATATGCCGTTTGGGACTCGCGCTTGCACTTTCCGCAGGAGTCTCACTTCCCAGCGTTTTAGAAATGTCGCGGCCGGTCCGGACGTGGAATTTCTAGACTCGACGGGGCAAAGATCTTCGATCTTGGGGAGAGAGAACAGAATGCTCGAAGGGTATGTTTATCCGTTGAAGCTGTTCTCGGACCTCCAGTTTTCATTCGAAGTCACTGGGCGCGTTATCCCCGCGAGCGCCATTTCCCGAAGAGCGGTGTTTCATCCAGGTTCGGTAGATATCGTTTATACGGGCGATGAGTTTCGGGTTGTCGAAACACTGCTGGTACCCGTCCAGGAACCAGACGGAATGATTCGTTTACAAATTGAAGCGCAGGACGAGTTGACAATCCGCTTCGCGTTCTGGCCGGATTTTCAGTTGATGTGGCCGGCGTCGTTCGCCTCGGGCTTTGGGCAGTGGAGACCGGACGAACGGCTGTTTGTAATGGGAGCCGATGGCCAGCCGTATTCGGCCGTATTGGGCGGCACGAATTTGCAGCTAGACTCGACCGATTATGCGACGAACTACTCGTCTCAATCGAACGTGGCGTTTTCGCTCGGTTCGGTGAAAGGCGCGGCAACGCGCCTGATTGCGTTCGCCGGCTCGATGAAATCGGTGGAAGAAGCAACACAGGTCGAGAGCCGGCTCATTCAGAATGCGGCTAGCATCGAGGTCCAGAACAGCCGAATTTACATAAGATATTTGGATACGACAATTTCAGTTGAATTGCCGGATAAAGATTTACAAGCGGCGTATGATTGGTCGCGACTGAGTCTAGTCAAGGGCATGGTCGAGAATCCGTTTCTGGGCAAAGGACTTATCGCGGGCTACGGTCCTTCCAAAGGCAGCTACCGGCCGGGATTCGCCTGCTTTTTTGGGCGCGATTCGTTCTGGAGCTCCTTTGCTCTGAACTCGGAGGGGGATTGGGGGAATTCACACGACGCAATAGAATTCATATCCAGATTTCAGTGCGCCGACGGAAAGATACCTCATGAGATCTCGCAGAGCGCCGCGCAGGTCACATGGGCGAAGAACTATCCCTATGAATACGCGTCCGCGGATGCGACACCATTGTTCACCATTGCTGTGTACGATTACGTCGAACAGAGCGGCGACAAGGCGTTTGAAAACGACATGTGGGACCGTGTGTCCAGAGCCATGGCTTTTTCGCGATCAACCTTTGGTCCAGATGGCTTCCCGAAGAACTTCGGCGTCGGTCATGGGTGGGTGGAAGGAGGGCCGCTTCTTCCGGTGCGGATTGAATTTTACATGGCGGGCTGTTATGTGGAGGCCGTTCGCTCGCTCGCGCAGCTTGCTCGATGGACAGGACACATAAACGCGGCCGAGTCGCTTGAAAAGGAGGGGGACGAGAAAGCGAGAAGGCTCAACGATCTGTTCTGGCTCGCTTCCTCGGGTACGTATGCGTTTGCTATCGGCAATGACGGCAGGCCCGTCGATCAACCTACTGTTTTGGCCCTGGTTCCGCAATGGTGGAGCCTGCTGGAACTCGGGCGTGCGCAGACCATGACAGAACACCTGGCCGAGGAGAGCCATCAATCGGATTGGAGCATGCGGATTATCTCTTCTACGGCTAAGCTTTACAGTCCCGCCAGATATCACTTCGGCTCGGTGTGGCCGCTGTTCACGGGCTGGGCTTCGGTAGGCGAGTACAATGCTCACGAAGCGGCGCCTGCCTTTGCGAATCGATGCGGAAATTCCAGCAGCCGGCGCTACGATCAAAATTGCTCACAAACAGTTTTTCAGTATTGGCGTTCCGGCGCCGGCGCCAAGACTGGCAGAAACAAGCTCCAATTTGAAGCTAATCTCCGAAACATGGAATGACGATAAGCACGTTTGACCCCAGCGACCCTTCATCGCCGTGCGCGAGCGCGTTCGTGAGTCACGCCCCAGTGTGGGTCGCAAACTGATCGACGTGCCTGGTTACACGTTTCGAATCTTCGTGACCAGCCAAGCACAAACTGTGGAAGAAGTTTGGCACGATTACAACCACCGCGCGGATGTCGAAAATCGGATCGCCGAGCTGAAGCACGATCTGGGAGCCGATGGATTCTGCTTGCAGAAGTTCTTTGGAACTGAGGCGGCGTTCCGGGCCGTGCTGCTGGTCTTCCAGATCCGAGATCGCATAAGTTAGGACGACACGCATGAAAGACGCCGCATCGGGGATTTCCCGGCAACGTAGCAGTGCACTGCTCCGATACGCCGATTCCTCTAAATCGGCGGGTAACGGTGCCAGTTGGTGTCCTCAATGTTCAAACGGGTGCTGCCATCTCAGTTTCAAACTGAGCCTCTCTGTCGAGAGCTCGTTCTGCCGGAAGCGCGCAGTCACCCGAACGCGGCGATGTGCGATGAACCCAAATTCCCTCTCAGGCGGCATTCTGTTTCGCCTCCTCTCGCGCCTGGCTGTGACGCAACGGTTCGTATACTTCCCCGTTCACCCATAAGCAGTGCAGCAGCACCGCCAGCTTGCGCGCCATCGCCAGCACCGCACGCTTCTTCGCATTCTTGCCACCACGCGCAAACAGCTGCAAACCCCAACGCTTCAGATCGGTATCCGGCCCACGCCGGCTCAGAATGTGGTGCGCTCCTTGCACTAACAGCTGCCGCAGATAGAGGTCGCCTTCCTTGCTGGTCGGCAACTGCGGTTGGCTCTCGCCCGAGTCGCGGCTGCGCGGACGCATCCCTACATAGCAACCCACTTCCCGGCTCTTGCGGAAACGGGCCGGGTCTTCCACCGCCAGGACAAACGTCAGAGCGATGAAGGTGCCCACTCCGCTCACTTGCTGCAGGAGTTCAGTCTCCGGGTACTCTTCCCGGGCGATCTGCTCAATTTGTTGGTCACAGACCTGGATCTGTTTCGTCAACGATTCCACTTGTTCCAGCAAGGGCTTTAACACGGCCCGTACCGCTGCCGGCAGCGCTTGCATGCGCTCTACATCCAGCTGGTCGGCATCGCATTTCGGCAACCGCTCGCCCACCGCTTTGGCCAGTCCACGCGCCATGTTCACTAAACTCGTCTGCGCCTCCACCAGCCCGGTTCGCACTCGGATCTGCATTAGATGCAACTGGGCTGGCTCGCTGCGGTGTCGGATCGGACGTAATAACTCCGGATCGATCCGCCTTCCCATTGGAAAGCTTATGCTATTCCGCCAGGAGACCGGCCTTCTCATTCCATCTCCGTTTCAGCAGTTCAGACGGTAGAAGCGCGACGTCTAGAGGTTGCGTCCTAGGTTAGCGCCGATTTGTTCTACGGCGCGCCGCGCCTCGAGAAGCGACATCCGGTGATCCATAATGCCTGACAGATCGGAGTTCGCAAATGCCACGCGGCCATACGGATTCTGACGGAGCACGTCTCCAGGGCCGAGTTTCCCGGCTGTGCCGAAGAAGAAACCGGGTTGCGGGCTTAAGTAGGCGTGGCCCCAGCGGTTCAAAATGATGCCGGCGATGTCGCGGTCCGCGTCGAATCCGGCCTGGGCGAACATAGCTGTAAATTGATCGCGGATGGCGGCTTCGTACGCCCGGAACGGTGTCGTTAGTAGCTCGTGACGGCCCAGGACCGTCTGCTCTTCAAGGGGCAGGCCGGGTTTCGAGAACAGGATTTTCAATGTCAACACGGTGGGCGTGTCCGGGTTGATCACTGTCGGATCGAGGCCAAAGATCGCTACTTTCCGCACAGTTATCGAGTTGCCGATCCCTTCAAACCACTGGCATTCGGTTAGACCCAGCCGGTCGATAAAACGCCAGTTGCGAACCGCGACATTCGCCATCAGGCAAGGCGAGCGGTGGAATTGGGCATAGGCTTCGCGGCAGGGGGCGGGCAAATCGCGCACAATGTGCTTGGTGGTCCAACTTCCGCCCGCCATAATCGCCGCTCGAGTGCGGATCCGATACAACTTCTTTCCCGTTTCGTAGGTCACCTCGACTGCCTCCGCGCGCGCCGGGTCGCCTACATGCTGTACAGAAATGACGGTCGCTCTCAGCCGCATCCGCGTGGCGCTTCCCGCTTGATCAAGTGCGTTGAATTGAACCCTGCCGCGGCAAATCTCGGGCATGGTCTTACCGCCGGAAATCGCATTTGGTATGAGCTGCTTCAGAATATGCCGCGCCACGCCTGTATTGCCGCCTGGGAACATCTGCGCGCCTTGCTTGTAGTCCCACGGCAGCAGCACGTCGGCGGCATACTCGCAGTACGCCGAAAGCGCATCCGCGCCCAGTCCCGAGCCGCCGCCGGAGATGGGGGACAGATACGTTCGCACGGTCTCACGGCTGAGGCCGTAGGTGTCCATCAGGTGTTGCTCTAACGTCACGCTGTCCAAGTGGCGTGAAGCCGCGTCACCATGTTCTTTCGGTTGAAACCGGTGCACGGAAAAGGGCTTGCGGTCCGCTTCCCGCATCCCCAACAGCTCCCTCTTTGCTTGGTCGGAAATCGGAGCGCCGGCAAGCCGCGTTCCCCATGGATTGCGAACCCACACCCCTTCGGGATGCCCAAACTTCTTTCCGAAATAGAAACCTGAAGTCGGCCCGCCAACGCCGTAAGGAGCTGTTTGTATATCAGGCGGCTTCTCGGGCCCCGTCCATTGTTGATAACGGAACTGATTCCAGTCAATCCCGATCGAATCATAGAAGCCAGCCAGAAAATCGGAATGCAGCGGGGGAAAACATGCCGCCGAGCCCTGATGCACCGTCAGCCGTTGCCCATCCACCTCGAACTCGTTCCGTTTCGCTTCTCCGCCGAAAATGGGATGGTTATCCAAAATCAGGCAGCTCCCGCCGCGCCGCCTTTGAAAGAAGAGCGCCGCTGAGAGCCCGCTGATTCCGCCGCCCACCACCACGCAATCGAACATCTCGCCAGTGTCGCTGATTTCGAGGCGCTTACTCTCGAAGACGCGGTCGCGGATAGCGTGCCCCGCCGTCAGCACGTCGTAGGTGTTGCCATTTGACTCGGCGTAGTCGCCAATGCCGCCGAATCCGGTCCAATCACTCTCGGCCAGCAGGCTTAGCGGCGCGAGGCCGGCTAACAAGGCACTGCCGCTTGCGAGCAAGGTCGAGTTCAAGAAATCGCGCCGGTCCATATAGTGGCACTATACATGCTGGCGAGTTTGCTATTGCTAATGTTGGTGTTTTTCGAAACGAACCAGGCCAGCGTTTATCGCCGAGCGATTCCCGCCGGCGGCAATTCGGGATCGAGGGCACTGTCCCCCGAATCCCGGATCAGAGCGACTGCATCCATGTTAGTGGGTTCGGCAGCGGGATCTTAAACCGCGAGTGTTGGAAACAATCCAATTTCGAGGCTAACGCTCCAAGTGTGTCAACGCGTTGGGGAACTAGGAAGGGGACCTGCTGGCGACCCGGAATGGGGTTCGGTATGAGAACTCAGGAAACAGCTTCCGGTCGAGCTTGGCGCTCTATGCGGTTGGCGCTTTCACTGGTCGTGGTTTCAGCGACAGCCTGGGCTGGAGGTCCTCTGGAAACCACGCCTGCTTCCATCATACAACCGGCCATCACACAACCGGACATGTTGGAAGGGGTTTCGTCGCCCAGCCTGGCTTTCGGACGCTACCTAGCCAGCCTCGGCAGCACTACGCGTCCTGCCGAGTGGCAGACAGTTACAGTCGAGATCGAAGCTTCGCTGCCAGGGCTTGCGAAACAAGGGCGGCTTAAGGCGATCCGGCGCAGCGACCCATCTGGGCGCCCCGAGTATCAAGTACTCCACATCGAGGGCGATTCCATGGTAAAGCAACAGGTGATTGCGCGCTACCTGACGGCCGAGAGAGACGCCGACGCCATCCCGAAAGCTTCTGTCGCAGTTTCGCCCGCGAATTATAAGTTCCGGTACGTAGGCTCGATTGCCTCTCCCGGAACCTTCGTTTACGTCTATCAAGTCACTCCGAAGAAGAAACGAGCCGGCCTCATGGAAGGACAGCTTTGGATTGATGCCGGTACCGGGCTCGCCGTGCACCAGGGCGGACACCTGGTCAAGAAGCCGTCAATTTTCGTGCGCCGCGTTGAATTGGTGCGTGACACCCGTCTCCGCGACGGCGTGCCAGATCTCCAAACTGCCCGCCTTGCGATCGACACTCGCTTGGTAGGGCGCGCGGAGTTGACGATCCGAGAGCGCCCATACACCGAATCGGAACAAGTGATCGGGGCTTTGCATTCGAACGTAGGAGTCCGGCCGTGAATGTTCGTTCGGCCGTTGCAGTCTTGCTGTTGCTGTCTGGCGATGCCGCATCCCACGCAGCGGAGTTGAAATCGGAGACGCTTAAAGCTTGGGACGTATACATTCGCGGGGTGAACTCGCGCATGCAGAAACGCCGTCAGGTCGACAGCCGATTCCTCTGGATTGACGAAGCCGCCGATCGGAGCCGGCGCGTTCGGGAGCGTGAAATTCTGGTTGAGCCGGTCGGCGAGCGCAACCCGAAGCGCGTGCCGGATGGCCTGATTCACGACTGGATTGGGGCGGCGTTCATCCCAAACGCGAGGATCAAAGACGTTATTGCCGTGATTCGCGATTACGGCCGTTACAAGGAGTTTTACCGACCTTCGGTGATCGACTCGAAGCGGCTCGGCCAGGTTGGTGCACAGGATAAATTCAGCATGCGCCTTCTGAACAATGCGGTCCTCTCCAAAGTTGCTCTGGACAGCGAATATGAGGCCACGTTTGTTCCCGTCGATGAGAAACGCTCGTACGGCGTTGCCTACACGACGCGCGTGCAGGAGATCGAGAACGTCGGGCAGGCCGACGAGCGCGAGCTGCCGCCGGATGAGGGCAACGGTTATATCTGGCGGCTTTATAGTCTGTTCCGGCTCGAGGAGCGGGATGGCGGCGTGTACTTCGAAATAGAAGCCGTGGCGTTGAGCCGGGACATTCCCCTTGCCGTTCGCTGGATGGTCGATCCGATCGTTCGTCACGTGTCGAGAGGGTCGCTGCTGACGACTCTCGAACAAACCTGCGCGGCTGTGCATTCGACTGTCGAGCTCGCGAACCGCGGCACAATTCCGCTGGCCACGTTCCGCGCGTTTTGACGAAGAATCGCTTCCTTCGGGCGCGGCTCAGTCGAAGCCAGCGGCGCTTGTGACGACTTACGCGACTAATGCTGATGAAGATCGCAAGAAGGCGCCAGCGTCAGCGACCGGCTTTTGTGGAGCAGGCCTTAGCATAATTTTGCGCCGGAAAGTAGCTAGCGGCTATCGGAAGTGAAAACGAGTGTTTCGCGCTTGCCGTGGATGGAGATGTTCCTGAGGGTCAGCGTGTCTATGCCTGGCGGCAAGAGAGGATGAAACTTTTGCTCGAGGCCACTGTCCGTTAGCCGCAGCCCTGAGTAGCCAAACAGGAACTGCTGGAGGAATGCGCCCGCGCCCGTAATGAAATTCGTGTTTTGGTTGCGGGGAGTTTCAGCGATCACTTGAAAGGGTAGCCGCAAATAGGGTGTCGAAAGCGGGTCCAGCAATTCGCCGACGAGCTGGCGGTCGCCTGCTTCGGCGGCCAGGATTGGGTAGAATTCGCCGCCCATCATCGCGCCGGTTTGGCCGCTGTGAACAAAACGGAGCGCCGAATTCAGAGTACGACGCGCCTCGAGCGGCGTGAAAGGCAAGGCAAGCGGAAACCACAGCAGCGGGGAATCGCTTTCCGGAACGTACAGACTATCGGAGATCTTTTGCCACCTAGGATTGGGCCTTTGATGGGCGGCACGCGCGGCGTCCATAGCCAGCTTTAAATTCTCGCGGGCCACGGCATTGGTCCAGGCATCGTTGCTTACGCCGATCAGCGACTCGTTCTCGGCGACGACCTTACCGATTTCATAGCGCCGCAGCTTCGCGTTGAACGAAACGCGGGTGGTCCAGAAATCGGCCGTATCGCGCAGAATAGGCCAGCAATCTTGTTCGAGCCATTGACGATCGCCGGTGGCAAGCCAGTATTGCCAGGCGGCGAGAGCGACATCGCCGTTGATGTGATTTTCGTATCTGGCATTTTGGATGGCAAAGCGTGGAGTGCTTTCCAAGCCATCGGAGCCGGCCTCCCATGGATACATGGCACCTTGGAAACCATTCGCTTGCGCGTTTCGCCGTGCGGCTTGGCGAGTGCGAGATCGAAATGCGACCATGGGACGCGCGAGATCGGGATGAAGGATCAAAAGTGGAGGAAACAGGAAAGTGTCGGCGTCCCAGAAGATGTGCCCATAGTAACCGGCTGAGCTGAGACCCATTGGCGCGGTACTGATATCGAGATCCGCGCGGGCGCTGCCGAGCAGATAAAACAACATCGAATGTATGGTGCGCTGGAGGGAAGGGCTGCCATGGACGAGAATGTCGGACTCCCAGAGAGCATGCCACGCTGAAATGTGATGCATGAGCAGTTTATCCCAACCTTGGCGCAGCAACGCGTCCGCGGTATGCGCGGCGTCCCCGTCGCGCGTAATGGCTCCAAACTTCGTGAAGGTGTAATGACCGCCGGAAACGCAGGCGAGGGTCACTTCGGCTGTCTCTCCTTCAAGCTCTTTGCGAATATTGGCGCGGCTCGCTTTATTTGGCAATTGAACGGCGACGGCTTCGCCGATCGTCACACTCGCGCCGGAGTTGCGGGCGCTAAGCGAGAGCAGGATGTGATCAGGCGAAGTTTGAGACTTCAGATTCGTCACGTCCAGGTGACCGGGATACCAGATGAGCCATGGGTCTTTTCGCGCGGCGGCATCGAGCGTTTCAATTCGCGCCAAGGCATATCGATGCGGCGCGGGCCAATTGCGAAGTGGGAGGCGAATCTTTATTTCACCGGAGAACTCGGGTGCGAGGATCACCCGTACAGCAGCCGAATCGGGGCGATCGCGCGAAACGAATTCCTCGACATCCACGCCGATTCTCCTGTTGTCCTGCGTCCAGATGTATTTGGTTCGCAACGTGCCGTCGTACATATCGAGGATTTGACGATAGTTTTCGATCGGAAGCGGACGGGACGCGGAGTTCAGCCAATGGGAGCCATTGAAGATATCGACTTCGTTCCACGCGGCGGCGGAAGCGATGCGGGGCACATCGCCGGGTGTTTCGTCGTAGACGCCCGCTACAAACGAGCGGCCTGGCGCAGTACCGAGCGGAGTCGTTACCAGGCTGATAACACCGTTGCCTAGATAGGCAGCCGTGTAAGGCTGCGGGCTGCGCGCCTCGAATTGGAACGAGGCATCGGCAGCCCGCAGAGCGCTTGCGCATGCAAGGAGCGCAGCGCAAGCTCCGAGAGGGAAGAACAAGCGAGACATTCGAAAGGTCTTGCGTGGCCGGTCGCTTACGCGTCCGGCTCCTTTTCGCCGGAAAACGTTAGAACGTAATATGTGCCTCAAACTGCATCTTACACATGCCGTTGCCGTTGATTGCTGGGGATTCTCGCTGGGCGCGTGCTGATAGGTGTTCACACAGCGCCGGGCGCGAGCAGAGCCAGGTTCGTGAAGTTGCGATTCGGAACCGGCAGAGACGAAATGTGGCCGGAACTGAGATGCGTCTCGACAGATGCACGGTCGGTCTCGATTCCCGGAGGTGCTTCGCTTACGGTGACTTCTTGCGTCTCCTGGCCCAGCTTCAGCGATGCATCCACAGGCGCGGTTTGAGAAGCGATGACAGCCACATTCTGCTGCGTGACCTTTTGAAATCCGGCTTGCGTAATCGTTACGGTATAATTGCCAGGAGTGAAATCGGCAACGGTGTAGTTCCCCGAATTGTTTGTGGTGACCTGAGTAGAAACGCCAATGCCGACATTCTTGACTGTGATAGTTGCGGCCGGGATCCCCGCACCGCTGGGATCTGTAACGGTGCCGATGATATTACCGGAAACTGCTTGGCCAGCAATTTTTGCAGCGAATGAAAGTGCAAGCTTCACTAAGCGCAACTGGAATGGAGCGAGTGACTAACATAGAAAAAACCTCGCCCTGTTTGATGCAAAAGCAAGAAGAAGGGGACAGCCGGCTCTATGCGCACGTGCTGCGTGCAAGGCCAACCGTGGGCCTATGGCAATGCAAATGCGATCACGCTGTCGCCAGCTGGACTTCCAAAAAATCCTGTGCCGCCCGCGACAACAGCGACATATTGTCTGCCGTCGCGTCCGCCGTAGGTGATCGGCACCGTATAGGCAGAGGTATCGAGGGTAGCCGACCAAAGCTCTTTACCGCTTCTTGAATCAAACGCACGGATGCAGCTATCGTCAGTCGCGGCAATGAACAAGATTCCAGCAGCGGTCGTGATGCTGCCCCCGATGCTCAACGTGCCAGTGTCCCTGACACCCTTTGCCTCAAGCGCCGTCATGCGGCCCAGAGGCACGCGCCACGCAATATCCCCAGTATTGATGTTGACTGCGACCAGTTCCCCAAATGGAGGCTTCGTGCAGGGAATGCGATTCTCCGGATCCCAGAAGCGTCCGTACGCGCCGCTGAAACCAGCCTCGCGCGCATAGGTCATCTGTCCCGTTGCCGGATCGAGCTTCGGCACCATGTGTCCCCACTGTCCGACATTCATCACATTGGTAAACACATATCCGAGGATAGGGTCGTACGAGACGCCGCCCCAATTGCCTCCGCCCAGCGTACTCGGGAAGGTAAGTCCATTTCCCTCGACCGGCATCGGCGTGTAAGGGCCTTGCGTGAACATATTGTTTTTCGCAAAAAGCTCGTGGCAGAAGTGTGCATGCTCAGGAGTCAGGTTATATATGTCGCTCTCTTGAAAGTGCATGCGCGCGAGCGGGGGCGGTTTTATTGGGAAGGGCTGGCTTGGTGCACTCGCCTCACCCGGCACTTGACTCTTTGCGACCGACCGTTCCTCCATACCGAAAATCGGCTCTCCAGTCGTTCGGTCAAAGATGAACAGAAGGCTCATCTTGGTAATCTGCGCAACGGCTGGAATACTCTTCCCATTTCGCTTGATATCAATCAGCGCGGGCGGCGCCGCCAGGTCGTAGTCCCATAAGTCATGGTGGACCAGCTGTTGGAACCACTTCACTTTGCCGGTCATGGCATCCAGCGCCACCAGAGAATTTCCGTAAAGTCCGTTGCCGTGCCGGTCGGCTCCATACATGTCGGAGGTAGGGCATCCGATAGGCAGATACACCAATCCCCGCTGTGTATCGACCGTCATAATTCCCCAAACATTTGTCCCGGACCGCTGCTCCCAGCTGCCCGGCGCCCAGGTATCGTTGCCTGGCTCGCCCGGCCGGGGCACTGTATGAAACATCCACAGCAGCTTTCCGCTCCGCGCGTCCCACCCTCTGACATCTCCGTACGCACCTTTGCTCGGAGCAAGCTCTCCATTATTTCCGCCAGTGATTACCACGTTTCTGTAGATCGCAGGCGGTGAGGCGAGAAAGAATCGCGCGTTCGGCAGGTCGCCGGAAACACCGCGCCGCAGATCGATCAGTCCGTTGTCTCCGAAATCCTGTTCTGGTTTACCGCTTCTCGCATCGAGCGCGACCATCTTCCCGTTTTCAACTCCAGAGAAAATTCGAGGTTCCTCGTTGCCTTCCTCCCAATACGCCAGCCCACGCCGTGCAACACCATAACTTGCATACTTCCAGAGCACCTTGCCCGTTTCGGGTTCGAGCGCGAAAATTGCGTTGGGAGCCGTCAAGTACATCACGCTGTCAATTACCAAAGGCGTCGATTCGGACCCACCTTTACCCGTGTGAAACGTCCAGGCTCGCTGTAAGCGGGCTACGGTGTCTGGTGTAATCTGCCGCAACGGCGAATAACGTTGGCCGCCGGGATCGTGACCATATACCGGCCATTGCTCCGCACGGGGAATGCGCATTTTTGAGTCAAGACGTTTGGCCAAAGCCGGCCCATCTACGGCGCCCACCGCGGTTTGAGCGGTGCTAAAACTTGGACCAATTGAAGCGATGGCGGCGGCAAGAACCAGCAGTTTCATTTTAATGCGTTTGTCTCTGCTCAGCCGTCTCAGCCACGTCTTGTACACAACGGAATCCGACCGTTCCTGCACGATCATAGCTGGGGGACATTAAGAGAAGCTTACCGTGCTGGCTGTTCCGGTACGCTTGCGGGAAATACCAGATGGAGCCCTGCGGCTGATAGTAAGATCCGCCTCGCACAATTGCGGCGCGTGTATGGTCGTCCATATACTCGTCCGTCCACTGCCACACGTTCGCAACCATGTCCATCACACCGAAAGGGCTCACACTCTCGGCATGGGCGTCTACGCTATCGGGTCCTCGCATGGTTCGGCCTTTGTCCGGCTCGGGCAGAGCGGTGGACCGCCATTCATTGCCCCAGGGATACAAACGCCCGTCGGTGCCTTGCGCGGCAAACTGCCATTCCCACTCGTGGGGAAGCCGCTTGCCGGCCCACGTAGCATATGCGCGGGCGTCGTCGAGCGAAATCCATGTCACAGGCTTCCGCCCCCACCCCTCTGGATAGGCGCCGTTTCGCCAATCGCGAAGGAAGTTCAAATCGTCTGCCGGATGGTAGTGCGTGACAGCCAGGAATTTTTTGAAATCTGCGTTCGTGACAGGATATTTGTCCATGTAGAACGGCTTGATTTGAAGCCGGTGCTCATGAAAGCGTCGCGGCACGTCTTCCCACGGATACTGGACATCGACTCCAACCCAGTCGCCGCCCTCGATCTCAATGCCCTCGACTTTGAACACATAATCGCCGCCTGGGATCCGCACCATTCCAAGAGGAGCGTTTGCGGCGGTTTTGGAGGGCTCAATCGGGACAAGTGTTTGCGGCAAGGGCTTCCATTGGCTCGAGTAGCTCGCGAGCGGCATACGGCTGAGAGCCTTCATCGTTGCCATAAGCTTTTGGAGGCCGGCATCGGGTTCGCCTTTTGCCGCGAGAATGGCGCCAAACCCGTTCGGTTCCAAGGCGAAGGATAGGATCGCGATGTTTCCGTCGCGCCCAGGACGCAGTTCGGAGCCATGGTAGAGGTCGAAATAGCGTGTGTCTTCGCTTGCGGGCACGGACATCTGACGGCCATTCAGGCCGTACTCATTGCGGTTCACAATGGTCCAGACGGTGTCACCGTTCAAGGGCCAGCGGCTCGCATACACGCCGTAGCCATGCATCGGGTACTGCGGCTCCCAGTCTTGGCTGGCTAGGAAGCGGGCAACCCCGCGTTCGATCGTCGCGACACGCCGCGTGGCCTCGGCGTCACGCGGTGTCATGCCATTCCAGATGCCCCAGATGTTCTCCCAACTTTCCCAGCCCTCCCCGTTAAAGAATGCGAACTGCAGGTCGTCCGTCTTCGTGCGATTCCAGCGGTCGGAGATGTTGACCATGTGGCGTGGCTCGAGCCAGCGAAAGCGGTCGACTCCAGGAGCGAAGGTGAATTGTCCGCTGTACTGGCCCCAGGTCATCACGTTCCAAGCGAGTGCCTCGTCCGCGGGGCTGCCCTCCGGTTCAAATGCGAGCGGATGACCGATCTTCTCGGCCGCCTCTGAAAACGCTAGCGGTACGCCATCTTGCGTATCGCCGTTAATGCCGTCAGCACCTATTTCTTGCATCAGTTCCGCAATCGCTTGGGGCCACGGCCCGCCGGGATCGCGAGTGCCCTGGTCCCACATCATCATTGGAAAGAGCACGCGGACACCGCGGCGATGGAAGTCGGCCACCATCTGCTTCACGCCGGAAATCCCGCCCGGCATGCAACGAATCATGTCGTGCTGGTTCCGATTGTCGATGCCCATGTTTGGATAAGTTGGCCAGATGAGAACGGCGTCTATCCCGCCGAATCGAGTTTCGAGATCGTTGAGATATCTGTCGACGGTGTATTTGCGCTCGACCGGATCGTAGAAGTAGCGGTCTTGCACCATCATTTGAGGCTGAATGAAACTGCTTTGTGTCCACTTAAGCGCCGGATCGTCATAGCGTGCTCCGTTGTAGCCGATACGGATCCTGCGTTCGAAACGCCAGTGCGTGATGTCGCTCAACCATGCCCCGTGCGTGGCTTCCGTACAAGGCGTATAGCCGCCTTCCCATGCGCCTTTGATGGTGAAGCAGTCAGGCGGCGGGATCAGTTGCCCCTTTGGCGGGTATTTCGTGTCCTGAGCGGAAACTCTCAAAGGGAGGCTTATCAGACAAAGCAGGATGTGGGCTTTTGAGCCACGGAAGAATCTCGGCTGGGCCATTGCGCTCGGTCGTTTCTCAATGATACTGAGTTAAGCAAGGGGGACTCTGACGGGCGCGGTCTGGTAGAGTTCCTTCGATATGGGAACCAAGATGCTCTCCGTTAAATCCTTCCACCGAGGCTTGCTGCTCGTCGCGATTCTGTGTTCTGCGCCGTATCGGATGCGTGCGCAAGCGGCCGTCTCACCGCCAACATCTACACCAGCAGTGCCGGACTGGGCTCAACCGGGCTCTCCTACGCACAAGCAGGTTCCTCCACCCGCGGATTTCCATCGACCAAGCAGGAATTTCGATACTCCGATCGGCCTGTTCGAAGGACAATCCGACATCGGCGGCGCGCTAGTCGCGGGCAGCGCCAGCTATGACGCCCGCACAAAGCAGTACACCATTAACTCTGCCGGATACAATGTCTGGTATTCGCGCGATGAGTTCCGTTACCTCTGGAAGAAAATGTCGGGGGACGTCTCGCTCGCGGCCGACGCTACCTTCCCAGACCCTAACGGTTACAACGACCGTAAGGCACTCCTGATCATTCGCCAGAGCCTCGACGACGACGCCACCGAAGCCATGGTTGCCGAGCACGGCACCGGGATGATCCACCTCGCACAGCGTGCCGAGCGAGGCGCTTTCATCACCGATATGCAATACCGCTTTGGCGGCTCCCTGGCGAAGGTCATGGCGAAGCGGATCGGCCTCGAAAAGCGCGGCGATTCTATCGCCATCTTCATCAGTCTCGAAGGTGAGCCTATGCACCAGTTTGGGCCGCCCATAACCCTGCACTTCGAAGCACCTTTTTACGTGGGCATTGGCTTCTGCTCGCACTTGCCAGACAAGTCGGATACTGCTGTGCTCTCGAACGTGATTCTCGAGAACTCGGCGGGTAAGGTGCAGTAGAGCGGAGCTACTCTAGTCTGGTGTCTGTGAATCAGTTCCCCCAATTCGATTTGTCTGGCAAGGTCGCTCTGGTGACGGGAGCGGCACGCGGCCTCGGGCGCGCCATCTCGCTCGCTTTGGCAAACGCCGGCGCGGACGTCGCGCTGGGATTACGTGACAGGAGCGCTCACGGCGCCCTTCCGGACGAGATCGAGGGTCTGGGGCGTCTTGTGCTCCCGTTGCAAATGGATGTAACGAACCTTGACCAAATCTTTCGTGCTGTCGACGACACGGTCTCACATTTTGGCCGGCTCGACATTCTCGTCAATAACGCAGGCGTTGCCCCGGGCAATCTCGCCGAAAACGTACGGGAAGCAGACTACGACCTGACGCTGGCAGTGAACTTGAAGGGAACCTTTTTTGCGAGTCAGGCCGCGGGGCGCGTCATGATCCGGCAGAAGAGCGGCCGGATCATAAATGTTAGCTCACAAGCTGGCTTCGTGGGTCTGCCGACCGAATCCGTATACTGTACAACCAAGGCTGGCATCGCGCATCTCACCAAGTGCCTTGCCATCGAATGGGGCAAGTACGACATTACCGTTAATGCCGTCGCCCCGACCTTCATCGAAACGCCGGGTACAGAGGAATGTCTCGCCGATCCCGCGTTCCACGCCGACGTCGTTGAAAGGATCGCCGCCTTGCACCGCATAGGACGGCCCATGGACGTGGCGGGCTCCGTCGTATTCTTGGCCTCACCGGCGGCCTCTCTCATTACGGGTCACACGATGATCATAGACGGCGGTTGGACAGCGCGCTAGAGTCTTACTTATCTGACGATAGTTGATAAACGGAGACAATCTGAAGTGCCAAAGGCTCTAAACGCATTTTTAATAAGGAATATCTTTATGGCTGTTCGGGACTAGGGAGCAAAACAAACACGCCGAATTCCGTCGATGTATGTTTCGGAATTATGGGCGCGTCACCGGCCATTGCCGGCATGTCGGAAGTCGTCATTGGAATGAGCAGCGGATCGTCCGCGTATGTTCCTTTGAGCACGGGCGGCCCAAGGAAGTTTTGCGCATCGCGAAGCTCATACTTTTCACCAGGCTTCAGCAAGGACGCTGCGTCGACATTTACGAGGTTTCTGTGATCCCAATTATAAATTATGATATTCGCCCGCCCGGGCTCAAAACGATTTGGACGAATAAAAATTTTTACACCGGAGGGCTTGGCGTTGTAACACGTGTTTTGCGCCATCTCTTCCTGGTTCATGTTGATAGTCGTTCCCACTATAGTGTTTTCAGTCATTATTGGCCGGCAGTCACCCGCGATGCGAATCGCATTTCCGCTCTCATTTACAAAGTAGTTCTGTGTCACGATCGTGTTTTCGCAGCCACCTGTTGATCCTATCCACACCGCGCGTCCGTCGCTCTTCTTGGATAAGCCTTCCGGCGAATGATACGTATAGTTATCTTTCAGAACTATATTCTTCGGCGCAATGGAACCACCGCCGATGATAATATCGGTGGTGTATCCAGTCGTGGCCGACGGGTATCCACTATTAAAGACGGCATTACCCTCGATATCAAGATTATAAACATAGTCCACCGTCGAATAGGCATGCAAGCCTTCGGCAAATGAATCGAACAAGATATTATCAAAAATCGTCTTAGTTCCCTGCGCCTTTGCGTTCTGCACATAAAGCGCATGCCCATGGCCGCGGTCTGGAGCATCCCACCCTGAAAAGTATATGATGCTCCCGTAAATCTCCAAGTTAGCCGCGTACTTTCCGAAGAATGAATTGAAATCATCGTGAATCACCAAATTGATCAACTTACAATTTGATCCGTTCGGAGTGCCTTCAATGGCGGGACCGCGGTCGATGTCGGTCGGGAAGCTGCCGCGCTGAGTTGAGATTCGGGTCTTGGAATCAAAATAGACTTCAAACCCCCAGAGCCAAACGTCGTGGCACTGCAGAGTGATGGCGCCCGCTTGCGTCTTCAGGCCGATGATCGCAGCCCGTTCCGAGGGGTACTGGCGGTAGACGATGGGTTCGCCGGGGCTTCCCGACGCATAGCAGTTGAAGCGGCCCCGGTATTCACCACCTCGCAACCAAACTATATCACCCGGCAGGGCTTTCAAAAACGCGCTTTGTAAATCCCACGGTGCTCCCTTGCTTCCATCATTAGAAGACAGTCCATTAACAGCGACGTACCGTTCAGCCGCATATGCCGTCAGGTGCGTAGCCATTACCGCAGTGATCAATATCCTAAGTATTCGGGCAAATCTGGTCAAAGGGCGGTACCCGGGAAAAGAAGATTCAAAGACAACTGGGAAATATACGGGCGATCGGCTATTTCGCCGGGAGTTTTGTTGCAACAGAGAAGATAGCCGAACGCCAATCTCACATATTGAATACTAACTTAGCCGGATAAGAAAGCAGCGATTATCCCGAGAAGTTTCTCCACCCTCCGCCACTACTGATGGAGGGCGATAGCCCTTCTACAGGCTCTTGATTGCTGTTGAGAACGCCGAACGTGATGCAAGTCACTTTTTAGCTGCACGACTAAGAATGGTTCGTTTGCCGTTGGGCACTCAATGAAGTGCTCCCCCTTTGGCGTGTGGCTGTATTGAGTCGGTCATGGACTCAATCGTTAGCTAGTAAACATCAAAAGGAGACAATTACAATTGAAAGTAAAAATCCTGTGCCTATTTACCGTAGCAATTGCGCTAACGCTTAACCTTAGGGCAGCAACTTATTACGCTTCTCCTACTGGACAAGCGTCGAATCCCGGTAGCATTGGCGCACCGTGGGATTTGCAGACTGCACTGACTAACGCATCAGCCGGCGACACCGTCTGGCTGCGTGGTGGCAGCTATCCTGGGATCTACAATTGCTATGCGTCCGGGACTTCAGCGGCTCCTATCATCTATCGCGGGTATCCGGGAGAGCATGCCACAATTGTAGGCGGCGCAACTCAGGAGAGCGCGATCACCTTACAGTGTCATGATGTTTGGCTCTGGGGATTTGAGATTTATTTCAGTGATCCCGCGCGCGTAAGTTCCCAAACGGGTAGCTTCCCCACCGATATTCAAAGAGGTGCGGCAATCGAGGGGGGTCCGGATGGCGTTAATTGCAAGCTGATCAACATGGTATTGCACGATGACTGGAGCCCGTTTTTTCAGGCTGGCGCTTCCGGACTTGAAGTTTACGGCAGCCTGAGTTATTTCACTGGCTGGGACGCTCCCGATCGCGGCCATGGCCACGCCATCTATTCTCAAAACGCACCGACTTCGGCGACGAAGCAAATTCTCGATAATGTCTTGTTTGACACATTTGCCGAGGGCATGCAGATCTACTCGAGTACCGCCAAGATGGATAACTTTGACATTGAAGGTAATGTTATTGTGAATGCCGGCTATCCCTCGCAGACCACTGGATACACGACGAACCTGATTATCGGCGGCAGCTCAGTCGCTCCCGCAAACGTTACTGTTCGCAACAATTTCACTTACCACGATCCGCAAGGGCAAACAGCACAGAAAGATAGCCGCGGGTTCTGGCTCGGATCGTATGGAGGCGGATGCTCCAATGCTACCGTGACAGGAAACTACTTTGTGGATGTGCCGACGGCGACTGCCATGACGCTCGAGTCAGGTTGTAATCCCACCATGACCGGTAACACGTTCGTCGGAACACTCGATGGATTCACTTCTTCGCAGTATTCAAACAACACTTATTACAGCGAGATGCCGACGTCCGGAACGAACGTGTTTGTGCTCCCCAACCAATTTGAAGCCGGCCGCGCGAACGTAGTTGTTTACAACTGGGATCTGAGCGCCGAGGTGAGCGTGGACCTGTCATCGGTTTTGAAGAGCGGAGACAACTACGTTATTGAGGACGCCCAGAATTTCTACGGGGCTCCCGTTGCTCAGGGAACATATTCGGGCGCCAGCGTCGCGATACCGATGACCAACACGGCAATTGCCAAAATAGTCGGCAATGCTCCAATCGTGCCACAGCATACTTCCCGTCAGTTCGGCGTTTTTGTGGTTATGACTTCATCGTCCAGTTCAACCGCGCCGCCCCCGCCTGATCCGGGTCCGATCGCAAATGGAACCTACATGGTTAAGAATCCCGCAAACTCCCTAGTGTTGGACGATCCGGCTTTTTCAAACACGGTTGGGAAGCAAATCATCGAGTGGAGCACTAATGGGGGGACGAACCAACATTGGAAGTTCACGTCCAACGGACAGGGCTATTACACAATCGAAAATATGTCAAGCGGCATGTATCTTACCGATCCGAGCGGTACCACTGTGTCGCCTTCAATCCTGGTTCAGGAGCCGGCATCCAACAGCGACTGGCAACTCTGGTCCGTGACGGCATCTGGCTCGGATTACGTCATCGAGAACAAGGGTAGCCACCTTGCTATCGATACGGGTTCAACCTCGACGCAAGGCACCGGCATCGTTCTGAAGACCGTTCAGAGCGGAGCGGCGGCTCAGCTTTGGTCGATTCAATAATTAAGGAACATGAATTACTGCGGCTCAAGGGAAACCTTGGGCCGCGCCCCACGGTTGGAGCTTCTACGCAAGGAATCTGATGAACCACGATTCATCACTTTCTGCCGACATAGGCAAAAACGCCGTAGATCTTGTTCCTGGCACGCCGATCTGTCGAAGGAATCCGATGCCATCCGTAAGGAATGCTATCGTACACGACGAATAATCGGCCGGTAGAAAATTCGATAAGCCCTGTATAGCGGGTGCTCACTCTGCCGAAGATCTTCGTTGGGTTGGACCACTTCTGTCCTTTGCCGTCGGAGCTGAAAATCAGAGTCACTGGCCCGGGGCGGCCGAAGCTGCAGACCAGGATACCGTTCGACAGGAGCCGAAGTCGCGGGGCGACACCCCGCAAGCCTAGCGATTCGGGTTGGCTCCACGTCGCGCCATCGTCATAGGATCTCGCGTAACCGAGGCACCCTGCTGTTCGGAAAACCACATAGAGCGAGCCGTCGGAGAGCCGCGCCATTCCAGCTTCGCTCGGCCCTTCGTTTGCCATCCAGCTCCACGGCTTGGCTCCATCGCCAACACTCGCGATGACTGAGAGCTCTTTCCACGCCAGTCCCCGGTTTGCGGAACGGATTAACACAAGGCGTGTGGATCGCGCATCATTAGTGGTCTTGTAATAGGCCGTGCTGAGCCAAGCTCCGTCCCTCGCCTCAATAATGTCGCCCCACGGATTGACAAGCGGTAATTCTCGCGGAAATTCACTTGAATCCGGTTGTTCGAAATCGAAGAGCTTGAAAGTTTCAGAAGCTGCCGGACGGGTGATTTCGATGACCGCGTCCCGGCGTTCGACGAACTCCATTCCAGCGCGCGAAATCCTTGAAAGAGGAACGCGGAAGCGCTCTCTCTGCCCGGCTGGATCGGGTTCAGCCGCATCATAGCCTCCGCCCAGCACCCATAGGTCGCTGCCTGCGGTTTGAGTATACGATGCATCTACGTTCGCGCCTGAGCCGACCGTGTAGAGCCGGCTCCAGGCCCGTCCACCGTCGCGCGAAACAGTGTAAGCCGAAAATTCGCCTTCGGGATTCCGTTCATCGGGACTCATCCGGGCGGTGACAAGGATCTCGCCACTGCTGAAACGGTGGACCGTTGGAAACCAGCAGCGCTCGCGAGAGCTGGCAATCTCAATCGCCGGCTCGAGCTTGATGGTCAAGCTCGGATCCGTGGGCACGCTCTTTGTCTCTAAGGCCCAAGATGCCAAATCGCGAACATTGTCCGTTTCAATGCGATGGCGTAGCCGATAAGCTGCGAGCGGCGGATACCAAAGGCGAGCGAATGCTACAAGCAATAGGCAAACAATTATTGCGACGATGAGTGCCAGCGCTAATAGCCATTCGTTTCGCCTGCGGCTTTCTACCAACTAATCACCCAATCAATAGTCATACCCGCGTTATGCATGCGATCAAGGGCAAGTTGGACCAACGCTTCAGGCCGCGCGCGGATCTCAATCGGTATTACGGATGCTTCTTGCGGAAATTCCCGCAGGGAGGTCCTGCCTTCATTCAATAGCGAAGCGCGCCTCTTCACGCAACGATCGCGCCTTGCTTATCTTCTCTTGCAGGTCGAATCGCCTCGAAAATAAAGAGGACGGCGTGACAAAAGTCCAGGTAGCCACCAGTCTGGGTCCGGTGGTCGAGGGCCCTCCGCGGTGAATGCCGCTTGTATCGCAGAAAACCAGTGTGCCCGCCGGTCCCGTCGCACTCACGCAATCCCGGTCAGGAACCAGTGCCTCCACCTCGCCGTCCTTCGGATAAGGAAAAGGATCCGAAGCCCGCCACGGCCAGAGATTCTGGTATCTACCTCCCTGTCTGCTTTCTGGAATGTATTCGAGCGCTCCCTCGCCAGCCCCGACATCGGTGAAATAAAGATAGACCTTCACGGTCTTGCGATCGTCTCGATCCCGGTGCCAATACTGCGATCCTACGCGGGCCTTGGCGGCGGGAGGAAGCGTGTACCAGTAGTCGGTGTATAGCAACTTCCCCCAAAGATCAAGATACGAATTTACGACGGCGAGGACCGGCGTGTTCAATGCGAGTTGGAGCAGGGAATTGTCTAGAGACAGGGCTGGTGTTTCCGGATAGAGCTTTAATAAGTAATCGTCGCCGCGGGCTTGATCGGTGTGATAGCGCAGCAAGCGCGGCAGATTGTGTCTCAGCGCTGCCGGACATTCCGCGCTCACCTTCGACGCGTTGCCCAGCAAGGCGGCGACCGCGTTGCCATCGCGTCTGAATCCATCGGCCGTATCAACGAGCCGCGCAAAAAGCTGCGGTTCTCCAACTAGTTCATTGAAGCTGATTAGGGCGATACCGTCCGCCTTCAGTTTCTGTGCTACGCTGCGGGCCACAGGACTGAATTGCGGCTGGCGCTCGTGAAAGTTCCGTCTACTTGGTGGATTTCTAAGATAATTCCAATTAAGTTGATGCTTGGTTCTCAACCATACCGGATAGATACGGGCAACAACCCGCCCTACAATAGGAACGGCTGAGGAGTAATACAGCACGCGGGACGATCCTCGTCGCATAATTTCAACCCCAATCGAAAATCAGACGCAACGCTCTGGACATCCGGCCGTTCTCCATTCCACTCTTAACGGGTGACCTTAAGTGCAACGAATTTCCATGGAAGGAATATCGGTCCGGTAAATTGCAGTCGTCGACCATCGGCAAGACGCTGTGTATAGGTTGTCAGTCCACCGCTAGGCGGGATGGGCAAATCCTTGTCGATTTCAAAGTCCTCGATGATCCATTCACGCACTCCCCGGGACTCGCAAAAGGCCTGAAGCCGCGGAAGGCCAAAGACGCTCGAGAAGTGAGGCCCTTGCAGGTCTGCCGGCCATGTATAATCCTTCACTTCAATTCGCGCATCTACGTTGAATTTGGTAAACGGCGAAGTTAGTACTAACCAACCATTCGTTACCTTCAAGAGCTGTTCAAGGAGTTGATCATAGCTTGGCAACACTGTAAAGGTTTGAATACAGAGAACGAGCTCGAATTGTCTATTGTTCAGCAAGCGATCCAGTTTATAGAAATCTCCAGTGATCAGTTGAGCACTAATTCCCCGCTCCATAAACAATGACCGAGTGTGGGGAAACAGAACATCACCCGCAACATCGACACCGGTCCAGTGAACTTCAGGAAAAAGACTGCTGAGGTAGAAGATGTTGGCTCCGGCGCCGCACCCGACGTCAAGGACTTGTCCCGTAAAAGGATGAAGGCGATGTCGATGTATGAAATCGCCCAGCGCGACTGAGCTGCGATAGGGTTCGCGAAACTGACGCAGATGGTAATCGATGTCTTGGTGTGCGGTTTTTTCCCACAGGCTGGTGGCTGAAAAATCTGTCACAGGGCTCATCAAGTTTTGCTTTCCTCTCATTCGTTAAGAGGTATTTGCATCTTCATTTCCTGAAGCGAATTGCTACCGATCCTAAATCGCTTGCCCTCGAAAGGACCGTCGCGGAGGGGACGAATTAAGTACGGAAAATATCGCTTCAACTTGTTAATCGGTCTTTCAAACAAATGCCACGAGAGGGAGGCAGCTGAGACCGTAAGAACCAGGTCTAGCATTAATTTCACAGGCATCTGGTGCAGCAGATGCGCATGGACAGGGAGAAGCTGGGTAAATCTGCTGGTTACCCGCGGCGCAAAATTGTGAAAGATATAGATTCCATAACTGATCTTTCCGATGTATCGAGCTACGCGATTGCCAATCACGTTTGAGAGCGGGCCCGTGAATCCGCTTGAGGCCCTGAGTATCAACCACCCAAAGCACAAGGCCATTGTCATATCTTCTAGGAATAGAAGATTTGTACTCCCGCGCAGTCGAGCTGCTGTACACACCGTGAATCCCAAAAGCCCTAGCAGCGCGCCCAATTGGAATGGTCGCTCATCCGTCACTCTTCCGCTGCCGCTCCAGTGGACGTATGCCAAATAGGAGCCGATACCCAGTGTGTCGCAATAGGCGATCGGGAGCGCCTGCAGCGGAGACGGATGAACGTACTCGAAAAACAGACGCCATAGTGGCGCAACAACGATCAGCGTGACAAATGTGAGTTTCAGATATCGCGTCGGCAAAAATACTATCAGCCATGGCCAGACGAGATAAAACTGCTCTTCTACAGCAAGCGACCAGAAATGACTTACATATTGAAGCGCGGCCCCGCCCTTTAAAGCAAGAAGAAAATTCGAAAGATAGAAAAGATGCCAGACGATGGTCTCTCGAACGATAACATATCCTCCAAAGAAGGTAATTGCAAGAGTCGCATAAAATACTGGAGTTATTCGAAGATATCGCCGAATATAAAAATGGCGAATCCGGCTAAGGCAGGAGACCTGTGTTCGCACTCTCGTTGTGAGTAGAATACTGGTAATGAGAAATCCACTGAGAACGAAGAATAAATCGACGCCGTACTTCCCCCAAGGTAATGGCCCCCATCTGGCCCAGTGTTGAATGAGAACCATGCCCACGGCATAGGCACGCAGACCATCAAGCTGCGGCATGTATCCGCGAGCCGGGCCGGCCTCTTTGTGCCCTGGTGAGATGACTACGCTGGCGGCAGAACTGTGCGTGGAATCAGCCGTAAGCGTGCTGGTGCTGGTTGAGCTATGAAAATCGTGTGCCATGTTCACGCTCGTAGGGAGCGCGTAGAGCTAAGAATTCATCATTCCGAGTCGCTATTCTTGCTTTCAAGAGTCGCGGCTGCAAGAGCGATATTTCCTTCTGGATTTGCACTCAGCTGTGTGAACGTGACAACCAGCCTTTGACCTGCTGATCCAGCCTTATACGTGAATTTGTAAATGCCGCCTACCGCATCGCCGGCGCTTGAGAATGATCTGTCGAAGTAATCCGGCGCACTGCCATCGCTAAGCTGTGCCTGAATTTTTCCTTGTGCATTCCGGATACCGACGTACACCGACAAAATTCTCTCTCTCGTGTCGGCAGGAGCGGCAATTTGAAACCCGTGTCCTTGCCCTGCTAGTGTAATTTCCGATCGAATATTGGTCGCGTTGTCTGTCGCTATACCGTCACTCCAGCTAAAGCTCATAGGTGCGGCCGAGTCGTCGTGAACGGTCGCGCCTCCAATAGTGTTGTAGTAGTAGATCTGCTTACCGCCCGACAATTTATGATTCGGGGCCGAAGCGGACGTCCAATGCTCCCAGTCGTCGAGGCCAAGTTGCGTGAGATCCTGGGGTCCGGAGATACTTCCCAATGCTCCGGCAATCGCTCCTTTCAAGGGGCGTGATGGCGGCGCGGTGGACGCGATCGAAGTCCGCCCGGCGACGGCTCCGCCTTCCCCAAGACAATACGGCTCAACCGTGAACTTGTCACCTGCCATTTGTACCCAAAGAACGTTACTTATGGGGCCATTCCGGCGAACGGCTCGAATACCGGCGTGAAGCACGGCAACGCCTTTACAATCTTTCCGTGTTCCGAGATGTTGTATGGCTTCGCTGGGTTTATACAGCCAGAAGGACTTTGTCAGATCTGGGGACCAACCGGAACTCGCCTTGGCGGTGCAGGAGAAATCGGCAAAGCACAAGTCCTCGGTTGACAAGACGCCCACAAGCTGTCCGCCACTGGGAGCCACGTTGGACTTAAGCATCGTTCCGATGCTGGAGAGAAGGTGCTGGCGGCGGAATCCGGTCCAGACCTGATTCAAAAGCGAATATCCAATCAACACCCCGAGAACGCCTGCTACCAGTACGCGGAACCGGGCGCGCACCAGCCGGAGAACGATCGACAAAGTTAAGCAGGCGGCAACCGGCATCACTGGAATGAAGAAACGGCTTGCCACTTCGCTCTCTCGCGGAAATGCGCTTTCGGTCCAGAACGGGTGGTTGAAGACCAGCGGCGCGAGCCCTATCATAAGGGCTAAGAAGATCGTCCGCACGCGATTCCCGGAGTTCAGCGCCTCGGTGGTCTCGTTCACCAGGCTTCCTCTTAAAACAAGAGCCAACACTATCCCGAACAGCAAGGAGATCAGTAAGGTCTTTGATCCCCAGCTTACAGAGAAATCGCCCAAAAAAGTTCCGTATGCGCCAATGACCACATGCCAGAGGGCTGAGAAGAAGTTGAGGGGAAAACCTTCGAAGCGTCTCAGTAGATTCGGATGCTGAGATGGGTTAATTGCTAATGTCGAATTGTAATGAACCACGGTCAGATAGAGGCCGTGAACGAAAGCAGTTATCGCGAGCACGGTCCACGCTGTCCGGCGACTGCGGGCCTGCGGACTAGGATGATCGTGAGACATTTCACCGCCGATCAATAAAGCGAAGACCGTTAAGCCAATCGATAGACCGTAATCGCCGAAAAAGACTGCAATCGCAAGCAGCGATAATGCAATTCCGTAGAGACCGCCCAAACTATACCTCTCCAGACATCGCAGAAACAAGAACAGCGAGAAGTACCCGGCGACCGCCGCGAACACGGCTGTCGAGCTGATGGTCACAGCTGCCGTTTGCACCTGCAGCACTATGGGAGCAATTGCCAGACACCCGGCGAGCGGAGTAAAACCGTGGTGCTCCGGGAAAACGCGCACCCAAAGATACGCCGCCTCTACACCAAAACAGGCCCAGAGGATGCCGTTGAGCAACATAGTCATCGGCCAGAAGTAAACGCCACAGGAATCGAGCAGAAAGCGCCAAAACCACGCGGCTAGCGGATAGTCCGGGTACGCTTTCATGATTCCCTTTGAGCCAAGCTCATTGATGGTCAAAGCGAGCGAGCCATCATCCGCCTGTGGGAACGAGACAACGGCAGCCACTGTGAACACAAGACAAATCAGGGCGACAACGAGGGCGGTTCGCTTCAGATGGAGTCTCAGAAGCTTTTCGCTGACAAAGGGTAAACCCGCCGTGCTGGAAAGTGCTGGGCGGTCTCGACCCACCGTTCCTTCAATCGCACGTGACGGGTAGGGTCTCATTTCAGTGGATGCGTCGTCTGACAAGATGTTAATCTTCGCGGTCTGAGGGTTTGAGTGCAAGTTCTGGGCTCCGGCCCGTCCGATTAATTTTTGACTCCCTACTGCCGGCGGAGTTGGTTGACTCCAGGTTCGAGGGTCCACGGTATGGCACACGCAGGGGCGAATCAGTGCCTCGTCTATGATCTCTTAATACACGTCGCACCACGCGAAACGCCATCGACCTGACAGCGATAGCCCTTCGCCAGAGGTGCCAGCGGACCGCTCCGTACAGAGACCACCGGCGCCTATACTCCAGCAGCACCGTTATCATCCGCTCCAAATTCCCCTTTAGAATCGAACTGGGTTTCGGACAGTCTCGCATTCGAGCAATCAAGAATATGCTCTGAGGATTTCTCCAGTCGCTCCCTCCCTCTTCAGCCGTCACAAGCTCGAAACCATTCTTTTCAAGAATCCACCGAAGCGTTTCGGGCGAGTATTGAAACAGATGAACGTAGCGTAAAAAATATCGATCCAAAGACCGGAACGGCTTGAGAATGTTGGGAACTTCAACTACTAACAAGCCGCCTGTACGCAGAAGTTGCCGGATTTTCTGCAACGCGCCATTCGGATCGTAAAAATGTTCGAAAACATGGAGCATTACGATAATGTCGAACTTCCCCAACGCGGCGAGGTTGCAAGTATCCAAGCTGCTTTCCACCACATCAAGCGCGGCAGAGCAAAGCGATCGCGCAAATTCCGGTGACGGTTCCAGCCCAAGCACGTCGGCGCCACCTTCCTTAGCCCACCAGAGAAAGGCGCCTTTGCCAGGCCCAATCTCGAGGAGGCGAGACATCCAAAGAAGGCGGACATTCTCGATTTGCTCTAGCTGCCATCGAATACGATCCGGTATTCGGGCGCCATTCAACTTAGGCGCGCCCGTAGCGAGCCGTCCGTAATAATCGGCGTATGCTTCGACATAGAATTGCTCATACAACTGCTTTCGTGGCGGCGGGTCGGTGTAGATCAGCGTACAAGCGTTGCAGATTACCGTTCGCATGTCCAAACCATGTTGCATTCGAAAACTAATTGCAGTTTTCTCCGAATTGCCGCAAATCGGGCATGGCCTGCTACTTTCCGTTTCAGTCCAGCAAGATAAAGGCATTGATTAGGGGTGTACTTGGCGAGCCGGTCCGGGTCCCGAAAAAATGTATGGAGCTGGGGCATCCCAAGAGACTTAGGCCCTGACTAACTCCTCGCGCCAACTAGTAGGCAGATTCTTTGCGATCTCTACATTTTCGAAATAGCGGCTTTTCCGGCTACCGGCTGATCGAGCCCATTGCGCCATGCGATCTATACCATCAGCCAGGGAAACCGGCTCAGCGACGCGGAAAAGCCAGCGGCATTTGGAGTGGCTGGCATATGCGTGCTGCACTTCGTTCCGAGCGGGCAGGCACTCAATATCCGGCTTGACGCCGAACGCTGCCGCGACCATCCTGGCCAGTTCTTTGACCGAGTAATACGTGTCCGCTCCTACATTGACGGTCTCGTTATACGCGGATTCCACCTCTACGCTTCGGGCAATCACTGGGGCGACATCGTCGATATAACTGAAGGCACGGGTCTGAGTGCCATCGCCAAAAATCGTCATTGGCTGTCCTTGCATGATCTGATTCATAAAGATTCCCAGCACGTTCCGGTAGCGATCGCCGAGATTTTGATGTTCACCGTAAACATTATGAGGACGGAAGATCAAGTAATTCAGCCCGAACATTTCGTGAGCGGCTTTCAGGTCGAGCTCAACCGCGTATTTTGAAATACCGTACGGGTCCTCGGGGCATGGCGCCATGTCTTCGCTCATAGGAAGTTGGTTCGCTCCATAGACCGCTATGGACGAGGTGAAAACGAAGCAGCGGACCTGATATTTGATTGCCTCGTTAATCAGGTTCACGCTCCCGAGCAAGTTATTGGTGTAATTAAACCGCCTGATGAAGTGAGATAACCCTTCCGCCGCGTATGCCGCCAAGTGATACACATAATCGAATTGGAAATCGTCAAACAATTCCTTGACGAGCGTCTCGTCAGTAACCGAGCCGCGGACCAGATGCGCTCCGCGGGGAACCTGATCTTCGAAACCACCACTGAGGTCATCAAGGACCACTACTTCGTGTCCCAGATTCAAGCAAAGTCGAGCTACATGCGAGCCGATAAATCCGGCGCCGCCGGTGACGAGTGAACGCATACTGTTTGTCCTTAGAGAATGTGTGGGTCCGGCAAAAGATGGTTTCTGCCGGGGTAATGGTGTGTGCTGCTCTTGTAACGACGCTCCGCGAACTTCGCTGTTATTGCTGCCGCCTGTACAGGTCGTGCACCCTTATCAGGCCAACATAGCGGTTCTGTTCATCCACAATCGGGAGAATCGAAATCTGAGATGGCCGCGCTTCCATGAGTGCCTCCGCCTGCTTGAGTAAAGCTTGAGGACACACGGTTACGGGCCGCTTCGTCATGACGTCCTGTGCGCGCAACGAACGAATATCTTCGTGTTGCTGCAGAGCGCGCCTTAAATCTCCATCGGTGATAATTCCGGCTAGAGTCTGATCGGAATTTAGTACGCTTGCCGCGCCGAGAGGATAGCGCGTCATTGCAATAACTACATCTCGGAGACAGTCGCTCGGTGAGACACACGCGGTGCTATTGCGAGGATGCATCACGTCGGAAACTGAAAGCCATAAATTCCGCCCCAATTGTCCCGACGGATGGTAGCGCGCGAAATCCTGCTGCCCAAATTGGCGAGCGCGCATCAGAGCGATCGCCAAAGCGTCTCCAATCGCCATGGCCGCGGTGCTGCTGCAGCTTGGCACGATGTTGTGCGCGTCAGCCTCTCGATAAACCCGCCCATCCAGGACAATATCCACTGCCGAAGAAAGTGGAGACGACAAATTTCCCAAAATCGCAATCAGCGGAGATCCCAAATTCCGCAAGATCGGGACAAGCCGTACGAGTTCTATGGTTGCGCCGCTCTTTGAAAGGAGGATGGATGGATCTCCAGGACCGTAAACCCCGAGGTCCCCATGCATCGCATCCGAGGCATGTAAATAGACCGCACGCGTTCCCGTGCTGCACAGGGTAGCGGCAATCTTATGGGCGACGTGGCCAGACTTTCCTAATCCCGTGACGACTACTTTGCCGCCGGCAGTGAGAATTAGCTCTATAGCCCTGTTGAAGCCTTCGTCCAGCCTTTCGGCGATCGTTCGCAACGCTTCGGCTTCGGCTTCGAGCACTTCCCGCGCAACCTGAGTCCAGCCGGAGCATTCTTCACTCCGATTCAACTTAGGCGATGGCTCCCAGGTATGGGGCAACTCGCGGTCGTCAGTTTCGATGTCGCGCAGGCTGTTCATTGTGAATTTCTTCCTAGACCGCTCATACTTCACTCATCTCCGCACTCTCTTGTTCCAGCCCGGCGCGGCGATATTTTTCGTACAGCTTGGTCAGCAACCCTTCGTCTATCTCCGGCGAAGGTGTCCAAAATGACAGCTTCCAGGGCCGCAGGGTCCGATGACGCGGAACGCCCGCTGCCTGTTTCAAACGCGAAAGTGGACTTCGACCTCGTTCTTCGCGTCTCTCCTGGCGAATTCTCGCAATCATATTCTGTTTACGGCTCTGGTCCGCGTCCGTGTAAAACGGCGCGGTCACCTCGCGGTCAATTCTCCGGGCGCACCGCAAGCCGGAAAGGCCATCGATCCGGTAAAAGAATTTTTGCATATAGAATTCACGTGCCGCGCTCTGCAATGACGGAACGGGGCTGCCGTTTAGATAACAAGCGATCGTCCGATCGGCCTCGTCAACTGTAAAAACGGAATGATTGCCGGCCATGTGTTCGGGAGGGGCCCACTCCGTTCGAAAGCCTCCCATTCGCAGTTCCATAACAGGTTTTTCGCGAGTCCAGAATTCCGTTGCCGTGGTGCAGCCGCGCTGCAATAACACGTCACAATGAAAGACAAACTCCCGAATAGGAAGATTTGGAGCAATAAACAGGTTCCTAGTTCCGCGAGCCCAATTGAGATAGAATTTACGGTGCTCGAGCGGATGAATCTTAACCACGAAGTTCCACTCGGAATGGCGCCTTGCCAACTCGCGCACAAGTTGTGAGTGCGCTTCCAATTGTTTTCTCTCATCTTCTAGCTGAAGCCGTGCCTCCACTTCGGTCACGCCGCAGGAAGCGGCTGCGCAATGGACGAATCGCTCCGGATTCCGATCCAGATTATTGTAGTTGTTAGTTCCCGTACACCAGAGTATGATCGGCGAGTTTGTATTTACTATACCCATGCCCCGGAAGAAAGCATCCCGATCGCCAACCTCGGCTAAGTTCCGGTTGGCGTAGAAATCGAAGCGCGGACAGCCAGTAATTTCCACGCGCCCGCTGCTCAATACTTGTTCGCGAACAATCGCTTCAGCCGCAAATTCACCCCATGAAAGATAGCAGTCAATCAGTTTCGAGGCTCGGTTAGCCTCACCTGCGCCGCGCAAATATCCGCTCTCGTCCGGGAACACGCCAGCAGTAGGCAAAACACAGAGCTTGACTCCCGCGGCTTTTGCCAGCTGAGCTTCGCGCAGCCTGTCGCCATACCCCACCCAATCGAGAATTAGCGCGTCGGGTGCATAGTCAAAGAAAACTTGTTCGACACCTGGTCCTGTATACAGGCGTACATCGTGACCGAATTGATGTTGCAAGTAATACGATACGAGAGCATGCCCCTCCAGGTCGCGAACGGGCTTTGGAACAATCAGAAGAATGCGTCGCTGGTTACCGCTGTTATTCATGACACAAGCCGGCTGCCTTCACTCGTTCGCGGATGGGCGCGAGTGGCGACGCCAGATAGTGAATCTCGGCTTTCGGGTATCTCCGCTGCAAAATCCTGCCCGCGCGGTTATACGCACGATAGCTCTTCAAAATCTGTAGCAAGGCTGCCTTCCGCAACGAGCTCTGTAAGCGTGGCGCCGCTTCCCAAGCCCACGAGAGGCGTTCTACCAGGTGCTCGATGAGGCGCGGCTGGTCTGCGGAGACTACTACACATCCTTCGCCAAACTGGTCTGCCAACCCTTCAAACTTGACGCGGAAATAGTCTGATTTCGCGATACAGATGGCAGGTACACCCTGCGAAAGCGCAAAAACCGCGGCGTGATACGCACCGGTGAGCACAATCCTGCATCTTGCGGCCGCTTCAATTACAGCCTCCGCCGCGTTAAGAGTCGCTCCGCCATCGGAATCATGTCCCGCGAGTGCAAGCAATCGCTGAATGGCTTGAACGTCGTGGAGTCCACGACCGCCGCGGGCGATGGGAAGCGGAACAAAATCGAACTTATACCGGGTCGAAAATTGCCGCAGTGCCAGCGCAACTGCAAGCAAGATGTTTTCGTTCAGCCCAGCGGACGGCGCAATCCGAACGTTCACGCCGAAGCCATTAAGGCGATGGCGATTACATTCTCTGAATGCGAGCTCGATGGCTTCATCACCCGTTATCAAGCATCGCTCACTCGAGATCCCTATCTGCCGGCAAAGGGGAATTCCTGCGCGACTTTCACGTAAGCTAAGGAGGTCGATTCGCGGCAACACTTTTCGTGAGAGCGCCAGGATACTTTCGTCCGTAAGTGGACCAATGCCTTGACCCAGCGTGAAACAAGGAATTTTTCTCTCTTGCGCGGCGGCCATGAGGTTAAGCGTTACTAGAGCATGCTCTCGAGCGTGATCGGTTAGAAACCCTTGACCGCATACAACCAGACAATCCGCCGAGTACACTGCGCGTGTTAGCGCATGGACGCCGCTGGCGCTCAGGTTCACCGTCAATCCAAGAAACTTCATTAGAGCCTTTGGGTGATTTCGGCGGATCCATCGCTTCGAATGACTCAGCACTTTCAGGATTGGAGGCGGCATGAAGCGTTGCCCTCTTCCGAGTACCACGCTGTCGTCGAACCAGATTCGCCGCGCATCAGCTCTCACCGTTTCACACCCCGGACAATGGCGCTTGAGTGCCTCTGGCGCATCTGAGATCACTGTGAGTTTTGCTCCCGGAACCATGCGCCGCAGCCGCAACACGGCCACTTGCAGCATGGCAACATCCCCGAGGTTCAAGCAGTTGTATGTTCCGGGATCGAACAGTATTTGCATTTCAATGTGCCGCTTTAGACAGCGCCTGGCGTAGGCGCCCCCAGCACGGACGGCGCTTCGCCTATGCCGCTGTACTGCCCGGCCTCTTCCTCTCCGATGTTCTTGATAGTGACAACCTCATGCCGCAGCAACTCGTCGATTACTCCCTTCACGGCGCTGAACGAAGTTCCGCATTGTTCCGCGATATCGCAAATAGATCGCGTTCCATCGATCAGATCGAGAATCCGGAACAGCGCGCGGTCCCCCTCGGGATTTGCGTAGCCATCGATACGGATTCCAAACCGCGAGCAAAAAAGTTCACCTTGAAACTGGTTCTTGGGCGTCACGTTGGCTTCAAACGTTTGGATCATTTTGAGCACGAGATCACGCGCGTTCTCCAACTGCTTGATCGAGACGATTTCAGGCGTGTCGTGGCTCGAGTGACACTCCGGGTACGGCCAGCTGGGCGAATTGGGAGGTAATACCCGCGCGAGCGACAGCATCGGAACGCGATAGCCAGGAGAGTTAAACTGACGCTCGTCGTTCCCTATAACTTCGCGGTAATGGCCCACCCACCCATATGGATCGTTCTCTTTCAGGGCTGCGGCGAAGCAACGGTCGATTTCCGTATTCCCAGCCAAGGACAACTGGAGCGCGGCCGGGTTCCCGAGTCCCAGCATCTCGAGGAATAATCCGCCGGCCATTTGGGGAACGAGATGCGCATGATGGGCCAGATACGCAATGGAGCCGATGGTTTCCGGCAAAATGAGGAATCGGTACGTGTATTTGAGATCCTGTTGGCTGAGCAGGCGCCGGATCACGTCGATGCCTGTCACTACACCGCTCAGGTCATCGTTGGCCATGTGGGGATGACACAAGTGAGCGCACAGGACCACCGTCGTGTCCGATTTGCCTTTGGCAATCACCTCTCCCACCTTCAGCGTTCCGTAGCTGAAGTCTGAACGAATACGCACGCGATAACGCTCATCCGTTAAGGACTCGCGCAATCTGCGGCTACAGCAAAGTCCCCAGTCCCGCTCGTAGTATTTAAAGACAAACGGTATGGCGTCAGAAAGGCGGGGATGAACATGCAGATGATTTAGTAGTTCCTCCTGCGAGACCTCGCCTTCGAAAGGCAGAGAGTATGAGACAACATGTAGCGGATGGTCATTGTACGAAAACAGTCGTCTCCCTTCGAGTGTTTCGAGCCAAGCCTCCTGGCAAGTCCACTTCTCAGGAACAATCCAAGTTGAGCACTCGGTTCCCGAAGGATACTCGTGAATTGTCATCGGGATTTGTTTGGCGAGCTCTCTCAAGGCACAGTCGTATCCATCGGAAATGATGTCTCGTGGAAGGCGCCAGAGCGCATCAATCATTTCTCCCATCGACGCATTCGCGGGTAGGCGCACCGGAAAGTTACGGCCGCCAGTCCGTTCATTCTCAATTTCGACTGGATCGCAGGCCGGACCCACGGCCGTGAACCACGGGTCGTTTGTCAGGGCCTTGGCAATCGCGCGATAGAACGCTTCGGTATCGACCGCGATTACCTTGCCTCTTCCGACTTCGCCTGTGCGAGCAATCTGTGTCGCATGCGCGAGCTGGTCCACGCGGTGTCCATCGGGCATCCCGCGTTCCGCCAGAAGATGGACGTTGAAGATCCATCCACTCTGCCGGGCCACTCCGTTCTCGCGAATCTTTCCGGTGAACAACTTCTTGAAGCGAAAGGGAACGCCCACCATCTCCTCGACGTGGTGCTGAAAGGTGGACTCTTCGAGCCCCACGCCGATCGTGCACACTTTGCCGCCAATCTGGTGAAGACGCTCATGCACGGAATTGCTTCCAAAGCAAGTATTGGGAACATTGTCGACCAGATACGAGGCTTGCGGCCCTAAAGCGCAGACCGAGTGGATCGGGTCCCGGGATCGCCTCACCTGTTTTTGCGAGCGGAAGTATTCGAGGAAGCTTGCCGATGTACTCCACGGGCCGCCTCTAGTTGGCGTCGATTCGACATCGAAGGGTTCTCCACGGCAAAACGAGAACGTATACGTCGGAATCGCGATGGTGCCCAGGGCGCCAACAGCTTCCTGCAAAATCTCGAAGAGAATTCTGTTCTGTTCCTCTTCGTTCGTGGACTCTTCGAAAGGACCGAGCTGATCGAAACACACATGAAAGAAAACTACATCGCCTTCCGCGATGCCGGCTTCCCGCAAAGCCTTGAGCAGATCTTCGGCGCAGTACGAGTCAGTTGAGGTCATTGTAATGTCACTTTATGTAGTGCGCGTTCAGGGATGGCAGAGCTGGATTCTGTTCCAGAAACCCGAGTACATCCGCGGTTGTGAAGCGCCTGCCAGGGCAATACAAAGCCTTCAGAATTGTGCGGATGAGTTGATAATCCTCCGGATAATCAAGCGTCCAACGGTGTTTGAGAAAAAGATTTCGCGGGTCCGCGAAGTTGTGCACTCGCATCCCGCTGTCCCAGAAGAACGGCGCCGTATGCTCCCGATGGGCTGGCTGCGTAGCATTCTTCCACGCGAAAGTCAGTGCGTCAATGGGAATAATGTCAAAATCCAAGCCGTCGGGATATGTCAGTGGGTGCCTGTTTGTCACCATGTCGAACTCGGAGCGCCTGGATTCAAAGAACCGTACCTGTTCATCAATCAACTTCGGGTCAATCAACGGGCAGTCGGAAGTGATGCGGACGATCGTATTGAGGCCGAACGTTCTTGCGGCTCGGTAATACCGATCCAAAACGTCGTGCTCGCTTCCCCGGAAAACAGAGGTTCCAATCGAGTCGCAATACTCGGCGATTGCATTGTCGCGTTCGTGATCGGAAGTAGCAACTGCAACTAGGTCGAGGGTCTCACATGCGGCGAGCCTCTCGAGAAGATGCCCCAACAGCGGCTTATCTGCCCCCGGAAGCATCACTTTGCCTGGCAGCCGGGACGAACCCATCCTGGCCTGTACGATCGCCCCGGTCAATTCTCGCACTCCGTCTCACAGCACGCGAGTTGAAGATCTTTCGGGTTAAGCCTGCCGCAGTGGCTCTGCATACATCGATTGAAAGGCCGAAACACGGGTTTTGGTGGACAGCCGGCAGGCCATGTTTCAATCGATCCCTCATCGAGCGCCCGCCTCACCCGGCGCATTCCATGCTGGATCGCGTTCAGAGTCTCTTCCAGTTCCTGATCACCATGCGCGCTGGTCACACTGATCCAGGGAATCAGGATTCCCCAGGAGATCAACTCTTCGTGGAATACCGTGCTCAATGCAGGCCAGACGGCTCCATCCGCGCGCGTGCACAAGATCTGCGGATTGCAGTCGAAGCCTATAATTCGCACGTAATCAGCAACGCGCTCGGAACTCGCAAGTTCGCGAACACCTGTGACCAACCGTCCGCCTAGCTCCCAAATATGCTCAGTGACATTCGTTCTTTGGCATTCTTGCAGGGTGGCCAGACAAGCGGCCAAGCCGGTCGTTTCCGAGCTGTGAGTCTGCGATAGCAGGAAGACACGCCGTTTATCATGCCGTAGTCCTCCGAGCTCCATGATTTCCCTGCTTCCAGCAAGCAGTGAAAACGAGAAACCGTTGGCATACGCTTTTCCGAACGTCGCCAGATCGGGATAAACCTTCCACAAATGGTGTGCCCCGCGCAGGTCAAACCGAATCCCGCTGATCATCTCATCGAAGATGAGTACGCTTCCATCTCTTTTAGTCAAGTCGCGAAGCCTCCCCAGGAAATTGTCTCTGGGCTGATCATTCTTCACCGGTTCGAGGATGACCGCCGCGATCTGACCGGGATAATTGCGGTAAAGCTCCTCCAACGACGCCGGATTGTTGTAAGAGAATCCCAGCGTCAAGTCGGCTACGTCGTTCGGAACGCCGGCATTCATCGGTGTGGAACCGATGAACCAATCGTGCACGCTAAAGAAAGGATGTTCCTTGCATACTGCTATATATTTACGGCCTGTGTATGCGCGCGCCAACCGCATCGCTGCTGTGGTGACATCCGACCCGTTCTTTCCAAACTTCACCATTTCGGCCACGGGAAGCAAGTCAACCAGGTACTCAGCTAGCTGATATTCCAATATCCCGGGCCGCGTGAAGTTTAGTCCGCAATCGATCTGCCTCTTCACTGCTTCAGATACAGCCGGATGATTGTGCCCCAGAACGAAAACCCGGTTTCCCATCGCCCAGTCGATGTACCGGTTTCCGTCGACATCCCAACAGTAGGCACCATTGGCCCTCGCCATCAGCTTCGGCGAGCGGCGCGGGAACTGGTCTTCCCCCTTGCTGTACGTATGGCTGCCTGCGGGCACGATTGCGTGAAACTTCTCGTTGATCAGATCGCTATTTGCGAAATTACGGATGGGACCTGGCATGGAAATTAGTCTTGCTGCTGTAGATTGCTTGCCTAGCTTGCTTCCGCCGGAGCCGGCATCGTAAAGAGTTGAAATTTGTTCTGTCCTGCGCGTGAAGCCCGTTTCGAGGAAACGACTTCGATGACGCGGCCTTGTTCCGTGCTAGTCAATCCGACGGAGCAGGGAAGACTGAGCGCGGTGCGCCACAGCTCTTCTGCTACATCGCCGCCTATCGCTTGCGCGCCGGTATGGGCCGGCGATAGATGAATAGGTTGCCACAACGGCCGTGTCTGAATTCCGAGTGCGAGAAACGCCTGCATCAAAGCCCTGGAACCGACGCCATATTCGCTCTCCAGAACGCGAACCGTATACATCCAGTAAGAGCTTCGCGCCCATGGCGCCTCACACATGGGGTAAATGCCGGAAAAGCTCTGGTACGCATTGTCGTAAATTGCCGCAATCCGCCTCTTCGCACTGACATAGCAGTCCAGGAGTTCCAATTGAGCCACTCCGAGAGCCGCCTGTATATTGGTGAGCCGGTAATTGTACCCGATCTCGTTGTGGATATATTCGAGTCCGTCGTCCTTCGCTTGTGTCGTCAGATAACGTGCCCGAGTGGCCCACTCCTCGTTGTCAGTCACGATCATGCCGCCGCCTCCAGTTGTGATCAGCTTATTGCCGTTGAAGCTGAAACAACTAATGTCGGCGAGGTGTCCCGCCGCCACTCCGTTGTATTGGCATCCAAGGCCCTCGCTGGCATCCTCAATGACGCGGAGGTCATATTTGCGGGCGAGTTCCAGAATCGGACCCATCGATACCGGATGTCCCAATATGTGGACCGGCACAACAGCGCGAATGCGCCTTCCCGTAATCCGATTGAAAAGCGCTCCGTCGCGCCAGATGCAGCGCCTTTCGAGAAACTCGCGCACGCGCTCGGGGTCCATCTGCCAGTACTCCGGCTCAACATCAATCAGGACGGGCCAAGCGCCCGCATAGCGAATCGCATTCGCGGGAGCGATGAAGGTCAGGTCCGAAACCAGCACCTCCTCGTCGGGCCGAACCCCGGCGACCAGCAGGGAAATGTGAAGGGCCGCGGTGCCGCACGCGGTTGCCACCGCATACTGCGCTTTCAGGCGCCGCGCCATCAAGCGCTCGAACTGGTCGACATAGGAGCCCACGGACGAGACCCAACCAGTGTCCAGACACTCCTTCACATATTTCCACTCATTGCCTTGAATCTGAGGACTGCAAAGCAGAATCGGCTTGTCTGAGGTATTGGCTTCGCTCATACGGAAATGAAGTGATTAGGGCCTGCTAAACAATAAACTGTACATTTTGAAGAGGCCTGAGGGCTATTTGACTCTAGCTGTGAGGTAGCAAGGTGTAGTTCCAATCCGGGTGCACTTTATGTCGCTTGAGGCGGATCTGGTCAATTTCTTCCTTTGAGATCTCGACTCCAGTCTCATACTCGCTGGTGTCGAGAACGGCTTTGATCTTCAATCCCGTGCGCGTGCGTGTTCCGCCGATCAGGTTAACGACTGTTTCAAAATTGATGAGCGGCTTTCCTTGCCAGTTTAGGCTGATGAAGGAAAAGAGCCGATGCTCAATCTGGTTCCATTTGCTGGTTCCGGGAGGATAATGACAAACCGTGATGGCCATCCCGGTTTCGTCGCTCAATGCCTGCAGGTGCAGTTTCCAAGCGCGCTGCCGATTCCCGTTACTGCCGCCGCTGTCAGCGCATATCAGTAGCCTTCGTGTTCCCCTGTAGTGACGTTTGCCATCCAGACGCCACCACCGCCGGATGCTTTCAACGGCGAATTCCGCCGTCTCGTGCGTTACGCCGACATTGACAACCGCGCGGTTGCGGCGCGATGTCGTAAGCTCCGTACGGAATCGCCTTGCCCTGGCCCAGGTGCGGAAAGTCGTGCACCGTAACTTCATCCGATTTTCCCTGCGGAAGCCATCTCCGACCCGCATTTTTAAAGGCTCCCACGAGTTCTTTCTTCTTTGTGTCCACCGAAATCACGGGGTCTCCCACGCGCCGGAACGCCTTGACCTCCCGGTTCAGATAGCGGAACTGGGCATCCCGATTCGGATGCTGAGGGCCCTCGCGGGTCTTTACGTTGGCCTGCAAGGTGTATCCCATGTCCTCGAGGCAGCGGCCCACCGTGACGCTGCTGATCGGGTGTCCGGAGTGGGTCAGTTCATCGGCTATGGTCCGTGTGGACTTGCTGGTCCACTTGAGCGGACTCATAGGATCGCCCGCTGTGGTCTCCTCCACAATGCTCTTCAGCCGCCGCAATAACCCCTCATCGGTGTGCTCTACTTTTTTGCGGCCGCCTCCGGGTTGTCGCACTCGCCCTTCAGCCGGGCCGCGAACCTTCTCGCTGATCAGTTCCCTCACGCCTTGAGTAATCGTCACTCGTGACATCCCCGTCAACTGTGCCAGGTGACTGATCCCTCCCCGGCCCAGTTGCAGTGCCTTCTCAGCAACCAACAAGCGAGCCTGGTATTCGTTCATCGCGCCCAGAACCCGCAGCCATGTTCTTTCGGCTGAAGTAGCTGACACCCCGCCACCGGGTCTGTAGGTCCGCATTAAATAAAACATAACTGAGTTCGTCTGTTTTGTACAGATTATTGTTTAGCAGCCCCTTAGTTGCGGTAGCTCGGATCGTCAAGAGAGCGAACAAGACCACTCCGGACAAGGCGGGCCACTTCCGCGATTCCATCCTCAACCGTTCTGGTAACCGTGAAATCGAGCTGCCGGCTAATCTTGCTGAAGCAAACGCGGTAATCGCGTGGATCTTCCTGCTTCCGCACATACTGCACAGTACCCTCGGGAACATGCCGCCGGATCATGTCGACTAGATCGATCTTTCGAAAATTTTGATCCGTTGAGCCCACGTTGAACACCTGAGACTCGACCGCCTCCGCCGGAGAACCGAGAACCCGTTCTATTGCCCGTGCGGCATCGCGAACATGGACGTACGGCCGCCAGAACTGCTCCCCGAACACGACCAAGTGTTTCTTCGTCAGCATGTCCATTGTGAATTCGTTGACGGTCAAATCGAAACGCATGCGGGAAGAAACACCGTACACGGTCGCGAAGCGAAGCGGCGTACAACAAAGATGTTCCAGTTTGCCATTTGACAGAAGTTCTTCTTCGAAACTCACCTTGGTCTCGGCATAGAGCGATACGGGCGCGAGTCTGGAGGTCTCGTCAACGAAACCGTCTGAGTCGGGCATCTTGCCGTAATTGCTGCAGGTGGATGCGAAGACCAGTCGCGATACCTGCGAACGGCGGCACTCCTCAAGGAGGTTCATCGATCCATCGAGATTGATTTCTCTCGCTTCGTCTGGCTGCCGGGCGCAGGCCGGATCACCTACGATGGCTGCAAGGTGCACAACGGCTTCTACACCGCGTAGCGATTGGCGCAACGTGCGACGGTCACGAATATCAGCGTGGACGAATTCAAACCGCGGATTGTTCCAAACGGAGAGCAGTGACTGCCCACCGTGCAGCAAAACGTCGAGCACTCTGACGGAGTATCCCTTTTCGAGTAGGAATTGAGTGAGCGTTGAACCGATGTACCCGGCGCCGCCCGTGACCAATACGTTCATTGTGGATTTAGATCCTGCCCATCCGGACGTCTTCATTGGCCCTTTCATAGTCCGTATGCAGCCCTATGTCAAGCCAGTACTCCATGATCGGAAAACTCACCACCTTGCGCCCGGCTTCGAGCAGGTTCTTGATCAGCTCGGTCATGTCGCATCGCCGCCCGTTCGGGATGAAATAAGAAACTACCGGTTCTAGAATATAGACTCCCGCGTTGACCAGCAGCCGAATCGTGGGTTTCTCTTTCAGATCTTTTACATGCGCGCCGTCGCATTCCACCACGCCGTAGGGAACGTTAATTTCGTGGACCCGGACCCCAACGGTCAAGTCCGCGTGGTTCTCGCGGTGAAAGGCGAGTAGTTCGCGGAAGTTTACTGACGTAAGAATGTCGCCATTCAGAACAAGAATCGGCTCAGCGTTTCGATTGATAAAGCCTAAGCCACCGGCTGTTCCCAGAGGATGCTCTTCGTTGACATAACTGAGCTCGACTCCAAAGTCACTTCCGTCGCGAAAATGCTCGGTAATTTTTTCGGATAAATGATGTGTCGTCACGTTTACCCGCCGGATGCCTGCTTTCCGAAGGCGCTCGATCATGTGCTCCAGAAGCGGCCGGTCCCCCACGGGCAGCATAGGTTTTGGTAGACCGGTCGTTAAGGGCATCAGCCGCGTCCCAAACCCACCCGCCATAATCACTGCCGACATTTGTGCGGAGTCGTCCAAAGCAAGGTCCCGGCGCAGCACGAGGCCGAGGGCTTGTCGGTTCGCATTCACCAGCGGCAGATGGTGAATGTCAACGCGGTTCATGAGCTGAAGCATCTCGGCAGGCGTCTGTTCCAGCGTGGCAACGAAAGGCTTGCGTGTTGCGATGGCTCCGCACTCATCCTGCAGAGTGAGTCCTCGAAGTAAGCCGCGACGGATATCCCCGTCTGTTAGCAATCCAATGAATTCTCCACCGGCCTCGCATAGCAGCAGCGCGCCAGTTCCCGCGGTGTCGAGGCGCATGATCGCTTCTCCGATCGTCAGTGCCGGAGACGCTTTCACCGACTCGAGCCGCGACCTTGCCAGCTTCGCTACTGACTGCGTTCTTCGTTGCACAGCCGTTCCTCGAGCTCTTTGATACGTGTTCTTAGCGCGCTCAACATGCATGGCAAATCGACCCCTAACCTCGTTCCCAGCCGCCATTCCGGCACTTCCGGCGCCTTTCCCGGAACTTGTATTTCGCGAATCAGCAAGATCGAATCGCCCGTCTTAACGAGAACGCCATCCGTGGGTCGGCCGACCACAACACCTGGCGTCGCGATGTAATTCGCCCAACTCGGGTCGAAGTGGGCGCGCCAAACCCGTACTTCGGTATCGTCTATGACGGTCTTCGCGCCTGGGCCCGGACGTGTGATCGCGCGAATCTTATTGTGCAGGTTGAAACTAGTGTCGTTAAAGTCCAACCACTCGTCTTCAGGACCCCTGCCAGGAAAATACGTTCCTTGCTCCAAGCTCTGACGCTTCCTTTCGGATTGACCCGATTCGAGCATCGCAATGGTTTCGCGGACAAAGGCAGGGAACGCAGAAACAATCCGGCACAACACGTCGCCATAGCCATCCGTCCACCCGATCGGAAACGTTTTCTGCAGGATGATTCCGCCGGTGTCAATGCCGTCATCGACAAAATGCGAGGTCAGGCCGATTTCCTTCTCGCCGTTCAGAATGGCCCAGTTGATGACATTTCTTCCCCGGTAGAATGGCAGTTTCCCGGCATGGAAATTAATCAGGCCGAAGCGTAAAAAGCTGAAAATCGCTGGCCGGAAAATCTGGTTGTAGGCGATCGAAATTCCCAGCTCCGGTTCTAGAAATTGCGTGCTTGCCACCCACTCCGGGTCGTTCACCTTGCGCGGTTGCAGCACTGGTATGCCATGAAACCTGGCGGCCTGTTCAAGCTCCGGCCCGGATGGCTGAGCACGAAGCGCAACCCCGACGACCGCGTGCCCGGCCTGGATTATTTCACTCAAGCTGTTAGCCGCCCAGGCGCCATCGCCAAAGAGTAGAATTCGCATGAGCTAATAAAGAATCCGAAAATTGCTTGATAACGCTAACCGAGCCGCGACCGCGAGGGAGTGGTCCGCGATTGACTAGTTCAGATCTACCCAGTCGAGTTCCTGCTCGCATTCCACATCACGATTCACAGCGCGTCCGACGACATACTCCACCTCGTCGGGGTTGATACCGGTTCCCGGCCGTTTGAAGTCCAGGTCCGCCAAGCTGAGCCTTTCTCCCGCTTTCAGCGATCTTGTGAGTACCAATCGGCGCCTGAACACTCTACGTTTGGCGAACTGATCCGGAGTCAGCGCGCGAGTCGCGCAACCAAGTGCCGCGAATACGTTCCGGCCCTCTTCAACCAGGTACTTCAGCTCCACGGGATCGGATGAAATGGCATGATCCCAACCCTCGATCCCCTTGTCGATTGTGAAATGCTTCTCGATTATGCAGGCGCCCAGCGCGATGGCTGCTAATGGAATTGAAGTGCCAATGCTGTGATCGCTGTATCCCAGCGGGACGTCAAACGCCATCTGGAGCGTTGCCATATTCCGGAGGTTCACGGTATGCGCCGGCGAAGGATAGATAGATAAGCAATGCAGCAGCGCGATCGACTCCGCTCCAGCACGCTGCAGCGTGGCCAATGCTCGCTCGATCTCTCCGAGTGTCGCCAGGCCCGTGGAAAGAATCACCGGCCTCCTCTTGCTTGCCACATACTCGAGCAGCGGCAAATGATTCACATCCATCGAAGCGATTTTGTAAGCCGGAACATCTAGCGTTTCGAGCAGATCCACCTCGTCGCGCGAGAAACAACTCGAGAAAAAGCAGATATCCGCCGCGCGGCAATAGTCGGCAATTTCGTAGTGTTGTTCCGGTGTGAGCTGATACTTTTCAATCTCCTGCTCGAGCGTTGCGCCGTTACGGCCCGCCGCATAGCGCGTGTTCCGTTCGTACTCGGCTCTCGACACGAGCGAGCGCTTGGTCCACGACTGGAACTTCACCGCATCTGCCCCACATCGCTTGGCTTCCTCGATTAGCGTCCGGCATAGCGCCATATCGCCGTTATGGTTCGAGCCAATCTCGGCGACGATAAACGCGGGTTCGCCGGGACCGATCGGCCGGTTCCCGATCTTCAGTTTTTCCATAATTTCTCCAGTGCTGAATTTGCGACGCACCACCACCAGACGTACTTGGGTTGAAGGCTGTTCAGCGCGGCTACGTACTGCGTTAGGCGCCGGGGAGAACTGGTCATGGCGTCGTGAAACTCTTGCGCCTCCGCCTGCGCTTCTTCGATTTCTTTTCTGTATTTCGGCGGCAATGGCCAGTCGGAGTCGAGCAGATAGGAATAGTGCGTCAATACGCGTGTCGTCGAAATGGCGACCTGCGATTCCGAAAATGGCGGAAGTACGCCCGCGGTATTCGCCTCATACTGGCGGTAATACATTCGCGGCACATAGTCGAACGACAGCCGTGCGCCCAGCGACCATGCTCGCGTGGCAAGCAGCCAGTCGATCAAAATACAATCTGGCGGGACCGGCAGGCAGCGCGCTAATAATTCAGCGCGGTATGCGCTGTTTGACAACCCAAACACGTTATGCCGAGGAAGAATCTCGTCAATGCTGCTGTTTTCGTCGGGCGTAAAGATCCGTTTTAGATCTCGCCCCTCTTTGTCGATCATCCGCAAGGCGCAACCTGCTATCTCATTCACCGCGAGTTCGCGCTGAGCCGCCTCAACTCTGGTCCTTTCCAACACATCGTCCGCATCGGTTAAAACAATCTGGTCGTATTCCCTGCTAAGCAGATCGAAAGCCTTGTTGCGCATATCCGCGGGAGAGCCTCCACAGTCGTTTTGCATCCAAAGTGCGGGGATCGTCCGGCCGAGATATTCTTCCGCTTCCCTGCGACTGATCGCATCGAGGCCGATCCAAAGATCGAACTCGTGGTCAGTTTGTGAGCATACGGAGTCGTACCAAGGCACAAAATATCTCGCCGCGGCAGGATAGAACGTTGTGTAGAGCGCTGTTCGCATCCGCGCTTCTACCAGGCAGTCCAGCCGCCTTCTACCAACAGATTGCTTCCGGTCGCATAGGACGAAGCGTCGGAAGCCAGAAATACGGCTGCGCCCACAATTTCGCTGCTCCGCATGAGCCGTCGCATTGGGCTCTTCTGACTAAATCGCTCGACGAATGCCGGCTCTTGGGCGTTCTCGACGCCATGCGGAGTGATGCAGTTCACACGAACGCCGCGCTCCGCCCAATACGCTCCGAGATACTTCGTCAGCATCACGACGCCGCCCTTGCTGGCGCTGTAAGCGAGGGGATTGCCAAGCCCGTTTCCCTCATATAAGTCTGGATTCGAAGAAACTACCCCGTAAGTCGAAGCTAAGTTGATGATGCTTCCACGCCCCTGTTCCAACATCACGCGCCCAAAATCCCGACAGGTAAGAAAGGTGGCCTTCAGGTTCACAGCCACGATCGCGTCCCACAGATCCTCTGGAAACCGTTCAGGCGGCGCTTCCGTAAATCCTCGCGGTTTGTGATGATGGCTGTTCACCAGGATGTCCACGCGGCCAAAGCGATCGATGACTCGCTGCGACCAGATGCTCGACGGCCTCTGCCTTCGTCAAGTCTGCTGAAAGATCCAGCAGATTCCCATCGGCGCCCGGGAAAGGCCTCCGGTTTTCCAGCTGGCAGAACGTCGACTGCGGCAACTTTCGCGCCGCGGTCCAGAAAAGCTCTCGTAATCTCGCTGCCAATCAGGCCATATGCGCCGGTGACAACAGCAATCTGGCCGGAAATGGAAAACGCCGGGTCGTACATCATCGCCACGGTGAAGGAAGAAGCGTCTGGAAAAACCTGCTAAAGATCAGCCACGAGCTCCGAAACGGACTGATAAGAGCCGTTCGGCGCCGTTCGCCGCAGAGCCATCGGAGCGACAGTCCCATCTGGAAACTCCCATTCGTACGGAATCATGACAGGCGTCGATCGATAAGCAAGTCCGCGAAAATTACCGGCGAGACCCATGCTCTCGAGATGACCGTCGATATCGAATGAAGCTACATCCTGCAATTGAAGAATGTGTTCACGGCCATCTGCGGCCCGGATTCCCAATTTCACGCTGTAGCTCTGCGGAAGAAGTGGAATCGCTTTGAAAGTGCAGGAAATCTTGCCCTGGCCCGTTAGGACCTCCGGCTGGCACCCATCGAGAAGCATATTTGCCGTGAAGCACTTGCCATTGACGCTCTCGACAACGATCTGAACGTAAGGATTGCGAATTGGCTTTTCCGCTCGAAACGCCACTTCCACGCGCAAGTCTTCGCCCGGACTCAACTGCCTGACCGCGTCTCCCGATGCATTTTTCAGAATCACTTGATCGACGGCAAAATCGAGGTCCTTATTGACGAACTGGAATTCGCCGTCAGCCATCGCGTTCAGATATTTCTTGACTACCTCGTTCACATCTCCATCGGCCGCCACCATGCCGTTTTCCATCCAAATCGCTCGCGAGCAAAGGTCGCGTATTGCGGCCATGTTATGGCTGACAAACAGTACAGTGCGTCCCTGCCGTGCTACAGCGCCCATCTTGCCGAGGCACTTTCTCTGAAATGCGGCATCTCCTACCGCCAGTACCTCGTCCATCAGAAGGATTTCGGGTTCCAGCTGGGCTGCCACCGCAAACGCCAGCCGTAAATACATTCCGGTGGAATAGTGCTTGACGGGCGTATCGATAAATTCTTCTACTTCGGAGAACGCAACAATTTCGTCGAAGCTCCTGCTGATTTCCGATTTCGTCATGCCGAGAATCGCACCATTCAAAAAAATGTTTTCCCGGCCGGTGAGCTCTGGGTGAAAGCCAGTACCGACTTCGAGCAGAGAACCGGTTCGCCCGTACATCTCGGCGAAGCCCTCTGTTGGTTCCGATATCCGTGACAGAATCTTTAGCAGCGTGCTCTTGCCGGCTCCATTCCGGCCCACGATGCCCACCACCTGGCCTGTGTTCACTTCGAACGAAACGTCCTTCAAAGCCCAAAAGTGATTATTGTTGTTCGATCGAGCCCGTCGGCCCTGCTGCTGCGTCTTGCGTGCCAGACGAAACGGTAGCTTTCCAATCTCGGCCAGTGTTTCGCGAAGCGTGTTGTACCTGGCGCGCCTGGCTCCGAGGCGGAATTGCTTCGACAGATTGTGAATGCGAATGGCAACGTCGCTCATTTGGCTACCGGCTAAACGATGTCCGCGAACGTGCGTTCCACGCGCCGGAAATAAATCAGGCCTGAAAGGGCAAAAGTAGCCGCTGTCAGCGCCGAAACAAGGACCATACTTTCGATCGAAGTCTTTGTTCCTAGCACTGCCCAGCGAAATCCCTCGACGACTCCCGCCATTGGGTTCAGTCCGTAGATGGAATGCCACGGTTCGTGAACGAGGCTGCTCGAATAGGCTACAGGCGTCGCGAACAGCCACAGCTGAACCAGAAATGGAACGATATAGCGAATGTCCCGGTACTTCACATTCAGCGCGGAAAGCCATAATCCACATCCCAGCGACGCCAGTAGCGCCAGCAACAGGAACACCGGCAGCCAAACCAGATTTATGGAAGGCTCACGTCGATAAAGAATCATCAATACCGCCATCAGAAGCACTGCTATCGCCAGATCGACCAGTCCTGCAATTACAGTCGCTACCGGTAGCGCCAACCGCGGGAAATACACTTTTTTGAGCATGTTCGAGCTGGTTACCAGGCAGCTTGCGCTCAGCGTCAGGCCATTCGAAAAGAACATCCACGGAACGAGCGCAACATAAGAAAACAGTGCATAAGGAACGCCATCGGAAGGGACTCTCGCCAATCGGCCGAAAAAAATCGTGAACACCAGCATGCTGAACAGCGGTTGTAAGATAGCCCATGCGATGCCAAGCACCGTCTGCTTATATCGCACCTTCACGTCTCGCCAGATGAAAAAGTAAAGCAACTCCCGGTATATCCAAAGCTCACGGATGTTCAAGTGCGCCCACCCGCGAGAGGGTTCGATACGAACAAGAAAGCGCGTGGCGGGAATTTGCGTTTCCACCAACATTAAGCCGGCTCCGGTGAAGCTGCTAGAAACCTCTCGGCTCTTTGTGTTTCCTTCATCGCTTCCTTGGGCCGGGCTGGACCGCCAGAATATTCAGGAACAAGCCTCCTGAGCTCTGCGAACAAACCCGCCGCGTCGCGTTCCGCCGCCAGACAATCCACGGTTGCCAACCAGCTCGTGATTTCCTCGCGCGTCGGCTTGGCGCCTTTAAAAACCTTGATCTTCTTGTGGTACGTGGGAACGATGCGGTCGGAATCGGCGAGCAACTCTTCAAATAGCTTTTCGCCGGGACGTAATCCGATATAGCGGATATCGATATCCTCGTCGGGCTCTAAACCTGCCAGCCTGATCATGTTGCGGGCCAGGTCTATGATGCGAACCGGTTCGCCCATATCCAACACAAACACGTCAGAACTTTGTCCCATGGTCGATGCTTGCAGCACAAGCTGAACCGCTTCGCGAACCGTCATAAAATAGCGGCGCATGTCCGGATGTGTTACCGTCACCGGGCCGCCCCGCTCTATCTGCGACTGAAATAAAGGAATCACGCTGCCATTACTGCCGAGCACGTTACCGAAACGCACGGAAACGTAATTTGAAGAGCCGCTTCCGTCATCGCCCAACGCCGACACGATCAGCTCCGACACCCGTTTGGTGACGCCCATGACGCTCGTCGGATTCACAGCTTTATCGGATGAGATCATGACCAGGCCCGAAACTGAGTGGCGTCGCGCCGCGCGAACAACATTCCACGTTCCGAAAATGTTGTTTGATATCGCCTCGAGCAGGTGTGCCTCCATCATGGGCACGTGTTTGTAAGCTGCGGCATGAAACACGAGCTGAATGTGATTCTGGACAATCACTTCCTCGACGCGTGCGTAATCGCGAATGTCGCCGATCACCGCTGCCACTTCGGTTCCTGAAGCCAGCCGCTGTAACTCCATCTCGATCCGGTAGAGGTCGCTTTCCGCCTGGTCGAACACCACCAGCTTCCGTGCGCCGAGCGTTCCTATTTGCCGGCAAAGTTCAGAGCCGATTGAACCTGCCCCGCCGGTGATCAACACGTTTTGCCCTGAAATGTGCCGGCGGATGGCTTCTTCATCAAGCTGCACCGCTTCGCGTCCCAACAGATCGGCGATCGATACCGCACGAATCTGCCTGCTCAACACCTTATCCTGAAGGATCTCAAGCATTCCAGGTACCGTCTTGCAGAGCAATCCAGCACTGCGGCAGTTGGCTACCGCCTCGCGCATTTCCTTTGCCGAAGCGGATGGGATCGCGATGATCACCTCATCCACGAGAATGTTCTTACGGCGCAGCCGGCCGGCGACAGCTCTCGCCTCACGCCCGGTGCCAAGCACACGGATACCCATGATCGAGTCGTTGCGCTTTTTCGGATCGTCATCCAGAAATCCCACTACCCGCATCTTGAGATTCGCATTCGACCGGACCTCACGGGCGAGAGTCATTCCCGCCGCGCCCGCTCCATAAATCAATAACCCCTTAGTGCCAGCCTTCGAGCGAAAGCCCGTCCGCACTTCGCGCAGAATGCGGCCGGCGAACGCCATCTGGCAGGTTAGAAGGAACGTCAGTATCCAATCGACAACATAAATGGAACGAGGAACATTGGGCCCTACCAGCAACCGAACCAAGATTGTAAATGCCACCGAAGCCACCGTGTTCGCAAGGGCCAGACGGTAGACATCAAACAGGCCCGCAAATCGCCACCAACCTCGCTGCAATCCTGTTGCCTGAAAAATCAACACCTTCACCACTACCGCGATACAGAGTGCCGATCGCAAGTGAGACAGTTCGTTTTTGGGTATTGCGAAGTCGAAGCGCAGTAGGAAGGCCGTCGCCACGGATAGCATGGCTGTCAAGGCATAAGCCGACGCGCGGATTAGTTTCCTGAGATACCGTGATCTATTAACCATGGGGTGAGCGCCTAGCCTGCGGTTACCAGCGAAAATGTGGCTGACTTGCGTGACGAACGAAGAATCCGCTTTAAGGCGCTCGCCACTCGCCTTACTTCTTCGACTGTCATGTCAGGATAGATCGGAAGCGAAATGATCCGCTCATAGGAATCGATTGCCACTGGACACGCTTCTTTTTGCAATCCCGAATACCGCGAGTAGGCCGGATGCAGCGGAATGGGTATGAAATGAACGCTTGTGCCGATGCCGCTCGCTCGAAGCGCTGCCATCACGTCGTCCCGGCTTATGGCCGATTTCTTCAATCGCACGATGTACAAATGCCAGGCGTGGCGGCAGTCGGAACGGCTTGCCGGTAATTCCAATTCTTCCACCGATGAGAGCTGTGATCGATAGATCTCGGCAATGCGGCCGCGTTTCTGAACAAATTCTTCCTGCCTCCGCAGCTGGTGTATCCCGACGGCGGACTGCAGGTCTGAAAGGTTGTACTTGAAGCCGCAATCGACAACTTCGTAGAACCACTTTCCCTTTTCCGAATAACGGTCCCACGCATCCGCGCTGATGCCGTGCAGACAGAGAATTTTCATCCGCGCCGCCAACTCGTGGTTGTGGGTGGTCACCATCCCCCCCTCGCCCGTGGTCAAACTCTTGGTTGCATAAAAGCTGAAAGCCACGGCGTCGCTGGCAAATCCGGCGTTTGGATCGCCGGCGCCGATGGGCAAGCCTTTGTATTCGGCGCCAATCGCATGTGCCGCGTCTTCAATCACGTATAGATTTCTCTTCCGCGCCAGTTCCCAAATCCGTGTCATGTCGCAGGGGAGTCCCGCCAGGTGCACCGGTACGATCGCACGCGTTCGCTCAGTGATCCGGCGGGCAATCGACGCAGGATCTATGTTGCCGTCTATTCCTACATCTGCCAGCACAGGCGTGGCGCCGACATGCAGAATCGTGTTGACCGTGGCGCAGAACGTGAGTGGAGTGGTAATTACCTCGTCGCCCGAACCAATGTTCAAGCTTGCGAGCGCCAGATGGAGCGCGGACGTGCAGGAATTCACCGCGAGCGAGTGGGGCGCCTGAACATACTCGGCAAACTCCCTTTCAAACTTCGCCGTACGTGGTCCGGTTGTGAGCCAGCCGGAACGCAGAGTGGCGACCACTTCCTCGATTTCCGCATTTCCAATGCTGGGCTTGTGAAAAGGAATGAAAGACTCGTTCATTGAGTGCACTCTTCCCCTACAAGGCGGCTTCTTACCTTCTTTGGATCATAGGCCGACGGCAGCACGCTGAAAAAGAACGTCAGCCACAGCAAATGCGCGTCCGACGAAAGAGACCTGCGGCTCGAATAAGCAAGGTCGAGCCGGAGCTTGTCGGGCAGGACGATTTCGCGATAATAGCGGTCGGGATCGACCACGCTCGAAAGCAGTTGCTCTTCATCTCGATATAGAATCGTTGCCAAACTGGTGATTCCCGGCAAGGTCGCGAGCGTATGTTGCCAAAGCGCATCCGATCTGTCCACAAAACAAGGGACCTCCGGGCGTGCCCCAATGAATCCGATATCCCCGCGAACCACATTCCAAAGCTGTGGGATTTCGTCCAGTTTGTACCGCCGGATAAAGCGGCCCACCCGAGTGACGCGTCTATCTCCGCTTTGGGTTATTTGCGCACCCTTCTCACCCTGCCTCATTGATCGAAATTTCACAAGCTCGAAAACAACGCCCCGGCGGCCAACCCGCTTCTGTCGGAACAACACAGGCCGTCCATCCTCGAGTGAGATGGCGCACGCGATTATCAAGAGCAACGGAGATGCCGCTACCAGGGCAGCCAAAGCAAATGCGCGAGTCATGACGGATTATCGCTGAGTTGTAACGGTCAGCCGAGCCGATTTTCCGCTGGGCTGCTGTGGAGATTAAACTCCCGGCGACCCCAAAGATCCTGCCCGGTTTTCACACAGCGAAGATCTGTCAGCCAGCGGTCGACAATCTGCGACCAGGCCAAATGCTGTTCCACGTATTCGCGCCCGATTCTGCCCATCCGAGCAGCGGTCTCGGGGTCGTTGGCAATGCGCTCGATGGTCTCGGCAAGCTTGTCCGCCGACGAGGGCTCAATTACCCATCCGCATCCCTGTTGTCTCAAAATTTCGGCAAATTCGCCGCGGCCGACATAAATCACGGGCACGCCACAGGCGAGAGGCGGAATGACTTTCGCGAGCCTCATCTTAGAAGCGGCGGGTATATTGGCGATGGTCGCTACGGAAGCGGTTGTGATCGACATCAACCTCCGAACCTCATGAAACGCGCACTGCCCAAACAGGACGTTCTTCAGATCAAGGAATCGTGAGCGTTCCTCGAGCGCCTGCCGGACCGGACCGTTTCCGGCTATCAACAAGACGACGTCTTCGCGATGCCGGATCTTGGCTGCCACATCGATCAAGACTTCGAGGCCATGATAATGAGCTAATGTGCCGCAATAGGTGATGACGCGCTTTCCTTCAACGCCTAGCTGTCTGGCATATTCAAAGTCGGGAGGCGTTGGCCTGAGCGCTTCCACGTCCGCGCCGTTAGGCAGGAACGAGATGCGGGACCGGGGAATCGCCCGCGTCTTCGAAAAATGATCAACGAACGATTCGGTGACTGTCGCAACACAGAAGCTTCGGCGCATCAGGAAGGTCTCGACCGCCGCCGCGGCCTTCAGTAATGCCCGGGACCCTACCCACTGCTGTTCTTCCGCAATCTCCACTTGCAGATCGGGAGTGTTGTAGATAAAAGGAATACGGCGGGTAAGTCTCAACAACAACCCCGCGAAGGCCAGCGTGATTGGTTGCGCTTCCACAAAGACCATGTCGTACTTCCCCATCCAGGGAGTTCGAAGTACAGCTCCGATGCTGAAGCTGAGATAGCAAAGCAATCTGGCAACGGGATTGCGCCCCGCACCGGCAAACAGCCACAGTCTTCGAACCGTGCAGCCATCGATCGTTTCCTTGCATGTGAGTTTGCCTCTATGTGACGAAAAGATCTTTCCCGTGGGATAATTCGGCATCGCTGTCAGGACGTCTACTTCGCAACCGTGCCGCGTCAACTCGCGGACCAAAGCACGAAGCCGGACTTGCGGTGCCCCAGCCTCCGGATGATAGTACTGCGTGATTAGGAGCCAGCGGCGAAACGGAATCTCCGTTGACGTGTCCATGGTGTGCGTGCGTCCGGCTCCGCTCCTAATTTCCATTCCGCTCCCAGTGTTCCTGAGTGTCCGCGAGCCCATCACAAAGGGAATCGGTGTAGTGGCCCAACCCGCGTTCTTCTTCGAGGAGCGATACAACAGCCTTGAACTTCCCCGACTTTGTTCGCGGAATGAAACTCACCTCTTGAACTTCGACCTGCATGCCGGATCCAAGGCGGCGCTCTGTGCGGGCGACCAGGTCTTGCCGGTCGCGATCGGAAAATCCGGCGGTCGCCACCACGCGCAAGATGAGACGATCCCGCGATTCCTGGATGACCTGACCTTCTTTGACATTCGGCTGGTCCGTAAATATGCCATGGAAACGCACCAGCTTGCGTCCGTCGCGCCCGATAACTACATCCTCAATCCGCCCGACAATCTGCTTCAGCACAGGCATCCGTCTTCCGCAGGGACAGAGATCGGAATCCCAGGAAGCCAGATCGCCAAGACGATAGCGAACGAACAGGTGATGCTCGCGCATGAATGGTGTCGCCACGACCTCACCAATTTCGCCGGGCGCCGCGGGCGAGCCGTCCGGCGCTAGAATCTCGCATACGCCTACATCGGGGCTTACGTGCAAACGCCCCGCCTCGCACTCGCTTGCAAATACGGCGTTCTCCACCGTTCCGTATTCTTCATAAATGCGGCATCCATAGGCGCGCTGCATGACCTCGCGCATCTCCCGCGTTAAACCCTCGCTAGTCGTGATCACCGCCTTAAGCCGCAACCGCTCAATATCGGCTTCGAGAATCAAGCGTGCCAGCAGGTACGAGGAGACGGCGTAGCCAGTCAGCCATTGAACACTGTGTTTGCGCAGCGCATCCACGTAGCACCGGGCGGTATCGGGCCGTAGATGAAACGCGGACAAATAAACCTGTTTTTCAACTGCGTTATACCGATAGAAGGGGCCGGTGCTGTCAGGTTCCGGCTCTACCATCCTCCCCGAGAATGTAGCTCGTGGCATCCGAAACGATACTGACGCCCATCCCGCGGACCGAGCTTCGCGAACAGCCATTGACCTCTTCATCTCATAAGCCGACCAGTAAGTCGCTATCGGAGTGCCCGTTGACCCGCTCGTGTGAAACACAAATTCAGGCCATAGCTTCTTATCAGTCCGTAGAAACTTTCTCGATGTCATCCTGACCGGCTCTTTCGCCAGTAACGGAAGTTCCTCGAGCCGTCCCGCCCGAGCGGCCGCTTTTTCCCTTGTCGACCAAGTCTCGCGATAGTACGGAACATGGTCCGCCGCAATCGACAGCAGCTCTCTGCACTTCCGATTCGAGTACTCGAACCACTCATCCGGGCCGAACTGTTCACGGTTCCTGTAGCGTCTCAGTACTTTCTCGTAACCCGGACCAAAGCGCAACCAATACCAATAGAGACCATAAGCACTGACTGCGGCATGCTGCGCCCAACAAGGGAGTGCCCTGTACACACGATCGCCGGAAGACATTGAATGATTTGTTCTTCTCTTATGCCACAGCGGGCGTCTTCGTGCTCTCGCTCGCGCCTTGACCGGCTAACAGTTCGGCAAGTCGCCGCCCGTTTGCCCAGATATCGAATAGCGTCTCGGCACGGCGCCGCGCCCGTTCCGCTAATTGAGATCGGAAGACGGGGTTCTGAACCACATTTGCGATGCCGTCCGCCAGTTTCTCCGGATCTCCCGGCTCAGCTAGCACTCCACAATTCCCGCCATCGAGTAACTCCGGTATGCCGGCAACGTCAGAAGCCACCACCGCCGTCCCAAGTGACATCGCTTCTTTAATTACCGTCGGAACAGCGTCACCGAGGCCTATGGACGGGTGAACCAAAACGGCCGCCCTCGCAATCTTCTGCCTGACTTGATCCGGCGATAACCACCCGAGAAAGCGAATGCGGTCCGAAAGCGCGAGCTGTCGAGTGAGTTTTCTGCACGGCGCCAGTTCGGGTCCATCGCCGGCAAAGTCGGCTTCCACTGCTATGCCGCGCGATCGTAGAGAGCCAATCGCCCGTATCAACACATCGAATCCCTTGACTTTGCAGAAATGGCCGACGGCAATCACTCGATCGGATGCCTGTCTTTTTGGAGTGTAGCCGTATTCAGAAAGCTCGATGCCCAAATGGTGCAAATGAATCTTGTGTTCAATCTCGCCATACAACGCGGGATACTTATCCTGAAGAAATCGCCTGTTGAAGTCGCAAACAACAATGATGTGTTTCGCCGCGCGGAGCTTCCGTTCGAGTACAATTTGATCGCGATACAAGTCGATTCCCGCATGCAGGAAAAGCGAGAAGGGCGTCATCGTGCTAGTCAGATCGCGGAACACCAAGGCGCTCGTTGCCGCGTAGTTACCCCAATAAGCGAGGATATGGTCGAATGGCCGCGTCCCCTCAGCCGCGCAGCTCGCTCCGTGCGCAACTGCATAAAGACTCTTCCCGATCTGCGGCGCCCCATAACGGGCCGCCGAAACTGCCACCGACGCACACCAGGGAAGCGACGTTCGCGTCCGCCCGATGAGCGCGCGAGCGCCGTAGCCGAACAAACCTCGTTTGGTCGGATAATGAATCCGGATACCCTCTTCAATTTGTTTCCGGTGCGCGGCCGGCACAAAGCGCCACAGTCGCCGTTCTTCGAAATACAACGTAAAAACTTCAATTTCAACGCCTGCTTTCCGTAGCGCTGTTACGTCCCTTGCGAAAAAAGTGCTGACGCGAGCTGGAAATTGATTTGTAAATACGGCGATTCTCACGTTGACGTTGTTCGTCGTGGCCGGTACCGATTTACGAGGCAACGGTTGAACTGGCTTCGTAGTAGCTATCGTAAAGGTGTTCGCTGCCGCCCGTGCGGGGGTCCCAATCGTTCAGAACAGTGCCCAAAATTCGCGAGCCGTCCTGCATCAAAACGTGCGTACTCGCAATAGCGGCTTTGAGCTTTGAATGCCCGGCGCGCAAAACTAAGACCACGCCGTCGCCGTGGCGGGACAAAGCCCGGGCATCGGACACTCGCAACACAGGCGGCGTATCCACTACTACCAGGTCAAATTCTTCCCGGCACCGTGCAATCAGTTGCGCCAAACGCGCCGAAAACATGAGCTGCGACACTGAGTTAGTGGGCGGTCCGCTGGTCAGAATATACAGGCCCGGCATTTTCGTTTGCCGGCACAACGCTTCGCTCGGCAATTTAGTAATGTCGGTATTTTCTTCCAGAATATTGCTGATGCCCCAAGTGTTGGCCACATCTAACAGCTTATGTAGCGACGGCTTCCTCAAATCACCATCGATGATTAGAACTCGAAGCTTGATCTCGGCGAGAGCAAGTGCCAGATTGCAGCAAATCGTGCTCTTTCCATCGTTCTGCGCGGGACTCGTCACCACGATCACCCGCGGGTACGATTCCCGGTTTCGCGAAAACCGCGAATTCGATCCGCGATTTCGCGAAAACAGGATGGAGGCAACAGTCCTTCGGAATGACTCGGTCATGAGAGTTGGCTGCTGTTGCCAGGTGGATATCTCCATCGCGCCTGTCCGTTCCCTTACCTCCATTCCCCAACTCCCCGTCGGACTGAACGACGGCAGAAACGCCGCGCCGCGCGCGCGCTTCTCTAACCCGATTCTGCTGGATGGAATGACCCCCAATTCCGGCAGGTTCAGGATAGTTGGACTTTCGCCAGGTCCCCACAGCATCGCGCTGACATGGTCCTTCCAAAACACGAAGCCGACACCTAGGACAAGCCCGGAAAATACGCCAAACCCTAGATTTTTTACAGGATTTGGACGGTCCGGTATTTTCGGAGGTTCGGCGGCATCGATAACTCGAATGTTACTCGCGTGTACGGCTGAGGTAACATCTAATTCCTTAACTCGTTGCAAAACGCTCTCATAGAGTTGCCGGTTTGCGTCAAAGTCGTTCTTGAGCGTTCCATATTGAAGTACCTGTTGCGCTTCCAAAGTCGCCGCCCCAACATGTTTCTGATACGTCGCGGCGAACATCGCTTCCCGCCCAACCGCTTCGTCGTATTCACCCTTTAAATGGGCAAGAACGCTCTCTCGCTCTTTGGTCTCCGCGGCTTCTACCTCTTCAATCTGCGCCTGTATGCGCTTCACTGGGAAGTAGGCGGGCGTGAACGTGGAACTGAGGTCTGCATACTGCCGCTTCAAATCCGCGAGCTGATTCTTGTCGTGCTGCAGCACCGGATCGTCAACTTCTTCCGCAATCGCGTCCGACGGGCTCGCCAGCGCAATCTTGAAACGGGCTTCCTTGGTGACCCGGTCGTTTTCTGCCTGAGCGAGATCCTGCTGCGTTCGCTTAAGTTGGTCGTCAACTAACGTCGCATTTGCCGAAGTGAAGGTGATGCCCGTCTTCTGCGCGTAGTCGTTCAAAAGCCGCTGAGATTCCTCCATCTTGGCTCTGAGCTGCTGTAGTTCGTCGGTCAGCTGCTTGTTCGTGCTCTGGGTCGAATTCCAGTGCGATTGCAGATCCTCGTCCATGAACTCATTCACAAGCCCGTTGGCAAACTCCGAAGCCACCGCAGGCAGGGCCGACTCGCAAGTGATTTCGACAATTCTGGTCTGGGGAATCGTTTTCGCTTTGAGCGTTTTCGCCGCCTGTGCCAGAGCCACTTTGTAATTTGCCCTTTGCGGTCCGACGCCGATGTTGAGCCCTATCTTCTCGATGCCTTGCAACAAGAGGCTGGAACTCTGCACCTGGTTGGCCCGCTGGACGGGCGGCTGATTCTGAAGCCGTTGCACTACTCTCTGGCGTAGTGACAAGCTTTGCAGCACATGCTCATACGTAGCGATGGCACTCTCGTCATAACTTTCATCCGCTCCATCCGCGCGGAGAAGATCTTTGCTGGAACGGGGCTGAAACTCTAAGCTGGTACGAACCACATAGGTGGGCTGCTCGTACACAGTTACCAGGGCACCTATAGCTAAGCCCGACAATAAACATCCCACAAGGACCCACCGCTTTCGCCACAATACGTGACGGTACTCCAATAGGCTACGCTGAATCGGCTCCTGTTCCGGCCGTGCGAGCCGGATTGGGCTGTACGCCTCGACTGGGGGAGCTCCCCATGCGGGTATTACGCCCGGCTCTTGCCCTTCCGGATTGCTGGACCGCCGTTGTGAGAAGTCTTGGATTTCTGCCATGACCGAGGTCCCCTATGGGTATAAGGCTCCATAAGTAATTGCAAATATCGCGGTCTGAACGGCCATATCAATCACGCGCGCGGTAATCGCCTTCTGCGCACTACTCGGTACGAACAAAACATCGTTCGCCTGCATTTGCAGATCCTGTGTCTTTCCTTTCAATAGCCGATTCAGGTTCACGGCAATCAGGTCCGGCTTTCGTCCGGCTGTCGCGTTTCTCACAATCCTGGCACTTTGTGGTGCGGCGCTTTTCAGGGCGCCGCCGGCCATTGCCAAAGCCTGTAGCGCCGTCATCTGCCGTTCGTCATTGACTGGATAGCCGCCTGGTTTGCTCACATCGCCGATAACGTATACCATCCTCGCTTCCGAAACCGATACCGTGTCGCCGGGACTAAGTGTGATGTTGTCGGCCGACTTCTGCAGTGTCAAAACCTCTCTAACATTGATCTGCCCCAGGCTGTACTTCCCTGTGGAATCGTCGTGCGCGCCAGCCAGCGGAAGGCGTCCGGAGCTCAGAGGACGCATGATAGTGGCAAAGGGCCCCGCAGTCGCCTGAAGACCGCCCGCCATCATCAGCATTTCAACCAGAGTTCTCCCCTGAGATAGTTGATACACTCCAGGACGGGCAACCGAGCCGGTGATTGAAACTCCTTCATTCTTGGTTTCCGCGAGGCTTACGCCTACTTCCGGGTCTCGTACATAGCGTTTTAGCGCTGTCTTTATGGCTTCCTCGGCCTGACCCACGTTCAAACCTTCAACATGAAGGCGGCCGGCCACGGGCGGAGTGATGCATCCGTCCCGATCGACGGTAAATGCCTTACCGGAAAACTGATCGAGCTGGGCAACCCAAATGTTTAGCTGATCGCCAACTCCCAGCTTGTATTCTGAAATCGTCGAGCCGATCGCCTTTGCATCAGTTGTTACCTTCGTCGAATCCGCCGCGCGGGACCACAATCCAAAGCACTGAAAGAGACAGCCGGCCAGGCACAAAACCATTCGATTGAAATGAGATTGGCGAAACACAGGTAACATGGCAAACAATCTGCCTGTTGCGGTCATTAACTGTAAAGAGAGAAATCTGGACGCTCTGATGATTGTCACAACGGGAAACAAGAGCGGAAGGGGCTATCGCTGCCGTTGAGTATGGATAGTTAATAAGGCGCCTAGCTCAACAGTTATGCTCTAAAGCGGACAGAGCTACCGCATTAAACGTTTAGGACAGAGTCCGGCGTTAGTAATTAAGGCGGAAACTAAATCATCTAACGAGATAGCAGCTCAGTCAAGAGTTGTTATGGCTTAGTAGTACTGAACCTATAAACGCCATACAAGACAAATGAGGATCTTAGACGCTGATCGCTGTAGTCCGGCTTTGTGATCGATTCATCTGCCTTGCTGAATTCTGCGAATCCTGGCTCTTAGCTACCGTATGAAACAATGCGGAAATCCTGGGAATCCAGCATTCAACCGAATAATCGCTAACGCATCGCCTGTGACCTGCTGCGCCCATTTGTAATCGTAAGTCAGAAGATGTAAGTAACACTCGCAGAGCCTCGGTCCACTCACGCGCATTCTTTGCTAGAAAACCGGTAACGTGCTGTTGTGTGATCTCGGCGTTTACCCCGACGGGAGAGGCGACCGTTGGCAATCCGGCTGCCATATACTGTAATAGCTTAAGACCGCATTTGCCACGCTGAAATTCATCGTCGCGAAGAGGCATGATCCCAATATCCATCGTGGACGCCAGGGTCGCCTCATTTTCTTCGCTCCACGGAATGAAGTTCCATCGGAAGTTACTTACAGGAAGTTCAGGCCGGGAATTTGTAACAATTACCATGTCGAAAGGACATCTAGCTTGGATCTCAGCCAGCATCGGCAAGAAGGGGAATAGAGTATGGCGGATCGATTGATCCGATCCGCTCCAGCCCACTCGAGGCAGCGCATCCGTTACGGTGTTGCTGCGCTTCGGCAGATACCGTCCGGTGTCGATGACGGTGGGTATCACTGTCACCTTGTCGGAATGGCGCCGCGCATATGCAGCTAGGTACTCGTTGCCCGGCGTGACCCAAGCGGCATTCTGGCACATCCATCGTACTGCTGGTTCATTGCGGCCAACAAAAATGGCGTCGTCGAAATCGAAAATGACTCGAGCATTTCTTTTCAAAAGCCGCTTCTCGAAGAAGATCCCCGAACCGGCGAGATCGCGGTTGACAAAGACCAGGTCGGAGGATCGCGCCTGCTCTATATCGCGAAGTCGGTTCCACCGCATTAGGAGCCGGCTGGTGCGGTTGTGAAGCACCCGCGGTACCTTACCCCGCAACTTGCTCGACCACTGCCGGTCGGGGACATTGGGACAATGAACAACGTCCCAGCCCAGCAGTTTCAGATGGGGAATGAATTGAATAAACCGCACTCGGCTCGCCGGATCGAATGCGCTCGTGGTGAATCCCAAAAGTCGGGGCATGCGTCAGCCTCTTTGCCTCCATGCCCGCCACAAGAACCGCCCGCCTTTGATAATCGCGTTTGAAAGCGATCGTTCATTCAGCTCTCTCTTAAGCTGTTCGTTTGCTTTTCTGAGCCGCGCTATCTCCGTCTGAAGCACAGCCACATCCGTCGTTCGGAAAAGTTCCTGTTGTGGGTACAAATCGGCTAACTTCGGAAGCTCGGTTATCTGTTCGAAAAAGGTTCGCCCGAGCAGATTGGGAGGGAGCCGGATCACCCCCGGACCAGCGGCCCTTGCACTCTTCACCATCTGGCGAATCAACTCAGCCACGCGGGGAGCCGACGGGCCCCTGCATTCTAAACAATCATCGAGCAAAAAACGCTGGTAATGCATCTTGTTGTCTGGACAGCGCAGTATATCGTCTAATACCCCTGCAATGTGTTCCCTTGCCGAAATCGTCCAGGCTGTAGAAACGAAGCGGGGCACGTTATGATAATCGAGCGCCGCGACGGGACGGTCTAGCATCATCGCTTCAAGCATGGACGTGCTGGGAGTTGTAATGAATGCATCTGCTTGCTCGACCGTGGCGGCAAAGTCCTGGCTGGAAAACGCCGAGAGACGATTGTCCACTCCCAGTTGGCTAGCAAGCCCTGGCGGGATGCGCCACATCGCCTCGATGTCGGGCCGCCTTTGTAACTCGGCTGCCATATCCCGCAGAGACCTCGTCGTGATCTCTCGCTGCACCGCTGTGAAGCCATGATTTTTCGCAGTTGCAATCAAAACGCGCCGGCCCGGATTGCGCCGCGGCGCCTTTTCGCGTGTGAGAAGATGATCGAGGCGCGGCATCCCTGTCAGCTCGACTTTTGCGGAATTACCCCAGGAGCCTATGAGCCGTGCGCTTTGTTCTCCGAGACAGGCGATTTTGTCTGCGAGTACCGGTTGGTGCTGTGGTGGGCCGCCGCCCGCGCCGAAGAGAGGATTCTCGTACTGGCACCGCCATTCGAGAATGCCGTCTTGCAGTACTAGACTCGGAATCCTGTGCTGGCGAGCCGCATTCAGGCAATCCGCAATGGCCAGCGGAAACTCATTCACGCATAGCGCTATATCCGGTTTCGCTTCGATTATCTTCGCCGGATCGCAAATTGGATCGTAAACAAATTCGCCGTCGCCGTCCAAAGCTGTCTCGAGCGTGCGAATGTGGTCTAGCTGGTCAGGAGCCAAACACCACACTTTTATAGGACCATCTTTCGCCTCGCCAGCTTGTGCTGCGCGCGCTTCCATTTCGCACGCGCCCGTCGCTTCAAACATCGAGTAAATACCTAGTCCGCGCTCAATCTAAAAGCGTCACGGCAGGACCTGCGCATATACATCCTCAACGGCGTTCAAGGCTGCTTTCGCGCTATAGCGTGCCTGAACGCGGCTCGCGAGTAGCTCGCCAAGCTGTCGGCGGCGTTCGTTCGACATCAGCAATGAGATCAGGGCTTCGGAAAGAGCGGTTGCATCGCCCGCCGGCACAAGTATCCCAGCGCGGCCATCATCCACGACTTCAGCGCACTGGCCTACGTTGGTGCAAACCGAACCCAAACGTGCTATGCCGTATTCCAGCAAAGCGATCGGAAGCCCTTCACTGGCGGAACTGAGCGCGCCGATGTCGCAGCCGCTAAGAATCGCACCGATATCGTGACGTTCTCCAAGCCAGGTAATGTCCGCCTGCAAATCGCAATTACGGATTTCATCCTGAACCTTTTCGCAGTAACCTCTATCTTTTGCTGGACCGATGAGGAGTAGATGAGAGCCGGGAACGTGCTTAGAAACAATCTTCATGGCCCGTACCAAATTGACTAAATCCTTCTCGGGACGCATCCCGGCAACACAAGCAATCCTTGATCCTGACCTCCCTGGAAGCTCACTAAGACTCTGAGTTGTCTCGGCTGGACAGACAAAGTTTGGAATATACCGAATGCGAGCCTTGGGTACGCCGAGTTGATTGTTTGTCCACGCCGCAAGGTTCTCGGTCACGCTAATGACCGCTTCGGCGCGCCTGGCTGCAAGACCATAAACCCAGCAGTTGCGGCTAGCGACCTGCTGAAGCCCGTAATGATCGTGCCAAATGACTGCACTTCGCCTAGCGAACTTGCTCACTGCAGTCGCGAGAAACAAAGAAGTTGAATGCGCGTGGACAATCCGGACATCAAACTCGTCAAGTGTCTTCGCAAGGCGCATAATGGCGGATAGATCGAACCGGTTCCTCCGGTTCAAGCGAATCCGTGTGACATCCGCGGATACGTCCGAGGCGAGCGCCCCATCGAAACGGCTAGTGCACAGGATAGGTCGATAACGATCTCGGGGAAGCGTATTTACTAAATTCACTGCCATGCGCTCGGCTCCGCCGCTGCCAAGGGCATCGATCAAATGCATTACGGTGATACGTCCCATTGAACGCCGGATCTGAAACCTATGATGCGGTACGAGTGCCCGTGTACCTCGAACTGAGCATCTCGCACATCCGAGCGGAGCCCGAGTCTTCTCCCGCCGAGGTATTGACTAAATGTACTCCCCAACGCTCATTCAGCAGATCGCAAATAGCTTGACGAAGCCCTTCGAGTGAAAACTGTTGCGCCCACAGAGCAGCTTTTGCTCGCATCAACCGCATCTCTTCGGGATTCAGCACAAGCCTTCGCAGAGCCGCCGCCAGCGCCATCGTATTGCCTGGAGGAATCGTGATGCCCCGGCCATCTCCCAGCAGTTCCGGCACCAATCCTCGATCCGATCCGATGCAGACTAATCCAAACGCCATTGCTTCCGCAATCGCTTTGGGCCACCCCTCCGTCTCCGAAATCAGAACAAGGACATCAGCTCGCTCCAGGTAGTCGTGCACGGCTTCAAATGGCACGCCTCCTGTGAATTTCACAACTTGTTCGAGAGAGTGCTCTGAAGCGAGCCTCTCTAGCGGCTGTCGCTCCGGGCCTTCGCCGATAACTGTGCATCTTACCGGAATCGGTTCCTTTCTCAGAATTGAAACCGCGCCCAGGAGCTTGTCCACGTTCTTTGATGGCGTCAGTCTGCCTACATACAAGACATGCAATTCCTGCGCTCGCTTCACCTGCTGTGATGCCTGCCGCGCTCTCGCTATCTGCGAATTTGTCATAACCGAAGTAAAGAATGGCACCACATTTTTTCCGTGCCCTCCCTCGCGCGATGCGTACACCGTGACGGGCCCTCTCCACCAACGCGAAAGCAATAACAGCCGTTGTATTTTCCAACTAAGCGCCTCTCCCGGAAAACTGCTCCACTGATTCGAATACTTGGCCACCAAGTGACGCGAGAATGCAGGCGCGAGAATTGCACCTAGCAATCCCAGGTTTCCCGGACAACGGACATGGATGGCATCCGCTCGCCTCATCGCCTTTGCCAGACCCCAGCACACCCACGGCAAGAGAATTAATTGAGCGAGCTTGGCCCGCAGACTTGCCCCGCCAGTTTCAAGCTGAGGGGCCGTCTCAATATTGTCTCTTGTAAACGCAACGCAATCTGGAGCAGGTACTCCCGACCGAAGGGGAGCCGCTATAATCAGCCTAGGAAAGAGATCAGCCCATATATCGATTTCACGAGCATACGGTCCGTATGCCCAAATCTTTCCTTCATGACAATAATGCAGCACATGAGATACAACAAGTAAATTCTCAATTCGTTGCATTGTGAAAAGTCTGACTGCCTTTGGATACTAACTGATCGTTTGGCGATTACTCAGCGGGGCATAGCGCGGAGACCAGTACACCCTCTCTATCAAGGTTCGATGTCCCGTAGGACACCCGCAACAACCGGTCGTTCGGATACCGGAAGCCTGATAGCAAAGCGAGCCCCAGGTAGATTCCTGAAAGAGGATCAAAACAAGCAACCGACAAGCCTATGATCATGAATCCCACACAGCCGAGCAAAGGAGCCGCCTCACCGGTGATACCGAGGTGCTTGCGCGTGGCAGCTATCAGACGAAACAGATAAACCGCGAGAATCAATAGCCCTAGAAGCCCGGTCTCCGCTGCAATCTGGAGATATAAAGAATGGAAGATAAGCGCTTGCGACCCATACGTAACATTGGCGGCGAAGCCCTCTCCAACTCCTGCACCCAGAACCGGCGACGCATTCAATATTCGGACAACCGTGACCCATTGGTCTGCTCGAAGCGTGGTTTTCTGAGAAAGCGTGCGCTCGGGGGAGGCAACTTTGTCGAAATATTTCACCACGGAACTTCCGTGCCCCGACGCTATCAAACCGGCGATGACGAGCGCCATTGCAGCCACTGCGCCTAAAACCTTTGGCCGTTCCCCCCTAACGCTGCAACAGAGAACGAAGAGCGTTCCTGCGACCGTGAGCCAGCCGCCTCGCGACGTGGAAAGTAAGAGACAAACAAGAGACGCGATCCAGATCGAGGCCCGGATCCACTTGTTTTTTCGTGTGTACAGCCAAGCGCCGTTGCCTGCGGTGGCGAGCAGAAAGATCAAACCAGCTCCTTCGCCCATCTCGATTGGATTGCCGATCTCTAGATTGCCCACAACCGCGATTCCCAGCCGCTCGCTATATGGGGAGAGGGCGATCGCTATTAGGACAACGGAAATCGCTACGCCAGTCATCACTACGCGCAGCAATGGCTTGTCTGACGCCAGTAGGCATATTAGGCACGCTACTAAACTGAGATCCAAAATGCGAAGGTTGCTTGAATAAATACCGGTCCACAGGAAGGAAGCCCACCAGTATAGAAGTGTCAGGCCAATCAGAGCGCAGAGCAACTTATTCCGCTTGACCCTTGCAATCACATGTGGAGAAACAATGAGCCACCCCGTCAGCCCAACTACGGAAATAGCAAGCAGCACGTTGAATAAGAACAGTTTGCGGAGCGGCATCAGCATTGGAATCGTACTAACGATCAGTCCGAAATACCGCTTAAAATCGGCTACTAACAAATGCCAGAACAACAACAGGAGCAAAGATCCAAAATACGCCTTCACTCCCCAATTTAGTGCGCCAAAACGGATAAATGCCGCGGCCGGAACCACACAAAAGAGCACCTCGATCAGTAATCTTTCCGGATTTCCAGCCTGCGGGCTTTTCTTCTGCTGGTTGTTGCCGGGCATAATTTCTTGCGACAAGAAGCCGAAAGCGTGGAAGCGCACAGCCGATTGGTGGCGTTGTGCGCGATTTGAGTAAGCGATCGGTCCCGGCGTAGGGTTCAGCCTGCGGCGGACTTCAGTCTTCCTCCGGCGTCTTCAGCCGAGTCCGGTCACGCATCACATACCGCGGCCAGGAAATCGGCTCGACAAACGTAGGCCGAGAGAACAATGATTCTACAGTGGCGCAGGACAAACCCACGGCGTGCGAGATCAGATACCTGTTCCTTGGATTTCGGATGAAGAGCGATAGGTCAATAAGCGCCAGGAGCAGGACGTCCGCCCAGAAACGCAAACTGGACCTCATCGGCGCAGAGGGCCAGAAACGGGTTCGGATGAACAAGCGATTGCGCACGTCCATTCTTCCACGCGTAAATCCAGGTGGCCTGCCCGCAGTCGCGTGATGATGCGTCAACTGCGCAGCCCCGCACCATAGCAATCGGAAGCTCCTTCCTACACGCAGGGACATCTCCACATCCTCGCCATTCGAATAGCCCTCGAAAAACGAAGAAAAATGGTGTGCGTCAAATACCTGCCGGCGAAAGCATGAGGCACCCCCGGATACGATATCTACTTCCTTGGTCCCGGAAAACGGCTTGGCTAACGCCATCGGCAACGAAATCGCCGACGAATCATAGCGCATGGGCTCACCGTGCGGTACAAGTCGCAGAGCTTGCCGGATACGCCATCTGAACGATACCGGCCTATCCATTTCGTTTGCGATCGCGCCCCCTACGGCCCCTACGATGCCTTCGCGATCCTCGCGGAAGACAGCTCGCATCTCGCGGAAATAACCAGCCTCGGGCCGCGTGTCATCGTCAAGAAAATAGAGATAATCTCCTGAGCTTAGGGCCACGCCGACATTCTTTTGGCGAGTTAGTCCAGGTTTGCTCTCAACATACGTAAGCCGGAAAGGCAGGCTTCGGCTTTTCATCCATAGTCGCAATGCTGTCTCGGTCTCTCTATCCGCCGATCCATCTACGACGATCACCTCAGCTGGCAAATCGTCTGCATCGCGACAGGAAAGTTGCTGCACCAACCCCACGATCTCCCGCGACCGCTCATACGTAGGAACTATAAGAGAACAGTCCGTCAAGCTACTGAGCCCATTTCCGGCAACTTCCCAACCGAAAAGATACTCAACACCTTCTTCGGATAATTCGCCGGCGCACTGATTCCTCAGGGGCAAGACCGGGGCAGTACCTGCGTTCATATCTGAATGTCGGTATTACTAATTGGCCCACCGCTTCGGCGAGACTTTGTATTTTCTAGCTGGCGAAGCTGTACAAGGGTCCACGGCTCCCCTCAGGGTCGAGTCGGAGCGTATCGCGATCTACCTCTACTCGAACTGATTGCCGGATCAGTGAAACGGACAGCACGACGCGATACGAAGAGCGCATCTGGATGAGCACGCCTTCCAGACCCTTTAGAGGCCCATGTACAATACGGACGCGGTCCCCCTCCGTAAGATACGGACACGGTTCGAGTGGAAGCCTGCATTCGAGGACGCTCTTGATTGCATCAATTTCTGTCGTACTCAAGGGCGCCGGAATGCGTCCGTAACTGACAACTCCGCGTACACCAGGAGTCATCAGCAGCGGCAGGCGAAAACGTGAATCAAACTTGGCGAAAACATATCCTGGAAAAAGCGGCGTGTCCGTCTCCTGTACGCTGTGGTGGAGTTGTTCGCGCTTAAACACCCTTGGGGCGAAGGCCTCGTACTGCTTGCTATGAAGGACTTCCGCGATCGCTCTTTCATGACGGCATTTCACTTGGAGAGCAAACCATTGCTCTTCTGTTTGTTTTAATTCGATAATATTGACCAATTGACATTTGGCCCTTACGGTCTACTCGGACCGGGAACGGTTGACTTACTCCGTTTTCAGTCAAAGCTACCGCCGGGATCCTCCGAATCCTGGAGATTGCTTGTTGAAGCTATTTTTAGGCGACTCCAGAAGAATAGAGTCGTCTAACTCTGTTGTCAATCCTGAACGTCATGGTACCGGTGATGTCTTCACTTGGAGTCCGGACTGTTGCTAGACAGATTACAACGTGACGCCATCAATTCTTCCACGTTGCGGAAACTCATTCAGAAGAGAAAGTGCAGTCAAAGCGTACGAAAATGGTCGCTTTCGGAAACCGAAGACGACCTGAGCGGCAGTGCAAATGGCGGAGACGGCGGGAGGATAGCGCCACGCCGCGTGCGGATGGTGAAGGGCTGTTCCACAGCCGAATATGCAGAAGTGCTGCCCCAAAATGGCGAGAATATGCGCCAAGATCGAACTCAAACAAAGAAGCACAGCTCTCTATTATTAGACAGATCCGAATTCAGAAAAGAAGAGGGTGCTGTCCAAATGCTCTCAAATTAGTAAAAAACGCATAATTTGCAAAGCGTAATGTCATTCGACATTTTTATATTTTATGAAAAACTGACGGTTCTCCCGAATGCACATTGCGGAATTCACGCCTCTAAAGGGACCCTATTTCCCTGCAACCGGAATCGGATCTACTTCGACGCCCTCGTTCATGACATCGCCCGGATTTGCAATGATATTGTCTCCCTCGCGCAGCCCGCTCCTCACTTCCAAACGGTCGCCGTAGTCTCTGCCGGTTTCGACCTTCTCTAGATGAACACGATGGTCCCGGCGAACCAGCGCCACCTCCGTACCATCGCCCCGGACGATCAGCGCGTCGCTGGGTATTAGAAGCGGCGGGTTCGATCGAGAGCTGGTCAACTCCACTTGGGCGTACATCCCCGGGAGCAGAGCTCCACTCGGATTCGGCACCCGGACTTCCACCAGCAGCGTGCGGCTAGCCGGGTCGAGAGCGTTTGCGGTCCTCGCAACCGTGCCCGCGAATTGACGCCCGGGCAGGTTCGAGACGGTTAAGAACGCCGGGTCACCTGGGTGTACGGAATCCGCGTACATCTGCGGAACCGTCACGTATGTCCGAAGTGTGGCTGTCTGTGCGATTCGAAACAAAAGAGTAGACCCCGTACTGACGAGCGCGCCCGCGTCAATATTGCGAAGCGTAATTATGCCATCGAAAGGAGCGCTCACTGTTCGATAACCGTTCATCTTCTCGAGACGCGCGAGGTTGGCTTCCGCCGCGGCAACGCCCCCGCGCTGAACCACTAGAGCCTGCTCCAGCGCTTGCACACTAGCGATTTTCGATCGGTATTGGGCTTGATATTGGTCGTTCTCCTGAACGGAAACTGAACCGTTGCTCACGAGCCCAGCCCATCGTTTCGCCGTTACGCGCGCAAGCTCCAGGTCGGACTGGCCTTCTCGAAGATTCGCATCGGCCTGATCCACGCCTGCCCGCGCTTGTTGCAGATTGGCTTGAGCTTGGCGAACCTGCTCATCGAGTTCCGGTGCTTCAATCACCGCCAACGGCTGTCCGGCTCGTACCCGATCGCCAATGTCTACCATTCGCTCCTTGATGTAACCGTTCGCCCTCGCAAGTACTGGAGCCTCCGTCGTGGCCTGAATATTTCCCGGCAATTCCAAACCGCTCCTTCGCGCCGAACGTTCCACTGCGATGACTTCCACTCGCGGCAATGCATGTTCCTGCTCTCGCACCTCCCCTGCAATCAAAGCCGTTCGCCTCTGTAAAGGAAGATAACCCGTAAAGAACGCGATGATCATCAGCACTGCCCCGGCCAGGCAAATGGCCCAGATCGTCAACTTGGATGGATGCCAGAACTTTGTAGGAATGCGCACACGCGACGAACTGTCCCGCAAACCTTCGAGTTCCTCGAGTCGTAGCCGAAGTTCTTGGTTTTCCCTTCGCAATCGTTCTTCGGCGGTTTCCGTAACCTCCGTCTGAGGTGTCGGTCCATCCGGTTCGCTATATCGCATGGGCAGGCCTAAAGTTTAGAGACGGTTCCATTCTGACCTGAAATCAGCCTCCTGTTGACGCTCGATCAGTTGGCGCGAATGGTCGACAGGAGGCCGCGTTCGAAGATAGCTATAGATAATCGGTACCACAAATAACGTTGTCACCGTAGCGAACATCAGTCCGCCAATGACAGCCCGTCCGAGTGGCGCATTTTGCTCACCCCCTTCCCCGAGGCCCAATGACATCGGGAGCATGCCTAGGATCATCGCGGTCGCAGTCATTAACACGGGACGCATCCGCGCATGACCGGCAGACAGCATCGCTTGATGGGCAGATTGCACAGTTTCCCGCTCGTCGTTGGCAAAAGTAACCATCAGGATGCTATTGGCCGTCGCCACACCGATACACATCATCGCGCCCATCAGAGATGGAACGCTCAAAGTAGTGCGGGTGACGAATAACATCCATAATATGCCAGCCATGGCGCCGGGCAGAGCGGTCAGAATGATAAAAGGGTCAAGCCACGACTGGAAATTCACCGTCATCAGAAGGTAGACCAGGACAACCGCAAAGATCATGCCCAGTCCCAGGCGGAAAAATGATGACTGCATCGTCTCCACCTGCCCGCGTAATATTAGGGTCGTGCCCCGCGGCAGGTGAGGTTCCTCTTTGCGGATGATCCGTTCTACATCTCGCCCCACGCCGCCCAGGTCCCTCCGGTCCACATTGGCATACACGTCGAATACGGGCCACACATTGTAATGATTGACAATCACCGGAGTATAAGCCCTATGAACAGACACCAGGTTTGATAGAAGCTGCGTACTGCCTGCCATCGCGCCAGGATTGCCATACGCTTGAGAGGAATTGCTCGGGGCGTCGGCCACGAAGGAGTTGCCAGCTGCTGCTGCCCCTGCTTGCGAACCCGCCGTAACCGTATTCTCGATATCCGTTGGAACAGAAATGGGAGTTCGTAACAACGCGTCAAGCGACCTGATCTGATATTGAGGCGTTTGTACACCGATGTTGTAATTGACGCCGTTCGACCAATTCATCCAGAAATTCGGAGCCACTGTTGAGCTGCCGCTCAGAGATATAAGCATGCTGTTCGTGACGTCGCGCTGGGTCAGTCCCAACTGGGAGGCTTTGACTCGGTCCACGTTCAGGCGAAGCTCCGGTTGAGCAGCCACCTGGTGAACGTGCACGTCGGCTGCTCCCGGAATACGTGACATCTCAGCGGCGAACCTCTGCGCAATTTTGTAATTGGCATCCGCATTTCGGCCCACAATCTGCAGATCGATGGGCGCGGGTAACCCGAAATTCACGATTTGGCTTGTAATATTCGCCGGCTGAAAAAAGAACGTCATGTCCGGAAAGTTGCGGCCCAGCCGTTTGCGAAGCTGTACTTCGTAGTCGCGTGTCGGCCCATGCTTTTCCTTATTCAGCGAAATAAGAATCTCGCCATCGGCCGCGGAGATGGTCGGAATGTCGCCTTGCGCAATTGCTGGCCAGCTATTCGGAATGCCGATGTTGTCGATGAGGGTATCGATCTCGTCTCGGGGAATCACAGCGCGAATCTCGCGTTCGAGCGCGGCGAACCTAGCCTCCGTCTCCTCGATACGAGTGCCGGCGGGACCGCGAGCGTGGAGGCGCATCTGGCCAGAATCGACATTCGGGAAGAAATCTTCACCAATGAGCCACGCGAGGCTCAGCGATACGACGCAAAGGCTCAGGAAGACCACAAGAAACGGTGCGCGGTGCCGCAACGAAAAATCCAGCAAACCGATGTATCGAATGCGGAGCTTCTCAAACTGCGCATCGAACATGTGATGAATTCGCCAAATCGGGCCGCGGCTCCTTATGCACTACGCCCGCTTGGTAGAGATCCACCTCCGATTCCAGAAGGTAGGCCATCATGGTCGGTACGAGCGTACGCGACAATAAATACGAAAAAATTAAGGCGAACACCACTGCCAGAGCCAGCGGAGTGAAGAGATATCGCGCCGTCCCAGTAAGCAATAGCACTGGCACAAAAACGATACAAATCGAAAGCGTTGCGACAAAGGTCGGAACCGCTATCTGCGAAGCGCCGTCGAGTACCGCGCGAATCAATGGCTTCCGCATGGCAATGTTTCTGTGAGTGTTCTCAATCTCAACCGTGGCATCGTCTACCAGAATGCCGACCGCTAGGGCCAACCCGCCCAACGTCATCACGTTGATAGTCTTTCCCAGAAGACTAAGAATGGAAAGAGAAGCGAGAATCGAAAGCGGTATCGAAATGCACACAATCAACGTGCTTCGCCAGCTTCCCAGAAACAAAAGAATCATCAGACCTGTCAATGCTGCAGCAATGAGCGCTTCGCGCACGACGCCTCGTATCGACGCTCGTACAAAAATCGACTGGTCGGCCAGCGCAACCACTTTCAGGTCTGTGGGGAGATTCGCGAGAATTCGTGGAAGCGCGGCCTTAACGGCATTCACGATTGCGAGTGTCGAAGCTTTTCCATTTCTCGTAACCGTTATGAGAACTCCGCGTGCGCCATTCGTCCGCACAATATTGGTCTGCACCTGAAAGCCGTCATGGACCTGTGCCACATCTTTCATGTAAACGGTTGCGCCATTCACCGTCTTGATGGGCAGATTGTTCAATTCGTCCAGGATCTCGGGACTGCTATTCACTCGGACTTGATACTCGGTCTGCCCCAGCTTAGCCGTGCCGGCGGGAAGAATCAGGTTCTGAAGATTAAGCGCGTTCGAGATGTCGATAGGCGAAAGCTGCTTCGCATAGAGCTCATCCAGGTTCAGGTCCACCATAACGGCACGCTGTTTTCCGCCGAACGGATAAGAAACGGAAGCGCCTTGAACTGTACCCAACGGGGTCCGGATAAAATTGTTCCCCAAATCGAATATCTCTTGTTCGCGGAGCGTCTTGCTCGAAAGACCGAGCTGCAGAATAGGAACACTTGCCGCATCGTACTTTAGGACGTTGGCCGGAAACATGCCTGGGGGCATCTGCCGCAACGAAGTTTGCATGGTCGCTGTGACTTGGGCTACGGCCATATCGATTTTGACGTTGGGATGGAAATAGATTCTGACTACTCCATAGCCGCTGTAGGATTGCGATTCGATGTGTTCGATATCGTTTACATTCGAAGTCAGACTCCGCTCGAAATTTGTGACGACACGCTTTTCCATCTCCTCCGGCGAGAGCCCTGCGTAGACCCATAACACGCTCACAACCGGGATATCGATATACGGGAAGATATCCACCGGCATGGTGATAATGGCAACACCGCCCAGAATCGCGATGAGTATCGCCATTACCACGAACGTGTAAGGGCGCCCTAGAGCAAGCCGGACTATCCACATAGCGGTTCTCTCTAGATTAAGGGAGAGCGCGAGAGAATGGACAGTATTTCGACTCGCTCATGCACACCAGCCTGAGCGTATGGCCGAACCAGCGGTAGTCCCCATCCGCGAGCTTGGCTTGTTCATTCACTCTCGGCGGCCCGAATTCGGTAGAAGCGGAGAGTCGCATCAAACCCCAGCATTGCGCGGCATGCTAAGTTTCCCCATTTTAACAGGTACAAAGTCTTAGGCGGCGAACAACGGAATCCGCCATCAGCCACCGACTGTTAATGTCCAACGTCTGGTTCGAAGCAGCCGCCGGGTAGCTGCTTCCAATGCGGCTTCCCAGGAAGCTTCAGGAGTTTCCCCAACGGCTCTTGCGACGCTCGCCCCAGAAGACGATGATGCGATTTCTGTAATGGAACAATTACCAACTCGTATACGAAGCCACTCTAACGGGCCAACCTTCTATTTCGATTTCTTCCTTTTTCGAGCTCTCAGTTTGCATGCGCCACCGTCGCTACAGCCTGCTCCGTTCCTCGCTTCAATTCGAAAAGGCCATTGTCCACGAGCCGTTGTAGTCCCGTACTTGTTATGTCCGAGTGGACCTAACAACAGTCTATACCATATTGTATCGATCGACAATAAGGAATTAGCTTGTCCTAGCCGGAATCACCGGTCTTTGTCACAGTGGACGAGTGGATGCCCTTAGAATAATTTTCGTCGGAATCACTAGCTGTTGTGGCTCGCGATTCGGCAGTTGTATGCGCCGCATCACAAATTCGGCCAAGTGCTTTCCAAGCTCTTCGGGAAATTCGCGCACGCTGGTTAACGGTGGATCCATCAAGGCGCCTTCGCTGTCGTTAAAGCCAGCTACGCTGATATCGCTCGGAATGCTCAGCCCCGACTGGCGCACAGCTTCATAAACTCCGCGTGCTATTTGATCGGAGCCTGCGAAGATGGCGCTGGCTGGTTCGCGCCGCGAGAGGATCGAGCGCATCGTCAGATAGCCAAGCTGATGATCGTCGGAATGAATTTCGCTCATCCGCGGCTCGAGGCCTGCCTCGGTCATGCTTTGCCGATAGCCTTGCGCGCATCGGCGGTACCAGGGAAGCTCAACGTCGCCAATAAACCAAATATCCCGATGTCCGTCATCGATTAAATGCCTCGTTAAGTCCGCTGCGCCTGTCACGTCGTCCGAATACACTGCGTCGTATTGACTCGGGTCCCACTCGCCAAGAACGTTATTTCCAAGCACTGCGAAAGGAATGTCTCGCTCGCGCAGTGCTGTCAGCATGTTCGCTGAGTTTGTTCCGCCAAGGATCATGGCCCGCACAATACCGCCCTGCCTTAGAATCTTGGGAAGGTGCAGCTCCGCGGGCGGAACTCGGGGCGAATAGCGGAAGGACATAAAGAGCAGTTCTCGTTCTTGCGATGCGCAGTAGGTTTCCGACCCGAAGAGAATGCGTGCTTGAAAGTTATGCAATAGGTCCCGGTTGGCCAACATGAAGCCGATAATGTTGGACTTCTCGTTTCGCCGCCGGTCAAGATCGATCCCCAGAGTCTCGGCAGCCTTCCGGACCTTTGTTCGTATCGCCGGATCGACGTTTATCTGGCCCTTCGCCACACGCGAGATAGTAGCCGGACTCAGACCGGTGAACTTCGCCAGGTCCTTAAAAGAGCTTGGCTTCCGAACGTCAGCCTTTCGATTATTCAAGAAAGCCTTCCCAATGCGTAAGTTACCACCCTGTCTATGCGGCGCGCAGCCGAAGTACGCGAATTGACTCCGTATGCCAGAAACTTTTCTTGACTCTCGGAAACGCCTGTGATTGACTCAGTGTAAAGGCAGGATGTTTCTCGCTTGAGGTTTCCTTGCAGCTATCCCGTCGTGATCTTTTCCAAAATTTCTTGATTCTGGCAGCCGCTAGCGGTCTCGCGGATTGCCAGTCGTCAGCCGGTGCCACGGGAGACCAGGCTGAACCAACCCTGAATTTCCCAACGAACCCTCACGATCGTCTGTCTGTTACCTCCTATCCGTTTCGCGCTTATATCGAGAGCCCATCAAATCACTCCGAGCGGCGCGCTGAGCCGCGCATCGATATGACGGATTTTCCTGCCCTGATTGCTAATCGGTTCGGTGTCCACAATATCAATCCACTAATCGATCATTTTCGTTCGACCGACGCAGCTTATTTTGCCCTCTTCCGAAAAGCTGCTGCTGCCGCGCGCTCGCATGTAGTCGATCTCGGCCTGCCGGGCAGGGAATTCTATTCTCCGGATCGCGAACTTCGCGCGAGCGCCGTAGCGGACGGCCGCAAGTGGATTGATATGGCGATCGCTGTTGACTCTCCGAGTGTCCGGCAGCACATTAAAGGCTCCAAGGGACAGAAAGCCGATGTCAACCTCGCTGCTGAAAGCCTCGGAGAAATGGCTGACTACGGCGCGAAGCGCAAGATAGTGGTCAATCTCGAGAACGACAATCCCGTAGCTGAAGATCCATTCTTCATCGTCTCCGTGATCGAGAAGGCGGCCAACCCTTACCTTCGCGCTCTCCCGGATTTTGGGAATTCACGAATCGGGCGCGACGCTGAATACAACAAAAAGGCCGTGGCTGCTATGCTCACCCATGTCTTCAATATGTGTCATGTCAAAAGTGTTGTCGAAACCAAGAACGGCGGCGAAGCTCCGGTGGATTTGAAGACGATGTTCGGCTTAGCCAGCTCGGCCTCCTACCGGGGCTATTTTTGTATGGAGTTTGAAATGAAGGGCGCAGATCCCTTCGTAGGCACGAAGAATCTGATCGCAGAAACACTCAAGTACCTTACCTAAGGAGTTGTCATGCCACAAGACAGAGATTGGAATCGCCGGGACTTTCTCGGCAGCAGCACGGTCACTGCTGCCACACTCGGAACGATGGCTTTACTTAAGCCGAATCGCGTTATGGGCGCGAATGACAATGTTCGTGTCGCGATCTGCGGACTGCATTCACGCGGCAACGATCACTTGCGAAATTATGCAAAGAGCAAAAATTGCCAGATCGCCGCATTCTGCGATATCGATGACAATGTACTCCGCGAGCGGCTGGCCGAGATGGACAAGATGGGCCTACCGAAACCCAAAACCTACACCGACGTCAGGAAGCTTCTGGAAGACAAATCCATCGACGCCATCTCTATCGCCACGCCGAATCATTGGCATTCCTTAATGGCTATCTGGGCCTGCCAGGCGGGTAAGGATGTATACGTCGAAAAACCCTGTTCACACAATCTCTGGGAAGGACGCCAGTTGGTAAAAGCATCACAGCGATATAACCGCATCGTGCAACACGGGACACAGATCCGGTCTGCAACCGCCGTGCGCGAAGCTGTCCGCAAGATGCAGGAGGGACTGATCGGCGAAACATATATGGCCCGCGGGCTCTGCTATAAGTGGCGAGATACGATTGGACGCGCGCCCGTGAGCGCGGTGCCATCGGGAGTCGACTACGATTTGTGGATGGGGCCCACTCCCCAGCATGCTTTCACAAAGAACCGGTTCCACTACAATTGGCACTGGTTCTGGTATTACGGAAACGGCGATTTGGGGAATCAGGGAGTCCACCAGGTTGACGTTGCGCGATGGGGAATGGGCCTTGGGTTTCCCAACAAGGTGAGCGCGATCGGCGGTCACTTCATGTTTCAAGACGATCAGGAAACGCCCAATGATTTGAACTGCAGCTTCGAGTTTGACTTGGCCGACGGCCAGCGCCGCATGATTACCTTCGAAGTCCGGCATTGGATCACTAACCACGAAGCTGAGATTGGAACGCATTCTTTGGGAACGCCCGAGCCCAGGAAAACGATGGCCCACGCGAAACTTGGACCTGGCGCGGGGAGCCACAACACTGTCGGAAACATCTTCTACGGCTCCAAAGGTTATCTGTCGACGGGAGACGAAGACGCCGACACCTATCGTGTATGGCTTGGCAGAGAGCAGGAGGAGCAGCAGCCCGTGAGTAGCGGTAGCGAGCAGGCTCACTTTCAGAACTTTATTGATTGCGTGATGAGTCGCAACAAGGCCGATCTGCATGCGCCCATCGAAGAGGGTCATATCTCGGCTGGCATGGTTCATCTGGCGAATGCCTCGTATCGCTTGGGACGGACGATACACTTCAATCCTGAAACGCAGGAAGTGATTGGGGACGAGGAGGCCGCCCGCATCCTGCGCGACGAGGACCGCGGCTATCGCGCCCCCTTCGTTGTGCCCGAAGAAGTGTAGACGAGAGCCGGATAAGCTCGCTCGTTTCTACCAATAGAGCTTCAAGGCGAACTGAAGTTCGCGCTGATCGTTCTGCCCGTCACGTGTTGAAGTAATCTCGCCGAAACTCGAGGAGGTGTAGTCAAGCGATCCTGGAGCCGCCACCACTCCATTACCGTTGAAGCCCGGCGGCGAGAAGTTCGGTGTATTGGTTAAATTAAAAGCCTCTGCTCGAAATTCGAGGCGTGTTCTTTCAGTGATGCTGAATTCCTTAAACAACGAAAAATCGAGGCGATGGAATCCAGGTCCCAAAAACTGAGTCGGCCCTCCGCCCAGGGGACTGTAGTCCGCCTGTCCGATAGTGGTCGCGACTGGCGGGCTGGCGAATGCATTTGGATTCAGCCACTGATTCACACCGCGATTGCTGGCGTAGACGCTCTGCCCCGGCACCAGCAGTGCGTTGCAGCCAAATCCCGACGTCGTAGTGATTACGCACGGCACCGTCCCTGGCTGTCCGTTCTGCAAAGTTAATATCCAGTTCGTCCCCCATCCGCCGAGTAAGGCATTCACCACTTTGGGGCTGTTGTTCAGAAACTGCCGTCCGTGCCCAAACGGCAACTGATACGTGCCGCTTAAATGAAATACCTTGGGAATGTCAAAATCGCATAATCCGTAATCACCCTGAATGCCAAACCCAGGCAGTGTATAGGCACGATAGGAAAGCGCCGTTTCATTGAGGACATCGGTCGCGTCCGTGCGGCATTTTGACCACGTAAAGTTCGCCAGAAGGCTCAGCCCGGTGCCGAATCTTCTTTCGTAGTTCAACTGGAGCGAGTTGTAAGAACTGTCGCCCGCAAAGCTGGTGTAAGTGAAATTATTTGGAAAATCTGGATAAGGCGAATAGTTAAATTTATTCAAACCGGGAGGCAGTATTTCACTGGGCCCGTTCGGATTCACATAGACGCCCAGGTGACGCACGACATTGCCCACGTAGCCGGCCTGAACCGTATCGTTGTTGGTGATCTGATACTGCAGGGTCAGATTATAGCCCTGAGTGTATGGGGTCTTGACGTGGTAATCTTCACCGAGGAATCCTACGCCGCTAGGTTCAGCGGCGGCCGACGTCAGAGGAATCGCCGACAGTCCTGTCTCCAGCGTTCCAATCGCGCCGTTTGGATAGGTGATAGGAGCGTTAGGCACTAAGTTTGGATACGTAAGGTTAAATTGAAAGGGAAAATCGGAGTAAGTTTCCACCACTGAGTTCTCGAAGCCGCCATAAAACATCCCATAGCCTCCGCGAATCACGAACTTCGGTGTGAGCTGAAAAGCGAAGCCTCCGCGCGGGGAGAAATTTGTAAGTTGTGAAACGCCCAACCCTGTCTGGCCGGAACAAACGATCGCGATATTGTCCGCCTGAGCCGCCGTTTCGAAGTCCGCGGAAAGTGGTGTATTACAGCGGCTCTTCGTCAGCAGGAACTCACTCGGACTGCTTGAGCCGGATGGCAAGAAGTTGGCCTGAGCGCCGTAGCGTTCCCGTATTTGGCCGAAATACTCCCAGCGCAGTCCGAGATTCACCGTCAGCCTCGATGAGACTTTTATGTCGTCCTGGAAGTAGGCGCCGTAGTAATTTCGCGTCATATCCGTGTTGGCGATGTTAGAAGCTTGAACCTGGTCCGCTCCTCCTACGTAGTCCGAAGCTCCGGCGACCGTTGCGGGAATAGGTGAGAGCAGCATTTGCGCTAAGCCGGTGTTTCCGCCGGTCGTTTCGGGAACTTCCGTGTAAACGCCACTGTATGACCACACTCCACGCGATGAGGGAGGCTGTAGGATAGAGAATCTGAGATCCTGGAATTGGAAACCCACCTTCAGCGTTTGCCTCCCCGCCTGCTTCGTTAAGTTGTCGGTAAACTGCAGCGTGTTGCTGTATTCGATCGACGGCATGAACTGGCTGCTGCCCAGCGAAGTCAGCCCGGTGATGAAGAACGAGCCTAGGCCGCCGTTTGAAGAAACTTGAGGAACGCCCTGAATGCCGAACTGCGCTGGAATTCCATAAGTGGTCGCGAACGGCTGGACGCGGCTAGTAGAGATTCGATTAAATCCCGCGCGAAATTCGTTGACCAAATCTGGTGAAAACGAATGGGTTTCGCTGATTACGGAGTTGATCGCGGTCGCCGACTGGTCGCCGTCGGCAAACGAACTTCCATCCGCAATACCAGTAAAAGGACCGGGAATTATCTGCGGGTTGTTTGAATAACTCACGCGCCCGAAGATGCTGTCTTTCTCGCTGAAATTCTGGTCTATACGCACGTCGAATTGATTCACGTCGTTTTTTACGATCGGATTCGCCGCGTAGTTGTTGAAAAGCCCTGGGCTGTTAGGGGCTGGATAGAGATTCAGCAGTTTGATGGCGTTGGGATCCAGTCTGCTCGCCGGTATGATGTTGCCTGGAAAAGGTTCACGAACGTATCCCGCCTGACTGCCGGCGGGCATTCCGTTGCACGGAGCCGTCAATCCTGAAACGGCGTCCGGTACGCCGCAGGCGACGACTCGGGTTGTCGATGGATCGAAAACCTGTCCTAACGCATACGTCCTCCCAAGAACGTCTGTGCGGGTGCCACCTTGTGTAAGAAGTTCAGAGAGATTCGTGTAGCCGCTGCTCCGTTCGAGCTCCGTCGGCACCGTGTTGATGGAAGGCGACGCTTGCCGAATTCGCGTCCCCTCATAGTCACCGAAAAAGAACGTCTTGTCCTTGCGGATCGGACCTCCAATGCTCGCGCCGAACTGGTTCTGCCGGAATTCGCCCTTGGGCACTCCCCCTGAGTTTTCGAAGAAATTCGCTGCATCGAGTTTGTCGTTTCGGAAGAATTCCCATGCGCTTCCGTGAATCTGGTTCGTGCCGGACTTGATGGTGGCGTTTAAAATAGCGCCAGCCGAACGTCCGAACTCGGCGCTATAGTCGTTTGTCTGAATTTTGAATTCTTGAATGGCATCCACCGCGGGCCGAACTGCATAGGCCGTTCCATTCAGGAAGTCCACCAAGTTCGCGTTGTTATCGAGGCCGTCCAGCAAATAATTGTTTTGTGCCGGGCGCAAGCCGTTGGCTGAAAAGCTGCCGCTGGCGCCCAGCCCCCGCGTATCCTGCTGGTCCTGGGTTACTCCTGCGGCTAACTGCGCCAGGAACGTAAAGTTCCGTCCGTTGAGCGGTAGATCGTTGATGGCGCGCTGGCCGATAACCTGTCCGACCGAAGCATCCTGGGTCTGCAGCGCCGCTGGTTCGGCGTTGACCGTCACCGTTTCCGTCATCTGTCCGGGCGGCAGTTCGAAATCCACGACGACGCGTTGCTGTACATCGAGCGAGACGTGTGTGTGTTCCACGCGCTGGAATCCCTTGAGCTCGGCAGCCAGTGAATAATGTCCAATCTTAAGCGCCGAAAAAGTGTATTCGCCGGCCTCTCCCGATTTCTTCGTCATCACCCGCCCGGTGTCATCGTCGGTAAGGGTTACCTGCACGCCCGGTATGGCGGCGCCGCTCGTATCCTTCACCGTTCCGGAGATTGAACCCGTATCGACCTGTGCAAACGCAACGGAGCTGAATGCCAGCATGGTAACGATCGCCCCGGCTGCGCGTCGCGTATAAGCCAACTTAAACATCTGCAAACCGCTTCGTCCATTGACGAGTCGAAAGAGACGCATGCTTGAATCCATCCTTTCTTCTGTTGGGATCCGTCATGGAAACGGGTCCGGTTTTTTCCCGTTTTAGCCGGGACCTGCCAAGCATTCACGGCAACTTGGCGGCGAGATTTTACGGCAAACCGATCGCTGGATTTTCGTCGAAAAAACAATTTGGCACTAACGTGAACCCTGCCTTGTGCACGTTCATCATCGGATACTCTTCAGGTCGCGGAATGTGTGTGATCCCCATGGTGTACCACACCACCACGTCTTTGTCTTCTATTGAGCGCTTGGCTTCGATCCAGTGCTGCAGTCCGTCCTTGCCCCTGCTTTGATTCACATAAAAACCAGCTGCGTGCATCTGGTTTGGGTTGTATGGCGTTGCCCAGAAAGCGGCGTCAGTAAAGCTCGATCGTTTGCGAATCCACGAATCCGGCGCTGCATAAGGCACGGCATTCTCGTCCGGCAAAAGACTGTAACCTACCGGATAACCCTCCGCATTTTTCCTTGCCGGATTGATGATCGTCCAGCAGCGATTTGTTGCCATGCTCGTCTGCCGCTTCGCCTCTTGCTCGTTGTGAAAAAGCGTTTCCTTTGTTGTGAAGGCATTCTCGTATCGGTTATTCGGACCTTGCTGTACCGCTGAGGTGTTGTCCTCCACCACGCTATTGTTCATACCGTCCACATCCATATCGAGTCGAAAATTGAAGAAGTGTTGATGATTTACTGCCATCAAATTTGGAGCCATCAAATGCCCGTAGCGGAGATCTCCATCTTGGCCGGCCGCCGCGGTCGTGAGTGGGGATGCCTTCGTCTCCATGAATCCCGTCAAATCCACTTCCATCTCGACCGATCCGTCCTGGTGAAAGATCCAATTGAACCCGTAATCGTAGTTCCCAACCGTAGCAATCCAAGCGAGAACGAGCTCCCGTGAGTTACGGGATTCATTGTGATTGTGCGCCTGATCCCAGTGCTTCCAAAGCAGCCCTCCATCGCGTTCGTAGAGCGCCACCGCCCTTGGAATCTCGAACCAATCTCCCTTTTCGCTCGGCAGCACTATGTTGAAGGCAGTAGCGTATTCAGGAACATCGGTTCCGGCTTCGAGCGGACTTGCATAACGGCCGAAGCTGTCCTCTCCCGAATCGAACGCATTCTTGTAGTACCAGTTGAGGCCTGGATCGCCATACGGCACCACCATTTCAGAACACGTGCCGCGGTACAAAATCGACCTGAGGCGCCCGTGATCTTCGTAACCCACGGTGTACAGGATCAGGCCTTCTCTCGAATTGAACCCAAAACGAAATCGCCAGTTCTGCCAGTGGACTTCATGATCCTGGATTTCAAAGCTCGGCCCTTGCGGCTCGACGGTGGTCAACAATTTCGGAGCCGGGCGCGTCGGCGCCGGCGGCACTCCGGACATGCCTGCCGCCACAGCCGGAATCGGCGTTACATCCCCTTCAATCCACCGAATCACTTTGCCGGTATTGAGGTCCACGTCCGCCGTCACGTTCTCAACTTTTCGCTCCGCCAATGTCTTCGTTTCGCGATACGAGAAATCCGCGCGCCTGTAACGCGCTCCGTTGTCCGCCGGATCTCCGTAGTAGCCACCCGGCCAATCGCCTATATCTACTCGCGATAAATCGGTGACTCCATGCCGTCGCATGATTTCGGCAAACCGCGGATCGGCCCGCACGGCGCTTTGCAAGATCTCTGCGTCCTCCTCCAAAAAGGAAGGCTGCACGTCCGGAATGTTCTTCCATGAGACCAAACTGTGCCTGCCTAGATCGACTACCGCTTCAAACGTCTTGTTGGCCGACCGCTCGTACACGACCGCAAACGACTGCCGCTCGAGTGGCATGCCGGGATGAAATCGCAGCACATTTTCTTTCGGAGGTTCTTGGAGTCGAATCAGAGAATAGCGGCTATTCTCGCTGGTCTTGCCGGCGGTTCGTAACACGTCGACAGTTTCCAGAATTTCTTGTTTCGAAAGACTGTCCAATGGGTGCACGGGAGGCGCATCGCCTCCGATCGTCACTGTCCCTTGCGCAATCTGCACCGCGGCCGCGAACGCGGCCACCGACACTGCTTGATAAATGCTGCTCCGCTTCACTGGTAGCTCGCCAGCATTTCACCACGTGCTTTTCCTGCTGTCAAGAAATCTTTCGCACCACCGCCGTCCAATTTTCCAAAACAAACAAACTTAAGTTTGTTTGCTCATAGTTCTTCTAAATTAGCCAATCTCGAACGGTCTCGATGGTAGGACGAAGTGGTATTTCCCTTTTTCCGCATTCCGAATTCTGCACAACAAAGTGAAGATAATGCTTCTTGGCAAGAAAGATTTCTCCAAATTGCGATGCCTATGTATAATGCCACCATGCCTGCCTCAGCCCTGTCGCCGCGCAGCTTCCACGCCGGAGAAGCCCATGTAGAGATCCATCCCTCGCCTGCCTTCTCTGGAGCGGCGGCGGCCGAAAAAGCGGCGAAATTGATCTCGAGCGCCATCGCGAAAAATGGACGCGTACGCATTATTGTTGCGACCGGCAACTCGCAAATTCCGTTAGTCGAAGCACTCATCAAACAGGACATCAACTGGAAAGACGTCGAGCTGTTTCACATGGACGAATACGTCGGAATAAGACCAGATCATCTGTCCAGCTTTCGATATTGGATACAGACCCGAATTGAGGCGAACGTCCATCCAGCGAAGACGCATTATCTTGCAGGCGATGCTCCTGATGTCGAAGCCGAAATTGCGCGTTATTCTCGCCTGCTCAACGAGGCTCCCATTGACCTCGCATTCGTCGGCTTTGGCGAGAACGGCCATATCGCCTTCAATGATCCGCCATTTGCGAATTTCGCCGATCCCCAAACAGTAAAGCTCGTTACGCTCGATGACGCTTGCCGGCGACAACAGGCTGGCGAGGGCCACTTCAAAGACATCGAGTCTGTTCCACTCCACGCGCTCTCCATCACCTGTACTGGACTGTTTCGCGCTCGAGCATGGGTTTGCCATGTCCCGGACTACCGCAAGGCGGAAGCCGTTCGAAATGCTCTCGAAGGCCCCATCTCCGAAGCATGCCCTGCATCACTTGTGCAGCGGCATCCGAATACTTATGTCTTTCTAGATTCCGAATCGGCGAAGCTCTTACGTAAATAGGTGAGACTCGAGGAGCTCGGATGGGTTCGTTTCGTAATTTCGTCAGGTCCGCTTTAGTAATTTTGATTGCCGTCTCGATCCAGGCGGCGTCAGTTACGCTGGACAAATCGAAGGATCACATCGACGTGGAGATCAACGAGATGTTGAACTCTCAAGGCGCTAAGGGTGAGCACGCAATCTGGGGAAAGGTAGCAAACTGGATCGATTATTCGGGAACCATTTCCGGAAGGCCCGACAACCAGTAAGAAATGTTCGACCTCTTCGCTTAATCATGGCTCTTTCAATCCCGAAACCGAACGAGCTCGCAGTTTCCCGGAGAGACCGGCGGCGCTGGTGGATTATCTGGACACTCTTTTGTTCGACCGCGCTCAATTACATCAACCGTCAGACGTTGTCCGTTCTCGCACCGGTCATCTCGAAACAATTCCATCTCGACCACTCCCAACTTTCCAACGTCTTCAGCGCCTTCCAATTCGCTTCCGCTGCGACCTGGCTCGTAGGTGGGATATTCCTCGATGTGGTCGGTACGCGCATGGGACTCTCTATCGCAGTGATCTGGTGGTCGCTGGTCAGCATTATGACGAGTTTTGCAAATTCTGCATTCTCGTTCGGTGTACCTCGCTTCCTTCTGGGGATCGGCGAAGGCGTTAACTGGCCGGGAGCAAGCAAGGCTGTCGCCGAGTTTTTCCAGCGGAAGAGCGCAGTCTGGCGGTCGCGATCTTTGACAGCGGTTCGAGTGTAGGCGGTGCTATAGCCGCTATGGGCATCCCCTGGATCGCACTGAAATTCGGATGGCGCCGCGCTTTCGTGTTCTCGGGCGCGCTCGGCTTGTTTTGGCGCCTCTTATGGCTGCTGATCTATCCTCGAGGTCGTTCCACAATCGGGCCATCCTCGGGCAGCTCTCTCGACCTCCGAAACCTCAAGAGTTTGCTGCCGCTTCTAAAGCGATGGGAAACAGGGGGGATCGTTGTAGGGCGATCGCTGACCGATCCGATCTGGTGGTTCTAAGTCTTCTGGCTCCCGCAATATCTAAGCGACACCCGCGGCTTTAGCCTCAAGCAAATAGAAATTTTTGCGTGGATTCCATTCGTTGCTGCTGATATCGGCAACTTTGCCGGCGGCCTGAGCTCAGGTGCGCTCGTCAAAAGGGGCACTCCGGTGTTGCGCGCCCGCAAATGGATCTGCATAGTCAGTTGTATTCCTCTGCTGGCTGGCGTGCCCGCCGTCTTCGTCGCAAGTCCATCTTCATCATTGACGCTCATTTGCGTCGCCCTATTTGGGTTCGCCAGTTGGTCTACCACGGGCCTCACTCTACCTTCTGACTTGTTTTCCCCTGAGGTTGTTGGTTCGGTGACCGGGCTCAGTGGGTTAGCGGCCGGTTTGAGCGGGGGCTTTATTTACCTTGCTTCTCGGAACTCTGGTGGATCGTTTCTCGTATGTCCCTGCATTCGTAATGGCTGGGACGGCGCCAATTTTGGCGACCTTGATCGTGGTGTTCCTGATCCCTCGATCGGCCGGAACGGCGCAGCAGGCAACTTGAATATAAGCAACAGAACGATGTAGGGCTTTCAAGACGCGAGTGGCTTTCCATCTCTGCCGGCCTTGCGCTTCGCCCGAAAGTCAACGCTGCGAATCCCTCCACAATCCGCCCGATTCTGTCCGCTTTAGCAACAGGCCGTCGCGTAAACGGACGACTGATCGCATCATGTATAGCGCTGCCCGTAATGGATTCAGCGACATAGGAATCCAGGTGAACTGGCTATGTACGTGCTGCGAGTGCCGCATGACCTGGCTGTGGCAAGATGTGATCTTTTCTTTGCGAACCATCTGCAAGGATCGTGGATTCTTTCTGACCGGCATTCTGGCTCTTGCACTCGGCATCGGATCCACCACCGCTATTTTCAGCGTGGTTTATAACGTGTTACTCGAGCCGTTTCCGTACAGAGACGGCCAACACCTATTCTCCCCGGAAATTCACGAGACTGGGACGTCCCTCGTTAAGAACGCGATGACCATCCCTGAGTTTCTGGATTTTCAGCAGGATAGCCATATTTTTTTAGACTCCATGGGGATATACGAAGAGAGCGTGCTGCTGAAGGAGGAGTCGGGACAACTGAAGGAATTCGATGCGGACCGCGTGACGAGGAACGCGTTTCAGTTTCTCGGTATGCCGGCACTGATTGGAAGAGGTCTGCTGCCAGGCGATGCGGAGCCGGGCGCGCCGCCGGTCTTTGTATTGAATTACAGAGTTTGGAAACAAGACTTCAATTCGGACCCGCACCTTATTGGCAAGACCTTCGATCTGGATGGGACGCCGACGACACTGGTGGGTGTCATGCCGCCGAGGTTTTCCTTCTGGGACGGGAATTTGTGGCGGCCGTTGCCGCTGGAGCGCGCTGACAAAGAACATTGGCTGGTCACGTACGGACACCTCCGGCGGGGCCTGACACCGCGAACAGCGGCGGCGGAGGTCATGCCACTGGCTACTCGGCTGGCGAAGGTGTATCCCAATGAATTTCCCAAGCGGTTCAACGTGGAACTTGCGAACCTCAAGGGGACGGCGCGTGACGATGAGAAGACGATCTATACGCTGGTGGGGGCTGTCGGTCTGCTGCTCTTGATCGCCTGTGCGAACGTATCGAATCTCATGCTGGCCAGAGCAACTGCGCGCGAAAAGGAGCTGGCGATTCGCATTTCACTTGGTTCCGGGCGATTGCGCGTCATTCGGCAGCTGTTAGTAGAAAGCGTTCTTTTGGCCCTAGGTGGCGCGGCCGTAGGATGTCTATTTGCATGGGCTGGTCTGCGGGGAATAATGGCCTTGGTTCCGATGTGGACGTTTCCGGATGAAGCGGTAGTCGCGGAGAATACGCCGGTATTGCTGGCCACGATCGGTGTGGCAATGCTCACCGGAATCCTGTTTGGTTTGGCCCCTGCTCTGACTGCCTCGCGGCGTGACGTGAACGAAATCTTGAAAGCCGGCGGCCGCGGCAACAGCGGCTTCCGGCGCGGGCGTTTGCGAAATCTGCTGATCGTGAGTGAAGTGGCTCTGTCGCTGCTGCTGCTGACGTCTTCGGGATTGCTGATGCGCAGCTTCGTTTTACAACGGCAAGTCGACGTTGGGATACGCAGCGATCATCTTCTGACCACACGGATCAATCTGCCCGCTCGGCAATATAACAGCAGCGCTTCTCAGGCGCGTTTCCTCCGCGAATTGTTGCGGCAAATGCAGGCTCACCCTCGAGTGGCCTCTGCCGGAATCGCAACGGAGATACCTCCGTATAGTAGATCGAACACTGACTTTGACGTTGCGGGCGTCACCCATTCCGAGCACTGGAACGCCCACATGACTGCCTGCAGTTGGCAATGGTTCCCAACCCTCGGTGCTCGTCTGCTTGCCGGAAGACTACTGACTGAAAGCGATGAGAACGGCAAGCGGCACGTAGCGGTGATCAATCATACGATGGCGACGAGGTACTTTAGCCGGCGGAATCCGATTGGCCAGCAACTGCAGCTTACGGCATTGAAGACGGCTGCGGACCCAATTGCCAATCCATGGTTCGAAATTGTAGGTGTGGTCTCCGATATCAAGAACGAAGGCACGCGAAAAGATGTTTTGCCGGAGGCCTATCTGCCGTACACGATCGAGGGGTTTGGCGGTTATGTGGTCTTTCTTCGGACGGTTGCCAAACCGGAAGCCATGATACCCGAATTGACAACTGCCGTTCTCTCGATGGATAAAACGGTGATTCCGCAATATACCTGGACCATGGATCGTCTTCTCGATCTGAGCGAATATTCCCGTCCCCGCTTCTTCATGATTCTGCTTGCAGTGTTTGCCTTTATTGGACTGACTTTGGTCAGCGTTGGTGTCTATAGCGTCATTTCCTACACCGTTTCCCAGCAGCGACGCGAAATCGGAATTCGGATGGCGCTCGGCGCTACGGCGGGCATTATTCGTTCACACGTGCTAACGGCTACTCTGCAGTTTGTTTACGTCGGCGCGGGTGTCGGCATCGTGCTCACGTTATTGCTGTCGCGCTTTCTCGCGAGCCAGATTTGGGGTGTGGCCTGGTACGATCCCGTGACACTTGGGGCGGTGCTCGTTCTTCTTACTGTGGTGGGATTGTTGGCGGCATATGTGCCGTCGATTCGAGCGACTCGTGTAGAACCTATTATTTGTCTTCGCGACGAGTGAGGTTCCGATTGATTCCTGATGACGAACTTTTTTGTTGAGTCGTCAGGATTCCAAAAGCTTCAGGCGACTGCCACGTCAGCAAGGTCCTGCATCGTCGGGTATACGTCGGCGTGCAAGATTACCAGTTTCTATCCACCTTCACATCACGCAACGGCAAGAGAAGGCCGGCAGCCCGTGCCTGTCACAGAACTGCAACGCAGGGTTCACATGCAAGTAACTCATCGGGAGCTTAACTAGCGTTATGCGGCTATCGTCCTTTTCCTCTTTGGTGCTCGCCCTTTCTTTCTGCACTGTCAATTTGTGTGCCCAAAGCGCCGTATCGAACGGCTGGTTATCCGGAGTTGTCAAAGACCGATCAGGCTCCGCCATACCCGGTGTTCAGGTTTCGGCAATCAACCAAGCCACGGGCGTCAAATATGTTGTGAAAACTAACAGCGACGGCTTCTACCAGTTGCCGCCTCTGCCCGTCGGCAGCTACGATTTGAAGTTCGCGGCGGACAAGTTTCAGCGAGCTGAGGCGAATGGTGCCGAGGTAACGGTTGGCAGGACGACCACCGTTAGCACGCAGCTCGAAGTCGGCTCTGTCAGTCAGGAAGTGACGGTGAACATCGAGACACCGCTTCTGAACCCAGCCGATAGCAGCCAAGCGACGGCCGTCGGGCAAAACCTGATTGCGAACCTGCCCTTAAATGGCCGGCGCTACACAGATTTCGTTCTGCTCACTCCCAATGTCACGGCCGATGGCGAGTTCGGACTGGTGAGCATTGCAGGACAGCAGGGCGGGTCCGACTCGGGCTATGCCAACGGCAATGGCTCGAATTCCTTCACTCTCGATGGCGCCAATGCGACAAGCGCCTTTTTCGGCGATGCTCGGGGCCGCACGCGTGTGCCGTACATTTTTGGAGAGCAGTCGATTCAAGAGTTTCAAGTCGCGGACAATCCTTATTCGGCTGCCTACGGCGGGGCGGGCTCAGGGTTCGTCAATACGGTGACGAAATCGGGCGGCAACGATTTTCACGGCGACGCCTTTTATTACAACCGCAATTCAGGCACAGGAGCGAACGATGCGGTCGACAAGGCGAACGGCCAGCCGAAGCCCCTGGATGTACTGCAGCAGTTTGGCGCGGATCTGGGCGGCCCAATCGTAAAACAGCAGGTATTTTTCTATTTCGATTACGAGCAGCAGCGCGAAAAGGACCCGATCTCAGTGATCAACGAAGGGCAGCAAGGCCTTGACGTAACGAGCTTTGGGCTGCCGGCGGGCACGGCGCTGCCCACTCCAAACGCTTCGTTCCCGGCCCCCTCGGCGGTCAGCGCGCCCGAGGCGTCGAATCCAGTCTATTTACAGCAAGTCTCGAACGCGCTCAACGCAATACAAAGCAACATCGGCCAGCGACAGAGGAGGCGCGACGATCTCTCGTTTTTCCCCAAACTCGATTGGCACGCAAGCGATAAGGACCAGGTCTCGTTCGTGTATAACTACAATACGTTCAATTCTCCGGGCGGAGAAATCACTTATAATCCCGTCGCCTCGGATGGGATTGAAGCGCTCTCTAATAACGCCGTCCGCGACCACCATGCCACTATCCATTGGACGCACATACTCAGTCCCTCGCTTGTCAACGACGTTCACGCGAGCTATCTGCGCGACGAACAGATCGAATCGCCGAGCGGCCTTGTCGACCCCAATTTCCCAACCGTCACCATCTTCAGCCCGGAGTACTTCACCTTAGGCAACCCGGGATTTTCGCTCGGCGACACCCGGGAATATCAGTGGGAATTCAACGACCGGATGAGCTGGGTTGTAGGACGTAACACGCTCGACTTCGGCGTCGACTTTAATTACGACCAGGTGGTCGATTTCAACTACGGCAATTTTCGTGGAACCTACGCGTTCGCGAATCCAACCGACTTCGCGCTTGGCCGCTACACATATTTCTCTCAAAGCGCCGGGAATGACGTATTCCGTTTCAATGTGCCGTACGTAGGATTTTACGTCGATGATAAAATCCAAGCGCTTTCCAAACTGACTCTCGATTTCGGACTGAGAGAAGATTTTCAAGTCTACCCACAGCCCGCGGCCAATCCCGCTATTCCGCTCACCGGGCAATTCCCCAACCAATACCAGCGGCTCGCCCCCAGGTTCGGTTTTGCCTATCATCCCGCGCCCAAGACCGTCATTCGTGGAGGGTTCGGGATGTTCTACGAAATTTTCAACGGGGCCAATTACGAAAATTCGGTAATCTCGAATGGCTTGGCTACGCAGCAGTCCAGCGCTTTCGTGCCATTCAATGCAGCCCTCGCCCCGAACGCACAAGCGCCTGTCTTTCCCAACCGGGTGACCGATCCAAGCTTGTTCTCGGCTTCCCCAAATGTATCGATTGTTTCTCCCGGATTCCGTGTTCCGTATGTGCTTCAGTCGAGCTTTCAAATAGAGCAGGAGATTTTGCGCAACACAACCGTGAGCGTTGGAACCATGTGGACGCATGCGGTGGCATCTGATCGCATCGAGTGCGTACGATCTGAACTTGCAGCGGCCCACTGGCGCCACGCAGTACATCGTCTGCCCGGCTGGAACAGTATCCACGCCGTGCAGCGGGCCCTCCGTCCTCGGGCCCAATCTTGATAATGGCTTGCTCACCGAAGGGGCAATCGATCCAAATGCGGGTCAGATCAACGCGTTGATCAGCCCTGGCCTGAACAACTACAATTCTCTGTTCGTACAAATAAAGCGCAGAGCCGCTCGCGGTCTGGAATTGATGACCTCCTATACTTTCTCGAAGAACATCCAAAGCAACGGGGTCGATTTCTACAATCAGTTCGACTTCTCGAACACGCGCTCACCATCGCTGCTCGATCAACGGCACCGGCTTTCAGTCGCGGCCGTCTGGCAGCCCCAAATCCCTGGCCTCACCTCGCGGTTCGCGAAGGTGATCTTTGCGAATTGGACTTTCAGCACAGTGATGGCATTTAACTCCGGAAGGCCGTACTCTCCGCTTCTGAACAGCGCGTGCACCGGCATCAATCTGAATAGCTGCAACGGGGCAAATGATAATTTGAACGACTCGGCGTTTAACCAGACAACCGGCAACACGGCTTTGGGCATCAACGGCGCGGGTCCAAGCCCGAACTTCGGGCTGAACTCGTTCTATGGACCGTGGATCGACCAGGTTGATCTAGGCCTCGAGCGAAAGTTTCACCTCACCGACAGGCAGCTGATTTCGTTCAAGGCGCAAGTGTTCAATGTGGCCAACCATGCCAACTTTTATGTCCAGAATGGCAGCGGCATTAACCAAACGCAGTACAATCCTACCGGTCCCACGTGCGGCGATGGGGCTACCTTGAACCAGACATGTTATCTGATTCCGAACACGGGCCCAGGCAACTTCCAGACGCTCGAATCAATTGGCCAACTCAATGGCCCGCGAGTATTTCAGTTTTCATTTGGCTATAGCTTCTAGGGCGGGATTCGTCTGGGAGGCTCCACGCTCCGGCGGCTTGGTAGCGCGGGGGCTTCAAGTCAAGCTGGCCTGCGGACAGGGAGCCGGTTCAAACGCGCGCTACGCTTTGTATTGGTGCCGGGGATACAAACAATCGTCGACCTGAGCTGGCGCGGAGCGGCGCGCCTGGGTTGGTGAGGCTGCTCTTCGCAGGATCCTTGGTAGGCTTCATCGCTCTCTCGCGGCAGAGAAAGGTGCCAATGGATCGCGTGGAATTTCAAGACCGGTCAATCTCAGTTTGGTAAACCGATTTATGGAGACGATCTGAAATGAACCGGCGTTCTTTCAGTAAAGCATTGGCGGGAAGCGCCATGGCAGCGAGGATACGGGGGAGCGCGATGGAAGCCGATCCAGCGCGAGCTACCCGCCGGGATGTTACTCCCGTCGTGCCTGCAAAACTATCGGCGACGTCAGATGCGCCGCCGAGTGGCGGCAGCACGTCATGGGAATTGGTAATTCTGGACGCAGCTCCCCCGCATGCGGCTGGAATCGGCGGTTTAGCGGCTGCGGATATCGATGGCGACGGCAAGACCGAACTGGTTGCCGCTGGAAATGGCGCGCTTCTTTGGTATAGGCCGTCCACTTCCGAAAAAGGAATTATTGCCTCTGGGTCAAGTTCCACACATGCCAAGTTCACGGTCGGAGTGGCGCTGGAGGATACCGATGGGGACGGGCGGAAGGAGGTCTTTGTCGGCAAACAAACTGGAGAGAAGGGCGGCTACGAAACTTGGTGCATTCTCCGGTTCAAACCTGGCACAAATCTACTCGACCCGTGGGAAGAACACGTCGTGGACAGTGAAACGGCGGGACACCCACATGACATCGTGTTTGGCGATGTAGATGGTGATGGCCGGCGGGAATTGGTGGCCAATGCCATTTATTGTGCCGAGCCCGGACTGTTCGTTTACAAAGCGCCTGGCAACTCGGCCGGTCTCTGGAAAAAGCAGGCGGTGCAAAACGGGTACTCCGCGGAAGGCACTGTGACGGGAGATTTGGACGGGGATGGCAAAGAAGAAATTGTCAGCGGACCGTACTGGTATGCCGCGCCTCGCGCCGGGGCATTCTCCGGCCAGCCCTGGAAGGCTTACTCGCTGGCGCCCGACTTCCGGGAACTCTGCCGGGCCGCACTGATCGATGTAAACGGAGACGGCCGCCTCGACGCGGTTCTCGTGGAGGACGAGTACCCTGATGGCCGTCTAGCGTGGTTTGAGAACCGGCTTGCATCCGATCGCGAGAGTCCATGGATCGGCCATCCGATCGACGCTCCCTTTAATTTTTCGCACTCATTAAGGGCGTGGTCCGACGCCAAGAGCAATCAGGTGCATGTCTTAGCGGCCGAAATGAATGCTGGGGGGTGGAATGCTCCTTACAACTGGGATGCGCGCTTGTTGAAGTACACAGCGTTTGATAAAGGGACGTCGTGGAGCCGGGAACTCATCTATCAGGGCGAAGGCACACATGAGGCGGTCTACACAGATTTGGATGGCTCCGGTTCACACGTCATCTTTGGAGCAGCCGACCAGATCCCGAATAAGGAAGGCATTTGGATAGAGAACGGGAAAGTCCAAGGGACAAATGCTCTCGTTACATGGATTCAGATGTTCCGCCCGCAAGAGAAGCAATCGGTGTTCGCCGAATACGAGCACTCGTTCATTGATCGCTCGAAGCCGTACACCGGCATTGATATGCATGCGGTTGATGTAGATGGCGACGGCCGGTTGGACATTGTATGTGGCGCGTGGTGGTACAAGAATCCCGGCTGGGAGCGCCATGCGATTCCGGGAATCGGGCAGATCATCAACGCTTACGATCTGGACAAGGACGGAAGGAAGGAGTTGATCGGCGTTAAGGGCACCCCAGGCGGCAAAGAGATTCTCGCCACGCTGTCCACCGAGTTGGTGTGGCTGAAGCCCATCGATCTCAGCAAAGACCTTTGGGAAGAATACAGCATTGGTAAAGGCGATGGCGACTGGCCCCACGGGAGTGCGATTGGGCCGCTGTTGCCGGGCGGCGGCGTGGCGCTAGTTGTCGGGTACCACGAACATTTTCGGAATCCGCCGCAGCTCTTCAAAGCGCCGTCTGATCCCAAGCATCCGTGGGAGAAGCGTCTGGTCGCCGATATTCCGTACGGCGAAGAGATGCTCGCCTATGATTTGGACGGCGACGGCAAGCTTGACATCGTGGCGGGACCTTACTGGCTCGAGAATATGGGCGATGGCACGTTTAAGCCGCATCTCCTGATTGACCCCGAGCTTCTGAAGTCCGCGAGTTTGGATCAAATTTGCCGCATCGCGATTGCAGATGTAAACAACGATGGCCGCCCGGATATTCTCTTTAGCCTCGAGGCTGTTGATTACAGCGTGCATCAGGCTTATTTCGTGGCGGTTGGGTGGCTTGAGAACACGGGCAGCTTACGCGACCGGAAATTCAACGTACACGTTATCGACAAGATTCGGTCTCCGCATTCCCTTTCAGTGGGAGACCTCGATGGAGACGGAGAGCTCGAGGTGGTCGTGGGCGAGCACGATCCGTTCCATCCCTACCGCAGCAAATCCCGCCTGTACGTTTACAAGAAAGCCGATCGCAAAGGGCTCACATGGAGTCGCTATCCAATTGACAACCGGTTCGAGCATCATGATGGCGCGAAGGTGGTGGAATTGGTTCCGGGAAGGCTCGACATCATTAGCCACGCCTGGAGGGAGGCCGGGTACGTCCATCTTTGGCGACCGAAGTCATTGAAGGACGGTTAGCGAGAAGTGGAGCCCTTCAGCTCCTGATATCTTCAGTTGCAGTAGTAGAGACTTTGCCTGACCAGCACGACAAGTCCAGCTTGAATGGCAACGCCGGCAAAAGGTCGCTCATCTGGAGCATTGGCCTCTTTCTTCTTGCTTGCGCCCTACCTGCTTTAGTTCTTCACACTGGCCAGCATCTCAACACCAAGATTTGGATATGGGCTACCAATCGATCAGGGGTTTATCGTTGTTGGTTGCCGGACTGATTTGGGGCTGGCTGCGCCTCAACTTCACGGCGTTCGCAAACCTCCCTTTATGGCTCAGTGCCCAAAACCCATAAAAGCCGTCCCGGATAGATCAATCCGTCTTTGTAATCGACTGGGGACACCGCAGTCCACCATTGCCAAGCGGAGACTCCGCACACAGTCAAATCGAGGTGAATGATACGAGCCACGTCCAAGGCGGTCTTTATCGTTAAATCACGATGGTCGCCACCTCTGCCTTCGCTGCCGACCAATACACAATACTCGGTTTGCCACAGCTTCCAACTTGGATACTGCGTCATCTTCTCCCCAAGCTGGACGCGATTGTTCACCAATGGTCCGTTAATCAGATCGGCCCCATAACTGTGATAACCGATTCGCTCGGAAAACAGCCCGTTGATGGATGGGTCACTTAGAAAAGCGTCAATATAGTTGCCGTATTCCGTACCGCACCTCGCGCTTGCCCTCGCGTCGATCTGCCACATGTCGGGCAACGATCCGCTCTCGAGAGCGACGATCTGAGTCGGTAACCTGCGCCGCCGCAGTTCAGCTGCCAGCGCCCGGATGATGCGCTTTATGTCATCGTTCGAAGCACGATTGCCTTCCTGCGACTGCCCAGCCCAATCCCACTGCGGCTCATTTACCGGGCTGATGTAGTTGAACGTGACCCGTTCGGCTTCGTTCGGATTGCGATAGAAGTGATCAAGGACATACTTGCGTTCCGCGCCCGTCTTCAAATTCGTTGTGCCGTCAGCCGGATCACAAAATGTTAGCCCGTTTCTGGTTAGACGCCCCAGCGGAGTGTTCACAAATGCGAGAAAATGCCGCACCCCCCGCAGCTTGGCTGCATGAAGAAACCATTGTTCATTCCGCTGCCGCGTCCAATCGTACCACCTTGAGCAATCTCGAATGTTTCCGCTGTCCGCCAGTTCGTGATTTTGGGGTTGATTCCTCTCCGCCGATGTTGAACCTCCAGCATGAGAGCCCAATACCGTCAGTTTGTGAAAACAGCAGATCCGCTACGCGATTCCGATTCAATAGCGACCAGCCGCCGCGTCTTTGTATGCTCCAGCAATCAGACGCGGCGAAGTTGTCGATGATCTGACGTTCTTCGTGGAGCAGCACAGTGTCCTTGTCCGGCGAACCGGCGGCTGCATGGCGGGGCATCAGGACTGTCGCGGCAAGAAGCCATCGACGGTGCGCTCTGCTATGGCTGGGTTGACGGCCAGCTTCAAAAGTTCGATGAGCGATATTGGCTCGTTCGCTTCACTCAACGCTTTTCGAGGAGCAAGTGGTCCGAAGTAAACCGAATCAGAACTCAGGAGCTCATCGACCAAAGGCGGATGAAAGCTGCAGGATTGGAGGAGGTAAAGCGCGCAAAATCCGACGGCCGATGGAAAGCCGCTTACGCTCCGCAGAGCAAGGCTGCCATTCCCGGCGATCTGGAGATAGCCCTCGACAATAATCGCGAAGCCAGCCGCCTTTTCTCCAAACTCGACAGCCTCAACCGTTACGCAATTTTGTATCGTATTCAGGACGCCAAAAAGCCTGAGACGCGGGCAAGCAGGATTGAAAAGTACGTTCAGATGCTGACCCGAGGGGAAACGATCTACCCTCTGAAGTGCAAAAAATTAGCGTGGCGTTACGTCGATAAACTGATGCTCGAAGAAATGTGAATTGTTCAGACGCCGACCTTGACTTTCGGCGCGAAAGCCGCGAATGCGTCCGCCAGCGGCTGCCGCCCGTCTATTGGGCGGATTATGTAGGTTCGGGACTTGAAGGAGAACCATGGAAGGACCTTAAAGGTGAGCAGGCGGGGTGCGTAGTTGCGGGCGCTGCTCCGGATGAGACCCACACCCAAGCCGCTCTCGACCAAAGCTAAGAGTGTGATGGGTTCAGTTACCTTTTGAACGACCTGAGGCACAAAGCCCGCATTCGCGCAGGCGGCAAAAAACCGGTCGTGCTTGTCAGAAGAGAGCGATTCCGACAGAAGAATCCAGCTGACTCCATCGAGATCACGAGGGGTAATCCGGCGTTTGCGTGCGAGGGGGTGGGCGTCTGGGATGACCAACATGGAAGGTTCCTCTGAAACGCACATGACTTCGATGCCGCTACTTGCCGGCATGCCGCTACTTGCCGGCAGGGCGGACACGAACCCGATGTCTGCGCGGCCTGAGCGAACGGCCTCCAGTTGGAGAGCCGACCTCATCGTGTGCAGTTCGACGGTTGCATCGGGGAATTCGCTTTGGAAGCGCCGCAACAGCTTCGGCAAAATGCCATTCCACATGGCGGCGCTCGTGAAGACCACAGAGAGCGTACCGATCTGGCCGCGTGAGCGCTGCTCCGCTTCATCGCGAATCCTATTGAAGTGCGCGAGCAGCCCTTGCGCCTGATTCAGCAGCCAGCGCCCTGGCTCCGTCAATCGGATGCGTTGTCTTTCACGGACGAATAGTTCGAGATGAAGTTCCTTTTCCAACTGGCGGATCTGGCGGCTCAGAGGCGATTGAGAGATATGAAGGCGTTTCGCGGCTTTGCCGACATGCTCGAGTTCGGCAACGGCAACAAAGTATTGGAGAAGCCGCAGATCCAAAAGGTTCAGATCTCCCTTGTCTCAACTAGAACATAATTTGTCTTTGACAGCAATAAGTGTGACCCGCGATGATTGCATCAGGACCGGAATGAGAATGCAAGTGAAGAGAGTTTGCGTCTGTGTTGCGGCGGCCCTGTTGCTGATTGCCGGAACCCTAGCCGAATCCGTGCAACTCCCGGTATTTTCGGCAGGAGGTCCCGATTCTGAGGCGTACGGCGCGGCCGAACATTTTCCCGCAGGCTCGCGAGCAACCGCGTTCGAGAAGAAATGCATGGTGGGGGCGTTCAGCCACTTCGACACGCTCTACCCGACGCATACGGTCGAGCCGGCGGCGCATCCATGGGAGTTTCATCGTCCTGCAACTGGGCCGGAGATCACCTACTTCCACGCCGGAAGCCGCCATTCACTGAAAGACTATCTTGCGCACATGCCCGTCACTGGACTCTTGATTGCGAAAGACGATCAGATTCTATACGAGGGCTATCAATACGACCGTACCGATCGGGACCGGTTCACCTCTCAGTCCATGGTGAAGACGATCGTTGGGATGCTGGCAGGGGTAGCGGTATCGGAACACGCGCTTGGTTCAACGGCCGACATAGCGGCGAAGTATGTCCCCGAGTTGAAGGATTCCGATTACGGCAAGGTGACGGTGCGGGACTTGCTTCATATGTCTTCAGGCGTGACGTGTCAGACACAGGGAGCCAGCCCGGGGCCGATCGGACTTCCGGCTCTCGCTCAGGACTGCAAACAGGCTGTTCCAGAGGGAACGCGATTCCGGTACTCGGCGGCGGACTCCGAAGTGTTGGGTCTGATCGTGGGCCGAGCTGTGCAGATGCCTTTAGCGCGTTATCTGCAGGAAAGAATTTGGCAAAACATCGGCACTGAGTCGAAGGCAACATGGACAATCGATGGCTCGGGCCGGGAACTCGCCTTCTGTTGTTTCAACGCTACGCTGCGCGACTATGCGCGTTTTGCGAGGCTGCTGGCTTACGACGGCGCTTGGAACGGAAAGCAGCTGATCCCACAACAATGGCTACTGGATGCGACCACCGTTAAAGACGCCGATTCTCAGCTTGCGCCGGGGAAGTCAGTGCCTTTCTTTGGATATGGCTATCAGCTCTGGATTCTTCCGGGTTCTCGACGAATGTTTGCATTGCTAGGCGCCAATGGGCAGCGGATCTTCGTCGATCCGCGAACGAAACTGATCATGGTTCAAACGGCTGTTATGGAGAAGGAGGTTGACCCGCCAAAGGACGCCGAAACGGTTGCTCTCTGGCTGTCGTTGATTCACCAATACAAATCTGAATAAAAGCAGAGTTGCCGCAAGTTCAGCTTGCATCTATGGCACAGACCCCCGGAGACCGAGCCGCTCGGCAACTTCGTGTTGATAACGGCTCATTCGAAGCTCTTGGCCGCTTTCAAGAACAACCAGGTGATATCCATGAAACCATGGATATACTTCTTTCACGAAATGCAAGTTGACGATGGTGGACCGATGAATCCTTACAAACTCCTGTGGGTTTAGCCTACCTTCCAGACTAGTTAGTGTTTCACGAATGTCATGTTTGCGAGAGGCGACATGCAGCCGCGCATAGTTGCCTGCCGATTCGATCCATTGGACGTCTCGCGTTTTTACGAAGACAATGCGGCCGTTCTCTGTAACTGGCAGACGATCGGTATACCTTTGCCGTCCAGCGACAGTTTCCATCGTTCGAACGAGGCGTTGAATCATCTCACGGTCGACATTTCCGGCAAGGCGCTCTCGTGCCCGAGTCAGCGTCCGCTCGAAGCGAGTTTTGCCAAACGGCTTCAACAGATAATCCAATGCATTGGCATCAAAAGCGCGCACCGCGTATTGATCGTAGGCTGTTACAAAAATAGTCGCGGGCATCTGCTCGACGCCAATCCGATTGACGACAGCGAAGCCATCCAATTCCGGCATCTGCACGTCGAGAAAAACGAGGTCGGGTCTCGCGGCTAGGATCGCCGTGACTGCCGATTGTCCATCACCAAACTCACCCAACACGTGAATATCCGGATGATTCTTGAGAAAGCGGCGGATACTTTGCCTGGCGAGAGGTTCGTCATCGACAATCAACGCCCTAATTGGCATCACACCACCTGGGCCGTCAGTTCATCCATCGGTTCCGGCAGCAGCCGTACGGGGACCGATATAGAAACGGCTACGCCTTGCGGCGAGAGGTTGCGGATCTCGAACGATTGATGTACACCGTATAAGCGTTCTAAGCGAGCAATGGTATTTGCCATGCCCACTCCGCGAGTGATTAATCGTTCCTGCGTATCGTCCAGAACGCTTGCTCGGTTCTGGATTTCGATTTTCAGCCTTTCCTGACTTACGAAGGCACGGATAGATATCAGATCAGGTTCTTTGCGCGTCCCAATTCCATGGCGGACCGCATTTTCCACCAGTGGCTGCAGGACCAGGCTGGGCACGGCGCACAATTCCGATTGCTCATCAATTTGAAAATCAAATCGGAGGCGATCTCGAAAGCGGCGCTTCTGAATCGCCGCGTAGTATTTCAAAAACTCGATCTCACTGCGAAGCGGCACTTCCTGTTGTTGCAATGCCTGAAGGGAGATGCGCAACAATTCACTAAGCGAAAGCAGGACTTCTTCGGCGCCTTGCGGGTCGTCGTAGATCAACATCGTTGCCGCTTGCAGTGTATTGAACAAGAAGTGCGGCTGAAGCTGAATACGCAGAGCCGTCAACTGCGCCTCCGAGAGCTGCGCTTCGAGCCGCGCGGCATGCAGCTCACGAAGGCGTGCCTGGTCGTACATCCGATAGATGTGGAATGCCCCAAGGAGAGCCCAATAAGTTAGGAGGCTGATCTGCGTGTGCTGTATGAAGTAATGCCGGAGCGCGGCAGAAAAAAGCCAGTGACCGGCGTGCGGGAGCCAACCAATAGTGGCTTCGGCAAAAACGCCAAACCCGGTGAGCAATAAACTTGCAGCAATGTGGATCGGAAGCGAATTTTTCCACGTACGAGAATCGATGCGCCGGCAGCGGCCCAGCCAAAGGACGACCGGCGTGAGCACGCCGCAGAGATAGGCGCAAGTGACCAGATAATAAGCAAACCGTTCCGCATGGCCATGGATGGCATCGTAGATGTACCACTGGCTCGAAAATGCGACGAAGGCAAGCGCCCAAACGCTGACGAGCAGCATGCGTTTGCGTTTGGGCAGTGTGGGCCAGTGGGTCACAATCCAAATCTAAACCCGAATACCGGTGGTTGCCAAACCGAGGTGTTCCATTACGATTCGTAACTGCCGGGCTACGATTCATCCCAATTGCTTCGCTCAGATCGCATAGACCGCCGCATGCTGTTGGCAGATAGGCCGTCCCAAGAAGATCGTCATGATTTCACTCTGGAATGATGCTCGCTATGCCCTTCGCGGCTTTCGCCGCACGCCATTGTTCACCGCTGTTGCCATCCTTTCACTGGCGCTGGGCACTTTGCAGGGTACCGTCATCTGGCTGGTAATGCGAGAAGTTCTGATCCTGATCGCCGTGGGGATTGCGCCCGGCGTGCCGCTGGCACTTGCATTAAGCGGTCTGGTGCGAAGCCAGCTATACGGATTGCAGCCACACGATCCCCTAACGCTCATTCTTTCGACATCGCTGCTTGCTGCCGTACCTGGTCTGGCCGGATTCGTATCTGCCTTGCGTGCCAGCCGGGTCAATCCCATTAACGCGCTCCGGTATGAGTGAAAGTTCAAGATTCCGCTCTCTGGCGGTCGCGGCTCTGTTGACATCGCAGCCACTCTGGGCGCAGGATGTTCTGACCTGGCACAATGACAACGCGCGAACGGGGCAGAATCTTGCTGAGAAAATTCTCACTCCGCAAAACGTAAATCCAAAAACATTCGGCAAGCTGTTCATCATTCGTGTGGATCGAAAAGTCGATGCGGAACCGCTCTATGTCCACAAGCTGGAAATTCAGCATCATGGTCTGCGGAATGCGCTTTTCGTGGCCACGGAGCACGGCAGCGTCTACGCGTTTGATGCGGATACTGGAAAACAATTCTGGCATGTGCGATTGCTCAAAGATGGAGAAACACCATCGGACAATCGCAATTGTGGTCAGATCACACCGGAAATCGGAATTACGTCCACTCCTGTGATTGATCGCCACCTCGGTCCGCACGGGGCAATTTACGCCGTGACGATGAGCAGGGACCAGGCGGGCCGCTATTTTCAACGGCTGCATGCGCTCGATCTCGAAACCGGAGAAGAAGAGTTCGGCGGTCCGGTCGAGATTCACGCAACGTTTTCGGACGCAAGCGCGTTCGATCCAAAGCAATATGCGGAGCGGGCCGCGCTACTGCTGCTCAACGGCGTGATCTACACCACTTGGACGTCGCATTGCGACCATAACCCTTACAACGGCTGGGTTATTGGCTATAACGCACGAACGTTGAAACAGACTGCCGCTCTTGACATAACGCCGAACGGTGAAGAAGGTGCAGTCTGGCAAAGCGGCGCGGGCCCGGCCGCCGATCCGCAAGGCCGCGTCTATCTGATGTCGGCGAATGGAACCTTCGATACTGTATTGAACTCCGACGGATTTCCTTCGCGAGGCGATTTCGGCAACAGCTTTCTCAAGATCTCGACGCAGGGCGGCAAGCTCCGTCGCAGATTACTTCACGATGTTCAACGTGGTCGAAGAGAATGCCACCGATGGTGATTTGGGTTCGGGCGGCCCTATAGTTCTGCCCGATATGACGGACGCATCCGGCAAGACTCGGCACCTGGCAGTGGGAGCCGGGAAGGATCTGAACATCTATCTCGTCAACCGTGACGCTATGGGAAAGTTCGACCCAAGTGGGAATCAGAACATCTATCAAGAACTGCCCAAGGTGATGAAGCACAACTTTTCACGCCCCATACCGGCGTATTTCAACGGCCGGCTTTACTATGCATCGACTGATGACACGCTTCGAGTACTTCGCTTTCAAAATGCGCGGCTGATCGCCGAACCTGCGTCTCAAACCGCCTCAATCTTTGGGTATCCGGGTCTATCGCACGAGCTTTATAACAGCAATGCCGCGCCTTCAGGTCGGGACCATTTTGGCTGCGGCAACAAGTTCATCACGCCGCTGATCGCCAATGGCAAGATCTATGTGGGAACCACCAACGGCGTGGGAGTCTTCGGATTGTTTTAGGAAACAGCGATGTTAAAGGACATACGGAAAGATATCCGTTACGGATTACGAACTTTGCTCCACAACCGCGGTTTCGCGATCATCGCGATCATCACTCTCGCGCTCGGCATCGGAGCCACCACAGCCATGTTCAGCGTCGTCGATGCGATGCTGCTGCGTCCTCTGCCCTATCGCAATCCGCAGAGGCTGGTTTCATTCTTTGAAGATCTGGGAAACGGGGCTATCCGCGCGCTCGCGTTTCGCCGCCGACCTACCTCGATCTCAAGGCGCAGAGACGAATATTCGAGGATGTAGCAGCGTTGAACGAGACCGCGTTTAACGTAAGTGGAGAGAACGGGGGTGCAGAGCAGTTGAACGGCGTACTCGCGACCTACAATCTCTTCTCCGTACTTGGCGTGAAGCCCTTGCTTGGCAGAACATTTCTTGCGGAGGAGGACCGGCCCGGCGCAAATCATGTTGCGCTGCTGAGTTATGCCTTTTGGCGGAACCGATTTGCGGGAAATCCAGGAATCATTGGCCAAACCCTCCGGCTCAATGGCCAACCTTACACTGTGATCGGCATCATGCCGGCGGGCTTTTCCTTCCCAGAAAAGGAGATTAGTCTAATTGACGTTTGGACTTCACGCGCGTTTACTTCGCAAGAGCTGACTGCTCGCCAGGCGCGATATCTGCTCGTCGTCGGTCGATTGCAGCCACGCGTTTCTCTCGGCGAGGTAAATGCCGAGTTGCGCATTCTCTCGAGTCAAAACGCGCGACAGTATCCGAACGATATGCAAGGTGTGAGCCGGTTCTTCGCCGAACTTCTACAAGAAAGCGATACACACGATGTAAAGCGTGGGCTGTTGATGCTGCAGTTTGCAGTTGGCTTTATTCTGCTGATCGCATGCGCCAACGTCGCCAATTTGCTGCTATCCCGTGCGGCTGCAAGACGCCGGGAGATTGCGCTGCGGGCAGCGCTCGGAGCAGGCCGATCCCGCCTTCTTCGCCAGCTCCTCACCGAAAGCTCTTTGCTGTCGATTGCGGGCGGAAGCCTCGGGAACTGCCTTGCGGTAATCAGTTTCGCTTTCTTAAAGCGCCTGATTCCACCTGATCTATCCCTTTCCGTGCCGTTGCGCTTCAACCTTCCGGTATTTGCGTTCACGATTCTAATTTCCCTTGCCAGCAACTTTCTCTTCGGACTTGCACCTGCCTTGCAAATTTCTAAAGCCGATCTCAACGAGGCTTTGCGCGAGGGTGGCCGGGGCAGCACCGGATCGCGGCAACTTTTGGGCAGCATCTTTGTTGCCGGAGAGATTGCTCTTTCGCTGATGTTGCTTGTGGGCGCCGGGCTTCTGCTGAAAAGCCTTTTCAAACTGCAGCATGTCAATCCGGGCTTTCAACCAACTCATGTGTTGACGCTTGATTTCGACATGGCTGAGCCTAAATATCGGGATTCGAATGTTCGAACGCGATTTCAAGAGCAAGTCCTCGACCATGTCCGTGTCCTGCCTGGCGTCGAGAACGCGGGCTTTACCGGCGGTCTGCCGTTGACGTCTAAAGGATGGACCGAAGAGGTGACGCCGGAGGAATCGAACACACGGCATGATGCTCCGGCAAGTATGATTTACCGCGTCGTGACACCAGGCTATTTAGAAACATTGCGAATACCGCTGATCCGCGGGCGGCTATTCGACGACGGGGACCGGGAACATGCTCCGCTCGTTGCCATTGTCAATCGGAAAGCGGCACAAGACTTCTGGCCCGACCAGAATCCCATCGGAAAACGGCTAAAGTTTGGAAGGTCGGACAGCAATCATCCATGGCTTCAAGTGGTGGGCGTTGCCGGCGACGTGCAGCACGTCGGACTGGATCAGCCCTTCAAAGAGGAGATCTACTGTCCTTATTTGCAGGCCAAAACAACTTTACAGTGGCAGCGTTTTCTTGTGGTGCGGACGAGCGGCGATCCGAGAGGGATCCTGACACAATTGCGGCAGATTGCCGCATCCGTAGATCCCGAAGAGCCGCTCAATCACGTCATGACCATGACTGAAATCGTTGACCACGAAACGGCTCAAGGCCGGATACAAACTACTTTGCTGAGCGGACTCGCTGTCTTAGCTTTAATCATGGCTTCGATCGGAATTTACGGTGTCATGGCATACCTTGTGACACACCGAACCCAGGAGATCGGCGTTCGCATGGCGCTTGGCGCGCAAAAGACACAGATTCTGGCTATGGTGCTGAAGCGCGGGATGACTCTGACCTTGATCGGCGCGGTCGCCGGCATTTCCGCGGCGCTCGCTCTTACGCGCCTGATAAGCAGCCTGCTCTTCGGTGTCCGTCCGACTGACATTGGCGTAATTGGAGGCGTCACCGTCCTGTTGGTGTTGGTCGCTATATTCGCGTGTCTGATTCCGGCACGGCGTGCCGCTTCGATCGATCCGGCAACGGCGTTACGAGCAGAATGATCCATCAGCGAATTCGCTGGGCGACTGACCGTGCAGCCGGCGGCGCTGCGAATAGGGTCAATGAAATGGCGCCGGCCATCGCTGCATAGCCGGCGGGTGACGGATGAAGATGATCGCCCGAATCGAAAGCCGGAATTAAGTGGTCGGGATGCGCAGGGTCGCGCGTGACTTGGTCGAAATCGATGACGGCATCGAAGTGGCCGGGAGCTCGAATCCATTGGTTGACCGATTGACGATCTGCTTCATTGGCCGGTCCGGGATGGTAGTAACCGGAGCCCATATACGGCAGGATGGTGCCGCCAATTGCCTCGATACGATGCGTGTGTACGCGGGCAATGATTTGCTCGTATGCGGCGACGATGCGCTGAACGAATGCGGCGTGTTCGACGGGACTTGCTTCGCTTGCTCGCGTGAATTCGCCGAGATCGTTGACTCCCTCCAACACGATCAGGTAGCGAACGCCAGCTTGCGCGAGCACATCGCGATCAAAGCGCGCCAGAGCGTTGGGACCCAGGCCGTCGGTCAGAAGATGATTGCCGCCGATGCCTTGATTGAGAACACCGATGTTGCGCGACGACGCCGCATTTTGGAGCCGTCGCGCGAACGCGTCGGTCCAGCGATCGTTCCCATTTGTGGTTGCGCCGTGGCCATCGGTGATCGAGTCGCCAAGCACGACAACGGAGGCGGCATCGGGAGGAGCGGTTACGTCGATACCGGCTAGCTGATACCAATGATCGACTTTCTTTGCGTCTGGGAGATCGGCGCTAGATACGAGATTGCCATGCGCCAGATAGGAAGTAGCGCGAGAGCCTGGGTGTCCGGTCTGATGCGCGGGTGGGTTGTCGAAATGGATGCTGACAGCCAGATTGCTGAGAGGCGCAACAGGGTAGTCGATTGGGTCGGATATGAACTCAGCGCCAGCGGGCACGGTCACATCGCCGCCTCCGTGGAAGCTGAGCGGTTTGTCCGTTTCGGGATCAATCGCGGCCGATGAGGTGGAGACGGGGCGGCAATGTGGACTGAGATTAGATGGAGCGGAGCGGTTCCGAAGGCATTAGAAAGATGCACGCGTAACGTCCGGCCTCCGAGCGACAGGTGAACGATCTGGCGGAGTGTGGCATCGCGGAGATCGTCCGGCGCAAGCGAGTTCCGTGTTTCGGGCAGTTGCTGGGAGGCGGCCCACGAGCCGGTCCACGTAGCCGCCGACTGCCCTTCGAGAAGAGAGCAGACTGTAAGGCTGAAAAACGCGAAAGCAAAGATAACGGCTCGCGTGGGTTTCATGGTTCGCTGCTGGAATCGATCCGGCAGGTCTTACTTTCCTCAAGTCGACAACAAGAAAGTATCATGTGAAGAACCTGTGTTTACTCGTTCATTGCTTTCTCGATTCTTCCGTGTCGTGCTGGCATGTGCCGGTTCGTTTCTCGGAACAGCCCAGACGACGGCTCCGTCTGCAGACTTTCAACCGCCGGTGACCTTCACCGCCGAGCAGGATCACCAGAACATGATGGACCAGCTTGGAATCAAGGCGCTGCGGCCGGGGCCGAGCGGCAACGAAGGCGCTCCGAATCATGCCAATTATGACGAGTCTTTGGCCAATCCATATCCGAATCTTCCCGATATTTTGACGCTGAAGAACGGGGAGAAAGTCACGACGGCCGACATGTGGTGGACGCAGCGCCGGCCCGAGATCGTAGAAGACATGGAGCGGGAAGTGTACGGCCGTTTGCCTGCCAAGCTACCCAAAGTGACCTGGTCGGTTACGGTGACTGATAACGAGATACTTGGGCGGATGCCTGTCGTTGCGAAGAAACTGATCGGGCATGTCGATAACTCGGCCTATCCGCTGATCGATGTGAACATCTCGATGGTGCTTGTGACTCCGGCGAACGCGAAAGGGCCGGTGCCGGTGCTGATGATGTTTGGACGGAGCGTTCTTCCGGCTCCGGCGCAGCCGCCGCAGGAAGACCTCGACAAGATCAACGCGGCAGTCAAGGCCTTGCTTCTAAAAGAAGATCCATCGCTCAAAGCAATCTTCGATCGCTATCCGGCCTACAGCGTGAATGCGTCTGAACCGCTGCCGGTGTTTGGCGGGCGGCTGCCCAGCGGCAATCCTCCGCCCACGCAGCAGTTAATTGCCGATGGTTGGGGATATGCCATCATCGATCCGGCGAGCATTCAGGCAGACAACGGCGCCGGGCTCAATCGAGGCGTGATTGGCCTTGTCAATAAGGGCCAACCGCGCAAACCGGATCAATGGGGCGCGTTGCGCGCGTGGTCGTGGGGAGCGGCGCGCGGCCTCGATTATCTCGAAACAGATCCCGCTGTCGATGCCAGGCATGTCGGCATAGAGGGTGTGTCGCGGTATGGCAAGGCGGCTCTTGTGACGCTCGCGTTCGAGCCTCGCTTTGCTATGGGACTGATTGGCTCGTCGGGTGAGGGCGGGGCCAAGTTGAACCGGCGAAACTGGGGCGAGGCCGTAGAGAGCCTGACTGGCGGCGAGTATTACTGGATGGCGGGCAACTTCATGAAGTATGGCGCTTCCGATGCCGTATTCGGAAGCAAGAACGCCGGCGATCTGCCTGTCGATTCGCATGAACTGATTGCGTTATGCGCGCCTCGTCTGACGTTTATCAGCTATGGGATACCCGAGGAGGGCGACGCGAAGTGGCTGGATCAAAAGGGAAGCTACATGGCAACTGTCGCGGCTGGTGTTGTTTTCAAGCTGCTGGGCGCGAAGGATCTTGGTGTTGGAAACGATTACCATACGGCGCAGATGCCTCCGGTGAATACCGGACTGCTCGATGGGCAGTTGGCCTGGAGACAGCATGACGGAGGCCATACGGATGCTCCGAATATGAAGTACTTCATTGGATGGGCTGATAAGTTCATTGGCCGGGCAAGGCAAGGGCAAGGTGGCTGAATAGTACATCGTGAAACGCCGCTCAGCGAGCGCTTGATCCTTGGCCAAAGGCTGTACGAAATCCCCCTACATCCTGCAACGGAATACCCGAAGCGCACAGGGGGCAGTTGGCTGAACCCCACAAATTATTAGGAAGAGCGGCGATCGCTTCCAGGGCCACGCCCTTCGTTGCCGCAAATTCCGCAGCCGCGGTTCCCAAAACCAACAGTGCGCCGATTGCAACCACGGTTGCGCCACACAGCTCCAGATCTTCGAACGTGCCACGAATAGCGGAACCTGCGTTGATCACGTCGTTGACGATCGCAACACGTTTTTGTCGAACGGTACACCGGAAAGCGTCAGGAAGCCGATACCCCGCTGGAAAGAATTCTTCGTTTGTTCGTCGCGCGAAACGCTCTGAGTAACAGAATTGAACGCCTAATTCAGACGCAACCAGAAGGCCCACGAGAGCTCCCTCGACCAGAGGTCCGCAGACAACGTCAGCGTCAAACGGCAGCAAGCGGTTTGCGAGTTCAGCAGCTAGCGCGCGCAACAAGCCAGGTCGTAGACTCAGCAGTTCAAGATCAAGCCAAAGGTCGCCATGGTGTCCGGACTCCAAGAGAAAATGACCTTTTCTAGCCGCGAGTAAGCGAAGGACATCATCCTGCACAGTTGCTCCTTTCGGACACCCTTCCACAGAGAATTTTATTGAGCGCCAGCCGGCAGAATCCAAAATCAAGCTTCCATAGCTGCGAGGTCGTTGTCTTTCGTCTCTCGGATCGCAAGCAGCCCCAGGAGGGTCAGGACTGCCGACGTTGAGAGATAGTAACCAACGTAGCGGAGTCCATAGGTTTTGGCGAGCCACGTAGCGATGTACGGCGCAAGCGACGCGCCCAGGATGCCGGCCAGATTAAAGGCGAGCGAGCTACCCGTGTAGCGCACCGACGTCGGGAAGAGTTCGGAGACCACAGTGCCGAGCGGCCCGTAGGTAAACCCCATCAACGATAGGCCCACTGCCATCATTACTACAGCCCCAGTGGCGCCTGCAAGAAACATTGGCGCCATCAACAAGCCGAAGATGAAGATTCCCGCGGTGACCGACAGCATGGCAAGACGGCGCCCGCGCTCCGCCAGAACCGCGGAAATCGGAATAGTCAATGCGAAAAATAAGATGTCGAACAATTGCATGAGCAGGAACTCTCCGCGGCTATAGCCGAGCGCGCTGGTGCCCCACGACAGCGCAAAGACCGTCATCAGGTAAAAGAGAACAAACGTTGCAAGGCACAACAGTATGCCTGCCAGCAGGGGTCTGGTATGGTCACGAAAAACGGAGAGCATGGGCAATTTCACCTGCTTGCCCCGATTCAGGGCTTTCCGGAACACCGGAGTCTCTGTAATCGTCAGCCGCACATAGAGACCAAGAAACACCAGGACGGCGCTCGCCAGGAAGGGAAGGCGCCAGCCGAAAGCGAAAAACTGACTGTTAGTGAGGTATCGCGAGAGTAGGAGGAAGACGGCGCCGGAGAGAAAAAAACCGAGCGGAGCTCCGAGTTGCGGGAACATGCCATACCAGGCGCGCTTATTAGGCGGTGCATTCTCGATTGCCAGGAGGACCGCGCCACCCCACTCCCCGCCAAGACCGATCCCCTGGCCAAATCGGCACGCTGCCAGAAGCAATGGTGCGGCGAATCCAATCGTGTGGTACGTAGGCAACGCTCCGATGGCGACTGTGGATAACCCCATAGCCGATAGTGCAACAACCAATGTCGTCTTACGCCCAACCCGATCGCCAAAATGACCGAAGAGCGCTGAACCAATTGGCCGCGCGAAGAACGCGATTCCAAAGGTTGCCAATGAGGCGAGTGTGGCGGCGGCCGGATCCGAAGGGGGAAAGAACAACCGCGGGAAGACGAGCACCGCCGCGGTGGCGTAAATGTAGAAATCAAAGAACTCGATGCTGGTGCCAACCAGGCTGGCGAACAGAACCTGGCGCGGCGTGTTGACAGGGATGTCAGTGCTGAATGGTGTCGTGCTCATCGAATCTCCAAATATTCAACAGGCCACACTTACGAAGTGTGGGCCGCCGGCAGTATCCGCCAATTCTAGAACGGACCGCATCTGCTGACGGGCGAGGTTGTTCATCAAAGAAATGACCGCTGCCGATCTCAGCCGATTAGCCGTGCCTCATCTTTGAGCGGAATCTGCTGGCTTCCTCCCGCCGCATACCGACAAGCGCATACACGGCGCCGGCCGAAACCGTAATAGTGACTATATTTACAGCGAACGTTGCAATTCGTTCGACAACGACAGTACGAGGCGGATATCCAAGTACAAGAGACATCCCGAACCACACAGGGAAGAGCCCGTACTGGACTGCAGCGGCGACGCCAATTAGATATCTTCGCCCCGCATCGTCGGCGCTGGCAAGTCCCGCCGCGATTCCAATAATACTCGAGATCGCGAAGGCAACGAGTGGAGATTGGAAATCGGTAAATCCGATTTGGCCACGGCTGATCGAAGCAACCACAGCGCCGGCGAAAATCGACACTAGCGTGCTCACGAATAGCGCCCAGATGCCCTGCCTTGCTAGTTTCCAGTTGCCAGCCCACAATCCGAAAGCAAGGGCCAAAACCTGTTGCAGAAACGGGAGAATCATGGCAGCTACCACGATCGAAATGGCGCTGTTCTTAAACATGCCATACGCAAGGAGAATCGCGCCGCCTGCAGCCCGCCCGATATAACTCGGCGTTATATGGTTCAATTGCCACAGATCCTCGAAAACATCCAGCGCTGGTTCAACCATTGGCCTGGTGATGTTGGACACCGAATCGGATGAAAGAATCGCTCTCAACTCCCGCGTCGTGATCGAATACTCGTGGGGATCAAACCAGGGCGCGGAGAATATCGCATCGATGAAGCGCTTCGCCAAAGGTGTCGATGTTTCTACGCTCACGATCTGCTTTTGCTGATTACTCGCACGAACCCGTACATCGTATACAGAGACCTCCGCGATTCCCACACCAAGTGCCAGATCAGCAACTGCCTCTGTACGATCCAGGGGCGCACTGACGCGAACTTCGTGCATTCTGCCTCCTCTGATATAGCGTATGTAACCCAATCGTAACTATGTGTGCTGTACTTGGGTGAAGCGTATTCTTCATCCGCGCGTCGTGAGTACTACGAATCCGGTTGAAATCGATTCCGAGCTTCCACCGCTGCGCTGGCGCGAAACAACCACTGCGCAACGGCGGACGGTGCTGGCGGCGAGCCTCGGCTGGATGCTGGACGCCTTCGACGTCATGCTGTACTCGATTGTTCTCGCGACGCTGATGCGCGAGTTCGGCATGGACAAGAAGACGGCCGGGCTGCTCAATAGCCTTACTCTGATCGCTTCCGCTATCGGGAGCTTCGTTTTTGGGCTGCTCGCCGACCGTTTTGGCAGAAGGCGGATGCTGAGTACGAGTATCTTCACCTATTCGGTGTTCACTTTCGCCTGCGGATTTTCGACGAGCGTCACGGCGCTGGCGGTATTCCGCTTCCTGTTGGGTCTAGGAATGGGCGGCGAGTGGAACACTGGCGCAACACTTGTTGCCGAGACTTGGCCCAGCGCCTGGCGCGCGCGCGCGATGGCCATTGTGCAAAGCAGTTGGGCCATCGGGTACGCATTAGCCGCTGTTGTTGCGGGCATAGTGCTGGCGCGCGGCAGTTGGCGGTGGGTATTCTTTATTGGCGTTTTTCCTGCGGCGCTCATTTTTTGGATTCAACACGACGTGCCGGAACCCGAGCTGTGGCGAAGGCACAAACAAACGGCAGAGCTTTCGCCGCGCGAGACCAGGACTCTATGGCGGAACTCGATGGCGAAGCTGTTTGCCCTGCTCAGCATGAACACGTTCGGCATGTTCGCCTGGTGGGGCTTATTCACGTGGATGCCCGCGTATCTGGCTCTACCGGCCGTCAAAGGCGGCCGCGATTTCAGCGAACTGGGTTTCACGTCATTTCTAATTATTCTGAACTTGTGCGGGATGTTTCCCGGATATCTACTGTTCGGCGTGCTGGCGGATAAGTTGGGACGGAAACGCACGATAGTGACATACCTGGCGCTGGCAGCCTTGTCGGTTCCCGCGTTTGCAGCCGCGCGCAGCCCTGGCCTGATTCTGTTGACCGCCTCGATAACCGCATTTTTCGGGACGGGCTTTTTCACCGGCTCGGGCGTTATAGGCTGCGAACTCTTCCCAACGCCGATTCGCGCCACCGCCCTCGGCGTTTCCTACAACGTCGGCCGCGGGATCAGCGCGTTCTCGCCATTAATGATCGGCGTGATCGGGCAGGCACACGGATTGACCTGGGGCTTTGCGGCCTGCGGGGTCGCATTCGCGTTCGCGATGTTTAGTGCGCTATTTTTGCCTGAGACGGCGGGAATCCGGCTGCGTTGATTTCGCGGGCCTGTCCGGGCTCACGGCTTAGCAGGAGAGGGGCTATCGGACGAGGCAGGTTCACTGTGGTCCTTGTGCAGGAATTTCCTCTTAAAATCCGGCCAATACTCTTTCAAAATGTTTGAGACGAGATCGGTACCGACCGCCGTTCCCCATTTCGTAAGATTGTCGGAGACATCGCGGGTATTTGGATAGTACGCGTTAGAAATGGCCGTGCCGACTGCATTTCCCACAATCTCCGAATAGTTGAATTCGTGTCCTCCTGTATCTTTTCGTGTCCAGAAGATCTGCGCGATTGCCCCGCCTATCCTGTGCTTGGCGCTCCCGGTCTCGATGCGAAAATAGCGTGGATCCTCGTGGAGCATTGTGGGGAAGATCGCTTCTGTCATAAAATTCCCTATAAATTGATCGGCATACGCCGTGCCAAAGTAGCGGGCGTACCCCGCCACTCCCTGTCCAAATGCCGGCTCTGATGCCTCGATTTGCGCCAGACCGGCAAAGGCCCCGGCTAGAAGGGCGATATTCCAACCGATCGAATCCTGTGCCGCGATCTTAAATTTCTGCCCGGGCGTGATGGGTTGATAAACGGCCATATTCCCGGCCGTACGGTAGTTGGGCAACACACCGAAAATCCGTTTGTCTTGTGGGCCGGGCGGATTGCTCTGCGCGGTTTTTGGCGTGCCCGGCGCCGGCTGTCGCGGCTCACCAGTCGGCGGAGTCTGTTGATCGGACGGTGTCGGCGCTTGCTGACCGTACAAAAACCCGGGAAACGGACAAACAACAGTCAAAATGAAAACAATCGAGTTGCGTAATGTTCCACGGACGCGCCCTTTAGAAAGCCTGTGATACGTTGGCATGCCTGAAATGAAATATTCTTCTCATCGAATTCTATCCGCGCCGGGCAGGGAAGGCGGGCCCGAGACTCCCTGGTTGGATGGTATTGTTGCGGCTGAGGTTTCGGAAACCTTGTCTGCTACCTGCCAAAAGCAAGAGCGGGGTCGTCACGTGAAGGCTCTAAAGATATCAAGCCTGTTTATCGGATTGACTCTGCCGCTGCTTGCGAGAGACCCTCTGGCCCAGCGGATAGGCCACACCGATCCAAGCAAATATAGCCGTAGCCGCTCGCATAATGGCGCTGGTGAAATGGCGTGCGAGCTTCTCGTCCCCCCCACTGCATTGAACGCGAACCTGAACTTCTTGCACCGCTGTCAGATTCTGCCTGGAGGTGGTGTCGGCCATCATTTTCACAATCGATGCGAGGAGATGTTCATCATCCTGAACGGTGAAGCCGAATTTACGATCGACGGACGTACGTCGTTGCTGAAGGGTCCGGTCGGCGCTCCTTGCGTGATGGGTCACTCACATGCCATCTACAACCCGACTAACAAGCCCGTTGAATTCATAAACATCAATGTGTCCGCGGTCAAGGGGCGGTATGACGCCTTCAATCTGAACGACTCTCGCGTCGGAGCAGTAAAGGATCCCATCCCTGTTTTCATGACCATGCGGCTCGACAAGGAGCAGCTTCATCCGGTGCCCGACTACCACGGCGGACAAGGCGCCGCCATGTTTTGCCGTTCTCTCGGTCCTGAAGTGTTCCTGACGAACTGGGCGTATGTGGATCACGTTGTCTTGCCTCCAGGAACTTCGGAAGGCCGTCACAGGCACCGAGGCGTCGAGGAAATTTATTACGTCATGGGCGGCGACGGCGAAGTGCAAGTGAACCTCGAAACGGCTTCCATTCACACCGGCGATGCCGTTCCGGTGCGCATCAATGAGATCCACTCCATTCGGAATACTGGCTCGCGAGACCTCGAGCTCATGGTCATCGGTATCGCGACGCAAAAAGACGTTCTTGATACCGAAGAAGTGAAATGATCGCGCACGTCCTCAACATTTACAAGCACCAATGCGACACCTTACGCGATGTCGAACAGTAAAACGGTATAGTCCTTAGTCGTCAGCGTGTTCTCAATCGTCGGCCATAGTTTTTTGTGAATTGCCGACGCTACCCACGCCTTCCGCTGCTCTTCGCTCTCGTATGTCAGCACGAATCTGTAATTCATTCCCTGCGGAGCCTTGCCTTGTAAGACCGAACGCAGCTTCAGCATCTTTGCATCGATGTATCCAGGATGTTTTCTGGCGGCTGGACGGAATTGAGTTTTGAAGATGTGGAGCATCTCCGCCTCTTTTGCCGGATCGACGGAAAGATTCACGTGTAGCTCGATAGGGTGCGGGGACGCTTCAGCCTGGAGGGAAGATGAACCAGCCGCGGCAAGCGAGCCGGCGCCAGCCAACATTGTCTTGAGATACGTTCTGCGTTGCATTTCGCTCTTGGCCTCGTTGACTATTGATATACCGCACACCTACTGGCAGCTTGATTCGATGCGGTCTTGCCGAAATTATTTGGACTTCCCTGTCGCAATGCCAGACTGCTCGAGCTGGCGTTTGCGGTCGAGATCGAGCGAAATGTTAGTATGCCCGTAACGCCCAGAGACCTTAAACGGGACCACTTTCTGCTGGTGCCAACGCTTGAACAACGGGTTCAGAACCTTGAGGAGAAAAGATTTGACGCCCGTTTCCGCGGCTGAGACGTTGCCTTTCGTAACCAGCAGACCGCGCATCTTGGTCTGATAATCCAGCAGGCTGTACTCACCGTCGAGCGATGCGTGTGCTCCCGGTACCTCGAACTCTACGCGCGAAAGATGCGCAATACCGTCGCTAGCTGTGAATCGGCCCTTCAAATCGGAAAGCACCGTCATGGGATTTTCGCCTTTGTAGGGCTTTTTTTTCTCCGCGCTCTCACTGAGCCGGGTCAGACCCTGCTCGGTTTGCCTGTCGACGAACCTGCCGCGTACAAGCCCGAAACCGCCGGTGACAGTCATTGCACGCAAAAAGGAATCGCGGTTGGCTGGTATGTGTGCCTGCAGGTGGGCCGCAAGGTCGCCCGTCATGGGCGGCTGGCCGTCGGAAATGAACAGACTCATAAGATCTTCTATGCGTGCTCGACGGGTTGATACGTCGAGCAACAAATCCTTATCGGGATTTCCCCCCGCGCCCGTAATCGATCCCGTGACGGACAAGTTTGTTCGATCGAACGCCGCACCGATGTTTGTTAGATCAATGTCACCGTTTGTCGCATTTACGCCCACCTGGTAATTCACGGCAAGCTGGCGCTTGTGGCTGGTGTCGCGTACCGTAAAGTCTCTAACGTTCGCTGCGCCGTTGACGTTGATGCGCGCTAGATTGCCATCGAATTTACCGTGAGCAAACAAGGTGCCACTCAATTCTTTAAAGAACGCCAGATTCGCGTCATCGTAGCGGAAAGTACCGTGGACGGGAACACCGCCCGTGTTCTGTGGATTCCAAGGGCCGAACGCTCCTTCGGAGACGATTGTGCCCGGCGGTTCCGAGTTATAGAGCCGCACGTTGTAGGTGAGAGCAGTGCGCGGACCTATGTTGTGTATCGCAAGTTTATTGACCCTGATGCGTAGCGGTTTCGGATTGGATTTACGGTAGACCTCGAGAAGAGCCCCATCGGCGTAGAGATTGTCGATTGGCATCGAGCCGTTCGAATTGCTGTACGTCAGAGGCATGACGGGACTCGGCTCTCCAGCGGGTTCTCTAGCTGGCACTATGAGATGTAGGCCGTCCACTCGAACGGTTCCGATTCTATGCTGGAATGCAAATAGCATCGGGTACGTGTTCGAGATGGTCAGCTTCCGAATCGTAATCAATGGCGGTTGATCTTTGTGCCTGAAACGCAAAAACCGGATCTGTTCGGCTATGCAGCCAGGTGGGAAATACGTCCTGCGAAACCTGCCAACAGTTACCGTGCGCAGCGATCGTTCCTGCAATGTATCGATCACGTCCTGTTTCGTGAACGGCCAGTAGATACTGAAAATAATGGCGTAAAAGGCTGAAATGCCGGCGGCAACACAGGCGAAAATGATCCACAGCCGCCGGAAAGAACGCCCCGGCGACGGATGAGTCTGTCTGGTTCGAGCTTCTAAGAAAGCTGGCGAGGACATACTCTGGTGCGCCCCCCGTTTAGGTGACTCGGAGCGCTCAAAACCGTTTCGTCCCGAGATAACCAGCGGCCGAGCGGACTCTGGGGCGATCCCTCACAAATCCGGCTGCGCCCCGGCTTTAGATCCTATTCTACTGGGCGGCCGCTTGTTGGAACTTCGATGAAGCTCCTTACGTATCTCGTAAGAATCGTCACTGCGTGAGCAGGAGGAGCTGGTCGATGGAAAATCTGGTTCAATATCTGAAGCTTTCCGTCCGTCAGTTACGGCGCAACCCCGGCGCCACCTTCACTGTGGTCCTAACCCTGGCGCTTTCTATTGGGGCGAACACAGCAATTTTTTCGATTGTGAACGCGCTTCTGCTGAAAAACCTGCCCTACGTTCATCCGGAGCGGCTAGGGACAATTTATGCCCGGACCATAGGGTCTGCATCCTCTGACGTGCGAAGAACAATTGACGGTGAGCAATGGGAGCTGCTTCGCGACAACGTGCCCTCCCTGCTCTCCGCTGCTTCCGGTATGAGGGTCTCCGGCGTGAACCTTCAGGCCGGGTCCCACGTGCAATATCTTCATGCTGGACGGGTCTCGGCGCACTATTTCGACGTGCTGGCTCTCCATCCCATCATCGGACGTAATTTCTCCGAAGGATGAGGATCGTCCGCACGGCCCCAAAGCAGCCGTCGTGAGCTACGCTTTGTGGCGCACGGCTTTTGGCGGGAACCCGAATATCCTGGGACAAGCCGTTTTGCTGAAAGGCGAGCCGTACACGGTCGTCGGCGTGCTGCCCGAGGGGGCAACCACTCCCTTAAATGCCGATCTGTACATAGCGCTGCAGCCGAGCCGCGACGGCGAGGGGCAGGCAGCCAACTTTTTAGCGATCATGCGGCTGCGTGACGGCGCGACCTGGCAGCAGGCGAATGCCGAGATCAACCGTGCATTGATACGGAGCCTCCGTGCCCAACATTTCGCGAAGACCAATCCTGGCGCGCATGTGACGTATTATTCCGTGCCCTTGCAGAAAGGCGAAACGAATACGCTCCGGCCCCAGGTGCTGGCCTTGATGCTGGCGGCGGGATTTATTCTGCTCATTGCTTGCGCGAACCTCGCCGGCCTGACGCTCGTGCGCATGTCGCGCCGCGCAGGTGAAATAGCCACCCGGTTGGCGCTCGGCGCGTCGCGGTGGCAGATTCAGAGACAGCTTTGGATCGAAAACCTGGTGCTCGCTCTCGCGGGGGGGACCGCAGGCATGGGAGCCGGTTTCCTTGCACTGCGCGGGTTGTTGCTGCTTTTGCCTGAACATTTTCTGCCTGTCGCGAACGTATCTCTGGACGGCCGCGTCCTGGGCTTCACACTCACCGTCTCTCTGCTGACCAGCGTATTGTTCGGCATGTTGCCTGCGCTTACCACGAGGAAAATCGACTTGCGGTCTTCTATGACCAGTCGTGCAGTAATAGGCTCCGGCAGCGTTCGCCTACGGCAAGCGTTGATTGCCGGCGAGGTTGCCCTGACGGTTGTGCTGCTGGCCGCCTCCGGGCTGCTCATCCGCACGCTCATTCACCTTGAAACTATGCCTCCAGGTTTCAACCCAACTGGAGTGATCACCGCTAAGGCGTCTCTGGATGATGTCCGATACCACGACCCGGCGGCCTTCCGGAAACTGCTTGACGAGAGTCTCGCCACCATGCGGGAAATTCCCGGTGTGCGCAATGCTGCGGTCGGATTGACCTTGCCGTATGAGCGTGCCCTGCTCAATTCAGTCACCCTCAGTGACGGCAAGGAGGCGAGACGGGAGATTACGACAAACGAGGTCTATGTCACCCCCAGCTATTTCGATACCTTGCAGATTCCGTTGCTTAGTGGCCGGGTGTTCACCGATTCGGATAGTCCGGATGCGCAGCGCGTTGTTATCGTCAATCAGACATTCGCGCGCAAGTTCTTCCATGGGGTGAATCCTGTGGGGCGGTATCTCGACAAGAACCTGTTGATCGTAGGAGTCGTAGCGGATACAGTGCTGTCCTCCGCGTCCGGATTGAACGCAGGGTCTGCCCCCTTAACGGACGAGGAGGCAATCTATCTCCCCGCTGCACAATTCGTCGATGCCGGGTTTCTCTCCATCGTGCATGTGTGGGTCCAGCCAAGCTGGATTGTTCGCACTGCCGGCCCGGTTGAAGGTTTGACTGCACGGATGGAGCGTGCTCTGGCAAGCGCCGATCCCAACATGCCCTTTTCCGGCTTTTACTCTATGAAGGACCTTATGACGACGACGCTCGCCACACAAAGGATCGAAGTGGCGCTGCTGGCTGCAATGGCGTCGCTCGCGCTTTTGCTAAGCGCGGTTGGTATCTTTGCGCTGGTTGCGAACATGGTATTGCAGAGGACGCGCGAGATCGGCATCCGCATTGCCCTGGGTTCGACGATTGGAAGGGCGATGATCCATATCGGCAGGTCTGGAGTGGTCGCTTCAGCTCTGGGATTGGTTCTGGGGTTGATTCTCTGTGCAGGCGCGCTTCGCGCCATGCGCAGCGTTCTCTATGGCGTAGGCGTGTACGATGTGCCGACCATTCTGGTCGTAGTGCTGACGCTTACCGCTGTGGCGCTTCTCGCAACAACAGTGCCTGCCCTGAGAGTTGCAAGAATCGACCCCGCTAAGACCCTGCGCGACGAATAGAAGCTTCGCCACCCTATTTGTGTCGAAAATCGACATTTTAACACAAGAGTTTATAACGTTAACTTTAACGTAAAGAAAACGTTGACTTGCCCAAAGTCCCGTGATATATCTTCAGCCAGATAGTTGTTTCGCATTGGGCGCAGTTCGCCCGGGTCGTTTGCTCGCTATGAGGTTGGATGATTATGGGTTTCCAAGTTGAAAATACTAATACGCGTTTTTTTCCCTTCCACAGAATCTCCGTTGTCTTGACGGCTTTTTTCGCCGCATTCCTATCGCTCCCAAGTCAGGCGCAAATCAATACTGCGACGATCGCCGGCACCGTAAAGGACCAAACAGGGGCGAATTTGGCCGGCGCCAAAGTGGTGGTCGTAAACGTGGCCAGTGGAGTGCGTCGCGAAGTGCAGACGAACTCCGACGGCGCTTTTTCCGTCCCTTTGCTTCAGCCCGGCCAGTACGACGTCACGATCTCGAAAGACGGGTTTCAAACGGTTAAGAACTCGGGAGTCGAGCTGGTAATTAATCAGGTAGCGGCCGTCAATGTAACGCTGCAGCTTGGGTCGACATCGCAGCAAGTGACTGTAACGGGCGAAGTGCCGCTGGTCGAGACAACCACAGCGGGCTTGGGCACCGTCATTGGGCAAAGGCCAACTGCCGATCTGCCGCTCAATGGCCGTCAATTCGCCCAGCTCTTGCAACTGGCTCCTGGCACTGTTCCCATCAGCGTTTCCCAAAGCGCAACGCCCTCGATCGGCTCCGGAGCGACCACGCCTTCCATTAATGGCGGAACAAACCGAAGCAACCTTTTCTTCATGGATGGGGTTTACGCGACCGATCCGTTCTTCAGTACGTTTTCCATCAGCCCGTCTATCGACGCGCTCCAGGAATTCAAGGAGCAGACGCATACCGATCTGGCGGAATTCGGACAAGTGACCGGTGGAACGATTAATGTCGCGCTCAAATCCGGTGGCAACGGCTTTCACGGAATACTGTACGAGTTTCTGAGAAACGACGATCTGGACGCGCGCAACTTCTTCGCGCCGACTACGGGAATTTACCGGCAAAATCAGTTTGGCGGGACATTCGGCGGCCCGGTTATTCGCGACAAGATGTTCTTCTACGGCTTTTACGACGGCTACCGTTATACACAGGCGGCGAATAACTTTACGCTAGTGCCTACGCAGGCGCAATTGAACGGAGATTTCAGCGCCATTAGCAATACCATTTACAACCCGTATACATACAATTCGGCAACGAAGACGTCTCAACCGTTCGCCGGAAATCAGATTCCCGCGCAGCTTATCAACCCTGGCATGGTCGCCTACACAAAGGCGTTCGTTCCCTTGCCGAATTACTTCGTAGCCGGGTCGCCATACAATTTTCTGAACACCGAGTCCAGCACCGTCAATCAGGACCAGGGCGGGATTCGAGTCGACTACACAGCGACTTCGCGCGACACGTTCTTCGGCCACTTCATGATGAGCAATGCCACTAGTTCCTCGCCAAGCTCACTACCCGGCACGCCTTTTGTGAACGGGTTCGACGGAAAAAACGCCGGCATCAACTGGGTTCACAGTGTGAGTCCGACCCTGGTGACACAGTTGACTCTGGGATACAATTCGCTCGATCACGCCCAACAGAATGTGCAGCCGAATCCGACGGCGGCTTTCGATGCCTCGGGGCTCGGTCAAGGTTTCACGCTCTTTCCGGGAGACATCAAGGCTCCTGCGGCGCCGGGTATTGGGCTCAGTCAGGGCTATTTCTCGGTACCCACAGGCTGGGGACCGATTGGGCCTCAATATCTGTCGCAGTATTCGGGAACCGTTTCGAAGGTAGCGGGCAACCATAACCTGAAATTTGGCGCCTCTTACTATCAGACCTGGATGTACACCAATTGGGCGCAGGATAACGAAAGCTACAACCAGCAGGCGACCTGGAATCCCGCGACGCAGTCGGGCGGCGACAGTTTTGCAAGCATGTTGCTGGGACTGCCTAATAGCGCCAGCCGGCAATTAGGTAATTCCGGCGTTTCGCTCCACACAAATGTATTTGGCGTATTTGCGCAGGATCAGTGGCGCATCACCCCGAAGTTGACTATCAATTACGGGCTGCGCTGGGATTACACTTCGCCGGTTACGGAAAAGAACAATCGCTTCGCGGCCTACGACCTGGCAACCGCGCAATGGCTTCTGGTGAAGGGTGATGTGGATGCGCCCTCCACGCTTCCGGCGGGCGTTACTTACCTGAATCGAAATTCAATCACCGCCGCGGATTATTTGAATTTCTCTCCGCGGCTTGGTCTGGCATATCAATTGACTCCAAAAACGGTATTGCGAACCGGCTTCGGCATCTTTTATGACAATTGGTCGGGAGGACTCCAGTCCGCGCAAAATGCGCGCGGCGCGTGGCCTTCGGGAGCGTCGCAAAGCGTATCGAGCTTGAACCTGGCTGGAGTAACTCCAGGCGTCACGGCGCAAAATCCGTTTGTGGGTCTATCGACCAGCATACCTGCAACTCCATTTCCCAGTAGCGGCGCGGGTTTTCTCGCCATAGACTTCAAGAATTCCTATTCCTCACAATGGAACTTTGAAATTCAGCAGCAAATCGGCAAGGCATCCACGTTTTCACTTGCGTACGTGGGCTCCGCCAGCAGCCGCGTTCCTGTCCAGGTTCCTTTTAACCTCGCGCTCTATCCGGCGGCCGGAGCCATTCAACCTCGGCAGCCCTATCAGAACATGACGAGCCCGACGGCCGTCAGCACATTCTCAATGATTCAAAGCATTGGCCGCTCTTCCTACGAGTCGATGCAGGCGCAATTCGATCAACGTTTTAGCGACGGCCTGTTTTTCATCACCTCTTTCCTCGACTTTGTCCAATTGAAACGAAGGGAGGGTGAGATGATTTAAACAATTCTTAGCGAGAATGTTTTATGATCAACCTCCCCTCTGACTTCGCTCCGATCATCCTAGCATTTCAACCCATGATGCTCAATCGCACCTGGCAGCGTGCCGTGGTTTTGATGGTGGGCGCTATTTTGGCGCCAGGCCGACGGACGGTGTGCGGTATTTTGCGCATCATGGGCTTAGGCCAGGAGAAGCAGTTTCAGAATTTTCATCGTGTTCTGAATCGCGCGGCGTGGGATCTGCGCCAAGGAAGCCGGATTTTGTTGGGTTTGCTCATAGATCAGTTCTCTCCTCAAGGTCCGCTGTTATTCGGTTTAGACGACACAGTGGAACGGCGTTGGGGTCCCAAGATTCGGGCCCGGGGAATTTATCGGGATCCAGTTCGCTCTTCGGAGAGTCATTTTGTCAAGGCGTCCGGCCTGCGCTGGCTTAGTCTTATGCTGCTGATCCGTATTGGGTGGGCGCAACGAGTCTGGGCACTTCCGGTTCTGACCAGTTTGGCGCCCTCGGAGCGCTACTACGAGAACGGAAACCGGAAGCCGAAGACACTGCTCCATTGGGCCCGGCAACAGTGTTTCCAATTGCGACGGTGGTTGCCGCGGCGGAAGCTAACGTTGGTTGCCGATGGTGCGTTTGCCGCCTTGGATTTTCTGTATCAGTTGCGCCGAGTCAACATCGCTTGCATCACTCGACTCCGCCTCGATGCCCGTCTCTACCAACCCGCTCCGGCGCGTTCACCCGGTCGTGCGGGCCGACCCCGCATAATTGGAGCCCGTCTGCCTTCTCTTCAACAGCGTATGGCTGATTCCAAGACCCGTTGGAAGAAAGCGCTCCTCCGGAACTGGTACGGCCGTGCTGGCAGAACCGTCGAGTTTTGCTCGGACACAGCCATTTGGTATCACGGCGGGCTGCCGTCCTCCCAGATCCGCTGGGTGTTGATCCGTGACCCGCAACGACGATTCGATCCGCTGGCCCTGTTGTCCACCGACCTCACCGCCGCACCTCTGGATATCATCAAGGCCTATGTCTGCCGCTGGCAGGTGGAAGTCACCTTCGAGGAATCCCGAGCTCATCTCGGCCTGGAAACTCAGCGCCAATGGTCCGACAAAGCCATTGCTCGCAGCACTCCGCTGCTGCTTGCTATGTTCTCCCTCGTCACTCTGCTGGCTTCTCGTTTGAGAAAGCAAAACCAAGTCTTGCCTTTGCAAACCGCTTGGTATCAGAAATCCCTCCCCACCTTCTCCGACGCTTTGGCCGCAGTTCGCAAGCATCTCTGGAACGATTCTTTCACCTCTCATTCCCCCTCAGAGATCAACCAATCGCCTTCGCAGCTTCTGGAACGATTCTCTGAAGCCCTTTGTTATGCCGCCTGATTGGACAAAGTCGAGCTTTCACCTGGTCGAAGAATATCGACGTTGGTGGTTGCGCCGATTTTTGGGAAGCCTGCAGCATTCAGAATCCATACGATTTGAACGCCGAAAAAGCCGCGTCGCCTCTCGACGTGCCCTTAGTGTTTACATTCAGCCCGGGTTATGAACTGCCGTTCGGCAAAGGCAAGCCATTCCTGAATAACGGCGGGATCGGGGCAGCAGTGTTGGGAAACTGGCAGGTGAATGGCATCTTTTCCGCGCGCAGCGGTACTGTCTATACACCAGGAATCAATTTCGATAACGCAAACGTCGGCGGCGGATCGCAGCGCCCCGATATCGTCGGCAATCCGAACCTTTCTAATCCAACGCTCGCGGAATATTTCAACACCAGCGCCTTTGCGGTGTCGCCGCCGTACACTTACGGGGATGCCGGACGGGACATCCTTCGCGGGCCCAACTTCTGGAATCTCGATTTCTCCGTCTTCCGCAATTTCGATTTTCTCGAACGATGGAGACTGCAATTCAGGGGTGAGTTCTTCGACATCTTTAACCACCCGAATTTTGGAAATCCGGGATCTACAATTGGCAATGCGGGCTACGGAGTGATCACATCCACCGCGTCCGGAAGTCAGCCCAGATTGATTCAATTAGCATTAAAGCTGTCGTTTTGATATCGGCCCTGGGCGAGGCGGGCCTCGCCCCTACAGCGGTTCGCGGGTTTCGTAGTGGCCGGGCCTGCCCGGCCTTCGCGAGACGTCCAGGTCGCACGATGAGATGTATCCTGCTTATTTTAAGTTTGCTGGCCACAGCGGCGTCCCCCCAAACCATTTCAGAGATACAAACAGCCTTAAAACAAAATCCTCACGATCCGCGGGCGCACTATCAGCTCGGCCTGATTTTTGGAGAGGTGGGCGACATGCTGCACGCGGAAGGCGAATTCCGGCAGGCAATTGAAGTCAAACCCGATTACGCGGAGGCTCATTACCGCCTGGCATTGACACTGATCGCCCAACCCAAGGACAAATTAGATTGGCCGCAAGCAGCGGGCGAGTGCCGAGCCGCGCTCAAGATTCGGCCCGAATATCCGGAAGCGCTAAATCTGCTTGGGGTGGCCCTGGTTAGCATGAACCGATCCGATGAAGCTGTACCGTTATTTGAGCGTGCGATTCGACTCTGGCCCGATTATGGGGAGGCGCATTTGAACCTTGGCATGGCGCGCGAAGCGGCGTCGCAAACCGAGGCCGCTATTGCGGAGTACCGGCTGGCCATTGATCGCGACCGAATTATGCCGAGGCTCATGTCCGCTTGGGGAAATGCCTGCTGGGCGAGAACAATATCGACGAAGCGCACGCCGAGCTCGAAGCGGCCCTTCAAATCAATCCCGATCTTTCAGACGGCCATTATGCGCTGGCTCGCCTCTTCCTCGCCCAGCACAATGAATCGTCCGCCCAAGTGGAACTCAAGCAAGTGGAGCAGTTGAACCATCGAAGCGTACTGGCCGACCAGGCGAGGCATTTGAGCAACGTGGGCTTGGATCTGGCCGCGAAGGGCGATAGGGCGGGAGCTTTGAAATCGCTTCATGCGGCGGTTACGGCGAAGCCCGATTTCGCGATCGCGCACTACAATTTTGGCTTAGTACTTGCCGATGCCGGCCAGTTTGATGAAGCCATCGCTCAAGTACGGGAAGCCATCTCGTTGAACCCGCTGTTACCAAGAGCTCAATTCAATTTAGCCCGCATGCTCGAGAAGAAAGGCGACACGCGAGAGGCGCGCGCGGCGCTCGAATCTCCGGACAATCTGCCGGAAACGTCACAGCGCCATAATGAAACGGGTCGCGCGCTGAATGCGAGAGGCGATACGCTAGGGTCGATTGGAGAATTCTTGCGAGCCCTGGCGCTTCAGCCCGACAATTTTGAAGCCCGCAATAATCTGGCCGTCGCTTATCTGGAAAATGGCGATGCAACAAACTCGGCGCTCGAGTTCCGCAAACTGATTCTGCTTCGCCCTCGCGATCCTGGCGCGCATTTCGGACTTGGAATGGCGTTGCGCCAAACCGGCGATCGAGAAGGCGCCATCCGCGAATTCAAAGCTACGCTGGCGGCCGAGCAAAATTACCCGAATGCCAAGTTTTACCTCGAGATTACGGAGCGAAAGAGCCCGTAAGCGAAAAGAATGAAGAGTCCCCGCGACAGCATCTTGTCCGAGCTATTCTCCCGGCGCTCGTTTCTGGTCGACACGGCACTCACTTCCGTGTTTCTGACCGCAAGGCCACCGGCAATCGCGGCTTCGTCGTCATCTTTCGCTTCCAATTCCTGTCAAATCAAGTCGCGTTCACAGGTTTCGCCTGGATTAGAGAAGTTCATCGCTAAGCTGCCGCCGGGAAGCGATCAGTTTGTTTGTGAAAAATACGCCGCGGAGATCGAGGCGCTGCTGAGGCAATGGAGCGCGGCTCTCCGGTCGCCGGGCCGCGAGGCCGCTGCGCTCGACAATCTCGTCGCCGAAGATGTTGTGTTCTCCTCACTTCGAGACTTCAAGGCCGTTCCTCTGCGGAAGCCGGGAGCGGTGAGCGCGGCATCGATCGAATTCAGCGCGAAGGAACTGAGAGGACGCGCGCCATTTCTCAATAACTGGAAGGAATATCTTTCGGGCGTCACAAAGATCGCTTGCGCAGAATTTAAAGTCACAAGCCTTAGAGTTCGCGCCGAGTCGCCTCTCGAAGTAGATACCGTGATTCGCTACGACATTGTGGCTCACTCGAGCGAAGATGCACGCGAAGAGCGCGTAGGCGATTGGACACTCGAATGGCAGTGTGGCTCGTCGGGCGAGTGGCGGATTCGCCGGTGGCAGGCCGCGAAAGAGACGCGCTCGAGCGTTTCAGGTCCGGGCTTCGTCGAAATAACAGCGGAATGCCTCGCCGGGAATACTTCCTACAGACAACAAATGATGCGTGGCGTGGATTATTGGCGAACCATTTACGACGCCGCCGCTGGCGTCGATGTGTATGGCAACAACGGCGTGGCGGTAGGCGATTTCGATGGCGATGGGTTCGACGATTTCTATGTGTGCCAGCCGTCGGGACTTCCCAACAGGCTTTATAAGAATCGCGGCGACGGAACGTTCGAAGATGTCACGGACGCGACCGGATTAGGGCTGTTGGATGGCACGGCTTCGGCGCTATTTGCCGACTTCACTAATAGCGGGACGCAGGATCTTCTTGTGGTTCGAACCAGCGGGCCGCTTCTCTATTTGAATCGGGGGCGCGGCAAGTTCGAATTGAAGCCCGACGCGTTTCAATTCGCGAAACCTCCGGCCGGAACTTTTACTGGTGTTGTGGCCGCGGACTATGACCGTGACGGATTCCTGGACATCTACTTTTGCCTTTACGCGTATTATCAGGGCCTGAGCCAGTACACGCATCCCAAGCCCTATTACGATGCGCAAAACGGGCCGCCTAATTTTCTGCTTCGTAATCGCGGCGACGGGACGTTTGAAGACGTTACGGAGCGTTCCGGCATGAACCAGAACAACAACCGGTTCACATTCGCCTGCGGTTGGTGCGACTATGACGGCAACGGGTGGCCCGACTTGTATGTGGCCAACGATTTCGGCCGGAAAAATTTCTACCGGAACAATGGCGATGGCACGTTCACCGACATCGCTCACGAGGCGGGAGTCGAAGATTTCGGCGCGGGAATGAGCGTCTCCTGGTTCGACTATGACCATGACGGGAGGCACGATCTGTATGTGGCGGACATGTGGTCGGCCGCGGGTAACCGTGTGACGGAGCAGGAATATTTTCTGCCGGGTGTTGACTCCGGTATCCGGCGGGCTTATCGAAAGCACGCAGCCGGCAACTCGCTATTTCAGAACGAGGGGGTCGGGCAGCCTCTGACCGATGTCACTCAAAGGGCGCAGGTTGCCATGGGCCGCTGGTCGTGGGCCGCCGATGCCTGGGACTTCGATCACGATGGATTCGCCGACCTTTACGTCACCAATGGCTTTGTTTCCGGAGCAAATCGCCAGGATCTTTCCAGCTTTTTTTGGCGGCAGATCGTATCGCGCTCGCTAGATACAGGGAGCGGCTCGATGGACTATGAGCTGGCGTGGAACGCGATCAATGAATTGATTCGATCGGACCACTCCTGGAACGGCTACGAACGGAATGTATTTTTTCTAAACAATCGCGACGGCACGTTTGCCGAGATCTCCGGCCCTCTGGGCCTGGACTTCGACGACGATAGCCGCGCCTTCGCGCTCGCAGATTTCGACCACGATGGAAGGCTCGAGGTGATTCTCAAGAATCGGAATACGCCTCAACTTCGCATTCTGCATAACGAACTGAATCCCATCGGAAACTCGGTCATCTTCCGGCTGCGCGGCAACAAAAGCAATCGTGATGCAATTGGCGCGGTGATTGCGGTGGAAGCAGAAACCCGGCAGGTGAAGTTTGTGCAGGCCGGCTCCGGCTTTCTCTCGCAACACACCAAGGAGCTAAGTTTTGGCTTGGGATCTTTCGCAGGGAACCTTCGAGCTACTGTTCGCTGGCCTGGAGGCGAAACGCAGTCCTTCGAGAACATTCCGCTCAATCATCGCGTCGCAATCGAGGAGGGCGCCGAGAAATTTCAAGCCACACCCTTTCGCTTGAAGCAGCCACGAAAGAAGCAGCAGAGTTTCGAGGGGCGCGCTGAACATTTGCCTTCTAACTTCGAGACCTGGCTTGTGGAGCCTCTTCGTGCGCCCGCTTTCACATTGCCGGACTCGAACGGCCGAACTCAAAGTTTAAGCGCGTTTCGAGGCCGGCCTTTGGTGCTCGCGATGGTCGCGAGCGATTGCGGGCGGAGCCGCGATCAACTGGCCAGATTCCAAGCCGGCTGGAGCGCATTCCGGAGGAAATCCGTACAGATTGCCGCCATAAACCTTGATGGCCGCGCCGCGAACGTTCAGTTCCCCGTCTTGCCGGCCGATGAGGCTACAGCCAGCATCTACAACATTCTGTATCGATATTTGTTCGATCGGAGGCGCGATCTGGAAGCGCCGGTATCGTTTCTCCTCGACGAGCAGTCTGCCATTGTTAAGGTTTACCAGGGAGCCGTGGATCCGGAACATATCCTCAAGGATTGGAAGGACGCTCCAAAGAGTCAAGCGGAGCGGTTGAAGAAGGCCCTAGCCTTCAACGGCCAATACCATGGCGGACCGCCGCGGCGAAATTATTTCACTTACGGCATCGCCTACATTCAGAATGGATTCGCCGATGCCGCACTCGATAGTTTTCAGGCCGCGATTGCGGCAAATCCGAATTATGCGCCGGCCTACTACAATCTCGGCACCATTTATCTCAACAAGCAAAGGCTGGCGGAAGCGAAAGTAAATTTGGAGCGGGCTGTCGCTTTAGATCCTCAAGACGCCGACGCGTGGACTAACCTTGGCGCGGTAGCGGGTCAGCAGAAGGACTATAACGCCGCATTCCAATATTTTCAGCAAGCCGTCAAAGCTAAACCGAATCATCTTGTGGCGCTTCAAAATCTGGTCATGTTATATCGCTGGCAAGGCCGGTTGGATCAGGCTCAGCAAGCCATTGAAAACGCCATTGCCGTCGAGCCCGAACGATCCGGAATTCCATTTCGCTTTGGGCATGCTGTTGGCGGGACAGGAAAAATTCGAGGACGCTCGCCGCGAGTTGGAGCGAACGCTTCAGCTTCGCGACAACGATTCGATTGCCCTAAATAATCTAGGAGTCGTTTACCTGCGGCTGGGGCGGCAGGATAAAGCACTCGAGTGTTTCGAGCGATGCACGAAGATGGCTCCCGATTATGATCGTCCTTACATGAATATCGCTCTGATCTACAGACAGACTGGAGAGCAGCAGAATGCCAGGGACATTTTGAAGAGCTTTCTCACGCGGCATCCCGACAACCAGGAAGTGCAAAAGGCACTGCAGGAGTCGACGCGGTAGGAGCTCCCATGCTGTCCTTTTCGCGCCTTATCTGCGGAATGGTGATATTGAGCGCAGGCATGGCGCAAACCCCCGCTCCGAGCGAGACGCAGCCTCCATCGAATGCACCAGCCCTCGACAATCGCGACGAAGCCGGAAAAAATGGTCCGGCCTTACACTCCGTGGGCGTCAAAGGAACGATTGATTCCGGCGGCTATTCGGCCTCCGCCGCCGCGAAATCGCAATCGGCGCTGATCGGCGACATGTTGACGCTGCAGCGGCACGAACTGGACCTCTATCACGCTAGCGGCCTTTCATGCGGCCAGGAAGGTCAAATTCTCGATTCGCTCAAGCAGCAGCCGGACGATTACGGCGCTAATCTTCAGGCTGGCGAGTTCTACTTTGAGCACGGAGCCTCAGCAAAGTCGCTGTCTTATTTCGAGAGGGCGCGAAACTTGAACCCGCGAGACGCCTCCGCGCTCATCCTGATGGGCGTTGCCGAAGAGACGCTCGGAAGATTTGATTCCGCGGAGGAGCGTTTCCGGCTGGCATCGGCATCGAAGCCCAACGAACAAAATTTTTTTGCTTGGGGAACAGCGCTCATAGTCACAGGGCATTCGGATCGGGCCGTCGAGGCATTCAGAAAAGCCGTCACCCTGCATCCGCAATCGACAGCCTTGACGATTGGCCTGGGAGCGGCCACTTACGGCGGGGGAAACGCCTCGGCCGCATTGAAAATCCTCTTACATGCGGCCGAAATGGATCCGTCTAACGGAGCGCCGTATATTTTCATGGCACGAATCTTTGGCAATGCGGGGACAGAAACGACGACGGCTCAGGTTGAGGAGATGAAGAGGCTCGTCCACATGGCTCCCGACAACGCGGAGGCGAACTATGCATACGCGTGCAGTCTGAGAGCCATCCAGCCGGACACACCCAATGGGCCGCAATCTCAGAAAGTGGAGGAACTCCTGAAGCGCTCTATTGCGTTGAAGCCCGTGTTTGCGGATGCTCATTTTCAGCTCGCAACACTCTATGCCGAGCACGGCGAATATGAGGGGGCGATCGCAGAATACCGGAACGCAATTGAGGCGAACCCGGATCTAGTTGAAGCGCATTATCGGTTGGGTCAGGCCTATCTGCGCGCCGGGCAACGCGATCAAGCTGAGCGGGAATTGGACCTGCATCGCAAGCTTCGCGAGGCGCAGAATCCAGGCTTTCCAGCGGCGAATAGAGATTCCGCCACTCTCTGTCCCGCGCCTTGACTCCCCGATAGGGAGGCCGGGCAGGCCCGGCCACTACAACGTCATTGCACGATCTGTTTTCTTCCAATTTCTGGCATCACGCGCAGGCCTTGTTCCAGCGCTTCGCTGAAGAAATAGTCGCCCCACATCACAGACTCATCGACACCCAACCCCTTATGGACGTGGTACACGCCTCCGCGTAGAACACCTTCCCACTTTGGGTCTTTGTCGGCAAGATAATTTGCGCAAAGCGTGCGCAGGACTTGAATGGCCGTAGACCAATAGAGGTGCCCCTTCAGGGGATCGTCCACGAGCCGGCAGAGGCGCAGCAGGCCTGACGCCGCGACTGCCGCGGCCGACGTATCGAGAAGCGTGCGATTTTCGAGCGGCGCATTGTAGTCCCAGGGCGGAACTCCGTTCGACGGTGTGTGTGTGATGTAGTAATCCGCGCAAGATTCTGCCGTCTGCAAAAAACGCGGGTCGCGGCTATATTCGTTTGACGCCGCAAATCCGTACAGAGCCCACGCCAGCCCGCGCGACCAGCACGAATCGCCCCTGTAGCCCTGATGGGTCGATTGCCGGAGAAATTCACCCGTTTGCAAATCGAAGACGCCCTCGTGCGCTACCGAACCATCGCCGCGCACGAGAAAACGGCGCGTAGTGAGGCAATGGCGGACGGCAATGTCCCGCAGCTTCTTATCGTTGAGTTCCCGCGCCGCATAGAAAATAAGACCTACGTTCATCATGATGTCGATGAAAATGGAGTCTTCGGCAACCACAGATCTGAGAAATTGGCCCTTGTCGTTAAAGCGCAATGCGAGTGTCTTCGCGGCCTGAAGTACAACATCTTTGACACTCGCCTCGCGTGTCAATTGATGCCAGCGATAGTAAGTTGAAAGAAAAATAAACCCTAAGTCGTGTACATCGCTATCGTCTTTGCGGCCTTCGAGCGGCTTCGTATAACGAATAGCCTGGTCTGTCCACCATTTCGCGTCCGCCCGGTCGTGTCCAAGATAGCGGGAAAAAATCCACATCATTCCGGGCAGGAAGCCGTCGCACCACTGAGTCCAAATCGGTCCATCATGCTTCCATTTTCCTGCCTTGGTGTACATCGGATAGAAATCAGGGTGGGTCTCAACCAGACGCTTCACCTGTTTCTGCGCGAACCCGATCGCATCCTCAAACAGCTTTCTATCTGACTCCTGAATGAACTGGATCACGCGGAACTCACCCTTCGGGCCATTATAGAGGAGAAGGCATCGGGCTCTGTTACCATCAGGGGGAATGAGCATGAAAGTAACCGTGGTGAATCACGGTCCTATCCGTCTGGAAGGCGATTTTTGTATTCAGGATGCCCAAGGAAACGCGTTCGGACTTGGCGGGCGCACTGCCATTTCGCTCTGCCGTTGCGGGCTTTCAGACAACAAACCTTTTTGCGACGGCTCGCATAAGCGCGCCGGATTTCAGTCTGAATGTGCCGCGCGCGATCTTCCCGCCCCGCAGCCCAAAGTCTGACACGATCCTGCTCAGCCGCCAACAAGCCGGCGGAAGAATTGCCGGAATCGCCACTTCTTTCCTTGGCATTCCGGCCACGGCGAAAAGCTGATGCTGTCGTCCGCTCGTTGCACCCACAACGGCTCCGGTTCCGATCCCTGCGCGCTAACCGTCACTACGACACCCGTAGTGCAGCCGTCCACATTGGAAATCTTCCAGTCCTTGTGACTTTGCTGACCCCAATCTTCTAAAAACTTCTGATAGCTGTATGCGGAGCAAGGATGCGCCGCGCTGCATCCCCACGTGCTATAAGCCTCCTGATATCGGCCCGCGTTCACCAATGCTAAAAAGTGCGCGACAGCCTGCTTTTCCGGTAAATTCTCAAAAATCAGATAGGCGGTTATACCAATCACGAGGGCTGCGACGATCGCGATGGCTGTCCCTTTTACCAGCCGGTTCCGCCGCTCGTCTTCGGCGCCGTAAGAATCAAGGTAACCCGCCATCTCTCTAACTCCAGAAAAAGCCGCTATTTCGATCCAGAGACCGGGTACGCTTTGTCATAAGCGGCCGTAGCGTCGGCCGTCATGTCCAGGGCTGGCTTGTAATAGAGCGCGTTGCTGACATCAATCACCACGTCCAGGCCTTTCTCCTCCGCAAGCTTTTTTATGATCTCCTGCATTCGCTGGCCCGCGCGAGTGAGTACGTCGGCACGATCCTGATTGAAATCCTGTTGCAGATCTTCGCTCAAGCGCTGCAACTGTTTCTGCTTCAACGTACCATCGGCGCTCAGTTGGGATTGCTTCTCTGGTGGGAGGTTGGGAGCCTTCAATTCCGACTGGATTTCTTGAAGATCGTTCTGCAACTTCTCGATATCCTGTTGACGCGGCCTGTACTTCGCTGCTAGATCCGCCTGAGCCTTCTTAATCTCCTGAGTATCGGCAACAGATTTTTGCGCATTCACGATGGCTACCTTTAAGTTCTGAGCCCTGAGAGCAGCCATGGGGAGTGCCGCCGCCAGCACGACAAAGGAAATCCTCGGTAATCTCTTCCGCATTTCTTCTTTTAACTCCTCGACAACGCAGGACCCGCCCCGAAAACGGTCATTTCCGATACTAAACTAGCATGCGGCGTCCGCGGTCGTCTGGGTTTGACGCATGCGAGCGCCAGCGGGTAAGCAGGCAAAATAAGCATGCTTCCCTTCGCTAGTACCCTTTACGGCGCTCGCGATTCGCAATGAAAGTCCGACTAAGTATTGAGCACGCCTTTGGCTCGCTCGGGAGCTCACTGGTTTTCGTTACGCGGGCCTTGCTCTTTCGCAAGACGAACACGAGCCCCTTCCAACTTCTTCTGTACTTTCGCAATTTCATCGGGCTCGCGATCCGCGGGGGTACTTGTATTCCACTCGGCAAGAGAGGTCTGCCACTGCGAGATGGCGTCCTTCAGCTTTCCCTGCTTGAAGTAAACGTCGCCCAGGTGCTCGTGAATGGTTGGATCCTTTGAGAAAAACTGGAGCGAACGCTGCAACTCGTGCTCTGCGTCGTCCAGCCGGTTCATTCGGTAATAAACCCATCCCAGGCTGTCGAGGTAGGCTCCATTGTTTGGCTCCTGGTCCAATGCGCGCTGAATGAGACCCTGGGCTTCCTGTAGCCGGATATTCTGATCGGCAAGCATATAGCCCAGATAGTTCAACGCTGACGCGTTCTCTGGATCGGCTGCCAGCACTTTCCGGAACTCGGCCTCTGCCTCCGGCATTTTCTTTTGCCGCTCGTACATTACGCCGCGCATGAATTGGATCGTCGTCTTGTCGTCCTTGTCACCGGTGAGTTTTGCGGCTTCATCCAGCGCCTTGGACATTTCCGGGAAATTCCGGGCCTTCTCATACACCTGCGCCAAGCTAATCCACGTCTCGCGATCGTGATCTTTGTTTCCATCGAAGCCTTTTTTCAATTCGGCGACCGCGGCGTCAATCTTGTTCATGTCCGAAAGAAGTTCTCCGCGTTCCGATCGCAGCGTGCGGTCGTTCGGATACTTCTTCGCGGCTACGTCGGATTCCTGCTGCGCCTTTGAGTATTCCTTAGCCGTCCGGTAGGTGTCGATAATCTGGGCTTCGGCTCTCGGCGCCACGTCAGGATCGAGCGTGGCCAATTGACGGAACGTATCAACCGCCTGATCGTATTCCTCGACATTCTCGTAGAGGCGCCCAAGCCGTTCGAGCATCATGGCCCGGTTTGCCTTTTCTGGCTGTTCGTAGTTTTTCTTCGCTGTCTGATCGAGAATCTGCTTGAGAGCGACGATCGCCTCCGGCACTTTCCCTTCCATCTCGAGCAGCAGCACTTGGTTATAACGAACGTCCAAATTGTCCGGGTCCAGCGCTTTCGCCTTGTCACCCGCCTGCTGCGCCAGATCGAACTTCTTCTGCTGGCGATAGATCTGCGACATGCGCAGATACGGTTCCGGGTCTTGCGGATTCGAAGCGACAATTTCCTGGTACAGTTTCAGCGCGTCTTCGAGCTGGTCCGATAGCGCTAAATCCTGCGCTAGCCTATCCTTTATCTCCACCCGGCTCGGGTCGAGCTGCAGCGCTTCCCGGTAGGCATTCGCTGCGAGTGCATAATCGTGCATCTGCTCATAGCTGGCCGCAAGCATGGCGAAGGCGCGCGGGTTCGGATTCTTTTTCGTGAGCTTCTCAAACAGAGCCGAAGCTCGTTTCGGATCTCCGCCATCGGCGTAAATCATCGCCAACCCGCTGATAGCGTCCTCGTTGTCGGGATCCTGGTCCAGCGCTTTTTGGAAGGCGTTCTCCGCCTCTGCCGTGTTCTGCGTCAGCTTCAGCAGCCGGCCAAGCATAATCAGGCTGTCAACATCTTTTGGGTCCTGTGCCGTGATTTGCTTGTATTGATCGATGGCGCGGTGAAGTACGCCTTCATCGATGTGATTGCTTTGCGAATCACCGATCTCCTGCGTATAGATGCGAGCCAACACGCGCCGCGCATTCAAGTCGTTAGGATTTGCTTTCAGTGCGCTTTCCGCCTCGACAACGGCTTCCCGGAGTCTTCCCGACTGCCGGTAAAGGTCCGCGATATCCTCTACCAGAAATGTGGCCGTCGGATCTTCCTTCAGCGCCAGACGGTAATTTTCCACCGCCTTGTTCACGTAGTCGCTGCGGTTTCCGTATGCGCCCGCCATTTCTTCGTACATGTGGCCGAGCGTAAAGTGATAGTATGCGTCGGCCCGGGGCGAAACGCCCTCCTTAATGGGGCCCTTAGCGTTCAGGTCAATGTCACCGGGCTTACCGGCCGGAGTTTGTTGGCCGAAAACGATTCCGGGAATGCCGGCGAGAGTGAAGCTGAGAAGTATAGTGCGGAGGTTTGAGCAGAGGAAACAAGACATGTAGACCGCTAGCGCGCGAAAGGTTGCGGCATTCCGAACTATGGATTGCCACTGCTAGCAATTATATCGCGACTGTAGGCTACTTCCGAATTCCTTCCGGGGCATAAAAAGGACGAAAGTCTCGCATCGAAATGTAGGGAATCCCCCGGACCAGTCTTATTACTTCGAATGACTACTAGCAACGGGTCCGCGTCCGCTCCGAAAACCATTGTCATTGTCCTTGGCCCGACGGCTTCCGGAAAGAGCGATCTGGCTCTTGCTCTAGCTCAAGACAGGGAGGGAGAGATTGTGAACTGCGATTCGGTCCAAGTTTATACGGGGTTTGACATCGGTTCCGCGAAATTGCCCGTTGCAAGGCGTAACGGCATCCTGCATCACCTCATTGATGTGGCTGGTCCCGGCGACAACTTTACCGCCGGAGATTATTCTCGCCAAGCTCGGCGTGCTCTCGAGGAGATTTCGAGCCGTGCCCGCTTACCTATTATCTGCGGCGGAACGGGCTTTTATCTCCGTGCCCTCCTGGCTGGCCTTTCGCCTGCTCCCGCGCGGTGCGGCCCACTGCGTGGCCGCCTTTCAAAAATAGCGCGGCGCCGCCCACGATCGCTGCACTACATACTAGAACGCTGCGACCACACCGCTGCTTCCCGCATCCATCCCAACGATCACCAAAAACTGATTCGGGCAATCGAGATAGCCTATCTCGAAAAAGCGACACTGGCGGAAATACAGGCCCGGCCTCGCGATAGTTTGCAAGGCTACCGCGTTTTGAAGCTCGGCCTAAATCCCGATCGCGGCTTACTCTATTCCCGGCTCGACGCGAGATCGGAGGAGATCTTCAGTAAAGGACTGGTTGAGGAAACCCGGCGGCTCTTAGACAGAGGCTATGCGCCGGCTTCAAACCCTATGCAGTCGCTTGGCTATCGGCAGGCGCTCTCCGTAATCTCTGGATTCGCAACGCTCGAATCCGCAATCCGCGACTGCCAAACTAAAACCCGCCAGTACGCGAAGCGGCAAATGACGTGGTTCCGCGCCGAATCGAATGTTTTCTGGCTTCGTGGCTTCGGAGGCGATCCGGCAATCGTTCGAGAAGCACATTGCCACGTGGCACATTTTCAATCGGGTCCGCATGGGCCTGCGGGCCACCAAGGTCGATGAAAAACCACGAGCCCGGAACCGAGCCGCGACCGCGAGCGAGCGGTTTTTCAAAGGAGCGATTTGGCCGCGTGTAGACAAGAGCTGTCGCTTCTTGCAAAGCCGACTGTCCTTTTTTGGGAATCCACTGTCCGTTCCCGGACGACACAAACATTGCAAAAGCCAAAAATTTTTCCTTTTCTCAGGAACATTTCGACGCGCGCTTCGTATATCAATTCAAAGTAAGCGCGGAAGTTCTTTTCCACGTCTTATTTGAAGAGGAGAACACTTCCGCGATGAAGAAATTGTTTTTCTGTTTCCCGACGCTCGCCCTCGCCGCCGCGTTCGCTGCGTCTTCATACCATGTAACGCTTTTTGAGCAAAGTACAGCCGCTGGAAAGACTTTGAAACCCGGTGATTACAAGTTAGAACTTAAAGACGGCGCAGTAATACTGAAACATAACAAAGAGGTGACGGAGATTCCCGCCCGGGTTGAAACCGCTAACTCGAAATTCGATACGACTAGCGTCAGGTATAACGATAAGCACCAGATGGAAGAGATTCATCTTGGCGGAACTAACAAGAAAGTGATTCTAGGCTCGGCCGGGAATCGCCAATCGAATGCCGGGCTTTAGTCCTGCCGCGTAACTGTGCGTTTCGAATTTTTGGCTTAGAAATTGCAATTGTTACCGAAGTCCCCCCTGTTAATATGGAGACGTGCAGTTTGGGCGTCTCCTTTTTTTTCTCGCTGCCTCGTCGCCGCTGCTCTACTCGAGTCCTGTTTCGATTCTAGTTATTCCGCTCAAGAATGAATCGCAGGCAGCCGATCTCAACTGGATCGGCGAAAGTGTCTCAGAGACAATTATGACCGAGCTCAGCGCTGCCGGTCAGATTGTGCTGGATCGCGATGTTCGCAATGAAGGTTATAGACGGCTTGGCGTCAAGCCCGACACTCTTTATACGAAGGCAACGCTCTTTAAACTGGGGCAGACTATCGATGCAGGCTTGGTCTGCTATGGCTCATATGAGATCGTTTTGCCGTCGGCAAACTCTCAACCGCGTGACGGCTCTATTCGCATCAGCGCGCGCTTTCTCGATCTTCGAAAGCTCAGAGACGCATCTGAGTTCTCCGAAACCGGCAAGTTAGCCGATCTCTCCCGGCTGGAAGAACATCTTGCTTGGCAAACCATCCGCTTTGTTGATCCTCAGACGAAGGTAACGGCCGAGCAGCTGCTAGTGCCCGCCAAACTCATCCGGCTCGATGCGAAGGAAAGTTATATACGCGGACTTCTGGCGACGAGCCGGGAGCAGAAGCAAAAATGGTTTGAACAGGCTGCTAAGCTCGACGCCAAATATACGCAACCCGAATTCGAACTAGGAAAGCTGGCCATGAACGCGCGGGATTATCGGCAGGCGGTGTATTGGTTTGGTAAGGTTCCTCAATCTGATCCGCTTTATCTTGAGGCCAAATTTAAGATGGGCTTGAGCTCTTATTTGGCGGCCGATTACTCGATGGCTAAGTCGTGTTTTCGCGAGCTTGCGCAGACGACCCCTCTAAACGAGGTATTTAATGACCTGGGAGCCTCCGAAAGCCGGCTTCATGACGCCGCGGCATCAGATGATTTCCGGCGCGCGCTTGATGGCGATAGCGCCGATCCCACGTATAACTTCAATTATGCCGTCGCTCTCTACCGCCAGGGGAGGTATGACGAAGCAGCCCCGCATCTCCGATCGATCATCGACCGCTCAGGACCCGATCCCGATGCCTCCTCGCTCCTTGTGCGGTGCGAGCAGCGTCTTCCTCTTTCGCCGTCGGACACGGCTCGTTCCTGGCCTTCTGAGCGCATGAAGGATAATTTCGACCTGGCCGCTTTCCGTCAATTGAAAGCGATGATACAGAATTCGAAGTAAGTTCCGCTCTTTTCCTCCCTATTTTGCGCCCATTAACCTCGGGCCTATTGACACCGGATACGAATTTATAGTGCACTGTGCTAGCGGGAGTTCGTCACGCGACCGCTTACTCGCGTGCGCGGCTCGGCCGAACATTTGAATCCACGAGCCTCGTTTCCGAGCCGCGACCGTCAGGGAGTGGTTGTGGCGAGCTTCCGCTAGGGGATAGGCGCGGCATGCGTAGGCGGATGAGCATTCACGAAGTGGCCCGGCGGGCGAACGTTTCGACCGCTACCGTGTCCCGCACAATTAATAACCCCGATCTTGTCGACCCCGCCACGGCGGCGCGCGTTCAGAGAGCAATTGAAGACCTGAACTACTTCCCCGATACCCACGCCCGTACCTTGGTTTCGGGCCGGAGCCGCATTCTGGGGCTCCTCGTCTCCGATATCACCAATCCGTTTTTCCCGGAACTGATCAAAGATTTTGGAGATGTCGCAGTTGAGTCCGGTTATGACATTCTCGTCGGCTCGACAAATTACAGTCTCGAGCGCATGGAGCTGTGTGTCCGCCGGATGCTGGAACGAAAAGTAGACGGCTTGGCCGTAATGACATCGGAGCGGAACACGCCACTGATCGAACAACTGAGTCACCACAGAATTCCAATCGCTTTTCTGGATATCGGACCGCCGGGCCGCCACTTTTGCGACATTCAGGTGAACTACGCGCAAGGCATCGGCGAAGCGGTCGATCACCTGATCTCCCTGCAGCACCGGACATTCGTGTTCATCGGTGGGCCGAGCCACTTGCCTTCCGCCCAGATGCGGCTCGCAGCGTTTCTTGACTATCTGAGAAAGAGCAAAATACCGGCGAGCGATATCTCCGTGGTTCCGGCCGATTTTACGGTGGACGGCGGACTCGCCGCAATGAATGAAGCCTTGTCGCGCCAGCATCTGCCTACAGCCGTTATCGGTGGCAACGACTTATGTGCGATTGGAGCTCTCCGCGCGGTTCATAGCGCCGGCTTTCAAGTGCCTCAAGACATCTCCATCATCGGGTTTGACGATATCCATCTAGCCAAATTCACCGAGCCGCCGCTGACGACTGTGAGCCTTCCGCGGGATGAAATAGCAAGACGGGTGGTTTCCTGGCTGGTCTCCGTCATCGAGGAGCGCCCCGTCGTTGCCGAGCTCGGTCCACCTATCGAGACGCGGCTAGTCTTAAGACAAACTACCGCCCAGGCGCGGAAACACTTGGTCCGGACTGCTTCGTAGGCTCTCAGCGAGTTCGTCAGCGGACCGCTTGCCTGCGCGGGGTTCCTGAATGTGCGTATCGGAACCGCGACCGCGAGGGAGCGGACGCCACGAACTTCGGCTAATCGCTGGATGCCTGAGGATTTCAAGTATCCTTGGTTATTCGTAATGTGCTAACACCCACCCGTCAACGGCAGTCGTCCCAGCTCGAAAGGGGCATGGGCATCTGGGGCGCGGCCTCTTCGAACATGCTCAACATGGTGGGAGTAGGCCCTTTCATCACCATTCCTCTCGCTTTATCGGCGATGGGCGGGCCACAAGCCATGCTCGCATGGATTGCGGGCGCGCTGATCGCTCTTTGCGACGGCATGGTGTGGGCCGAATTAGGCGCGGCGATGCCCGACTCCGGCGGCCCCTATTACTATCTGCTTGAAGCGTTCGGCCCGTTCGGATGGGGACGGCTGCTCAGTTTCCTGTTCCTTTGGCAGGCTGTTCTTATCGGCCCCATTAATATCGCCTCGGGAGCTGTGGGTTTTGCCGAATACACAACGTATCTGGTTCCTTCCCTGGCCGGGTGGGAGAAAACAGCGCTCGCAGTGGCCGTATGCCTAATCAACACCGTTCTCGTTTATCGCGATATCAAATCGATCAGTGCGCTCTCAGTCACGCTGTGGGTTGTCGTGATGGCTACCGGCGTATGGATCCTCGTCGGCGGCGTAACCCACTTTCATCCCGCGCTGGCCTTCCATTTCCCCCCAGCCGCGTTCCACCCGTCACGAGCTTTTTTCGTAGGCCTTGGGGCGGCGACCCTCATCGCCATGTACGATTACAGCGGCTACTTTAACGTGTGCTTAATCGGTGAGGAAGTGCACGAACCCGCCCGCACTATTCCCAGGTCAATCATTGTGTCCATCCTGGTGCTTGGGTTCCTGTATCTGTCCATGAACATCTCCATCATCGGTGTCATTCCCTGGCAGCATGCCATGAAATCGAATGCCGTCGCCGCGGAGTTCATTCAAACCATCTATGGGTCAATGGCGGGAAAGATTGTCGCTGCCCTCATTTTGTGGGCGGCATTTGGGTCCGTCTTCGCCATTTTGCTCGGCTACTCGCGCATTCCTTACGGCGCCGCTGTCGATGGGCGATTCTTTTCCGCGTTCGCGCGGCTTCACCCCACGAAACATTTCCCAACTTTCTCGGTCGTGGTTATGGGGCTGATCTCCGCCGCTGCTTGCGCGCTCAGCCTGGCCGACCTGATCAATTACATGATCGTTTTCCAGATCATGCTGCAGTTCATTGCTCAATGCGTGGCAGTGTTTCTCTTACGTAAGAACAGGCAAGACATTGCCCGCCCATTCACCATGCCGCTTTATCCGCTGCCGGTGCTGGTCGCGCTCGCCGGTTGGATTTATATCCTAGCCGCGAGCGGTGTCAAATTCATTCTGAGCGGCGTCGGCATGACAGTTCTCGGAACCTTAGCGTTCTTATGGAGAGCCAAGCGAAACGGCAGTTGGCCTTTTAGTCAGACTGCTAGCTCCTAGCCAGAAAACCTGCTCTCCGCCGGCATGCCCCTCTTACTGCGATGCCTGCGAGGCCTCGAGCTGCAGCGGCGCTTGCAGTTGGAACGTCAGGATAGTTTCCGCCGGCACTTTCACTGAGCCGCGCGTCAAGACCTGGCCTCCTGCTCCGGCCGCGGCGCCCGATGCCGCGCCGATTGCAGCGCCTTTTCCGCCGCCCGCAATTGCCCCAATGACAGCGCCCAGCGCCGTTCCTCCGCCCGCGAATAGCGCCGTTCGTTTGTTCGCGCCAACCCCCGATTTACCCTTCTGGATATAAGAACCCGTTTCCACGGCGTAGTCACGCCCATGAACCGAAACCGATTTCAAATCGAGCACCAGCTCGTTGGATTTGATTTTACCGGCGGAGGCCTGCTTGATCACCAGCGTAGCGGGTGAGCCGCGTGGAATTGCTACTGCTCCCGAATCGTCAATCACGCTCTGTGAGATCACTGCGGAAAAAGCTTGCCCAGGGGATGCCGTTTTCGAATCGATATTCTCGTTTGTTCGCACCGATACCTGAGTGCCGCTTGGGATAACAATCTCACGCGGAGGCGGAGGCGGCGCGGGAGTAGCGGCTGGAGCAGGCGCCGCGCTTTCCGGTGGTGTCGCCTGGGCACTCTGCGCGGGCGCTGGTGTTGCGGGGCTTGGGCGGTTTGCTGCATTTGTATCGTCGCCAAAGCGGATACTCTTGATGTCGCGCGAGTCGAACGTTCTTGTGGCTCCATTGTCGCCGCGGAATGTCAGTTGCGAACCGGTCTTCGATAGCAGAACACCCTTGTACTTGCTCCCATCCGTGAGAGTTACCAATGCCGGAAGATCGTTTGGCATAGCTGCATCCGGCGTGGTCTCTCCTGTAGGTGATGTGGCGCTTTGTGGAGCGGCCTCAGCGGGAGCCGCCGGTTGAGCCGGCGGCGGCTGGCTCTGTGCTGTTTCTGGTTGCTTCTTACTACACGCGCCCGCCAATAGCAGGGCCATTACCACCGTTGCACCAAGTGAAAATCTCTTCATGATTTCTCTCCCCGAACTGTCAATCACGCTCTCTATGTTTATCAGGTTATTACTTTATTACTCTGTTGGCGGGAGCCCCCGAAATTGCGATCGAGACCTCCGTTTCCTAATTCGTGCCGCTGACGGTTTCCGGCGCAAAAACGGATACGAGCAGACTGCCATCCTCTGCAGGCTGCATGGACACGGACGTGAAATCGGGAACTACGATGTCTGCCGGCAACGCGGAGGCGGGGAACGTAGTCGAGAGCCCAATGATTCGGGCTCCCGCGGCGCGACCCGCCTGAAGACCCGCGGGCGTATCCTCGAACACTAGGCATTCTTCCGGCTGTTCTCCCAGCGCTTCGGCCGCGCGCCGGAATCCTTCCGGGTCAGGCTTGCCATGCACGATATCGTCGGCCGAGATCAGAACGGGAGGGCTTGGAAAACCGCCGAGCGCGAGCCGCAATCCCGCGAGTTTTCTCGAAGCCGACGTCACAACCGCCCATTTCGAGTGTTGGCTGGCGGCCGCTACTGCCTCGAGCGCACCAGGAATGCTTCGAATCGGGGTCGGATCGAGTTCTTCTTCCGCGAGTAACGAGGCAGCTTCCGTCACCGCATCCACATTTGGCAGAAAGGCTCGAATGACCTCCGCCGTCGGCCGGCCGTGCGCAAAAGTCGCTACTTCTGAAGCGTCAAGTCCGTGCTGCGCCGCCCATCGCGACCAGACTCTCTCAACTACAGGAGTGGAATCGACAAGGGTGCCGTCCATGTCGAACAGCACGGCCCGCACGTAGAACGGTGTCATTAGATTCTTGTGACCTGAACTAACGGGAATACTTGCTCCGTCTCTTCGAAAGTTGCCAACTGGATACCGGGCAACTTGGCGGATGCAGTTCCCGCCGCCACGCCCCATCGGACGGATTCCTCGAAACTGTTCCCGTGGCTCATGGCCCAAACAAAAGCGGCTCCCATCGCATCGCCGGCGCCGATGGGGCAAACTGCGTCAATACGCGGGGGGACAACCTCAACGACTCCATCCGGCGAGGCAGCAATCGCTCCGCGGCTTCCTAAAGTAAGAACCACGTGTTTCGCGCCCATCGCCTTAATCCGCTGCGCAGCCTCGATGCTATGCGACCTTGTGATTAGCGCGCGGCCAAGCAGTCGCTCGGCTTCCGATTGATTGGGCATCACCGCTGTCGGACCGGCCTCGACTCCCGGTTGCAATGGCTCGCCATCGGTGTCGAGCAGGGTCAGCACGCTGTGCTTTTCCGCTTCTCGAATGAGCTTCGCGTAAAAATCGGCGGGAACTCCCGGCGGCGCGCTGCCGCAAAGCATGAGCCATGTGGCGGAAGAAAAATGCTTTTCGACCGCCTTGTGAATCCGTTTCACTTCCGAGTCGGCGAGCGTCGGACCTTGCTCATTGAGTTTGACTGAGAGCCCTTGGCGGTCGGAAATTGTTACATTCGTGCGAATGTGATTCTTGATCTTTACCAGCTCAACCGGGAAACCGTCGTGGTTCAGCTTCTCTTCGAGCCGCCGGCCGCCCTCTCCGCCGGACGTGGTGATCGCCAGTATTTTCGCGCCAAAACTCTTGAGCACACGAGCCGCATTAATACCGCGTCCGCCGGCCGCGAAATCGGTGGAGAGGATATAGGCGCGATCCTCGAATACCAGGCGATCTACTGTAACAATGCGATCAATGGCAGGATTTACAGTGAGCGTCAGTATCGTGTCTCTCATCGTCCCCACTCCAGCGTAGCAACGGTGGGGAATGTTACCCTCAAACCATACCCGCCACAATGCAGCAAAGAACGAGAGCATGGCTCGCCCTCGGATCGGTGTGCATCCTTTGGGGCACTACTTATTTAGGTATTCGGGTTGCGCTCGAATCGTTTCCGCCTTTTCTGTTGATGGGAGTTCGCTATTTCCTGTCGGGCGCCATCATGATTTTTGGTGCGAAATTGTGGGGCGCAACTCTGCCGTCAGGCCGAGAGCTGTGGCTCACGTCGCTCTACGGCATCATTACCATTGGCTTTGGAACTGGGTTGCTGTGCGTGGCCGAGCAATGGGTTCCGAGCGGGCTTTCGGCGCTGTTTATCGCTACGCAACCATTCTGGATGGTGATTGCCGATTGGGTTCTGTCAGCGGGTGCGAATCGGCCACGTGGCGCCACAATTCGAGGGCTCATGTTAGGCATGATAGGCGTGGCCGTGCTGGTCGCGCCGAATGCCATGAAAGAAGGTCTACGAAGTGGAATCGTTGCCGGATTTCTTATGCTACAGCTCGGATGCGCGGGTTGGGTAACGGGGGCGCTGCTGCAGACTCGGTTGGGTGGAAGGGCGCACCCCATCGTGAGTGGAGCCGTACAGCAGTTCGCTACCGGCGCCTTCTTCCTGCTTCTCACGCTGGCATTCGAACGATTCCCCACTCATGTCAAGCCCCAGGCGCTCGGCGGTTTACTGTACCTCGTGATTTTCGGCGCAATCGTCGGATACAGCGCGTTCGTCTATGCGATGGACCGTCTTCCCGCGGCTATCGTTTCGGTCTATGCATTCGTCAACCCCGTCGTGGCTGTCATTCTTGGTTGGTTGATCTTTCGCGAGCCTTTTGGGCTCCGCGAGATGATTGCCATGATCCTCATCTTCGCCGGTATCGCTATTGTGAAGTTTAGTGGAACACCGGAGAGCAGAATCATGCTGGAAGCGAGCGACCAGGTCGCCGTCAACGATTGATTTTCATGACTGTTGCCCATGACTTTCGAGTTTGATAGTCGCTGGCCTTCCGCGTTCAAGATTCTGAATCGCGAAATTGTGCGCTGCCGCCGCTGCCCGCGGCTGGTTTCCTGGCGGGAGGAGATCGCCGAAACAAAACGCCGGGCCTATCGCGATCAGCAGTACTGGGGCCGGCCGGTTCCTTCATTTGGCGACCCTGGCGCAAGGCTCGTGATTATCGGCCTCGCTCCAGGCGCGCACGGCGCTAACCGGACCGGAAGAATGTTCACTGGCGACCGCTCGGGCGACTTTCTCTATCGCGCCCTGTTCGAGACCGGTTTTGCGAACCAACCGAACAGCACATCCCGCGACGACGGACTCACGCTGACGGACGCGTTCATCGCAGCTCCCATCCGGTGTGTTCCTCCCGATAACAAACCGGATCGCTCGGAAGTGCTCAATTGCTGCCCGATGTTCCACAAGCAATTATCACTGCTCGAGAATGGCAAAGTAGTCGTCGCCCTCGGCAGCTTCGGCTTCGGCGAATACCTCACTTATTTGCTTGAGGAAGGCAAAATCAAGTCGCGAGCCGCATTCCGGTTCGGCCATGGTGTTCTTTACACCACGCATCAAGGCGGCCCGCTGCTCGCGGGCTGCTACCACCCGAGCCAGCAAAATACTTCAACCGGCAAACTGACGGCACCAATGCTCCGCGAGGTGTTCGCTCGCGCGCGGCAGTTGATCGAAGGCGCGGAAAGTCTGAAGGGCTAGACGGCGCTTATGCGGTGTGCTTAGCGTCTTCCTTCATCGCGTCGTCGACCTTGTCTTTTCCAAGATTTTCCATCTCGTTGAAGTAAACTCGCCGGTTCTCGTCCATCGCCATGTTCGAAAGAATGACTGCGGTCGAATCGGCAAGCCCGACTTCAACATCGGCCTTGGGATGGCCGCCGCTCATCGAGTCGTTGAAGAAGCTCCAGAGCTCGGTCTCGACCGGGTTCACGTCTTCTTCGGGTATCATCACGCCCTTCTGATAGAGCCACAAGCGAGCATACTTCATTTCGCGCGCGACAAACGAATCTTTGTCTTTGTCTACCTGATAGTCGGGCATGAGGATCGGCAAACCCTTTTGCGGTCCGGCCAAAGCAAACGTTGCGCCGGCTTCTGTTTTGGTCTTCTCGGTCCCGCTTGATACTTTAGTCGACTTCGGTTCCCGATACCACAACGCCGTCGGCATGGTTTTCTGCCCGTCGCCAACGTTGATTTCGACTGCGCCCGCAGTGCCCATGATGCACATGCCAAACTCGGGCCGCTCGGAGCAGAGATACGGACAATGGGCGTTCGTGCTAATCGCGCTATAGGTGAGCTTTCGACCGCCCGGATACTGGTAAATGAGCTGGATATTATCAAAAACATCGCGGCCGTCTTTCCAGGTATCAAGGCCGCCCAATCCCATCACAAATTCCGGGTGACCGCCAAACATCCAGTCGGCGACGTCAAGGTGATGCGAAGCGAGTTCAGCCGTCAGACCGCCTGAGAACTCCCGGTAAAGCCTCCAGTTTTTCGGATTGCTTTTGCCGCCCGGTCTCATCACCCATAACGAGCCACCGGGATTCCGATGCCACTGCGCGTGGATGTGCGTGACGTCGCCGAGAATATTCTTATCCACCATGTCCTTCGTGGCCTGAAAATATTTGCTGTAGCGCCGCTGCAGGCCTACCTGAAGCACTTGCTTCGGGTGTTGTGCCGCCAATGCTCGAAGGGCGTGAACCTCTTCCGGCCGGAAGACGAGGCTCTTTTCGCAGAACGTATGCTTGCCAGCCTGTAGCGAGTCTCGGGTAACAGCGAAATGTTCGTACAGAGGAACGGCAATCAACACCGCATCGACATCTTTATCGGAGAGCAACTCGCGGTAATCGTGGTACTTCTTCGGATTGGTTCCAATCACGCCGGCCGCTTTGTCCATCGCCTGTTGGTTGAGATCGCATACCGCCGCGCAGTGGCCATTATCAACCTTTGCCAGATGACCGAGAAGGTAGGTGCCGCGGCTGCCGGTGCCGATCATTCCATACTTGACCTGGCTGCTGTCGGCGCGCGCCTTGATAATGGCAGGCCCTCCGACTTTCGCCGCAGTGGTTACCGCAGCCGCCGTCACTCCTGTGACCCCCGCGAGTTTCATCACGTCGCGCCGCGTAAGATCGTCGTTCTGGCCCATGGCAAACCTCCCGAATGGAATATAAGGCGCTTGAAGTCTCTAAATCAATCAGTCTATGCCATTCGCTAGCGGCGGGCAATGCGAGAGCCGCCGGTACAAAGCGCGTTAGAATTGGTTTGAGGGTCCTCGCCTCTTCTATGGGAGAATCTGTCAGCGCCAACGTAGACGATCTAGCTCAGCGAATCGTGGTGAGGCCCGGAGTTCGGTCGGGGCAGCCAATTATCCGCAACACTAGGATTACCGTTTGGGATGTTCTCGGCTGGCTTGCGTCCGGAGCAACCGAGCAGCAAATTCTTGAGGATTACCCAGAATTGCGGCGCGAGGACATTACGGCCGTCCACCAGTTCGCCTACAGTCTGCGCGAGAAGATCGCACGTTGAAGCTTCTTTTCGACGCGAATCGTCTCGCAGGCTGATTCCGATGATCGCTGATTTATTTCCGGAGTCTACTCATGTAACTCTTCAAGGATTCGCCGGAGAAACGCCGACCGTGCAATTTGGGATTACGCGCGTGACAAGGGCTATTCAATCGTGACTGCCGATCACGACTTCGCGATACTTGCGGCGGAGCTTGGCACTCCGCCAAAGGTCATCCTCCTTGCGGCCATGAACTATGGCACTCATGAAGCTGCCGGCCTGATCCGGCGAAATATTCTCAGAATTAGAGACTTTGAGCAGAGTGCCGAACCCGTGATGACGCTGAGATCTGGTAGGTAACGGCGACGCTTCCGCTTATCGCTGGTCGAAGTCCGTACCTGGCGTGAACGAGACGCCGCGGAGGACTTCGCCAAACTGAGCTTCGCGAAGCGTAATAAACGTCTCGTAAGCCGCAATTGTCGGGTCCGTGTTCTTCAAAGAATCGTCGATCACAACAAGTTTATTGGGATCGGCACCGGTATCTCCATTTCCGCTGACCGTAGAAGTGATGGCCCAGATGGTGACAGTGCCGTCGTCGCGGACGCGCCCGGTGATGTTGCGGAGGCCGTCTGTCGCGGGCGACCATGGAAGTCCTGTCGCGGAATTAGTTCCGCTTGGATATCCCGAGACGGCGTACGGCGCGCCCAGGTTCAACCCCGTTTGCAGCGTATAGACCCGGTTCCAAGTATTTGTGCTCGAATTGAAGACCCACTTTTGCAGACCTGCCGTAGTTTGATCGGCCGCGTGTGTATAGAGATCGCTGCCGCCTACGTACCCGTCGCCCTCATCTGCAACGTACAGAGTGTTGGCGTCGGCAAACCACATACCGAATGGATAGGCAAGACTTGTGGCGGAGCTGTTAGGAGTTGAAGGGAAACCCGCCAGGATGCACATGTTGCTGGGAAGACCGTCGGTCTCGAACGTCGCCGGATTATAGGACAGAGGAGTTGTGGGCAGAGTTGCGGAACTGGAAGGCAGACCGACGCCTTTCGGACACGCTTTGCCGGTAGTATCGACGAAATACACCGTGTTAACGCCATTGCCGCCGCTGCCCTTCGAATAGTAGAGCACGTTATTGAAGATGGTAATGCCCCGGAAATTGTCGTCCTTACCGATCTTGTCGGGCTTTGCGCCCAATTGCGTAACGTTGAAGCTCGCGACCGGCGTGAGAGTCCCTGCGTTCTGCGCGTTTTCGGGTTCGTTCGACGGAACGATGAGTTGCGCGCCGGCCCCGAGGATGACACCGCCTGGCTGCGGGTTGCTTCCGTTACCGGCGTTACCGGCTGTATAAAAGAAATTGGCGCCATCTTTATCATTGAAGATGGCGGCACGGCCATTATTGCCGCTGTACGCGTTGGTTTCCGTAAACTGAAACTTCCCATTCGAATCGATTTGCGCCACGGCGCGAAGATAATTCTCTCCGACAGGATTCGTCGGATCGACGGCTCCGGGAGTATTGGAATTCGAGACATCGAGCGCGTTAACGGGCGCAATATACCCCATAAACGTGAGGTATTTGCCATCGGTCGACAGATGGAGAGCGAGTTCAGATTTCGAGCTGAAGCTTGTTACTAGTTGGTCGCTCGTGCTGGTGATGCCCTGATCCAAGCTGTTGGGCACTTCGAGCGTGTTAATCAGCCAGCCGGAGGGAGTTATCTGATCAAGCAGAATTTTCGATGTGATGCCGAAGCTGACGTCATAAATGTCGTTATTCCAAACTGTAGGGTAGGAACCGTTGTACGGCGCGCCGGTCGAAACGGAACAGCCGCCCGTTGTATTAGCGCAGTTCGGCGGAAGGATCGTCCCAACCACCACGTTATTGGGGTTGTTGTCGTATACGCTGCGGCTGACCACCAGGTTGCCGGGCCAGAAATGGGCCGGCGCAGAGGGCAAGTCGCCGGCAGATACCGCCAGGCTCCCTGTTAAAACGCTCAACGCGATCACGGCGATTCTTTGTCCTCGCATTCGCGGGCGAACTTGCATTCTCGACAACTTCAAGGTCATTCGGAAAGTCTCCTCAAGATCAGGATTGGAGGCTGATGAGTGTGCTTGCGAGATCAACCCAGGGTTGACGTTAGCATCCGGTTATTGCAGATTCGTTACTTTTCAGTTCTTTCAACGTGAAAACTTCAAGACAAGGGGGCATCCCCCGCGCATGAGAAACTGAGACTGATTCGGCTGCCCTTGTCGCACAGCAGCGAATCCATTGTGAGCACGGGAGGAGTGATCTATTGGCGAAGATTTTGGTGACCGGGGGCGCCGGTTACATTGGTTCTCACACGGTCTACTTTCTGCGCAAGAGCGGACACGAAGTTGCCGTTGTGGACAATTTGTCGCGCGGACGGAAAGCAAATGTGCCGGAAGGTCTGCTGCATCAATATGATCTCCGCGAAACTCGAAAACTGGCAGATCTGATGACCAGCGAAAGATGCCAGGCGGTGATTCATTTTGCCGCGTATATCGCAGTCGGAGAATCGACCAAAGCCCCGGAACTTTATTTCTCGAACAACGTGGGAGGCTCGACGTCGCTGTTTGAAGCGATGCAGCAGGCGGGCGTGAACAAACTCGTATTTTCCTCGACCGCCGCGGCCTACGGCATCCCAAAAGTCATTCCCATTCCGGAAACAGAGCCATACGATCCGATTAACCCGTATGGCGAATCGAAAGTAATGGTCGAGAAAATGATCGAGATCCTCGACCAGTACCGAGAGTTTCGCAGTATCCGGCTTCGCTACTTCAACGCCTGCGGGTCTGAGCCGCCTTCCGGGCTTGGCGAATGCCACGATCCGGAAACTCATTTGCTCCCTTTGATTTTGCGCGCCGTCATCACCGGAGATCCCGTGACGGTTTTCGGAGACGACTACGACACGCCGGACGGCACCTGCATTCGCGATTATATTCATGTCAGCGACCTGGCTGAAGCCCACGTTCTGGCAGTGGAACACTTGCTCAAGGATGGGCAGTCCGACGTGTTTAACGTCGGAACCGGTTCGGGTCATTCCGTCAAAGAGGTTCTGGCGGCTGTTGAATACGTCACCGGGAAGAAAGTGCCTTACCAAATCGGATGCAGGCGCGAGGGGGACCCTCCGAGGTTGGTGGCCGATTCACAGAAACTGCAAAGACAACTTGGTTGGAAGCCGGGCCGTTCGGATTTGCGCCGTGTCGTTTCCGATGCCTGGGAATTCGCCCGGAAAACAGCGCGTTGCTAAACCTTCAAATCCGCCGCGATTCTCCGGTACAGTTCCCGTTTTCCGATTCCGAACTGGCGCGCGACTGTCTTAATTGCATCCATGCGATCAACGCCGGTGGCTTCGAGCTTGCCGACTTCAGTAACAGGATCTCCCGTTGCTTGACTGTCCGAAGAACGCGCGATCACAAGCGTCATTTCACCTCTGATCGAAGGCCTAGATCGGAGATCCTCCAAAATCTCGAGCGGAGTGCCGCGCAGAAACTCCTCATGAATCTTGGTGAGCTCGCGCGCGACCACGATCTGGCGCCGACCAAGAACAGTACTGATATCTTCCAATGACTCGAGAATGCGATGCGGGCTTTCGTAAACAATCAGAGTGGCTGTTTCGCCTTTAAGCTGCTCGAGCAATCGGCGACGCGCTCCAGACTTCTGCGGGAGAAAGCCCGCGAAACGAAACTCCCCGGCTGATAATCCGGAAGCCGAGAGCGCGGCAAGCACGGCTGAAACCCCGGGAATTGGCACAACCCGGATCCCCGCATCGATTGCCGCTTTCACGAGACGATAGCCAGGATCGGAAACGAGAGGCGTGCCTGCGTCACTCACCAGCGCCACCGATTCACCGGCCGCGAGGCGAGCGATCAGCTCCGGGGTTCGCGCCGTCTCGTTATGGTCGTGATAACTGACGAGCGGTTTGGGGATTTCGAAATGGTCGAGAAGTTTCTGCGTTTGCCGTGTGTCTTCGCAGGCAATCACACCGACTTCTTCGCGCAAGACGCGCAGGGCACGAAGGGTGATGTCTTCGAGATTTCCAATGGGCGTAGAAACCAGGTACAGCGTGGCACTCAAGCAATTAGCAGTGTATCGTTGAATGGAGGGAGTGCTTGCATAAGGACGACACTGCGCCAGGAAGGCAGACACAATCGGCGGATACTGAACGGCTATCTGCACCTGCGGCAGGACAGCTCGCCCTACGCGGTCGAATTAAACACCGGGCTGTTGCCGCGCCTCATCGCCGAGGTTAGCGCCGGCGCAAGGGCCGGCAAAGAGGTTGGCGGCCTTCTGGTCGGCTCTCTTCGAAGAACTGCGAGCGTCACACTCAGAATCGACGATTTTGTAGTTATTGCGCGGCGGGAGAACGACGAAGCGCGCTACAGTCTCACGCCGGAACAGCGCGCAAGACTGTCGACCACACGGCGCGAGCTGCTCGAGGGACGAACCGCGGTGCTGGGGTTCTTTCGCAGCCACATGCGCAGGGAGGGTCTTGCTCTCTCTGGCGACGATCGCAAGCTGCTAACGGTCGAATTTGGGAAAGCAATCTACGTTGCGCTGCTCATTCGCGCGCAAGCTCCACACATAGCGGGATTCGTAATTCCGAACGCCGAAGGCGCGTTGCCGCCTGGAAGCGTGCCGAAAGAACTTCAATTCGATGCGGAAGAGGCGGGGCAACGCCGACAGCAAGCAGCTCTGCAAGTATCGCCGTCCACCGCGCACCTTGCTCCAGCGACAGCGGAACGGGAAACCCCGCCGGACCAGCCTGGCCGGTCCGGCATCCTCGCGCTGACCCGCCGTAAGACCGCATTATCATCTGTTTGGGCTGCCTCGGTTATGCTGATGGCTTTGCTCCTCACGGCATGGGCGCCGTTTACAACACACCTATTCGGCGCCTCTCGAGGCGGCTTGAGATTGAAGGCGACACCTCGTGGAAACATGCTCGAGATTCAATGGAACCGCCGGCAGCCCGACGTCGAGCGCGCAGGAGGCGCGATCCTCACGATCGAAGACGGAAGCTCGAGGGAGCTGAAGCTGACTCCGTTTGAGCTTCGAACGGGAAAGCTTTCCTATCAGCGCAAAGGCAATCGCATAACAGTCCGAATGAGGGTTGAACTTCCGGAATCGGCCGAGCTGGTTCAGTCGGCCCAATGGCCAGCCCGGTGATTGGGGCTAATCTCTGAGGAATAGCCGGAAGTCGCCGCTTTTCGCATCCAGAACCACGGTGCTGCCTGGCGGGATGCGGCCTTTGGAGACCAGAGCGGCCAACGGTTGCATAAAGTGCCTTTGTACGGTGCGCTTCAACTCGCGAGCGCCGAATTCGGAGCTTGTGCCACGATCCAGCAAAAGATTCTTGCCGGAGGGCGTGTACGAGATCCGGAACGAGCGAGCCCCCAGCCGCTGGAAGATGAGCCGCGCGAAGTTTTGCATGAGTTGATCGAGAATCTCAGCGCAATCTTCGCGGCCGAGCGGCCGGTAGGTGATCACCGAGTCGATGCGGTTCACAAATTCCGGCGAAAACTTCTGTCGCACGGCGCTCATACCGATACTCTGCAGCTTCTCCGGTTCAACGACGGCGTCCTGCTTCACCATCGCTTCGAACCCGAAATCGGGACAGGTTGCCCGGCGAATCGATTTGGCGCCCAAGTTACTCGTCAGAAAGATCATGGTGTTCTCGAAATTCACGCTCGAGTTGTCGCCAAGCCGCAGCGTCGCTTTATCGAGAATGCCTAACAGCAACCGAACCAACGAGGGGGCCGCCTTTTCGATTTCGTCGAACAGGATCAGCGAGATGGGGCTGTTTTCGCTCGCTGCTGCATTGATTTTCGCTTGGGTCAGCATAGGTTGCGTTTCCCGATGGCCTAAGTAGCCGGGAGGGGCTCCGACCAGTTTCGCTACCTCATGCTCCATTTGAAATTCTCCGCAGTCAATTTTGAGGAGGTTTTTAGACGATCCGTGCAACACCTCAGCGAGGGCCTCGACGGTGCGTGTTTTACCGGTGCCCGTTGGACCAAGCAAGAGAAACACGCCGATGGGACGGCCCTCGGGCGCCAGACCCGCTGAATGCATCTGGATGTACGGAACAATGGTCTCGATAGAGTTGTTCTGCCCCACCAAAATTTCGCATAGCTGTAAAGTGAGTTCGTCTGGCTCGTCAGGCGGGTCATTTCGCCGGCTCCGAAGGGAACTAGATCGCATGCTGAAAGAGAAACCTCCGCCCAGGAGTCTAGGGGGTGGCCGGGTTGAGCAGCTTTAGTCGGCGATAACAAGCGACGCGGGAATCCCGCCTAATTTATTGTGTTTAAAAGGTTTATCCAAGCGAAAGAGCGGCGAAAAAATTCGCGAAATTGTCGTGACTGGCAGGAAGCTGATGTCTTGCGCTTTCGCGGAACTCCTCATATTGCATCGGGAGATTTCTCACCAACTACTGGGTGGCTTCGTCAGCACGCCGCTCCGTCGAAAGCACAGGCCGAAGGCCTTTGTTTTCATCGCCTGCGATGTTCCGAAGGAACATGGGGGTCTTGCTGGCGCGCGCGGTTCTGAACCGCAACCGAAGCGTTTCCGACGAAGTTCGGCTAACAGGCAACGTCTTCTCGCGTGATCTCCATCCCTTTCACGCGGCCCAACATGGCAAGGGCAACCTTGTCCGTTTGGAAGAATTCCTGGGCAACCTGCTGGACCTGTTCTCGTGAGACACACTCGATTGATTCGAGCATCTCGTCGAAACTGTAGAAGCGCGGAAAATAGAGCTCCTGCCGCGCCAGGTTCGACATCCGGCTGGAGGTAGATTCCAGACTCAACATGAGTGAGCCCTTCAAATGATCCTTGGCGCGGCGCAGCTCGTCTTCGCCGATGAGGTCTTGCTTGACGTTGATGATTTCCTGAATGATCGAACTGACTACTTGCCTCGCAGTTTCGACACCGGTACCGGCGTAGATCGTTGTACATCCGGTGTCGCTGAAGAGATTCAACTCCGAGTAGACCGAATAAACCAAGCCTTGCTTCTCCCGTATGTTTTGGAACAGCCGCGAGCTCATGCCGCCACCTAGAACAGTGTTCAAGACATACAACGGAAACCGCATTTCGTGAGCAAGTTCGTACGCAGGGACGCCTACCGTGATATGCACTTGCTCGAGCGATTCCTTGTTCTTAAGGATAATGGGTGCGGATGCCACCGGGGTTTTATCCACCGGAAACCCATCCCGATCGGAAAGGTCGCTGAAGCGCTCGTTCACAAGAGCGACGATCTTATCGTGCTCGAGACTTCCCGCGGCGGTGACTAAAATGTTCTTCGGCGCGTAGACACGATTGTAGAAGTCGAACAGCATTTGCTGGCTGAATTTCTTTACTGTCTCGCGCGTGCCCAGGATGGGCCTGCCCAGCCCGTGGCCCTTCCAAAAGTTGCTGATGAACATCTCATGTAGAACAAATTCGGGCTGATCGGCCTCGCTCTTAATCTCTTCGAGGATGACGCCCTTTTCTTTCTCGATGTCGTCTTCCCGGAAGACCGGATTCAGCACCATGTCAGAAAGGACATCGAGGGCGATGGGCAAGTGCTCGTCAAGAACTTTGGTATTGAAACTGACCAGTTCCTTGCTTGTGAAAGCGTCCAGTCCTCCGCCGACGGAATCCACCGACCGGGCGATGTCTTCCGCGCTCCGATTAACGGTCCCCTTGAAAACCATGTGTTCAATGAAGTGGGACAAGCCGCTCTCGGATCCTTTTTCAACTCGCGAGCCCGTTCCGATCCAAATGCCGAGAGACACTGAACGGACAGACGGCATGGATTCAGTGACGATTCGAAGACCATTCGGCAGCACCGTCGTCTGGATCTCGCGCGATCCCTTCGATTCCGCCGGCAACGGGGCGATAGCAGCAGACACGCGAGGCCACCGTTTGACGACGGAACCGGCAATCTTTGAATCGTTCACGAGTAATTACCTCTTCTAAGTGTATCGCGTTACACTAACCGTAAATGTTGCAATCACTTGTGAGCGAAGCAAAGTCGCTTTCGCTCCTCGGACTCGAGCTGGCGGAGTTACGCGATGCCCTCGGTCCGAACGAGCCGGCCTATCGGGCCCGCCAGCTATTTGACGCATTGTACAAGCAACTTGCCGTAGATTTATTCGCCATTTCGACAATTCCAGAAGGCCTTAAAAATCAATTAGTTAAGCAGTTTATTATAGGTATTCCTTCAATTGAGAGCCGGTATGATTCCGCTGACGGTACCCGGCGCTATCTACTCCGGCTGATGGACAACCGTACGGTAGAAAGCGTCTGGATGCCTGAAGAGAACCGGAACACGATCTGCATTTCGAGCCAGGTAGGGTGCCCGGTAGACTGCCGGTTCTGTTTGACGGCGCTCATGGGCCTGGAGCGGAATCTCACGTCTGCGGAGATTGTGGGGCAGGTGTTGCTGGTGGCCCGCGAACATGGAGGGCGCGCCCCCGGCCAACGGCTGAACGTAGTCATGATGGGGATGGGCGAGCCGCTGTTGAATTTGGAGAACGTTCTAAAAGCAACCCGTTTGCTCACAGACAAAGACGGATTTGGCATGTCACCCCGGCGGATCACGCTATCGACTTCCGGCATCATTCCTAAGATCGAGGAGATGGGACGCGCTTCAGTTCGTCCGAAGCTGGCAATTTCGTTGAATGCCTCCACCGAAGAGCAGAGGCAGGAACTGATGCCCATTACGAGGAAGTATCATTTGCGCGACCTGATGGAGGCCTGCCGCGCTTATCCGCTCCGGCCGTGGGAACGGCTTACCTTCGAGTACGTTGTATTGAAGGATACGAACGATTCAGACTCGGACGCCCGGCGGGTGGTGCGCCTGCTTTCCGGTTTGAATGCGAAGGTGAACCTCATTGCGTTCAATCCTGGGCCGGGCATATCATTCGACACGCCTTCGGAGGAACGCGTGTATCACTTCCAGCAGATTGTGAAGCGCTCACTGCCCTGTTTCGTGCGCAAACCGCGCGGGCGTGAGATTTACGCGGCCTGCGGGCAATTGAAGCGGGTGAGTCCGGAGTTGATCACTTCGTAACCGAAACTCGGCCGGTCAGGGATCTTCGACTTCGGGCGGGGGTGGCTTCGGATGAGACTTGGTGCTCCCTTCGGTCAGGCCAAGGACCCACTTCACGGCCTCGAAATACATTTTCTGAATATCGGGATCGTCCCACGCCTCGTTGGTGTGACCTAAGGTTGAATAGAAGACGCGTCCCTTGCCGTACATCTTGGACCAGGCCACAGCGAAGTCGTGATCGGTGCGGTGAATGCGAGGGTTGTTGTTGTAATCGAGCTTGCGCTCGTCAAGCCGCAGCAAGACATTCACTTTTTCACGGGACCAAGCCTTGGCTTGATAGATCTCGTCCCGCTTCATGAATCCCTTTGGAAAGTGACGGACGGCAGGGAACTCCGGATCTTCGACGACAATGGGGGCCCAGAACGTCATCCAGGGGTGCTGATCGAACCACCCGCCAATCATTTCGCCATATTCCGGCCATTTGTAGTTTGTATCGAGCGCGGCGTGGACTCCGACAAAGCCTTTGCCATCGTCATGCACGAACGAGATCATGTCTTTTTTTTGCTCGTCAGTCAGATTAAGCTCGCCGGTTGTGCTGGAGAATACCAGCGCGTCGAAATAATTCAGGTTCTTGCCGTTCGGATGCATCTGGCCTTTGGTGATCGGTTCGGTATCCGTGCGCAGGTAGGCGTCCCACAACCCGGTATCGTGGCCCATTTTCCAGAGTGTTCCCATTGCGTCGGGAACAGAGTCGTGTTCGAAGCCGTTCGTCTGGCCAATGATGAGAATGTGCTTTCGTACCGAGGGCGGCGGGGCAGGTCTAGGAGCAGGAGTCTGTCGTCCCATCAGGAAAGGGATTGCGAGCGCGAGCGGCGATGCCCGAAGCGCGTACTTTTGAAGTCGTTTCAAGGTGGTGCTCCCAAAATCTAAAACTTTCCTTGAAAGCGTATCAAAGCGCGCGGAGAAAACGGGCGGTTCCGTGACAGGATAGGGGCCAGGGCGAGCTGTCAGGCGCGGTGGCGTTCGTGCAGGCGCGCGGGTATACTGAAGGTTCGGATGATTTATTTGTTCGCAACGGTCCACGTAATAGTTTGTTTATTCCTGATTATTGTGGTGCTCCTGCAAAGCGGGCAGGCGGCGGACTTGGCTGGGGCATTTGGCGGCATGGGCTCGCAGACCGTGTTCGGACCGCGAGGTTCGGCAACGGTTCTGTCCAGAGCGACGACCTGGGCGGCGATCACATTTATGGTGACCTCGCTAGGTCTGGCGATTTTGGGAAGCCGGCGCGGCACACCCAGTTCCGGAAGCGTGCTCGACAATCGTGTGACCACCGCGCCTGCGCCTGCCAAGCGCCAGCAGACGAAGCCGCAGCCTCAACCGGCCGCGCCAAAGAAGTAAAAGGTTGTTACAACGTAGCGGAGATGGCGGAATTGGCAGACGCACTAGCTTGAGGTGCTAGCGGGTAACACCGTGGGGGTTCAAGTCCCCCTCTCCGCACCACATTCAAAACAAAAGGGTTCGTTAATCTCCTCAATTTGGTGTCCTCGTTCTTTGTGACGGAATTTGTGCCAATTCCTGGTGCTCTTTCGCCAAGAACTCCTCTGCGAGCCGGCCTGCCTCCTGCGTATCAGTCTGGTCGGCGATGTTGTAACGTTCGAAAACGCTGCGCGTCCGGTGGCCGGTGATCTTCATGATCACCGTCTCAGCAACGCCGGCCCGGCGCAGATTGCGCACTGCTGTCCGGCGCAAATCGTGAAATAAGAGATTCGGAACACCGGCGCGCTGACATGCCTGCTTCCAGCTCTCCCGAAAATCTTTGATCGGCTTCGATCGCCTCGCAAACAAGTACTCGCTGTCCCGTGGCTGCATTTCGATGAACTTGGCCATATCGCCGTAGATAGGTACTGCGATAGGTTCCGGTTTTCGGTTAGCCCTCTTGCCCTCCATCCAGATGCACGAAGCGCCTAAATCAACCTGTGACCATTTGATTCGCAGCAACGCACCCCGCCGTAGCCCAACGTGATAAGCAATCACGAAGAGCAGCCGCAGTTCTTCCGGCAGTTCAAAAAGCAGCCTACGGTAGGTATCCGGCTTCAAAAAGCCTTTCCTGGGCTCACCTTCCGGCAGCTTTAGAAAGTACGGAACACGTGCGACGAGTGGAGGATCATGTTGATAACCGAGTTGGTAAGCCCGGTGCAACAGAGCGAGCTCCCGATTCACCGTGCTGGATTTCACCTCTTTCAGGCGATCCCGGATGTATTCCTTTACCTGTGCGGTAGTCAGCTTGGACGCTTTGATGTCACCGACCTTCGGGATGAGAATCGATTTGATCTTCACCCCGGCGATGTAGGCCTGCGCAACACCGCGAACATCATAGTCCTCAACAAGCAACGCAAAAAGATCACGAACCCGGACGCGATCTGGCGTCAGCAACTCGCCTGAGGCCAACCTCCCCTGCTTCCGGTGGAGATAAGCGAGAGCTTCTTCGCGGTCTGTTGTCTTGCACGATTCCCGGTGTCTCACACTATCGACGCAGTAGTTGCACCACCACCGGCCATTCCGTTGGTAAATCGAACCTTGTCCGTGAGTGCTGCGCTTTCGGGGCATCTACGCTACCCTCTTGCTTTCCTCGATGATGCGATCTAGGTCGAACCGATCAAATCTTAGTTTCTTGTCCAAGTCTACTGTTGGGATCTTTCCAAGATGAACCTTGGCTTTTAGCGCATCTTTCGTGAGCCCGAGATAGGTTGCGGCTTGATCAAGTGTGAGCAGCCTGGGCACGAGCACTCCGCAATCAATCAGGCGCGTAACAACCGCCGCAGCAATTGTGTCGGTGTTGAATTCAATTGCCATGCGTATGATCCTTGCCGGAAGCGTTAACGCATTTTGCCTTCTTCCATCCAGTCCTTGAGCCACTCCCGCGGAACGACCTTCCGGCGACCAAGTTGGAGATGCGCCAGCTTCGGGACTCCCCGGACCTTTCCACGCAGGGCGTTTTGTACGTGTGCCTTGGAGCACCGAAGAACCGCCGCAACTTCTGCAATCGTCAGTATGTTCGATGTAGCTTCCATTTGCCCCTCTACTTTCTAGGTCACGAGAACGGGCTTTCGGGACAGAGAAAATGCAATTTTTTTGAATTTGATTGCCGGCGAGGCTTTTAGCCGGGATAAGCGGCGTGGGAGTTCGGCATTCTATGGGCGCTCGGGCAAATCGCCTTGGAGCGAGCCTGCTCTGAGCTCGGCATTCTAGGGGCGGTTTTCCACAGAGCGCTTGAGAAGATCCCTCCTTGTTCGGCAAACTAGGGGCGGGAATCGCCTCAAAGTTCGGCATTCTAGGGGCGAATCATCGGCATTCTAGGGGCATATATTCCTGTAATGTCCTGTCCTTATGTGTCCTGTAGTCGTTTCTGGCGATTGTGGAACTTGCGGAAAACCGTGATAGTTCACGTATTTTTAACGAAATGAATTCACAGTTGTCTGGATCTATTCAGATTTTGTGCGCTCTCGACATGCCAACAGCTCAACGATTGTTCACAGCATTTCTGTTTGCAGGCATTCTTCATGGGCAGACTGCCGAAGCCGACTTCACAGCGGCGGAGCGGCTGTTCCAACTGGACAATTACGCCAAGGCTCGGCCATTCTGGGTGCGGGCAGAAGCCGAGTTCACTGCTCAGGGCAATCCAGCAAAGGCCACCTACGCCCGGGTGAGCCGCTTGCGCGGCGACTCTGAAACGATTCTGTCCTATCCAGCGGTTTCACAAGAGATTGCGCAGCTCCTCGACACCCGGCTTGTGCGGGCAAATCCCGAGCTTCGGCTACGGTGTTTGATTGTGAAAGCGGCAGCCGATCTCAGCAGCAAAGATCCCGAGAGCTCCGGTCGGGTTTTTACTGAAGCTCTCGAAACGGCCCAATCTTTGCACGACCAGTTTTGGATTGGAAGAGTCACCGGCGAACTCGCGGTAATTGCGTTTTTGAAGGGAGATACCGCGAAAGCCGTCGAACTAAATGCGCGCGCATTCCAGATCGCGAAGAGCCTTAACGATCTCCAGGGCGAGGTCCGCCAAAGATCCCTAGAAGGCGTCGGACTCCTCGAACAACAGAGGTATGACGACGCCCTGATCCGATTCGACGATGCTCTGAGTTTCGCAAGGATGGATCGGGATGTTCGTTTTCCTTTGATGGCTTATATGGGAAAGGCGCAGGCACTCGAAGCCCAGGGGGACCTCCCCGGCTCAGCGACCCTTCTACAACAGGCCTTGAAATTCGTGGAAACGGCTGACATGCGAGTCTACAAGGCCGACCTCTTGCTGGCTCTAGCTGGCCGTGCCATCAAGCAGAAGCGCACCAACGACGCCGAGGCACTCCTGGACCAGGCCGCCAAAGCAGCAACGGAGGCCGGGATGCCGAGGCCCTACGCCGAGGCGAACTTGCGAATGACGGAGCTCTACATGGCCGCCGGTGATTTCCAGCACGCTGAAACGTCGATGCGGAAATGTGTGAATGCGAGCAGGCAGCTCGTCGACATGTACTTTCTTCCCCAGCATCTGGCACTTGCCGCTGAAATTGAGGCCAGACTCAATAACGTTCAGCAAGCCGATGAAGACTACGAAGAAGCGGAAAACCTGGTCGAGAGCATGCTACTGAACGTTCCGACAGCCTCGGTCAAAGCGTCACTAATCGCAACTATGGATACCGTGTTCCGCGGCCACTTCGAGCTAGCCATAAAGCAGAATCAAATACCTACTGCGTTTCGAATACTGGAGCGAGTTCGCGGGCGCGTCGTCGCCGATAACCTTCGCGCACAGCCCCAGACGACGGCAAACGATGGCAATCATGCTGATGAAGAGCTCAATCGGATTCAGGGCGAGCTCTTTCGAACCACCAATGTAGCCCGGCGCTCGCAACTCGTAGAGCAACTTCAACACGCTGAGGAACAACTCGATCTGACCACGTTATCTCAGAACCGAGCACGATTCTCGATTCACGGAAAACCGGTGGACCTTCCAACGCTACAGCAGCGACTCGAGGCGGACGAAGCGGTTCTCGAATACGTGATGGACGATCAGAAATCATACTGCCTGGTCATAACAAGTACTTCGGTGAAGCACTATGAACTGGCCGGACGAAGTGCTGTGGAAAAGGCTATCGCGGCGTATCTGAGCGACACCACCGCAATGCGCGACTCAGAATCTGCGAAGCTGTTGTATCGGCAACTATTTGCACCGATTGAGGAATATCGGGCCAAGTCGCAGATCATTGTCGTTCCCGACGGTCAACTGGGCTTTATCCCGTTCGACGCACTGATCGACGAGAACGGAAAATACGCCCTTTTAGGGCACACGGTTTCGTACGTACCGTCAGCTACGGTTCTTGCCCTTCTTCGTGACGCTAAGCGCGCGCCAGAGGCACCAACACTTTTGGCGATAGGCGCTTCAAATGCCCCTAAGGCGAACGGCGACTCATTTGGACGTGCGGCCCACGGGCTATTCGATCCTGAGAACCCAGCCCGTATCGAGGCTTTACCCTCGGTCAATGGGGAAGTTCACGAGATCACGCAAATCTTTGGACAGCGCAGCGATCCCATCGTCGGACCCACGGCGTCCGAGGCGGCCTTCAAGAGCCGCAATCTTGAGCAATATCAGGTTATCCACATCGCCGCTCATGGATTCGCGGACCTGAAGTTTCCGGACCGATCTGGCCTGTTCCTTGGGTTCGATCATGACCGCCGCGATGACGGGCTGCTGCAGATTCGCGAGATCAGAGACCTGCGGCTTCGAGCTGATCTCGTGACGCTTTCCGCTTGTGATGCCGGTGCAGGTAAACTCGAAGGACAGAATGGAATTGCAAGCCTGGTCCAGGCGTTTCTCTTTGCGGGCGCGCGATCCGTCGTCGCGAGCCTTTGGACGGCGAATGATGCATTCACCGCAGCTTTGATGGCTCGCTTTTATCGCGACCTCGGCGCTGGAATGCCGGTTGGCAGGGCTTTGCGCTCTGCGAAAATCGAAATGCTCGACAGATTCGGTTCAAAGGCGGTACCGCTCCTGTGGGCGGGATTCTTTGTGACTGGAGATCCGGCAACTTACATTTTCTTCAACAAAAGCAATGACGAATACCGGACTACCAATTGAAATTCGACGTGATATTTTATCGAGCCTGCTCGCGATTTACGAGAAACGAGTGTACGATGTGGCATATCGCGATGCCCTGCGTCCTTTGATCGAGGCCGACATGTCGCAACTGCTCACTGCGCCGGACTTTGAGGAAGAAGTCGACGAACGCTTGCGACGAATTGGAATATTCCCAACCGCGTTCGAGTACGACGAAAACCGCCAGGTTGAGCTTCGACGACTGCTATCTGCGACTTTCTATCGAGCCGAGGACCCTGAGGCTGTTTGGGTTTTCCAGGATGTTCATGCGCACGGTCTGGCAGCACATCACGGAATTAAATCGGGAGATGCACTGCTCAATATCAATGGCGTACCGATCCGGCCGCCAATTCAAGCCGCTAATTCCGCCGCGCAAAATCTCTCAGCTTGCATTTCAGAATGGCGATGGAACCAAGACCGTCGAAATCGACCCGGCGACTCTTGCCTCCCGGCCCTCCAACCCTTTGGCTTATTGGTTCTTTCACCGCGACCCTCGTACGTACGCGCAATCATCGATCCTGCCGGGAGATGTCGGCTATGTCCGGGTAAGTGAGTTTCCGGGACTAGTCGGGGTGGACATGGCCCGCCAAATCGACAAGGCGTTTCATCGCGTGCGGCGTTGCACACGGCTGATCGTCGATATCAGAGGCAATCCGGGCGGGGGCACAGCACACTTGCGGCTTATGACACACCTTACGCCTGAACGAATTCCTGTAGGCTATAGCCTCACACGCCCACGGACGGAAAACGGATACCGCCGCGATGAATTACCCCAATTCACGCGAATCCCACGTTCACGGTACCTGCTGCCTTTCGTTGTTTGGAAGTATCGAAAGCTTGATAAATCGATTGTCGTTGTAACAGAAGGCCGAAAGCCCAGGCCCTACGACGGACGAATCGCGATACTCGTCAACGAGCACACAATCAGCGGTGCCGAGATCGTCGCTGGATTTGCAAAGGATCATAAGCTCGCTAAGATTGTCGGCACACGAACGAGAGGGACGCTTCTTGGGCATTCACGATTTCAACTTGGCCACGGGTACGTTCTCACGATTCCGGTTTCGAATTATGTCACCTGGGAGGGGAAGATATTCGAGCACACAGGCGTTGAACCCGACATCGAAATCGGCTTCGATCCTCAAACTGCAAAAACCGGCCAGGATTGCCAGTTGGAGCAGGCGGTGGCGGTCCTTTCGTGATGCCGAATCCGAGAACGGTCATAGATTACTGAACCCTGGGCTTTTCATTACATATTTGGACGTACTAAACATCAAAGATCTTTCGAAAGGTTCGAGTCCACTTCTAGCTTTAGAGCAGCAGCCAAGGTCGATTTCTCCACCTGTGCTCTGGCTGCAAGAGCGGTACGCTCTTCTGAATTCTCGATCGGTGCGACGGTCAATTTGATTAGGCGCTTCAAATCCTGAACGTCTCGACTTGCATATCCGAATGCGGCCTCCCTTCGATGCCGGCGGGCAAGCAGGATCCAAACGACTGTTCCACCAAGACAAGCGCCGAGTAGCATAGCTGCCAAGCCGTGCATAGATGCTCGGCAGTATACGACATCATATCAGCGCCGCTGGGTCGAGTCAGCGCCGCTGGGTCGAGCTCTGGGATTCACCAGCAATGACGTGATTGGTGGAAGCTACTGCCCGAGACAGCCCGTCATCACCGGGCGAGGACGAGAACGCAAACGAATGCTAGCAGCAAAACCAGCGCAGCGATCTCTTTCCAAGTTGGCCGATGGATCTTTGCGCCGGCGAAATGGCCGAAGTTGAAACGAATCACAAAAAGATTCTCCCTTCGATAACTGTACGTTCTAATTCGCAAACTACGCAATCACTTGATGCCTCTTAAGATGCTGATTTAATTATGGTTATCGTCTCCTAATATTCCTTGCCTATTAGGACACTAGTAGTTCTTGTGCCGTGCCAAAGGGGAGATTACTCTTGGATTCAGAGAATGTAGATGGGAACCTTGTCGAAAGAGCAGCAAGAGTTCGCGGTCACGTATCTGCTTCAATTAATTAAGACCCGCAACTTGAAACAGACGCAGCTTGAACACCTTTCTGGGGTCGATCAGTCGACAATCTCCAAAATAACGCTCGGGAAGATGGACCCGAATTTTGATCTCCTCACGAAACTCTACAAGGGGATCGGGCTGAATATCGCGGATGTGATTCACGAATCTGACGTGGATACAAGCGAAATCCTTGGCTATTTGGCGACTCCCTTGACTGGTCTTGATTCGAAAGCCGAGGAAAGTGTTCGGCAGGTCATCGGCACCATTCAGAGCGCTGCCGATTGTGACGAGTTCAGGTCGCCAAGATTTGAATTGTACTGGCCCGGTGATCATACCCACCCAACCAAGCACCCTGAGTTCACAGCAGAACAAGTTTACGCAATCGACAGGTCACGCGCGTCCACATTCGATTTCATCATTCTTCTTTGTGCCGCCCCGAGCTATGGAGTTGGACAAGAAAATGAAATTGCCACTCAATCCGGGCTGCCGGCGATCAGACTAATGCCGGAGGGAATATCGCGAATGATGGCGGGCTCCTTTTTGCATGCCACTGACATTGTCTACAGGGGTAGTCTCGCCACTGGCATCCATTTTGAAGAGAGAGAGCTTGTCGGGGCTCTGAGAAAAGTCCGCCAGACCTGCTTCCATCATCTCGCCCTCTTTAAAAATATGAATGGTAACGGTTTTGGCGAGCGTTTACGAACACTACTCAACGACCGGGCGGGCGACTATAAACAGTTTGCAAAGGACATCGGCGTCAGCGAATTTCACTTGCGGACTCTCATGGATGAGCCTTTTGCCGTAACTAATCCCAGCGCGCGCCTCCTGAAGCGAATGGGGCACGTCCTGAGCGTCAGCGTTGGATATCTGTTGGGCGAGACGACCAAATCCGATTCGGTCTGGATCGAAAGCATGTCCGCTTGGCGCAAATGGATGCGTGAGACGAAGAACATTGAAGCATGGGCAGCCGTTGAAATCAAGGACGATTATCAGGCTGAGTACAACGTTGACCGTCACAAACCGGTGTTGGCATCCTTCAGGAATTCGCAAAAAGTTAGCTTGACTGTGAACGAGTGGGACAAACGGTATAAGGCGAAGGTGAAATCCAGTCCTGCGTCGGCTGATCAAGGCGAACTCTTTCAGACCTGATCATGTCGGAATTGGTTGATCTATTTCTAGGCCGAACGCCAATCGAAGATGGTTCACCGTATCATGCGATGAGTTTCTGGATTGAGAGGTTGCGATCGGCCGTCTCGCACGCAGATCCAGTCACGCAGCTTGATACATATCTGAAAGCCAGGCTGATTCACGAGCGAGTCAGCGATAAGGGGTCAAGTGGTGATGGCTACATTCAGCCACTAGGGGCGCGCTACGAAGACGGTTTTCGCTTGGCCACTAAACCAGGTATGGCAGCAGCCCGAAGGCGATTCACCGTGGCGCATGAATTGTGTCACACGTTCTTCTATGAATTGGCGCCTGAGGTCAAATTCAGAGGCCATGCAATAGACGATTTGGAGGAAAGGCTATGTAATTACGGTGCGTCCGAGCTTCTAATCCCTAACGACGATCTAAAAGAAAGGATGCAAGGAAAGAAGCCTTCACTCTTCACATTACGAGAAATAGCGAAGGATTACGGGGTGAGTATGGAGGCGATGTTACTACGATTGAAGCGGGTTAACTTCTGGCGATGTGATCTTTCGATTTGGCATCACAAATCCGATGGCTCCTATTCGCTTGATAAAATTCTAGGGCGTCAAAAACACCAATGGCAATGGGCCGATCCTGAGAAGGTTGCTAAGGCATGGGACAAGGCAGGTACGAAAATTCTGAGCGGTTGGTCCTACATATATCACTTTGATACGGCATCGGGTGCGGCTTTGTGGAAGCGGGTTCATGTTCAGTCGATGAACAGAAGAGAGTCAGTTTTAGTCCTTTGGAGTTCGAGGGAACTGGCTGTGACGAAACCCGATCTGCCCTTGTTTTCAAAGTCTCGTAAGAAACCGCAATCGCTTACCCCCGTAAACAGAACGTCCAGCGAGGGAGAGTCCGCCTGAGGGTCCCGTTGAAGGTTGAGCATCTTGCCTCTGGCATTCGCCAGGTTCCGAAACCAGTTCGTGGCCCTATTGCGGTCCTGAGCCGCTGACTTTGCTTGACACCATTACTGCCCCAGTTCTAGCGGCAACACGGTCCAGTCCATATTCACTTTTCGGAAAGCCACGTAATACTTACCAGCCTTCAGCTCCTTCAAATCGATTCGGGTCCTCAGGAACACGCTATGGTCTTGAAGACTAGCCGTTCCTTCCCCTAAGGCGACGGGCGCTTCGCCTGGCTGTCGGAGGATCTGAACCTGGTATTGTCCGTCCTCGCTCCCGATAGGCAAACGGACTTTCAAATCCAGGTCGCCAATTGGCAGCCGGAGCTTTAGCTGCCTATTTGTCCCGCTTTGGCCCCGGTGAATTTGAATCGGTTCCATATCCAGGTACGCCTGTATCGGTGAGACCGGCGCCACTCCTCCCGCAGGCGGTTGCTTCCCGGCTACTTCGCGGCGGCTCTCTCCTGGAGACCGGCGTAAAAGAATCCAAAGTCCGCACACCACAATCAAAACCGCGGCGGCAGCCAACACGATACGCCTTCGCTGGCGGACGCGGCGACGAGCCGCGCGGACCTCTTCTCGAAACGCGAGAAATTCGCCGTAGCAAGGTGAACAATGCGTTACATGGTGCCAAGCGGGGTCACTGGTCTGCGGAAGATCGGACGAAGCTAGCCGCTTCAAAACCTCGGTGCCGGGACAGCCGCGCCGCTCAGGATTCGGGTAGTCGCGGAGTATGGCGTCCTGCAGGATCTCTTTGGCCTTGTTGAATGTTTGCTCCGCAGACTCATCTTGCATCTGTCCAAGTCATTATGTCATTGAGCGACTTGGAGATTTAGAGAAGACGCGCGGCCCCGCGGATGGCGCGCCAGAAGCGCTTCGAAACTGTATTTCGGGATTCGCCGATCTCGCTCACAAAGTCGAAATCACCATTATGCAGGGCCAACTCCAACGTCTTTTGCACGTCCGTCAGGCCGAGATAGGCAAGCCGGTCGATAAGGCGGTCCAAGAGATCCTTGCATTCAAGATCCTCGGCAAGATTCGCCGGGTCCCGGAGCGTATAAAGAATGTGCTCCAAGAGTTCGACGTCCAGTCCTTTTCGCGCACGAATACCGCCGACACTCTTATCCAGCGCTTTCCAGTGAGCGTGCTGGTAAACACGCTTATGCGGTCGAAGGCCGATATTTTCCCCGTGTTCGTACCAGAGATCTTGAAGTGTCTCGTCGGCTAGTTCCGAAGCGCGCCACTCGTCTAGTAGGATTCGGCGAGAAAGCCATCGGAAGCCGTCCGCCACCCGAACGACAGCCTGTATCCAACCTGGCGCGATTCGGTTCCCCTCCTGGTCTTCATCCTGAATGAAAATCGGAACGATCGCACTTTCCCCTTCAACGAAGTCGGACGGAATGACAATCAAACCCATACACGCAAACAGAGGTCAAAGAAGAATTTTTTTAGAATTTCTGTCCCGAAAGCCCCTTGCCGTGACCTTATTATTGAGGGGCCGCGGTGACTTCCATATACGAGAGTGATACAGCACACGGGCGAACGATTGTAAATAGAATCGATAGACGCTCCCAAACGGACAAATCAATTCGTATTTTTGAGTTTCCCGCGACCCTTTCGAACATGTTTCATGATTTTCCGGCGCTGTTCGGGAGTCGTGTTTTCCCACCGGCGAGAAACCAGCGCCACCGCTGCCAGGTTCTTCTTTTTCACGTTCTTCGGAGGCCCCCATCTGGCGCGAGCGGCGGCACGCATCAGTTTCGAGCGGCTTTCTGGAGATACGTTCTTCCAGCGTCGTTTGGCGGCTTCGGACCTGGAGGCGCGCTTTCGTTGCTTCAACTCGTAATTTTACTGAGGTGGGCTTGCATTCGCCAGGGCGAATCACATCTGCGAATTTAGCATTATGTTCGTACAGTATGCAAGCATTAATTCATCTATTTCGCATCATACGCTGCTTTCAGAAGGTTCGATGATCAAGCCATTTCTCGTTCGCTTTCTTTTACGCAATCGCCTGAATCAGCCACTGTTGGCGACGGAGTGTGCCGACCTGAAACAAATTGTGGTGACGGCAGATCGGGTGTTTGCGAATTTTTCAGGACGCAATCCGTGGATATTCAGTGACTCGATTCGAGGTCTTGCGTGGGTTCTCGTTGATCCTGCGACTGTAACCGAACAAAAACATCCGGCATGAAAACGCTTCCTCATCGGAGAAGGCTCTCTTTGGCCCGTTTTCCCTTCTCTGACCATGTTCCAGAACGGTCCTCGCCGTCAAGGGTTCGCTTCGCCGCGCGGGATCGGCGCGCCCTGGACCGCTTGCGGGCCGTTCCGACGACTTGTGCATCTAAGAAGGGAAAGGGGGGAAGTGCGAAAGCTCTCTGAGTTTGGGGCGTTCTCAGGCCTCCCGCTGGTCGGCACTGCACTTTCAGGGAGTTTGAAAACAAACCACCATCATGATCGAGACGAACAAAGCACAGTTAATCGGGTGCCTCGGCGCAAATCCCGAGCGGAAGAAGAACGGCAAGGGGAGCAGCTATGTCGTGCTGTCCGTTGCGACATCGACCTCATGGAAGAAGCCTAGCTCCGAAGAATGGGAATCTCGTACCGAGTGGCACCGAGTTGTGCTGTGGAGCAGGCAGGCGACGCGGCTGAATCTCAAGAAGAGCGACAGGGTACTTGTGATTGGCGAGATTCGCTATCGCGAATACGACGACGAAGTCACGCAGGGCCAAGCCAAAGTCACGGTTAAGAAGCGTATGGCTGAGATCCACGCTTCGGGCATTGTGCGGCTGTACAAAGCCGAGAAGACGGAGGGCGCGGAATAGCCCAGGTATCTCCATGATTCCTTGCGAGCTCCATAACTACAAACAATGGGTCTGCTGGAGACGGGTTCATCGAACTCGGACCAAGCTGCCGATTTCTCCGGCGACTGGTAAGGCGGCAAGCTGCAGCGATCCTGCAACATGGGGAACCTACCCTCAGGCGCAAACAACAGCCTCCCGGTTGCGATTGGACGGCATTGGATTCGTCTTCACCGCAGCAGATCCGTACGTCGGCGTAGATCTCGATCATTGTCGCACTGATGGAGGCACTCTCGAACCGTGGGCGGCGGAACTCGTTCGAAGGCTCAACAGCTTTACAGAGTGGTCACCTTCCGGCAAGGGCCTTCACATTATAGTGAGGGCGTCATTGCCAAACTGTGGCGGACGCCGAAGACGCGGGATAGAGATTTACAGTTCGAACAGGTATTTCACAATTACCGGCGATCATCTCGGACAAACACCCGGAACGATTGAGGACCGGCAGGACGAGATTCTCGAGCTGGTCGCCGCGCTGGATGCGAGAAGTCGTAAACCTTCGGAGCAGGGACGGCCTCCTGGAGGCGTTCCGCAGACCGACAAGGAATTAATTCAGCGGGCAAAGCGCGCAAGAAACGGCTTCAGGTTCCAGAAACTCTGGGCCGGCGACACGTCCGATTATGGCGGCGATCACAGTCGCGCTGATGCGGCGCTTTGCGCTCTCCTCGCCTGGTACACGCAGGCCGACGCGGCACGCATAGACCGGTTATTCCGTTGGTCCGGCTTGTACCGCCCGAAGTGGGATCGACCGACCGCCGGATCCACTTATGGCGCCATCACGGTCGAAGCGGCGATCAGAAACATTTTTTCCAAATCATGGCTCATGACTCATACAGAAAGGAGGGAACCAACGTTTGAAGGAACTCATCACAGGCGCACAGCGTAGTCTGATGTTGCGGCTGTTGCTGCTACTGCTGGTGACGGCTTTTGGTCTCTGGGCGCAGGACCCATTCTCGGGCCTGGGCACGGCGGCACAAACGATCTCGGCGGGACAATTCGCAACCGGTCTGGTCGAGTTCGGCATCGTCGTTGCCGGGCTGATTGTCGCATTCAGTGGACGCGTGCTGGGCGGCGTGCTGATTGCGGTGATCGGCGGCGGCATGCTGGCGCTATCGGCCGCCAAATGGGAAGGCTGGATTCAAGGGCTTTGAGATGACGAAGCCGACTTACCGGTCCCTGAACATGCAGGCCACCCTGCTCGGGGTCGACCGGCGGCTGTGCATTTCGATTCTGCTCGTTGCGTTCCTCGCCTTCCGCCACTTGAGTTTTACGGCGGCCATCCTCGTATTCGCCTCGCTCTGGGGCGGAGCGTACTGGCTCGCGAAACACGATCCTGAATTAGTCGTGATCTTTCCGAAAGCTCTGTTGCAAAGAAAGATCTACGACCCTGGCAAGTTTAGAAACAAAACGAAAGGAGGTGATCCCTACTAATGTTTTCCCGCAGGCCGCCGATGAATCCTCTTCGACATGCTGGCGCATGCGCCCAAGAAATCGCACTATTGCGATTTATCAACAACACGATGTTCGAAACGAAAATCGGCGACCTCGGGATTCTTTTGTCCTTGACCGGTATCGACCCGGATTGCCGGACAGAGGAAACGCTCGAGGCGCTCACACGCCGGTATGAATCCGCGATGCGGCTGTTCGACGACCGGTTCCGCGTATATTCCTACATTGTGAAACGTTCCGGGGCAAAACCGCCCTACCGGGAGCGCTATGCGAGCGACGTTGCGACGCAGGCCGTTCACCGGCGCACCAAGGAACTTGAAGCCCGCGCCGGCTCCCTCTATGAGATCCAGCTGTTGATGGCCGTGCTGTACGAAGGGTTCCGGCCAGAACGAAAATTCCTTGGGTCGCTCCGCGCCGTTAACGAGATCGCGGTAGAAGCGGAGCGGTCCATCGAGATCCTCGACGGCACCGTGCGCTCGTTTCAGTCCCTCGTTGAGGACATGCTGCACAGCAAAGTTTTAGAAGAGCGCGAAGCGCGCCACTTTTTACGGAATCTCGTGAATTACGACCAGGAGCATGCCAACACGTTTCGCTCCGAATCGGGTGACCGGCTCGATTACACCCTGGCCGATTCGCAAATCGAGGTCAACCGCGACCATTTACGTGTAAACGATGTGTATGTCAAATGCATCGGACTGAAGCAATTGCCCGGCGTGACGGGTCCCAATCTGTTGAACGATCTGCTGGCCGTCGATTCGGATCTGATCGTCTGCGTGGAATGGAGACCGAAGAGCAATCTGCACATGAGGCGCGTCATCCGGCAAAAGCAAACCGGTTTTGATGCTCTCTTCATCAATCTCGCGGCCCTCGCCATCCATGGCCGCGGCGTTCCCAAGTCGGAGCTGCCGCGCAAGCACGAGGTCGAAGCGCATTACGATTCACTCGGCGAGTGCATGAAAGAGATCGAGAACCGCGGCAATACCTTTGGTGCATTCTCTTGCACCATCGTGCTGATCGGTAACACGAAAGATCGCGTGCGCCAGGCGTTCTCGTCCGTCGTCAAGGTGTTTGGGCGTTGGGATGCCGCGCTAATCGACGAACGGCTGAATTTGTGGCATGGGTGGCTTTCGATCCTGCCCGGTAATTACCGGCACAGCCATCGTTACCACTATCTGCTGAACGTGGGCTACGCGGATATGGCGCCGATCTGGTGCTCGTATACCGGCGAACGGCAAAACAAGCACCTCAAAGAGGAATATCTTTGCGCGTTTGAAACGCCCGACCAACAGATTTTCTATCTCAACGGCCACATTGGGGGCGTGTTCGGCATTCAGATCCTGGGCGCGCCGGAGGCCGGCAAGTCGTTCGTCACCAACTATCTGACCGCGCAGGCGCAGAAGTATCGCCCGGTGACCATGATTCTGGACATCGGGCGCAGCTACCAGGATCTGACCGCGGAATTCGGCGGCTCGTATTTCGAGATCTCGCTCCGGGAGCAGACGGCCACCATTAATCCGTTCTCACTGCCGCCGACCCCGGAAAATCTCGAATTCCTGTTCTATTTCGTGCGCATGCTGGCCGGCAGAGACCCAGCCGCCGCGCTTGAAGACCAGGCCCTCGAAGATCGCTACATCCATGAAGCGCTGGAAGCAATTTACGCACTACACCCCAAAGACCGGCGCTTGAAGAATCTCAGCCTGCCGGCGCGCTTGGCGGCTCGCCTGGGGCGGTGGTGTGAAGGCGGCCAGTATGGGCACCTGTTCGACAACGAGCGCGACACGATTCGCTTCTCCGACTTCACGACATTCGAGTTCCAGGGCATGGAAAAGGCTCTCGATGCGCTCGCGCCGCTGCTGTTCTATATCACCCAACGATTCGACGCAATGGTCTACGACCCTGCGCAAGTTTCGCGCTTCAAACTGCTGGTCATGGATGAGTGCTGGCGCTGGATGTTGATGAGCGAGATGGGCTCGTACATGATCGACAAGCTCAAGACCGGGCGCAAGCACAACCTTGGCAATCTGTTTGTAACGCAATCCGGTCTGGATGCTGAGCGCGCCGGTTATGGCGCCTTGCTCAATGAGGCGTGCCCAATGAAGATCTTTCTGTCAAATCCTTCGATTAAGACGGCGGTTTACCAGGAGCTCTTCGGGCTGAACGAGAAACAGGCCGGGCGTATTGTCGGCCAGCGGCCTCGCCAGGATTTGACGATTGCGACCCCCGAGTACTTCAAGACCGTGGCGCTGCGCATCGATAACCCGCAGGATCGCTTGATGTATTCGAACGATCCCAACAGCAACTTAGAAAAACAACTGCGCCGCGAACGCCATATGGCCGCGAGCGCCTAAAGGAGGACACTCTGACTCGCATCCTGATCCTACTTGGCTTATTGATCCCCTGGATCGTCTGGCTCGCGCGCGGCGCTGACAATCCGCCCGTTGCCGAGAAAGCGGCGCCGGCGGAAACCACCCAAACGATTGTGGCGCACGACGACGATATCATCCCGCTGCATGCCAGCATCCGGGAAACAACCCTTATCGTGCTGCCCGAGACCGAGAAGGCGATGGGTGTCTTCTGCGGTGACAAAGCTTATTGGAATGTCGATGTCATTCCGGGGGCCGAGCGCTACATCGCCGTGAAGCCCTCGAAAACCGGCATCGCGACCGACATTCACATCGTCACCGACCACAACAATAGCTATACGCTGAAAGCCCAAGAAGTCACGGGCAGCACCGCGAGTTCGATTGACCTGAAGCTGTTTTTGAAACCGGCGGATGCCTCGTCTCTTGAAAAACCGCCGGTTTTCGTTTCGGCAGCTGAAGCTGAACGTCTGAAACTCGAGGCAGCCGAAGCGCGGGCGCAACTCAAGAAAGTACAGGAATCGGCGGCAGCGAAGATCCGGGTAGAATCGGACACGTTGCGTGCCGACTACCCCGGCAAGATGCAGTTCACGTACCGATTCCGCAAAGACAAGCCACCGTTCAACGTGGAAGAAGTGTGGCACGACGACAAATTCACTTACATTCGGGCGCATCCGCAAGAGGCCCCCGCGCTTTATGAAGTCCGGGACGGGAAACCGAATCTGATTCAGTTCGAGATGCGGCCCGACGGTTTGTACTTTGTGCCGAAGATTCTGGAGGTGGCGTACCTGCAGATCGGCAAGCAGAAACTCGACATCTGGAAGGTCAATGGCTACACCGCCGCTTCCGCCGAATAACCCGGCCCCAGAACCCGGCCTCCGGCAACAGTACCGGCAGCCCGAGGGCGCGATTCCCATCGAGCGGCTGAAGCGCTTCGGAATCGTGGTCGGTGTTGGGCTCCTGGGGTACTTCACGATTTGGGGTAGCTGTCATCGTCAGCCCACGACAGCGGACAAAAAGAAGGCTGCCGTAACGGTGTGGCCGATGAACCCCGAGAATATCGATTCGCAAGAGAACGAGCTACAGCGCGAGATGGATGAAGCCCGGCGCGCGGCAGAGCAGGCGGAACTCGCGAAGAAGCGCGCACAAGCCGTCATGGACGAGGGGCCACACACCGCCGAGGCCGATCCGGTGGCGCAGCTCCGCAAGCAATTGCGACTCGAGGATCTGAAGCGGGCGCATACAGCGCCCTATGCCTCGGCTGTTGCTTTCGCTCCGCCCGGCCACGAGAATACGAAGCGCGGGGCCGATCAGGAAGCATCTCAGGCGCCGGCCCAGGCTCCAACGTCTTCTGTGCCACAGCCAGGACAACAACCGCCTGGCGCATCGCAGCAGTCGCAAAACGCGAGCAGCGAGGCGCCATCGGGAACCAGCGAACCTAGTCCCGCCGCTTCCGCGCAGTACCGGCTGGACGAGGGAACGATCTTCGAAACCGTGCTTCTCAATCGTCTCGATGGAGAGTTCGTTGGCCCGGTCATTACGCAGGTTTCCTCCGACATGTACAGCCGTAGCGGCCTCGAGTTGCTGATCCCCAAAGGTTCGCGGATGCTGGGCGAAGCGCGTGACGTAAACAGCTTCGACCATCGCCGGCTGGCGGTTGTGTTTCACCGGTTGATCCTGCCCAACGGAAAATCGGTGTCGCTTGACAAATTTCGCGGCCTCGATCAGATTGGCGAAACGGGAGTGGTGAGCAAGGTCGATCATCACTACCTCGAAATCTTCGGCACGTCGCTCGCCCTTGGCGGCATCGGCGGCCTCATGCAGATCGGCGCATATGGCGGCTACGGTTACGATCCGGAAACCGGCTTCCGCGTGGGTTTCACCGAGCGTATGGGGTCGAGCGCGGAACAAGTGCTGGCGAAATTCCTGAACAAGTTCCCGACGATCAAGGTTCTGGAGGGAACCAGGATCAAGGTGATCCTCACTAATGATTTGAATTTGGAGGCCTATGACGCAACAGCGAAGTAAAGCTTTAACGAACAGAAAGGAAACCATCACATGAATGAACAGAACAGAGACGATCTCGATTCCATCCGCCGCGATGTCGATTCGATCCGCCGCGACATGAAATATGCCTCGCTGCCCGGTAAGGTCAACGCCGGATTTCTCATCGCTATTGTGTGCTTCTTCGTCGGCTCCATGGGCTTTCTCACGCTCGTCTGGGTATACGGATTCATCGTTCGCACGTTCTTCGGAGGGTTCCACCGATGAGGCGTAAACGTGTCCTGCTTGCCGCCGGTCTCGCTCTAGCAATTCCCGGCGCGGCGCTGGCGCAGATTTTCGGTTTCCCAACCATCGTCTTCGATCCGACGCAATCTGCCCATGCCATCACCGAGATCGCGGACATCATTCAGCTTTACAACATGGCGACACAAACGTACAACCAGCTGACGTATAACGCCACCTGGTTCACCAACAAACGGGCTTGGCTAGGGATTGCCACGCAAGTCGTCGATTCGAATACGCCGACCATCTTCGGCGAAACTGGCGGCTGGAATCCCGCCGTGACCGCTGGCACGAATATTCCGGGCGCATGGCAAACGGCCACATACGGCATTCAGCCGCCGCCCTTTTATGCGGGCTTCCCGCTGGGCGGAAGTTCCGTGAGCGCCGATATCGCGAGCGTCAATGTAGCCGACGGCATGAGTGAAGCCGCGATGCTCGCCATCGCCAATTCCCGTATAAATCAGCCCGTGAACGACCTGGCACTGACTAATCTCGAGGAAACGTCGCAAGATGTATCGAACGGAACTAACTCGGAAGTTGAGCAGCTCAATCTCCTCGCGAGCGGCACGGTGCTCGCCAACCGTCAGGCCGAGGATCAAAACGCGCTGCTGACGACTATTGCCGAGCAGCAAATTCTCATGAATAAGACAACGCGCGACACCATCGCGGATTCGATCAATGTCATGACTATCCGCGATAACTACATTGCGTCCGAAGCCACCCAATGGGGCGGGTCGGCCGACACCATCGCGGGGTACCAACAATGATGCGCGTCAAAGTTCTCATTGCGCTCCTCATCGCCCTCGTCCTGGCTCTCTCCCTGCTCTACCGGTACAGCCGGCGTGAAACTGTCCTTCGCAAGACCACTCAAAAAACGGTTGTGTGGGGCAACTCCGCCGACACGATTAAGAATTACCGCCAATAGCATCTATGTTTCTTCCCATCCTTGCCCAATTCACGATACCGGTCAATCAGGGAACCGTCGACCTTGTGTCGTTCGTAACTCAGTCGCTCGACGCGTTGGTGGCGGGCGCGAGCGGTGTATTTCTCCAAAATGCCCAGACGCTTCTCGATAAGCTCGGGCTCCTCGCTCTCGTGCTCGGCGCGTTGAGCTGGACGTACAGCTATCTGACGGGCAACCATATGTTCTCCGAGGATCACTTCTGGCGCGTCCCGGTCCGCTACCTAATCGCCTATAACCTGCTTCGGTATTTCAACACGCCGATGCCACTGGTGGGTTATAGCTTCCATCAGATCTTTACGGAGGAGGGACGCTGGCTCTCCGCCCAGATCGATATCCACATCCTGAACGCCTTCCTCAACCAGATCGGAACCATTTGGAGCCAGATGGAAAAGCCGCATTACTGGGATATTCCCGCCATCGTGATCTATGTCTGGATTGGCATGGATATGGCGGTCATCGAGCTCGGGTTGTTCGTCGTCACGATCTACAGTTTTTGGGCAATTGGCGTGGGAATCATACTGGGGCCATTCTTTATCGTGGCTTATCTGTTCCGCGCCACTTCTCATTTCTTTTGGGCCTGGGTCGCTTACATGATTAAGTACTGCCTCTATCGTGTGGTCGCATCCGCCCTGGTCGCCGTCTTTGCCAACGCCATTCTCGGCTTCATCAACAATACTGTCCACGGAGACTACAGCATTGGCCACTGGTGGGCAATTGCGCTGGGTTTTACGGTCATGATTGCGGGCGGCTTGGTAATGTGCCTGAAGGTTGGCCAGCTCGTCAACGACCTGACAACGGGCGGCGCTTACGCCGGAAGCGGCGGCATTCCGATACCAATTCTCAGGAGGTTCGTCTAAGTGGCAACATCTTATCCGGCTTCCGATCTGAACAATAGCCGGTGGTCGAGATCCAAAGCCGAGCAGTTCGGCGCTCTGGCGCTCGTGAATACCTGGCTGCTCGTCGCGGTTGGACTCCTGGCGGTCACTGTCACGTTGCTCGGCTGGGTAGTGTGGGGCAACACGCGGGCGCTCGCCACGTTCCGACCCATTGTAGTTCGCATTAACGAGCTTGGCGTAGCACAAGCCAGTAATTTACAGAACGCGGCGTACAGGCCGCAGGCCGCCGAAGTAAAGCACTTCTTGAGCGATTTCGTAACGAAGTACTACACGCACAAGAAAGAGCGCCTGGAGGATTACTATCTCAGCAAGTATTACCTCAGCCGTCAGCTTGGTGTTCAATCCTGGCTTGATGACCAGCAATCGAAATGGGTGAAGAAGCTGCTCAATAACCAGATCGAGCAGACCGAAGCCCAGGTGCGCAAAGTCTCGATCACGAACCTCGAGACACCGCCGTATGAGGCGCTGGTCGACTTCCAACGCATCGTCTATGCGAACTCATCCGACGCTGAGCTGCGTCGCGAAGACCTTACCGCGACGATCCGCTTCGTATTCGCGGACAAGGTGGAGTCGAAGACGATGCAATACAACCCGCTCGGCCTGACCATTGTCGACTTTCACAGCGATCAGGCATTCCATTAGCCTCCAGAATCTAGCCATCGAAAGGAGAACGCTCTAAACAATGCCGTTGTTCGAACCCGAGAAGAGGCTCGCCAACGAACCGCTGCATATTACACTGCCGAGCGACGCGATCGCGAAGTTGAAGGCTTACGCCAAATACCTGAACGGCTCGACCCCGGCCTATGTCTTGACACAACTCATCGCGGGCCTGGACAAAGACAAGGAATTCCAGAAATGGCTTGCCGCCAATCCTGGCGAGGCCCTCGCATCTGCCGCGCCGTCCGCCAAGAACGACGCTAGCAAAGTTAAGGAGGTGAGTGCGTAAGCGCGCTTATGGCAAACTTCTTCGAACGCGTCCAAAACGTCTTCGATGACCATCAGGACCGCCAGCGCCAGCACGGCCGCGAGAATGGTTACCAGGAGGCCCTCTATCAAACTCGTGACGCACTGCTATCTTCGGCGCTCGCCGTACAGCAGGAATGGCGCGAGGAGCTTGCCCGGAATCCGGCGCTGCAAGCCCGCGAGAGCGTTAATAGCAAGTACGAGGCACGGCTAGCCGGACTGAATGACGCCTTCGCCGCTTTGCGCCAAGCCGAACCCGGCATCACCACGCAAATCGAGATCGACAGTTTCCGCGAAAGCGTAAACCGACACGCGCAGGAACGCAACGCGGGAGCATTCGAAATCCGCAACAGCGCGCTGCAGCATGGTGTTCAACTCTCTGCCTTCGAGGCACCGCAGGCAGGCGCAGCGCTCAATGCCGACGCCTCCACTCCTTCCCCGAAGGATGCTGTTGTCTCGGATTATCAACGCGGCTACGAGTTCATGCGCCAAGAGTTGGACAGACACTTGGCGCGTGCCGAGCAGTCAGACCCGCTTGTGGCGGAATCCATTGCGCATAAGCGCCAGGTTGTCCACGACCTTGCCCTCCGCGCCAGCCAGGACGTTCGAGACAACTGGGGTGATCGAGGCAGAGGACCGGAGCGGTTAGAGTCGTTCGAGTACGATCGTGGCCAGCGAAAAGCCCTGATGGATTGGTCTCATGAGCATAACCACGCGTTGCTTGAGCAAGGACGTTCACAAACGCAGAGTAACGCGAAGGAGGCAGCCAAGAAGGTACAGGATTATGGCATCACCTACTAATCGGGTTCGTACAGATTCCAGCGGCCTTTTCTGCCAAGGTTCATCCAGGAAATCGCCAGAAACCAGTAGCAATCGCTGCCAAGAGAAATGTGTAGTGGCATTGTCCAGAGTTTGCAGCTTGACCCCGTTTCAGCAGCATTCCAGCCCCTTGGGGAGCCGCCGCTGCGCGGCTGTTATTCAGAACTACACTAGACCCCTTGCAGGGTTGCCTCCCAGTAACCCAACATTTTGTGACGCGACGCGCGTTTGGTTCCTCGGGAGGAACCTGTAGTGCCTCGCAAACTGCCTCGTTCCGTCGGCACTAAACTCGCCCCGCCAGAGTATGAAGCGCTCGAAGAGCGTGCGCGCTCCCACGGCATGCGAATGAGCGAATACCTGCGTTTCTTGATCCTTGCGGACCTACGTTCGGTGACGGGTGAGCGTGTCTTCAAAACCATTGAAGCGGAGCACACACGACTGGTCATTCTCGCTGCTCAGCAGGGCAAAGAGCTCACCCCGGAACTCCTCCGCAACCTTCGTCACGAGGCCGTCGCGAAAGCGCCCACGATCGTCGAGCAGACCATCCGCCTACTCAAGCAGCACCAAGCGGAGGCTATAGCATGATGACTCTGTTCCCTGCCAGATTCTGGGCTTTGGACGCGTTATTGGAGGCCGAACCGGCTGCCGCGCCACTCGTTCCGACCGAAGTGGATGCCGAATACGCCCGCCTTTCGAAACGGCTCGGCATCAATGAAATTCCGCTCCAGCTCGTCGAATTGGAGCGCGTTCTTCAGGCCGAACGCATCGCCGTTTACGACTACGGCGAGGTCACGACTTTCTTGGACGGCCAGGTTACGCGGCGCCGGAAGGCTTTAGAGAAAGCCCGCCGAAGCACCTGGCGTGCGGAGTGGAACTGGCATCCGGTCAAAGACTATTCGGCCTGGAAATTCGGCGATGGGTTCTCTCACGAGATTTACAACCAGCCTATTCCGCCCTCGGTCGTTCACATCATGTCACCGATTCTCGAGCAATTTCCCGACGCGCAATTCTACGTCTCGCATTCCTGCGAGCTCCGCGATCCCTTCTTAGCAGTTAGCGTCCCAGGAGCCGACCGGCTCTACGTGATCGAGCGTTGGAGGCAGCCCGGCTTCCAAGACTAGGCATGCCAGAAAATTTCCCTACTCGCGCGCCCCTTGGCTTTTTGTTGGGCATCGTCCTCGGGGCGCTATCGATCGTTCCAATCCTTGCGCTGTGGCAGCATTTCGAGCCGCCCCTCGAGCGATTTTATTTCGCGGAATATCTCACCAGCGAACTCGCTCAAACTCCGGTTGGACCTGTAATTTCTTTTCTCATCCATCGCGGCAAGGCCAGGCGCTACTACATGCTGCTCCAAAATGGAAAGCCGGTCGTTGGGGATGGCCCCGAGCCAGGAAAACCGCTCAGCGTACGCTTTATGGCTACTACGCCTCGGTTCTTTCACGACTGGCTCCGATGGCAGATCTATAGCGGCCGGGAGGTGCACGAGGTGATGCAGTCACCAATTGCGGTCTGGGTCGCGATTAATTTGGCCAGCTTCTTCGCAGGTATCCTTCTGGACTTTCGCCGGCGGAAGAAAGCGCGGGAAGGAGTGAAATTACGCGGGCCGGATTTGATGACACGGCGCGAATTCAACCGGGTGACGAAAGGCGACGGGTTCGCTCTCTATGTCAAGGATTAAACCGCTCCGCATCCGCCGCCGCGACGAGAGTAAACACTTCCTGGCCGTCGGCGATACGGGCGTAGGCAAAACCCAGTTCATCAAGCAGCTTCTCTATTACGCCCAGCAGTGCGGCGACAGTTGCGTAGTCCTCGATTCGAAATTGGAGCTCATCCCCGAGTTCTATAGGCCTGAGCGAGGCGACAAAATTCTTTCGCCGAAAGACGACCGCTGCGTGTATTGGGATATCGGTAACGAAGTGAAGGACGAAGCCGATGCAGTATCTGTGACGCGAGCCCTTTACCCTTCGCATCCGAGTAACCCGCACGCCCAATTCTTCGACGACCAGGCTTGCAAGATAGCCGCCTATCTGCTGTGCTACAGCAACCCGCGTCCGAGTTGCGCCGAGTATGCCTTTTGGCTGGCGCATCCCGAAGAAATTTATAAGCGGCTCAAGGGCACCGAACATCAGCATACGCTCGATAAGAACGCGCCGCCCCAGAAAGCCGGCATTCTCGGCACCTTGAATCAGGTCGGCTTCGCATTGCGCATGATGCCGGGCGACAAGGAAAACCGCGGGCGCTTCACGGTTCGCGAATGGGCCAAACACCGGCAAGGCTGGCTGTTCTTGCCCAATACTGCCGACACCCGCGAGGCCCTGCGGCCTTTGCAAAGCGCTTGGGCTGACATGGCTATACTGCGCGTCATGTCCAGCCAGGAACAGAACCGGCGCGTCTGGATCGTGCTCGATGAATTCGATTCCCTGAACACGCTCCCGAAGCTTACAGAAGGCATGACCATGATGCGCTCGACCGGCAATGTGCTTGTGCTTGGGATGCAGAACGTGGCACAGCTCGAAGACCGTTACGGCCGCCAAGCCGCTACGATCTTCTCGCAAGCCGGGACCAAGATGATTCTCGCGGTCAGCGAGCCCAACACCGCCAAATCGCTTCAGGATCTGTTTGGCGAAGTGGAGATCCGGCGCTATCGCGAAAGCCGTACCGGATCGTTATTCGGCAAACACGACCGTAATAATTTCAGCGGGCCAGAAGATATTCGTAAGTCCTTGGTGCTGGCTTCGGAGATTCAGGGACTCCCGGATCTAATGGGCTACTTCTGCCAGCGGCCGACCGATGACGAACCCGGCTTGCACGTCGTGCCGGTATCTCTCCCTTATTTCCCGCCCGTAGAGCGTCATCCGGCGCTGGTCGAGCGAGTCATTCCACCCATGGAACGCACGCCTCATGAGCCCGATTGGACGGAGGACGTCGAACCGGCGCCCAGCCAGGCTAAGCCTGTTATTCAACCTCTCTTTCCTCGGAATGAAGATGGAGTTGCGAAGCCATAATGCTCGCGGTCACCAAGCTCGGGACCGAAACCGCACGAGATTATTTCAGCAGCGAGTTTTCGCACGCGAGCAATTCTTACTTCTCGCAGGACGGCAAAGTCCAGGGCCGCTGGAGCGGCAAGTTGGCCGAAGATCTTGGAATCACCGGAGCTGTCACGGAAGAAGCCTACCTACGCCTGATCGAGGGCCAGAACCCGAAGACCGGCGAGCAATGGATCAATCATCGCGATACCTATTTGATACGCGAGGGCAAGGAAGTAGGTCACATTCCGGCTTGGGATTTAACTATCAGTGCTCCGAAATCCTTTTCGCTCGCGGCGCTTGTCGGCGAAGACGGCCGCTTGCTACGAGCAGGACAAATAGCCAACGCGAAAGCCCTCTCCGTCATGGAGGAATATGTGCAGGCGCGCGGCGGTGGCAATCGTCTTTCGATCAACACTGGACGCTGGATCATTGCCACCTTCCAGCACGATACGGCTCGCCCGGTGGACGGCTACACGGCGCCGCAGCTCCATTTTCACAACGTTTTGATGAATGTCCAGCGCGATTTCGGCGGCCAATTTCGCGCGCTGCAGTCGGCCGAGATCTTCAAAGCGAAGTCGCTGGGAACTGCGGTTTTTTACTCCGAACTCGCGCGGCAGGCCCGCGAGCTCGGCTACGAGATCCGCATTGATCCCCGGACCAAGGCGCCCGAAATCAAGGGCTTTACCCAGGAGTATCTCCAGGCCGAGTCCTTGCGCCGGCAGGAAATCGTGGAACACTTGGAGCGAGCCGGTATGTCCGGCGGCCGCGCAGCGCAAATTGCCGCCTTAAACAGCCGGGAGGAAAAGCTCAGCCTCACGCCGGATGAACTTCGTGCGCTGCACAAGGCAAATGGCGAGTTATTCGGCAACCAAGCGCAAAAAGCTTACGCCGAGGCGCTGGAGTGTGGCCCAGTACGTTCTCAACGGATCGTCTCCGCGGAGGCGGCGGTCCACTTCGCCCAGCATCGGCTTTCCGAGCGCAACTCGGTTTTCGAGCACTTCGAAATGGTGAGAGATGCGCTTCGTTACGCACGCGGCACGGTGAATGTCGGCGCGGTGCAGGCGGAAGTTGCCAAGCGCCTCGAAGACCGCCGCCTCATCGAGGTGCATCATTACCGGGATTACGCTCCGGCGGCGCGATACACAACGCCTGAGGCACTTCGCCGCGAGCGTGAAATCGTCGAGCGTGTGATTGCCGGGCAAGGAGCGGTTGCGCCGATCCTTGAAAATGCCGACCTCAGCCGCTACCCGCAGTTTGCCGATAATCCCAAGCGCCAGGAAGTGATTCGCGGCATTCTCGGGACGCAGGATCAATATGTGGGCGTGCAGGGAACGGCGGGTTCGGCTAAGAGCACGTCGGCCGCCGTCATCCGCGAAATTGCCGAAGGGGAAGGCTTCCGGGTCAAGGGCCTAGCTCCCACGGGCAAGGCGCGGGATGCCCTCGAAGAAAAAGGCATCAGCTCCGATACGCTGCAAATGCACCTCATCCGCTCGCGCGCGCAGCAGCCTGGTGAGAAGGAGAAAACGCTCTATATTCTCGATGAGGCGAGCCTCGCCTCATCGAAGCACGTCCGCCAATTCCTCGATACGCTGCGGCCGAAAGATCATGTCATCTTGATTGGCGACGACGATCCGAACCCACGCAAAGTCGGCCAGCATACCAGTATCGAGGCGGGCCGTATCTTCCAGCAGTTGCAAGAAGCGGGTATGAAGACCGCGCACCTGAACAGAATCTACCGCCAAAAAGATCCCGCGCTCAAAGAGGTGGTCCTACATCTCCGTCATGGCAATACCAGGGAAGCGCTGCAATTGCTCGACAACCAGAACCGCATCCACGAGCACGGCAACCGGCGCGAGCGCTTCGAGGCCATCGCCGGAGCCTACGTAGAGCAGACTCAAGGAACGCTGGTCGTCTCGCCGGATAATCAATCGCGCGAGGAATTGAATGCCACCATTCGCCGGCACATGCGTGAGAAAGGTTTGCTTGCGGCAAACGGTCACGAGCACACCGTCCTCGTTCCGCGTGATGTCAGCGGCGTGGACCGCACCCAGGCCGACTCTTACCGCTCCGGCGACACCATTCGCTTTCAACGCTCGAACCGCCGCCTCGGCGTCGAAGCCAAATCCTATGGCCACGTCATCGATTCCGATACCGTGCGAAACCTGCTCACGGTCCGTACGGACGACGGGCGCGTTCTGACCTACGATCCGAATCATGCCTCTGGCGTCTCGGTCTATGAGACGAAGATTCAGTCGCTCGCAACTGGAGACCGTGTACAGTTCACCGGCAACTCCACGAAACTAGGCGTCAGCACCCGTGACATCGGAACCATCGATCAGCTCGATGAACACGGCAACATCAAAGTCCGTTTGGACAAGGGCCGCAGTGTGCGCTGGAATCTGGCCGAAAACCGCCACATGGATCATGCCTACGCGATGACCAGCTACTCCGCGCAAGGTACAACCGTCGATCGTGTCTTGATCCAAATCGACACATCGGATTACCGGCTGACTGGGCTCACCAACAAAACGTTTGCGTATGTCGCCGGGTCGCGCCCGCAGTACGATCTGCAGATTTTCACCGATGACGCGGCACGCCTGGAGCGTTCCTTAAGCCGCGAGAACGAGAGAACGAAAGCGCTCTCGCCCGAACAGATCCGCGAGTACCGCCCGCAACAGGAGTTGACTGGGCACGGCCTGGCGATCTAATCCTATGTCGAATTTCGATCTCATCCTCCCGCATTTACCTCACGCCTTGCAGCAAGCGATTCTCTCGCCCGAATATAGCGAGATTTGCGTCAATGACAACGGCCAGGTGTTCGTCGAGGCCGCCGGCGGGAACTCGATGGTCGAACTACCGGGCATTGAAATAAACCAGGCCCAGCTCCGGCATGCAGTCAATGCTGTCGCACGCCTACTCGCCGGCAGAGAGGCCGACCAAAAGAACCCAATTCTCACGGCTCGGCTTCCCGATGGCTCGCGCCTGGCAGCGGTCACGCCGCCGATCACTGAAGGCATCACGCTCACCGTGCGAAAGTTCCGGCCGAATTGGTTCACGTTCGACGAGCTCCAGGCGAATGGCACGTTGTCCCCTGTCGTCGCCAACCGGCTTCTCGAAGCCATCCGGGGCAGGCAGAATATCCTCGTCAGCGGTCCTACAGGCTCGGGCAAGACCACGCTCGTCAAAGCGCTTCTCGATCTGATTCCACTAGAAGAGCGGGTCTTGCTGATCGAAGACACCGCCGAATTGCCTCTCGACCGTCCCAACCGCGTCCGCTTTGAAGCCCGTGAAGGCGTCACGATTCGCGACCTGGTCAAAGCCTCGCTCCGTCATCGTCCCGATCGGATTATCGTTGGCGAAGTGCGCGACGGCGCGGCCTACGATCTGCTGCAAGCGCTCAATACCGGGCATGCCGGTTCGATTTCCACACTACACGCGAGCTCAGCTCGGCACGCGCTCAACCGCCTGGCGCGGCTTGCACTCCAAGCCGACACCGGTCTCCCGTTTGCTTCCATCCAGAGCGAGATCGGCGACGCGATCGAGCACGTCGTGCAGATGGAACGGAAAGACGGTCTCCGCCAAGTCACGGAAATAATCCATGTCACTGGCTTCCATCCCGACAACGGTAATTGGCAAATCAAATTCCTAGAGACGATTCGGGGACAAATGCCAGACCGCTCGACTTGACAGCCACCTGATTCCGTTGTGCCACTTTGTTCTATGGTTTCGGAGACGCCTCATTCCCCGGAGATTGAACAAGCGAAAACGTCTCGGGTTGCACATGGTTGGCGCGGCGAGATAATTGCGCGGAGCCGGTCTGTTCGCCCTACTAATTGAGAGGCCCGCATCAGAGTCCGGCGGTGCTTACGTCCGCGGTAACCCGCGGCCCTCCACGGGAACAAGCTGCGCGGTTTGGCTCAGAGCCTTGCGTCAGCTCACGCAGGTCTGCCCCGGTGGAGATGCGAGCCCACGTTCCCAAACGCCGCAAACGATGGCCGATGAATTGCGGCACAATCTGAGTGGTGATCGCGCGCCGTGGCGCTATGATGCGGGATACAAGATCAATCGCATGAGCCTGAGGGTGCTGAATGTGTCTGGCGATACCGGCAAAGGTCGTTGAGGTCTTTCCAACGGAAGAGCGCTGTGCCGTAGTGGAAGTGGCCGGCGTGCGCCGTCAAATCGATACGGGATTACTCGAGGACGACCCGCCCAGAACAGGTGACTGGGTGCTCATTCATGTCGGCTTCGCCATGACGAAGATCAGCGAGGAACAGGCGCTGAATCAGTTGGAAGCGCTGGCTTTGTTGGGCGAGCAACAAGCTGCAATCGAGGAAGTGAGCGGCTATGGTTCCAGCGAAACCGAGAGGGAAAGCGAGCGGAGAGAGACGTGAAATTTGTCGACGAGTTCCGCGATCCTGGTGTCATTGCGAACGCCGCGGCCGAGATCCGCCGTCTCGCAGATCCGGACCGTCACTATCGACTCATGGAGGTGTGCGGCGGTCATACGCACGCGATTTATCGTTTTGGCCTAAAAGATCTGCTTCCTTCCAATATCGAACTGGTTCATGGTCCGGGTTGCCCGGTTTGTGTGCTTCCCATGGGCCGGATCGACGACGGGCTTTCGATGGCCGGGAATAGCAACGTCATTTTCGCGGCTTTCGGAGATATGATGCGCGTGCCTGGCAGGCAGGGCAGCCCGCTCGAACACAAAGCACGCGGGACGGACATTCGCATCGTCTATTCCCCTTCCGACGCGCTGAGAATTGCCGAAAAGAATCCCCGAAAGGAAGTCGTCTTTTTCGCGATTGGTTTCGAGACCACGGCGCCCTCGACTGCTCTGACCCTGATGCGGGCGAAGGAACGAGGCGTCCGGAATTTTTCCGTCTTTTGTAATCACGTGACCATTATCCCCGCAATCCGCGCGATCCTCGATTCGCCCGACATGCGGATTGACGCTTTTATTGGGCCGGGACATGTTTCTACAGTGATCGGATGCCGGCCGTACGAGTGGGTCGCAAGAAGTGAGGGCAAACCGATTGTCGTATCCGGCTTCGAGCCTGCGGACATTCTCCAGTCGATTGCGATGTTGCTCCGGCAACTCAATGCGCGCGAAGCGAGAGTTGAGAACCAGTACAAACGGGTCGTTCCGTGGGAAGGGAACCGGGCAGCGCTTAAAGCTATGGCCGAGGTATTTGAATTGCGGTCATATTTTGAGTGGCGCGGCATGGGGTTCATTTCGCAGTCCGCGCTGCGAATCCGCGAAACCTATGCAAACTGGGATGCCGAGCGGCGTTTTGAAGTCCCAGGCGTGCGCGTCACCGATCCAAAAGCGGCACAGTGCGGCGAAGTACTGAAGGGCGTCTTGAAGCCTGCACAATGTAAGTTATTCGGAAAAGAATGCACGCCAGAGCGTCCGATAGGCGCATTGATGGTTTCTTCCGAAGGCTCATGCGCGGCTTATTACAACTACGAGCATCGCAAGAAGGAGGTGTTGACCAACATTGGCGTCTCAGCTTAGTCAGCAACTCGAAACGGCGCATCGCGATGCGAAAATCCCATTCCGCGATCCTCAGATCGAGATGGCCCATGGCGCTGGTGGCAAAGCCAGCCGCAGACTGATCGAGGGGCTGTTCACTCCGCTTCTGTTTGGATCGTTGAAGGAGCCGTTAGGCGATGCGGCGCATTTCGATGTCGGCGGAACAAGCGTTGCCATGACGACCGACGCTTTTGTCGTCAAACCGCTGCGCTTCCCGGGCGGGTCGATCGGCGAGCTGGCTGTAAATGGAACGGTCAACGATCTCGCGGTGTCGGGAGCCAGGGCCGAAGTCATGCTCGTGACGTATGTTCTCGAGGCGGGACTGCCAACCGAGGTTCTTGAAACGGAAGTTCGCGCCATGGCTCGTGCGGCGGCCGGTGCGGGAGTATCGATTGCCGGCGGCGACACCAAAGTAGTGGAGCACGGAAAAGCCGATGGCATGTATATCACCACGACCGGGTTTGGCCGAGCGATTCCCGGATTGACAATATCGGCGTCGTCGGTGCGTCCAGGCGATCGGGTTTTGCTCAGCGGGCCGATTGGCGATCATGGCATTACGATCCTGCTTGCGCGCGGCGAGCTCGATCTAGAAGCGGACCTCGCTTCCGATACGCGCCCGATTCTTCCTTTGATTGAAGCGTTGGCGCAGTGGGCAGGCGTGGGCGTTCGCTGGATGCGCGATCCGACGCGCGGCGGCCTGGCCACATCGCTTAACGAGCTAGCGCGGGACTGTAACCTTGGAGTCTTTCTCTTCGAGGACCGTATTCCGGTGCGGGATGAAGTGCGCGGGGCCTGCGAGTTGCTCGGGCTCGATCCGCTTCATATCGCGAATGAAGGGCAATTTGTCGCGATTGTTACGCCTGAATGCGCCGAGATAGCGCTGGAGGCTCTCCGCAATACCCCTGGCGGCAGGGAAGCGGCAATTGTAGGCGAGGTGCGTGCGCAACCCGCTGGCACTGTGCTGGGAGCTACAGCATATGGGGGAACACGCGTGATTGACATGTTGGTTGGCGATCCTTTGCCGCGCATTTGTTAACGATATGGCCGTAAGTCACTCCACGCTCGCAAGTCATGTGGAAGAGGCGCTTCTAGCCCGGAACGGGCTCTTTCACGATTTCTTCTCGCGCGAAGCGCGCGGGCTGGCGCTTACTTGCCGCGACATGGCCGAACGATTTCTAAACGGAGGCCGCTTGCTCGCTTTCGGTCGCGGGCCATACGCGACCGACGCCCAGCACGTATCCGTTGAATTCGTTCATCCTGTGATCGTCGGCAAACGTGCGTTGCCGGCACTCGATCTGTCGATTTCCTTTCGAGCCTGGCTCGAGACGCTTCTCGAGCCGGCGGACATTGTGATGGGCTTTGGTCCACCTGAGGGCGATCCCGAAGTCGAGGCATCTCTTGAAGCGGCCGGCCGGCGGGGAGCAATGACGTTTGCTTTGCCCGGCGGGCAAGGCTCGTATGCCTTTCGCGGCGCGACCTCTGACCCGTTTTTACATCAGGAGATGATCGAAATCCTCTATCACACGCTCTGGGAAACAGTGCATGTTTTCTTCGAGCGCCGCGAGTTGGGCCACGATGCCGGCGAGGCGAGTTTTCTATACCCTTTTCTGGGCGAGCAAAAGCAGGATTCAGACGCGGTCATCGAGGAAGTTGCGGTATCCATCGAGATGAAGGTGGAAGAGGATGGAATGCTGCGGGCGCAAGTAGCGCAGCAACAGTCGGAACACATTGCAAATGCGGCTTTAGCGATGCAGGGACGACTCGAACAAGGCGGAAAACTGATCCTGTTCGGCAATGGAGGGTCGGCAACGGACGCGAACGACTGGGCGCTCGACTGCATTGCCCCTGCTCCCGGTCTCCGCCCTGTTCCCGCTATTTCTCTCGCGCTCGAACCCGCCAATATCACGGCGCTCGCGAACGACATCGGAACAGAGGCGATTTTTCTTCGACAGCTCATCGCGCAGGCACGTTCGCAGGATGTGGCGATCGGAATTTCTACGAGCGGCGGATCGCGAAACATCATTGTTGCCTTCGAAGAAGCGCGCCGGCGTGGTCTGCTCACCGTGGCGCTGTTAGGCTACGACGGCGGCGAAATCAGGCGGCGCGGTCTGGCCGACTTTTCTTTGGTCGTGCCTTCCGATTACATTCCTCGGATTCAGGAGGTACAGGCCTCGATTTATCACACCGTTCAGAAAGTTTTAGGAAGTGCCAGCGAATGACAGCCGCGCGCTCCATCCGCGTTCGTGGAATTGTGCAGGGCGTTGGCTTCCGCCCATTTGTTTTTCGCCTGGCGCGTGCCAATTCTCTCAGTGGATGGGTATGCAATGAAGAGGGCGGCGTTGATATTCATCTCGAAGGCGCCGAGCCGTGTCTTAATGCATTTGTTCGCGATCTTGCCCGGGAATCGCCGCCTGCCGCGCAAATCGCTGCCATTCAGGTCGAGAAGTGCGATGTCACGGGATTCGCAGAATTCAGTATTCGCGAGAGCCGGCGTAATGGCCACCCGAGTGCCGGCATTTCTCCCGATCTGGCTGTGTGCGCGGAATGCCTGGAGGAGCTTTTCAATCCTGCCGACCCGCGATGGGGCTACCCGTATATAAACTGCACTAACTGTGGCCCTCGTTACTCGGTGATTGAGAGTCTTCCTTACGATCGATCGAACACAACGATGAAGACATGGTCGTTGGATCCGCTCTGTGCGGCGCAATTCCACGATGCTCGAAACCGGCGTTTCCATGCGCAGCCGGTTGCCTGTCCCGCCTGCGGCCCCCACTACTGTATCGAGTTACCGGACGACACAATCCAAGGGGATGCGGCCAGCATTGAGCGGGCTGCTCGCTTACTGATTGGAGGGGCGATAGTCGCTGTTAAAGGCATCGGCGGCTACCATTTGGCTTGCGACGCGCGGAACCAGAAGGCAGTCGCGGCTCTGCGCGAGCGCAAATATCGCAAGGAAAAGCCGTTCGCAATCATGACGCGGACACTTGATATCGCGCGTACGCTTGTACATTTATCGCATGAGGCGGAAAAGCTTTTGACCAGCCGGGCCCGGCCGATTGTCCTTTGCCTGGCGAAAGTCGTGCTGCCAGGAGTGGCGCCGGATTGCAACGAGCTGGGAATCATGCTTCCTTATGCGCCTCTGCATCACCTGCTGTTCGCCGCTGACGCGCCAGATGTGCTTGTGATGACCAGCGGCAACCGTTCGAGCGAGCCTATCGCGTATAAAGATTCCGCCGCACGCGAGAATCTGGCCGGCATCGCGAACGCATTCCTCATTGGCGAGCGGCCGATCGCACGGCGCGTGGACGATTCCGTCGTTCGAGCCGGAAGTTTTGGTCGCTGTCATACTGCGCCGATCTCGTGGGTACGCACCTGCGGCTGTGGCTGAGATTCCAACCAGGCGGCCGATTTTAGCGGTGGGCGCCGACCTCAAGAACAGCATCACGCTAGTTGTGGATGGCCAAGGCTACGTCAGCCAGCATATCGGCGATCTCGATCACTATGAATCTCTGAAGGCGTTCAAAGAAACGGTTGGTGATCTTGTCTCGATGTATGACATCGGCTGGGACGATCTGGTCGTACTTCATGACATGCATCCGCAATATGCTTCGACCAATCACGCACTCGATCTCCCGGCAACGCGAAAACAAGCGGTGCAACACCACCGCGCGCATATTGCCTCCGTGCTTGCGGAGAAGCAGGCGTGGGAGCGGCGCGTGGTGGGCGTGAGTTTTGATGGCACGGGATTTGGAGATGACGGAGCCATCTGGGGAGGTGAGTTCCTCGTCGGATCGGTGAAGAACGGTTTCGAGCGCGTTTTGCACTTACGGCGGGCGGTTTTACCAGGAGGCGACGCGGCAGCCCGGCATCCAGTGCAGTGCGCGGCCGGATTTCTCGATCAAATCGATGGCTTGCCCGATCTTACTAAGGCGCCATTTCACTTCCCCGACCGCTACGCCGCGTCTTTGCAATTAATTCGGAAGCGCGTTCGAACGTTTGAGACTACTTCCACCGGGCGTCTATTCGATACGGTTGCGGCGCTACGTGGGCTTCACGCGCGAAATCACTTTCGAAGGGCAAGCGGCCATGTGGCTGGAGCATCTTGCTGGCTTGTCGCACAAGTGCGAGGCTTATCCATTTCCATTGCGAGACGGTGAGCTCGACTTCAGGCCGCTACTCGAAGCAGTTGTGGGAGATCGACTGCGAGGACGTGACCGGGAGGATATCGCGCGTGCATTTCACAGCGCATTGGCGCGTGCAATCAGTGAAGCAATTTTGACGCTCTGCGAAACACATAACATCGATACCGTTGTGCTTTCCGGCGGCGTCTTCCAGAACGAACTGTTGCTTGAAAGCCTGAAAGTAACGCCTGAGCTTCAAAGCTTAACCATCTGGATGAATTCGGCTGTACCGCCAAACGATGGCGGCATCAGCTTGGGCCAAGCGGCCTTGGCGGCCTTCTGCGAATAGAGTTTCCTATGCATGAACTCTCGATTGCCCTGAACATTCTGGAACTGGCCGCGGAGGAGTCGGAACAGCGCGGAGGGGCGCGAGTAGAAGCGATTTATTTGAAATTGGGCACGCTTTCGGGCGTTGTGGAGGAGGCACTGGTTTCCGCTTTTCAACTTGCCACCGAGCGGAGCAAGTACGAGGGATGCCGACTTGTGATCGAGGAGATTCCGATATCGGGCTATTGCTCGAAATGTCAGTCGGAGCAGCCGGTCTACTCCCTGCAGTGCCTGCAATGCACGGATTGCGGCACTTTCGTTTCGGAGATCTTGCACGGAAGAGAGCTGGAAATTTCAGCGTTGGAGTTGACCTAAATGACGCCGCGCATCGTTGAAGTCAGGCGGAACGTTCTCAAACACAACGATCAAGTGGCGAGCGGGCTGCGGCGCCGCTTCGCGGAAACCGGTGTCTTTGTAGTGAGCCTGGTCTCCAGCCCGGGTTCGGGCAAAACTACGTTTCTCGAGAAGACCTTGACGCTGCTGGCTCAGCAGTATCATCCGGCTGCGCTGGTTGGCGATCTGGCCACCGAGAACGATGCAGCACGTCTCGCCCGCAGCCGAGTTCCCGTGAGGCAGATTACGACCGGCACGCTTTGCCATCTCGAAGCGGCGATGGTGGAACGCGCCCTCGAAGGCTGGACTCTTACCGACTTCGATTTCCTCTTTATCGAGAATGTCGGGAACCTCGTCTGCCCAGCCTCTTACGATCTAGGCGAGAACCTTCGCCTTGTTCTCGTTTCGGTGACGGAAGGAGAGGACAAGCCATTGAAGTATCCGACGATTTTCAATGGAGCCGATATCGCCGTCCTCACCAAGGTCGATCTGGCGGAAGTTGTGGAATTTGACTGGGCCGCATTCGAGCGCAATATTCAGGCTGTTCGGCCGGAAATGACACTAATACCCGTATCGGCGAAGACGGGCGAAGGAATGAGGAGTGGCTCGCTACGTTACTTCGCAGAAGAGATCGTGGCGACGAGAGGGAGACGTAGAAACTGCCAGCAAGTGAGCCGGTGAAACTGGTGGGCCAGATGGGATCGATGTTGTCGCATGGATTGCCGATGATGGCCCTCAGGAGCAATCCTTAGCATGAACATGTAGAACCAGGATCCGCCGTTCTCTTGATCAGCAGGATGGTCACATCATCCTCATTGAACTTCGGGTTTACCAAAGATTTGAGATTGGACAGCATTGTTCGGGAGTCGCCAGCCAGAACATCATGCAAACGTTCTTCGGGTCGGTCTCCCACAATCGAATCGGTCAGTCCGTCTGTGAATGCGAGGAGTGCGCCGCCACGAGCCAGAGCAGCAGTGTCAGTCTTATACTCCGCGTCGATGAACAATCCCAGTGGAATTCCCGTTGCCTCTAGAAATTTTGTTGAGCCAGAGGAGGCCACAATCGGAGGATTGTGACCGGCATTTACGTATGCTAATTCTCCCGAATCGCGGCTAAGAACGATGAAGAGTGCTGTCGCGAAGCGATCACCGGGCGTATAACGACTCAAATGCTTGTTAATCTGTAGAGCAAACGCAAAAGGATCGGTGGCGAAGTTCGCTATGCTCCGAACCAGCGCCTGTATGTTTGCTGCCAGCAGAGCCGCGGGCATACCTTTCCCGGATACATCTGCCATCGCAAGTAGCATTCGGTTTCCCGGAAGCTCGATGATGTCGAAATAGTCGCCACCTACTTCGCGGAAGGGCTTGTAAAAGGTTTCTATCTCATAGTCTGGGAACTTCGGCCAAGTCACGGGCTGCAAGGTTTGCTGGATTTGCCGCGCCGCAATCACATCAGACTCGAGTTGAGTCTTGCGGACGAATTCCGAAGTCAGCATCACGTTCAGGGTGCAATAGCCGAGCATGTAGAGTAGCCACACACATGGGTAGAGAGCTTGTTCCCTTGGCCAGATCCAAGGCCAAATCAAGGATCGCGACCAGAGGGCGTAGAGGGCGTACCCCTGAAGGGAAACGGCCGCAAAAGCGATGAAGCGCTTGGATTTCGGCATCTCCCGAGTCCAGTCGTGAAAGGCGTACTTGAGCATGCTACGAACAGAACTGACTAATTCGCCAAGCTTTGGGTGTAGCCAGAAGGGCATTTGCCGGAGTTTAACAAGTGCCGTCGTGCTGGCGATCCTGCGCCAAGCGGTCCTTCATACGGGGAATCGATATAAACTTACGCTTTAGCTGGCATGAAAAGCCGAATTGCCGCCGCTCGGCAATCCACTTGGTAATACCTGACCGGTATCACTCCTCCAGCTCCCGGTATTTGCTCTCACGGCGGGAGAGCCGTTAAGATGCGCTTGGACTAGGGAAATCCATGGCTCGAATCCTGATCGTTGACGACAGGCCGGGCTATGACTGGTTCTTTACCTAGTACCGTTCGAAAGCCACAGCATTGGTGATTGGCCTACCGCTGAAGGACATCTTTCTCGGAATGTTGGGGCGAGAGGGCGACCCAAACTCCGGCGGCCGCAATATGCCGGAGCACTTCTCTTCGCGCGACTTGAACCTGGTATCGCAAACCGCATGCACGGGTTCGGGAGCGTTTTGTCAGCCGCTGCCAGTTGATTAAGTTCTTGACGCTCACCAGCCTCGGCATGTTCGTGGGAAACGTGTGGATTCTTGTCCGGTCCTGGTTTCGCCGCGATCGGGCGTTTCCAGGCGAACTGATTGCACGCTTGGGTGAAATTCCGGTGGGCGCGGTGAAACTGTTCCGCTATCCGACGGAGAAGGACCAATGCCTCCTGGTGCGGACCGGTGAAGACGATTATGTTGCCTACTCACAGAAGTGCACGCATCTCTCATGCGCGGTTTACTATTCACGCGAGGACAATCAACTGATCTGCCCCTGTCATAATGGCCGGTTTTCGATTCGTGACGGAGCCGTTATCCAGGGCCCTCCAACGCGAGCTCTGCCGCACGTGGTGCTCGAGCGAAAAGGCGAAGAGCTAATCGCCATTGGCATGAGCGGAAACTGGAGGGCTGACGTGCGGCGAAGGATTACCGCTTTAGATGGAACGGCCGCGCTGCTGATTCTGTTGTTGATCGTCCAAGTCTGGCTGCTGTCGGCAACGCTCGACGCTTATCTGGCAGGCCATACCGATGCGGCTTTGCCGGGAGCGGTATGCAGCGGGATCATCTTTCGGCTTCGGCGGGGCTGTATTGGTTCGTCAAGCGGATCGATCGCGGCCGGTAAAACCATGCGCCGGCGGCATTGCCTAGCGCTCAGGCAGCCAGCGTTAGCGTTTCACCTGTGTTAGACGATATCAATGACAATGAGCGTGATATCGTCCTGCTGGGGCGTGTGAGCGGGTTGCCAATTGGCTATTTCTGATCGCAGTCGCGTCGAAAACTCGAGCGCCGAGAGCGATTGACCGTTGCGAATCGCTTGTTCAAGCTTCGCGTCACCAAAGGACTCGCCGGCCGCATTCTCAGGTTCGACGGCCCCGTCGGTGTACAGCACAAGACGATCGCGTGAACGAAGCGGTATGTGACAAACGGGATAGTCGGGGTTCGTAACCACTCCAAATAGCAGCCCATTGCTTTCGACGCGCTTCAGGTTGCCCTCTCGCCAGCACAGCAGCGGCGGATGTCCCGCCGCCGAATACAAGCCCTCGGCAATTTCCATATCCATCCACAGATAGGCCGCGGACACGAACTGGCCGCGTAGTTGGCCGGAGAGGATGCGATTCAGTCTGCGCAGCACTTCTGCCGGATCATGCGCGCAGGACACAATCGATTGCACGGCTACCTTGATCATGGATGCGATGAGTGCAGCTGGAACACCGTGTCCGCTGACGTCCGCCACAAGGAAGCCAATACGCTGCTGGTCTATCTGGATGAATTCGTAGAAATCACCCCCTACAGCAGTCATGGGCTGATACGAAACGGCAATCCGCAGATTCTTGATTTCGGGAATACTGGCGGGAAGGATCGAGGCCTGTATTTGCCGGGCAATATCTAATTCGTTCTCAATCGACAGCAATCGCCGTTCGTTTGCGAAGACCTTCTGTCCGGCAACGTAAGCAAAGGAAAACAGGAAACCTGCGAACACAAGCTCGTCGAGCAAAGGTAGGGACAGAGACCGGAAACGCAGGGCGCCCGACAGGTTTGTATACAGGGCGCGCACCGCAAACACGAGCGTGCCGGCAGCGAGAATGCGATTTGGGAAAACCAGGAACCTGGTGGATAGCTTGGGGACTACGACTACTGCCTCTAGAACAAGCAGAGCGCAGGCCACAAGCAGGTTATTGTAAGGCACGAGCTTATCGCCTGAACCTGCGACAACAAACCATCCAAAGCCAGCCAGACCGATCATCAGCTCTAGAATGGCCATCGCCTGCGTGAACAGCCGCACTTTGCCGATCGTCAACTCCGACCAGGCAAGCAAGGCAACGACCGCGACAAGGTACGTGATCGCATGAGTCACGTAAGGGACTCCAATTTGGAGCGGGCGCGGCAGAGCGGCTACGACGGCGGGTCGCCTAGCCAATAAGCTAATGCCGGAGATCCCGCTCCAGATCCCCAACCAGACGAGGATGCGAACCTCCGTTCGCCTACGCATCGCTGCGATAGCGCAGGCGGTAAATCCGAAGAACAAGAAAATCGTTCCCAGGATGATGTAAGCCAGTTGGATTCGAACCAACGATAGGGATTGATTGCCCAAGGCGAATACCTCTGCACGAGAAAGCGCAAACTAAGCCAAGTTCGGCCACTCCATTTGATGAATGACACGCTGTAGCAAATGCACGATCTGCGATTGGTCGTTTCTGCGATAGATCAGGCCGACCTGGATATCCGCGTTCCTATCGAGGACGCGAGCATAGTGTAGCTTGCTCGAGACCTGTCGCTTGAAACTGGCGGGAACAAGCGCGACACCGTCGCCGTTGAGAACCGAGTTCAGCATTTCCGGCACCGTATTGAATGCTATGACTCGCTCGGGGCGATACGGGGCTCGATCGCATAAGGCTTGAATATAACCATAAAATGCGGGGTTAAATTTCTTTCGGATCGCGATTCGATTCTGTCCGGATAGCTCGGCGATTCGTAGAGCCTTCCGGTTTGCGAGTGGGTTGTTGTCGCCCATCATGACCACGAGAGCCTCCCGGAAGAGGAACTCGAGTGTCAAGCCGTCGTGTTCCTCGAGAGGAAGTCTCGCAAGCCCGCCATCCAGACTTCCTTTGCGAATCAGAGGGACCTGTTCGTCGGAAAGTAGCGCGTGGCACTTCACTTTCACATGAGGAAAAACTTTCTTAATGTGCGCTTCCAGTGCCGGAAAGACGCTCGTCTCCAGCAATGGAGCAACACCCAAACTGATCTGGCCCAGCTCGCCACGATGCGCTCTCTGCGCCATTTCGAGCGATCGAGATACTTGCTCGAGTGTTCTTCGCGTTTCCTCGAGGAACACCCGTCCGGCGACAGTCAGTTGAACGGTGTGCTTCGTTCGTTCGAATAACGGGGCGCCCAATCCCAGCTCGAGTTCCTTGATTTGTCTGCTGAGCGGAGGTTGCGACATCCCCAGGCGCTGGGCGGCACGCCCGAAATTGAGCTCCTCGGCGAGGGCGACAAAATATCGGAGCTGCCGCAATTCGATCGATTTTGCCATGTAGAAGGGCGTTGCACGTCGATAGCCAGCGGGCTCGTACCGGTAATACCCAATTGGTATCACCACTCCAGCTCCTGGTATTTGCCTCCGAACGGGGGAAGCCGTTAAGATGCCTTGGACTAAGGAAAACCATGGTTCGAATCCTGATCGTTGACGATAGGCCGGCAAGCCGCGAACTTGAACGGATCATGCTGGAGTCGTTTGGCTACGAAGTGGTTGAAGCGAGCAGCGGGCGCGAGGCGATTACCGCGGCTTTGCAGGCAGTCCCCGATCTCGTGCTGCTCGACCTGCACATGCCCGAGCTCGACGGGTTCGCGACGCTGGGCGAATTTCGGCGGGAGCCGCAATTGGCCAGCACTCCGATCGTTGCTCTGACGGCGAGCGCTATGCAGGGTGACGATGCTCGCGCGTTCAAAGCGGGTTTTTCAGGATACATAACCAAGCCTGTGTCCCAATATGACTTACGCAGCCAGATCGTAAGTTTTCTCCACCCCACCACGGTAGACCGGTAGGTTTGGGCCATTTCGCTCAGGTGCGTTGAGCCGGAATTGCCATTTGGCGCAGAACCCGGTTTCACTCGGCATGTCCAGCCTGCAAATTCTCCGCCTTCTGCGGCGTAAAGCTTTGGCGAGAGACTTGCACACCGCAAGAGCGTAGGTTCGGGCGGGCCTCAATATGAATTTCGACCATGTTCTCTTTCCCATTGACTTTTCCGAGCGCAGCCGCATGCTCACGAAAGAGGTTGAGTGGCTGGCAGCGCGCTTCGATTCGCGAGTGACGCTGCTTCACGTCTTCGAAATACCGGCGTCCTGGTACGGAGGATGCGACGGTTCGCTGATCAACGTGGGCTGTTTCAACGAGCTCAAATACTCAGCCGAGCGGCGTCTCAGGGAGTACGTGCTCAACGTCCCCGAAGCGCGCGTGGAGCGTGTTATCGCGCAGGGCGATGCGGCTACTGAAATCATGAACTGGGTCAATGAACACGATGTCGATCTGATCGCCATGGGTACGCATGGCTATTCGGCCATCCAGGGGTTGCTTCTGGGCTCAGTGACCGCAAAGGTGCTACATCGCGCGACCTGCCCGGTCTGGACCGATTCGCTGTTGCGCGACCGGTCGAAACATTCCTCTATCTCGAACATTCTGTGCGCACTGGAATTGACAGATGAGGCAATTCCGCTATTGCAGTTCACGAGGCAGTTCGCTCAGGACGTGGGAGCGACCGTCCGGCTCGTCCACAGCGTGCCTGAGCTCGAGACCCAGCCGAGCCGGAGTTTTGATTTCGACTTACACCGTTACTTGACGGACAAGGCCAGGATTGAAATCGCCAAGATGCAGCGTGAAGCTGGAACGCAATTCACGCTCAGCGTTAGCGGAGCCGGAATATCGGATGCACTTGCGGAAGCGGCGCGCGAGCACGCAGCGGATCTGGTTGTGATCGGACGCGGCAAGTTACAGAAGACATTTGGGCGATTCCAAACTCATGTGTACGAGATCCTCCGGAATGCATCCTGTCCGGTACTCAGCTACTCGGCGAGCCAGCGAGACCGTATTTCTTCATCTTGTAGCGCAGAGCATCTCTGCCAATGCGCAGCAGACGAGCCGCTTCCGACTGGTTGCCTGAAGTCTTAGCCAGGGCGTCTCGAATCAAACGCCGCTCGGCGTCTGCAAGCCGCGAAGCGGGGGATTCGTCTTCCGGAACAGAGGCGGAAGTTTCGGGCGGCAATTGGGGAGGGTCGGGACTTCGAATATATTCGGGCAGCTCGCCGATGTCGATCATATCGCTTAAAAGCATCATGGAAGCGTGGCCGATGGCGTTCTCGAGCTCGCGCACATTTCCTGGCCAATCGTAGCGGCATAGAGCGATGCTGGCGCGCGGCGTAATTCCCCGGACCCGTTTGTCGAACTGCTTGGAAAACCTGGCGATGAAGTGACGGGTTAGTAACGGCAGGTCCTCCTTTCGCTCGGCCAGAGCGGGGACACGAATCTCCACCATCGACAGCCGGTAATATAAGTCTTCGCGGAACTTCCCTTCTCGAATCATGGCGTGCAGGTCGCGGTGCGTGGCTGCGATGACGCGGATATTTACCTTGCGAGCCTGCAGCGAGCCGACACGCTGCACTTCCTGATGCTGGATGGTACGCAGCAGCTTGGCTTGAGTTCCGAGCGGCATATCGCCGATTTCGTCCAAAAAAAGCGTGCCTCCGCTGGCGTGTTCCACTAAACCCACTTTGTCGCCGGTTGCGCCCGTAAAGGAGCCTTTCACGTGCCCGAACAGCTCGCTTTCGAATAGGGTTTCGACCACCGCTGAGCAATTCACCACGACGAGATTTCCGGAGGATGCCGGGCTTAGCCGGTGTAGGGCTTGTGCCACGAGTTCCTTCCCGGAGCCTGTGGGACCGGTAACCAGTACCGTTCTGAAGTGCGGGGCAATACGGCGAATACGCGAGTAGAGTTCCCACATCAAGGGGCTGTTACCGATAATGTGCTCGAATTGCGCGCTGCCACGCAGCTCCTCCTGGATCTCGATCGCGCGCTCTCGGCGGCGCACCTCCTCGATCATCGTGCGGAAGCGTTCACGGAGCGCCGGAACGGAAATCGGCTTGTTCAGGTAATCGCTGGCCCCTTTTCGGATTGCCTCCACCGCAGATTCGGTCGAGTAATGAGCTGTCATCAGAATCACTTCGATAGCGGGGTCGAAGTCGACAATCCGTTCCAGCAACTCGAGGCCGCTCATTTTCGGCATCACTAAATCGGTCAGAACGATCTGCGGACGCTTTTGGAAGATGAGATCCAGACCCTCTTCAGGGTCGGACGCAGTCGAAATTTCCAAGCCTGGCTGATCGAGAGCGGTGGCCAGCAGCTCGAGGCTTCCCGGATTGTCGTCTACGATCATCAGGGAAACGTTAGGCCGGCCGGTGGCTTTGTCTTTCATTTTGCTTGCTTCGTTCCTTTATCCGATCAGGCGTTTCAATTCCGAGCGTAGGAGGGCTAGGTCAACGGGCTTAGCGATGTAAGAGGAAAATCCAGCCTCGAGAGCCCGTTCACGATCGCCGCGCATGGCGCTGGCAGTCAAGGCGATGATGGGAACCATTTGAAATCTTGTGTTTTTTCTCAACGCAGCCAACACACCAAACCCATCCATCTTCGGCATGTGTAAATCGAGCAGGAGCAGATCGACCGAATTCGAAGATGCCTTCTCGACTGCATCCAGCCCATCCACCGCTTCGACGACCTCGTAACCGGCGCTCTCGAGCACGGTGCGCAGTAGTTCGAGACTAGCCGGCTGGTCTTCGGCTACCAACACCCGTTTCATGCCGTTATGACTTCTTGGCCGGGCGATTTAACTCCCTCTCGGGGAAGCAGGAATTGAAAGCGGCTGCCCTGTCCCGGTGTGCTTTCCACCCAAATCCTTCCGCCATGCATTTCGATCAGGCTCTTGGTGATGGCCAATCCGAGGCCTGTTCCTTCCCGCACGCCGCGCGTCGTAGATCCCAATTGATAAAACTTGTCGAAGATGGCTTGGTGTTCAGGGGGATCGATCCCAATGCCCGTATCCGTTACGGCGAAGTAGATCCCGTCTGGCCGTTCGCTGCATTCGACCGTAATTTGGCCTCGTTCCGGCGTGAATTTGATGGCATTGCTGACCAGATTGTAGAGAATCTCCTTGAAACGCAGACGGTCAGCCGTGACCTGAACCGCCGGGTCGAGAGATTCTTTGATCTCGATCTGCTTATTTGCCGCCTGAGGACGCAGCACTGCCATGGCCTCGGCGATGGCATCGGCAGGTTTAAACACCTCGACGTTTAACTCGAGATGCCCGGACTCGATCTTGCTGAGATCGAGGATATCGTTGATCAGCTCCAACAAATGGTGGGAATCGTGTTGGATGTGCGCGACGAAACGCTTTTGATCGGAGTTCAACGGCCCTTTCAACTCCTCGGCGAGCAGATCGGCGAATCCAATGATAGTGTGAAGCGGCGTCCGAAGCTCATGGCTCATGCTGGCAAGGAATTCGCTTTTGAGCCGGTTCGCCCGCTCGACTTCCCGGTTCCGGATTTCCAGTTGCCGGTTTTTTGCCGCCAACTCGGCCGCAAACTCCCGGTGCATGGCATTCATTTGCGCTTCCGCAAGCTTACGGCTCGTGATATCCCGAACAATTGCAATGACGCGGGCACCCTGCGGCGAGCGAATCGGGCTAAGGCTGATCTCAACCGGGAACTGAGTACCGTCTTTCCGGCGGGCAAACAGGTCGAGACCGATGCCCATGGGGCGCGTGACCGGGTGTTCAGCATAGCGATCCCTATGCTCCCGATGGCTCTGCCGCAGCGATTCCGGAACCAGGATTTCGATCAACTGGCCCAGCAATTCCTCGCGTTGATAGCCGAACATGCGCTCCGCGGCGGCGTTCAGAAGCACAATCGTGCCGTCAGGCTCCGCTTCGATGATGCCGTCGGGAGCCGCCTCGAGAAGATCGCGGAAGCGCCAATAGGATTGAATATGGAGCTGCGGTTCCACCTGTCCTAAGGGATCCGGGACCGGCTGTTGTCTTTCGCTACGCTCGCTCGGCACAGGTCTGCGTCTTTCCAGCACTCACTCCCTCTGCCAGCTTACGAAAGTGGTTTCAGGCCCAGGCACAATCCGCGGACTGACGAAAGTCTCTGCACATGATCTGCCAACATGGACGCTGGCCATGAAAATCACATTTTGGGGCGCTGCCCAGGAAGTCACCGGGTCCATGCACGCAATTGAAATTGGAAGCGAGACTCATCTGCTCGAGTGCGGGCTTCTGCAAGGACACCGGCGCGAGGCCTTTGAGATCAACAGCCACTTGCCATTTGCCGCAAGCTCTATCCGGTCCGTTGTGCTCTCGCATGCTCACCTCGACCATAGTGGAAATCTGCCAACATTGATACGCAATGGATTTAGCGGCCGGATTCACTCGACGCCCGCCACGGCCGAGCTTTGCCAGTACATGCTGGCCGATTCCGCCCACCTTCAGGAAAAGGACGCGGCATTCATCGAGAAGCGCAGCGCTCGCCGGAGGTCGGTTGGAATTGCGGATCGGACTGCGCCGGTCCCGCCCTTGTACACGCTCGCCGATGCGGAGGACGCAGCTAAACATTTCGAAGCTTGCGCACTTCACGAGAAGAAGACGATCGCAGACGGCCTGCAGATTGAACTCCGCAATGCCGGGCACATTCTTGGCGCGGCGTTCGTTCTTCTCGAGTGTGCGCGGAATGGCCGTGCGATAAAGATTCTGTTCTCAGGAGATCTCGGCCGCCCCGGCGTTCCAATCTTGCGCGCGCCCGATCCCGCCCCGGAAGCGGACTATCTGATTCTCGAAAGCACCTACGGCGATCGCCTTCATCAGCCGCTCGGGAACGTGGAAGAGAAGCTACTGCAACTGGTGAGCAAAACGATCGCGCGAGGCGGTCACGTGATTGTGCCGGCATTTGCCGTCGGACGCACGCAGCAATTGGTGCTGATTCTGCACCAATTGGTCGAGAAGAAACTCCTTCCAGATATCCCGATCTTCGTGGATAGCCCTTTGGCGATTAACGTCACAGATGTGTTCCGGCGGCATGCGGAGGAATTTAATTCCGAGACCGCAAGGTTCATTCAAGGCGGGGGCGACGCTTTTGGCTTTCATCGCCTGCGTTATCTGCGCGAGGCTTCTGAGAGCAAGGCGCTTAACGATCTGCGGACTCCGTTTGTCGTGATCTCAGCCTCGGGAATGTGTGAAGGCGGAAGAATTCTCCATCATCTGCGGAACGGCATCGAAGATCCACGTAATCTGATCCTGATTACCGGGTTTCAAGCTGCCAATACTCTGGGGAGACGGCTGGTTGAACAGCAGCCTGAAGTGAAAATCTTTGGCGAACCGATGCGGCTGCGGGCTGAGGTATCGGCTCTCAACGAGCTGAGCGGGCACGCGGACCAGCGGGATCTGGCCGAATGGGTCCGACCCATCGCCCCCAAACTGAAGAAGACGTTCCTGGTGCATGGCGAGCCAGACGCGCAGCGAGCGCTTACCAAGATATTTGCGGAACAACTGCGGCTGGAGGTCGCTTGCCCGTCGCGAGGGGAGTCGTTCGCGCTCAGTTGAGAAGCGTTCGGGCCTGCGCCAATTGGCGCATCTTAGGGGCTAACGCGCCAATTCGCGCAAGTCCGTTACTTCTTTGGGCGGGAACGTGGTTTGCGTTTGGCGCGCGTGCGAGCGCCAGTCCTTTTAGCAACCAGGCGTTCTAACTCTTCGATCCGCTGGCGTAGCTCATCGACTGGAGCATGCCGGGAACCCGCTGGAGGCGTAATCCGTTCTTCAGATATCGAGCTTGGCGCCGCTGGGAAGGGAGAAAGTCCTGGCGCAAAGGCACGATATGTGTTTTGATACAGGTCGAGCATCGCGTTCATGTAGGCGCGAAGCCCCTCCTGGCTGAGGCGCCCGGACGCGATTACCATCTGCCGCAGCATGTCCACAGGAAAAGGAGAGTCGGGAACCTTGGCGCTTTCCATGATGATCTGCGTGAGTACCAAGCGCGTGAGGTCCTCGCCTGTGGCCGCATCGACGACTCGAATCTCCGTCCCTTCGCGCACCATCTGGGCAATGTCCTCGAGATTCACGTAGCGGCTGTTCGAAGTATCGTAGAGGCGGCGGTTCCCGTACTTCTTGATGATGACGGTGGGAGCAGACATGCGGCTGCGGGACTTCGACCTCAGATTTCACTCTACAGGCAAGCGGCTCTGTTTGCATCGCGCACAACGGCGCGAAACGGCTGTGCGCTTTGGTTGCACGATTGCACACACAGTACTCGAAACACATTCTGAGCGGCGCGAAGGAGGTTTTATGAACGGCGCTTCTGATGTCGTGGTTTTGAGCGCAGTGCGCACGGCTGTGGGCAAGTATGGAGGGAGTCTCAAAGATAAATCGCCGTCGGATCTGGCGGCAATCGTTACAAAGGAAGCCGTGACTCGCGCAGGCATCGATCCGAAGGACGTGGACCATGTCATCTTCGGGAACGTGATTCACACCGACCAGCGTGACATGTATCTTTCGCGCGTGGCCGCGGTGAACGGCGGCATTCCGGTAGAGACTCCGGCGGTGACCGTAAACCGGCTCTGCGGGAGCGGTCTCCAGGCAATCGTCTCCGCGGCGCAGATGATCAAGTTGGGAGACGCGCGGGCGGCCATCGCGGGAGGCGCAGAGTGCATGAGTAGAGGGCAATACTGGTTGCCCAACATGCGTTGGGGCCAGAGGCTGAATGATGGCGCGGTGGTTGACGCCATGGTGGGCGCGCTTACCGATCCTTTCGACAATGTGCACATGGCAATTACGGCCGAAAACCTGGCCGCCAAGTTCAACATCAGCCGTGAAGAGCAAGACGAGTTTGCCGTCGAAAGCCACCGGCGCGCGCTTGACGCCATCAAGAACTGCAAGTTCCGCGAGCAGATCGTTCCGGTCGAACTGAAATCGAAAGAAGGGGTGACGCAGTTCGTCACGGACGAACACCCGCGCGCCGATGCCTCCCTGGCGGGCATGGCCAAGCTCAAACCTGCATTCAGCAAAACGGGCACAGTGACGGCCGGCAACTCCTCAGGCATCAATGACGCTGCAAGTGCGGTGGTTCTCATGAGCCGCGAGATCGCGGAAGAGCGCGGCTTGAGTGCTATGGCCAAGCTGGTGGCCTACTCACACGCCGGAGTAGACCCCAAGTACATGGGAATCGGTCCAGTGCCCGCCATACGCGACGTTCTGAAAAAGAGCGGGTTGCGCCTAGAGGATATAGACACGATTGAGCTCAACGAGGCATTCGCCGCGCAGGCTCTGGCGGTAATCAAAGAATTGAATCTGCCGCGCGACAGAACCAACCCCAATGGTGGCGCGATCGCTCTGGGTCATCCCATCGGCGCAACCGGTTGTTTGATCTCCGTCAAGTCGCTCTACGAGCTGCATCGCACTCACGGGCGCTACGCTCTGGTCTCGCTCTGCATCGGCGGAGGTCAGGGAATTGCTGCGATTTTCGAAAGGCTTTAAGCAAGGGAGGCAAGGTTATGAGTGAAAGCACAGGGAACGGAAATGGAAACGCCGGCCTGGCTGGAAAATATGCGCTGGTAACAGGCGCGGCGCGCGGCATTGGTCACGCCATTGCGCTCGAGCTGGCGGCGCGGGGGGCGGCTATCGCGGTAAATTATCACGCTTCGCAAGACGAGGCGGAGGAGCTGGCCAGACAAGTTTGCCACATGGGGCGGCGCGCGATTGTCGTGAAAGGGCACGTTGGCGATCCAGTCGAGGCGCGCGCGATAGTGAAACGAGTGCTCGACGAATGGGGCCGGCTCGACATTCTAGTGAATAACGCCGGCATCACCCGCGACCACTCGATTCGAAAACTCACCGACGAGGAATGGCACGAAGTGATGGGCGTAAACCTGGATGGCACGTATTACGTCACCAGCGCCGCGATTCCGGCCATGATCCAACAAAAATTCGGTCGCATCATCAACATCAGTTCATTTGTAGCGGAGGCCGGTAATTTTGGCCAGGCAAATTACGCGGCGAGCAAAGGAGGGGTGATTGCCTTCACCAAGGTGGTGGCTCTCGAGCTCGCCAAGTACAACATCACGGCGAACTGTCTTGCGCCGGGTTTCACAATGACCGATATGCTGACGAAGGTTCCCGCAGACATTCTGGAACAGCTAAAGAGCCGCATTCCCATGGGCCGCTTCGGCAGTGCAGAAGACGTCGCCAAGGCGGCTGCGTTTCTGGCCGCCGATGCGGATTACATTACAGGCGAGACCATCAACGTGAATGGCGGAATCTACGTGAATTGAGACGCCGATTAAGCGGCGGACGGGTGCCATCCGGCATCCGCCCAAAGCTCGCCGGTAACCGCCGAGTTCGAGATGAGGAAGCAGATCGCATCCGCAATTTCTTCCGGCTTGATCAACCGGCCAAGCTGCGTTTCCGGCAAAATATGTTTCCGGATGTACTCTTCGCCCAGCGCCCGCACCATGGGCGTGTCGGTAAAGCCGGGATGAATTACGCTGCAGCGCACACCGTAGTAGTTAGCCTCTTTCGTAAGGGTGTTGGCAGCCCCTTCCAGGCCGGCCTTGGAGGCCGAATACGCAATCTGTCCTTTGATGCCCGCGGATGAAATCGAGCCAATGAAAATCACTACGCCCTGGACGCCTTCTTCGGCTTGCCAGCGCTTCAAACCTTGGTCATGCCGCGCTTTGGCAATGCGAGCCAGCGTCTCCAAACCCCAATAAATGGGGGCGATGAGATCTACTTCGACCACTTCATGGAAATCCTCGACGTCATAAATGTCGGGCTCATTCGTCTCTTTGTTGATCTTCACGGCAAGGGCATCGCGAGTGATTCCCGCAGCCGGCACGCAAATGGTGGGCGCGCCGTAGCGTTCGGTAACTGTATCGAACACAGCTTTGCGAAACTTCGCGTCCCTGGTGTCGCCCTGAAAAGCCTCGACGGCGATTTTCGCGGTGTTGTTAACACGCTCCGCGACCTCGAATACGCGCTCGGACCGGTCAACGAGAGCGATCATCTTGGCCCCGCGGCGAGCGAGTTCTTGCGACAAAGCAGCGCCGATTCCGCTGGCCGCTCCCGTGACCACTGCAACGGCGTTCCGAATATTCACGATTCCATCTTCTCCGATCTTCCTCAGCGTGCCGCCAGCCATGCTTCGATGTGCGGCCAGGTTTTGTTAGCGGCGTTGCTGCCAGCCATGATGCCGATATGTCCGCCCGGAATGCGATACGTTTCTTTATCCGCGCTGCCGGCATTGTCCGCGATTGTTTCCGACTGACACGGGGGCGTGATATGGTCGTCCGCCGCTATGACCGTCAATAAGTTCGCCTTAATGCGGCTGACGTCCACTTTCTCTCCGCGCACCACCCAGGTGCCTTTCATCAGACGATCGTTGCGGTACAAATCGACAATCAACTGGCGGAAAGCGCCGCCCGCAATCGGAATGTTGTCGGTCACCCAGGTATTCATGGCATGCCAGGCTTCGACGACCTTCGGATCGTCGAAATTGTCCCACAGGCGCAGATAATTGCCCACGAAATTCTCGACTGGCTTTAAAGCTTTGGCGCCGTATTCGATCATTTCAGCCGGCATGTTGCCAAACATAGCCAGTACTTTATCGACGTCGAAATAGCGTTCATCCGTCCATCGCGCGAAAGTGATGGCTTCCTTCTTTGAGAAATCGAGCGGCGCGGTTAGCAGGAACAGATTGCGTAGACCATCGTCGGGCGAACCGCTGCATAGACGGTGGCCAGGATGGCCCCGATGCACCACCCCAGCATGCTGAACTCAGCCGAACCCGAAACACTCTTCATCTTGCGAATGGCGCGCGGAAGATAGTCGAGGGCATAGTCGTCGAACTTAAGATTACGGTCTTCCGGTCCGGGAGCGCCCCAGTCGAGCAAATACACATCGTACCCGCGTCCGACCATGAACTCGACGAAGCTGTGGCCGGGCCGCAAGTCGAAGATATAGGGCCGGTTCATCAACGCAAACACCAACAGTAGAGGAACCCGATGCCGTCTTTCCGCCGGCTGCATCGGGATGTATCGGTACAACTTCGTTTTGTTTAGTGCCCAGATCTGTTCTTTGGGAGTTTGAGCAATCGCTGCCTTCGTGGCCAGGAGCTTACCGAACCGGCGAAGGCGCTCCTCGGCTTTTTCAAATTCATCAACGGAAATTGAAGCACTCCCCATTTCTATTTCCTCTCCCTTGGTGTGTTTTGTTGCGCGTTTTGGCGCAGCAGGCGAAGGCTTTGCCAATCCTTCTCGAAAGCTTGTCGATTTTGGCGTCCAAATCGTCCAGGCGCATTTCCACGTTGGTCAAACGCTCCGCCAAACTCGTGAAATCTGCGCGAGTAGGCATATTCATCTGCTGGAGCGCCTGCCCCATCGTTCTTTTCGAGCATTTCGCGGAAAGGGATGGAAGCGGTCAAGTACGCGTCCAGCATCGCCCCGCTCGCCTTGGCGTAATCGTCCGACTTGACCGCCTCAACCATCGCTTTCGCCCACACATCCATGCTTCGATCGCGGATCTCGCGCCAAGCTTGGAACGGGTCAAACAACTCCCCTTCGCTTTTGGAATCACTCATCATTTGTGGTCTGAGCAATCGGGCTGCCACTCGAGAATCAACCCTTACCCGCGGCTGCAGTTGCGATTTTACTGGCCGTATCGAGGAATTCCTTCTGCATGTCGATGAGCGTATCGACTCCGCGCTCGACAGACTCTGCCACCTCGGCAACCGGCGAACCCTTCACGCCGGTCTGCCGGCGAAAGGCTTCGGCAACGGCTTTATTTTGCTTTGCAGCAAAATCGAGCACGGTCTTTTGCGCCGCTCACTGCTCGCTGCGCCGTTTGCTCGACGAATTGGCTCAGCTCGGCAACCGATTGCGAAGCCAAACTCCCGCGCTTCGAGGCGGCCTTCACCGCGTGCGCGCTTTGTTCAACAGTCAGATCCAGAAGATCCTTCTGCGTGCCGATCCATCCCTCGATGCCTTTTTCGGCGATGTCCAGCATCGCGATACTGGGCACCGCAGGGCCTGATTTCATCGACTGCCGCATCGTTTCCGCGACATCCGCGCTCTGCTCCTTCAGAATATCGAGCGTATTCTTCTCGAGGCCCACCAGCCTTTCGATATTCCTGTGCAGCAGTTTGGTAAAGCTAGTGGCTGTCTCGAAGTCTTCTCCATTGGCGGGTGCCTCAGGTGTTGCGGCTTTCGTGGACTTGGTATTGGCGTTCATACTCGCGCCTCCTTATCGCTAAATCCTTAATGCTGCGATTGCAGCATTCACAATTTGAGTGTACGCCCGATCGGAGGGCATGTCAAACAGTAACGCGCCACCGGACCTATTCTTCGCGGGCGGAAATCTCCGGCATGTAGAAACTCCGGGTCTATTCGCGCACGAGCTCGTAAGGCTGGTACACCGGCTCCCAGATATTTGCGTCGAGTTCGGCTTCCAACTGGCCGCGCTTGATGACTGCCAGGCCATCTTTTATGGCTTGTTCGCCTACGGCTTGCGCTACTTGTTTACTGACGGAGCGGATTTCCTCGAGCGGCGGGAGAAGACCGCCTTCCTTGTCTCCCCGAGCGGGAGAGAGTTCAGCGAGCGCTTTTGCCGCGGTCTTGATCATCGCGTCCGAGACGCGCTGGGCGCGTGAGGAAATGATTCCCAGCGCCAATCCAGGGAAAATGTACGAGTTGTTCGTTTGAGCGATAGGAACTGGCTTGCCGTCAACTTCTACCGGCTCGAACGGGCTTCCCGTGCCGATCAGCGCGCGGCCCTCCGTCCAATCGAGCAGCCGCTGCGGCGTAGCCTCGCATCGTGAAGTCGGGTTCGATAACGGGAAAATAACCGGCCGTTCTGTGTTCCTTGCCATTGCCCGGACAGCGTCTTCGAGAAATGTACCCGCCTGGCCGCATACGCCAATCAGCACCGTTGGTTTGGCATTGCAAACTACATCCAACAAACCGATCTCCGCCTGACCGGAAAGCTGCCAGGTTTCGACGTCTTGCCGCTTTCGTACAAAAGATTCCTGCTCGGGACGAACACCTTTCACTCCTTCTACGAGAAGGCCGTGCAGATCGACGGCATAAATCCTGCCGCGCGCTTCCTGGGCAGTCAAACCTTCGTCCTCGAGAAGCGAGACCAGAAGTTTCGCGATACCAAGCCCCGCTGAGCCCAGGCCGAGCATAACAATTCGCTGCTCTTTTAACGGAATGCCAGTCACGTTGATAGCCGAGAGCAGGGTGGCAGCCACCACCGCGCCGGTGCCCTGTATGTCGTCGTTAAAGCTGCACAGTTCGTGGCGATAGCGGTCGAGCAGGCGTCCTGCATTCGAACAGGCAAAATCCTCCCATTGCAGTAGAACATGCGACCATCGCTGCTTCACGGCGGACACGAATGTGTCCATGAACTCGTCATACTGAGGCCCGCGAATCCGCGGGTGATTCCATCCCATGTACAGAGGGTCGCGGAGACGCTCTTCGTTGTCGGTTCCGGCATCCAGCAGAGACCGGCAAACAGTTTTCAGGGGGGATGCCAGCGAGGGCCGTGTACAGTGCCATCTTGCCGATGGGAATGCCCATTCCGCCAATCCCCTGATCCCCGAGGCCGAAAATGCGTTCGCCGTCGCTCACGACAATGCACTTCACCTCGTCGTAACGCGGGTGCGAAAGAATCTGGTCAATGCGATGTTTGCTGGGATAGCTCACAAACAGGCCCCGCGGCTTGTGCCATATTTCGCTGAAGCGCTGGCAGCCCTCCCCAACAGTCGGCGTGTAGACAATCGGCAGTGTTTCTCGAATGTTACGCGTAATCAGCGCGTAGAATAACGTTTCGTCCGCGTCTTGGAAGTCGCGCAGAAGGGCGTACTTGGCAAATGGAGTTGGCTGATTTTGAAGCGCTCGTTTGCGCCGTGCAACCTGCTCGTCAAGCGTTCCGATGTGCGGGGGAAGCAGGCCGTGGAGCGCAAAAATGTCTCTTTCCTCTTCAGTGAAGGCCGTGCCTTTGTTAAGTCTCGGGTCGTTTAGAAGGTCGTAACCCGTCAGTTTGGTTCTGACTTTCCGATCCTTCTCGGCGGCTGGCGCTGTTCCTGTTGCCATGGCAACCTCCCTATGGCAAATGTCCTCAGCCGAGCGAGTCTCTGCAACTGGACATGGAGGGTATAGCAAGTTCAGGACCACATGGCAGCGCTGTCCGCGATGCTGAAACGGCCTCAGGCTGCGCGTTCTGACGGCATCGGTGGGTGATATGGCGCAATACCAATGTTTCCGAAATCTTATACTGGAACCGCCATGGATCGCAGGCTGGCCCGCCGTGCCGCACTCATCTCAGCACTTCTGCTGTTGACGTTGTGCACCGGCACACTCGGGTTCCACCGCATCGAAGGTTATTCGATTTTCGATGCCTTCTACATGACGCTGATCACGATCACCACCGTCGGATATCAGGAGATCCACCCGCTCAGTCATGCCGGGCGAGTGTTTAACTCTTTCTTGATCTTGTTTGGCGTCGGCGCCATGTTTTTCGCCCTCGCAGCCGTGACGCAGACCATCATTGAACTGGAATTGCAGGATCGCTATGGAAAACGCAGGAAAAGACGCATGATCGAACGATTGCAGAATCATTTCATCGTCTGCGGTTTCGGCCGCGTGGGCCGCAACGCGTCGCTAGAGCTACAGCGCGGCAAGTTTCCGTTCGTTGTGGTGGATCGGAGCGAACAACGCGTTCAGCGTGCCACATCGGCGGGAATGCTCGCGGTCACGGCTGACGCTACACGGGACGAATGCTTGAAGGAGGTCGGCGTGACGCGAGCGCGCGGATTGATTGCCGCCTTACCGTCCGATGCGGAAAATTTGTTCATCATTCTGTCCGCAAAGACTCTGAACCCGAACCTAACGGTGGCTACGCGCGCATCCGAGGAAGAAGCCGAGCAGAAACTACGCCGGGCGGGCGCCGACACGGTCTTCGCTCCGTACACGATGGCAGGCCACCGGCTGGCGCACGCTTTGGTGCGGCCGCACGTCGTTCAGTTTCTGGAGCTGGCCGCCGGGGCCCTCGCCCCGAACATACGAGTTGAGCAGGTTCGCGTAGCGCCGGAAGCGGAATTCGTTTCGAAACCTTTGGAGGAGATGCTACATCGGCATGGTTTCGGCGGTATCGTGTTAGCCATCCGAAAGCCGGATGGCCAGATGATGTTTAACCCGCCCCGGGCAACTCGAATCGGCGCCGGAGATTTTCTCATCGTACTGGGCGAGCAGCCCGATCTGGAGCAGTTAGAGAAAGTGCTCACCTGATTCATTGTGTTGTAACGGGCCGCGCTTTACGCTTCTCCTTCCAGCGCGTTTGAAAAAGGAAAATGCAGAATCGAACAGAGGCAAGCACTAATCGCGTTGAGACCACACCAGGGCCGCGCTTCCAGAATCAACTTGACGTTTTCTTCAAGCCAAAGTCAGTGGCCGTGATCGGCGCCACTGAAAAAGCCGGACATGTGGGCCGGGCGATTCTTTGGAACTTGATCAGCAGCCCTTTTGGGGGGACGGTGTATCCGGTGAACCCGAGAGCGAGCGGCCGTGCTCGGAATCAGGGCTTATCCATCGATCTCCGCCGTGCCGGATCGCGTCGATCTGGCGGTTGTTGTGACGCCGGCCGACTCTGTGCCACAACTGATGCGTGAGTGCGCCGATGCCGGAGTCGCAGGCGCAGTGATCATCTCCGCCGGCTTCCGTGAAACCGGCGCCCGAGGCCTCGAGTTGGAAATCGAGACGCTCGAAGCCGCCCGGCGAGGCGGGATTCGGCTCATCGGGCCAAACTGTCTTGGCGTCATGTGCCCGGTCAACGGCTTCAATGCGACGTTCGCTCCCGCGATGGCGCTGTCCGGCTCGGTGGCCCTCATCAGCCAGAGCGGGGCAATCTGCACGGCTCTGCTCGACTGGAGTCTGCGGGAACAGGTAGGCTTCAGCGCGTTTGTGTCGGTTGGATCGATGCTCGATGTGGGATGGGGAGCCCTGATCGATTATCTGGGTAGCGACCCGCACACGCAGAGTATTGTCATCTACATGGAGTCGATCGGAGATGCCCGGTCCTTTCTCTCGGCGGCCCGCGAAGTAGCCTTGAGCAAGCCAATTCTGGTTATCAAGGCGGGTAAAACGGAATTGGCGGCGAAAGCTGCCGCCTCACATACCGGCTCGCTCACGGGAAGCGATGCCGTACTCGATGCCGCCTTCCGTAGGGTCGGGGTTCTTCGCATTGACGAGCTTGAGGACATCTTTCACATGACCGAGGTCCTCGCCCGTCAACCACGCCCTTCAGGGCCGCGCCTCACGATCGTCACTAACGCCGGCGGCCCGGGAGTATTGGCTACCGACGCGCTCGCGGGTCTGGGCGAAGAGCCCTCCAATTTGGCCGCGGAAACAGTTGAAGCATTGGACAAGGTACTGCCATCCCACTGGAGCCGGGGCAATCCCATCGACATCATTGGCGACGCTGGACCGGACCGTTACGAACAATCCGTTCGGATCGCCGCGAACGATCCCAACACGGATGGCTTGCTCGTCATCATGACGCCGCAAGCCATCAGCGATCCCGTCGAAATCGCGAAGAAGCTGATTCCGTTTGCATCGCTCAAACACAAGCCGGTTCTGGCCAGCTGGATGGGTGGAGAACGAGCGAGCGAAGGGGAGGCAGTCCTGAATGGCGCGGGAATACCGACGTTTCCGTTTCCCGACGGAGCCGTTCGCGCATTCCACTACATGTGGCGCTATAGCTACAATCTCAAGGCGCTTTATGAGACGCCTGCCATCACCGACGGTAATGCGCATGCGTGGGAATCGGCGGCAAAGCTTATCGAGAGTGTGCGCCAAAGCGGACGCACGCTGCTGACCGAATTCGAATCGAAACAGCTGCTTGCTTTTTACGGAATCCCGATCGTGGAAACGCGGCTGGCTGCGACTGAAGATGAGGCGGCAAATGTTGCGGCTGCTCTTGGATATCCGGTCGTCCTCAAGCTGAATTCGTTTACCGTTACGCATAAGACCGATGTCGGCGGAGTAAAACTCTCCCTTCACGATGCGCCGGCCGTTCGTGCCGCTTATCGCGAGATTCAAGCCTCAGTTGCGGCCAAACTTGGCCCAGAGCACTTCAACGGAGTGACCGTCCAGCGCATGGCCCCTGCTGAAGGATATGAACTGATTCTCGGCTCGAGCATCGATGCGCAGTTCGGGCCGGTGCTCCTGTTCGGCGTGGGCGGCCAATTGGTCGAGGTGTTCCGGGACCGGGCGCTCGCGTTGCCGCCACTCAATACGACTCTCGCCCGGCGGTTCATGGAGCAAACCCGGATCTTCACCGCATTGAAAGGAGTGCGGGGCCGTAAACCGGTCGATCTCGAAGCGCTGGAACGGCTTCTTGTCCGCTTCAGCCAGCTGGTCTTGGAGCAGAATTGGATTCGAGAGATTGACATTAACCCGCTGCTCGCAACGCCCGAAACATTCCTGGCGCTGGACGCGCGAGTGGTTCTTTATGCGCAGGGGACAGATCTTTCAAAAATTCCGAAGCCGGCGATTCGCCCTTATCCTTCAAAGTATGTAGAACAAATCGTGCTGAATGACGGCACCGCGCTGAATATTCGCCCCATTCGTCCCGAAGACGAGCCGGAGTATATCCGGTTTCACGCGACATTGTCGGATCAGAGCGTCTACCGGCGTTATTTTTTCCTAATGACCTTGGAAAGCCGCACCCGGCACGAACGGATTACCCGGATGTGCTTTATCGACTACGACCGGCAGATGGCTCTGGTAGCCGAGCGGCCGAGCTCTGCGGGCAGTTGCGGCGAAATCGTTGGCGTAGGGAGGCTGATCAAGCTTCCCGGAAGGAATGAGGCGGAGGTTGCGGTCTTGGTGAGCGACGGTTTTCAGAATCGTGGAATCGGCAGCGCGCTGGTTGAACGTTTGATCGGGTTTGCCAGAGACGAAAAGCTGGAGCTGCTGACGGCATCGTTCCTCGCCGAGAACCGGCCAATAGAAGACTTGTTCAGAAACCAGGGGTTTGTGTTCAGCGATGGAGAGGACCCGGAAGTTCGCGAGGCCGAGTTGCGGCTTTAGCGGGCCGAATGCGGACCAGTGAGTAGAAGGGAATGGACACAACAACGGAAACAAACTCTTCTCCGGATAGCACGTTTACCGACGCCTTAAAAGAGCTCGCGCTGAATTTGCGATGGTCCTGGAATCACGAGGCGGACGAGCTCTGGAGCGAACTGGACGCCGAGCTTTGGGAGTTGACGCAGAATCCCTGGGTGATGCTGCAGACTGTCTCGCGCGAGAAGTTGGCAAAGGCCATGTCGGATCCCGCGTTCTGCCGGACACTCGAGCAACTCGTTCAACAAAAGAGGCACCAGGAACAGACTCCACGCTGGTTTCAAAGGACGTATGAGAAACCGCCATTCAACGCGGTAGCATACTTCAGCCTGGAATTCATGCTCAGCGACGCGCTGCCGATCTATTCGGGCGGGCTCGGAAATGTTGCCGGCGACCAGCTCAAAGCCGCGAGCGACATGGGTGTTCCGCTGGTCGGTGTGAGCCTGCTTTACCAGATGGGTTATTTCCGGCAAAGAATTGATGCGGACGGCAGGCAACAAGCTCTTTATCCATTCAACGACCCCGGACAGCTTCCGATCCAGCCCGTTCGGCAAGCGAATGGCGAGTGGCTACGCGTGGCGCTTGCGCTGCCGGGTTTCAAGATGTGGGTTCGAGCGTGGGAGGTGCAGGTGGGCCGGACGAAGCTCTACCTGCTCGATACGAACGATCCCGCCAATCTGCCCGAGTACCGTGGATTCACAAGCGAGTTATACGGAGGCGGGCGGGAACTACGAATCATCGCAGGAAGCGATATTGGGAATCGGCGGCTGGCGATTACTTCGCGCCCTGGGAATCAAACCGGAAGTCTGCCATCTAAACGAAGGTCATGCGGCATTCGTGGTTCTCGAACGAGCTCGCAGCTACATGGAGGAAACGCAACAACCTTTCGACGTAGCCCTGGCCGTGACACGCGCCGGCAATCTCTTCACGACACACACGCCGGTAGCCGCGGGATTCGATCGTTTCTCGCCCGAGCTTGTCGAAAAGCTCTTCAGGCATTATGCGCAGAACCTTTTAGGTATATCGATGCGAGAATTCCTGGCCTTAGGCCGCCAGAATCCAGACAACGCGTCCGAGCCGTTCAGCATGGCCTATCTGGCAATGCGAGGTAGTGGGGCTGTGAATGGAGTCAGCCGCCTGCACGGGGCAGTGAGCCGGCGCATTTTTCAAGGTTTGTTTCCGCGCTGGCCGCAAGAAGAAGTGCCAGTCAGTCACGTGACGAACGGCGTCCATGTGCCTATCTGGGATTCTGTAGAAGCCGATGAGCTGTGGACAGCAGCGTGCGGGAAGCATCGCTGGGGCGGCGAGTTGGGGAAGCTCGCGGAGGACTTCCGGCGAGTGCCTGCAGCGAAGCTGTGGGAGATGCGCACGCGTGCGCGGAAGTCCTTGGTTGAATACGTTCGAAAGCGGTTGTCGCGGCAGGTGGCGGGGCATGGCGCATCCGAGGAAGAGCTACGGCCAAATTGAGCGGATCTTCGATCCGAACACCCTCACCATTGGATTTGCGCGCCGGTTTGCCACTTACAAACGGCCAAACCTACTTTTGCACGACCCGGATCGGCTGTTAGCGATTCTCACCAATAAAAGCAGGCCCGTTCAGCTCATTCTCGCGGGAAAGGCGCATCCGCAGGATATTCAGGGCCAGGACATGATCCGGCAATGGATCGAATTCATCCGCCGTACGCCTGCTCGATCACAAGCCATGTTTCTGAGCGACTATGACATGCGCCTGACCGAGCATCTGATTCAAGGCGTTGACCTATGGCTCAACACGCCGCGCCGGCCATGGGAAGCATGCGGCACCAGCGGGATGAAAGTGCTGGTGAATGGAGGTTTGAATCTCTCCGAGCTCGACGGCTGGTGGGCTGAGGCCTATTCGCCCGATGTGGGTTGGGCGCTGGGAGATGGCAAAGAACACGATGACGATCCCAGATGGGATGCGGCCGAGGCCGAACAGCTTTATACGCTGCTCGAGCGGGAAGTCATTCCCGCTTTTTACGAGCGCGACGAAGCCGGCATTCCGGTCGCCTGGATCAATCGAATGCGGGAGAGCATGGCCCGCCTGACGCCGCAATTCTCAGCGAATCGCGCGGTCCGGGAATATACAGAGAAGCACTACATCCCGCTCGCGGCAGCTTATCTCCGGCGAAGCTCGGATGGAAACAGGAGAGTAGAAGATCTGCTGAACTGGAAGCGGCAGCTGTCGCAACACTGGGCCAAGCTCCGCTTCGGTGCCCTGCGAGTAGAGACCACGGAAGGCCAGCACATCTTTGACGTTCAAGTCTACTTGGACGAACTGGATCGCGATGCAATCCGAGTCGAGTTGTACGCCGAACCCGTGGACGAAGGTGAACCGGTCCGGCGCGAGATGGCCCGTGGAGAGCCCCTGGTTGGCGCAGAAAATGCCTATCACTACTCGGCTGCGATTCCCTCAAACCGCCCGGCCAGTGACTATACACCAAGAATTATTCCCAACCACTCGGAGGCCTTCGTCCCGCTCGAGTCGCCGCAAATCCTTTGGTGTGGGTGACGTAATTACGGCCGAGCCGCGATTTCTTTTCTTCGTTCGCGGGCGAGCGCTCTCGATAGTTCGGAGAGGTGCATTGCTAAAAATTCGAGGAGATCGTCGACAGTGATAATGCCGAGCAAAAGGCCCTGCCTGTCGACGACCGGAAGTCGCCTGACTCCATTACTCTGCATCTGTTCTATGGTTTCGAAGACGCCCTGTTCCTCTGCAGCGGTAATCAGTTGGCTGCCCATAATATCGCCTACAGTTAGCCGTGAAGCCTCGATCCCTAAGGCGACGACGCCGACCACAACGTCCCGGTCGGTGACAATGCCAACCGGAATCTGTCCTCTTGCGCTCTTCTCAACTACGACGACATTCCCCACGTGATGCGAGCGCATCAGTTGAGCGGCCTCGTGAACTGAGGCATCCCGTCCCGCGCATACCACATCCCGAATACAAATCTCGCCTATCCGCATACTTCTTTCTCCTCGAACTAGTACAAGCACGCGCCTGGCCAGAATTAAATTCGCCGCGCGATCATTCCTTCTGTATGCTTTCGAGATATTTGGCCAGGTTGTAGATGCGAACTTTCCCGTAGTCCCGGTCGGAAGTGACTTGCGAAAAGATCGGGCCCCAGATCGGCATCTCCCTTGTCCCGTGGCCCAGGCCGGCAGATTCGGTTCCATCGATGATCTTCTGAACGCGCGCCAAAGGGAAAGGACCGCCATTCCTCCTCCCAATGGTCGTCAGATCTGGAACACGTTCCTTCAGAATGGTCGCCATGGGCCCGTTCCCGTTGGCGGTCTTGCCGTGACAAACGGCGCAATAGGCCGTATAGAGTGTCGGCCCATCGATGGATGGGATGAGGCGTTCAGTCGTTGGTCGTTCTTCGGGGTTTTGCGCCCGGACAAGCGAGCGGACACTGAAATTTTCGACCAGAAATGCCAAAGCCACGACCGATATCTTTATCGCTCTCAGACTTTCAAGTCTCATCGTCTCTCCTTGGTTTAAGCGGTCTACTTTAATCGTTTCGGCTTACCCGATGGCGGCCGTACTTCGGCAATCTCCACATTGGGCCACGCGCGATATGCAGCCTCAGCCTCTTCCGGAGTCGGATGGGACTGAAAAATTTGAACGGAGCCAGCTTTCATCGCAAGCGTGAAGCGGGCCGGTACGTCAAGCGGAACCCAAGGCGTAATATCCGTCCACCAGCCGAGATCGTCCGAACCCCTCTCAAGGGGACCATCCGCGGACAAATGACCATTCGGTGCGACGTTTAGCGCTATCCTGCGGCCGTCTTGCATATATAAGAAGATGTCGGAGTGGCGGCTGGGACGACCCAAAACATCCGGTACCGGCGGACCAATATGTATACTGCCAACCGTGCTGTTGAGCCCGACGGTCACACGATAGTTGACGCGTTCTTCGCCTCCGTGCCAGCACAGAAGACCGTGGCCAGCGAGCATAACGTATTGAACTGCATCGGGCATTCGGACCTCCCATCCGCCAACATATGAAAATGAGCAATACACGTGCCGTTTGAGGCGGCAAAGGTCACACCTACTTGCCGCTAGAGCTGCTTGTTTTCCGGATGCCGTGTGTCAAGAATGATGTGGGCATTGCCTGCGCAGCTTCGCCATTTGCCGCAATCGCTGCGCGATATTGCGCATGCCGACCGCTGTGAGCGCCGCTTTGATTTGAGGATTCATGGTGGATCTGGCATCTCAGGTGCCCATACAGTAACGCGGAGCCGAAGGTATCGAAATGATTTCTACTTTGCAAACGCCGAATCCGGCGCAAACGGAGCCGACTGTAACGCATAGCGTGCAGTGCGCCGGCATTCCGGCCCTTTCGCGCCGGCTTGCTTACACGAAAGAAACCTGGATCGCAGCCGCTGCCGCCACCGGCATCGTTTTCTATCTCGTTTTAAGATATGCCGTTCCGGTCAAACATGCGAATTGGATTCTGTTCGCGGTCCTCCTGATTGGCGGCGTCCCGCTCGTCATCGACTTAGCCAAGAAGGCTTTTTGCGGGGAGTTTGGTTCCGATATCCTGGCGGGCTTATCGATCGTTACATCGGCAATCATAGGAGAGTATTTGGCTGGCTCCATCGTGGTGCTTATGCTCTCTGGCGGCACGGCGCTCGAACAATACGCGACTCGCCGGGCATCAGCCGTCTTAGGCGCACTAGCCAAGCGCTTACCGACCATCGCCCACCGGCGCGCCGGCTCCGAGATCACCGACATCGGCCTGGAGGAAGTACAGGTTGGCGACGTCCTCACGATATTTCCGCATGAGATCTCTCCCGTAGACGGAATCGTGATTGATGGCCATGGAACGATGGATGAGTCTTACCTGACCGGCGAACCGTACTTCATTCCAAAGACCAGAGGAGCGGAAGTGCTTTCAGGCGCAGTGAATGGCGCCAGCGCGTTGACGCTCACCGCAACCAGACTGCCGAGGGACTCGCGCTATATGCGGATTATGCAGGTGATGAAAGAAGCGGAAACGAATCGTCCTCGCCTCCGCCGCATCGCCGACCGGCTTGGCGCCTGGTATACGTTACTAGCAGTCGCTCTAGCCGTTATCGGCTGGATCGCCGGACGGGACGCGACGCGTTTTCTCGCGGTCCTCGTCATCGCCACGCCGTGTCCTTTGTTGCTGGCCATCCCGGTCGCTATCATTGGGGCGATCTCGGCCGCCGCCGCCCGTGGAATCATCATCAAGAATCCTGCGATGCTCGAGCGTATTTCGCGTTGCCGCACCATGATTTTCGACAAGACCGGTACGCTCACCTATGGGAAGCCTGTTTTGACCGACGTTCTGTGCGCTCCGGGCGTAGGCGTTTCGGACGCGATTCGGATAGCGGCGAGTGTCGAGCAATACTCGAGGCATCCGCTGGCCCAAGCGATATCCAGGCGAGCTCAAGATGAAAAGATTGCCTTAGCGCCTGCCAGCGAGATCAGCGAGAAGCCGGGGGCGGGGTTGACCGCGAGAGTGGATGGCACGCGCGTCCTCCTCACCGGTCGAAAACAATTGCGACAAAGATATCCGGCGCTCGTCGCAGAGCTTCCGCCGCTGACAACTTCGGGCATGGAGTGCATTCTTCTGATTGATGATTCATATGCCGCAACGTTTCGGTTCCGGGATGCGCCACGTGCGGACAGCAGATCCTTCATTGGACATCTGGTGCCGAAACACCACGTCAATCGAATCATGCTGTTGTCAGGAGATCGCGAAACCGAAGTACGGTATCTGGCTCGCGAAGTCGGGATTTCCGCCGCCCTATTCGGCAAGGGCCCGGAAGAGAAAGTGGCAGTCGTAAAAGAAGAGGCAAGCCGCGCTCCAACGCTATTTGTCGGCGATGGAATCAACGATGCGCCGGCCATGCAGGCTGCAACGGTAGGCGTCGCTTTTGGCCATGACAGTGATATCACGGCGGAGGCGGCTGACGCAGTGGTCATGGAATCGTCCCTGCAAAAATTGGACGAGCTCATTCACATCGGGCGCCGGATGCGAAGAATCGCGCTCGAGAGCGCGCTAGGCGGTATGGCATTAAGCATGATCGGTATGTTGATTGCCGCAGCCGGCTATCTTCCGCCCGTTGCCGGCGCAGTAACCCAAGAAGTGATAGATGTTGCGGCTGTCCTTAACGCATTACGCGTAGCGGTGCCCGGCGGCGATTTACAGCCGGATGCATGAGGCTATCAGCGCATCTCGATGGGGAGCGATCAGCGAAGCATGGCCCTGAAACCGTTCGGCAGAACGCGAGGATCATGCTGACAATCTCTGTTTCTCCCTCCTGCGCCGCACTCGGATTGCGCGGAATGGCGCATACACTCGCCGGAGCCTATCGCTAAGTACCTGATTTATCGTTGTCACTCGATGGCCTGTCGCGTGATGGTACGAGGGTCGATGCCGACAAACGCAAATTCACCTTCAAAACGGGGAATGCCCTTCGAGTTGTCCGAGGAACCGAGAGCGCAGTCGGCAGATTTCATTGTGCGAAATCTCGTTAAAACTCTCTTGCTCGTTTCCCTTCAACTGTGCCTGTCACCAAACGCTCAGGCATTGCCATCGTTCGCCCGCCAGACCGGACAGCGCTGTGCAGCCTGCCACGTGGGTGGAAATTGGCCGCAGCTTACTCCGTGGGGCCGTTTTTTCAAGCTTGCCGGATATGCCGCCGGCAACTCCTTTGTCGACCGCGAAGGATTTAACTATGCGCCGATAGGCATTCTCGGCCAGGCCGGTATAACTTGGGCGGCGCAGCCGAACAACGCACTCGGCCAATCGATTGTGACGCAGAATGGCGCCCCTGAAGCCTATGGGTTTACGGCTGAACTTGGCACCAAGCTAACGAACTGGGCAGGCGTGTTCGCCGAATATGGACTGAGCAACACTTTCCCCGGCTGGAAAGGTGCTTCGGGGCCAACCGATATTCGGGCAACCCATTTCTTTCACCCGGGCGATCACGAACTGCTTGTCGGTATCGATAGCAATAATGATCCAACGGCGCAGGACGTGTGGAACACCGTTCCAAGCTGGGGCTACCCCTTCTATGGCTCGCCCCAAGCGCCAGGCGCACCCGCCGGTCCGATGATCGCAAGCTTGGCGCAGGAGACTGGCAGCGTTGGCGTCTACACGCTGTTCGATCGCGCGTTCTATGCGGAAGTATCCATGTACCGGGTAGGAACTGGGTTTTTCCGCTGGATGAATGCGAGGTACATCGTATCAAACCGGAGCCCAGTATCTAAAGGGATTCAATCCATATTGGCGTGCCTATTGGACCAAGGATCAGGGACCGAACGTTTGGATGGTGGGTACGTTCGGCATGCATTCTGCTGTATATCCGGACAGTTCCTCCCCGACCGGCCCAACCGATACATTTGCCGATACCGGCTTCGATTCGCAGTATCAGTATCTGGGAGAAACTCGCAAGCTCACGCTTCGAGGCTCATACATCTATGAGCAGCAGTCTTGGAATGGAAGTTTTCCTTTAGGAAACGTCTCCAATCCGAAAGGCAATTTGAAAACCGTCAACCTGAGTGCTTCCTTCGCGCTCCGCGACGCATGGACCTTCACCGGTGGCTATTTTCTTAGCAATGGGAGTAACAACGCGGCGTTGTACGGGATCACCGATGTCAACGGAAATCAACTGTCGGCAAAACCCAACACAACCGGCTATCAACTAGAGGTCGACCGGACGCTGACCCAGAATATAGTGGCATCGCTCCAATACACGGGCTTTACCAAATTCAACGGTCTTACTAGCAACATCGACGGACTAGGCCGGAAACCGAGCGACAACAACACGCTTTGGATTAGCGTTTTCTTCGCGTTTTGATTGATGGGAGGATACGTTGAAAAATCAAAATCATTCACGAAAACAGCAGCGACAACGCTGGCGCTGGTCACGATCACTTCTTCCGGTTACGCACAGAAGCGGTGGGACGCGCCTCCAATCGTCACAACCTATTGCTCGGGATGCCATGGTATTGACGGCAACAGCCAGCTGCCTTATATTCCGAAACTAGCGGGGCTGAACCCGACGTACGCCGAAAAGAAAATCACTGCATTCAAGGAGCCTGCCTCGCCGCCCGTGGACGAACTGTATTGGTCGACCTTGAAGGTCATTCATGCAAAGAAAGACGCGGACAACGTCACGCGCGATGAGCGAATCCATATGGAAGGAGTAGCGCACGCCGCCAAACCCGAAACGATCAGAGAGGCCGTGCTTTGGTACTCGAGGCAAACTCCGGCGCCGGGACGTTGCTCGAATAAAGCGCTCGTGGAAAAGGGAAAGAACTTGTTCGTAAACGGTCTTCCCGCTCAGAAGGTTCTCGCATGCACAACGTGCCATGGGCCGGATGCGCAAGGCAAAGGATTTGCCCCAAGGCTTGCCGGCCAAAACGCAGAATACATTGAAAGCCAAGTGGATAAATTCCGTAAAGGCGACCGCAAACATGCGCCTGAGATGACGATGGTAACGCGCGATTTAGATTCCGAACAGGCACACGCGGTCGCGGCTTACTTGCAGTCTAGATAAACATGTGGACATCAACGGCCGTTCCTAGCGCAACTTCTTAGGATGCATTTAGACTATGGGCGGAGACTGACACGGACGGCATCTGCCAGAGCTACGGTCGGCCTGTATGAAGGGGGAAGTTCCGCGGGCGCTATGCTCGCGATGGCTTCGCACCGAGGGTCCACATCCTTACCTCATCGGCGTGCCAGAAGCGTGTTCGGATCTCGACGCGGTGCGCGCGCCGCGCGACACCTCGAAGGGGTTGATGCCGGCGATAAGACCGTCGCGTAGGGACACTCCAGGGAGGTCATACGGCGCTCTGGGTTGGCATCGAGGCTGCGCGCTACGCCCAGATGTCCCGTTGAGCGGTGTGGCGGCTCTTGCACGCAAGCGCATCGTCAATCCAGAGATCCTCGCGGTGATTGGCCTCAAGTTGTCCAAAGAGCCGGTGTTCGCGCGCGATTTCGGCAGCGGGCCGCTCGCCTATCGCGGCGGAGTCGCCGGCCATCCCGAATGTCCTGAAGTGGACGGAGGCACGCTTCGCCAAGGAGCCACCCCCGCGACACCTGTTCGTTCGCCGAGCGTTGAACACACATCCGAGAGGGAGGTTCGTTCGCTACGCCGCCTTGCGTCCCCCGAAATCCGCGGCCGTACCGCGCCCGCGCTCAATCTGCCGCTGGCAACGAATGCACAATGGCGTCCACGGCACTGCGGCGAGGCGCTGCGGAGTTATCGCCTCTCGACAGTTAACGCAAATGCCGAAAGAGCCTTCCTCGATGCGGCGAATTGCCGAGTATACGTTGTGAAGCAGGCTCGACTCCTGGTCGAGATTACGGAGGGCCACGTCAAGATCCACGGTCTCGCGCGCCTCGTCCATGGCATCTGCGCTTCTTTCCAACGCGATCACGTCGCGTTCGCCAAGAGTCTCTTCGAGTTCCTCGCGCTTCGCGCATAGCATCCGCTTGAATTTTTTCGATTCACCTTGCGTCATGGCCGTATCTCCCTTCTTCAAAGGTTCCTTTTAGTACATATGCAAGCCAGGTGCCACTTGACGGCAATAGCAAATCGTTGACTTCCCAAAACCGGCGCAACTCTTTCTTCGCGCGTCCGTGCGCGAAATGGCGCAATGAACTCCAGTGCAAAGGTGCATGCTTAGGGGCTGCTAAACAATAATCTGTACAAAACAGACGAACTCAGTTATGTTTTATTTAATGCGGACCTACAGACCCGGTGGCGGGGTGTCAGCTACTTCAGCCGAAAGAACATGGCTGCGGGTTCTGGGCGCGATGAACAAATACCAGGCTCGCTTGTTGGTTGCTGAGAGGGCACTGCAACTGGGCCGGGGAGGGATCAGTCACCTGGCACAGTTGACGGGGATGTCACGAGTGACGATTACTCAAGGCGTGAGGGAACTGATCAGCGAGAAGGTTCGCGGCCCGGCTGAAGGGCGAGTGCGACAACCCGGAGGCGGCCGCAAAAAAGTAGAGCACACCGATGAGGGGTTATTGCGGCGGCTGAAGAGCATTGTGGAGGAGACCACAGCGGGCGATCCTATGAGTCCGCTCAAGTGGACCAGCAAGTCCACACGGACCATAGCCGATGAACTGACCCACTCCGGACACCCGATCAGCAGCGTCACGGTGGGCCGCTGCCTCGAGGACATGGGATACACCTTGCAGGCCAACGTAAAGACCCGCGAGGGCCCTCAGCATCCGAATCGGGATGCCCAGTTCCGCTATCTGAACCGGGAGGTCAAGGCGTTCCGGCGCGTGGGAGACCCCGTGATTTCGGTGGACACAAAGAAGAAAGAACTCGTGGGAGCCTTTAAAAATGCGGGTCGGAGATGGCTTCCGCAGGGAAAATCGGATGAAGTTACGGTGCACGACTTTCCGCACCTGGGCCAGGGCAAGGCGATTCCGTACGGAGCTTACGACATCGCGCGCAACCGCGCGGTTGTCAATGTCGGCGTAACGCACGAGACGGCGGAATTCGCCGTTGAAAGCATCCGGCGGTGGTGGCGTCTGGATGGCAAACGTCACTACAGGGGAACACGAAGGCTACTGATATGCGCTGACAGCGGCGGCAGTAACGGGAATCGGCAGCGCGCTTGGAAACTGCACCTGCAGGCATTGAGCGACGAAACCGGGATGGCCATCACGGTTTGTCATTATCCTCCCGGAACCAGCAAATGGAACCAGATTGAGCATCGGCTCTTTTCCTTCATCAGCCTAAACTGGCAAGGAAAGCCGCTCATCAATTTTGAAACAGTCGTTAACCTGATCGGCGGAACACGCACGCGCACGGGATTGAAGATCAAAGCCGTTCTCGACACCAGCGAGTATGAGACTGGAGTCGAGATCTCAAAGGAAGAAATTGACCAGATCCGCCTCAAGCGACATAAAGTGCACCCGGATTGGAACTACACCTTGCTACCTCACAGCTAGAGTCAAATAGCCCTCACGCCTCTTCAAAATGTACAGTTTATTGTTTAGCAGGCCCTTAGGCCAACTTGAACGCTCCACTACCATGAAGAACACATTTCATGAAGGGCCGAGTTCTCGGAGTGGAGCGGGAATTGCTGTAACAGCTGTAGAAAGGGATTAATATGACGACGCTTCAAAAGTGCTTGAATTATCTCGATGCTCATCAGATTCGATACGCGCACACCACGCACTCACCGGCCTATACCGCGGAAGAAGTGGCCAAGGCAGAACACATGCCTCCGCACCGGATGGCAAAAACCGTCATATGCCAGGACAGTGACGGTTATCTGATGGTCGTCGTTCCCGCCGATTCCTACGTTGATATGGAAAGGCTGCGAACAGCTATCGGAGCCACCGGCCTTTTCGTGGCGGAAGAGCGCGACTTGTACCTGCTCTTTACAGGCACCGAACTGGGAGCGATGCCGCCTTTAGGTACTTTGTTTGGACTGCGGGTTTATTTGGATCGCAAAGTCGCCGAACAGGAGTTTATTGCTTTCAATGCCGGCACGCATCGGGACGTGATTCACATGAGGGTTTCCGATTTCCGGCGTCTCGTTCGGCCGGTTGTGGGCGGTTTCTCCCAGCCGGCTTACAAGGCGAGCGGCAGCTTTGTTAGCGCAGCTCTGGCGTGAATTGACCGCGTTTGATGGCGAGATCGCGCAGTTGCGGATCGGAACCGACTCGCATGTTCGTGCATGAATTTCGCCGGCTCACCGATTTCGCGTGGGCCGGCGATGAGTAGTTGCTTCGAGTTCCGTTACTTTAAGGAAAGATACGAACGAGCATGACTCAAAGGCCTTTCCGCATCCAACAAATTCTATTTCCCACCGATTTCTCTAAGTCGAGTGAGTCTGCCGCGCTACATGTCGCCGGCCTGGCGGAGGCGGTTGGCGCGAAAGTGTCGATCCTGAACGTAATACCATGGCTATCCGGATGGCATGGCTCATCAGAGCCGCACTTCGCCGTTGGCGACGACATACTGCGAAAACTGGAACTGAACGAAAAAGCAGTAGAAACGGCGAGTTTGACAAAGCTCGAAACTCTGAAGAAGCAGTATTTTCAAAAAATTGAGTGCAGTCTCTGTGTCAGAAGCGGCCGCGTGGCGGAGTGCGTTGTTGCACATGCGCGGGAGATCGAGACGGACCTAATCATGATGCCGACACGCGGCGCCGGACCGCCACGGCCATTTCTCATCGGCTCGGTGACGGCAAAGGTGATGCATGATGCGCGTTGTGCAATTTGGACAAGTCCGCACCCCAGAGAACTCGAAGAATTTCGCACCTATCGCCAAATTGTCTGCGCAATGGATTACCGGCTCTTATCGCGTGACCTTTTAATTCGCGCGTCGCAGGCGGCTCGGCTCTTTGAGAGCCGTCTTGCCGTGGTAAGCGCGATCCCGTGCCCGGCAGCTGCCTCGGTTCCTTGCGCCCAGCGTGAGTCTGTTCGATCGCTGAAGAGCGAGACGGTCTCCGCGTTAAGGCATCTTCTTCAGGAACTTTCGATCGATGCTTCGCTTCATGTTTTAGAGGGAACAGTCGGAGAAGCCATCCGGCAAGCCGTGGCAATGGAGGACGGGGATCTGGTTGTTATTGGCCGTGGACACTTGGACGAGCCGTCCGGCCATTTGCGTACTCACGCCTACGAGATTATCTGGAACTCGCCTTGTCCTGTGCTGAGTTTATAAATCGAGGAGTGCCCGGAATCTTGGACTGCAGCTCCAGTTACCAACAGCGATGGCAAGCGCGCGATTAGTGCTGGTTGTTCTAGGCGCTGCTGCCTATGCCGGCCTTGCCATCCTCGGCTGGGGCGGGTTCGCGGCTTTCTTCTCCCACCCGGCGCTGGTCGCCCTCGTAATCGTACTCTTCGCGATGTCTGTCGTGGCGCTTTTCGCAGGTGGGAATCTGAGCCCAGGGATTCGCGAGGACCGTGCCAACCGTTGGGTCATCGTAGCCTTCGCGGTAATCGGACTAGTGGATGGTTATTTACCAGCTCACACGGATCGCAAAGAGTTCTGGACCATCGATAGCGACACGATTCGCTGGCTCGGCGTTGCTCTCTTTGCCGCTGGCGGTGCATTGCGGATTTGGCGGTCTTTGTGCTCGGCCATCGATTCAGCGGGCTAGTCGCGATCCAGCCAGAGCACACCCTGGTCACCAGCGGCGTCTATGGTGTCATCCGTCACCCCAGCTATCTGGGCCTGCTCGTCAGCTCGATGGGGTGGGGCTTGGCCTTTCGTTCCGGAGTCGGTCTGTTGCTCGCGGCCCTCATGATTCCACCCCTTCTCGCACGTATCCGCGCGGAAGAGAGGCTACTGCGCACTCAGTTTGGGGACGAGTATGATGCCTATCGCGGCCATACAAAATGGCGGCTGATTCCCGGACTCTATTAGGGCTCAACCTACTTGTAGCCTCTCACCCAAGTTAGCCGATCTTCGCGACGCGAGGGCGCGTGCGCATTCCCGGAGATGGGCGCGGCCTCTCGAAGCCGCCTCTAAAGTTAATCTTCGATCTGCGAGTTCCGCAATCTCGAGAATGAAAGTGCCGTCGTAGCCAACATCAAGGAGTTGGCGCAAAAGAGCGGACCAGTCGACCTTGCCGTCGCCGGGAGCAAGATGATCGTCCCGGTGGCCATGATTGTCGCTTGCATGTACCAGCCTTAGATAGCCTGCAGAAAGCTCCACGATCTTACTTAAATTACAACCTAAGTACCCGTGGCCCGTATCCACGCAAATGCCAATCTCGCGAGCTTTCAGTGTCTCCATGATCCAAAGCAGATTTTCGATCCGGCCGGCGAAAAGGTGCGGAAGCATGTTTTCCAGTACGAGGCTTATCCCTAAGCTCTTGCAGTGACGATAGACCTGATCCAACACTTCTGCCGCATTACCGAGCCGAGGTAACCGTTCCTGCTCGGGAAAGGCTGTTTTCTCAGGCCCTGGATGAACAACGAAGTATTTGGCCTCGAGAATGGCGGCTGCTTCAGCCGCTCGCATGAGTTCATCTCGCGCAGCCATCCGGCAGTCTTCCTCAAGAGACGTGATATCGATTCTCTCGGCAAACGGCGCATGAAACGAATGCGCTTCGAGTCCAAGAGATCGGATCGTACCCGCCGCACGCCTGACGAGTGGCAAATCGTGATAATCGAGGTGGCCGGAATGCGAACAGATTTCAATCAGTTCAAAACCACAATCGCGGATTTCCTCCAGGCAATCAAAGATCTTCGCTTTCCAACAACAACCTGTCGACAGACCTATGGTCCAATCGGCCATGCTGCCTCCTTGTAATGAGAGCTTGCTGATAAGGAACCAGATTCCAGTTGCATTCGCCAACCGCACAGTACCCTTTCTCTCTGTGTGACACGCAATTGAAATCGATGAGTTGGTCTTGCCCGGTAATAATCAATCCGGAAAACAGCCGAACATAGAATATCGCCCGGTAAGCGGCGTCATATCGAAGCCACCGGTCGCCCCAACCAAAATCACCCTGGTACTGAGTCCAAATGAGTTCCGCAATCTCGCGAGGATGCCGACCCAACGACATGAGTGTCCGGGTTACATGCTGGACGCCCCCTGGTTTGAGCAGCCAGTCGTTAGGATGGTCGAGAATCCAACGAGTACAGGGCGGTAAAGCCTCTGAGTCGTGAACCGCAGAAGCGGATTCGGCGTGCGCGGCTCTCTTCACTTGGCAGGAATAAAAATCGTCGTGAAACCGGGCTAGCTCCGACTTCTTGTATTCCTGGATCAGATTGAAGCTGCCCTCGGACTCATCAGGGATATGCACGGAACTTCGTTTGGCGAGATCCAGTGCAGCCTCTGGATCGTGTCTGGCACGTACAGCTTCGTCCATGGATATCCCTTCCATGGGAATCTCGAGCAAAGGCAATAATTGGCGCACGCCATCTTCGCCCAGGCACCACGATAACCTCCGGGGTTTAAGATACACGCTGAAGGGAACGCGAATATGTCGTAAGTGGAGCGGGTCCCCGTACTCGGAGATATCCAGCGACACAATCTCCCTTCGACCGCCGCTCGGGCCGACTTCAACTGCTGTCAACTGAATGGGCACCGGGCAGGATGGCCTAGCCATGGAAAAAATTCGATGAGCGACGAATTCGAGCAGCATCCCCATTCCTGCGAACGCACGAGCGAGAGAAGGATGTATGCTTTGCCCGTACTCGAGGGACTTCCTGTTATACAGCGCCATCAGACTGGGCGGGATGTCGCCCAGGCGTGCCAGTTGGCTGAAGGCTGTTGAATCGCATCGGATCGCCCACACGAGATGATGCCCACGGCCGCCGATCAGATGAAGAGGACGAATGCCGCTTGCCTCGAGTACGCCAAGCGCTGCGTCCACCACCGGCTGAAGGATACGAAAGGTGCGGGCGGCATCGAGATAAGGCTCCGCGGCTGAATCGAAGTTCTCATAATCGATGTCAAGGTCGGCAATCAGAAACTTACGATCCCAAAGCGAGCGCCCGATTTCAGATCCGCGCTCAAGCAGCTCATTGAGTTTAGTGACGGGAAGCGCCTCGAACGCGTCGGGATCGGGTTCACCCTCGGTTCCGCTAACGTAGATCGCGGTCGCCTTATCGGCTGATGACTGCCCGCAAAACTCGAGCATTCGCTCGGCTACCGCCGGATGTCTGTAGTAATCAATCAGTTTGGCTGGATCAGCCACAGCTCGAGTTCCTCCTGCCCTTCGGGTTGCCTAAACGCTAATCACGGGACAGACCGACTCGCGAATGAGGGCGTAGGCGTGCGGGTGCAATCGGCCTGCAATCCCCTTCGCTGCATGCCGGCCAATAACAAGAATGCCGGCAGAGAATCGCGCACTGCAATTGTAGGTCACTTCCGTAACCGGACCACTCTCGACCGCGCTCTCGCCCTGAATCTTCAACTTATTCAACAAATCTGCGATTTCTTCGGTAGCGTGGCTGACAAGCTCAACCTGGGGATCTGGCGCCCATGCTTGCGCCACGACGGGCTCGAGTGCCTTTGTTGCGTGGATGACCAAGAGTTGCGCCTTGAACGATGAGGCCAGATCCCCGGCCCAGGAGAGCACCTGCCCGCTGCGCGGTCCGAGATCCACAGCACAGGCGACTTTCCGAATGGAGACTGGTTCGGCCGGAATCTTTTCCACATGCACACTTGTCCAAATTGGGCAATCGCAGTCATGCAAAACCTTGGCTGTTACAGACCCCAGCAGGAACTTCCGGTAAGGACCGTAACCGCGCGTAGGCATCATGATCAGATCGACCTGCTCGGCCTGCGCGCATTGCACGATGGCCGCGGCTGGATCGCCGGTCACGAGCTCGTTCCTGATGTTCAGGCCCGGAAACTGGTTACTCGAGAACGCATTCAGTTGCGTTCTCAGGTGGTAGGTGTTTTCGACGCGGCCGATCGGGTCGACATGTAGTAAAACAAGCTCCGATTGAAATTGCGATGCGAACGCCTTCGCGTAAGGCGCCATGCCTGCGGATCTATCCGAAAAATCTATTGGCAAGAGAATCTTTTTCAAACTGAACATAAGGCCCGCCTCCCACACCGGACTCCTAAATGTCTGCACTTCGAGAACCAAGAGCTTGAGTGCAAAGCCGGTCGCGAAAGGGCTTGTGGTTTGCCAGAACAATTCGTATGCCCCGCGGGAGGAACCGTTGTGCCTTGATGGGTCGGCTATTTCACCCAGCACTTGCGCGAAATCACGCAGAGATCAGTCATTCGCAAAGCTCCGCGTACAGCCAAAACCCGGCGCCGGCCTTCTTCTCCGGGGCTTAGCCGGACAGCAACAAAAAGGTCTCGCGCGTGCTCCCTCCAGGATGCCGGAGGCGCACATCCAATGAATACGCGTACCACCTTCCCCCTGTCGGCAGGCCGGCGCTCGGGCAGGTCATGCCGCCTCTCGAACAGCATCGCGGTTATTCGTCTTGTCTCCGATGAACGTGGAGGCATTCACTCTGCAGGCCTTTCGGAGCTTCCCAAAGGCGCCAAGGTGGACGTCTGTGGCGAGGGCTTCAATGAGCGAACGGTGACGGTCCGCTGGCGAGACGAGTTCTTTTTCGTCTACCGGCAGGATCTGGAATGTCCCGCCATGAGCGCCTGCATTGAATAGGTGAGCATCAAAGAGGGAAACGTTCGTCAAACGCGTCCAGTACATCAAACTTCTACAAGATCACCGGCGCATTCGCCAGTCTGGAGTTGAAGAGCCGCTTCGAAGGTCTTCGCCTGCGCAGCCTCATCGGTGCTTATTTTCTCGAAAAGCGCAGCAGCCTTGAAATCGCCGTCGGCGGTCGCTTCCTTTCCGAACCGCTTGTACGTAGCTGCGCCAGCCCGTTTTTCCTCGATCGCGTTCCTCAGGTTTTCCACATCATCCGCGACCAGGCATGCGAGCTTCGCTTCCTCGGCGAAGTGTTCTACGCGGTCGTTATCGGCAGCAGTCTGGAACAGCTGGGCGATGTCCCAGTTCTCATTCATGCGGGCATGCGCGGCAAAACGCAAATACTCGGCCTGGCTGAACGCCTCGTTCTGCATAGCTGTCTTCAGATTTCGTTTCGTTTGTGGGCTCATAGCTGTCTCCGTTAGTTCTACTGCACGCGTCATGCCGTATTAGTAATCAAATTTGAACCGGAAGTTAGAGAATTCATGCGAGTAGCGCTCAGGCGGCTCGCCGATTCCAGATGAAGAGAGCCAATTCGCCCAGACCACTGCGCCGTTTTGCGCAGACCTGAGGGGTGATGGTGCGCCTTCTCGTGAATGGTCCGTTTCGCAGAGCATCGCCAGTATCCGAAAGCCCTTGACCGGGACTCTGGACCATAGATTGCACACGCAGCACTCGTACGGCCTGCAAAGAAAGGAAAAATCGGAATGGCTATCAAAGTAGGAATTAACGGTTTCGGAAGAATTGGACGTTGCCTCTTACGCGCGAGTCTCGAGAGAGAAGACATCGAGTTCGTTGCGGTGAACGATCTGACCGATGCAAAAACGCTGGCGCACCTTCTGAAATATGATTCGCTTTTCGGCCCGTTGAAAGAAAACGTGAAGTTCGAATCGAATGCCATCGTCGTTGGCAACCGTGAAATCAAACTTCTCTCGGGGAAAGAACCGGATGCGCTCGATTGGAATTCTTATGGAACTGAGATCGTCGTTGAATCGACTGGCCAGTTCACTGAAGGCTCAGACGCACGGAAACATATACGTGGGAGCGTAAAGAAGGTAATCATTACCGCCCCGGCAAAGCATGAAGACATCACGCTCGTTCTGGGAGTCAACGAATCTTCGTACGATCCGCTAAAACATTCGGTTATTTCAAACGCTTCCTGCACGACGAATTGCCTCGCGCCGCTTGTCAAGGTGCTTCATGAGAACTTTCAATCCAAAAGGCCTGGATGACAACCATCCACAGCTATACGAATGATCAGAACGTTCTCGATTTTCCTCACAAGGACCTGCGCCGCGCCCGCGCCGCCGCATTAAACATCATTCCAACCAAAACAGGGGCGGCCGAAGCGATCGGCTTGGTTATTCCCGACTTAAAGGGGAAACTCAGCGGGGCAGCGATGCGCGTGCCCACTCCCGACGTTTCCGTGGTCGATTTTGTTGCCGTAACCGCCAAGCCAACCACGGCCCAAGATGTGAACTCATGCCTCAAAGCGGCTGCCGAAAACGGACTCAACGGAATTTTGGAATATACGGAGGATCCTGTTGTATCTAGCGACTTGAAGCAAAATCCACACAGCTCGATCATCGATGGCGGATCAACGAAGGTTCTCGACGGCAACCTCGTGAGAACAGTAGCTTGGTATGACAACGAGTGGGGTTATGCGAATCGAGTGGCCGACCTGATCCGCTTTATCGCCAGTAAGAGTCTCCAAGGATCCCAGGCTCGGTTAGGAGAAACCGTGTTGGTGGGTTAGCGCGTAGCCGCTCGATACTCCTCGAAGAGGTCTCACACCAGGAACCTGAAGCCGGCATGCCAATTCTGAAAGCTAGCGCCGTGTACTTCGCGCTCGTGTTTGGCGTCGGCTTCGTGCTTGGGACTGTCCGTGTTTTCTGGATAGTCCCGCGTGTCGGCGAAAGAAAAGCCGAGCTCCTGGAGACTCCTCTAATGTTGCTGGTGGTCATTCTGGCGAGCCGATGGGTGGTCGCGCGTTTCTCGTTGCCCCCGATAGCGACAACCCGGCTGGGCGTTGGCCTTATCGCGCTCGGCTTTTTGCTGGCCGCCGAGGTTACACTCGCAGTTTGGCTTCGGCGGCTCACGATTCGAGAGTACCTTGCGAGTCGCGATCCCGTGGCGGGAACGGTGTACTTAGTTATGCTGGCCATCTTTTCCGTGATGCCGCTTTTCGTGGTTTGAAGTTAAGACGAAAAACCCACGGGGAACGGTTACGGGCCTGTGTATGCGTCGATCGCACTATAGAGCTGTCGCAAAGCGGGAACGTCGACACGACTCCTTTCCATCAAGATGCGGCAGTCGTTAGCGATCTCTCGTATTTCATTGAAAGCAGTGCGGGCGTGGCGGCCAAAGACATAGTCGGCCATCTCGGCCGCGAAGAAACGGCGCCAATAACGCATGGCAAATCTCCGCGGAAGCCAGGTGAAGAGTACCCTCAGCGAGAAAGGCGTCACGGTGAGACCGAGGGCGCGCACTACAGCGAAGCCTTCGCGCACTCCATTGGTCATCAGCCTTAGGACCGTGCTGTCCCCTGATAGTCGACGGCAGTCGCCGTCGGCAAGGTAAATTGCGCCAGTGATAGCGGTCACGAGAAAGGCATGCGCCTTCAGCCACGCATCCATATTGCGATCCGTTCGGGTTCGAAATCCCGAATCGCGGAAGGCTTTAACGATACTGCTCAGGCGCTGAGTTCGTCGCCCGCTCGGTTCGCCGAGCGTTGTCGGCTGTTGCGCGATCATGGCGTAACGCACAATATGGCCGGCGCGCGTCCCCCCGGCTCCAGGAAACCCAAGCAACACTCGATCCGATCCTAACGCTTTGGCCAACTCTGCCGAGCCAAGCGGATTATTCAGCATGAAGAGGAATACAGGAACGTGTCGATTGGCGATCAGTTCCGCCATGACGCCAGCCAGTTGATCTCTCCTGACAGTGATCAGCACGACATCGTATCTGTCTTCGATGCCGAGCCGCTCGGTTGTGGCTACTTGAGTGATCGATTGGGTGCCGGTGGTAACTTCTTCAAGCACCAGCCCGTGAAGGCGAATGTCGGCAAGCCGCACGCCGCGCGCCAATACAGTCACGTGATGGCCACCTTCCTGGAGTCGTGCGCCGTAGAGCGACCCAATGACGCCCGCACCATATACCAGAATTTTCATGGATTTCTCGGACGCTGTATCTCAATCTCTTCCACCACACGCTCGACCCCTGAATTAACGTCTTCAGACGGTTGCGTGCAGGCATCGAAGCGGGCGGCTTCGATGCCGTAGATTCTCATCCATGTGGGAAGCCGGTCCACCGCTCGCGCGAGCTCGATCGTATCTGCCAGGCTGAATTCATGGGTGGAGGCGCGAAAGACAACGCTCTTCAGCGATACCTTCCGGGGATCCCAGATTTGAATCGAGCCGGGCGTGGCTCCAGAAACTACTGCGTCCACGACAATGACACGATCGCTCCAGGCCCAGATGTCGAGCAGGTTCAACATAGCGCCGGTATGCTCGATGGCATTGATACCACGCTCCCGCAGGCGCCGCGCAACGAGAATGCCGGCTGCGTCATCACCGCGATCCGGGTTCCCCAGCCCGACGACGAGCATGCTACTCCCGCTCGACGTTCACACGAAGGAAATGAGTCGCGCAGGAGATGCACGGATCGTAGCTGCGAACCAGCTGCTCGCATCGCCTCGTGAGTTCGTCAGTAGGCAACCCGGCGAGCGGTGGAAGGAATTTCCAGAGATCTTCTTCGATGCGTTTCTGGTTCTGCGACGTGGGCGGAATAATGACGGCGGTCTGCAATATTCCGTTATCGTCGAAGCTATAACGGTTGTAGTTGATGCCGCGCGGCGCTTCGGTGATGGCGCATCCGGTCGCCGCGTGTACGGGAACTGCGACTTTAGGGGACGCAGGTGGCTCGTATACGGAAATAATACGCAACGCCTCATCCAAGGCGAAGACCATTTCCACGGTTCTCGCGATAATGCTCTTGAATGGATTGCGGCAGGGCACGCGCAGCCCCGCGATTTCCGCAGCTTGCTTTGCCACGTCCGACAATTTCGAATAATTCAGGTTTACGCGTGCTAGCGCGCCCACCTGATACGAGCTGCGGGCTCGAATTTGGGAATGTAGAGCGTTCGAATACTTTACCTGCCGCTCGGCAAAATTTTGTTCGTATTCGCTGACATCAATATCGAGGCCTTTGTTTGAGACCAGCCGGCCTTCATTGAATGGATACTCGGTGGGGTGAGATAGCGCGACAAACTCGTAATCTTCTTCGAAATCTGGGAATTCGAACTGGCCGATGCGCCGCGCGTTGGCAACTGCGTTATCCAAGGCCCACTTCAAGTTCGCCACGAGCGTTTCAAGTTCCGTTTTAGAGGGAACCCGGTAGAATCCCCCCACCGTCACGGACACCGGATGGATTTCGCGCCCGCCGAGTAGGGCCATGATGGCGTTACCGGTTTTCTTAATACGCAATGCGTTCTCGACCGCCGTACGATCAGCTCGCGCCATCTCGATGGCATCCGCGTAGCCCAGGAAATCGGGTGCGTGCAAAAGATAGACATGGAGCGCGTGGCTTTCCAGCCATTCCCCCGCATAAAGAAGACGGCGCAACAACCGCACCATGGGATCGATCGTGATGCCCAGAGCCCGCTCGATCGCGTGCACGGCCGTCATTTGATAGGCGACCGGACAGATTCCGCAAATCCGTGCTGTGATGTCGGGGGTTTCATTGAAATGGCGGCCCTTCAACAACGCTTCAAACAGACGCGGCGGTTCGAAGATTTTCAACCTTACATGCCGTACCTGGTCGCCCTTCAGTCTGATGGCGAGGGACGCTTCACCCTCGACGCGGGCCATGTAATTCACACGAATCGTGCGGCTCTTGTTTTCAGCCGGCGGAGCTTCGCTCATTCACTCTCCCTTGCTTCACATGCCGCGCGGAATGGTTTGGCCCAGGCGTTGAACGTTCGAAACGATCGGCGCAGAGCATCCATCGCGTTATTCTGCGTCAACAGGTGCGCCGACAATATCTGACTATTCGAAGTCTCCATGGGACCAAAGCAGCCGTAGCAGCCGCGACCATAGGCAGGGCAGATCGCGCCGCATCCGGCCTGCGTTGACGGGCCCAGGCACGCGATTCCCTGGGCCACGGCGATGCAGACATTCCCTCGCCGCTTGCATTCCATACAGACGCTATAGGTGGCCAGGTTCGGCTTACGCCCGGCGGCCAAGGCGGCGAGAAGCTCGAGCAGTTGACGCTTGTTGATCGGGCACCCGCGTAGCTCGTAATCGACTTTAACGTGTTCGGCGATCGGCGTGGAGGTGCTCAACGTGTGAATGAATTCCGGCTTCGCATAGACTTGGCCCACCCACTGGCTCGCATCGTGCCAGTTCCGCAGTGCCTGAATTCCGCCGGCCGTAGCGCATGCGCCGATCGTGACGAGAGTCTTCGATTGCCGCCGCACGCGTTGGATGCGCTCGGCATCGTGGTGCGTTGTAATGGACCCTTCAACCAAGCCGATATCGTAGGGTCCTCTTTTCATGTTGCGTGACGCTTCCGGAAAATATGCGATGTCTACCATGTCCGCAAGCGTCAAAAGTTCGTCTTCCAGATCGAGCAGGCTGAGCTGGCAGCCATCGCAGGACGCGAATTTGAAAACACCGAGTTTCAGTTTCGTTTTAGAGTTCATGATGGCCCTCAGTCCAGCGCTCGATTTCGGAATACGCAAATACCGGTCCGTCTTTGCAAATGAAGAACGGTCCCATCTGGCAGTGGCCGCAGAATCCAATCGCGCACTTCATATTGCGCTCCATGGAGAGATAGATCTGGCTGGATTCGAAATTCTTGGCCCGGAGCGCCCGTATGACGAAGCGCATCATGATCTCCGGGCCGCATGTCATCGCAATCGTGCGATCCGGCCGGAGCGTAGCGAAATCGAATAGCTTGGTGACAACACCTACATGACCGCGCCATTTGGAGTCCGCGCAATCGACCGTTACGAGAACCTCTGTTTGCGGCAACGCGTTCCAGTTGCGAAGCTCCTTCCGGAAGAGAAGGTCTTTCGGAGTGCGTGCGCCGTACAGCAGCACGAAACGGCCATAATCGCTTCGATGCCGCGCGATATAAGAGATGACGGGACGCAGCGGCGCCAAACCGATGCCACCCGCGACCAACAGCACGTCTCGTCCGCGAGCGCCTGCAATGGGCCAGGCCGTTCCGAACGAGCCGCGGATGCCGATATAGTCTCCCGGCCTGTGCTTCACCAGCGCTTCAGTTACTTTGCCGACGGCGCGGATCGTGTAGATCAGCTGACCGGGAATCTCCGCATCACCGCTGATGGAAATAGGCACTTCTCCCGCGCCATATTCACAAACCATGCTGAACTGCCCGGGCAGAAACGAGGGCAGACTGGTTCCGCCGGCAGGCATCGTTGTGAGTGTGTATGTATCATGCGTCTCGCGGACGACTCCCGAGATCCGCGCGGGCAGCGGGCACATCGGGTCGGCCCAGGGAAGGGAGGCCGCGCTCATCGTTGCACCTTTCCCGGCTTTCCGTACATATCGATAACTTGCATTCGAGTGTGGTCCAGGCGCTCAGTGACCATAACAAGTAAGCGCTTCATCATTTCATAGCCGAGGCTGTGGTCCTGCTCAAACGCAACGGAAAGCATGGCGCCATCGAAGGCAATGGCCCGAACAGGCGAAAGGGCGCGCGCCTGAAAGTGAGTTCGTGCGATTTCGGTGAGAGCGGACCAAGCCATCGCCTCCCCCGGGCCAAGCGTTTGCACGACAATTCCCCGGCCGGCCGCGACGATTTCCAGCGCCACCCTGCCGGACATGATCAAGAAAAGACGCTCGGATCGGGCGCCTTCAGGGAACATGATGTCGTCCTGCCCGAAGCGCCATTCTTCGGCAATCTCCAATAATTTTTCCAAGTGCTTCGGCGGGAGATTGACCAATAACGCAGAAGCTTCCGCTTCCGGTTTCAGTTCGGCGATGCGACTCATTCTCATGTGCTCTCCTTGCGGGATGCTGAACTCGCTGCTTCGATCCCCTTCACTTCTTCCGTCAGATCGATACCGACGGGACACCAGGTGATGCATCGTCCACAGCCTACGCAACCCGAAGTGCCGAATTGATCGACCCAAGAAGACAGCTTGTGGGTGAGCCACTGGCGATACCGGGCTTTCGTAGAAGAGCGTACGCTGCCTCCGTGAATATACGAGAACTCCAAGCCGTAACACGAATCCCACTTACGCCAGCGCTCGGCGTGCTGGCCGGTAATGTCGCTCGAATCTTCGAACGTGACACAGAAACAAGTGGGACAAACCATGGTGCAGTTACCGCAGGCGAGGCACCGTTCGGCGACGCGATCCCAATGCGGGCTGTCGAAGTTCTCGCGAAGCAGATCGGGAGCGCGGTCTTTGTCCAGATGGCGTGTCATGGTCTGTGCGGCGCGTTGCGTAAGCGCTCGCGAGCGGTCGCTCATTTCGGCGGAGGCCGTTTCAAGCGGCAGATGTTCGAGGAGCTCGGCACCGGCTTCACTCCCAACCTCGACCAGAAATTCGTGATGAGTCGAATCTACAAACTCCGTTAGCGCGAGGTCGAAATTGCTGGCGCGCGGGCCTGTACCCATCGACGTGCAGAAACAGGTGTTCGCCGGCTCGGCGCAGTGGACTGCGATAACGAGACAATCCCGCCGGCGGGCTTGATAGAAGGGGTCGGTTTGGCTGCTCGAGAGGAAGACGCGATCCTGTATGAACATAGCGGCGATATCACACCCGCGCACTCCGAGAAAAGCGTAGCGAGGTGAAGGTTCGGAATTCGGAAGAATGCGGAGCAGACCATCGGTTCGCTGGGCAGTGAACGTCCGGATCTCGGAAACATGGAGGAAATCCTTCATACTCTTCGGGCCGATCACATAGCCGAAAAACGCACTATCCGTGCGCCGCTTCAACCGATACGACCCTGGATTGTGTTCCGATGTCCAACCCGCTGGCAGATCGCCGAGTTTCGTAAGCGGTCCATAGCAGATTGCGCCGGCCCGGACGACCGGACCGATTACCTGGTATCCGCGCTGGCGAATTACGTCGATGAGCAACTCTAAAGCTGGCACGTCCATTCGTGCTTCGGCGCCAACGGGAAGCCGGTTAGATTTCATAACAGGCAATCGCAACTATCCTCTCTCATGTTGTCTGGGCAATCAAGAGTCCAGAGACCAAAAAAGGCTGATTGATAACGCATCGCAATTTGCACGCCGGGCCAGGAGCCGATTGAATGCGCGTGATAGCGCAACTCAATCCTCTTAATCGGGCGAAACCGCGCAGGTTATCGCCCGGAGATAGCTTCGAAACCACGCAATTCGATGCTTCGCCTTGGAATGAGACATGCACCACCTTTAACAAAGGAGTTGCGATATGCGTCAATTTCACAGGATTTCTCAATTACTAGCCACGGCTGCGAGCTTGATGCTTGGTGGGTTCCTCGTTCAACCTGTCCAGGCTCAGCAGGAACAAGAGTTCACGGATCTGCATGGTTATTCCATGGAAACGCCCGCAATAAAGAATATGGTCGCGCAGGGAATCATGAGCGCCACTGCGCCCGGGATGTTCGAACCCGGCGCCACCTTGAAGCGGGGCGACTTTGCCATCGCGTTACAGCGCCTGTTCAATCTGCCACAGCCCGCCAAGCTCATCAAATTCTCAGACGTGCACCCAGCGGATGCGATTTATGCCGCCGTGGAAGCCGTATCACCCTACATGGACAAGCAGGTCCCCTGCCCCGGTTGTGAGGTGGGAACGACATTCCTGCCAAACAAACCGGTGTCGCGCGCACAATGGGCGATTACCGTGGTTCGCGTACTGGTTGCCCAGAACAAACTTCAACTGCTCAGCGAAGAACAATCCAACAAAGTTCTCGCCACTGTGCCTGATGTCCGCGATGTGCCTAAAGGCGCGCGCGCTTACATCGCCACCGCCATCGATAGCGATGTGATTGAATGCTGCGCTGGTAATGCAATCGCGGTAGACCAAATACCTTCCCGTGCGGATGTGGCGGAAGCGCTTAACAATATCCAAAAGCGCTTTAGCCTTCCCGTCGTCAAGCAAGGCGCGTAAGGCGCAGCTACAGAAATCGTCAAGCGGGTGTTTGCTATTCGGGCCGGGTAATAGTTAACCCGGCTCGAACTATTTTCAGCAGGTTTCGGGAATCATTTCGATGGCGCCGCACGGGCATTCCGCCGCACACAACCCGCATCCCTTGCAATAGTCGTAATTGAACTCGAAACGCTTTCCGGCTCCAAGTTTGACCACGGCATTATCCGGGCAGACGCCATAGCAGTTGTCGCACTCGAAACAATTTCCGCAAGAGAGACAACGGCGTGCTTCAAATAGCGCGTTGCTTTCATCGAGGCCATTCACGACTTCGCCAAACGTCGATTCGCGGCGCGCCCGGTCCAGGGTAGACTGAACCATCTGTGGCGCATCGCTGTAGTACCAAGTGTTCAGCTTGTTGAAGGTAGCAATAGCATGTTTTGGAGGAGGAACATATGACGTGCCACGCAGGAACGCATCCACGCAGCGCGCAGCTTTCTTTCCATGGCCAACCGCGGTGGTAACCGTGCGCTCGGCCGGCACCATGTCTCCTCCCGCGAAAATGCCCGGCCGCCCGGTCATCATCTGCGAATCGACTTTCACCACTCCGTCGACTACTTCTATTCCGGCGGTCCGATCGAGGAAACTCAAGTCCACATCCTGGCCGAGCGCCAGAACCACGGAGTCGGCTTCGATGGTCTCAAATTCACCGGTTGGCTGCGGGAAGCCCGATTGGTCGAGCTGCATTTTCTCGATAAGAATGACATGGCTTTTCCCGCTTGCCTTGATGGTGGAAAGCCATCGCATCTTGACGCCTTCCTCGAGCGCCTCGTCGAGCTCAGACGGATGCGCCGGCATCTTTTCGCGGGTCCGGCGATAGACCACGATAGCCTCCTCAGCGCCCAGACGTTTTGCAGTGCGAGCGGCATCGAGAGCCGTATTCCCGCCGCCGTACACTACAACGCGCCGTCCCAGTCGAGGCACCTCGCCGCTTTCCATGCCGTGAAGCAGATGGAGGGCATCGAGAATTCTGCTTGCATCGCCGGCCGGAATGTAGGCCCGCTTCGCCAAATGGGCGCCAACGGCGAGAAATGCGGCATCAAATTGTTTTTCCGCCATGACGGAAGCGAGGTCGTCTACTTTCTTGTTCAGCTCGACGGTTACGCCCATCTTCTCTATCCGCTGGATCTCGGCATCCAATATGTTGCGAGGCAGCCGGTATTGGGGGATGCCGTAGCGCATCATGCCTCCGGGCTTTCCTTCCGCTTCGTAAATGGTAACTCGATGACCCAGCCGGGCGAGATGGTAGGCGGCCGACAATCCCGAAGGGCCGGAACCCACGACTAACACATGCTTTCCCGTGCTCACAGAGGGAGGGTCGAACTGCCAGTTGCGCTCAATCGCCAGGTCACCGAGGAACCGCTCTACCGCGTGGATGCTAACCGGTTTGTCCAGTTGGCCGCGGTTACATGCGCTTTCGCAAGGGTGGTAGCAGGCCCGTCCCATAATCGCGGGTAATGGATTATTCTCGACCAGCCTCTGCCAGGCCTTGTGATATTCTCCTGCTTCCGCATAATAGAGCCAGCCCTGAATATTCTCGCCCGCCGGGCAAGCGTGATTGCAGGGAGGAAGAAAATCGCGATACACAGGGCGCTCGGTCCGCCACGAACCGGTGTGGTTCGCGAGACTCGACCCCACCTCCAACGTGATGGCAAACGGCTTATGCATGGCTCGCCTCGGGCATCAATCCAAATTCCTGAATGTTTCGGTTTGCGATCTCTTGAATCGACGCGATCCATTGTGGATCGGCATCCGGGCGAAAGAGATGGGCGAAACGCTTCTGCAGCTGCAGATAGTCCTCTACCGGTTTCACCTGACGAATCGGCGTTTTGTCAGTTACTCTTCCGAATTCCGCCTCGAACAGAGGAAACAGCCCGGTTTCAATGGCGAGACGCGCAAGGCGCACCGTATCCTGCGGCGCAGCACCCCATCCCAGCGGGCACGGCACATGGACGTGCACGTAGCGAGCACCGTTGATGCGCATCGCTTTGTCGATCTTGTATTCGAGATCACGCAGGTTAGCAACAGATGCGGTCGCGACGTAAGGTATGCGGTGCGCCATCGCTATGAGTGGGACGCTTTTGCCGTGGCCGAACACGTTTCCCGAGTGCGAACCGGCAACCGGAGTGGTCGCGGTACGCGCGCCGCCCGGAGTCGCGCTCGAACGCTGAACGCCGGTATTCATGTAGGCTTCATTGTCGTAGCAAACATAAAGCACGTCGTCATTGCGCTCGAACATCCCGGAGAGGCAGCCGAGTCCAATGTCGGTGGTGCCTCCGTCGCCGCCCTGAGCGACCACACGTACTTCGGGCCGGCATTTTACCTTCATCGCCGCTGCAATTCCAGTTGCAACTGCGGCGGCGTTTCCGAAGAGCGAGTGCATCCACGGCACGCGCCAGGAGGATTCAGGATAGGGCGTAGAAAATACTTCCAGACAGCCGGTGGCGTTCGCGACAATCAGTTGTTCATGTGCCGCGCGCATCGCGGCATCGAGCGCATAGCGCGCGCCAAGAGCCTCGCCGCATCCCTGACAGGCGCGATGGCCCGAGGTCAGGATATTCGGTCGCAATTCGTCCGATTGCACCGACGCTTGTTCCTCGTTCAGCAGCCGGTTACCGACGGTAAACGTTCCGGTTTGGTAGAACTTGACGAACGGTCGAGGCATACGCTTCCTTCCTTTTCGCTATCCAATCTGGCCGGCCAGCACACGCAGGTCTGAGAGCAGATTTTCGGCGGGCGGGCCGCTCCGCCACTGTTTGCTTTCGCGCGCGAGGTGCCGCTCGATCAATTCGATGTGGAGGTCCAGAAACGTGAGCTCATCCAGCTCGCCAGTCTCCGCTTTCTGGAACAGGCCGCGAAGCGACGCTTTCGTGATGGCTCTTCCGCCCAGGCCTGCAATGGCGGTGAAAATGGGAATGCCGGTGCCCGACAATGCGGTTCGCACATCGGTTGATAGAATTCCCCCGATTCCCGGCGCCATGCTCTTCTCGACGACCACAACGCGTCGAGCATTGCCAATCGCGGCACGAAGAGCAGCTAACGGGAAGGGGCGATAGCAACAGATGTTCACCGAACCAATGGAAAACCCTTCTTCCCGCATGTCATCGATCACATCCTGAATGGTTCCGTTCACGGATCCAAGAGCCACGACAACCGTGTCGGCGCCTTCAGTCCGATAAGTTCGCAACAGCCCGCCTACGCTGTGGCCGAAGCGCTCCTCAAACTGCTGGCTCAGCTCGGGAATGCGCTCTAGAGCACGAAGCTGTTTGTGGTGCGCCAGGTAGCGCACTTCGAGAAACGCCTCGGGTCCCACCATGGCTCCGATCGAGACCGGCTCGGCCGGGTCGAGCACCTGGCGCGGCTCAAATGGCGGCAGGAAGGCGTCGACGTCACTCTGTCGCACTAGATCCACCTGTTCATAAGAGTGCGTGAGGACGAAGCCATCAACACAAACCATCACCGGGCAGGAGATCTCCTCCGCTACCCGGAACGCCAGGATGTGTAGATCCGCAGCCTCTTGCGCTGTCTCGGCATAGAGTTGAATCCAGCCGGCGTCGCGCATCGACATCGAATCGGAGTGGTCGTTCCAAATGTTGATCGGAGCGCCGATCGCGCGGTTCCCGATAGTCATGACGATAGGAAGACCAAGACCTGCGGCATTATAAACCGCCTCAGCCATGAACAAAATTCCCTGGCTGGCCGTGGCCGTATACGCGCGCGCTCCCGCGGCGGAAGCGCCGATGGCAACCGATAGCGCCGCAAACTCCGATTCGACGTTGATGAATTCACAGGGGGTGAGCTGCCCCTCGCTAACCATTTCCGCTAGTGCTTCGACGATGTGCGTTTGCGGCGTGATGGGATAGGCGCAGACTACTTCCGGCCGGCACAATGCCACGGTTTCGGCAATCGCACGCGAAGTTTCAAGTTGCTTGAGCATGAGTCAGCTCCTTCTCCGTTACGAGGGCGTAAGCGGCCCGCGCCGCCGCAACGTTCTTTTCGCCCACCGCGCCAGGGAATTTGCTCATAATCGCCGCCGCGATCGAGTCGATTGTCAGGACCCCGGTCATTGCGGCAAATCCGCCGAGGAGCGCCGCGTTAGGAATCGGACGCCCCACGTGTTCAAGCGCGAGCCTGGTGGCCGGTAGAGTGCGGCAGCGCTCCGCGAGCAAAGGCTTGACAAACTCGCTAATAGCAAGCTCTTCGAGCGCTTGCGTGCTGTTAATCAGCACATAACCGGAGTTTGTCAAGCCTTCAAAGAGGGGCACGCGATGGAGCAGCGTCGCATCCTGGACGATCAAACCATCCGGGGCGACAACCGGCTCGCGCAGCCGGATCGGCTGATCGTCGATCCGGCAAAACGCGGTTACAGGCGCTCCCATTCGCTCAGAGCCGAACGTTGGAAACGCCTGCGCGTGCTTGCCTTCAAGAAAGGCCGCGATTGACAGGATCTCGGCCGCGGTAACGGCTCCTTGGCCGCCCCTGCCATGAATTCGAACTTGAAACATCGCTTCCCTCCTCAATGGCTGTGTCACACTCTGACGCGCCTACTTGATCTGAAGACTATCCAACCACGCTAGGTAAAAGGCGCGTCCAATCAGCGCGGCGGTGTACAGGAGCAAGATCACCGTAACGAGCTTCCCCGCTCGGTCCACGTGATTGATAAAAGCGGCTAGTGACGCTTGGCGTTGTACGAGCCCAACCTCACTGTCGCGAAGGTGCAGGCTGTCGTCCTCACGATGAGCAGCCAACCTGCGCGCAACCACCAAAGAGAGCACGACAACAACCAGCACAGCCCAAAATATTGTCAGACCGGGAACTATCATTTGCTTGTACCTCCCAATGGCTCATATCGACTGCACACTACAAGCCGGTGCAATTGCGTTTCCACGGATTCCACGCGAAATATCGACTTATGCCTATGTTTCAGCATTCGAGCTGCGTCATTCAGCGCATACTTGGGTGACAGCGCGCACATCCGAGCAATGGAACGGATTGCTGTCACCTCCTGAAAGAATCTGCGTCTGAAAGCAACAGGAGAAAGCGATATGGAACTTGAAAGCAGAATTACATACCTAGACGGACCCCGATTTCGAATTGAGGCAAGGGGGCATGAAATCGTCTCGGGCCTACCGGTCGAAAACGGCGGCACAGACGCAGGGATGACTCCGCCAGAGCTCCTGCTGGGATCTCTGGGGAGCTGTGCGGCATACTATGCGGCAGAGTATCTTCGCGCGCACAAAATGCCGGCAGACGGGCTGAGGGTCGCCGTAAGCGCGCAGAAGGCGCTGAAACCGGCGCGGCTCTCAGATTTCAAAATCGGGCTGAGCGTGCCGGGCCTGGACGATCCGCGGCATCGGGAGGGCATTCTTCGGGCGGTGCAAAACTGCTTGATTCACAACACGCTGCTCCACGCCCCCGCGATCGATATCGAGCTTGAACCACACGATGAGAAGGGCCGCGAGCGCGAGCCGGAGGTGGCGCAGACGCTATAAACTGACGACTGTTGGACCGCGCCGAAGACATACAGCTTGCGAAAGAACTTCTGTCGGGCAAACCCGAAGGTTTCGACCGCTTCGTGGATGTTTATCACACCAAGCTCTTTCAATATGCATACTTGATGTGCGGCAACTGCGAAGATGCCGAAGAAGTGTCGCAGGAAACGCTGCTGAATGTGTTCAAGACAATGGATCAGCTACGAGAGCCGGCGCGGCTCAAAGCGTGGGTGTTTCGTATCGCGAAAAACGCCTGTCTTACGAAAAGGAGGAGAAGCGTGTTCGCGCCTTCACGTGTGGTCTCGCTCGAAGAACTGATGCCGCGCCGAAGCGCCGCGGACGATCGTTCGATTGAAATAGCCGACTGGCGAAAGTTGCCCGATGCGTCGTTGCTTCAATCGGAGCTTCGCGAAACCTTGAGCGAGGCGATTAGCGAACTTCCCGAGATGTATCGATCCGTACTACTGCTCCGGGAGGTCGAAGGCTTGAGCACAGACGAGACGGCTGAAGTTCTCGAGTTGAACGAGACAGCGGTGAAGCAGCGGCTACACCGGGCGCGGCTCGCCGTTCGAGCAAAACTCGACGAGTACCTGCGGAACGATAAGGGCGACCATGGACATGAGTTCAAGGCACAACATCCTAGTGTCCCGTCCCGTTTAATTATTTACAATCTGGCGGAATCGTGATCCAATGTGGGCATGTTTGTGCGCGCCGCTGCTCTGGCCCTCGACGAAGCACAGAAACGGCAATTGGAATCGCTGTCGCGGGCTGGTAGCACGCCCCAAAGGACCGCGCGCAAGTGCCAGGTGATCCTGCTGGCGAGCCAGGGCGTATCCAACCACGCGATTGGCCAGCAAACGGGCCTGTCCCGCCCGACCATTTTGGCGGCACGGTCGGCATTCGCTGAGCGTGGCATGGAGGCGCTGCGCGAGCCACAAACACGAAAGCGATCCCGGCGCGTCCTCACCTCTGAGTTGGAGCGCAAGATTCTGGATACAACCCTGAAGACCAGACCGGCCAACGGCACTCATTGGAGCGTCCGAGTCCTGGCCGCGAAATTGGGCGTTTCTCGTATGATGGTGCAGCGCATTTGGCAACGTCACGATATTCAGCCGCATCGCGTAGAGAAATTCAAAATCTCCAACGATCCGAAGTTTGAAGAGAAGGTGCGGGATGTGATTGGCCTCTACCTTGATCCACCGGATCGCGCTCTGGTGCTGTGTGTGGATGAGAAGAGTCAGATCCAGGCCTTAGATCGAACCGCTCCCATCCTGCCGTTGCGGCCAGGGTTGCCGGAACGGCAGACGCACGACTATAAGCGCTACGGCACGACCACGCTGTTTGCGGCCTTCAATATCCTGAACGGCAAGGTGATTGGCAGTTGCTTGCCGCGTCACCGGGGCAAGGAGTTCCTCAAGTTCCTCAACCAACTGGAGAAGCAAGTGCCTCAGGACCTGGATGTGCATCTCATCCTGGACAACTACAGCACACATAAGAGCGCTGCCGTCCAGCGCTGGCTCAAGCCGAAGAAGCGGCATCGGTTCCACTTCCACTTCACCCCGACCAGCAGTTCCTGGCTCAATCAGGTGGAGCGTTGGTTCGGACTGATCACGGACAAAATGATTCGACGCGGTACCTTCCGCTCCACTGCCGAACTCGAACGCGCTATCTATACCTGGCTTGCAAACTGGAACGACGCGCCCAAACCATTCGTCTGGAGGGCCACGGCCGAAGTCATTCTCGAAAAGGTCCGCCGTTGTAAAGAATTAAACGGGACGCCACACTAGATTGTAAAGAGATTTTCGCGATTCTTTCCGAATATATAGATGCGGACCTTCCGCCCGAGCTATGCGATTCCGTCGCCGCTCACATCGAAGGCTGTAATCCGTGCGTCGAATTCGTCGAATCGCTCCGGAAAACGGTCGACTTGTGCCAGCAATACCGGCCTGATACGATTCCTCCACCGCTCGCCGAGCAAGCGCGCTCCGATCTGCGGCGAGCCTACGAAAACTTCATCGCTCCACGGAAACCTGCCGAATAAAGCGCTTGGCCCTTAGCCGAGGCGATGGCAAAACGTGACGGTTTACTCGATTTGTATAGGCTGCGCGTTCTCGCTCAAATAGCGCGAGACAACCCTCCTATGCCGGCTCGTTCGGCTCAGTCCAGCGAGCAACTTACCCAACAATATCAATGCGTTACTCACTGACGCTCAGAATGGCCGCATTCCTGCACAAGGGAAACCAGGGAGGTGGAGTGGACCCCATTTTTGAGACAGCCAGTTAACCCCTGAAAATCATCGAAAGGGGAAAACTGGAACATGGGATCTCGCAGAAAATTCACCAAGGATTTCAAGCAGACGGCGGTACGCCGCCTGAACAATGGACAGAGCGTGGCCGAGGTGGCACGCGCCCTGGAGGTCAATCCCAGTGATCTGCACCGCTGGCGGCGCGAATTGCAGGAACACGGCGAGCACGCGTTCAGCGGTGTGGGCAAGAAGCGCGCCGAAGAAAGCCGGGTAGCCGAGCTGGAACGAAAGGTCGGCCAGCAGGCCATGGAGATCGATTTTTTAAAGCGAGCCTTGCAGCATGTCGAGGAGCAGCGCCTGCTGCGGGCACTGAACAACGGCGCGCTTTCTACGAGCAGGTCGAAAAAGAAGTGAAGACCGAGACCCGGTTGAGCGTGATCCGCATGTGTGAAGTGGCCGGATTCAGCCGCGCGGGCTACTACCGTTTTCTGGACCCGGAGAAGCCCGGGCCGGCGGATATGGACTTGCGCGACGAGATGCAGAAGATCGCGCTGGAGTGGCCGAGCTATGGCAGCCGACGCATTACACAGGAGCTGAAGGCCCGCGGCTGGGAGGTTAATCGCAAACGAGTGCAGCGGCTGATGCGGAAAGACAATCTGCTGTGCGTGGTAAAGCGGAAGTTCGTGGTGACGACCGACTCGGCACACGGGCTGAAGATCTATCCGAACCTGGGGGGATCGATGATCCTCACCGACGTGGATCAGTTATGGGTGGCGGACATCACATACATCCGGCTGGAGGAGGAGTTCGTTTACCTGGCGGTCATTCTGGATGCGTATTCGCGGCGCGTGATCGGATGGCACCTGAGCGAGGGGCTGGACGATTCGTTGACGCTGACGGCGCTGCGCCTGGCGCTGGAGCGGAGAGTGGTGCGGCCCGGATTGGTGCATCATTCGGACCGTGGGGTGCAGTATGCCAGCGGCGAGTACACGGACCTGCTGAGAGAGAAGGGCATCGACATCAGCATGAGTCGCAAGGGGAACCCTTGGGACAATGCGGCCTGTGAGTCATTCATGAAGACGCTGAAATACGAAGAGGTATACCGAACCGAATATCGGAATTTGATCGACGCCCGCGCGCGCATCGGCGAGTTTTTGGAGAAGGTGTACAACGAAAAGCGGTTGCACTCGGCACTGGACTACCGTTCGCCGGCGCAGTTTGAGAGCAGGCTGGGGCCGCGGCCAGCCGCGAGGATATCGGCATGAAGATTCCACACAGGAGCGAGGGGCGGGAGCAATCACCAATCCTGAAGCGAACGATCGTGCCGGGGAAAAGCAGCGGCATCGAGCTCGTTCGCGGCACGCGCGAGGGTGCGGCTGAGATAGTCTTCGGGTTGCGAGTGGCGGCGCGGAAAACCCGGACTGCCGGCGCGCAGAATGGCCGCGATTTGTGGAGCGGCCATTCCACGGCGCAGCAGTTCCTTGGTGATCCATTTATCGACAATGCTCCAATCCGGTTGGGAGAAGCGTTCGACAATCCGCAGACGGTGCAACCATTCGGCATAGATGTGAGCCTCCCTGGCGGACGCCACCGTGTCGGCGTGCGTGATCGGCGAGTGTGCCCGCTGCGATGGGCCAGACCAACCGCCTTGGGCGGCGTGGAGCAAAGCGGCAGCTTGCGCTACCAAGCCAGCATGAGCCTGCAGCACCTTGACCCACGGAGCGTGACCGTATGCGTTGCGCCGCTGCGGCTTCTGGTTGGTGAAGCCGGCCAAGCGGCCCAGATGACGCCAATCGGTGCTGGCCAAATCGCCGCCGTAGCGCTGGGCCAATTGCTTCCCGATCAAGGTGGCCACGGCCGGTTCCACAGGTGTGGTGCTGACGTGCATCCAGACCTGAAGATGGCCGGGACTGGTCTGGAGCACGACACAGGGCGCGAGACCGTCGGCCCGCATGGTATCGACCACCTCGGGGCCGCTGTGATCCAGGTCCACCAGGATATAGCCGGGATTGCGGTTCTCGGCGTAGGGCTGCATGTACACGTCGCAGCCTTCGCGGTTGCGCACGCGCAGGAACCGCAGTGTGGCGGGATGGGCGAGTTGGGCCGCGGTCCACAGGCGCTCTCCCGGGAAAGCTCTTCGGGTCTGATAGTGAATCAGACGGATCAGGTAGAGCTCGTGAGGCATGGCTGCGATCTGGCGGCGCACGGCCCGCAAGGTCAGATTGAGTCCACGATCGAACATGGACCCAATTCTGGAATCGAAGGAACCCGCCGTACAATGAAATCTCAGCGGACGGCGAACAGTGGGTTAACTGGTTGTCTCAGCCTTGGGGTCCACCGCAAGGCTTTATGTATACTTCAAATTCTCTCCATTTGGATTGCCGCGCACTGGACAGGCATAGCCTGGGGCAAAACAAGATATTCCAGTCGATTTTATTTCCAGTGAATTTTTCGGCGGCTTGTAAAGCGATCGCACCGTACGTGCGGGATCTAGCCGAGTTCACTGGCGGGGTCGTGACGCTGCTGCACGTGGTGCCCCGGCGTTCCGCTTGGTTTGGAGCGGCCGACCTCTATTCCGGAACCGACAGCTGCGAGACCCTGCGTCAGCTCAGAAAAATCCATATGCCCGCTTTAATGAAGTTTCGCGACGAATACTTCGAGGGCGTCCCATGCCAGATCAGAATCCAATGCGGCTCTGTCGCCCGACAGATCGTCGATTTTGCCGAACAGAGCGGCGTCGATCTGATTATGATGGCAAGCGAGCGTGCCGGCAGCGGCACTGACTCTTTAATGGAGTCGACTGTCGCTGAAGTTTTGCGCGACGCTCCCTGCGCCGTTTGGGCAAGCCCGCATTCCGGCAAACTAAAGCTGTTTACCGGGTTTCACAGTATTGTGTGCGCCCTTGTCCCCAACAGAATTCAGAATGAGTACGTCCACCAAACGGCCACATTAGGCTCTATCTTTGGGAGCAGGCTGACATTCGTGAACGCGGTCCCTCCGGGCACCACATCCGGCGACGACTCCCGAGTTGTAATTTTAGAAGAACAGTACCCAGAGACCGATCAAGACGAACTCGTCGCGGGAGCGAAATGCCCGCTGTACATCGAGGCAGGTCCGGTAGGCCAGGTTGTGCGGCACGTAGCTGAAATTCAAAGCGCGGATCTGGTGGTGATCAATCGAAGCCATAAGCCACGTCCGATCGCGGGATTCGAAACGCACACATGGGAGATTATCCTCGAATCTCCTTGCCCTGTTTTAAGTCTTGCGAAGAGAGCGGCATCAGCTTCCATTGGCATCGTTCAGCACAGTTACGCGTGCGAGACATACGCGGTCGTGGGAGCCTGCTAAGGTTCCCGCCAACTCAAGTTTTGCTGCGTTGGCGGCCGTTCGGGTTTCCGTCGAGAAGGTCCATTGGTGCCTCCCGAATCGCGCGCATGAACTCCGCGAGAAGGCTGGAGACACCATTTCGCCGGTGCAAGATTCCGATTCCCGAGCTTGCATACGATTCCCGCAGTGGCACGAAAGCCACTCCTTGGAGTTGTGCGAGCTTAACTGAAGCCGGAACTAAACCCACCCGGTGGTTCACTCGCACGGAGTCGACCAGGTTCGAAAACGGGGTACTCGCATCAAGAACCTCAGCCTTGAGACTGTCTTGCACGCAAAGCCTGTAAATATGGTCGTGCGTAAGGGGGACCGAGCGCCGCAGCATCACGACCGGGTTGTCTGCCAGCTCCTTGATGGACAGGCGCCGCCGCGCGGCAAAGGGATGCCCGCAAGCGACCATCGCCACAACGGGCTCGCGGCACAGAACCTCTAAGGTCAAATGATCAAAATCGGGTAGCGGTAAGCGCACGACTCCCGCGTCCAGGCTGCAGTGCCGGATAAATTGGGCTTGTTCGGCCGAGGAACAGCGGTGAAAACATATATCCAATCCCGGCATCCGTGACATCAGGCGCTCATTCAGGAAATCCTGCAATGCTAAATCCAAGCAAGGCGAGCAGCCCAAATCGATTTTGCCTAGCTCACCGTTTTGCGCGCGCCGGGCGAGGATCGCCGCCTGTTCTGCGCGCTGCAAGATCTCTTTCGATTCCTGCAAGAACACGGAGCCAGCGGGAGTCAGAATCACGCCGCCATTCGAGCGGTCGAATAACGTCACGCCTAGCGATCTCTCGAGATTTTGGATCTGCCTGCTTAAAGGAGGCTGTGAAATATGCAGCACCCGCGAGGCTTTCCCAAAGCTCAAGGCCTCGGCCACGGCCACAAAATACCGGATATGTCGCAACTCGAGATCGGTCGAGTTCAAGAACCGGTCGTTTTCTTGATTTTTTCTGCTACGCATACCGAAGGGGTGTTGCGCCATGCCGAATTGATATTGGACACCGTTCTCAACGTTCTCGTATCCTTCAGGCTGAGACATCCGCCAGGCTTCGGCTTTATGTGCGCAAACCACAACTTTGTTTCCGCACTTCAAACGCCAATACTTCCCCCCGACGCGCTTAAAGATCTCAGTCCGTTCTCAAGTGCATTCCGGCTTCTTCAAAGGGCAATCAGACCTTCGGTTCCCGCTTCTCATTGCATTTCATTTCTTGACGCGGCGCCAAACAGGATATGGAATGCGTCAAATCACGCAGCCTTGCGCGATCCGGCCCAGGTTGCGCTCGTGACTGCTCCCTCGGACTGTAGCGCCCTATCCACTCATCCTGACCTAGGGCGGGAGCCCTGTCCATGATCGCGAAGCCGAATCAACCCGTGTTGGTGTTGTTAACCGGCCACTGGCTGAGCTTGATTGGTTCAGGGTTGGTCACCACAGCCGCTATTTCTTGGTTATTTGTGCTGCCGCTGAGCGTGCGCGGCCACGTCAGTAACCCCTATATCGGCATCATCGCCTTCGTCGCCTTGCCGGTCGTATTCTTTGCCGGGCTGGCCCTGATTCCCGTCGGCGTTTGGCTTTCAAAACGTCGTATCCGAAAGGGCCTTGCCGAAGCGGCGGTCGATCGCAAAACCACTCTACACCGCTTGGCAGTGTTCTTGCTCATTACGACCTGCGCAAATATTCTGATCGCTTCGCAGCTTACCTATCGAGCGGTGGATTATATGGATACCAATCAATTCTGTGGCCAGAGTTGCCACGTGATGCATCCGCAATTCACGGCATACCAGACTTCCGCCCATTCGCGGGTGGGCTGCGCGGATTGCCACATCGCGCCCGGCGCCGCCGGATGGTTTCACGCGAAACTGAACGGCACACGCCAGCTCTTCGAGGTCACTTTCAACACGTACCCTCGCCCAATTCCACTTCCGCTCGCGACCGGCCGGCTGATTTCGCCGGATGAAAGTTGCGAGCGCTGCCACGCCATCCGCAATTCCGGCACATACCGGATGCGTGTCATCAAGCACTACAGCGACGATCAAACTCCAAAACCACTGACTACGGTGCTGATGATGCGGATCGGCGGTGGCACCTCCTGGGGCATTCACGGCATGCACCTGGGCCGCGGCATAACCATTCGTTATGCGACGAAAGATCCGACGAGAGAAGACATACCGTGGATCGAATATCGGGACGCGGCAAGCAACAAGGTGCGGACGTTCACCTCCGGAATAAACGCGGAGGAAGCCGCCAACCTACCTACATTCGAAATGCAGTGTGTCGACTGCCATAGCCAGCCGGCGCATACATTTCAGCAGCCCGATTCCGCGGTCGATGCGGCGTTGGACGCCGGTTCTATCCCGCGCGATCTTCCTTTCGTTCGGAAGGAGGGTGTCGCGCTCGTCAAAGCGAGTTATACGAGCCAGGAAGACGCTGCGGCAAAGATTCCCCAAGCGCTGGCCGTCTTTTATCGCGGGTCCGATCCGGCAGCGGAGCAACGTCCTGCGGATATCAATCGAGCGGCCCAGGCGCTTGTCGCGATTTATCGGCGAAACGTGTTCCCGGATATGAAGATCACGTGGGGAACCTACCCTAACCAGCTCGGACATACCGAATCGACCGGGTGCTTTCGCTGTCACGACGGAGCGCATACCGCGAAGGACGGTGATTCGATTACTCAGGATTGCAACGCTTGCCATCAAGTCGTGGCGAGCGATGAGCCATCCCCCGACGTTTTGAAGACGCTGGGGATGGAAGCAGCGACTCAAACACAAAAGCAATGAAAACGCCGGTTGAAAGGAGCGTTCTGACATGAGGTTCAAAGCTGGCATACTTCTGCTTGCCGCAGCCACCGCGGTCTCGATCGAGGCTGCAGACCTAAAGAACGGCCAAGCCACCTACAACACGAAGTGCAAGTCCTGTCATGGCGCTGACGGCACGCCCAACCCGTCGATAGCGAAGATGTTCAAAGTCGAAATGCGGCCGCTTGGCTCGGCTGAGGTACAGGCGGAGAGCGACGACCAGATCAAGAAAGTTATTACCGACGGGCAAGGCAAGATGCGGCCTGTGAAGACGATCACCGGCTCGACGCTCGACGACGTCGTTGCTTATGTTCGCTCCTTGAAGAAATAGCGCCGCTGGCGAGCTCTGGAGGAGGCCCCTTGTGAAAATCATTCCTGGCGTAACGGTATTCATCGCGATTGCGGTGGCCTATGCCGGGTCGCCACAGCAGCCGGCCGCCGGGCGCGCCCCTGCCACGCAAAATAACGGCGCGACCTACGTGGGCACCGAAGCGTGCCGCACCTGCCATGAAGACATCGTTACGAATTTCGAGAAATCGCCACATGACCTGCTCAACACGAATAAAAGGCGCGGCTGGGAGGGGCGAGCCTGCGAAGCCTGCCACGGCCCGGGGAGCAAGCACGTCGAATCCACTTCGCCGGAGGACATTATCCGGCCAACCCATCTCACGGCCGCCAAAGCTGACGGCATCTGCCTTACTTGCCATCTGAATCAGGAGACGCAGGTGGGGCGACTCGAAAGCGGCCATGCTCATAGCCAGGTGGCTTGTACGCAATGCCACTCGATTCACGGCGCGGAAGTGCAGGCTGGGATGCGGCCGCAACAACTCCTTCCCGGAAACGCGACTGCTGCCACGTTAGAGACTTCGAGAACTTTGGTCTCGCGAACTCCGGCCGCCATCAATCACCTCTGCGCCGGCTGCCACACCAGCGAAATGGCCCAGTTCTACCGGCCCTATGCGCATCGCGTGAGCCAGGGGGCGATGTCCTGTGTCGATTGCCATAACCCGCACGGAGCATTCCTGTCTGGAAATCGCGAAATGTTTGCGGCTAACGAACCGGGCTGTTTCCGCTGTCACTCTGAATTTCGGGGCCCCTTCCCGTTCGAGCATGCCGCCATCAAACTCGAAGGCTGCATGGGCTGCCACGAACCGCATGGCTCGGTGAATCCCAAGCTCTTAAGACGGCACCTGGTTCGGTTGGTTTGTTTGGAGTGTCATGCCAACGTAAATCCATCTGCCTCCGTTTTGGCTTCGAATCCTTCCCATTTGGGGGGCGTACCACCGTCCTTCCATAATTTGGCCGAACCAACCTTCCAGAACTGTACCGTTTGCCACACCAAGGTTCACGGCAGTTATGTGGACCGGTACTTAGAGCGATGACAAAACGACTACTCATTCCTGCGATTGCGGTGATCGTCTCGGTCGCGGCGAACGGTGTTGCGGCGGATAACAATGCTGCCGCTAGCCCCAGTGCGGCGCAGCAGAGCGCTGCCGCATCGCAAAGCAGTGCGAACGCAACCAGTAACGATGCCACAAATTTCGAAGAACCATCGTTCACCGGATTCATCGACCTTGGCTACCGGTGGCAAACCAGCGTCGGCGGAAACCTCAACATGTACCGCAGCATCGTGAACCTGGGCAGCGGGCCCAAACTGCTCGGCACGGAGTTCACGATTCTCAATCCGAGTGGATTTCTGTTTGACCGCATCGATACGCGCGCCTACAACTGGGGCGACGATCCATACCAGACGCTGCACTTCACTGCCAGCAAGAAGACCATTTATAACTTCGATTTCGACTACCGCGATATTGCCTACTACAACAACATCCCTTCTTACGCAAATCCAATCCTCGCATCTGGCGGAAACTTTGTTAACTCCGAAAGTTCCTTCGACACTCGTAAGACCCTGTATAGCTACCAGCTCGATCTATTTCCCACTAGCCGCATCGTTCCTTACTTTGGCTATGATCGCCCGTCCGACAGCGGCCAGGGAATAACGAATTTCATCGCTTCGCAGCAGGAGTTTCCGGTCATCAACATTCTGCGGGATTCGATGAACAACTACCGGGCCGGTCTTCGGTTCAATTACCAGGTTTGGCATGGAACTATCGAGGAAGGCGGCACAACATTTAAAGACGATGAAGAACTCTATCAACCTTCCTCGGCTGGCATCAATTTCGGTAACGCCTTAAGCGTTGTGCGCGGGCAGCCCATTTATCTAAGCAGCCTTGCTGAAGCCTACGGCATCCGGAATCACAGCGTGTACACGCGCGCCAACTTGACGGGCAATGTCACCAATTGGCTCGATTTCTTTGGGCAATATCTCTACAGCAAGCCGGAAAGCGACATCAATTTCACAAGCTTCGCAACGGGCAACTTCAACCAGACTCCGATTTTCTACAGCAATCTGCAGGCGCTCATAACGGGTACTGCGAACTTGCCCCATAACTCGGCCAGCGTCGGAGCGGCACTCTTTCCTCGAAGGCGTTTCCGCATGACGGTAAATTGGTTAACCGACCGGCAAGCCAATACCGGCTACTCGAACGCGCTGCAGACGGTTATTTCCGCCACGGTCAACATACCGACGACGACCATCTACAACAACTATCTACGCGACAATTACAATCAATTCGAGATCGACTCGAGTGTCGATATAACACATCAATTGACTTTTCGCGCAGGCTACAGGTATGTGCTAGCTGATGCCGACTTTTACTTCTTGCCGGTTGGCGGATTATTTCCAACTGGCTCCGGGCAACTGCGCCGCAATATTGAGATCGGCGGTCTCACCTATCACTCCTCGACCAAACTGCGGCTGAATGCCACCATTGAAGCTTCGCCCGGACAATCGACATACTTCCGCAATAGCCTCTATACTTACCAGCGCGGAAGCTTACAGGCCCACTATCAAGTTACCGGTTCCCTGAACGCGGGCTTCGACTATAACATCATCAATAACCAGAATCCCGCCGTGGGCGTCAACTACGATTTCCGAGGCCAACAGGCATCGGCGTCTCTGTATTGGGCCCCGAAAGAAGCAAAGCGCTTCAGCGTTCTGGCAGAATACACGCGCTCGACCGATCGCTCGAATATCTTCTACCTGAATCCGCCTAACTCGGCGTCGATCCAGTCCATCTATCGTGATGACGCGCATCTCGTTACGGGCCTGATCGATCTTGCGTTGGGCACGTATGCTGGATTGACACCGCATCTTTCCTTTGGCGGCTCCTTTGTACGGTCGTCCGGTAGCCTGCCTACGCAGTACTATCAGCCGCAAGGCAGGCTATCGGTGCCGCTCTCGAAACATGTCTCTTGGATTTCCAGTTGGACCTATTACGGCTACAATGAAAACTTTTTCGTCTATCAAGGTTTTCGCGATCACTTAATAACTACCGGCGTTCGCTTATCGAGATGAACGGCACGAAGGAGGACGAAATGAACGAGGCAGAAAACAGTTTGGCCGATTCTCTGGCGCTTCGCGGAATCGACCGCAGACGATTCCTCAAGTTCTGCAGCACCATGGTTACAACCTTGGCGCTGCCTCCGACATACCTGGCGCAGGTTGTGCATGCGCTTGCCACTACCAAGCGGCCTGTTCTTGTCTGGCTCCAGTTTTCCGACTGCGCCGGAAATTCCGAATCGATGCTGCGCTCGAGCCATCCCTCTGTCACCGAGGTGGTTTTGGACCTGCTCTCGTGGGAGTATCACGAGCTCATCATGGCGGGAGCGGGCAAGCGGGCCGAAGAGACTCTTCAGCGTGTAGTGCGCGAGGACAAAGGTAAGTATCTGGCCGTTGTCGAGGGCGCGATTCCGCTTGCCGACGGAGGCGTCTACTGCACGATTGGCGGGCGGACGGCCGTAGACATTGCTCGCGAGGTATGCGCCGGAGCCGCAGCCACCATTGCTGTGGGCGCTTGTGCGTGGGATGGCGGACTGGTGCGCTCTCATCCCAATCCCACCGGCGCGGTCGGCTTGGAAGAAGCGGTACCCGGTTTGAACGTCGTGAATTTAGGCGGATGTCCTCACAACCCGGCAAACACCGCGGCCGTCTTAACGCACTATCTGACATTCAACGAGCTGCCTGCTCTCGACCAATATAATCGCCCACTCTTTGCGTACGGCCGGGTGATTCACGATCAGTGCGAGCGCCGCGCGCACTACGATGCCGGACGCTTCGTCCAGGAGTGGGGCGATGAAGGACACCGCAAGGGTTGGTGCCTGTACAAGATGGGCTGCAAAGGCCCTGAGGCGACGTTCAACTGTCCGACGGTGCGCTGGAATGAAGGCACGAACTGGCCCGTCAAATCCGGCCATGGCTGCATCAGTTGCGCGGCTCATCGCTTTTGGGACACGCGGTCTCCGTTTTACGAGCGCCTTCCGGATGTGCCTGGATTTGGCGTCGATGTTCCCGTCTCAAAGATCGGTTGGACACTGACCGGCGCCGTAGCGGGTGCCACGATTGCGCACGGCATCGGCCAGGCGATTCGGAGCCGGATTCGCCCTCACGAACAATCGAAGCCGCCAGATGAAAGCGCAACACCCGGCCCACCCTCCGGCCCAAGTCAGACTTAGAGGATTCTCATGCCGCGCGTCGTTATCGATCCAGTTACAAGAATTGAAGGACACCTTCGAGTTGAAGCGCAAGTGGACGGAGGCCATGTCGCCGACGCCTGGAGCTCCGGCACCATGTTCCGCGGTATCGAGATCATCCTGAAGGGGCGCGATCCGCGCGAGGCCTGGATCTGGGCGCAGCGCATCTGCGGCGTTTGCACCACGGTTCATGCGCTCGCCTCCGTACGATCGGTCGAAAACGCGCTCGATATTGAGGTTCCCCAAAACGCGAACATCGTCCGCAACATTATCGGGGCCAGCCAGAACGTGCAGGATCACGTCATTCACTTCTATCATCTGCATGCGCTCGACTGGGTGGATATAACATCCGCCTTAAAAGCCGATCCCGGTAAAACCTCGCAGTTAGCGGAGTCGATTTCCAATTGGCCCAAATCGAGCCGCACTTATTTCAAAGCGATTCAGGATAAGGTGAAAACGCTTGTCGAGCGCCAGCAGCTCAGTTTGTTCACCAGCGGCTACTGGGGGCATCCGGCCTATCGGCTTCCGCCGGAAGCCAACCTGCTCGCCGTGGCGCATTATCTTGAAGCGCTCGAGTTTCAGCGCGAATTCATTCGCATTCACGCGGCGCTGGGCGGCAAGAATCCTCATCTCCAGACCTATCTCGTCGGTGGAATGACGACGGTCCTCGATCCCAACGAGCCTGAAGCCGTGATCAATCCGGAGCGCATCACGTTGCTAAGACAACTAACCCAGCAGGCGCAAACCTTCGTCGAGCAGGTCTACGTTCCCGACGTTTTGGCCATTGCAGGTTTTTATCGCGATTGGTTTCAGCTCGGCGAGGGCGTCGGCAATTTTCTCGGCTACGGCGATTACCCAGCAGGCAGCATCAACAATCCGTCCAGCTTCTTCTTTCCGCGGGGAATCGTGTTGAATCGCGACCTTGGCACACTGCACCCGCTCGATCCCATGCATATCACCGAGTCGGTCGCACACGCCTGGTACGAATACAGCGACGGCAATAACGCCGTGAAACACCCATGGGCCGGAGAAACGAAGCCCAAGTATACGGGACCGAAACCGCCTTATCAGTTCCTCGAAGTCGACCAAAAATACTCGTGGTTGAAGGCTCCGCGCTACGATGGCATGGCGATGGAGGTTGGGCCGCTCGCGCGCATGGTCATCGGCTATGCGGCAGGACATCCGCAGGTAAAGCCGCTTGTCGACAGCACGCTTGCGCAATTGAAAGCCCCGCCGGCCGCTTTATTTTCGACGCTGGGCCGCATCGCCGCGCGCATGATCGAAGCGCACGTGATGGCGCGCCAACTGCCTGGATGGGTCGACCGGCTCGACGACAACATGGCCAAAGGCCAACTGGCCATCCATAACGGAGAGAAGTGGGACCGCGATACCTGGCCTCAAACTGCCCGCGGATTTGGCTTTCACGAAGCGCCGCGCGGCTCGCTCGGTCATTGGGTCGAGATCGAGAATAAGCAAATCAAGAATTACCAAGCTGTCGTTCCCACTACCTGGAATGCCGGGCCTCGAGACGCCAAAGGACAGCGCGGCCCGTATGAACTCTCGCTGTTAAAGACGCCGGTTGCCGATCCCGAGCGGCCGCTCGAAATTCTGCGAACCATTCACTCCTTCGATCCCTGCCTGGCCTGCGCCGTGCACGTTGTGGATGGTCGCGGCCGCAGCATCGTGAAATGCAGGATGGTTTAGGTGGCGAGCTCGATGGCAAGTACTATAGGCAGCACCGGCCTCAGGAGAGTTTACGTTTGGGAACTGCCGGTTCGCCTTGCGCATTGGATTATCGTCCTCGATTTGGCTGTTCTCGCGTTCACCGGTACCTACATGCACGATCCTTTCTTCGTAGCCGTCGGGAACCGCGCCTGGGTGATGGGTACTATGCGCTTCATCCATCTGCTCGCCGCCTTCATTTTCATCAGCGCCTTCATCTGGCGTTTTTACTGGTTCTTTGCCGGAAACAAGTACGCCCGGTGGGATCAGTTTCTGCCGTTTGGAAAAGAACGGCGCACCGGAATGAAAGGAATGTTGAAGTACTATGGTTTCTTCCGCTGGCGGCCTGTCTCGGAAGTGGGTCACAATGCGCTCGCCGGCGCCGCCTACTCGCTGGTTTACCTACTGGTTGTAGTCGAGATTTTCACTGGCCTGGCTCTTTTCGATAACGTCTTAGGGAACCGCACTCTGCATTTCTTCATCGGCTGGCTGCCGAAGCTCATCGATTTGCAGTACTTGCGTGCCATCCATTTCGGCGTGATGTTCCTATTCGCTATGTTCCTGATCCACCACGTTTACAGCGCGATTCTCATCTCGAAGGAAGAGAAGAGCGGGCTTCTCGAAAGCATCTTCACGGGTTATAAGTACATTTCCGAAGTACCAGCAACCCGTGACATTGTGAAACGCTAAACAATGCCGGCCTCAACGGATACTGTCGTGCTTGGAATCGGCAATGTGGTCCATTCCGACGACGGAGCCGGCGTCTATGCAGCTAGAATGCTTCGTGACGACGCCCGCCTGCCGGAAGGCACAGAAGTGATCGAAGGTGGTACGCTTGGCCTCGAACTCTTGCCTTATCTTCAGGACGCACGCCGCATTCTGCTGCTGGATGCGATCGACATAGGTAAAAAGCCAGGCACAATCCTTCGTTTGAGCGGCAATGATGTATACGATCTAAAAGGGAGTGGGAGCGTCCATCAGCTCGGAGTGGCCGATCTTCTGGCTGCTCTGCGGCTAGTGCGCAACCGGGAGCCCGAGATCACGATACTCGGTATACAGCCCGCTTCGACCGCATGGGGAACGCTACTGTCGGCTGAAGTCAATGGCGCCTTGCTCGCGCTTGTTCGTGCAGCCTTCGACGAGGTGCAATCTACGCATAACCAAGAACCATGAACGCAGAAATTCTTCACCGTATCCATTTTGCTTTCACCGTCACGTACCACTACCTATTTCCGCAATTGACCATGGGGCTGTCGTTGCTGATTGTCTTGCTCAAGACGATCGGAATTAGAGGTTCAGATATCTACAACGATGCCGCGCGCTTCTGGGCCCGGATTTTCGGGATCAATTTCGTGCTGGGCGTCGTCACCGGCATCCCCATGGAATTTCAGTTCGGCACCAATTGGTCCGAATTCTCGCGCGTGACCGGCGGCGTCATCGGGCAGCCGCTGGCGATGGAGGGCGTATTCTCTTTCTTTCTTGAATCGGCGTTTCTAGGGCTCTTTTTGTTCGGTGAACGGCGTCTTTCCAAATGGGGTCATTGGTCGGCGGCATTCCTTGTTTTTCTCGGCTCCTGGATCTCAGGCTTTTTCATCATCGTCACCGATGCCTGGATGCAGCATCCGGTGGCCTATCGTCTCATGCCAGATGGAAGATTCCAGCTCACCAGTTTCGCGGGTCTTCTCTTCAATCCCTGGGCGCTGTTGCAATACGCGCACAATATGAGCGGCGCAGTGATTACCGGAGCCTTCGTCATGTCCGCAACCGGCGCGTTCTACCTGCTCGAGGATCGCTTCCCTGAATACGGCCGCGTGTTCTTGCGCGTAGGAGTTGTCTCCGGTCTCATATTCTCCGGTCTGCAAATTTTTCCCACCGGCGACTTGCATGGCCGCTACTTGGCGCACCACCAACCCGCTACTGTGGCGGGCATGGAGGGCCTGTTCAAAACCGAAGCAGGCGCGCCCATCGTCCTGTTAGGGCAGCCCAACGAGCAGACCCGCCAGATCGACAATCCGATCGTCGTGAACGGGGTTCTCAGCTATTTGATCTACGGCACCAGGGCGGCGGAGGTGAAAGGATTGAACGAGTTTCCGCGCGATCAATGGCCCACGAACATCCCGCTGCTCTATTACAGCTACCACGTCATGGCCGGCCTCGGTACCTGGTTTGTCGTTTTGATGGCGGTAGCCGCCTTCATGCTTTGGCGCAAAAAGCTATTTGAAACGCGTTGGGTCTTGTGGCCGCTGCTGCTCAGTTTCCCACTGCCGTACATAGCCAATACGGCCGGATGGCTGACAGCAGAACTCGGCCGGCAGCCGTGGCTCGTCTACGGGCTGATGCGCACTTCAGAAGGCTACTCGAAATACGTCACCGTAGCTAATAGCCTTTTCACGTTACTGGGCTTTATGGGCTTGTATAGCGTGCTATCGGTCCTGTTCGTTCTACTCGTTTACCGCGAAATCGATCGCGGTCCGCGCCCGGGCATGAGTCCCGCTCTCGAGAGCGGCGCTCCGGTCACGGCGGCCTAAAGGGAGATTCCCATGGGAGCAATCTGGTTCTGGATTGTAGCGGCGATGCTGGTGGCGTATGTCGTCCTGGATGGGTTCGATATCGGCGCGGGCATTGTCCATCTCTTCCTCGCAAAATCGGATGAGGAGCGCCAGTTCGTCATTCGCAGCATCGGCCCGGTGTGGGATGGAAACGAAGTCTGGCTGCTTGCCGGCGGCGGCACGCTTTATTTCGCGTTTCCGTTGCTTTACGCCTCGGCGTTCAGCGGCTTCTATTTGCCCCTGATGATCGTCCTCTGGCTGTTGATCTGGCGAGCGCTTGGCATCGAGCTGCGCATGCACCTGAATGTGCGGGTCTGGCGCGATTTCTTTGACGCCTGCTTCGCCGTTGCAAGCGCGCTGCTGGCAATTTTTTACGGCGCCGCTCTCGGCAACGTAATTCGCGGCGTCCCACTGGGTCCGGACAGTTTCTTCTTTCTGCCCCTATGGACCAACTGGCAAGTCGGTCCGAACCCGGGAATCCTCGATTGGTATACGGTCATTGGAGGCGTTGTGGCGCTGGTCGCGCTCGCCATTCACGGTGCGCTGTACGTCGCGGTCAAAACCGATGGCGGTCTCCACATGCGGGCGATCAAAACGGCGCGCGGGCTTTGGCCTGTTCTGGTTATCGTGACCGCAATCAGTCTTCCCGCCACGGCGATTGTCCGCCCCTCGACGCTTGCAAATTATACGCACTATCCTTTCGCTTTTCTGATACCAGCGATCGTTGTCGCTTCGCTCGTCGGAATCTTCGTGTTTTCCCGAGCGGGGCGCGACCGGCAGGCCTTCCTGAGCTCGTGCGCGTACCTGGCTTTCATGCTGGTAGGCGCCGCAGTTGCTTTGTATCCCACGCTTCTTCCCTCAAGCACGGATCCAGCGGGCGATATCACCATTCAAAAAGCCCTATCCGGCCCCTATGCTCTCTCCGTTGGCCTTGTCTGGTGGGCCATCGGAATAGCGATGGCCATAGGCTATTTTGTGTTTGTTTACCGAATGTTCGCCGGAAAAGTAGACCGCACACCTGGAGTTCACGAGCACTGAAGCGCTTCTGCACGATTAGCACGTGATCATGCACCAGCCTTCGCGTATATTCGAAGACACCGAAGAATCGAGTATCAATTTCCGGCCACGCTGAAACTGCCCCGGGGCCGCCAAAAGCAGTGCGTGCTGCTGCAGGTTTTCCCATAGTAGCTGCCGGGATCAAGGCTGAAATACACTCCGCTCCGCTGCGGCCTTGACTCCGCCAGCTCCCTTCACTATAGGTGCAGCCAGCACCCAGGAGAACCTCTCTATGCCTTCTACTCATTCAAAGACAGACGTATACGAGCAAATTACCAACACCATCATCGCCGCGATTGAAGCCGGGGCTGGCAAATTCGAAATGCCTTGGCATACGTTGGGAAGCCCGATGAATGCGACCACACGGAAACTCTATCGTGGTATCAACGTCCTCATGCTCTGGGCTGCTTCCCGTAAACATAACTACTACTCACAGCAGTGGGCTACATACCACCAATGGAGTGAAATCGGCGCTCAGGTCCGCAAAGAAGAACACAGCACGGTCGTCGTATTCTGGAAATTCGTCGACTCTCAAACAGAAGAAGAGAACCACGCGGAAGACGTCGGAGGTGGGGATCGACGCCCTCGATGCTTCGCCCGAGATTACAGAGTATTCAATGCCAACCAGGTAGACGGTTACGAAGAAGAAGTCATACAGCAACTACCCGAGTCCGAACGAATCGAAAACGCGCAAACGTTCTTTCGCGCTCTTCCAGCCAGGATTAAATATGGCGGTGACCGCGCCTATTACTCAACCGAGGGCGATTACATCCAGATGCCACCATTCGCCCAGTTCAAGTCTGGCGACGGGTACGTGTCGACTCTGAACCACGAGCTCAGCCACTGGAGTGGGGCCAAGACGCGCTTAAATCGCGACCTGACAGGGCGCTTCGGCGATGCGAAGTATGCCATGGAAGAGCTCACTGCCGAACTTTCCTCGTCTTTTTTGTGCGCGGCTCTTCACATTCGGCCTGAACCACTAACCGACCACGCAGCTTATCTCACCTCATGGCTTACCGTCCTTCGCAACGACAAGAAAGCGATCTTCACCGCAGCGAGTAAAGCCCAGGACGCCGCAACCTATCTCCAAAGCCTCGCTTCACTAGGTCAGGAGTGTGCCTGATGAGAGCACGTTCCAAACCTGCCCTGTTCGGCCGCTGTGCTTCCTCCTGCCGGCTGACCTGAAAACACTGGAGGCCGCACCAAGGCGGCCTCTTTTCTAGGAGCATCAATGGTGATAAAGCTTGGTCCTTGTACATGGCACCTCGACGGCAGGCTTTTCTCGAGCCGGCTCTTTCCGACTAATGTGATCTGTTGGTGTACTTCCGAGTTGCTGTTGTCACGTTCCGCTCTCTGCCAAGCCGCTGGAAATACAAACGTCGTGTCGCCCGAGCGAGTTCGCTCTCGCGGAAGGTGCGGCGGGAACTTCTATCGCCGATTCCATTTTCGAGTCCTTGCCGCTGTGTGCAGAAGCCAGCGTATTTTTTCCATTCCAAAAACACTCACGTTTGATCACCTTCCTGCTCCCGACCGACGACTCTCTGACGTTTACGCTTTTCTTGGCTTCATACGTTTCCCCAAACCACGATCAATCACGCTGTTACGGTCCATTGATACTCCTCTTCCGTGTCTGTGTTTGGCACCGCTTCGGGCGAAAACCCTACGCCCTGCACCTGCGCTCCTTCTGCTTTCTTCATGAACCACCAAAACAATTTCGTCTTCGGGCGCTCGCGGGCTCGCAGAAACAGAGGGAAAGAAATTCTTTTGGTCCCCCTGAACAAAGCAGTCGCTGGGTTTGGGAGTAGCCGCCACTCGCTGGAAAGGGTGCCCAAGCACAGGGCAGAAAGAGGAAAATCTATATGAACCTGAATCAGCTGACAATTATGGGTTTTTGCGGCGCGAAAGCAGAAACCAAGTATCTACCAAACGGCACGCCGGTCACGAAGTTCTCCGTCGCCACGAAGAAGTCCTGGAAGGATGAGAACGACGAATGGAAAGAAAAGACGCAATGGCATAACGTCGTCGCCTTCGGCAAGGGTTTCGCTCAACTCGCCGATCGACTGTTCAAAGGCGCGCACGTGTTCGTACAGGGCGAGCTGACCACACGCGAATACGATCGCACCATCAAAGTTCCCATCGCTAAGGGCAGGAGTGTGGAGCACGTTATCCAGCAGCTCGTCGTGGAACTCAAGGCCGATACCATCCGGACACTCGATCGCTCGGGGTTCAGCAGCGAGCACAGCAATGGCGTCGAACCGCCCGCCGAGGAGGTTCCACAGTAGGGGCCAAAGCCCCTCTGTCCATAAAGGTGTCGCTCCGCCTAAGCTAGGCGAGATCGCCCTGCGCAGCAGGCCAGAATTCATGCTCTTTCCCTCCGGAACACGGCGGCATTATGTGGCCCTAGAACAGATATCCAGATCCTGAAACCTGTGAGCTTGTTGACAACCTTACCGAACAACACCAGCGGACGAATGCCAAAAGTACTGACTTAGGATGGCGATTGCCTAAAACCATCAACGAAATAATCGAGGATCAAACTGAAATGCTTCGGGCCCAATGACTTGTACCTGCGAGAACTCGGAATGCTCCGGATTCAAAAGGAGATTGAGCTCCTGAGGGATCACAACTGAGGGAACGAGTAAAGCAGCTGAACGTCGGCTCTTCATCCATTCACTGCCTACGGTTCGCGCCTCGGTCGGCTCCGCCAAGGTCCAGTCACGTGGGAGTTCCTCGAGAGGCATTCGTTCGATAGAAGCGTCGTCCAGAATGATCTCGTAAAACACGTAATCGGAGGGAATCTGGTCCTTCGTTGCGTGAACCAAAGTCTCAAGTACTGCCAAGGCGCGACTCTCGGCACTATAGATCATCGGAACGCCCGCCCAATGCCAGCGACCGCTTGCCAGCAGAGAACCACGACCCGAGAAGGTAGCATACTTTGCTCGCGTAAGCCGGAAGGCGCGCATCAGCTAAAAATGCCGTAATCAATCCGCGTCAAAATTTCCTCAACCTGCTCAGCGCCCTTGGAAGTTTGTACAAGGTCAACTGGCTGTGCGTCATTGAGGGCCGGATTTGGAGTAGCAAGCCACGATAGCGCCTTTGCCCTGTCACCAAACGTGTCGAGAGCGTGATTCATTAGCGCTTGTGGAACGAGACTGAAATCCGGCTCGGACGGATGAGTAAGGCTTTCGGCCACAGAATCATTATCGCAGCGAATGCACACCAATGGTCCATGCTCCAAGCAGAAGCCCCTTCCAGGGCGGCGATGTCGAGAATCTCACGCATTCGGTACCACCGGCTCTGCAATCGACGGATCACCATCTTGGATGGCGTTGCTCGAGCAAGCAAGGCCGGGGTTGCGTGAAATCTATTTCCCGGCAAGCAATGGCGCGAGTCGAGTTGCAATGCGATCCGCCAATTCGTCCAGCAGCACGTCATCTCTTAGCTTGTCTAGCCGGATTGAAGTCGGTCGCTTGATGGCCGAGCAATCGGCCAACGACGACTGTGGAACTTGTAGGGCTTTCTCTAAATTCATGAGCAGCTGATCCACCTCTGGATTGATCTCGCGCAGAGCCTCAATGCGCTGAACGGCGTGGCAAACAGTTGAATGATCACGGCCGTTATAGAACCTGCCAATCGCGGTCGTGCTCCATCCGCCAACCCGTTTCGCCAAGTACATTGCGATTTGCCGGTTGAAAACCGCCGGTGTAAGTTTTCGGCAAGCCTGCATGAAACAGGATGAGGTTTGCTGCTAAGGTCGAGCGAGGGTGAGGAGACCCGCGTGCGATGGCACCTGAATCAGTTGCTGATGTTGCGAACGAACTGGAACAGCTACGGCGCCGTTTTGAAGAGTTCCGGAATACGCGGGCCGGGCACGCGCGCTTGCCGGAAGCGTTGTGGGCGGCGGCAGCGGAACTGGCCAAGCGCTATGGAGTAAATCCCACAGCGCGGGCATTGCGGCTGGAATATGGCGGCCTGAGGAAGCGAGTGGAGAATCGGGGCCAAGCCAAACGGAAACGCGCGCCGTCAACGCCGCCGAGCTTTATGGAGTTCGTTGCGCCGGGAGCAAAAGCGGTTACCAACTGCACGGTGGAAGTGGAGTCGGCGCAAGGCGCCAAGCTGCGGCTGGAGCTAAAGGCCGTGGCCGCTACAGAACTAGTCAGCCTTATCCGGGCATTCGTGCACCAATAAACGATGTTGCAGATTGCGCCCCAGATGAGGATCTTAGTCGCGATTGAAGCCGTTGATCTAAGGAAAGGGATCGACGGCTTGGCAGAGTTATGCCCCGAGAAACTGTCAGCCGATCCTTTTTCCGGCTGCCTGTTTGTCTTTCGAAGCCGCAGCGCGACGGCGATTAAGTTATTACAGTACGATTTATCGTGCGTTGCCAGTAATGTGCAGTAAGTGTTTGTAAGTCATTGGTTGCGAGCACTTCTTTAAGCAATTCGCTGCACATTTATTCAAGGCCAATCAAAGTGCCTCCAGCCACTCAAGCACACTGTGTTTCGGACGCCACGGCTTGGAGCGATTTCGCGAGCCTTGAGGAGGCTTAATGCCAGCGATCGCGTTGCGCTTCATTTCCAAGTCGATGGCGGCGTATCGATTGGTGGTCTCGATGCTAGCGTGTCCCAACCATTGAGCGATTGTAGACAGGTCCACACCCGACTTCAAAAGAGCGATGGCAGTGCTATGTCGCATGCTGTGCGGATGCAGCCGCTTCGATCGAAGAGTGGCGATTGAGTCTTGTGCGCGCGCGAGACACGTTTTCAGAATATGACGAACACCGAAACGAGTGAGCGGTGCACTCCAACGATTTTGAAAGATCCTGGTTTCGGATGTAGCTGGGATGTTTAGCTCTGTGCAAAGTTGCCGGAGAAGCTGAGCGGTTTGCGGCCAGAGCGGGCAACAACGTTGTTTTCTCCCTTTGCCGGTCAAGCGAAGCTGAAATGGCTTTGTCAATTGAAGATCGCAAGCCCGTAAATCAAGAATCTCTTGGACACGGGCGCCAGTGTTGAACATTGTTGCCATCAGCGTGTAATCACGCCTCCCCTTCGGTGTACTGCGATCGATGACGGAAAGGATCTGCTGAATCTCGTCATATTCCAGATAGTCGATAACGCGTGTTCGCGTCCTCTTGAACGGTACGGCGAGTACTCGTTGCGTTTGTTCCAGCTTCTGCGGATGTTGTGCAGCCACGAACCGGAAGAAGGAATGTATGGCAGATAGCCTGATGTTGCGGGTGGCGCCGGTGTTCGATCGGCTCTCTTCCAGGTAAGCCAAAAAGGACTCGATCTCCCGAGGCCCAAGATCTTCCAGATCAAGACCTGTGACCGGGTGCTTCGTATGCTCGGCAACGAAGCGCAAGAGAAGTACCAGGCTGTCGCGGTAACTTTTGATTGTGTGCGGGCTCATTCCACGCACATTCGGAAGATGGCTGGCAAAAAACTCGCGCAGCAAAAGTGCCAGCACGGTCGGACGTATCTGGTTCATTGGTGGACCTTTCTGTCGGATAGCTGAATCAACGATCCATAGTTTCTAGCGAATGCTTCGCTGGCCATGGCGGCCAACGGTTCAACAAACCGCAAGTAGTAATAGGTGGTCAGAATCGAAACATGGCCCATATAGGCAGCGAGCAATGGTAATTTGGCTTGTACATCGGCGCCGGAACGATACCAGCGAATGAGGGCATTGGCCGCAAAACTGAACCGGAAATCGTGAATGCGCGGGAAGCGACCATTCGGTTTTCGTATTCCCGCAGTCTTCAGGAGGATGCGTAGGTTCAGTCTGAGTTGAGTGCCGCTATAGGCTCGGCCACCGCAGTAAGGATTCCAGAACAACGGCAGCTCGGCCACCTGAGGAGCTTGGTATTTCTGATGCAGCCTCAGGTATGATTCGACTTCCTTCGCGACATCGCCAGGAAGAGGCAGCAGGCGCGATTTATAGAACTTCGAGTTGCGAATCAGGAGGGTATGGGCCGATCGATCATAGTCTGCTGGCGACAAGCGGAGAAGTTCGCCACGACGAAGGCCGGTGGTATAGAGCAGGACGACGGCCAATCGAGTACTCGCTCGCCGTAATGGTGACCGAACGGATTCGGCCACTGCTTGGCTGCAGCTGAGAATGCGCGAGACCTCGTCATCCGACAAGATATAAGGTTGCGGCCGTGGATGGGCCTGCGGAAATTGTGAGCGGTCTGGAACAAAACAAGCCGGCACCGTGCGTCGGCGATACAGGCAGAAATTCCTGGCAATAAGCATGCGGGACAGTCTTGTGTTGGAACTGAGAGACTGCATGCTTTGCGACCAAAGCCTGAAGGTTTCTTCCGTAAGGTCCGGAGAAGGTTTGCCTAAAGCACATAGAAATCGATCAAGACGGTGGAGAACGTATGTCGGTGTATGGAACTGCCGGCCGAGGGCCTGTTTGAGCGAGACATATCGAATCAAGTCAGCCCTGAGCGATGACTGAAAGGAAGGTTGGGCACTCATTTCTGCGTCTCCTTAGGCAAGGTGCCCGGGATGTGAAGAGCCACTTCGCGGAGATCATCCGTTGCAAGCCGGATATAGACAGCGGTGCTCTCTGGCGACTGATGGCCCAGAAGGTCACCGATCGTTTTCAAAGATTCACCGCTGCGCAGCAGGTGCAGCGCATAGGAATGACGAAGGCAGTGGACGCCCTTGTAGGGAATGTCCAGTCCGCTCCGCTTCGACCAAGCCTGAAACGCCTCGATAATCCCTGTAGGTTTCAGAGGGCCAGCTGGAGCTTTGACGCGCAGAAATAATTGCCGAAAAGGGCCGGAACGAGGAACGTGCTTGAGATAGTCATAGATCGCGGAACTGACCTCGTCGGTAAGAGGCAATTCGAGTGGTTTGGCGGTCTTGCTTTGAAGAATGCGAATGCGCTGAATGCGCCATTGAATATCGTCCAGCGTGAGCGAGACGATATCGCAAGCGCGCAGACCGTACGTGGTCATTAATGCGAACATGGCATAGTCTCGTTTTCCCATGGGGCAATCCCTATCGATCGACTGCAAAAATGCTTCGACAGTGGGCCATGGAAGAGCACGCGGAAGTTTCTCCTGACGGTAGACACGGGGAGTGTCAACTTGAGAATCGAGTCCCTTGGGGACCGTTCCATCCGCCGCCAAAAATTGCAGAAAATGTCGGAGCGCCGCAATACGCTTCTGCAGCCCGACTCGGCCCATTCGCTTTCCCAGATGCCCAATGAACCTCTCCACATCGCTAATGGACAGCGACGCTAATCGGTGAGGTGCTTTATCAAACTTCAACCACTGAAGAAATTCCGTTGCAGTCTGTACTCGCCGTTGAACCGTGGACGAAGCATAGCCGTGAGCATCCCGCAAATGGGCCGCAAAACAATTTAATTGAACATGTACGCCAGTGGCCGTAACAACTCTAGCCGGCTTTACAAGGCCGTGCTCTTGCAAAAAGCGGACCAAAACTCGGACGTCGCAGCCGTTGTTCGGGAACCTACGGCGAAACCATAGAGCGCCGGCCCCTAAATCTTCTTCGCAGAGCTCAGTCACTCGTTCCTTCCAGCGGCGTGCCAAGTACCGGCAAATGTGACCAGCCATTTGCAAGTGTTGGCGGCCAGAGGACCAACTATAGCCCTGCCGATGCAACTGAGCGGCAAGTGAGTCCGCTAATCGACCTAACAGCGGTAGTTGTTGATATTGGCTGAATCCTTTTGGGAAGAAATAAGCAATCATCAGGGCCTCCCTTGCACATCAGAAGTTCGATGCCTCGTTTGGCTGGCATCGGCTCGATGCTATCGGCCCATGATTGACTCCCAATTAATGTGCAGTGAATTCTTCCGCTGGCCTCATCTGAAAAGCTTCAAATGCGCTTACTGCACATTACTGGGAACGCACGATAAATCGTAACATGTTGAGCTCAACATGTTATGATGGCCAGGGATTCGTGCTGGCACAAAAACGCTTATCCAAAGGGCGTTTCGTCTGGTGGCCGAGCGGCAGTGGGCCAGCACGTGTATTGGAAGCTTATCAAGCGCAGTTACTCGTGGCCGCCGGCAATCCCGACACACAAGCAGCACCCATGTGGCGAAGAGTGAGCTAAAAGAAAACTGCTCCAAAAAATTTGCATCGAGGATCTTGCGTTCTAAACGGTTTTCTGTCACACTGCTGCTGTGCCAGTTGAGTATCGTTGTCGCGGGCGCAACATCAGCCGTAACGAGATCCTTTTTCTGCGGCAGTTCATCGGTGATCATCCGGAGTTAAGCCGCTGTGCATTGTCGCGCAAACTTTGTGAGCTGTGGCAATGGAAGCAAGCTAACGGCGCGCTGCGCGACATGGTGTGCCGGGGACTGCTGTTGCTGCTGGATCGCTCGGGAGAGATTGAGTTGCCGCCCGCGCGGCGTCCGTCGCAGAACCGGCCCGAAGGATGGGCGCGTCCGGAACCAGTGGTGCCTGACAACACTCCGGTACGCGGACCGTTGCACGGGTTAATGCCGTTAGAGTTTCAGCAAGTGCGGCGCACACCACAGGAGCCGCTCTTCAACAGTTTGATGGAGCAATATCACTACCTGAGGTATGAACAACCAGTGGGCGAGCACCTGAAGTATTTGGTATGCGCCAATGGGCAAGCGATCGCTTGCTTGGCCTGGTCCTCGGCAGTGCGGCATCTGGCGAGCCGCGATCGTTTCATCGGGTGGAGTGCCGAAGTTCGCAAACGCAATCTGCATTTACTGGCGTACAACAGCCGCTTTTTGATTCTGCCTTGGGTCGAAGTGCCGCACCTGGCCTCGCACATTCTCGGCCGCATGGCCAAGCTGGTGCCACACGATTGGGACCGACTGTATGCACATCCTATTTATTGGCTGGAAACCTTCGTTGACCCGGGGCGCTTTAAGGGCACCTGTTATCGCGCGACGAACTGGCTGGTACTGGGGCGCACCACGGGTCGCGGCAAGAATGCGCAGAGCAAAAAACCAACGCGCCCGGTTAAGGAGGTATTGGCGCTACCGTTGACCCGGCGCTTTCGCGAGTTGCTGAGCCAGTGATCAGCGATGAAGCCGGCGAGCGAACACCTTGAAGTCTCCACCGAGGAACTGGAAGCCGTATTGGAGCGAGCGCGCCAAGAGCCGCTTGAACCGGACGGTTATGAAAAGCTGAAGGCTGCCATCCGCACACTGGGCTATGTAACCGAGCTGTTGGAAAGTCGTGAAGCAACGCTCGAGACCCTACGTCGGCTTTTGTGCCAATCAAGCACCGAGAAGACGAACGAAGTGCTCAAGCGAGCCGGCATTGATGTTAACGAAGAGAATCATAAGCCTGCTGCCCAGCGTGCTAAGAAGCCGGCGGCCTCCGGACACGGGCGTAATGGTGCCGCCGCATATGACGGGGCACGTAAAATCCAGATTCGGCACGCACGGCTAGCCTCTGGAGACCAATGCCCGGATTGCGAGCGCGGCAAGGTATATCTGCAACACGACCCCAGTGTGTTGCTGCGCATCAAGGGGCAGGCGCCGATTGACGCGACTATCTATGAGCTGGAAAAGTTGCGCTGCAATCTCTGTGGAAAGATCTTCACTGCTGAGGCTCCGGCGGGAGTGGGCGAACAGAAGTACGATGCCTCGGCAGCAAGCATGATCGCGCTGCTGCGTTACGGCAGCGGCTTCCCTTGGAATCGGTTGGAAGGGCTGCAAGATAGCTTGGGGATCCCGTTGCCAGCCGCCACGCAGTGCGAGATTGTGTCGGAAAAGGCTGCTGAGCTTCAGCCTGCATATGAAGAGTTGATTCGACAGGCCGCGCAGGGTGAAGTGCTCCACAACGATGACACTTCCATGCGGGTACTGTCATTGAATAAGGCACGGGCCCATATTGCGGATGCTGCATCGGAGCGGACCGGAGTATTCACGAGTGGAATCGTATCGACTGCACCGGGGCGGGAGATCGCGCTGTTTTTCACCGGGCGCCAGCACGCCGGCGAGAATCTGGCCGATGTGCTGCAGCGCCGGGCAGCGGAGCTGACTGCTCCCATTCAAATGTGTGACGCGCTCTCACGCAATCTGCCGAAACTGCCGAAGGAGCTTGAGATCATTGTGGGCCATTGCTTAGCTCATTCGCGGCGGCGGTTCGTGGAGGTGACGCCCAACTTTCCCGAAGAGTGCCGGTTCGTGCTGGAAAGATTTCGTGAAGTCTATGTGAACGATGCGCTGGCGCGCGAGCAGAATATGACGGCCGAGCAGCGCCTCGCTTTTCACAAGACCCACAGTGGACCGGTCATGGAACAACTGAAGGTTTGGCTCAAAGCACAGTTTGATGAAAGAAAAGTGGAGCCGAACTCAGGCCTTGGAGTCGCCATCACGTATCTGCTCAAGTATTGGGACCGGCTTACTCTCTTTCTCAAACAGCCGGGAGCCCCACTGGACAACAACATTGCTGAAAGAGGGCTGAAGAAAGCCATTCTTCACAGAAAGAATTCGCTGTTTTATAAGACCCGGAACGGCGCTCGCGTGGGCGATCTGTTCATGAGTCTCATTCACACCTGTGAACTGTGTGGCGCGAACCCGTTCGATTATCTGACCGAGCTGCAGCAGCATGTGGCGGAGCTGAAGAGCAAACCCTCTGATTGGATGCCGTGGAATTACCGTTACACTCTTCAGCGGACCTACATCAATGTGGATTCCGGCTAGAGTTATGATGATGCAGTGACTGGCTGAAAACCATCATCTGCGGCCAGGCAGAACAGACCTCGCCGAATGCCGGTAAAACGGGCCTCTCAAAAAGCAAAATCGGGACACCTTTTCGGCCAGACACGCAAACCGGCCAAAATGTTTCGTGCAGGGCTGTATGCGCGGGTGTCTACGAATGATCAACAGACTCTGGCGATGCAGAACCGGGCCATGCGCGAGTATGCCGGCCGCCGTGGTTGGATGATCGCGCTGCAGGTACGCGAGGTGAACTCCGGGGCAGTGAGGCGGGAAGCCCGCGAGAAACTGCTGGAGGCGGCCCGCCGGCGTGAGATCGATGTGGTGCTGGTGTGGCGCCTGGATCGTTGGGGCCGATCGATGACCGATCTGCTGGCCACACTTCAGGAGCTGAATCATCTTGGTGTTGGTTTCGTCTCCTTGACCGAAGCACTGGATCTGACCACACCAGCCGGTCGCGCTATGGCTGGCCTGCTTGCGATTTTCGCTGAGTTCGAACGTGAGATTTTGCGAGAGCGAACGCGAGCCGGCCTGGCGCAGGCCCGGCAGAACGGCAAACGACTCGGTCGGCCGGAGACGGCGGCGCGGCATGCCGCCGAAATCCGAAAGCTGCACCGGGCCGGCATCAGCAAATCGGAAATCGCCCGGCGTCTGCAGATCGGGCCTCAGTGCGCCGCATCCTGAGAGTAAAGTCATGAGAAGACCGAAGCAAATCCAGCGTGGGAAGATCGCATCCACAACGAAGCGATCGTCGACGCTCGTCCGGAAGAGCAGGCCATGAGCTGGTACTACTACCTGGAAGGTAAGATCAGCTTCCCATTCCGGGCGAAGTGTCTCGCCGCGAATGCAGTCTCGCCGCTCCGAAAGGGGGAAGCCGTCGAGGTCCTACAGATGGCCGTGGAGGATCAGTGCGAGCACGACATGCTTGTGCAATCCGTTGGCAAGGCCGCAAATGGCAGTCCCTCTCTCGCAACTGAGCGCAATCGATCCAGGCGAATCAACCGACGAGGCCATCGGCGGCTGGAGTTACTGGGTCGCTCGGGGCTACTGCCTCTAATTACGCACGGCCGGTTAACCGCCGAAAGCTCACCATTTTCAATGAGCCCTCCCAATTCCTGTTGACATCCGACCCAAGATAATGCCAAATTTAGGTCGGATGCCTTCCCAAAACAATCCCGACGATCGCATCGCCCTCTTGCAGGGCACGCTCGACTTGCTCATTCTCAAAACCCTCGTGCTCGGCTCGTGTCACGGGCAAGGCATAGCGCGCTCCATACAACGTCAGTCGGAAGAGGTCTTTTTCGTTGATCATGGTTCGCTCTATCTTGCTCTCCAGCGCCTTGAAGACAAGAAGTGGATCAGCGCCAAGTGGGGCGTTAGCGAGAATAACCGTAAGGCGCGCTTCTATTCGCTGACTGCTAAGGGACGCCAGCAGCTCGTAGAAAAGACCAGCGAATGGCAGCGGCTGACGAGAGCGATGGGATTGATTCTGGATGGTCGACCGAGCAGCGAGGAGATCTAGTCATGTTCAGACGCAGAAGAAGCGCAGACGATTTTGCGGAGGAGATCAAATCGCATTTCGAGCTCGAAGCCGATGAGTTACAGAGCGAAGGCTTGAGCGAAGAAGAGGCTCGTCGCAGGGCAAGAGTCGAGTTCGGCAACGCGCAGACAGCACAGGAACGCTTTTATCTCAGAAGCCGCATCGTATGGTTCGACAATCTGCTCCACGATATCAAATTCGCGAGTCGTCAGCTAATAAGAAATCCGAGCTTTGCCTCCGTCGCAATCGTCACCCTTGCGCTGGGCATCGCCGCCAACAGCACGATCTTCAGTTGGATCAACTCGACTCTACTCGATCCCATTCCCGGGATCGCGCACACGAGCGACATGATCACGATCATGCGGGGCGAAAGAAGCGAGCATCCAACGCCTCCATTTTCGTACATGGACTTCGCGGATCTTCGTGATAGCACGCGGACCTTCGCCGGGTTGCTCGCTTATCACGACGACTACATGGCGATCACGGATTCGGTCAAGCCCGAGCGCATTTATGGGACAGTGGCGTCGTCGAATTACTTTGAGGTACTCGGTGTGCGCCCGATCCTAGGCCGGTCGCTTGAATCGACTGCGCCGAATGAGCGGCTGGGTACAGCGGAAGCGGTGCTCGGTTACGGCTTATGGCAGAACCATTTTGGCGCGGATCCTTCGATCATTGGAAAGATCGTTCATATCAATCTGCATCCGTACACGATTGTTGGTGTCGCCCCCGAGGGCTTCCAAGGCTGCAAAAGCGGGTTACGGTCTGATCTATGGATACCGCTTGGCATGGATTCGCAGATTTCGGGCTCTGAACGAATCAAGTATCGCGACGTCTTCTGGCTCAACGTGCTCGGCAAGCTCCAGCCCGGAGTCGATCATCGCCGGGCTGAAAACGAGCTGAATATCCTGATGCAAAGCCTCGCGAAGCGGTTTCCGGACGCGCACAAGGGACCAAACACGATCTCTTCCGATCCGCTGTGGCGGTCGCCCTTTGGCGTGAACGTCTATCTTTATGGAACGCTGCCCATTCTTTTCGCGCTGGCTTTGGTGCTCTTGCTGCTGGCCTGCGCGAACCTGGCGAATCTTCTGTTGGTGCGCTCGGTGGCGCGCCGGCGCGAATTTGCCATTCGCCTGTCGATAGGGGCAACCCGCTGGAGGCTGGTGCTTCAGTTGATGGTGGAGAATGCGTTGATCGCTCTGGCAGGGGCCGGGCTCGCGCTGTTGTTGACTAAATGGACGGCACACGGATTGTCTGCGTTTCTGCCGCCCACGACACTTCCTCTTACGCTGAATGGACGCGTTGACCGAACGGTGCTAGTGGCGGCCATTATGATTTCGCTTCTCACTGCCGCGGTGTCCGGCGTTTTGCCGGCGCTTCGAGCTTCCCGCCTCGCCCTCGCTCCAGTGTCTGCCCTGAAGGATGAAGCACTCAATACCTCCGGAGGAATCCACAAGTCGCGCCTGGCAGGAGGACTGGTCGTCGGGCAGATTGCGCTGTCGCTGCTGCTACTGGTCTGTGCCGGACTATTAGCCCGCAGCCTGCAGAGAGCACAGGATTCCTATCCGGGGTTCGATCCCAGCCACATCTTTCTTGCCAGCTTTGATCTGAAACCCGCGGGCTATTCCAGAGCGCAAGGCATCGAGTTTGACAAACAAATGCTCGTGCGCCTGAAATCGCTGCCTGGCGTCCAGTCGGTCACGCTGGGAGATTTCTCGCCGCTGAGCTACACCATTCATACGGATTTTATCCAGCCTGAAGGCTATGTGCCCGGGAAGAACGAGTCCATGGAGGTCGACAGGGGTGTGGCGGGGCCGGAGTACCTGCGGACGGTACGAACAGCCTTGCTGGCGGGACGGGACTTTACCGACAGGGACAATGACAGCGCGCCGCCGGTCTCGATTATCAACAAGGCATTGGCCGATCGCTATTGGCAGGGACAGGACCCGATCGGCAAGCGGTTGCAGGTTGCCCGACAGTGGACGACAGTGGTTGGTGTGACCGCCAATGGGAAGTACCGGCGTCTGGTTTACGATACTGCGCCGCTGGTGCTGATTCCGATGTTGCAGAGTTACAGGACCGACCAGATTGTATATGTGCGTGTAGCCGGTGATCCTATTATGGCCTATGCTTCTGCTGTGGAACGAACAGTTCACGGACTCAATGCTGATTTGCCGCTCTTCAACGAGACCACGCTCGCCGCGAACATGCGGATGGGGAATGCCTTTGAGCGCATCGCAGCAGCCTTCGCAGGTTCATTCGGGCTGTTGGCTCTTATCCTCGCTGCCATCGGAGTTTATGGTGTGGTTGCCTATGCCACGAAGCAACGCACTCATGAAATCGGCATTCGCATGGCGCTCGGTGCAGGCAAGCGGGACATTTTTTGCCAAGTCTTGGGACGAGGTTTGCACTTTGCGGGCTTGGGGCTGGTTCTCGGTCTGATGATCTCATTTGCGCTTACCCGCTATCTACGTGGCATGCTCTATGGCGTGGGGACTGCGGATTGGCTGACATTCGTTATGGTTGCCATTCTTCTCTGCGTCGCTACACTGATTGCCTGTTTTGTTCCTGCCCGCCGCGCAGCATCTATAGATCCCATGCAGGCCTTGCGGACAGAATGACCAAGGTAAACCGACATCGGACTTACGGCATGACACCGGAACGGCGCATCATCGCCAACTCACTCAATGAGAAATAAGTTCCGACGGCCCGAATAATAGGCATCTCGAACATATGGCAGTCAGAGCGGCCACGCGGCTTGATTCGCCGCTGCAGGGTCCGAATCTGCCCGTCCTGGTACCGGCCAGGATATTCTCTCTGCAGCCACTCAAATAATGTCTTGGCCTCCAGACCAGGTTCTCTTCGATTTGCTGCCGCACCTGTTCCCAAACGGTGCTGAACGGGTCTTCGCGAGTACGCCAGTGTCGCACGTTCGTTACCTCACTCGACAAACTGGCAGTCGTGGTGGTTTTTCTGCGGGTCATAGGTCATCCTCCTCGCCGGACTGGGCGACGGCAGCACGATCCTAACACCTATCGTTCTCTACCGGCGCATCAGCGCAATCACTTGCAAGCTGCTGCTTGAGCTGGGTCAGAAGTGTATCCACCTCCGGATCGCTTTCGCGCAGAGATTCAATCCGTTGGATGCTATGGCAGACGGTTGAGTGATCCCGCCCGTTATAGAAGCGGCCGATCTGGGTCGTGCTCCAGCCACCCATATGCCTGCCGAGATACATCGCGATTTGGCGATTGAAGCACGCAGGCTGCTCATTGCCAGGAACGCGTGTCGGACCAAGCCGCGCCGAAACTACGGCGTCGATTGTGCCAAGAGAGAGTCGACGGGCAGGACTGGACGCGAACGCAATGGCTGCCATCTACGCTCCCTTTCCCGCCAGCGCCAATGCAGGCTGAACGAGCATGTACTCTCCATCTGCACTGATCCGGGCTGGACACCCGGGCCATAAACAACGAATCAGATCAAGCCATCGGTCCAGACGCTCGCGGAACTTCCGGGGCCTGGCATACTCGACACTCCCGAGCTGTGCAACTAGACCGAATTCACTGAAGATGGGAATGCGTTCCTGTCCTTTGGCAGTGAAGCAGCGGTACGACAACCACGTATATAGGTCCAAGGCCGCCGGTGGGGACGACAGCGCTTTCGCTGCTTCGAGATCCGTTGGAATGCAGTGCGCAGTGACTTCGCGATAGAACTCGTCACTCAAAACGATGACGTTTTCAAAGCCGCCCGGCAATAACGTCTGGTTTGGATCGCGCGAGTACCAAATGCGGGCCTCCCGCATAAAGTTGAACCGTGCTTGATGTGCAACGGCCGCCTTCGCTGTTGCGTATCCGTTCCGAAGAAGATCGTCGCACCAAACACGCGCTGGAAGGCCGCGATCAGGCGCCGGTATTGCGATCCGCCTTGCTGCATGCCAAAGACATCCAACATTTCAGCAGCGCTGCGGAACGTGATGGTTTGTTTCTGCTGCCGCATTGCGAGTGTCGCGAGAAAAATGGGAACCAGCCGATCCTGTCCCCACGGAACGCCGTAGTTCGGGTGTCCTATGACCTGCAGAACGAATTGGCCATTCCGACGTTCGTGCATCAACGTCCCTCTAGCCGGCCGCTTGATCGGGAGTCCACACATAACGAATGGTCGCGAGGCGAACCCCAGATTCGGGTTGCCGCCCTCGCGGTTGACGCGGACGAGCTGAATGGCTTCCGCCTGCCGGTGCTTCCGTTTTGAGACCAGCAGTTCGGGATGGCTGCGTTTGAGAAGTTCCCCTGCTTTTTCAAATCCGACAACCTTGTTGATTCCTGAATTTGTCAATTCCTGTTCGCTCCTATCAGGGCCGCCAGAGCGGCCCGGGTTGAGCGATCCAGGCGAGAAATTTAGAACGAAAACGAAGAGCGCTCCGGGATCGAGTTTTTTACTCCATTTACTCCGTTAAGCGACTTTTCGAAGCCTCGCGTGTGTTCTTCGGCGTTTTCGGTGGTCAGAATGCACCGTAATGGCCGTCTTAGTTCTTTATTTTCAATTGATGAACGAATTCCCAAGCTTGATACGGGGGTTCGATTCCCCTCTCCCGCTCCAACATTCTAAAGCACTTAGGAGTAATCTACCGTTACGCCGTTTACTCCGATTGCCAGCTGAAACGAACAAGATCCACCTTGATCGCTGTCTCCCGTGGCATTTTCATTTCCCAAGTATCCGGTTTACTAATACGTCGTAGAACTCTGAAGAGCGGCGTGAGAACCCGAGCACCAAGTCGGCGACAGTCGGCGGTGAAGCATCGCACCGGCGATGAAAAACGGACTGCACCGCAGGGACCCGATCCTCGCTCCCCCTTTCGTAAAACGACAACTTGGTGCGATCCGAATGGCCGCCGTGCTCTGCGACCGTCACGAAGTCATGGCCCCGTAGCTAACAGGTTAGGTCCACTCAGACCACCAAGCAGCGAGGCATATGCAGCACCAACATCCATCGAAACCTCAAAGTCACGGGAAGGCCGAACATGTGCAGGTTTTCACACGTGGAAATCAAATTGAGATCTCCAAGTTCGATAAGGAAGCCCGTCGAGATTATGTTCTGACCATCCCCGAAAAGGAATACCACTTGTACGCTAGCCAAGGAGTTCCGATCGAGAAGGCTTTCCCTCACCTGCCAGAGGAACAGCGGGATTTTCTCCGCAGTCATCTAACCCCGGCGAACAACGGATCATGGGTGATCCTGCGTATCAAGAGACTTCGAACAATTTGATGAGGGCTCCGGCGGCGGCTTTCGAGGCCGAGCGTGCGGCAATCTTGGAACGCGAAAATAGTAGTCAGCTTGAACCGTACGACTACAAACTCTCGCTCCGACATCAGGTGTTCAACGCTGCCCTACGTGGGCGTCCAGATTTGAATCGTTCGATGGGGGAAATTGAATGGGTGAAAGACATCAGCCAGGCACAGTACAGATCGCAGCTAAACCGAGATCCATCGTTTAATCCCGAAGTGCGCCTGAGCCCAGCTGCGGATTGGACTAAGAACAAGCTGAACGGACGCATATTCGCGGATCCAGCAAATTTACCTTCTGAAAGACCGGAGTCGCCATCCGGTGTTCAAATACTGACCACGCCCGACCAACTATCACGGACGAGCCCCGTGCTGCTGGTTACAAACACGCCAAACAATCACAGCGACCCTGACCAAGCGATCTCAGCTCACGCTGGGCTCTCGACATACCGCCGGGCAACCCAACTACTCTGGATTCCCCATCAGACAATCCTAAGAGTCCCGAACTCATCACCCGCTCCATTCTCGGACCTTCCGCAAAGACGTTTCCTGCTCAGACCTCTAGCGGAGTCTACAGGGGACCCATCATCGCCGAAACGCAGAAGATGGTACTGCAACGACTTTCCGCCTATTCCGTAATCGTGCATCCCAAAGAACTCTTCAGCGATGAACACGTACGAAAGGTAGGAACGAACGTTTGCGTGAGCTACTCCAACGCCAAGCCGCTCGTCCGTGAGTTGCCGAAGCGGGAAAAGACAATGGAAGTTGGACGGTGATTGGCTACCCCGTTCCGGACAAGCCCGGGCTCGGCAAGAGTCTACTAAGCCTCGAATGCTCGATCTTTCGCCGCTATTAGAGCCAGCAGGAACATAACCGTGCCTCTGCCGCGGGCTATCAGAATCATCCCGTCTAAGCGGGAGCGCTGAAATCCCCTGCGCGATCAACCAGTCATTTCGGGGTCCTGGCACAGACGGCCATAACGACCAGAAGTGGATCGAGCAGATACTCTGTGCCCGATCGCAGTAAGGGATCGACCCGGAGCTGGCGTTTTTCAAGGTTAGATAAACCCTTCCCGACCAGGGCTGACCTAAGTGGTTAAATCCGCTGTTATCGGCGTTCGTTGACCCGTCCCAGGACATGGGAACTAAGCGCAAATGCGTCGCGAAGATAGCGTCGTATTATCGCTCGGATTTGTGTAGGCTTTGTTTCATGATGGTTGGCCTCGTTGCCCTGGCCAGTGTGGAGATGTGGCCTCGCCAGCGCTCAACGAGTGGCCGGAGAAGATATAGGCAGTGAAACTGGCAAAGGCCGCATAACGCTTCGCTACCAGCACCATAACGAGCAAAGCCGGCGTCCTTCAATAGCAACCGCTTGTTGCTGACCGAATCATGATCTTCCGCGAATGCCGAATTCTCAGTGCCTACTTGACCCGAGCGTGTACACTGGGTGACACACGTCGGATGGAGACGTTGCCTTGATCGAGCTGTCGCGCGACGAGCTGAAGACACTAAGGGAGAATGGTGAATTCATCTTGTCCAGAGGCCGCCTAGCAAGTGACGGCTCCGCGGTCCTGGTGAAAGCGCCAACCTCGGACCATCCCGCGCCTGCCAGTGTTCACCGGCTCGAGCACGCTTATGCTCTGCGAGATGCGCTCGATTCGGCTTGGGCAGCGCGACCCGTGGCGCTCGTGCATGACCATGAGCGGCTGTTGCTCCTATTAGAGGATCCGGGCGGCGAGATCCTCGATCGCCTTCTGGGACGCCCGCTCGAGCTGACGCAATTTCTGCGCATCGCCATCGGCCTGGCGAATGCAATCGGCCGGCTTCACGCCCGGGAGCTCATTCACAAAGACATCAAACCCTCAAATGTTCTGGTGAACTCCGCAACGGGCGAAGTCTGGCTCACTGGGTTTGGTATCGCTTCCCGGCTTCCCCGGGAGCGGCAATCGCCTGAACCTCCCGAGTTCATTGCCGGAACGCTTCCCTACATGGCGCCGGAGCAGACGGGACGCATGAATCGCTCGATTGATTCGCGGAGCGACCTCTACTCCTTCGGCATCACGCTTTATGAAATGCTGACCGGCAGTCTTCCGTTCACGGCTTCGGAACCGATGGAATGGGTACACTGCCACATTGCAAAACAGCCGACGCTGCCCAGCGAGCGGTTGCAACACGTCCCGGGCGCCGTTCCGGCCATCGTCATGAAGCTGCTTTCCAAAACTGCTGAGGAGCGATACCAGACCGCGGCTGGCGCGGAGAGCGATCTTCGGCGCTGTCTCGCTCAGTGGGAAACGGAGCGCCGCATCGATGAATTTCCGCTGGGTGAGCACGACACGCCAGACCGTCTGTTGGTACCGGAAAAATTGTACGGACGAGCGCGGGAGATCGATACGCTGCTCGCGGCTTTCGACCGCGTTGTCGCGGGCGGCAGGCCGGAGTTGATCCTGGTTGCCGGATATTCCGGCGTCGGCAAATCCTCTGTCGTGAATGAACTCCATAAACCGCTTGTCCCCCCGCGGGGCCTCTTTGCATCGGGCAAGTTCGATCAGTATAAGCGCGATATCCCTTATGCCACGCTGGCGCAAGCTTTTCAAAGCCTGATCCGGCCGCTTCTGAGCAAGAGCCAGGCAGAACTGAGCGCATGGCGCGAGGCCATTCGCGAGGCGTTAGGTCCGAACGGGCAGCTCATGGTGGATCTAGTTCCAGAATTGAAACTGATCGTAGGAGAACAGCCGCCAGTCCCGCCGCTTCCGTCACAAGACGCGCAGCGGCGCTTCCAGCTCGTGTTCCGACGATTCCTCGGCGTGTTTGCACGGCCCGAGCATCCGCTGGCTCTGTTCCTCGACGATTTGCAATGGCTCGACGCGGCCACGCTCGATGTGCTCGAGGATCTGTTGACCGAGCCCGACGTGCAGCACCTGCTGTTGATTGGCGCCTACCGGGACAACGAAGTCCATTCGGCCCATCCGCTGACGCGCAAGCTCGAAGCGATCCGGCAAACCGGAGGAATAGTGGAGGAAATCGTGCTTGCGCCGCTTACCCGCCAAGACCTGGGACAGTTGATTACTGACTCCCTTCACTGCGAACCGGAGCGGGCCAGACCACTCGCGCAACTGATCCACGATAAGACGGACGGTAATCCGTTCTTCGCGATTCAGTTTATTTACGGGCTTGCAGAAGAGGGATTACTCACTTTCGATCATCGCCAGGAGCACTGGTGTTGGGACCTGGACTGTATTCAGGCCAAAGGTTACACGGACAACGTAGTGGATCTGATGGTTGGCAAGTTGAACCGCTTGCCCGTCGAAACCCAGAACGCATTAGAGCAGCTTGCGTGCCTGGGCAACAGCGCGGCGTTCGGACTGCTGGCGGTGGTTTATGAGAATGCAAACGACAAAATGCACGATGACCTGCGGGAAGCGGTGCGCGCCGGCCTCGTCCTCCATTCGGAGTGTGGTTATCGATTTCTCCATGATCGCGTCCAAGAAGCCGCCTATTCGCTAATACCGGAGGACGAGCGGGCGGCCAGGCATCTTCGCATTGGCCGTTTACTCACAGAACGGACCGCGCCGGGAGAGATCGAAGAGAAAACCTTCGAAATCGTAAACCAGCTCAATCGCGGTTCGGAACTTATCACGACGTCTGAGGAACGCGAGCGCGTCGCCCAACTGAATTTGGTGGCGGGCAGGCGTGCGAAGACCTCCACGGCGTATACCTCGGCGCTTTCATATCTCAAGGCTGGCCGTGCCTTGCTAACCGATGAGAGCTGGGACGGCCACTGGTATGGGCTCATCTTTTCTATCGAATACGAAATAGCCGAATGCGAATTGCTGACCGCGGACATGGTGGCGGCCGAAAATCGCCTTTCGATGTTGGCGCACCGTGCCCAAAGCCGTCACGATATCGCTCGTGTCACCCGTTTGCGCCTCACGCTTTACACCACCTTAGGCCGGAGCGAGCGCGCCATCGAGGTGTGCCTTGAATACCTGCGGCGCGGCGGCACAAATTGGTCGCCGCGTCCGGCGAGCGACGAAGTGCGGCATGAATACGATCGAATCTGGTCCCAGATTGGAAGCCGGCAAATCGAGGAACTCATCGACTTGCCCCTGATGACCGAACCCGACGTGCTCGACGCTCTGGACGTCCTGGCCGAGATCGTGTCACCGGCCTTGTTTTTCGACGAGAACCTGTCTTCACTCGTAGTTTGCCGCATGGTGAATCTGAGCCTCGAATACGGCCACAGCGACGGTTCATGCTTCGCCTATGTATGGTTTGCCGTCATAGCCGGGCCGCGTTTCGGCAATTACAAAGCTGGATTTTGCATCGGTCGGCTTGGTTATGAACTGGTCGAAAAACGCGGTTTGAAGCGTTATGAGGCCAGAACCTATATGTGTTTCGGAAATATCGTCCTGCCATGGTCGAGGCATGCCCGGGAAGGCCGCCCGCTGCTGCGGCGCGCCTTCGATGCCGCCAACCAGATTGGCGATCTCACCTTTGCGGCCTATAGCTGCAACCAGTTGATCACGAACTTTCTGACGGTGGGAGATCCCCTCGCTGAGGTGCAGCCGGAAGCGGTGAATGGTCTCGCGTTCGCCCGGAAAGCGCGCTTCGGCCTTGTTGTTGACCTCATCGTCGTGCAGCTTGGGTTGATCCGCAGCCTCCGTGGTTTGACTCCGAAATTCGGCTGCCTCAACGATCGTGAATTCGACGAGCTGGAATTCGAGCGCCATTTGGCAAGTAACCCGGTTTTCGGACTGCCCGAGTTCTGGTATTGGACTAGAAAGCTGCAAGCGCGTTTCTTGGCCATGGACTTCACGTCCGCCGCCGATGCATCGTCGAAGGCGCAACAATTGCTTTGGACATCACCATCGGATTTCGAAACAGCGGAGTTTTGCTTTTATGGCGCGCTCTCCCACGCGGCGTGTTGGGATTCGGCATCTCCCGACCGAAGACAACAGCATTTCGAGATTTTGGCAAATCACCACCGGCAGCTTGCAGTGTGGGCCGAGAACTGCCCAGAGAACTTCGAGAATCGCGCTGCGTTAGTGGGGGCAGAGATCGCGCGCATAGAAGGCCGATTCCTTGATGCCGAGCAACTTTACGAGCAGGCGATCCGCTCATCCCAGGCCAACGGATTTGTCCACAATGAGGCGCTTGCGAACGAGCTCGCGGCAAGGTTCTACGCGGCACGCGGATTCCAGAAGATCGTGCGCGCCTATTTGCGGGATGCCCGATACTACTATCTCCGATGGGGAGCTGAAGGCAAAGTGCGGCAGCTCGATCAGCTATACCCGCACCTCAAGAACGAAGCGCGTCCCGGTCCGACAAGCACGATCGTGGCGCCGGTCGAACAGTTGGATTTAGCTACCGTCATCGAAGTCTCACAAGCCGTGTCGGGCGAGATCGTCCTGGAGAAACTGATTGACTTACTCATGCGTACTGCGATTGAGCACGCGGGTGCCGAGCGAGGGCTGTTGATTCGTCCGAGTGACGACGAGTTGCTCATAGAGGCGGAAGCGGCTACCGCCGACGACAAAGTGGCCGTGCGTTTGCGGCAAGCGTCCGTGGCCGCGGCTGCGCTTCCGGAGTCGATCGTCCGCTACGTTGCGCGCACCCATGAGAGTGTGATCCTAGACGATGCCGCGGGAGCCCAGAACCAGTTTAGCGTCGATACGTATATACGCGAGCAGCAAGCTCATTCTATCCTTTGCTTGCCGTTGATTAACCAAGCCAAGCTCATCGGTGTTCTCTATCTCGAAAACAACTTGACGCCGCATGTCTTCACGGCTGCCCGAATTGCGCTGCTGAATGTGCTCGCCTCGCGAGCCGCGGTCTCATTGGAGAATGCGCGCCTTTACCGCCATCTCGAAGAACGCGAGGCGAAGATTCGGGCGCTGAAGGATCAGCTCTACAGGGAAAATCTGGCGCTGCGCGACGAAGTCGACCAGGCGTCGATGTTCGAGGAAATTGTCGGCACCTCAACCGCCATTCAACCGGTGCTTTCCCGCATCACCAAAGTTGCGCCGACCGACTCCACGGTTTTTATCACGGGAGAGACCGGCACTGGAAAGGAACTTATCGCCCGCGCAGTTCACAAACGATCGCAGCGGCGTGGGCGCGCCTTCGTAAGCGTGAACTGTGCGGCATTTGCACCGTCGCTGATCTTCTCGGAGTTGTTTGGCCATGAAGCGGGAGCTTTTACAGGCGCGACTCAGCGCCGGATTGGCCGATTCGAGCTGGCCGACGGCGGGACGGTTTTCTTGGACGAAGTTGGCGAGCTTCCGCCGGACACCCAAGTCGCGCTCTTAAGAGTGCTACAGGAGCGGGAATTTGAGCGCGTCGGCGGAACGCAATCCATCCATGTCGACGTCAGGGTTATCGCCGCGACAAATCGCGATCTAAACGCCGCAACGGCCAATGGAACCTTCCGCCTGGACCTTTTCTACCGGTTGAATGTATTTCCCATCGAAGTGCCGCCGCTGCGGGAGCGTAGAGACGACATCTTGATGTTGGTTGAATATTTCGTGCAACGTTACGCGAGCAGAGCCGGCAAGAATATGCGCTCGATCGACAAGAAGACGCTCGAGCTCTTTCAGTCCTATCAATGGCCAGGCAACATCCGGGAGTTGCAGAACGTAATTGAAAGATCGGTGATCGTGAGTTCCAACGATATTTTTTCGGTCGATGAATCCTGGCTCTCCAAAGAATCGTCTCAACCGACATCTCAGGCTCGAGCGATGCCGTCTGTCAAAGGTGAGCAGCGTGGGGAACGAGAAATGATTGAGACCGCGCTGGCCGAGAGCAGGGGCCGAGTCTCGGGGCCTTCTGGGGCCGCGGCCAAGCTCCGGATTCCGCCCTCTACTCTCGAGTCCAGGATCAAAGCGCTGAAAATTTGCAAGAAGGAATTCAAATTCGGTTGATTGACGGTTCCTCGCTCCTCACGAAATTCTCCGAAGATCGCGAAATTCGCGAAATTCGCGAAGCCAAAACGCCCCCTCTTCTTCGTGCGCTCTTTTTTTTCTAGAAGATACGAATGGCCCGCGATTTGCTGTTTCAGAGTTGAACGGCGGCCGACAGCGATAGCACGCCGAGAACTGAAAGGCTCGAATCTAAATTTACAATGAGCTGCAGAATCGACCGAGCTGTCGATGGGGAAGATCGTGTGGTGTTGCGCGTGAGTGGCCGGATTGAGGCGGAGAATTTGGACACGCTTAGAGAAGTGCTGCGGCGGGAAAAGCACGGAGTCGTCATCGATCTCAGGGAAGTCGTTCTGGTGGATCGCGAAGTGGTGAAGTTTTTTGCCTTTTGCGAAAACAACGGAATAGCAATCAGGAACTGTCCGGCGTACATACGCGAGTGGACCGATCGAGAGAAGGCTCGTATGGGTATGGACGATCAGGCATGAGCCTGAAGCAGTGAGAACTAGAGAGAGAAAAAGAATCTAAAGAAGGCGACGTCATGGCTTTGCAAAAGTCAATTCGAATTCTGATCGTTGAAGATAATCCTGTTTTTCTGGAGGGTTTGAACATGATCATCGCTTCTCAAACAGATATGGAAGTGGTGGCGCAAGCCGCAACCTTTTCTGAGGCAATCGCCGAATTTCGCCACCACCAGCCCGACGTCACCCTTATGGATCAAAGGCTACCCGGCGTCACCGGGACAGATGCACTGATCGCAATTCGGCGCGAGTTCCCACTCGCTCGCATTATCATCTTAACGACCGCGGATGGAGATTTGATCATCCAACGTGGGCTTCGCGCGGGTGCTTCTGCTTGGCTGCTTAAAAGTGTACCGAAAAACGAACTGTTAAAAGTCATCCGTTCAGTTCATTGTGGGCAGAAGTGTATCCCGGTGGATGTGGCGGGGCGTCTTGCGGAATACCTGAGTGAAGACGAACTGACCCCTCGAGAACTGGATGTCCTGCAATTGATGCGCGATGGTCATCGGAACAAGCAAATTGCATTTCGCTTATCCATTGCGGAGACTACCGTCAATTTCCACGTCAAGAACTTAGTGGGCAAATTGCGGGCTAACGATCGAACGCACGCGGTCGCAATCGCATTCCGCAGAGGTTTGCTAGAGCTCTGATGCCACGACCCGCCCGGCCGCTCGCGGCTCACTAACTTATTCATAATATTGAGCGCATTCTGGCCGTTCAGAATGTTACCTATTGGGTCTCTTTTCTCCCGCTGCATCATATAGCGCTCGAAGAGCCAGCGACTAATCGCAAAAGTCATGGGGTCTGAAGTCTTTCGTTCACAAACTCAACCTGATTTGGATCGACCTAAGGATAATCGCAGTATTCGAGCTGCTGCATTTGAGGGTGTGCGCGGAGTAAACGTGGAACAGAATAGTCAATGAAACCAGCAAATCCGATGTTGCAACGCCAATATTTTTTAACTCAGGCTCAACAAATTGCTTATGAAAAGAAACGGTTATGACCAACTCTGTTGCTATTGTTACCGGCGCGAGCCAAGGCATCGGCCGACCGCTCTCCGGCTCGCGCGAGATTTTTCCGCTGTCGTGCTTGCGGCAAAGAACGAGGAGGCGTTACGAGACACTGCAGCCGCCGAGGAGTCCACTGCCGCAGAGCCTCGAGTATACAGCCTTGATCTTCGCCGGCCAGCGGCAACGGAAACGCTCATCAGATCACGGCAGAACAGGCGACGAGCACGTTTTTTGGAAGAAGCCGATATTAGCCATTATGGCAAGCCGGAGGAAGTTGCCGACCTACTGGGTTACTTAGTATCCCCCTCGGCGAAGTGGATGACGACTTGCTACCGCACCAACGTGGAGGCATACCCGTCTTGGCAGAGGTGGATGCAAAAGAACCAACGCCGGCTTCTAGTCCTCTGGGGTAAGCATGACCTGTCCTTTGACATCGGCGAACCGGAGCGTTATCGCAAGGACGTGGCCACGGCCGAAATCCACCTACTTGACGCAGGTCATTTCGCAAATGAACACCAAGGCTGATGAGGTCGCACAGCTAGTTGCAGCCTTCTTGCAAGCGCAGCACTAAGGCCTGAGCCTGACACCGACGACCGAAGTTGTTTCGTTGGGTCAGCGATCTGGCTTCCAAACCGGTACTGGCGGAGGAAAGTTCGTTCTCGAAGAAGCGTCCAACTTCTTCGTGAGGCGCATTCTCACTAATTTTGCAGAAATTCAAGAAAGAGGGACTTCAATGAATTCCGTATCACAAGGTGCCGTCGAGACTGGCACACTCACGCCAGCAAAGGCGATTTTGTATGGCACCCTTGCAAGTGGCGTGCTGGATGCAACGGACGGTGTTGTCTTTTACTTTCTAACGAAACACCTGAACCCCATTCAGGTGCTGCAGTACATCGCTAGCGGCGCGCTTGGAGCGTCGGCTTACCAAGGTGGTTTGGCAACCGCTGGGCTAGGAATGTTGTTCCATTTCGTTATCGCCGCAGCCGTTGCTGTCGTTTACGTTCTTGCCAGCCGGAAACTACTTTTCTTACGTCAGCGGTGGGCCGCTTCGGGTTTAATCTATGGCGCTGCCGTTTACCTTTTCATGAATCTGATTGTTCTACCCGTTACTGCGATCGGTCCGAGTCCGATCCCGGCGGCGGCGCTTATCAACGGTCTCATTGGACACGCGCTATTTGTCGGCCTGCCTATCGCCTTCTTTGCGAAGCAGGTCTCCGAATGAAAGGCTCTTCTCGATGAGCACACTACCTTAAACATCGGTTCGGACCAGGTTATGGAAAAGACAGCAAAGATCGTTAGGTTTCACGAAGCTGGTGGGCCAAAGGTTCTACGAACAGAGGCTCTACCGATACCTGAACCTGGCCCTGGCGAGGTCCGTCTCCGCGCAAAGGCCGTTGGTCTCAACCGGGCTGAAGTCATGTTCCGAAACAATCCGGTCATTTCGCAATGGACACCAAGGCTGATGAGGTCGCACAGCTGGTTGCAGCCTTCTTGCAAGCGCAGCAATAAGGCTTGAGCCTAGCGCCGACGACCGAAGTTGTTTGTTGGGTCAGTGATCTGGCTTCCAAGGGGAAGCCATACAGATTCGAGAAAGGTGCGGCAGGCGCTCTCACGCTCTGCTCTTGAAAGCAACGCAACGACGAGGAGTTTCTTATGGCATCCCCAACATCGCAAGCAGACTCGCGTCTGACCCACTATTGGACGGCAACCGTCAACGTGCGGATTCCGACGAAAGCACTGGGGTCGACATCCTGGCGCCTGCGGTAGCAACAGGCATGGCATGCTGCAGACAATGTTGGAGGGGAAGGCGAAGAAACGGCTGGACGTGGAGCGCATCCGCGAGATCAAGAAGGCTACCCGTTGCTTTCTCACCTTGCACGGCGGCTCCGGCACAAAGGGCAGCGATCTTCAGGATGCGGTTGCCTCGGGAATCAACATCGTTCACATCAACACCGAACTTTGAGTTGCCTGGCGGCATAGCTTAGAACAGGCCCTGGCCCAAAATCCGCGCGAGGTCGTTCCTTACAAGCTCTTGCCCGCGGTGGAACAGGCAATAGCGCAAGTTGTGCTGTCGCGATTGCGGTTGTTTGGCCAAAAGAAAACACAATCACTGGTGCGATAAGGAGTCATTTGTGATGGAACAATCGCCGTCCACCATCAAGCGGCAATCCGCAAGAGAGAATTTGCTTGGACTAGTTCTGGCCATCTACTCGAACAAGACGCATCGAGAGTTGCCGTGGCTGCATCGATCCGTGAGTTATCGAAGAAGCCAGCGTAGCGCACGGGCGCAACCTCATTGTCAAACACGTTCAGGAAGTTCTTGAAGAGCACTATTTAGGAAGCACCAGCGCGGGAGCGTCGGCGGCAATCCACGGACGAATTTAAAACCTGGAGGAAATCACGGCGTCCGAACTGTCACTTCTGGCATGGTTGCCGGCGGAAAAGAGCAGCAAGGTATGAGTATGCCCTTGGATCGTGCAATCAGCGATGAGCAAGCATGGAAAAGCTTCTTACAGGTCAATTGCGACTCTATGTTTCAAATGGCTCTACTGCTGTCGGCAGACACCCGCGTGGCGGAGGCGGCGCTGGCCGATAGCATCGGCGACATGGATCTTTCGAAGCCGCCTGAAAAACATAGCCTCGCGATTTGGGAAAGAGCTGTAATGACGCGAAGCATCGGAGCCCGCGAACCCGATTCACTTGACGAAGGTTCGATGGCTCGATCTATGCTGCAGTCTGGCCTCTGGCCGGTTATCGAGATCGAACGCTATCCGCGCATCTGCTTTGTTTTACGCGTGTTGCTTGGCTATGCGGCTGCGTCCTGCGCACAGACGCTTGGCATAGCGGAGAGCAAAATACAAACGCTGGTGCAAAAGGCACTCACCCAGCTTTGCAGCATCACAGCGGCCGCCTGAAGAAAAGTATAGTTCTGCAGCTGTCGATTTTCGGGTGGTGATGGAGTTGGGAAAAGGGCAAATTAGTGATATGAGTACGCGTCAAAACGAAGCTCATGAGCCTCTGGCAGAAATCTGCGGCCAGAAAGCGATCGACAACCAACTTCCCGTCGTTTATCTGGCTAGGCACGGCGAGACCGCATATACGGTTGCGGGCCGGCACACAAGCTTTATCGATCTATCTCTGACGTTGCGGGGCGAATGCAACGCCAGAGGATTAGGGGAGCGGCTGGCGGGCTTAGCTCATAGGCGCAAGTGGCGCGGTCTACCGTGCTGAGCACCCGTGAACCCTCTCTCGCGCCCTGAATCTTAAGGAGACCTGCCATGTCCGTTCATTTCAATACCGTCGATGTCGATGGCCTCAAACTTTTCTACCGTGAAGCCGGCTATCCAACTCGCCCGACTGTGCTGCTGCTGCACGGTTTCCCCAGTGCAAGCCATATGTTCCGCGATCTGATCCCGGAACTCGCGGATCGCTATCATGTCGTGGCCCCCGATCTGCCGGGCTTCGGCATGACCGAGCAGCCGACACGAGATAAGTTCACCTATACCTTTGAGAACCTGACCAAAGTGATTGGCCGCTCTACCGAAGTGCTTGGCCTGAAGGAGTTCGCGATTTACGTGTTCGATTACGGCGCGCCGGTAGGCTTCCGCTTGGCGGTCAAGAACCCCGAACGGATTACCGCGATCGTTACGCAGAATGGTAACACCTATCTTGAGGGTGTGTCGGACGCTTTCGCGCCAGTGCAGGCGTACTGGAAAGAGCCGACTCAGGCAAACCGTGACGCGCTGCGCGGCTTCCTGGCGCCGCAGACCACCCTGTTCCAGTACACCCACGGCGTTGCCGACCCGAGCTTGGTGTCGCCCGACGGCCGTAACCTTGACGACTTCTACCTCGCGCGTCCGGGCAATGACGAAATTCAACTCGATCTGTTGCTTGACTATCAGTCGAACGTGGCGCTGTACGGCACGATCCAAGCTTATCTGCGCGAGCACCAGCCGCCCGTGCTGGCTGTGTGGGGCAAGAACGATCCTTTCTTCGTGCCGCCAGGCGCCGAAGCCTTCAAACGCGACATCCCCTCCGCCGACGTCCGTTTTGTTGATAGCGGCCACTTCGCACTAGAAACCCATGCCCGCGAGATCGGTGCTGCCATGCGCGAGTTCCTCGGCAAGCATATCGCTGACCATTGACGACCTGCCCGGCGCTGCAACTCGGCGTTGGGCAGCGCCCAAATCATGAATAGACCAAAGGCGCCGCACAGACATGGCGTCCATCTGATGGAGATAAAAATGACGACCCCCGTCGAAGTTGTTCGCAGTTTTTACGACAAGCTGAAGGTTGGAGATGCTCCCGGTGCGCTAGGCCTGATGGCCCACGACATCGAATGGATCACGATGTGGCATTACAAGGTGAACGGTCGCGGCCCGGAGCATGTCGCGGAGGGCTTGTTCAAGCCTCTAACGGCAGAGTGGTCGAATTTCGCGCTCAACCCGACCGAATTCATCGTGGACGGCGACACCGTGGTGTCACTCGGCCGCTTCACCGGGGTGCATGGGACAACCGGCAAGCAGGCTGAAGCCGGCTATGCGCATGTCTGGACGGTGAAGGACGGCAAGATCACACGGTTTCGCCAATACATCGATACGCTGGCAGTCGCCGAGGCGCGGCGGTCATGAGCCGCTCGACTACCGGCTGATCAAGGAACTCTGGACTTTCGCTGGCAATCGCATCGCCGTGTGCCTTGCATCACATCACTCAAAGGAGATGAGTCATGACCAAGTTGTTGTTCATTCAAGCGTCGCCGCGTAGCACTGAATCCAAGTCGCTTCAGATCGCCCGGGCTTATCTCGAAGCTCTGCGTGCTGAGACCCCCGACGTCGAGGTCGATACACTCGATTTGTGGGAGGCGGATCTTCCGACCTTCGACGGCGACAAGGCGGCCGCCAAGCTCAACGTCATCCTTGGAAAGGAATATGATGCCATTCAGAAGAGTGCCTGGGATCAGATTGTCGGCATCGCCAACCGTTTTATTTCGGCCGATCGCTATCTCTTCGCTGTCCCGATGTGGAATGGTGGTGTTCCCTATCGCCTGAAGCAATACATCGATATTATTCACCAACCCGGTCTCCTCTTCGGCTTAAAGCCGGAGACAGGCTATTTCGGAATGCTGAAGAACAAGCACGCAACGCTGGTTCTGACTTCCGGAGCCTTCGCTCCGAATTTTCCGTCGCCAGCATTCGGGGTAGATCATCATTCGACTTATCTATGCTCCTGGTTGAACCAGGCGGGCATATCGGCGATCGACGAGTTGCGCTTCCAGCCGACGCTGCTGACCAATGACCCGGCCGGTGATCTCGAACGCGCCCAAAAGCATGCCGTGCGTCTTGCTCGGGCGCATGGCCGCGTCCAAAACGTCAAATCAGGAGCGGTGTAATGAAAACGCCCACCTTACTGGCGGCTGCTACGGCCGCGACCCTTGTCACCGCGCATGTCGCGCAAGCGGCACCCGTGGAGTCCACGTCGGCAACCACGACTTACCACCGTGTGCAGATGGATGGCCTTGGAATCTTCTACCGTGAAGCCGGCCCGAAAGACGCGCCGACCATCGTGTTGCTGCATGGCTTCCCATCTTCGTCGCGCGAGTTCGATACGCTTATTCCTTTACTCGCCACACACTATCATTTGATCGCGCCGGATTTTCCAGGCTTCGGCCAGAGCGATGCACCCCCACCGTCGGGCTACACCTATACGTTCGACCATCTGGCGAGGACGATCGACAACCTTCTGGAAATACTGAAGATCGACAATTACACGCTTTATCTTCACGATTATGGTGCGCCGGTTGGCTTTCATCTCATCCTGATGCACCCGGAGCGTCTCCACGCGCTCATCATCCAGAACGGCAATATCTACAAGGATGGCTTGGGCTCCAAGTGGGCCAAGATTGCCGAATACTGGGCCGACCCAAAGTCCCATCCCGAGGTTGTCAACACGTTCCTGTCCTTGGAGGCAACCAAGCAGCGTCATACCGCCGGCACATCGCATCCCGACCGCTATAATCCCGACACTTGGACCGACGAACACGCTCATCTCTCAAAGCCTGGACAACGGGAAATTCAGGCGGACCTGCTCTACGACTACCGGACCAATGTCGCCTCCTACCCGAAGTGGCAGGCTTGGCTGCGCGATCGCAGGCCGCCCACGCTGGTGGCATGGGGTGCAAACGATCCATCCTTCACAGCGCCCGGTGCAGAGGCATTCAAGCGCGATCTACCCGATGCCGAAATCCACCTGCTGGACGCGGGCCATTTCGCGCTCGACGAGAAGACCGACGAGATCGCGCGCCTGATCCTTGACTTCATGGCTAGACATCCTGGCTGACCGCACATCACCTCGCTGGGCCTCGAACCAAACATTTACAGCTACCGAGCGCAGAGGGGATGTTGCTTAGGCTGGCGAAAAGACTTTGAATAATTGGCTTCTTTCCCCTATCGCGGAAAATACGCGTCGCCGTCCGGCCTGGCGCAGGTGCATACATCCTTGCTGACGTCAACGACGGTGATCCTGAGCTGATTCTCATTGCCTCGAGCAGTGAAGTCATTCTCGCCCTGGGTGCTCACGAAAAACTGATTAGCGATGGTATCCGCCCGCGAGTAGTCTCGATGCCGTCCTGAGGGCATTGGAGAGGAAGTTTGGCTTTGAAGCGGACAGGGTAGCGGCAGTCGCGAAGGAGGTCCTGAGCAAGTCATAAGGGATGTGATTTTCTTCCATTGTTCGTAATCCGGAAAAAGATTGAGCTTCGATTCTTAACAAGAGGAAAACGATGAGTGCAAGCGCACGCAAACAAGTTTTGATTCTCGGCGGCGGTTTCGGTGGCCTCCATACCGCCCTGGGCTTGGAGAAGACTCTGGCTCGGGAGAGCGATATTCAGGTCACGTTAATCAATCGGGAGAACCACTCGCTATTCACGCCTATGCTCCATGAGGTTGCGGCCAGCGATCTCGACACGACTCACATTGTCAATCCGTTGCGGAAGCTCTTAAAGCACGTGCAGTTTTTCAACGGCGAGGTGAAGAGTATCGATCTGCCTTCCAAGCAGGTGACCGCTGTACACGGTCCGGAGCTCCACGCTCATCAATTTCACTACGACTATCTGGTGATGGCCCTGGGATCAACGACAAACTTTTTTGGCTTGCCGGGGCTCGAGCACCGTGCGCTGACCATCAAGTCATTGAGCGACGCCATTCATTTAAGAAATAGCCTGATAGATCTCTTGGAGCGGGCCGACTCCGAGTGTGCGTTTGCATCCCGGCCCAGCCTCTTGACTGTGGTAGTCGCCGGCGCAGGATTTGCGGGCACTGAAACCGTAGCAAGCGTCAACGATTTTCTGCGCGAGTCGGTTCGCTTTTACCCGCATCTTACCGAGGACCTGATCCAGTGGTTCTCGTTCATCCGGGTAGCGTCATTCTTCCGGAGTTAGGACCGAAGCTGGGCGAGTACGCGCAGAAGAGACTGGCAAAGCGTCAGGTTGATATCCGGCTGAATACGAAGGTGCTCCATGTGGGTGAGAACGAGGTCCGGTTGAGCGATGGCTCGTCGATTGCGACTCAAACCCTAATCTGGACAGCGGGAACATCGCCAAATGCTCTTGTCGCCGAGCTTCCGTGCCAATTGGACCGGGGCC
>CAVRNU010000011.1:0-166009 GCA_963722585.1 Bryobacterales bacterium | reverse complement strand
GGCGATCAGTTCGGCGGCCGCGAGCTGCGCGCGCACATTCCCCGATGCGAGGGCGCGCGATGAAAAAACGGACATACGGAACGGGCACGCTACGCCAGCTTCCTACCGGCAAATGGCGCTTTGAATACAAGCCGGAATGGGCTTTAAAACGGCAGTCAAAAACACTCGAAGCTGGCAGCGAAAAAGCGGCGCAGCAACTGCTCAATGATTGGGTCAAAGAACTCGATGTCCAGCACGGACCCAAGGTCCAGGTCTCCATTGAAGACCTGATCACGTTGCATATCGATGATATGAAGCTCAACAGCTGCGCGCCGGAAAACATCGTAGATACGGAGCGTAAGGCCAAGAAGCATTTGGGCAAATTCTTTGCTAAGCACGATTTTGCAACACCTCTGAAGAAAGCCGATATCAAGCGCTACAAGACCGCCCGCCGGAATACAGGTGCGGCGCCAGGCACCATCAACCGTGAACTCGCCTGGCTACATCGCTGTTTGGTGCTAGGGAACGATGACGAACTAATCTCGGTCGCGATTCCGAAGATCGAGAAATTCGATGAGTCGTCGTATGTGCGCAGCGGCGTCATTGACGAAGAAGGCTATTACGCGATCCTGCGGCGGATGCCCAGCCACTCACAGCCGGTGTGGTGTATCGCGTATCGCACCGGAGTCCGGAAAGGCGAAGCTCTGAAGCTGCAGACCGCGTGGTTGCTGCCCCACTGGAACGAGCCAGAACCATACATCGAGATTCCTGGTTTTGATGCGAACGGTCATCGCATTACCAAGAGCGGTAAGCCGCATGTGATTCCGCTCTGGCATCCCGAGATGCGCAGCATGCTAGAGATGGTCCTTTCGGACCCAACTCGCAACTCGAAATGCCCGTACTTATTTCAATATCAAGGCAAGCGCCTTAAAAGCATTCGAACGGGCTTCGAGAAGGCACGGCGCGAGGCGGGGCTCGACGGGCAGCGGGAAGGCACGAGCAAGATCATCTTCCACGACACACGCCGGTCGGCGGTTACCCGCATGGACGAGCTTGGGATCGACCGCGAGGAAGCCATGGAAATGACCGGCCATCTCACCGAGTCGATGTACAAGCGCTACAGAATCGGTAAGGCTTCGCAAGCGGTCGCCACGGGCCGGAAGCTACGGCAAGCAGCACTCGATCCAGACAAATTTGCGCCTGAATTTGCGCCGGGCGAGACTAGTCAGAGTAGGCCAAGGGAGGCGAAAAAAGCAGTTAACTAATTGTGTTTTCATGGTGCTGGAGGTGGGGGTCGAACCCACATGTTCAGTGAAGAACGCGGGATTTTGAGTCCCGTGCGTCTGCCAGTTCCGCCACTCCAGCCGGAGGATGGTCGTGCAATGCAGTTCGAGTATAACAGTCACTCGAACTCGGACAGGGCTCGTACCATATGGTCCGGACAAGCGAGCTGTGCCGCCCGGAACAGACGTGGAATCAGTTCGGGGCCATGCTGGGCAACGAACGGCAGAATCGTGTAGACGCGTTCCTGCAAATGCTGGTGCGGATAAAGAGCATTCGACAAGCGGTTGGCTGCTCTGACCGCCTGTTGATCGCGTCGCAATGCCTCCGTCTCGGTCTTCCCGATGATCTTCTCCAACTGATACCGAATTTTCGCGCCGCTTTTGTTCAGGGCTGCCGTTAGACTCGGATCAAAGCCCGAGAGAACCCCCTCGACGCGAGAGAGTTCGGCGGCAATGTGAGCTTGCGCTTCGTGCAAGCTCTCTCCGACAGCGGCCGGTATCAGGCGGCTCGCGATGTGCCGCCGCAGTTCGTCCGGATGGCACAGAACGTCCGTGATCTGCAGTTTGTAACGATTCAGCAATTTAGCTGTGTGATCGTCCAGCAACGTAAAGCCATTGCGAGGGACGACAACCGGCATGCGGCCAAGCAGATCGCGATACACGACCTGGCACTGCGCCATATAGGCGACCTCTGCAGGACCGCCCACATAGGCGACAGTGGGAAGCGCGAAGTCCTGCATGACCGGACGCAGCAGCGCGCTGGGTGAGATGTCCAGCGGCCGCGACGCCAATTGCTCGACCGAATAGGTTGTCTGCTTGGCTGCGAATTGGCCGCCTTTAAGCTTGAGGCCAACACGGCGTTCGTGATCGAGCAGAAAAACGGGTGAAGTTTCCGAATCCACAAACACCTGGGCGTGATAGCCCGTTCGCTCGAGTTCCGCATTGCGTTCACGAACTGCATCCATGATTTGCGGTGCCTTCCTGATCGCATCCACCAGAAAGGGCGCTGCGATCTTTCGAAATTTCGAATCGAGCGGATCCACGAAAATGAGTCCCAGCGGCGCCAGCAGTTCGCGAAGAAGCCTCAGGAACGCCGAGCCCAGCGTCACTCCCGGCTGATAGGCGCGCCGCGCCATGTCAAGAACGCCGTCCCTATACGGAAATCCTTCGAGACTGTTTGCAAGTTGATCGAGGGGTGCGCTTTCCAGAACTACGTTGCCGGCCGGCCCTCTAGTAGGCTTCACATTCGCGGTAAGTTTGGCCGGCGTGTACTCGGCATCAAACACCCACGCATGATCGACCTCGGCTAAATCATGATCCTCCGTGGAAACCCAGAAAATCGGAACTGCCGGAATGCCCTCCTCAGTCAGTTGGTGTGCGAGCTGGGCGGTCGTAATGGCCTTAAAAATGGTGTACGCAGGCCCACTGAACAGGCCCACCTGTTGGCCCGTGACCACAGCCACGGTCTTCGGGCGGCTCAGCAACTCGAGATTAGGGATGTCGCCATTTTGATATCTAAGAGCTTCGACGAGCGCTCTTCGTCTTTCGACAGGGTATTCGATTTGCGCCGCGGCTCTAGGGAAGGATTCCTGACAGAAAGGACTCCAGTCGTAGTAGTTACTGACTCTATCAAAATTGTAGAGATAGTCCGCGAAGAGCTTGCTCGTGCCGGGTATCAGTGTCTGTTTCAGGCACGATGGATTCATTGATTCGCGTTCACTGCGTTCTCAGATGATGGTCGACAAATCAAAGTTACCAAACTTTTGAGGCGCGTCTTCGACACGCACTCATCGACAATGAGAAGAGACTGCTCAAATCCCTATGGCGGGCGTTTATCTTTCGTACCCGTTCTGTTCGCAAAAATGCACCTACTGTAACTTTGCCTCTCGTGTGAGCGCGGTTCCGGAGCGAAGCCGGTATGATGCCGCGCTTGAACGGGAACTGCGGCGCCACACGTGGAGGTGGATCCCTGAGACCATTTATTGGGGCGGAGGCACTCCGAGCCTGATACCTCTCGATAGATTCCGGTCGCTTATGACCGCCGTGCCGGGCGCGCCGTGGTATGAAGCAACCATCGAGTGCGCGCCGGGGACTATTGACTCGACCAAAGCGGCTGCTTGGAATCGAGCTGGTATCAATCGCGTCAGCCTTGGCGTCCAGTCGTTCGTGACGGATGAGGTCCGCCGGACCGGGCGGAAACATACGCCAGCAACGGTTGCCGGGGATATCTCACTGTTGAGAGAAGTGGGGCTTCCAAACATTAATATCGATCTGATCGCCGGATTACCGGGTCAGACGGAGGAGTCGTGGAAGGAATCTCTCGATTGGCTTCAACGGCTCGAGCCGCCGCACGTCTCGGTTTATCTGTTCGAAATGGATGAAGACAGTTCTCTCGGCAGAGAAGCCCTGCTCGGCGGCGTGCGCTATAGTGCATCCCTGCTGCCGAGTGACGAAGCCGCAGCCGATTTTTACGAACAAGCCGTCGAGCGGCTGGAGCGGCTGGGTCTGCAGCGGTACGAAATTTCCAATTTCGCTGTGCCAGGATTCGAATCCCGTCATAACTTGAAGTACTGGCGGCTGGAACCTTACGCGGGATTCGGTCTAGACGCTCACTCATTCGACGGAACCTCACGTTCCGCCAATACCGAAGAACTCGACGTTTATCTGAATCGAGTGGAATCAGGCCAAAGTCCTTGTAAAGAGACTTTACACAGCGATATCGAAGAGGAACACTTTTTTGTAGGATTGCGACAATCCGCGGGAATCGAGCCGACCAAAAAGGAATGGCTCAGATTTCAGCAGGCAATTCAATACGGCATCGAAAGCGGCGTCCTGGAACACGAGGGCCAAACCCTCAGGCTGACCGGGCGCGGTTTTCTGCTCTCGAACGAAATATTTCAGGAATTTCTCGGCGCCAGAATCTAATTGAGCGCGGTCACGAGCCTAGAACGGAACGTCGTCGTCCGTGACACCCATATCCGGCTCCTCCGCCTGTGCCGGTGGACGCGTGGAGGATCGCCCCCCAGCGGCTCCTCTCGGCGCCGTTGCTGCGCCTGGCGCCTCGCCCGGAGCTCCTTCACCCCGGCCACCCACCAAAATCACGTCATCGGCAACCACGTCGGTCGCATACACCTTCTTGCCGTCTTTGTCTTCGTAGCTTCGCGTCTGTAGACGGCCCTCGACGTACACTTGCCTCCCTTTCGTCAGATAGTTGGCGAGGTTTTCCTGGCGCCACAACGTGACGTTGGTCCAGTTCGTTTCTTCCTTCCATTCATTGGTTTGCTGATCTTTCCAGCTTCGCGTCGTTGCGACTGAAAAGCGCGTCATCGCCGCGCCGGAGGGAGTAAACTTGGTCTCCGCGTCGCGGCCGAGATTTCCGAGTAGAATTACTTTGTTGACACTGCGGGCCATGGCTCACACGAAATGTAACACACCCCGAGCGCATCCACAGGTCAGGAATGTGTGAGGACAAAATTTTGCGCCCAAAATCACACAAAGACTATCGACCTGGTTTAGTACCGGTAACCTGCAGCCCACCATAAAACTTTTACAAGACAGTTGTGTCGGGCAGGTGAATCAAAGGTAAACTTGATCTAATTCAGTGCCGCTCAATGCGGTAGTGACTGCTGGACTTCGTTTCGGTTGCGTAATGGCTTTCCGAGTTGGCAGTAGCCTTCTTGTTTGGCGTCGGCTTTCGTGTCGCCGCCACGTGGGATTTGCCGCTTCGCCTCGCGAGGCGCTCCCTCTCTTCTTATCGCTTTTGTTCGCCAGCGTGCCTTTGCTCGGGCAGACGCTGATCAAACCCCACTTCGCTGGCGAACCGGTCACATTAATTCCATCCGACCTGACGACCCTCGAATCGACGAGCGAGCGGAAAGACCTGCCATGCGTCGTCACGCCGCGCCAGGCGGACCTCGGATTTGATTTGCGTTTTCACGCCGGCTATGATGTTTCGCTTCCGTTGAAGGAAGTAGAAGGCGATGGCCAACTGCTGACCATCGTTTTCCGTGTTTATCCGTCAGGCGACAAAGCGCACGCCTCCTATTTCTCTCAACACATTAACGTGCCGAATATTGACGAAGACGCCAAGGGCGATGCCCTTCTTCAGGGTGCGTTTGATCTGGGCGAAGGCAGCTATCACGTGGACTGGATGATGCGCGACCGATCCGAACGGCCTTGTTCCAGCTCTTGGGATGTAGAGGCGGCGCTCCCCGCCAAAGATAACGCGCTGACTCCGTTTATCCCTCCAAAGACTGTCGCCGAGGCGCAGTTCGAGCCATTCCGCGACGAGCCCGTTATCCGTCCCGCAAACCGGCCGGACGATCCAGTAAACGTCAAACTCCTGGTCAACTTCTCTCCGGAATCCAAGGATTCCGCTACACTCGCGCCCGTCGATCTTTCAGCAATGGTGGGCATTCTCAAGATCATCGAGCACGACCCGCGGGTCGGGAAACTTTCTCTGGTCGCCTTTAATATGCAGGAGCATCGCATCCTCTATCGCCAGGATGCAGCCGAACGGATTAATTTTCCTGCTCTGGGAAGCGCCCTTCAAAGCATGAAACTGGGCACAATCACACTCCAGAATCTGGGCGAAAAGCATGGCGATACCGACTTCCTGGATAGCTTGATCCAGAAGGAAGTCGGGGGCGCCGCCCATCCCGACGCGGTCATCTTCGCAGGCCCCAAGGCGATGCTGGATAGCGATGTACCCGAAGATAACATCCGGCGCATCGGAGACATTGAGTGTCCTGTGTTTTATATGAATTACAATCCAAATCCGCAGGCGGTTCCGTGGAAGGACTCAATCAGCCATGCGGTCAGGATTCTGAAAGGGACAGAGTATACGATCTCCCGTCCCCGGGATGTCTGGTACGCGACAACCGAGATGCTGTCGCGCGTCGTGCGGTTGAAACGGGTCAGGTCGTCCGAGAGTGCTGCTGGAGTTTCTGGTTCGCGATAGTCTATATACTGATCAGAGCTATGTCTTTGAGGGCGCCTCGCAGTGGAGTTTCCGCAGCCCTGGTGGTGCTCTGTGCTGCCTCTCTCGGCTATGCCCAGCGGTACAAGCCGGATCTGAAAAATCGCCTTGCGCCGTTTGTCAGTTCGCCGCAGCGCGCCGTCGACAAGATGCTCGATATGGCCCACCTAAAGACCGGTGAAACTCTTTACGACTTGGGCTGCGGCGATGGCCGCATCCTGATAGCCGCGGCACAGAAGTTTCACGTCAAGGCAGTCGGAATCGAGATTTCCGAGCGGCTGGCCCGCACGGCCGAGGATAACGTGAAGGCCCTGGGGCTCGAAAACAGAGTAAAAGTGATCCGCGGCGATTTCATGCAGACCGATCTTAGCCCTGCCGACGTGGTAACGCTCTACTTAATCACCACAGCCAACGAAAACCTCCGGCCGAATTTGGAAAAATACTTAAGGAAGGATGCGCGTGTGGTGTCGTATGATTACCCGATTCCCGGTTGGAAAGCGGTCGACGAAGAGGAGACCGATCCCAGCCGTCTTGGGAACCGCCACACCATCTACCTTTACGAGATTCCCGCCTCCCTCAAAAAGTAGGTCCTATTGACGCACAGCTTCGACGTCCTTGGCATCGGTCTGAACGCGACCGATACTCTTCTTATTCTTCCTGAATTTCCAGCTTATGCGGGTAAAGTTCCTTTTACTGAAGAAATTCTTAGTCCGGGTGGCCAGGTAGCGACGGCGATGGTGACCTGCGCCCGACTTGGTCTCAAAACGAGATATATTGGCACGATCGGGGATGACCTCCGCGGCAAAATCCAATGGGAGAGCCTGGAAGGGACCGGAGTTGACGTTTCACGCGTCATCGTCCGCGACGGATGCCCTAACCAGACGGCGTATATTCTGATCGATCAACGGACGGGCGAGCGGACAGTGCTGTGGCAGCGTCCCGACTGTCTCCGCCTGACTGCCGACGAGATTCGTCCCGAGGACATTGCTTCGAGCCGTATGTTGCACATCGACGGCTACGATACTCAAGCCGCGGCAAAGGCGGCGTCCCTGGCCCGCGCGGCGGGCATCCCCGTTTCACTCGATGTCGATACGATCTATCCGCATTTCGACTCCGTCCTTCATTACGTCGATCACCTTGTGGCGAGCCACGTCTGGCCCGCCAAATGGACCGGTGAGCCCGATCCGTTCGTCGCATTAGAGCGGCTTCAAAAAGAATACGGCTTCAAAGTGGCGGCTATGACACTAGGCGAATATGGCTCTATGGGACTCTCGGAGGGCCGTTTCGTTTATTCGCCTGCATATCAGGTTTCGTGCGTGGATACAACGGGCGCTGGGGACGCTTTCCACGGAGCTTTCTGCTATGCCACGCTAGCCGGCCTCACTTTGCAGGAAACTCTGGATTTCTCGAACGCAACTGCCGCTCTGAACTGCACCGCCATCGGCGCCAGGGGGCACATACCGGCTCTAGCGGAAGTACACGATCTTATGGCCCTCAGCGCATCCGGTAAAGTGAGCCGCCGCATCGATCAGGAGATCGCGGATCGCTGCGCTCAATCGAGCCCGGCTCCAGAAAGAACCTTCGTCCACGAGGTCAAGTGGACAGGCGATTGATGCCGTTGTGCGCGATTGAAGAACGAGTGCACAGGTGCTTGATGCCGTTGTGCACGATTCAAAAAAAGATGTCTCGATGATCCCGCTTCGCGCCCTCATCAGGATGAATTCTTTTCCGGCGGTTACGTTCCTCCTGATCGTCGTGAATACGTTCTGTTTTCTGTTCGAGCGCGCGCTCAGCCCTTACGCTCAAGAAGCCGTGATCTATCGCTACGCGCTCGTTCCCAACCGCATTCATCTCGTTTCGCTCGTGACCTCGATGTTTCTGCACGGGGGCTGGATGCACCTGATCGGCAACATGTGGTTTCTTTGGGTGTTCGGGTCGCGCGTCGAGGATACCATCGGCGGCTTCAAGTACCTGAGCTACTATCTGCTTTGCGGCATCGCGTCGGCTGTCGTTCATTTGGCGTTCAATCTTGGCAGCCCCACGCCTACAATCGGAGCGAGTGGAGCCATTGCCGGCGTCATGGGCGGATTCATGCTGCTCTACCCAAGAGCTCGTATCCTGACGCTCATCTTCATCGTCATCTTTGTAACGACGCTCGAACTACCCGCCGTTGTGCTGCTTCTGTACTGGTTTCTGATCCAGCTCTTCAGCGGCCTCGCTTCTTTCGGACGCATGGCTCTGACCGATGCAGGAAACGTGGCTTGGTTCGCGCACGTGGGAGGATTTCTCGCGGGCATGTTCTTCCTCTCGCTGTTCGGAGGCCCGGCGCATCGCTCGCGGTATGGCTAAACAGACCGCTTCCTCACGCGGCGGTTCTGAACCGCGACCGGCAGGGAGCGTTTCTGCCCTGGCGAGCAATCAGCCGTCAGCTTTCAGCGATTAGCCAAACCATTCCGTGCTCACGACGCTTCAGCAAAAGCTGGCTGCTAAAGACTGACCGCTTCCCCGCCCCAATCTCTCCAGCACTTTGGGTTAGTCTTAACGCGTTGAGCCGGCGGATTGCATCCGCGAAGACTCAATGGCGTCATGCTCGATCTCGGGCAGAAGCGGCTGCATTCCAGCGTCCTGTGGGCCGAAGCTGAAATGGCCTGCCAAAATATGTTCGAAGCAGATCATGACGTGAGAAGATGCAACACACTCGCGGCAGAGATGGTCTTCGTCTGTGCCTAACGCTCTTGGGCCGCCGGCAATCGTATTACGCATCCCGCCGATCGATTCCCAGAAAGACCGCTCCATCATGATTGCCCCTATGCTGAAGCGGTGCGGAATAGTCGAGTAGCGGAATCCTTGCTTCTGAATTTTTCGCGCCGTGGCATCGAAGGGGAGCGTGTGCTCCCAAATCCAACGGCACGCAGCGGGATCGTGCTGTATTTTCACGCCATGGGCGGCGGCAGTCAGTTCCCCGAAGCGCTCACGGTATGCTTCAACGAGGTTCAATCGCTCTAGAAACGGAATGTACGAATAGCCATTGACATTCAGCAGCGGAGCGCAGAATCCGATTCGATAGCGGTTCTCGCGCTTCACCTCGGAATAGGATGCCTGCATTTCTTCGAAGAAGAACGGCGGCAGGAATATGTCTTCGTCCAGCTTGTAAATTAACTTAGCCGCGGGATGGACGCGGACGCAGAGGTTCTGCGCCAACGCTACACGGTTAGCCTCCGTGTGCAGATATGACCAACCACGCTCATCGGCCATAGAGGCAACTTCCGGCTTTAACATGCCGGGAGTCACGAGACATACATCAAACTCACGTGCAAGAGCAGAATTTGCCGTCAGAGCCCGCTGAATTCGCGGAATAACCGAGTTCCAGAGCTTGGGCTTGTAGCCGATAAGCACCATGACCAGATTGGAGGCCCCGTGCTGGCGGTTGATGAATCGATATTTCCCGCGAACATTCCAGGCTCTCTGCAAGTTGCCTCGAGCCTTTAACAGGCGCGAGATGACGTCATGAAACGGCATTCGTTGTGCTCTGCTCCTTGCTTTAGATCGTCGCTTTCGATCTCGGCGCCCTGGTCTGATCTTTCGCTTGGATCGAGAATGCCCTTCATGCTGGGCGCGGCACGCGCGCGGACTTCGAGACGCTGCAGGCTATTACTTGAGTTTACGATACTTGAGCAGATGATATCGACCGCGGATTTGACGTTAGCGTGCAGGATCGAAAAGGCCGAGGCAGCTCACATAGCCGCTATTGCGGAAGCACTGACAGGGACGATTCCAACGGCTCTTGTGGAACCGTTTGCCGGCGGGCGGGCAGTGTTTGCGGGACCTGGCTCACCGATGACGCATGCGGTCGGAATCGGCTTAAGTGGTTCTGTTTCCACCGAGGAGCTTGAAGGGATGGAGGCTTTCTTCCGGCGCCGTGGCGCGGCGTGTGTGATCGACTTATGCCCGCTAGCCGATGCGTCGGTGCTCACTTTTGTCCAGAGTCGGCCCTATCGCGTTGCTGAATTCAACAATGTCATGTTGCGCCACATTGAACCCGGCGAAGCTTTCGCCCCTTGCTCCGGCGTCTGGGAGATAGCCAGCGAGGAGCGTGAGGCGTGGTCGCGAGTGGTTTGCAGGGGATTTGCGGAACATATTCCCGTGAATGAAGAAATGATCGCCACGATGTCGGCGTCCTGCGACGTATGCTCTTGCTGGCTGGCCAGGCGGATAAACGAATTGCCGGGCGGCAACTCGGGAGCGTCGAGAACTGAGCCAGAGGCGGGAGCGGCGATGGGCGTACGAGATGGGATTGCGTTCTTGTATGGTGACGCAACGCTCGCGCATGCGCGCCGCCAGGGCCAGCAGACTCGATTGATTCGCGCACGCCTTCGAGCTGCGCAACAGAAGTTTTGCGACCTGGCGATGGCTTGCGTGTTGCCTGGCAGCGCGTCTCACCGAAACTACGAGAGAGCCGGCTTCCAATTGGTCTATATGCGGGTCAACCTGATCCGTGAACTCGACTGAGCAGGCGCTCCCCGTCACCCCCGCTCATTCTTATCCAGCGTCAGAGTAATGTTTCCAATCGGGAACCCCATGCGTAACCTGATCTGCACGGGCAGGCGGGAGGCATCGTCGGTCATCCACAGCCACAGCCGTCCCTTGCGTTGATACAGCACGTTATCGAACAAGAACGCTTCGTAGCGAACAGTCTGAAACTTTTCGCCGTCTATCTCGATGGTCTCGCGGTCTTGCGCTTCAATTCGCGCCATCACAGTTTTCTTTCCGTTCGTGATCGGGACCATCACGGTCTTGCCAGGTTCGAGGCGCATCATACGCACTGCCGATAGCGCTCCCAGAACCTCGTGGGTGCAAGGCGCGACGTCGGTGTCCTTCGACACGACTTTGTTCCTGATTAGATCCCGTTCCTCGTACTCTACTTTTCGTTTGCTGTTATTGAAGCTTAGCGTTGAGAGCCGGTGCCGCTTACCCTCCTGAGCATCGAGGGTGGCATCGATCCCGCAAAATCCGCCGCTTGTCAGAGCGCGATAACTGTCGCTCACCCGGTAAAGCCTCGTTACCATCCCCGCGCTCTCGATATTCAGCTTGGTCTGCCAGTTGTTGCCTAGCGGCGCAACGTCGATCTGGGCGGTTCCCGCCATTATCAAACGCCACTCAACACGATACTCGAGTTTTTCGCGATAGGGAAAAGGTTGTGGCGGGAACTGTTTGATGTGGGCTACGCCGGCGGAACTTAAGCCGAAAAAGATCGCCCACGGCGCCGTTAGCCGAAGAAAAGAATCTGTCATTCACTCCAAGCTCGCCAAAAGTTATAGTGTGGCAAATCTATTAGACGCGATGCAAACGCAAAAGGGGCACATGCCATTCAGGAAGCCCCTTCCGCGATCACGGGAGAACATCCACGGTCATGTAACTGGGATCGGAAGCCGAGTGATAGATCCGCTCAATCGCCGGCTTGAAATCGGAACGGCTTGCAGTCGGAATGTTGGTAAAGATCTGGGGATTGCGGTCCACGAGCGGGAACCATGAGCTCTGAACTTGTACCATAATCCGGTGGCCACGCCGAAAGCAATGGTCGATGTCGGGCATTGCAAACCGGATCTCTTCGATTTTTCCGGGCGTGAACGGTTCGGGATTTTCAAAGCTGTGGCGGAACTTGCCGCGAAAAGGTTCGCCGCGCACAAGTTGCTCATAGCCTCCCATTTCAAGTCCACTGGGATTCGGGTCCGGATTTGGAAAATCGTCCGGGTAGACATCGATCAGCTTCACTATGAAATCGGAATCGGTTCCTGAAGTGGAGACATGCAAAACAGGCGCTACAGGACCAGCCACCGTTATATCTTCTTCCAACGGATCGCTGGCGTAGGTAACGACGTCGGTGCGCCGCGCCGCGAATCGCTGGTCGGCGTCCATATAGGGCCGGGCCATATCGATTACAACCTTGTCGTAATACGGCACGGGCTTATTGGGATCGCTAACGTACTCGTCAAATCCTTCTTGAGCCGCGGGCTTCGAACGACTGATCCTTCCTCCCGCATGTAGATAGAACTCTTCCTGCCGCGCCTCGGCGGGAGGCCAGTGCGTAAACTGGCGCCATTGATTCTTGCCGGTTTCGAACATGTACGCTTCCGGCAAGTGGGGGTCTGGACCGCCCTTCAGATAGTAATGGAAAAAAGGGAGCTGAATCTGGTCCCTGAAGAATTCGGCGGTTTTTGAGTCGAAGTTGATGTTGCCCAGCGTCGAGCCGTCGCCATGCGACCAGCCGCCGTGAAACCACGGACCCATCACGATGGTATTGGTTGTGCCCGGGCTTGCTTGTTCGATCGTGCGGTAGGTTTTGAGAGTTCCCGACAGGTCTTCCGCATCGAACCATCCGCCAACAACCAAGACGGCTGGCTTAATGTTGCGAAGGTGCGGCAAAATGTCTCGAACTTTCCAAAACGCGTCGTAGTTGGGATGAGCGATGATGTCGGTCCAATAGGAGTTTGAGTATTTCAGATACTTCTCGTCCGCGTTTTCAAGTGATCCCATGTTCAGGTAGAACTTGTAGCCATCTTCGGTGCCGAAATCGAAGTCCGGTTCGTATTTGGGCTTTTGCGGGTGATCCTGCTTGTTGAACGATGTGTAAAAGCCGAAGTTGGCGGCGAGAAAGAAAGCGCCGTTATGGAATGCATCGTCACCCATATATAGGTCGGCTATAGGTGCCTGGGGCGAGGCAGCGACAAGCGCCGGGTGGGCATCGATTATGCCGGCCGAGGTATAGAAACCAGGGTAGGAAATCCCAAGCAGCCCCACCTTTCCGTTGTTGTTCGGCACATGGTGCAGCAGCCACTCGATTGTGTCGTATGTATCTGTACTTTCATCCACGTCGTTCGGGCCAGTGTGATGGGCTTTCGCCGGTGTCATCTCGATCCAGGTTCCTTCCGACATGTAGCGGCCTCTCACGTCCTGGTACACGAAAATGTAGCCGTCTCGCGCAAAATTATCCCCGGGATACAGCGACTTTCGGTAATTGTCGGCGCCATACGGGGCTACGCTGTACGGCGTACGCGTCATCAAAAACGGATACGGTTGTGAGAGGTCCTTTGGGGCGTAAACGGAGGTAAATAGGCGCTTTCCGTCCCTCATCGGAATCCGGAATTCGTATTTCGTGTAATGTGCCTTAATATCATACTTTCCGGTCTCGCCGGAGGGTGGCTGCAAGAGCACGGGCAGTAGCACCACGAGAGAGGAAAGTGTTCGCATTCCCTCATCTTAGAGAAAGAACGTGAAATGTCGTCGATGGCGCGAATTTCCGAGCGATCTCGAATTCGCTATACTGGCAAACAAAAAGCGAATTATGGCTGGGACTACTTGACCGACTTCGGCGAACAACTGGCTGAGCTTCGCAAGCGGATCAAACGAATCGACAAGAAGTACGCTGGCGAAAAAACGAACCCAAATTCACGGCCCCCGTTGCGGCAAGGCACGGCGCGGGTATTCGTCGAAGAGTGGGCATCGGGCGAGGTGATTGAGAACGAACACGGCGCGCATTTCCGGATGGACAGGCTGTACGAATCCCACAGGCGGCATGGCTCGGCCGACATCGGGGCGCTAGCCGAACTCCCTGCGAACCTGCTCGACGTTTTAAGTGAAAGCACGATGCCGGCGGTTTCGCCGGAGCGGTGGGCGTTTCTCGACACGGAAACCTCAGGGCTGGCGGGCAGTTCGGGAACGTATGCGTTTCTGATTGGTGTGGGACGAATCACGAAGCAAGGCTTCTCCATCCGGCAGTTTTTCATGCGGGAGCACTCAGAAGAAAGGAGCCTGCTCTCCGCAGTTTCCGCGCACCTGGATGAATTCGATGTGCTGATCACATATAACGGCAAGGCATACGACCAGCCGCTGCTCGAAACACGCTACCGGATCACAGGGCAAAAACCACCTTTCAGCCGATTGGCTCATCTCGATCTGCTCCACGGCGCGCGGCGGATTTGGAAATTGCGTTACGAAAATTGCCGCCTCAGCTTTCTCGAGAACCAAGTGCTTGGCGTGGAACGGCAAGGGGATTTGCCGGGAGAACTGATTCCCTACGTCTATTTCGAATACTTACGCTCGGGCGAAGCCCTGCGCCTTGTTCCGATTTTCCATCACAACGCAATCGACATTCTCACTTTGGGTTGCCTGTCGGCAATTGTGCCTTCGGCGTTCCGAAGTTCCGATCCTGAGTCGTTGAGGGCTCTCGGGCTAAGGCGCGGAGAAGAATATCTGGGAATCGCGAGGTGGTTTCTGGCGGCGGGCGACGCTGAAAAGGCGCTCGACCTGTTTCAGCGCGCGATCGGAGCGGGCCTGCCAGATTCTCTACTGTTCTCGACACTTTGGGAAATAGCGCGCCTTGAAAAGAAAGCCGGCCGCATACCTTCGAACTTGAGCATCCTGTCCGATTTGGCTGCCTCAAAGAATCCATACCGCGCAGATGCGCTTTCGGAGCTTGCCAAACATTATGAGCGTTCGGAGCGTAACTGTGGGCTGGCGGTCGAGTTTGCTCGCCAGGCTCTGGATTTGGCTCCCTCGGAAACAATCGAAAGGCGCGTTTTGAGGCTGGAAGCAAAAGTAGCGCGGGCACGCAATAGGCCTGTTTTCCGACAGGCTGGACAGCGTCGGAAAAATCAAATTAAAAATAATTAGGAACTTTACTATCCGGTTTTGAATCGAAACCGATGTGCAGCCGGCCCGTCGGGAGAAATTGTACGAAGAGATTCTTCAGCGAAGAACATCGACTGGGCAACAGCCGGACCGAAACGCCTTGGCGGCTTCGGTGAATCTTGCATTGACGTATGAAGTTCACGAATCTTACCTCTGGAGGCCGCTGGGCACTCACGGCCTGGCTCGCTCCAGCTTCTATGTGTTGATGCTCTTGCGCCATGCCCAGCCGGAAGGTCTGCAACTCAGCGAGATTGGTGAACTTCTGATCACGAGCCGAGCCAACGTTACAGGGTTGGTCGATCACTTGGAACAGAAGGGCTACGTAAGACGGGTCGTCGATAGCCATGACCGCAGAGCGCGGCTTGCTAAATTGACGAAGAAAGGGGAAATGCTCATCGACGACGTTATGCCCGCTCATATTGAGCGGAGTGTTGCATTTTTCTCAAATCTCACAGTGGACGAGGTTCAGCAGCTTATACAGCTTTTGAAGAAACTCAGGCAGAGCCGTGTTATTGCTCACTTGAGCGATGAGGATTCTGCTGTCCTAGTTCCGGTTTTTACAACTGAGGACTAACTTAAATGGCCACATTACAGCGCGAAGATCAAGAAGACACGGCGGACGATAGAGAAAGACGAGGGGAGGGCGCTCGGAACAGCGCGCCAACGGGCGGACCGCGCAGCAGACGTATACGGCTGATTGTGTTTGCCGTTCTCATTCTCGCGGTAATCGCCGCGATCCCGATCTATAACTTTTACGCCTCACGAGAGACAACCGACGACGCGCAAGTGACCGGCCACATCGTGCCGATCAGCTCGCGAATTGATGGCACAATTCTCTCGGTATTGGTGAATGATAACCAGGTGGTGACAGCGGGAGCGGAACTGGTGAAGCTTGATCCGGCCGACTATCAGGCGGCCTTTGATTCGGCTCAGGCGGATGTCAATTCCGCGCAGGCAGACGCGGATGCGGCCAAAGTAAATGTGCCGATCATTAACATCAACACCTCGAGCCAGATCAAGACCACGAGCGCCGACACGCTTGTAGCCAAGGCAGGCGTTGATTCGTCGCAACGGCAAGTGGATGCGGCAATAGCGAGGCTGGCTTCCGCCAAGGCACAACTGGCGCAGGCGCAAGCCAACAACAACAAGGCGCAGAAGGACCTGGTTCGCTACAAGGAATTGGTTCAGAAGGACGAGATTTCTCAGTCGCAATACGACGCGTACCTGGCCTCAGCGCAGGCTTCAGCGGCACAGGTGGACACAGCCGAAGCGGGGGTAAACGAGGCTGCGCACGATGTAGATGTGGCTCAGGCGGGTCTCGCGCAGTCAAAGGCGCGGTTGAATTCGGCTTATGTGACCGAACGTCAGAGCCAAACCATTGCGCCGAGACAGCAGGCTAACTCGAAAGCCCAGTATGAATCGGCGATTGCGCAGATGAAGCAGAAACAGGCCGCGCTCGAGCAGGCAAGATTGAACCTGGACTACACCGACTTGCGGGCTCCGGTGACGGGACTTGTCAGCAGAAAAAATGCGGAACCGGGCATGAGGGTCTCGCCGGGACAGCAGGTAATGGCCATCGTCCCCCTGGATGACGTGTGGATCGTGGCGAATTATAAAGAGACGCAATTGACGCGAATGAGGTTAGGACAACAGGCTGAAATCCGCGTGGATGCTTATGGCGGCCGCAAATATACGGGTCATATCGATAGCATCGCCGCAGGTTCCGGCGCTATATTCAGTCTGCTTCCTCCCGAAAACGCAACCGGAAACTACGTGAAAGTGGTTCAGCGTGTCCCGGTGAAGATCGTGCTGGACCCCGGGCAGAATCAGGATCACCTGCTCAGGCCGGGGCTCTCGGTCGATCCTACTGTGCTTTTGAACTCGAAATGACTTCAGACGGACAGGCAGATTTGATCTTCCGTCTCCCGCTTTTGGCGTGATTGAGGATTCGCGACGCAACAGTCGTACACGCGGAAGACCTTTTCGAAAACGGTATCCCACGAGAGGCGGCGGGCATAATCCCGGGCAGCCTCTTTCATTCTCCACTGCGTATCAAGATCGTTCACCAGGCTGCCAACGTAGCGGATGAAACTCGCCTCATCGGGCGCCACATAACCTGTCACGGCGGGTTGTACGAGATATTTCGGGCCACCAGTGGCCGTCACCACACAGGGCAGGCCCGAGGCGAGCGCTTCGAGAATCACGTTACCAAATGTATCGGTTGTCGAGGGAAACACAAACAGGTCCATATTTGCGTAGGCTCTCGCAAGCTCTTCACCTAGGAGGACGCCAGGAAGGATCGCGTTGGGAACGTGGGCTTGTAGCCAGCCCCGCTCGCTGCCTTGGCCGACGATATAGAATTCGAACTCGCGTTGGGCTACCTGTTCGAGGCCGCGGCCCAGCGTTGCGAGAAACCGCACATTCTTCTCAGCCGTGAGCCGCCCCACGTAACCAATTCGGAATTTGGAGCTGCTGCGATCACGCTTAGCCGGAGTGAAGAGTTCGGCGTCCACGCCCCGTCGCATCAGGTACGTGGGGCGGCCGGAACGCTGCCGTATCGAATCGACGAGTTCCTGGTTGGGCGCCAGAATCGCCCGCGCACAGCGATAGAAGTAACCAAGCAGCCTGAGCGAGGCTCGTTCGGCAGTCCGCGAAGCCGCATTACGCAAACCCGCTGGTCCAGAACGCAGCAGGTGCGCCAGCCGTTTTCCCGCGTATTCGTGCAGATTGGTGTGCCAACCCATCACGACAGGCAGCTTCAATCGCCAGGCAACATAGCAGCCGATTAGACCAAGATCGCCTGGACCTGTAATGTGGACGAGTTCTATGCCAAGGCGCTTGGCTTCTTCGAGCGCGGGGCCGGCATGGCGAAGGAGCAATGGATCATAGTCCAAATGGGCATCCAGGCCAACGGACAAACGGCAGCGTTTGAGTTCCAAAATCGTTACCGCGCCATCGCGCGTTAACCCCGGCTCACGTCCAGGGCGGACGCATAAGAACGGAATTTGCTTTTTTCGTGCAAAGCGCTCGAGCTGGCGGCTGGTATGCGCGACCCCGTTTATTTCGTGGAATGTGTCGGGGAAAAAGGCGACGCGGCGGTGCGCATTCAAATGAGCGCCTCCTGATCGGACCAGAGCGTGCGATCGCTGAGCGCCAGCCGAATAGCCGATTGGACGCTTCGCAATTCGGCAATGCGCATCGCTCTCACAAAGGCCTGAATGACGAATGGCTTGGCGCCGGGCCAGTAGTGACGAAGCGCGACCGGAGGCCCATCGGTCTGACGATAGTAGACGCGGTCGGACCACGATTTCCGGCCCTCGAGGTTTTCCGGATAATCGCGAACGATATCGACCATGGTTTGTAGAATGCGCATCCGCAAAGGCTCGCGGTACTGAGGCATGAAGACGACGTGGCTCCGCCGCTCGCAACGAACCTCGCGGATAAAGTCGATCAAGTTCGCGCCGCGCGACAAATTGAGGATCGCGTTAGGCTCACGGCCATGGCGGTCGCCTCCCGACACCACCGGATGGCCGCTCTGGCGGCCTAGCCAGAGCACCTTCTGATTTTCTTTCCAGGAACGCAGGCCATTGACTTCGAGGGCATGAAAATGACGGCCATGCCGTTCGAGAAGCCGGCCCAGGACCTGGGCATGTTCCGGTACGCCGATGCCCTTTTCGTCCCACAGCGGATGATTGAGCACGAGCAGCACATCGGGCATGGAATCGAGCCATTGCAGCAATTCTTCGAGTTCACCAGGTTGCGGATCCGCAGTGAATCTCTGGAGCCGCCGCATGATGCCCGATGCCTGTTGGGCAGGCAGGTTGTGAACACCCAGATGAAAGAACGTCGGCCCGAACGGCATTGTCCATTCGGTGGATACGGGAACGTCGAGAGAGTCGTCGAGAATGCGAAGCTGCGCGCCGGCGCGAATGTCATCGTGGTCCGTAAGCGAAACGATCGCAGGAAGCTCGAGCGTGCGCTGAATCTGATTTTGTTCAAGTTGATACGCCTCCCGAGCCGAGAAAGGAGGCGTCCAGAAGGCGCGCGAGAAATCGAGCGGCTCGCGTTTCTGGCGGTGATATTTTTCCGATTCAGCCCGAACGGCGTTGCCCAATAGAGGCAAGCGCCCGACGTAACGTGGAATCATGCCGAGGCTCTCCTCGGAATACATGGTGTGGCTGTGTAATGAAACACCAGCGCTGAACCCGAAGTGGATGCTGGGATCCATCCAGAGGAATTGTACGGTCGTTTCGGTCATAGGAGACGGCCCCCTTATTCACCTGTTTCAGGATGTCCCGCGAACGTTTACATTGAAATGCTTGCCGTGTTAATTCAACATGAAACATTTCGAGAGCAAAATGTTGACTGGAGGAAGTTGACGACCCGGTGAGTAAACGGTGAATATTCAGTGACGATAACCTACGCGCGCTGGCAGTGCGGGCAATAGTGGGTTCCGCGCTGAGCAATCACGATGCGGCGAATTGGCCTTCGACAGCGCTCGCACGGAGATCCGGCCCGTCCGTAAACGCGATGGAGCATTTGAAATTCACCTTTGGCGCCATCGGAATCTACGTAATCGGAAACCGAAGATCCGCGATGCTGAATTGCGCTCCTCAGGATGCGGGACATTTCGTCAAATAGCTTCCGTGCCCGGGCTTTCGACAACCGGTTTGACGCCGCTTTGGGGTGAACACCTGCCGCGAAGAGCATCTCGTCCGCGTAGATGTTGCCGATGCCGGCGATGAACTTTTGGTTCAATAACAACGCCTTAAGCCCGCCGTGCCGTGCCCGCAGCCGTTCGAAGAACTGATCGAAGCCGATGGCTAGCGCATCGGGGCCCAGGTTTTTCACCGTCGCCGGGAGATCTTTGTAGTAGTTGACACGGCCAAGCTGGCGGATATCGTCATAGACGAGTGTTCCGTTTTCAAGCTCGAAAACAGCTCGTGTGTAAGGAGTCGGGACAGCGTTCCATAGCAGCTTGCCGGTCATACCGAGATGGACATGCAGTATTCCGCGATCGAGCTGAATCAGGATGTGCTTCCCCACGCGGCCGACGGAGCGGATGCGAGCACCTCGAAGCAAGTTCGATATTCTGGCGAAATCGCCCTGGGTCACGAGCCGCGAATGGAAATGTGCCTCTCGAATGCTCTGGCCTGTAATCACAGGGGCAATAGAGCGAACGACAGTTTCAACTTCAGGGAGCTCAGGCAATGTATTACTCGGGGACGTCGATGAAAATCGAATCGTCCTGGACAACCACCTTGAACGTTTCGACCATCAGATCGTCGTCGGAATCGTTAGTGCCGGTAGCGCAGTGGAACTCGTACCCGTGCCATGGACAAACCAGTAAATCTCCTTCGAGCGCGCCTTGACCGAGCGGGCCTCCGGCGTGCGGACACGTGCCGTCCAGGCAGTGCAGTTTACCGTTCAAGTTACACAGGGCGAAACTGCGATCGCTGGTTTGGACCTCCATCACCTGGCCGGGCGCAAGATCGCTGGCAGCCGCAACTTTAATCATTGGCATATCTATAACTAAAATTTAGAACAGGGCCGCTCCGGGACAAATGAAGCCGCTACGCATCGCCGTTAACGCACTCTATTTGCTGCCGGGAGGGGTCGGCGGCACGGAAATCTATTTGCGCCAGTTGCTGGGCGCTCTCGCGAAGATTGATGAGCGCAACGAGTACCTGATTTTCACAAATCGGGAGACGGGAGGGGATCTCGCCCCGGAGTCGCCTCGCTTTCGCCAGCTTCCTCAGCCGGTGCAGGCGGAGATCCGGCCGCTCCGCATTCTCTACGAACAATCATCGCTGCCGTCCATCATCGAGCGCGAGCAGGTTGACCTTGTGTTCAATCCTGGTTTTACCAGCCCGAAGTCTCTCTCGGTTCCCGCTGTAACTGTATTTCATGACTTGCAGCATGTTCATCATCCCGAATATTTCCGGAAACGCGAGCTGCCATTCTGGAATCTGCTGCTGGCCCAGTCGGTGCGATTGTCGGCGAAAATCATTGCCGTTTCTGAAACAACGCGGCGCGATGTACTCGAACATTATGACCTTGCCGAGGACAAAGTAGTAGCTATTCCTCACGGAGTGGAGGAAGCGTTCTTTCGACTCGACCGGCAGCCGGATATGGATCGCCCGTTCCTTTTATGCGTTGCGACGATCGACCCCAACAAGAATTTGGAGAAGCTGATTCGCGTCTATGCAGGTTTGCGCGGGGAATTTCCGGCACTCAGGTTGGTGCTTGCGGGCATGCGCGGAGCACAGACAGCGAAGGTAGAGGCCATCGTCGACGAGCTCGGACTGCGGCCTTGGGTCCGTATTACCGGCTGGATTCCGCGATCGGAAATTTTCTCGCTGTATGGAAAGGCCACGGCGTTCGTATATCCGTCGACGTTTGAGGGTTTCGGACTTCCGGTTCTGGAAGCGATGGCAGCAGGCGTGCCGCTGGCCTGCTCACGCATTGATCCCTTACTCGAGGTTGCCGGGGATGCGGGCATCTTCTTCGATCCCGCGAGCGAACAGGAAATGGCGCAGGCCATCTGGCGTCTGTTGACGGAACCCGAGGAAAGAGCGCGGCAGATCGAACGAGGGAAACTCCGTGCGTCAGGGTTCACGTGGGAAGAGAGTGCGAGAAAAACACTGGCCGTGTTCGAACAGGTGAACCAGGCGGAGCCGGAAAGCTCGACGGTTACTAGCTGGGGCAGACCATCTTCTCCGTGGGCTGCCGGTTCACGCTTGGCGGAAGAAGCAGACGACAAACAGCGATCCTCTGCTCCGCCAACAGTTATTTCCGCTAGCGGGACGTCAGAACGTAAAGGTGGCCATTGAGTCCGCTTACGACGATCTGGCCGTGGTCGTTTATGCCTGAGGCTCCCGTCAGCAGCGTGAGCGATGGATCCACGAGCCGGTTCAAATCGATCAGCTTGCCATCGATGTAGAGGAACGCGTGGCTGCTGCCATTGTCCACGGCCTTGCCGCCGACGACCTCGCCGAGATTGTTGATGCCGCCTGGACTGATCGGAAGCTTATGAAATCCGCCGTCGCGATAGAGGAAATCAGGCGTGCCAATGATTTCGCCGCGGTCGTTGATCTGCGTGCCTTCCGTGGAGTTCCCGTCCACTGTACCCAGATCGTGCATGGCGCCTTGGGTGTAGAGGAAGAGATGATTGGGGCCGTTGGCAACTGGATTACTGCCGCCGACGATCTCGCCCAGGTTGTTGATGCTTCGGCCTTCGCTGAAATTCCCGCCCAATGTGCCGATATCCATCAGGCCAGATCCCGAGTCGAGGAATGCGTGGGTATCGCCGAGATTGCAAGAAAATGGTGTACACCCTGTGCCTGTTGACAGCGATCCCGTAATGTGTCCTGCGTTGTTGATGCTGAAAGCGGCGCTTTGCCGTCCCCGCACGGTGTCGAGATCGGTGGTCGTGCCATTACTGTACAGGAAGGCTTGAGACGGTGGTCCCCCTTGCACAGGTGGTAACACGGCGGTTTGGCCGACAACTTCAGTGTTATCGTTGATGCCATATGCAGTGCTCGTCCGGCTGAAACCGACGCCGATCGTCGTTCCGCCGGCGTACAGAAAACCAGACGCGAAGTTCTCGAAGCCCTCGGGGTAGTACACCACGGAACCCGCGACTTGCCCCTTGTTATTAATCCCTGAAGGGGTGATGGTTTGGACACTTCCGAAGTCCTGCGGATCGGGAATTTCGGTTGCCGAGTAGAGCGGAGTGGTCTGCGGGCGCGTGAGTGCAATTGAAACAGATCCATCGCCGGCGGAGAAGGGTGCCCCGGCAAATTGCGTAAGCACACCAGTCGCAGAGTTGACGCTGAAGGCTGTAACATTACCTGAGCCGTAAGGTCCGCTGGTGGCATATGCGAACGTCCCGGTATAGTCCACTGCCACGGAGTTCGGCGTCCAGGCACCAAAGACTGGGTTCGTCCCAGTGCCGAAAGGCGAACCGGTAATAGCCGTGAGCTGGCCATAGAGTGAGAGGGGCGGGAAAGTGGGCCCTCCAAAAGCGGTGATGCTCTGGTTAATTTTATAGGCGAAAATGCCGCCATAACCGGCGACATAGACAAAGCTGCCGTTGGGGTCGACCGTCACGCCTGTCACTCCGCCGCTGCCCGCCGCAAAGGGCGACGTATCGAGAACGGTAAGTGCGCCGGTAGTTGCGTTGATCGTATATCCGGAAATGTTGTTCGACCCCTGGTTCGCCACATAAACGAACCGGTCGTTGGGATCTACCGCCACGGACAGCGGGAAGGTTTCGGTGGGGAAGGGTGACCCGCTAATCGCCGTAAGCGCACCGGTGGTGCTGTTAATCGTGTATCCCGAGAGGTTGTTTGCCATCTCGTTTGTCACGTAAACGAAGTTTCCCTGCGGGTCGACAGTGACGTGTGAAGGAAAGTTTCCTGCCGCGAACGGCGATCCGGCCACAGCGATCAGACGCCCGGTGTTCTGGTCGATGCGGTACGCCGAAACGTTGTTAGACCCGAGGTTCGCCACGTAGGCGAACCGGCCCGAAGGATCAATCGCGATTGACGCCGGTCCGGAGCCCGCCGCAAATGGCGATCCTGGCGCCTGAGTTAATTTGCCAGTATCGCGATCAATATGAAAACCTGCGATATCGTTGTCCTGTGCATATTGGTTTGTCACATATAGAAATCTGCCCGCCGGGTCCACAGCGACCGAGGTCGGACCCGACTTTCCGGTGATAAATGGCGACTCCGCAACGGGAATCAACGTACCTTTAGCGGCGTCGATCTTGTATCCCGACACATCGTTTGAATCTTGATTCGCCACGTAGGCGAACTGGTTAGAGCCAAAGTCGTCGGTATCGAAAGACGCATTTTGCGCGGCCGCTACTTGCATAGCCGTAGCGGTTAGAAGCGCTGCCGCCGCTGCGAGAGCCGGGCGGATACTGGATTTCAGGCGAGTGCCTGCAATCCTGGGGCGTAGAAATTTTCTAGACACAGAACGGGTTCCCTCCGAATTGCCCCCACGCAAGACGGGCGCAGATGTGTTGGCGATCCTCCGAAACGCCGCTTACGTAGAGCCTCAGGATTATATCTCTTTTTTTTGTGCCCGTTGTCGATTCTTTCTGGCTGCCGTTCGATGTATCAGTAGAGCCCTCGGTTTCCGCCGGCCGAGATCCGGCTCTGAAAATTTGATTTCAACTCAGGAAAAAAGGAGCTGTTGCAATGCGATTTATGATGCTAATGATCCCGAAAGGATACGAGAAGGCCGAGCCGGGCACTATGCCGGATGCCAAAGCTGTTGCCGCGATGATGAAATACAACGAGTCCTTGCAAAAGGCTGGCGCGCTGCTGGCGCTTGACGGCTTGCACCCGCCCTCGATGGGCGCGCGTGTCACGTTCTCCGGAGGAAAACCCACGGTAACTGATGGGCCCTTTGCCGAAGCGAAGGAGGTCATCGGCGGCTACTGGATGATACAGGCGAAGTCGAAGGAGGAGGCCATTGAATGGGCGACGAGATGCCCCGCTTCCGGCAACGAAATCATCGAGGTTCGCCAGGTTCAGGAATTTTCAGACTTTCCTGCCGATGTCCAGGAAGCCGCGGCCAAATTTCCGGAGATGCAGGCACAATCCGGGCAAAGCGGGGATGCGTGATGCTATAGGCGAACTGGTAAAGCTGCAAGACGAAAGGAGCAAGATAGAAACCAAACCTGATTTTTCATCTGTTCGACTGTTATTAGTTCAGACGATGCAGCGGGAAAGCAATGTGGCGGGTTGAAGCGATCGGCGGGCCTATGTCTGGAGCAGAGGAACGCCATCCGGAAATCGCCGAGATCCCGGTGAATCAGGTAGTGCTCCAGCACTACGACCGCGAGCATCTGGCATTGCGGCGCTACCTTGTGTTTTCTGGTTTGGACGAGCCGACTGCCGAGGAGATTGTGCAGGAAACCTTTCTCAAGCTTCACCGGCATCTCAGCCGGAGCGGCGACCGGACTAACCTGCGGGGTTGGATTTACCGAGTGGCGCGCAATTTAGCGCTGAACGAACACGCATCGGCGCGGCGGAGACGAGGGCAGGCGATCGAGGATTGCCCGTGCGAGGACTGCTTCGCGAGTTACGACCACTCGCCGGAAGTTCAGTTTCTGCAAAATGAGCGGGAGACGCAGGTCCAGCAGGCTATGCGGAAGTTGAGCGAGGCTCAATGCGAGTGTCTGGTGTTGAGAGCGCAAGGAATGAAATATCGTGAGATCGCGGAGGTGCTCGAGATTTCAGTGGCAAGCGTCGGCGAGAACATCCAGCGGGGTCTCGAGAAGCTGAAAGAAATGTTATGAAGAACTTGGCGCACTTGACGCGAGAGGAAATAGTTCAATCCATCGATGGCGAACTCGCTTCGACCGAACAGGCCGCGATTGAGATTCATCTGGCGAATTGCGAGGAGTGCCTGAGACGGTATGAAAGCCTAGTCGAGGTATCGGAAACGTTAAGACATGTCGTTGAGACAGCTTCCGTTTCAGCGCCCGCACAGGCGCGTGAACGGCTGGCGGTTTCCCTCGAGCAATCCGAAGGTGGGGCTCGCGTCCGGGCTCCGGCTCCTTGGAAATGGGCCGCAGTCGCTGCGGGCTTGGTTATTCTGCTGCTTCTGATCGTGCAGCAAAGGCCGCAGCCGCCTGAAGATGTCGGAGGACTGAAGGCGACAGCGGATAGGCCGGTGGCTTCCTCGGATCGCGCACAACGCCACCAACCGGCTGTGCGCTTTGACGCTTCCGGCTCCTTGTCGTCTTCATCACCTTTGGCGACCCATAGGATCACGCGAAAAACGACTCATACAGTGGAGCGTGTTACGACGAGTTTGTCGCCGGTTGAGGGTGCATTCATCCGGCTGCCGTACTCCGATCCGTCGCTACCGATCCAGACTTCGGACGTTGTTCATGTCGAGATGCGCTTGTCGGCGCTTGCAAACGCGGGCGTGATTCGTACCGCGCCCGGCCCGGGAGATCCGCTGGTTCGCGCCGATGTGCTGCTGGGAATGGACGGACAGCCTTCCGCGATCCGGCTGGTGCAGATGACCGCCGCGCCGCGTTGATTTCGGTTTGCGCAAGAAATGGCGATTTTCTCTTAGAAAGGAAGGGTATGAAGCACTTTTTTGCATTCCTGATTAGCGTGGGATTACTGAGCTTTCCGGCTCTAGCCCAGACAACGTCGGTCCCGGTCCCTCCAGTGCCGGCCGTAGCCGCACCGGCCGGAGGCAGCGCCAGTCATTGTGTTTGGAAACGTTGCGAGAGCATTTCAGCAAAATCTCAAGCCTGTGCTGAATTCGCCTTATCAGGCCCAGACCACGAGCGAAACGACGCAGCATCTGGCCGATGGGAACGTCATTCAAAACACCCAGACGAGCAAAGTGGCCCGAGATAGCCAAGGGAGGACATGGACGGAGGAGACGTTCGAGAAGATGGGTCCTTGGTCGTCGGAATCGGGCCGGCGTACGATCGTTTTCATTTCCGATCCAGTCGCGCAGGTGTCATATGTCTTGCATCCGGAAACGAAGACGGCGGAAAAAATGCCATTCTTAAAACCTCCTAATGGTAAGCCGGGCGATTCGGGTGCAAGCGTGAGCGTGGTTTCCGGCGCCGGCCAACCGGAACAAGTGACGGGCGGCGCCCCGGTTGTCTCCGCAATGGTTTCGACAAAGGGCGGCGCGCATGAACCAGGCGACCAGCAGGTCGAAAGCCTGGGAACGCAACAGATCAGTGGCGTCGCGGCCCAAGGGAAGCGGACCACGGTCACGATCCCGGCGAATACCTTCGGCAACCAGTTGCCGATTGTGACCGTGACTGAAACGTGGTATTCACCCGATCTTCAGATGGTGGTTCAGAGCAAGCGGGATGATCCGCGCTTCGGCGAAAGTACGTTTTCCGTCGAGAATATTGAGAAAGGCGAGCCGCCCGCGGATCTCTTCCAAATACCGAGCGACTACACGATATCGAGCGGGCTTTCAAAGTCGCTGCAAGTTGGGCCGCAATAGGGCGAGGTAGGCCTAGGCAGGCCTCGCCCCTACAGCCATTTACGGGTTGCAGGGGCCGGGCCTGCCCGGCCTGACCCGCCGCCCCTCCAAAACCGCGCATGTAGTAAGATCCGGTTTCCGGCAAACGGCCGGATTCATGCGTGCGACGTTACCTCTTGCGCTGCTCTTCTCGTTCGTACTAGCCTCTGCTCAAAGCGCCGGCGACTTGCTGACAAAAGCCTGGGATGCCAAATGGATTGAAGCTCCCGGCACAGTGGCCGAGGCATATGGCGTATACCATTTCAGGCGATCGTTCGAGCTGGCTGGCAAACCTGAGCGCTTCCTGGTACACGTGAGCGGGGATAACCGCTATCAACTTTATGTCAACGGCGCGCTCGCATCGTGGGGCCCTGCGCGCAGCGATCTCACGCATTGGCGATACGAAACCGTGGATCTTTCGCCGCACCTGCATGCCGGCAAGAACACGCTGGCAGCGGTGGTGTGGAACGACGGCCAGTACCGCGCCATCGCGCAGATCAGCAACCGGACAGGATTTCTGCTCGAGGCCGACAGTGCGGAAGACAAAAGCGTCAATACGGGCGCGGACTGGAAGGCGGCAATCGATAAAGCCTATACGCCGAATCCGGCTCCCCGCGATGAAATTACCGGATACACGGCGATCGCGGCAAACGAACGATTTGATGCGAATCAATATCCATGGGGCTGGGAGGGCGAAGATTTCGACGATTCCGGCTGGAGCAGCGCGCACCCGTTCACGCCGGGAATGCCGCGCGATGCCATGGATTCGCCGAATCGTTGGATGTTGACTGAGCGTCCCATACCGCTCGAAGAATGGAAGCCCGGCAGAGTTTTGCGCCTGCGCAAAGCGGAGGGTGTTCGCATTCCGCAGGGATTTCCGGAGCGCGCGGCGGCCGTAACGATTGCAGCTCATACCAAAGCCACGTTGCTACTGGACCAGACCTATCTCGCAACTGGCTATCCGGAAATTACGTTCAGCGGCGGCCGAGCCGCTTCAATTAACATTCGCTACGCGGAAACCCTGTACATAAGCACACATCCGATCAATAAAGGGAACCGGAACGAGATAGAGGGCAAGTCGTTCCATGGCTTCGCGGACCGCTATATCAGCGACGGCGGAATGCGCCGACTTTACCGGCCGCTTTATTGGAGGACATGGCGGTATCTACAACTCGAAGTCGAGACCGTCGATCAGCCGCTGACCGTCGACGATATCGCCGAAGTTTATTCTGCCTACCCCTTTGTGCGCCGGGCATCTTTAAAAGTCGACGATGAGACTGTCAACGCTGAGCTTCAGACGATTCTCGAGACGGGATGGCGCACCGCGCGGCTGTGCGCGCACGAGACTTATATGGACTGCCCGTATTACGAGCAATTGCAGTATGCCGGCGACGCCCGCATCCAAATGCTGGTTTCCTTGTACATGACCGGAGATGCACGAGTGATGCGTAATGGAATCGAGCTTCTGAATTCGTCGCGGACCGCCGAGGGCGCAACTTACAGCCGCGCTCCGTCGAGTCTTCAGCAGTACATTCCGCCGTTCTCTTTGTGGTGGATCGGCATGGTGCACGATTACTGGATGTACGTGGACGACCCGGCGTTCGTAAAGCAAATGCTGCCGGGAGTACGCGCCGTACTTTCCTTCTATTCACGATTTCAGAAACAAAACGGGTCGCTCGAAAGAATGCCGTGGTGGAATTTTGTGGATTGGGTAAAGCAATGGGATCGCGGCGCTCCGCCCGCGGAGGCTGACGGATCGTCGTCGGCCGCGCTCGATCTTCAATTGCTGCTGGGTCTTGAATGGGCAGCCGATCTGGAGCGCGCGCTCGGCAGTCCTGCGCTCGCGGAAGAGTATCAAACGCAGGCTGCGCGGCTCAAATCCACGGTGCTCGCGACCGACTGGGATGGGGCGAAGGGGCTCTTCGCGGACCAGCCGTCGCATCGCACCTATTCACAAAATGTGAATGCGCTCGCGATGATCGCCCAAATCGTCCCCGCTTCACAAGTTCAGCCTCTCGTCGAGCGAATGTTGCAGGATACGAATTTGGCTCCCGCGACCGTCTATTTCCGGGCCTACGTGAATTCCACGCTGCGCATGGCGGGACTCGGCGATCGGTATTTCGAGCAGCTCGGCCCTTGGCGGGAAATGCTGAAAGATGGACTGACGACATGGGCCGAGTGGAATGGCTCCGATAGCCGCTCGGATTGTCATGCGTGGGGAGCCAGCCCAAACTTCGAACTCTTTCGCACATTGGCGGGCGTCGAACCGGCGGCGCCCGGATACACGCAAGTGAGGATCGCGCCTAACCTGGGCGGCTTGCATCATGTAGAAGCCGTGATTCCCCACCCTCTCGGAAAAATTCGGGTGGACTATCGCATTGTGGGAGCGGAGAAACGCGCCGAGATCACGCTTCCCTCGGGAATTAGGGGGAGCCTTGAATGGTTCGGGACCAGGCACGCGCTCGAACCCGGAGTGAATCATATATCGTTGGGAGTAAATAGCAATGCCGAAGGACGTTGAACAGTCAGTCTGGAAAGCGCTCGAGAGTTTTCAAATCGAGATTCCGTCGTGGGGCTTCGCTAATACCGGCACGCGATTCGGCAAATTTCTTCAGACCGGCGCGGCGAGTACGATTGAGGAGAAATTTGCCGACGCGGCGATGGTGCACCAGGTGACCGGCGCGTGTCCTTCGCTAGCGCTTCATGTCTTGTGGGATTTCGCGGACGGCCGGCGCAGCGTCGCGCAAGTGGAGCGGCTGGGCCACAAATATGGCATCAAGCCCGGCGCGATCAATCCGAACCTGTTTCAAGATCAGCAGTACAAGCATGGCTCTCTGGGCAATCCGGATGAGAGGGTGCGGCGCGAGGCGCTCGATCACATTCTCGAGAGCATCGAAATCGGGAAGGATCTAGGAAGCCGTGACGTTTCGCTGTGGTTCGCCGACGGCTCGAACTACCCGGGCAGCGCCAACATCCGCGCGCGGAAGGCCTGGTTCACCGGCGCGTTGCAAATCGCGCATTCGCGTCTTGCCGAGAATCAGCGGATGCTCGTCGAGTACAAGCCGTTCGAGCCTGCGTTTTATCACACCGATATCGCCGACTGGGGTATGGCGTTCCTGCTCGCCCGCGCATCGGGTCCGCAGGCTCGCGTCCTGGTCGATACAGGGCATCATTACCAGGCGCAGAATATTGAACAGATCGTAGCCTGGCTGTTGAGCGAAAACATGCTGGGCGGATTCCATTTCAACGATCGCCGTTACGCGGATGACGATTTGACTCTCGGCTCGATCGATCCCTACCAGGTATTTCGTATTTTTCACGAGATCCGCTACTTCGAATGGGAGACGGGTGCGCGTCCCGAGATCGCATATATGATCGACCAGAGCCACAACCTCAAGCCAAAGATCGAGGCCACGATTCAGACGGTTGTGACAGCGCAAGAACTCTATACTAAAGCCGCGCTTGTGGATCACGAGTCGCTGCGGCATGCCCAGCAAACAGCTGACATTGTTGCCGCCGAGGAATGTCTCAAGGCTGCCTTCTCGACGGATGTTCGTGCCGCCATCCGAACGTGGCGCGAGGCCCGCGGTCTTCCGGCTGATCCGCTGATCGCTTACCGGGATAGCGGGTACCAAAAAAAGATCGAGTCGGAACGAGGAGTTCGGAATATGGCTTCCCTTTCAACCTACGCGTGACAGAATAGATTGATAATTCGGACTATTCGGGCCCGGAAATCTGCCGATATGCAGAGTATCGGCAAATTTCGGAAGGAGTAGCGAAAGATGGCTCTGTCGAGTGGCAGATGGGCGTTGCGCATTTTTATCTCCATTGCGCTGATTGGAAGTAACCTATTCGCCGCTGAATCCTGGGTCCGGCTTTGCAGTCCGAATTTTGAGTTGTACAGCAGCCTGAGCAAAAAACGCTCGGTAGCCCTCCTTACCCGCCTGGAAAATGCCCGGCTGGCTCTCGCACACTTCAGCATTTATGCCGGCGCTAATACTCAGCCTATGCGCGTCATAGCTTTCCGTTCGGAACGCGAGTACCGCCCCTATAGTTCCGATCCCGGCTCGACTGCCTATTTCTTGCACTCCGCGCAACGCGACTACATCGTCCTCAAAGCCGAGTGGGACGACGCGGATACAGCAGTCGTACACGAGTACGCACACTATCTTCTTCACCAGCAGTTCCGCCACCTGCCGCGATGGTTGGACGAAGGGTTGGCCGATTTGTACTCGACGGTCGAGGAGAAAGACGGAATCGCTTGCGTTGGCTTGCCCGTCGACGATCATATGGAGTCGCTCCGCTTCGACGGTCTGGCGTACGATCTGCCGGCTCTATTCCATGTCGAGCAGAACGACCTGGTGAATATGAGAAAAATGACTCGGCGATCCCGCTTCTATGCGGAATCGTGGGCGTTGGCGCATATGCTGCGGTTTTCGACGGCCTATTACGCCGGGTTTGACGATTTTATGCGCGAGATCGAACAGGGTGCAACTTGCGGCCAAGCCTTGTGGAACGTGTTCCACAAGTCGGAAGCCGACGTGAGGCAAGATCTCGAGCGCTATATCAAAGCCGGACATGTCCCCAATGAGGCTTGGCACGTCGAGGAATCTCATTTCGATCTCTCGTACCAGGCATACTCGATCAGCCCGGCGAATTCTTCGGAAATTCTAGACGATCTACTGTTCGCGCTCGGCCGTCCTAACTATTCGGCTCGCAGCGCGGTCACCGGGTCGACCGACGCCGCACGGCGCGCCGGAATGTAGCTGGCAAGGAGCGCGGAGACCGCGAGCACCGCGGCAACCGTGGCCAGGGTTGGAATATCCCATGCTTGAGTGTTGAAGAGGAGTTTGCGTATTAGCGTTGCCGCGGCCAGCGAGCCCAGCAAGCCCGCGACAACGCCGGCGGTGGCCAAGCGAGCCGCTTCTTTCAGGATGAGCCGATACACGGTGCTACTCTGTGCGCCGAGCGCGATACGCACTCCAATTTCGCGAGTTCTCTGGCTCACCGAATAGGCAACCACGCCATAGAGTCCGACAACGCTCAGCAATAATGCCAGCGCCGCAAACCCTCCCACTAGCCACGCCGAAGAACGGTGCAGATACGCTGACGGTGAGTTATGGATTCGCCGGGTCATGCTCGCTTCGTCGACCGTGCCGATGCTCGGGTCGATCTTCCGGATTGTCTGATCGAGCGTCAGCAGCATCGACTCCGGAGACTGCGACGTGCGAACAACCAGAGCGTAATCGGAGCCGGGATCCTGGTTGAACGGAAGATACTCCGCCGGCCAGATGTCGGAATCGAGCGCGCCCTCTTTAACGTCGTCGACAATGCCGATGATTTCTTTGATCGATTTTGGCGACAACTTGATATCGCCAATTTTCTTGCCGATGGGATCTTCTCCGGGGAAGTATTTTCTTGCCAGCGCCTGGTTGATAAGTACCACACGCGGCTTCGATTCATCCTCGGCATCGGTAAAGAAACGGCCGCGCAGCAGCTTTGCCCTGAGAGTTGTGAAATAGGCAGAACTCACATCGCGCTCGTTCACGTCGTTGTGTTCACCGGAATATGGACGGCCCACAAACCGTATCCAATCCGTATCGCCGTTGAAACTGACCGGTAGCACGCTCGCGACGGCGGCGTACTTTACGCCGGGCAAACTCGAAATGCGGCGAATGATCTGCCGGCCCAGTCGAACCATTACATCGTTTTTTGAATAGCGGCTCGGCGGAGCAGTCATGTAAAGCGTGGCTAGGTGATCGGGCTGAAACCCAAGTTCCACGTGCAGCAACCGGTACAAACTCTTGCCAAGCAACCCGGAACCCACCAGCAGCACTACGGCGATGGCCAGTTCCAACACCACCAGATTCGATCCCAGCCGCCGCCACGTAATGGCCGCCGAGCTACGGCCACCTTCCGCCAGCTCTTGCCGCAGCTCCGCCACCGGTAGCCGCAACGCGGGAGTAACGGAGAACAGAAGGGCCGCCAGCAGCGCGAGCACGGCGGCGGCAAGCACCACATGCCAGTTCAAGCCAAGCCCATCGAGGAACGGCATACGCTGCTTCATGTCTTGGGGGATCAGCTTCGTCAGCAGTTGCATAGCCCAATGGGCAAGGGCCAATCCGAGCAGGCTGCCCGCTACCACCAGAACCATGCCCTCAGTCGCGAACTGGCTGAATAGGCGCCCCCGCGATCCGCCCAGAGCGCTGCGCACAGCCATTTCCTGCCTCCGGCTTTCCCCCCGCACCAGCAATAGACTCGCCACATTGACGCTTGCAATCGCCAGCAGCAGCCCCGCTCCGCCGAGCAGCATCAGCAAAATGGAACGGATGTTTCCCACAACTACTTCCGAGAACGGATCGACGCTCGCTCCCTCCCCGCGGTTTGAGTCCGGATATTGCCGCTCCAGTTGGTGCGCGATCACCTTCATTTCGGCTAAGGCGGCTTCGACCGATACGCCGTCCTTCAACCGCGCTACTCCGTCGAGGTTGTGACAGCTTCTTCGTATCTCGCACGAACCGGAAGCATGCAAAGGCGCCCATATCTCAGCCCCTCCTCTCGGAGCGAATTCGAAGTCCCGCGGCAACACTCCAACGACCGTGTTCGGGACTTCGCTCAGCAGAATGGTTTGACCGATCACATCCCTTCTTCCACCGAATCGCTTCTGCCATGCACCGTAGGTTAGGATCACGGTATTTGGCTTGCCTGGAAGATCTTCCCCGGCATAGAAATCGCGCCCAAGTGCAGGAACAACGCCTAACGTCCGGAAGAACCCGTCACTCACCCGTGTCCGCGCGCACTGGTCCGGAACCGGCAGGAGTTTTAAGCAGGTACCCGCTACCGGTGTAAACGTCCAGTGAGCGAAACACTTTGTTGAGGCGCTTCCAGTCGAGATAGTCCAAATAGGAAAGTTCGGAGCGCGGAAATAGAGCGTTACGTTCGTGCACACCTACAAGCCGGCTCGGGGTCGGGTAGGGCAGCGGCTTGATGAGCGCCGCGTCCACAAAGCCGAAGATGGCAAGGCTTGCGCCCATGCCGAGGGCCAGCATGAGGATCGCGGTCGTGGTGAATCCCGGATTCTTTCGCAACTGCCGGATTGCGAAACGAATATCTTGAAGCAGATGATCGAGGAGCGGAATGGTGCTTCTGTCGCGGTACGTTTCCTTGGTCGATTCCATTCCGCCCAACTTCAGAAGCGCAGCGCGGCGAGCCTGCTCGGGAGTCATGCCGGCGCGTAGGTTATCGTCGATGTGCAACTGAAGATGGCTGTCGATCTCGGCCGCAAGCTCCTGCTCCCGGCGCTCTTTTGGTGAACACGCCGGCCAGCCGCAGCATCGAGGCACGGAGCCGTTTCATGCCGGACCTCCGCTTGGAGAGAGAAAGCGCGCGAGAATCGCGGTGGTCTGCTCCCAGTCGCGAGCTTCTCTTTCGAGCTGCTTCCGGCCGGCGCGCGTGAGCCGGTAGAATTTCGCCTTGCGATTGTTCTCCGATACGCCCCACTCCGAGGCGATCGACCCTTCCTGCTCCAATTTCAGGAGCGCGGGATATAAGGTTCCATAGTTTAGGGAGAGCAAATTTCCGCTGGTCTGCTCAATACGGCGAGCAATCCCATAGCCGTGTAGCGGCCCGATGGTCTCGATGGTCTTCAATACCATCAAGGCGAGAGTCCCTTGCCATACCTCTGCTTTATCGCTCATTTATTCCTCTTGGTTCGCCATAGGAAGCTTACCATGCTGCGTATGGGCAAGCAATAGGTAGTTTCAGGCACGAAATGCCGGTCGCTTGTGATTGGGGTGCGCCGTTGCTCCGCGGTAATACGAAAACCTCGCTGAGAAGGTAAGGCTTTTCCTAGGGTGCTTATCCATCCCGGAGAGCGCCCGTAGGCGTTACGCTTAGAAGTAACTCCTTATGCTCATCGTGATGACGTCCCAAGCTGGCCAGGAAGACATTACCCGTGTCCGGCGCAAGATTGAGGATTTTGGTTATCGCGCGCACATCATTCCCGGCGAACAGCGCACGGCAATTGGCATCACCGGGAATCAAGGTGCTCTCGATCCGGCGGACTTTATCGATCTTCCGGGCGTGGCGGACGCGATACGTGTTTCGAAGCCATATAAACTCGTCAGCCGCGAGACCAAGCCTGAAAACACCGTAGTGGAAATCTATGGAGTCCCGGTGGGCGGCGACGAGGTGGTCTTTTGCGGCGGCCCGTGTTCGGTAGAAAGCCGGGAACAAATCCTCGAATCGGCGCGAAAGGTCCGAGCGGCGGGGGGACACCTGCTGCGAGGAGGAGCATATAAGCCGAGAACGTCGCCCTACAGTTTCCAAGGGCTGGGGGAACAGGGACTCGAATATCTCGCCGAGGCCCGAGCCGCAACGGGATTGGGCGTTGTCACCGAAGCGATCGACGTCGAAACCTTCGATCTGGTCGAGCAGTATGCCGACTGTATCCAGATTGGGGCCCGTAATATGCAGAATTTTTCGCTTCTGCGGCGCGCCGGGCGATCCCGCAAACCTATTCTGCTGAAACGCGGCATGTCTTCGACGCTCGAGGAATTCCTGATGGCTGCCGAGTACATTCTCGCCGAAGGCAATTACAACGTAATTCTATGCGAGCGAGGCGTCCGCACTTTCGCCGACCACACCAGAAATACGCTGGATTTGAGCGTAGTGCCGGCTGTGCAAAGCGCAAGCCACTTGCCGATTATCGTCGACCCCAGTCATGGAACAGGGAAACGCGACAAGATATTACCCATGGGATTGGCGGCAATTGCTGCGGGCGCTTCCGGGTTGATCGTCGAAGTGCATCCGACGCCGGAACGCGCGCTTTCGGACGGATATCAATCGCTCTATCCCGACCAGTTCGAAGAACTCGTCTCGGAGTGTAACGCGATTGCAAATCTGCTCTCGAGCCGCCGCCGTTCACGCGAACTCGCGACTGCGCTCAGCTAGGCTCCGCGCTCTGTATTTTCGTGGCGAACAGCACCCTATGTAGGGCCGGCCGGCTCCAGCGTGTTACATTCGGTATGAAACCCGAAGAAGTTGGGAACAAAAGACCGAGGATTTTCGTCTGAACGGGGCGGGAGCGTCGCCGATTGAAACGTAAGTGGAAGCTTGTCGTCCTGCTCGGACTGCTGATCTTAATCAGCGGCGGTGTCTTCGCGAGCATCAAAATCAGCCAGCGCGGTATCGTCGTGGTCCAGACAGGCAAGGCATTTCGCGAGGATCTGACTTCCATTGTCACCGCGTCGGGTGAAATCAAGCCCAGAAACTACATCAATATCGGAGCCAACCAGCAGGGTCCGATCGCCGCGCTTTACGTAAAAGAAGGCGATCGCGTCAAGAAGGGACAGCTTTTGGCCCGGATACAAGCCGAAGACGCGAGCGCAATGGTTCGGGCGCAACAAGCCGCGCTCAGATCGTCCGTGGACGATTCAACCGCGAGCGAAGCGGCGGTAAAGGCGCAAGACGATCTGGTTGACGCGCTCGAGTTCGACCTCAACAAAGATAAGGCCGACCTGGAACAGAAGCTCGCGGATTACCAGCGCGCTCAGCAGCTTTTTCAGGAACAACTGCTCGCGCGGCAGGACTTCGACTCGAAGAAAGCAGCGTACGACGGAGCGGTCGCCGCGGTAAAGGGCGCTGAAAGCCGCTTTTCCCAGGCGAAAGCGCAGCGCGCTCAGAATGCCGCTCAATTGAGTGGGTCGCAAGTGAAAATTACCCAGCAAGAGGCCTTGATGGACCAGGAAAAGGTCGTGTTCGACAAGTACAATGCCTACGCGCCGCTGGATGGAATGGTAACCAATCTGCCGGTTCGCGTCGGAGAGACCGTAGTGCCGGGCATCGAGAGTTCCACCGCATCCACGATCATGACCATTGCCGATATGTCGGAGATCACGGCCGAGGTCCGCGTGGATGAAACCGATATCGTAAGTGTGGCCCTAGGACAACCGGCGGATGTGACAATTGACGCCATTCCCAACCAGACGTTCCGCGGGCATGTAACGGAAATCGGCGACACCGCGCTCGTGCGCTCGACCGGCGTTGCCGCCTCACAAAGTCAAACTTCGACCCAGGAAGCAAAAGATTTCAAAGTTGTCGTGGCCCTGGACGCGCCGGAAGACCGCATCCGGCCGGGCCTCTCCTGCACCGCCAAGATCACTACGGCAACACGCAAAGATGTATTGAGCATACCGATTCAGGCGCTGACCATCCGCCAAAAGGGCGACTTGCAGCAGCGCAAACCGGGCCAGGCGCCACCCACTGATCCGGCGACATTGAAGGCCATGAAGGAGGAGGTGCAGGGCGTGTTTGTAGTACAGGGCGAAAAGGTGGCGTTCAAGCCCGTTAAAACGGGCATCACCGGTTCCACCGACGTCGAGGTCTTGTCCGGGCTGAAACCCGGCGATCAAATTGTGACGGGAAGCTTCCAGGTGATTCGCACTATCCGCAACAATGCCAAAATCAAGGTTGACAATAAACCGCCGGTCATGCCTATACAGACCTAACCGTTGAGATCTTAGAGGAGGAGATATCTAGGACTCAAAAATGGCCACTGTCGTCGAGGGACTGGTTGAGAGAGGCGAGCAGCTTCGCCGCGAGGGAATCGTCATTCGTACCTACGATCTTTGGAAGACGTACACGATGGGCGACCAGGAAATACACGCCGTCTCGGGGGTGGACATAGAGATTCGCAAGGGCGAATACGTAGCCATTATGGGTCCGTCCGGATCGGGAAAGTCGACCCTGATGAACCTGATCGGATGCCTGGACACTCCCACAAAGGGCCATTATTTTTTAAGCGGCAAGCTTGTCAGCGAAATGGACGATGACGAGCTGGCGCGAATCCGGAACAAAGAAATTGGGTTTGTTTTTCAGACTTTTAATCTGCTCGCAAGGGCCAGCGCGCTTCATAACGTCGAGCTTCCTCTTATCTATGCGGGTATTCCTGCAGCCGAACGAGCGCAGCGGGCACGCGAGGCTCTGAAGGCGGTCGATCTCGAGGGACGAATGTTTCACAAACCGAATGAGCTCTCGGGCGGCCAGCGGCAGCGAGTCGCCGTTGCGCGGGCTCTCGTCAACAAGCCGTCCATTCTACTGGCCGACGAGCCGACCGGCGCCCTGGATTCGGCGACGGGCACCGAGATCATGGCGCTCTTCGAGCAACTGTACCAGCAGTCGAACACGATCGTCCTCGTCACTCACGAGCTCGATATAGCGATGCATGCTCACCGGGTCATTCACATACGCGATGGAAGAGTGGACCGGGACGAAGCCATTCGCAAGTAGAATCGTTCAATCTCCGTCTCCTCGCCTTACCTGCGCCGGTTTCACGGCATACCCAATAGCTCGCCGGGTGGAACATTATGGGATTAGTATGGTTTCACGGCCAAGGAAGACGGGTTCATAGGCGTGAAGTCTAACAAGCTCAGTACGGAGCCGGCCGAATTCCCGCTGGGCGGCTTGATCCAGACCATTCGCGGGGAGGTCTTGCCCCAGGCTCGCGCAGCCGGAATTCAACTACATTGTCTTGTGGACGCATCGCTTCCCGACCAGGTGATCGGCGATCCAGCGCAAATGAGCGATGTTCTGAAAGGTCTGCTTTTGACCGCGATCAGGACGACAGGAGCGCAGCAGATCAGATTAGCGGTCTATCCGGCACGCGAAAGGACACCTGAATTAGAGATCACATTCGAGATCACTCCCGTCGGAGGCCCAGCCAGATCGCCGGACGGCGAGAGCGGCAGCGTTCTTGATGTTCCTGAGATGGAGCAGGCAGTGGCCCGGTTCAAGAAACCCCTCGAATGGCTGGGAGGCGACTTGGGCGTGCACCCGCAGAAAGGAGCGGCGCCTGTAGTCTGGTTCCGCATTCCCGTCCAGCTCGTAGTGAACCAGCGTCAGGAAATGGCACAACGGTCCGAGCCGCCGGCGAATTTAGGCGACGCCAGATTTCCAGTCAAGATCCTGATGGCTGAGGACAACTCGATCAACCAGCGCGTGGGTAAGCTGATTCTGCAGCGAGCAGGGTATGCGATCGATTTGGTTGGCGACGGCAGCGAAGCCCTCGAGGCGCACCGGAACACACCCTACGATCTGATTTTGATGGACTGCCAAATGCCAACCATGGACGGATTTGAAGCAACGCGCCGCATTCGCTCGCTTCGTTCCCGCCAGCCGGTTATTATCGCGGTGACGGCGAATGCGCTTGTGGGGGAGCGAGAGCGATGTCTCGAGGCCGGGATGGACGACTATCTTTCCAAGCCGTTTCAAGCTCATCAGCTTGTGTCGATCGTTGAGAAATGGGCTGAAACCGCGCTGCGCCGGTGAAGGCCGGCTAGGCCCAGCCGGTCGCTCACGCTTCCGGCTCCTTTCGACGGCTATCGCTTCACGAGAAGGAGCAGCGTGAAGAGCACAATCCAAAGCCCATCAAGGTAGTGCCAGAAAATGGCAACTGCGTTCGCCAGAACGCGCGTATGCATCTGCCAGTTGGGGCCGCTCGCAGGTTCGTGCGTCCGGTAGAGCAGCACGCTCAGCCCCGTCAGACCGGCCAGAATGTGCGCGCCATGCAACCCTGAAAAGAGGAAAAAAAACGACGAGTGCGGATTGTTACGGACAAATTGGCCCGCGGCTAGGATCCGCCACCAGACAGCGAGCTGCCCAATCAAAAAGAGGCTGCCCAGAATTGTGGTGTAGCGCGTCCATTCGAAAAAGCCCCGCTGATCGTTGGCGCGCAGTTTCCGATGCCCCTTTTCGTATGTGAAACTGCTCGCCAAAAGAATCGCTGTGTCCACCCAGAGTAATGGCGGCAGAATGATGCTTGTCCATTGGAACGTAGTGCGGGAGCGGACTATAAATGCCGCCACCAGCGCGCCAAAAGTCATCGTGACGAACGCCAACGCCGCCAGCATGCCGATCGCATAAATGCCGTTCAGTTGCCGCTCCCGATTGTGCGCTATCGGATCAATCGCCAGTGCCATGCCATCCCTCTAAATGCAATACTCAAGTATTCGTGCTACAACGGAAAGCTAAACCTATGCCGCGAGCTCTTGCCTCCATTGTTGCTCTTTTCGTAATTTGGGCCGCCCTAAGCGCTGCCGACGATTCCAAATTGAATGGCGGATTTCGGCGGCCTCCTCAAGATGGCTGGATCTTTGTCCACCTAGAGGGCAGCCCCGCGGCGATTGGCTACCAGCACGGCTATCTGCTCGCGTCTGAAATCGAGGATAACAAGAAGGCGATTGAGTTAAGCACGACTCACGATACGAGCAAAAGCTGGGCGGATCTTCGCGGCATCGCGCAAAAGGTCTACTGGCCTCGCGTGCCCGCCGAGTACAGGGAAGAGATCGAAGGCATTGCCGAAGGGCTCAGGGCTCGCGGCGTCAATCTCGATGTCGTCGACCTCGTCGCGATGAACGGCTACATGGAGTTTGACTACTATTTGAACGAGATGAAGCGCCGCGCGGGGCAACCGCCGGGAAAGAGCGTTGGCGAACACTGCAGCGCCTTCATCGCCACGGGGTCCTATACGAAAGACGGAAAAATCGTCATCGGCCACAACAATTGGACCGATTATTTGACCGCCACTCGGTGGAACATCATCTTCGATATTGTCCCGGCTCGAGGACACCACATTCTGATGGATGGCATGCCAGGCCTCATTCATAGCGGGGACGATTTCGGTATCAATGACTCGGGGCTAATGATTACCGAAACCACGATCTCCAACTTTCATGGCTTCGACGAGAACGCGATTCCCGAATTTGTCAGGGCGCGAAAGGCGATGCAGTATTCAGAATCGATCGACGATTTCGCCCGCATCATGAAAGACGGCAATAACGGCGGATACGCCAACACCTGGTTGGTGGGCGACAGGAAAACTAACGAGATCGCCCGATTGGAATTGGGATTGAAATACGTTACGTTCGACAAGACGAAAGACGGCTATTTCGTTGGATCAAATTTTCCAATTAATCCCAAATTGGCTCAAGAAGAGACGGATTACCCGGTCAACGACCCGAATACGCCGAATGCCTGCCGTCATCGCCGGTGGGATCAATTGATGGCGGAATATAAGGGTAAAGTCGACATTGCCGCCGGAAAGAAATTTGAGACCGACCATTACGACGTAGTAACGCATGAGATCGATCCGAACGAGCGGACCCTTTGCGGCCACAACGACAGATCGAGCCGGGGGCTGCCGGGATGGCAACCTGCTTACGCGCCGGCAGGCGTAGCAGAGGCGAAAGTCGCCGACAGCGAGATGGCGTCCCGAATGGCTTTCGTAGCAGGCATGGGCCACCCGTGCGGAGTCGAATTCCACGCTGCCGAACATTTGAAGCTGCATCCCGAGTTTGCCTGGCAAGCGCCGGAGCTCCGGGACTTGAAAGCGAATCCGTGGACCGAGATGCAAGCGGCCTCGACGCTGAAAGCGGCTCGTAACGCGGGAACGAAGTAACCCAGGATGCCACTCATATGGGACCTTTCGGACCACAAACGCGATTTGCTGTGCTGGTAAGTCATGGCTACAAACTGCCTTTTCCCTGTTATACTGAGTTCGTATAGTTGCTCGGATCGGATAGTTTGTTCCCACAGAGGCTAGGGATAGCTTGATCGTTTCCACACGTAGGACGGGAGAACCAGCTTGAAGCGCGCCGGATCTGATGATTCCCTCCGTTGTTCTTTCTGTCACAAAAGCCAGGACGTAGTTGGTAAGCTCATTTCATCGCCCAGCGACTACCCTCGCGCCTACATTTGTGACGAATGCATAGCAGTTTGCAATTCGATTATTGAGGACGACAAACAGGAGCAGAGCTATGGTACGCCGGGAAAGCTGCCTCGTCCGCTCGAATTAAAGGAATATCTCGATCAGTACGTGATCGGCCAGGACGCCACCAAGAAGAAGCTCGCTGTCGCGGTTTACAACCACTACAAACGTATTCAGATGAATAAGCAGCGAGGAAGCGAGGTCGAGCTGTCGAAATCGAACATACTGCTGATCGGCCCAACCGGCACGGGTAAGACGCTCCTCGCCCAGACCCTTGCGCGCATTCTGGATGTTCCATTCGCGATCGTTGACGCCACTACGCTTACGGAAGCGGGATACGTTGGCGAGGATGTGGAAAACATCATTCTGCGGCTGCTCCAAAACTCCGACTGGGATGTTCAGCGGTGTCAGACGGGCATCATCTATATCGACGAAATAGATAAGATCGGCCGCAAAGACGAGAACCCCTCAATTACTCGGGATGTTTCGGGCGAGGGTGTGCAGCAGGCCCTACTGAAGATTCTAGAAGGCACCGTGGCGAACGTGCCACCGCAGGGCGGACGCAAGCATCCTCACCAGGAGTTCACGCCAGTCGATACGACCAACATTCTGTTCATCTGTGGCGGCGCCTTCGTTGGCCTGGAAAAGACGATTGCGCGGCGGTCGGGAACCCGGGCAATAGGGTTTACGACGCCTGAAGATCAGAAAGAGAGTAAGGCGAGAGCGGGCGCTTCGGCGCGGCGCGATATCGACCTGCTCGCGCAGGTGCAGCCGATCGATCTGATTAAATACGGCTTTATTCCGGAATTTATTGGCCGGTTACCGGTTGTGGCGGTGCTCGAAGACCTATCCCGCGATGCTCTGGTTCAAATACTAACCAAGCCGAAAAATGCGATTATTCGGCAGTACCAGCGCCTGTTCGAATTCGAGAATGTTAGACTGAAGTTTAGCGACGACGCCCTGGAAGCCGTGGCCGGTCTGGCCATGGAGAGGAAAGTAGGCGCCCGAGGCTTGCGCATGATCCTGGAAGATCTCATGCTCGACCTCATGTACTATCTCCCAACGTTTAAGAAAGCCCGGGAATTCGTCGTCACGAAGGAGATGGTTCTCTCGCAAAAGATCAATATGGCGGTTTTGGAGAAGGCGGGCTGAGGAAGCCTCCCCGGCCACGGATTTCCCTGCTAGAATTTCCTTTCGCGGTATAGATCTTTTCGAAACTCGAATCTCTTCCCCGCCCGGGGACCGAACGTTATTCAACTCAGATGGTCACGACAAAAGACAAATCAGACACAAAGCGTCTCCCCATGATGCCAATCCGGGACGTGGTCATATTTCCATATATGATGACCCCGTTCGTAGTGGGACGCGAGTCGAGTGTCCGCGCGCTCGAAGAGGCGCTGGCCGGCGACAGAAAGATTTTTCTAGCGACTCAACACGATGCGACGATCGACGAGCCGCGGCCCGACGAAATCTACAATGTGGGGACGATTGCCAACATTGTTCAGAATCTGAAACTGCCAGACGGCAATATCAAGGTGCTGGTCGAGGGCGTCGAACGCGGCAAGGTCGTCTCGGTGACTGAAGACGAGGGCTTCTTCCGGGCGGTAGTTCGCACTTCCAATTACCGCGTCGAGCAGGGCAGCCAGCTCGAAGCCTTGGTTGGCCGCGTTACTAATCTTTTCGAACAGTACGTCAAGCTCAGCCAGAACCTGAATTACGAAACGATGATCGCCGCCATCCGGGTGGACGATCCAGGCAAGCTTGCCGATACGGTTGGCGCGAACCTTCAGCTCACCATTGAAGAGAAACAGGAACTGCTCGAAATTTTCGAGCCGATCGACCGCCTGACCCGTGTGGCCGAACTGCTCGATATCGAAATCGAAAAGCTGAATGTCGACCGCACCATTCAGGGCCGGGTGAAGCGCCAGATGGAGCGCGCTCAGAAAGAATATTATCTGAATGAAAAGATCAAGGCCATTCAGAAAGAGCTCGGCCGCGGCGAAAAAAGCGAGTTCGACGAGCTAAAGAAGAAAATCGAAACCGTGGGCATGTCCAAGGATGCGTTCGACAAGGCGATGGCCGAGTTGAAGCGCCTCGAAGCTATGCCGCCGATGTCCGCCGAATCCACCGTCTCGCGCAACTACCTCGACTGGCTGCTCGCGGTGCCGTGGAAGAAAAAGACCAAGGAAATTCGCGATCTGAAGTTTGCGCGCGAGATTCTCGAGGGAGATCATTACGGCCTCGAAAAGATCAAAGAGCGCATTCTCGAGTTTCTAGCCGTACGCAGGCTTGTGCAAAGTCCCAAAGGATCGATTCTGTGTTTCGTCGGTGCTCCAGGAGTGGGGAAGACTTCGCTTGGCATGTCAATCGCCAAAGCCACCGGACGCAAATTTGTCCGCCTGTCGCTCGGCGGCGTGCGCGATGAAGCCGAGGTTCGCGGTCACCGCCGAACTTATATCGGTGCGCTCCCGGGCCAGTTGATCCAGATGATGAAGAAGGCCGGAACCAAGAATCCGGTCATCATGCTGGACGAAGTGGACAAAATGTCAATGGATTTCCGCGGAGATCCCTCCGCTGCGCTGCTCGAGGTGCTTGATCCAGAACAGAATTACATGTTCATGGATCACTACCTGGATGTAGAGTACGACCTGAGCCAGGTCTTCTTCATCGCTACGGCGAACGTGCTGCACACCATTCCGCCCGCGCTGCAGGATCGTATGGAAGTCATCCGGCTCTCGGGCTATACGGAATTTGAAAAGCTTGAAATTGCGAAACGCTTCCTCGTTTCTAAGCAACTGAAGGATACCGGCGTCCCTACAGACATCCTGGAATTTACAACCGAGGGCCTGCAGACTCTAGTTCAGTCGTACACACGTGAGGCCGGCGTTCGGAACCTGGAGCGCGAGGTGGGAAACGTCTGCCGCAAGATCGCGCGCAAGTTGGTGGAAGCGCAATCGGATGGAAACGAAGTTCCCGTTGCGGCCGGCACGCAGGAAGTGATCGAGGAAGAAGCGGCGGCCGTCGACGATAAGCCGAAGCGGGGCAAAAAGGCGAAAAAAGAGGAGCCGCCGGTTCTGATCCCCATCGATAAGGTGACAGTAGACCGAAACAAAGTCACGGAACTTCTTGGGCCGGCACGGTTCCGCGATCTCGAGACGGAGAAGAAGAATGAGGTCGGAGTTACGACGGGTCTGGCTTGGACGGAAGTGGGGGGATCGATTCTGACGACAGAAGCCACCGTAATGGAAGGCCGCGGCAAAATGACCACCACCGGCAAGCTGGGCGATGTGATGCAGGAATCGGCCCAGGCGGCGATGAGCTATGTGCGTTCCCGCGCTCAGTATCTGGGATTACCGAAAGACTTCTATCGCCATCTCGATCTTCACGTCCACGTGCCGGAGGGCGCCATCCCGAAGGATGGGCCGTCGGCTGGCATCACACTTGCTACCAGTATTTCCAGTGCCTTAACGGGCATTCCCGTGCGTGGTGACATCGCGATGACAGGAGAGATCACCGTTAGAGGGCGTGTGTTGCCAATTGGCGGCTTGAAAGAGAAGCTGCTGGCGGCGCACCGTCAGGGGTATTTCGAAGTAATTCTGCCGAAGGACAACGAAAAGGATCTTGCCGATATTCCAGAGAATATCCGGCAGGACATGAAATTGCAGTTCGTCTCCGGTATGGATGAGGTGTTAAAGTTGGCTCTGGAACGCGATCTTGCGGCTCTTCCCGTTACTCAGCCTCCAACAGCGGTCGAACTTACGTCTCGCCCTACGGAGGAGAATATTACGCATTAGGCCCGGATTCTGGTCCATCGAAATGCTACCCGACGGTGGACAATGCCGGAAACGAAAACGGAGACGGAGGCCAGCTATTTAATCAGCGCCGTCGATCCGCGGCAGTTTCCGCCGGAGGCGGCCGGGCGGAGGGGGACGATCGAGATTGCATTTCTCGGCCGTAGCAATGTTGGAAAATCAAGTCTGCTGAATACTCTGGTTCGCAGACAGGGGTTGGCGTTTACGAGCTCACGGCCCGGTTGTACGCAGATGATCAATTTCTACTGCGTAGAGCCGGGACTGCGATTCGTCGACCTGCCCGGTTATGGCTTTGCGCGGGTGCCGCTGGCCGAGAAAGAGAAGTGGAGGAAGCTGATCGAAGCGTATCTGCTCGAACGGCAGAACCTTGGGTTGTGCTTCCTCTTGTTGGATGCCCGCAGAGGGTGGATGGACATGGACCTGGAACTCAAGTCATGGCTCGAGTTCCGTAACCGTCGATATCAGGTGATTGTCACCAAAGTCGACAAGTTCAAGAGCAACAATCAGCAAACAGTGGAACTGGCTCGGATTCAAAAAGAGGTACCCAATCAGGCGCTGGTTCCTTTCTCGGCCCTGGACGGCCGGGGAGTGAGGGAAATTTGGCAAATCATCTCGAAAATCAGGAACAGGATGTAATCCTCGCGGCTACCACCGAAGGTACGCCCACTGATAGCACTGCCGACGAAGCTTCGGCGAAGCAGCCGGAGAACGGAATCGGTAAACCGGCCGATATAAAGGAGGCCGCTGCTACGGAGAGTAAAACGGAACGGCATGGCCGAAGCAGACCGCATGGCGATGCTGGCCGGCACAGGGCATCTGCCCCCGGCGAGAACAGGAACCCGGCAGAAGCAAAGGCCGCCGAGACACCGCGTCCAGCGCAGACGCCAGGGGAAGAAGTCGCCGCGGCCGCAACCACAGCACCCGTTGCTCCGGCGGAAGAGGGCGGTAAGCGCCTGCGGCACTCGCTCGGCAACACGGGACAACAGAAGAACGGCACGCCGACTTTGGACCTCGTCGAGCTGAAGGATATGAGTATCCTCCGGCTGAACGAGATCGCGAAAGGCCTCGCCGTGCCGGGCGCCGCTGGATTGCGTAAGCAGGAGCTGATCTTCAAGATCCTGCAGACCCAAGCCGAGAAGAGCGGGCTGATATTTTCGGAAGGCGTTCTCGAATGCCTGCCCGACGGCTTCGGCTTCCTTCGCGCGCCCGAATATAACTATCTGCCCGGACCGGACGACGTGTATGTCTCGCCTTCCCAAATCCGGCGATTCGACCTGCGCACCGGAGATACGGTTTCAGGACAGATCCGTCCGCCCAAAGAAGGCGAGCGGTATTTCGCACTGATTAAAGTCGACGCGATCAACTTTGAGCCGCCCGAGGAAGCGCGCAATAAGATCTTCTTCGATAACCTGACGCCGCTGTATCCGCACGGCCGCATCAAGATGGAAACGTTGAAGGATAACTTTTCCGGCCGCGTGATGGATCTTCTTACGCCGGTCGGCAAAGGCCAGCGCGGATTGATTGTCGCTCCACCCCGCACCGGCAAAACGATGCTGTTGCAAAGCATCGCCAATTCTGTTACAACCAATCATCCAGAAATCAATTTGATCGTTCTGTTGATCGACGAGCGCCCCGAAGAAGTCACCGATATGCAGCGGTCGGTCAAGGGCGAGGTCATCAGCTCCACCTTTGACGAGCCTGCCGCGCGCCACGTTCAAGTTGCTGAAATGGTGATCGAAAAAGCGAAGCGTTTGGTCGAGCACAAACGTGATGTTGTCATTCTGCTCGATTCCATCACGCGTCTCGCCCGCGCTTACAACACCGTAGTTCCGCCTTCCGGTAAAGTACTTTCGGGCGGCGTTGACTCGAACGCTTTACAGCGGCCGAAGCGTTTCTTCGGCGCGGCCCGGAATATTGAAGAAGGCGGCTCGCTTACGATCGTCGCCACCGCGTTGGTCGATACCGGCAGCCGCATGGACGATGTGATCTTTGAAGAATTCAAAGGCACCGGGAACATGGAAATCCATCTCGACCGGAAGCTGGTGGACAAGCGCGTCTTCCCGGCTATCGACATCAACCGTAGCGGAACGCGCAAAGAAGAACTGTTGATGCCGCGCGAAGAGTTGAACCGGGTTTGGGTTCTGCGCAAGGTTCTGAATCCGCTATCGCCTGTCGAATCGATGGAGCTTCTCATCGACAAGCTTTCAAAGACCAGAAGCAATGCCGAATTCCTGGCGGCCATGAGCGGCTAAAATCGGTAGTGGCTTCGGGCGAGGCAGGCCTCGCCCCCACAACATCATGGGCCGCATCCGCGTCCTTTCCGACAACGTTGCCAATAAAATTGCCGCGGGTGAAGTAGTCGAGCGGCCCGCTTCCGTAGTAAAGGAACTGCTCGAGAATTCGCTCGACGCGGGCGCAACCGAGGTGAGGATCGATGCCGAATCGGCAGGCCGGCGGCTGCTTCGCATAGCCGACAATGGCAGCGGAATGATCCGCGACGACGCTCTGCTTGCCTTCGAGCGCCATGCGACCAGTAAGCTGAGCGACGTAAAAGATCTGCTTGCCATCGAGACTCTTGGCTTCCGCGGCGAAGCCCTTCCGTCGATCGCTTCAGTGAGCCGGTTGCTCCTCGAGACACGCTCGAACGAAGAACAGACGGGGACGGCTGTTGAAATCGCTGGCGGAAGGCTGTTGCGGTGCGACGAAATGGCCCGTCAGGCCGGCACCACCATCACCGTTCGCGATCTTTTTTATAATGTGCCGGCTCGCAAAAAGTTTTTGCGGTCCGATCCGACGGAGCTCGCGCATATAGGCTCGCTCGTCACCCATTACAGCCTCGCTCACCCCGGCAAGCGTTTTGAGCTGTATCACGAGGGTCGCGAACTGTTACACGTGACTCCAGTAGGAAGCATAGAGGAACGCGCTTTTCAGGTCTTCGGCGCCGGGACAATGGACGACCTTGTCAATCTGGGAAGGCGGACGATAGATCTCACATTGCCGCCTCCGTATGTGCCGCCTCACGCGGCTCACTCATCGATAACCGAAACTGAACCGGAATCGAGTAACTTCTGTCTACAGGGACTCATATCTGGTCCGCACGTTCAAAAATTGAATCGGAATTCCATTTTTCTTTTCGTAAACGGGCGGCTGATTCGCGACAAGTTACTCCTGCACGCGATCTCCTCGGCATTTCATAACTTGATTCCTCCCGCGTGTTACCCGTTTGCGCTTTTGTTTCTCTCCTGTGACGCGTCGGAGGTGGACGTGAATGTTCATCCGTCGAAAACCGAGGTACGTTTCCGGCACGGCTCCTTCGTGCATGATTTCGTCCGGGATACTATTCGCGAAATTCTGAATAGCCATCGGCCCGCCTCGAGTATTCCGCTTCCCGCGAAGTCCCCACTTCCGTTTGCTGCTTCGGAAGATCAACCCATGCACCGGCCATTTGTAGCGCAGAGTGCGGCGGCGCTTCCCTTCTCCGAATTTTCGCGGATGCTCGACAGTCAGCCTTTGGATCTTCCATCGGAACTGACTCTCGATGCCCTGCCTGCCGCTACTGGCCCGCTCGAAAACGAGGGCACTGAAATTAACCCCGAGATTAACACAGAGATTAGTTTGCCGGGCGTGCAACCCGTGGCCCGCGCTTCGCATAACCAGCTGGAAATCGAGGCCCTTCCGTCGCCTCAGTCTGTAACAAGACGAGTACCCGATACTCATATCGCCTTAGACCATCTGCCTTCCGAATGGGAGCGGGTCGATAATCTGTCTGCTTTATCCGATCTCCATCCGCTCGGCCAATTGCACGAGAGCTTCATCATTGCCGCAGGACGCGACGGACTATGGATCGTCGATCAGCACGTAGCTCACGAACGGATTCTGTTCGAAAAAGTGTTGCGGCAGCGCGCTTCCGGAAGGATCGAGCTACAGCAGCTCCTCATGCCGATCGTCTTGAGCCTCAGCGTTGCGCAGCAGTTCGAATATGAGCGAATCGGCGATGAATTGAATGCCTCCGGATTCGAAACCGAGATGTTCGGGCAACGGACAATTGCGGTGAAGGCAGCGCCGGGCGATCTGAACACGTGTGCGGTAGAGCAGGCCATTTTCGAGATACTCGAGACCGCCGAACGCGAGCTACGCCACGCGTCACTCGAAGATATCCGGCGCGGCATCGCCGCAACGGTTGCCTGCCGGGCAGCCATTAAAGTAAATACTAAGCTCGAGCCGGCAAAAATGGAGTATCTACTAAGAGCCCTTTCGCAGTGCGAGTACCCGATGACCTGTCCGCACGGCCGCCCGATTGCCCTTCGGTATAGCACGAAGGATATCCTGCGGAGCTTTCACCGCATTTAGTTGACGCGAAAAAACTAAATTCTCCCTCTTCACATCCTCTCAACACCCTTATATAATTCTTCGCAGACTGACACGGGCTCATTCTCAAGAGACGGTCAGGGGGGAAGCGCCTTAACAAGCAGGCGCTGACAGTCACCCATGAAGAGGTGGCGGAAAGGGTCCATGAGGACGATGATGCGCGCGTCAGCACTACTCGTGTGTTTTCTCGCCTGTTCAACAACGTCTTTGTATGCACAGGCAACAGCAACAATCGTCGGGACGATTACAGATCCATCGGGAGCGGTAGTAGCCGGAGGACAAGTGTCGATCACCGACACCAAGACCGGCCAGACACGTACTGTAACTACCAATTCGGCCGGTAGCTTTCAGGCGGCGGATCTGCAAATTGGAACTTACGCAGTCACGATCACCGCGCCCGGTTTCAAGAAGTATGAGCAAACCGGTATTGTTCTGAACGTGAACGATACGATTCGCGTCGATGCGACGCTTCAGGTTGGGGAAGCGACGGAAAGCGTTACGGTCGCAGCCGATGCAGTTCAGGTTCAATCGGATACGAACGAACAAAGCAACCTGATTAGCGGTCTGCAGGTCACGCAGCTTGCGCTCAACGGCCGCAACATCACGCAGCTCGCCAGCATCGGTACTGGAGTTTCGGCGGACTCGCTCGATTTTTCAACACCCTCTCCGCTGCTGGTTGACGCCACGCTCAGCTTTAACGGCCAGCGGCCAGACCACAACCTGTGGCTAGTCGATGGCGGCGAGAACTACGACCGCGGTGGCGGCGGCGGCATATCAACTCTTCCTTCGGCGGACGCCATCAGCGAGTTTAAGGCATTGACGAGTAACTACAGCGCCGATTTCGGTCAGGCTTCCGGCGGCACGATGACGATTATCATCAAAAGCGGAACCAAGGATTTTCACGGCACTCTGTGGGAGTTTGTAAGGAACGACGATTTCGACGCGAATACGTTCTTCGCCAATCAGAGCGGCACTGGAAAGCCTGAGCTGCGCTTGAATACGTTCGGTTACAATCTCGGCGGCCCCATATTCTTTCCGCACGTTTACAACCGCGACCGCAATAGGACGTTCTTCTTCTGGAATCAGGAATGGCGACGGCTGATCCAAGGGAGCCAAAGCAGCGTTTCTCCGGCTTTCCCGGAATCCTGGCGAACGGGCGACTTCAGCTCGCTTCTGCCGGGTTCCGTCATCAAAGATCCCAAGACCGGCCAGCCGTTTGCCGGAAATATCATACCCACGAGTCGCCTCGATCCTAACGCGCAGGTGTTTCTGAACACCGGCGCGTTCCCGCTGCCCAACGCCGCCGGAAACAATTACACTTCCGCCCCGGCAGTGCCAACAAATGTTCGCGAAGAGATTCTTCGCATCGATCATCAGATCACCGACAAGATTTCGTTAATGGGCCATTTCATCGACGATCTGACTAACGAGACCAACCCCGTCTCGCTGTGGAGCAGCGACACCTATCCGACGATTCAAACCTTGATCAAAAGTCCCTCTTACGCCGCCGTCCTGCACATGACCTACACTATTAGCCCGTCGGTGGTCAACGAACTTGCCTATAACTACAACGGCAATCGCATCATTCTGAATCCCAGCGGCATCTACAAGAAACCCGCGGGGTGGGATGTCCCCCAGTATTTCGGGAACAACAACGACGATCGCCTACCTACCATCAGCATCGGTGGGAATTACGGTGTCAATTATGACCCAGGTTCTTGGCCCTGGTACAACAGCTTCGACAGCAACCAGGTTCGAGATGATGTTTCCTGGACGAATGGCAACCACAATTTTAAATTTGGCGGCACGTTCATGCGAACCCGCAAGAACCAGGACATTTTTGGAGACACTCAGGGAGACTTCAACTTCAATGGCAATGCATCAGGCAACGCCTTTGCCGATTTCATGCTCGGTTATGCCAGCAGCTACAGTGAGCTGGCGATTCAGGATAACGTGCACATTCGCAATACGACGTTCGGAGGCTACTTTGAAGACAATTGGCGCGCTTCAAGCCGGCTGACTCTGAATCTGGGCGTTCGATGGGAAGGCGTTCCGCATGCTTATGATGTGCTAAATCGTCTCTCGAATTTTGTTCCAACGATGTACAACTCCGCTAACGCGCCGGAATTCAATTCCGATGGCAGCATGAATCCGAACGGCCCTGGTTTTACCAAGGTTCCCGGTATCGCGCTCTCCACTGTTCCGTTTTATTTGAACGGAATCGGTATTTCCGGTCTGGGGGGTTATCCACGCAGCATCGTTCAAAATCACTGGAATAACTGGGGGCCGAGAGTGGGATTCGCTCTCGATCTTCTCGGCAACGGCAAAACCATCATCCGGGGCGGTTTTGGCATGTTCTACGAGCGCATTCAGGGAAACGATGTGTATAACATGGGTCCGAATCCGCCGTTTTCGTATGACCCGAGCGCGAACAACGTCTATCTATCGAACCCGCATACGAATTACCTGACCAATCAAACTGCTAGTTTACCGTTCTACCCGGCTGGACTCACGACGCTGGCGTATTCCGACTACAAACTGCCGACGAGCATGCAGTGGAGTTTCGGCATTCAGCAACAACTTGCCAGAAGCGCTGTACTGTCGGTGAGCTATGTAGGCGACGGCAATTATCACCAGCCAGACGTACGCAACATCAACACCGTACCGCTGGACGATCCCAACCGTGCCGCTATCGCCGCTGGTACCTTCAACAACCCGAACGAGCAGCGAATCTATCCCGGCTTCGCCGATATCGACATGACCGAAGCGGCAACGGGCTCGAATTACAACTCGCTGCAGATCGGATATCGTATGGAGGCAACCAAAGGCCTCACGCTCCAGGGCTCCTACACGTGGTCGCACGAACTCGACTACACGACTGGGGACCTGAACGCGTTGTCGGATCCCTTCAACCGCCGCTTCGACTATGGCTCTGGCCAGTACGACCGCCGGCAGATTCTTACTTTCAACTATGTCTACGACCTGCCGTTTTTCCACAACACGAGCCGTCCGCTCGTTCACAGCGTCCTCGGCGGTTGGCAATTGTCCGGAATCACGACGTTTGAATCGGGCACTCCACTTACGCCCACCTATTCCGATTCAGGGACGCAGCTTGGTCTGAACGGCGGTGATACGACTGCCCGGCCCGATGTAGTGGGCACGCTCAATTACCCGAAGACGGTCGCGCAGTGGTTCAACCCTGGCATCTATGTGGCCGCCCCGCCATTATCGTTCGGCAATGCCTCGCGAGGCAGCATCGTTGGCCCTGGCCGCAATAACTGGAACCTTTCGCTGTTCAAGAGTTTCGCCCTACCGTTCATTCGAGAGGGCGCCCGGCTCGAGTTCCGCGGCGAAACATTCAACACCTTTAACCACACGCAGTTTAACAACGTGAATACGAGCTTTGGGAACCAGCTTTTCGGGCAAGTGACTTCCACCTGGGATCCGAGAATCATTCAACTCGGTCTGAAGCTGCTGTTCTGATCCCGAGAGGCAATTTTGGGCGAGGCAGGCCTCGCCCCTACAGCTGCCGTTCACGAGCATCGTAGGGGCCGGGCCTGCCCAGCCCTTACGCCGCGGCTCGTATGCTGTAAGAGAGGTATCGGAAGTCTGTTGCGTCGGTGCTTGCTTCCAATGGGCGTGTTGGTGTGCGCATTCCACCTGTGCGCCCAGCTTCCTCCTGACATCACCCAGGCGCAAGAACTCGACAGCCAGGGCAAATACTCCGAAGGCGCCAAGGCATGGCGCGAAGCGGTCGAACGCAACCCGAAAGATGCCGGAGCGCTCGCCAGCCTGGGCGTGGATCTCTCGCGCTCTGGAAACTATTCCGAGGCTGCGAGCGCCTACCGCCGTGCACTCGCCATCGATCCGAAACTGACTGGCATCCAAATGAATCTCGGCTTGGCTGAATTCAAGCAGGGCCATTTCAAAGCTGCCGTTCGCCCGCTCAAAACCGCGCTCGCCGACAACCCTGATAGCACGCAGATCCGCATCCTCCTCGGAATGTGCGCTTATGCCGAGCGCGATTACGCGAGCGCAGTCCGCTATCTCGATCCGGTTGTCTCGGCCGATCCTAAGAATTCCGAGCTGCGGCTGGTGCTGGCGCAAAGCTGCCTGTGGTCGAACCAATATCAGCACGCGTTCGAACAATTTCAGGCCCTGCTGCGCGAGAACCCCGATTCGCCCGCCGTTCACCTGCTAACGGCCGAGGCGCTCGACGGCCTCGACCGCGAAACCGACGCCATTACCGAATTGCAGGCCGTAACGAAGGCGTCGCCAAAAGAGCCGGGCGCGCACTTCGCCCTTGGCTTCGAGTATTGGAAACAGCGCCAGTACGTCCGCGCCGCGGAGTGCTTCCGCCAGGAATTGGCCAACGATTCCGACCATCCTCAGTCGAACGCCTATCTCGGCGATATCTACGCTCGCCAGAATCTGTTCGCACAGGCTGCACCCCTCCTTCAAAAAGCCGTTCGTCTCCAGCCCGATCTCCGCATCGCCCACTTCGATCTCGGCATTCTTTACGACAACGAAAAGCGGAGCGATCAGGCAATTGCGGAATTCAAGACGGCAGTGAAACTCGATCCTTCGCGCGCCGATGCCTACTATAGGCTGGCCAAGATCTATCAGAGCTTGGGGCGCAAGCAGGAAGCGATGGCCGAATACGCCAAAGTCAATAGGCTGCATCAACAAACGGCCGACGAACTTCTACACAAAGTTTCAGGGAAGCCGCCGGCATACCCCAATCAATAATGCACTACGGCGAGAGTCAGAAATCGAATCGAAGCCGCGCATTTACGCTTCGAGTCGGCGCAATCGCAGTCCCGGAGAACAGACCCGCGAAGTCGATCACATTCAGTTGATTGGTTATGTTCAGCGAATCTACCTGCAATCTCACTATCCGGTTTTCCTTCTTCATTAGATCGGCACCCACGCTTCCATCCAGCGTGAATCCGGGCCGAGCCCGGCCGTCCGAAAAATTTACGCGGTTAACAATCTGAGGCCCGTACTCGCTCAGTGCCTCCGCGTAAGTCCCCGTAAACTCGACCGGCAAGCCGCTGTTGTAAGTTCCACCAATCGCCGCCCAGAAACGTGGGCCGATCTGGCAACGCCAGCGGGTCCTGACCGTGTTCCGCTGATCCTGGCTTACCGGAAACACGCCAGTCGTTTGGGTGATCGCCTGGGCTGCGTCATCGCCCAGGAACAACCCCCCAGTTACGGGCAGAAATCCGTTGCCGCGCGAGTTTGCGTAGCTGATGAAACCCGAGACAGGTCCCCATCGCGGGACTTCCACCTTCACTTCTTCGCCGTAAATAACAGCTCTGCTGAACGCGATCGGGAAGCTGATGCCCGTGTTCAAGAGGAGATCGTCATCGGCATAGTTGTTGACACTCCGGTGATAGAGGTCTCCGTTGATCCGCACTTTACCGAAAATGGCTTTATCGAAACCTGTTTCGAAGTAATTTCCTAGCGAAGGTTTCACCGGAAGCCGCAAAACCTCGTCGCTTAAACTCGTCACCAGGGGCGAACTCGATACCAGCAGGTTCTCGAAAGCGGGCGTTTGAAAAACCCGATCGTAGGAGAAGCGAAAAACGATATCGGCCGCCGGCCAATAATAAGCCACGCCTGTGCGCGGGCTCCACGCCGATTCGTGGACGAGTAGCCCGTAATTGTCAAAGCGAATCCCGCCGCTGAACGTCCAGTTCTTGTATCGGAACAGGTCTTGCGCAAACGCGCTTTGCTCGCGGTCCTGAGCCCGCCCGAGAAAGCTAAATGTCGGCGGAGTCTCCGGGTCGAACTGAGAGGGGTCGGTGATCAGGTAATGGAACGCTTCGCGAATGGAAGCGAAGTCGCCTTCGGAGCCGAACTTCAATTCATGGCTGGCGTGGTGCACCGACAGGCTGGCATTCACATAACCTTCGCGATAACTGCGGTCCTGTCCGGCGTAAATGGGAGTCGATAGGGGATTTGACCAGAAGCCCGCTGTCAGGTCCCTCGCCATGGCTCTAATGTTTCCTAAAACGTTTGCGGAAAAAATGTGCTGGTACGAGAACTGCAACGCGGTTTCGTCGTTATTGCGATCCTGGCGCTGCCCCGCTTCTTGTTGGACGATTTCGTTCGGCACGAGGAATTTCGACTGCTCGCGCCGCAAAATAATCCCAATCCGGTTGTTCGCGTCCAGATCGCGCTCGTAGTGCCCCATGAAATCTTCGAGCGTGCCATGGTTCGTGTAGTTTTGGAGCACCGGTGGATCGAGATAGCGGTCGGTGGTCGAGGCCGCTCCGCTGAAAGTCAAACTGTTCGCATCCCACCCATATTGCCCCTCCAGAAACCCGCCTGCCGTATCGAAGCTACCGCCCGAGGCTTCCGCTCTGCCATGAAAGCCCTGCCTCGTATCCCGGGCCGTTTCCACTTCCACCACTCCGCCCAGCTTCCGGCCGAACTCCGCGGGATATCCGGCAGTCATCACGTTCATCTCCTGAACGTCGTTGACATCGAAATCGGGCGTATACGCCAGCGACCGGTTATCGGTCAGCGGAATGCCGTCTACAACGAACTGGGTCTGATATTCGGATTCGCGCGGATGTAAAATCCCGTTCGCTTCGAAGACCCAGCCCGGCTCCATCGAAACCAGGTCGGCTACCGAGTTTCCAGGCCGGCTCGCGAGTCGGTCGCGCAGTGCGTCGCCCCCAATGCGGAAAGCGCCGTTGGTGCGGTATGGATCGATCAAGGTCTCGTTTTCCTTAACCTCGACCGACGTTGAGACAGGGGCGACCGCGAGAGTGACTTTCACGTGCACCGGAATTGCCGACCGGATCTCGACAAGCTGCGTAACGGGAGCGAATCCCTGTTCACTCACCTCCACTCGAAAAAGTCCAAAGGCGAGCCGTTTCGCTACCACCTGCCCGTTTTTGTTAGCCTGGAACGTCCTGTCATATTGATTCGCCTGGCTCACGAGCTTCACTACGCCCGGCACGGGCAAGCCACCGGCGTCAGCGATCGAAATGCGCAACTCGCCGGTTGTGGTTTGGCCGAGCGCTAGAGCAGGATTAAGAGCCAAAACAGCAAGAACGAAAAGACGCACGGAGGCCCAACTATCGGGGCCAGCCCAGCCAGCGCGGCACTCGTTTTGAGTATTCATCGTAAGAGGAACCGCGCTCCTTGCGGAGGTGCGGCTCCTCCAGCAACACGACCATGAGGTGGAAGAAGAGCCACAACGCAAGTCCATACAGCGCGACCTTGGAAGAGGCAAACAAGATCGCTTGACCGAATACCACCATCAGCACGCCTACATACATTGGATTTCGCGAAGCCCGGTAGAATCCGTCCTGCACCAGGTTGCCGGGCTCCTGGCCGATGAGAAATCGAAGATGACGCGTGAAGAAGATTGCTGGTGTACCACCTGAAGCTAAGAATCGAAAAAGGCACAAAAGGTAGACGACCAAACCTATCCCCACCGGTACCCAGCCGATGTCCCAAAAACCGCCGCGGCGCTCAGATCCGCTATAAATCCAAGACGGCGCCAGCCACCCGACAATACAGGGAACAAGAAGAGTAAAAACCAGACCCCGAATCCACAGCATTATCCAGCTCCCTTTGTAATCGTCAAGGAGCCGGAAGCGTATGCATCCGGCCTACCCCGCGGGAAACAGCGCTACAACTTCAATAGCGTCCGCAATCGCTTGGTTTGAATCCTGCTGACCGGAATCTCAGTTTGGCGTTTATCATCCATCTTTAGCTGGAAGCTCGATTTGAACCAGGGAATTACCTCCCGTATCCGGTTAATATTCACGAGGAACGAGCGGTGTACCCGCCAGAAAATATCGGGGTCGAGATTGGATTGCAGCTCCTCGATGGTGCGGTAGTTTAGCTGGCCCTCCGTATGTGTGGTGACGACCGTAATCAGTCCATCGTCAATGGTTGCGTAGATTACGTCGTTCGCGTCTACTACGAGATTGCGCGGGCCGCTACGCACCAGAAGCTTGGTCCGTTGCGCACCCGGCTTGGGCGCTTCCGCCGCTGCCTTCACGTCAGCGGTGTTCTTGGTTTCAACTACTTTCCAGGCCCTCTCAATCGTCAGCGCCAGCCGGTCCTTCTCGACGGGCTTCAACAGATAATCAATTGCTTCCAGCCGAAAAGCCTCGACTGCGTACTGGTCGAACGCCGTTGCCATCACGAAATGAGGCAGAGGAATCTTCCTCTCCTGAAGCTTGCGAATTACCCCCAAACCGTCCAACCCGGGCATCTGCACATCGAGAAAGACCAGATCGGGCTCCAGGTCCTCAATCATCTTGAGCGCCTCAAAGCCGTTCGAAGCAGTTTCGAGCAGTTCCACCTCGGGGAAGTCTTTCAGGAGAAAGGCCAGTTCTTCGCGGGCCAACTGCTCGTCGTCCACGATCAACGTTGAGATTGTCCCGGAAGCTTTCAAAGACACTGTAAATGCTAGTATATCGGAGGACCCAAGCGCACAGCCGGTGGGTGGCGTTGTGCGCGCGATTAGCCCGGGGCTTGCTTACCTGCGGAGTGCAGCTTACGTCCAAAGAGTGAGGACGGACGAAGGAAGTAACAAAGGAGTTGCCTTGTACACGCAACCGAACGTAACGATCGCACCAGCCGACGGCCGTTTAGGGATTCTCATTCCTGGAATGGGCGCTGTGGCTTCCACGTTTATTGCAGGCGTAGAAGCGGTGAAGCGCGGTTTGGGCCAGCCAGTTGGATCGCTTACTCAGCTTGGCACTATCCGGCTCGGCAAACGCACGGAAAACCGAGTTCCAAGAATTAAAGACTTCGTTCCGCTTTCTCCTTTGGAATGCCTCCGCTTCGGGACGTGGGACATCTACGACGACAACGCATACGAAGCGGCTGTCAAGGCGCGGGTATTGGACCGACCGCTGCTAGACGAGTTGAGAGAGCCCTTGACGTCGATCCGTCCCATGCCGGCTGTATTCGATCACAATTACGTCCGCAGGATCGACGGCCCGAACGTGAAACAGGGCAAGACAAAGATGGATCACGCCCAGGCCTTGATGGGCGACATTCAAGAGTTTAAGAGGGCGAACGGCTGTAGCCGGTTGGTGATGATCTGGTGCGGATCCACGGAGGTGCACCATAAGCCCGCTGATGTCCACCAAACTCTAACCGCCTTTGAAAAAGGGCTAGCGGAAAATGATGGCGATATCTGCCCCAGTCAGATATACGCCTATGCAGCGCTTAAGCTTGGTGTACCCTTCGCGAACGGCGCCCCCAACCTGACTACCGACATCCCGGCTATGCTCGAGCTTGCGCGCGACACCGCGACACCGATTTGCGGCAAAGATTTCAAAACGGGGCAGACTTACATGAAGACCCTGCTCGCCCCAGGTTTCAAGGCTCGAATGCTTGGTGTGAGCGGTTGGTTTTCCACCAACATCCTCGGAAACCGTGATGGCGCCGTCCTCGAAGACCCAGGTTCGTTCAAGACTAAGGAGGAAACGAAGCTCTCGGTCCTGGAGCATATCCTGCAGCCGGATCTCTATCCGATTTTGTACAAAGATCTGTATCATGCCGTCCGGATCAACTACTACCCGCCACGAGGCGATGCCAAGGAGGGCTGGGACAACATTGACATTTTCGGATGGCTCGGCTATCCGATGCAGATTAAGATCGATTTCTTGTGCCGCGATTCCATTCTGGCTGCGCCACTGGTCCTCGACCTGGTACTCTTTCTAGATCTGGCTCAACGGGCCGGGATGAAGGGCATTCAGGAGTGGCTCTCGTTCTACTTCAAGGGACCCATGACTGCTGCGGGATTGTATCCGGAGCATGATATCTTCATCCAATTAATGAAGTTGAAGAATACGCTTCGCTGGATGCAAGGTGAAAACCTCATCACACACCTCGGCCTCGAATACTACGACTAGGAACGGGACCTCGCATGGCGGCGAAGTTCCGCCAATGAGAGTGCTCGTCATCGGTGGTACGACCTTTATCGGCAAGTTGCTGGTGACGGAGTTAATAAAGGCTGGCCACGAAGTTTCCATTCTTCATCGCCGAAGCCGGAACCCGTTCAGCAAGCGCGTTGTAAACCTTACGGCCGACCGTAATCAGATCGATACAGTCCGCAAAGCAGTGGCAAGGTTGAAATTCGATGCGGTATACGATCTGGCTTACGACTGGGAGAATGGCACCAATGCGCACCAGATTGAAGCAATGGCCCTTTTCTTTGACGGCCACATCAGCCGGTACGTCTTCATGTCAAGCGTTGCCTCTTATGGCGATGGCTTGAATCATCACGAAGGGGACGCTCTCGCTCCCGATGACCACCCCGATTCCTACATTCGCAACAAAGCGATGAGTGAACGCTCACTTTTTCGCCTTCATCAGCGTACGGGATTCCCTATTGTTACCATTCGCCCGCCGTATGTGTACGGACCGGGCAATCCGTTTTATCGGGAAGCTTTCTTCTGGGATCGCCTTCGAGCCGGGCGCAAGATCATCCTGCCGAGTGAGGGCCACCGGCTGATGCAGTTCGTTTATGTCGAGGATCTGGTGCGGCTCGCGATGCGCGTGCTCGATTCGCGGAATGCGGTCGGTCACGCTTTCAACGCAGCCAACGCGCGAGCTCTCACGCAACACGAGGTTGTAATCGAGCTGGCCAAGGCGGCGGGAGTCAAGGAACCCGATCTGGTTTCGATTCCACGCGACCGCATTCTGCATATGGGCGGCAGCGCGTTCGGCCCCAAACTTTACTTCGGCTACTACTTCGACCTGCCGGCCATTACCGAGGTGATTACCAAGGCCCAACGGATGCTGGCATTCCGCCCGACCGATTTTGCGATGGGGCTGAAGACTACGTTTAAGGCTTACCTCAGGCAGCGGAGCTTCGCTAAACCGGATTTTTCGTTCGAGGACGAAATACTCGCCCGCTTCAGCCGCGATCTCGAGCGAACCACCAAATTGCAGAGCGGTTGAGCTATATGGCCGGCCTTTACGCTCCGGCCGACTTGATCGAAACCAATTGCTCCTTCCGCTCCGGCTCCGGATTTACCGACAGCGTTTGCTCACCTCGAAAGAAGTCGAAATACGAAATCTGATGTACGCACGAAATTGTGCAAAGAGGCGCACACGATTTCTGCGTGATGTATTCTCGCTTGATATCTTCGAGCGTGTAGTCTTCGAGCGGCTTGGCAGGGAATCCCCTCTGCTGCGAACAATAGTGGACGAGCCCGTCCTCGCAAACATACAGATACCGGGAGCCGGCCCGGCAGCGCCAATCGGCCGGCTGGCCATTGGCAATGCTCTCCTGGAAATAGTTCAACCGCGAGAAGTGCTTCTTCTCAAACTTCTTCATTTCGAGAAAGACTTCGCGCTCGCGGCTTCCCAGCGGCCGTAGCTGGCCATCTCCGTCGTGAATAATGCCAACAGTCGACGTAAAGCCGAGGTCCATTGCCCGCTTGCCGACCGTCAGAGCATCTTCCGGGTTGTGAATGCCTCCGCCCAGGACGCTGTTGATGTTGATGTGAAAATGAGCGTATTGGGCGAGCATCTGCAGTTTCTTATCCAGAACTTTCAAGCTCTTCTTCGATACATCGTCAGGCATCACGTTGTCGATGCTGATTTGCAGATAGTCCAATCCGGCATCGTTCAGGCGCTCGATCCGCTCGGGCACTAACAGGTAACCGTTGGTGATTAAACCGGCAAGCGCACCCACTTGCCGGATGTGCCGGATTACATCGTCCAGCTCGGGATGAAGCAGCGGCTCGCCGCCGCTTAACGTGATGATCCCGGTCTTCAGCCGCCCCAGAAGGTCGAGTCTTCGCGTCAACGTATCGAGCGGAACGGGCTTCGAATAATCGTCGTACTCGTTACAGTATGCGCACGTTAAGTTACACCGCCGGATCGGGATAATGTGCGCCATGATCGGATGCGAGGTCGATGCGGCGCCTTTCACGATCAATGCGGCTTCCCGCAAATGTCTGCTCAAGTTACGCCTTCGTCTAAGACGAAGCTGATCAAGGTCGGACATGGGTCGCGAAGACTCTATTTTACGTATCAGCCTCCCCCTCGTCTCTGCTTTGCATCGGATTGCGCAGATTTAGATCTGAACTCGCCAAAACCACAGGTTTTCAGCGTGTTATTGGGAAGCAACGTATCTTTAGTCTACCTCATTGGTGAGGCGAAGGGGGAGGCTGCTGCGAGGAGGGCGGAGACTTGGGTTGCGCCGGCGCTTCCGAGTCGCCAAACGTGATTGTCGACCGGCTTCCAAATTTCTTATAGTCCTTGTACTGCACGATCTCCTTGATGCGCACCGGACCCGTATCGAAATTCAGAACATCGTCGGCATACGTGTATGTCGGGAACCAGTACTTCCCGTCGATGTTCTCACGATACGTTTCGAACTTAGGGAACTGCTGGCCTTTGCGCTTCAAATAACCTGCTGACCGTCCGTAAGTTTTTACAATCTGATAGTCGCGGTCGTCCACCCAGATCTCGCCTTCAAAATAACGTTTACCCGACTTGTTCAGCTCTTTCGGCTTTACCGCAAAAACGTAGGTGCCAATCTCATCCACCTTCTGCCAGCCCAGGAAACGTATGTAGTAATCCGGCACCTCGGCGGAGGTCATGACAAAAGGCATCACCGTTCGAAGATCCTGTTCATCCTCGGGCGTCATGATGATCCGTTGTAGCGTGTTTACCGGCGCGTAAACGACATTCTCGGCTCGTTTTCCCTTGTCGTTGAAGGTAATGTCGGAAACGATTTGATACTTGCCGCCGGGCTGGTCGCTGTCGTCGTATTCGACGATCTTCGTTTCCTGGCGGAATGTGTACTGGTCTCGCGCCTGTGCGAACTCCGTCTCCTTCTCGGCGAACTTCTGAATAATGGTCTGAATCTGGCCCTCAGTCAGATTGTGGGGAGCGTCTATCGCCTTGAGCACCGGACCCGCAGCGGCAAAAGCCGCAAAAGACCTGAAGTAATCGCGCCGTGTCATATCTTCTTATTGTGACGATTTTCTAAGGCCGCTAGTTGCCTTAGCGCCGTCATTTCACGTTGTCGAGCAGCGCTTTAGCGATCGTAATTCGCTGCATGTTGCTTGTACCCTCGTAGATTCGCCCGATCTTCGCGTCGCGGATATAGTTTCTCGACCGGATAATCTTTCGTAAACCCGACGCCCCCCAAGACCTCGATCGCCTTCGACGCCACTTCCTCGGCAATCGCTGAGGCGTAATACTTTCGCCATGGCGGCCTCGGTAACAAAGGGCTGGCCCGCATCCCGAAGCCGCGCGGCATTGTAAACCAGCAGCCTTGCGCTTTCCACTTTCACAGCCATTTCCGCCAGCTCGAATTGAACTCCCTGAAATTCGCCGATCGCTTTCCCGAATTGCTTTCGGTGCTTGGCATGCGAAAGAGCGTGGCCGAGCGCGCCCGCAGCCAGCCCGGTCATTTGAGCCCCGATCCCGATCCGCCCTTCGTTGAGCGTCTCGATCGCGATCTTGTATCCCTTGCCGATTTCGCCCATCGCGCTTTCTTTGGGCACGCAACAACCATCGAAAATCAGCTCGCAGGTTGATGAAGCGCGAATGCCGAGTTTGCTCTCTTTCTTACCGATTGTGAAGCCCGGCGTGTCGCGCTCGACCAGAAAGCACGTGATGCCGCGGTAACCTGCGGCAGGATCAACTGTAGCAAACACAAGGAAAACGCCGGCTTCGGCTCCGTTTGTGATCCATAATTTCCGCCCTTCGAGCCGGTAGTGATCGCCCGAATCGATCGCCCGGGTGGTGAGGGAAAACGCGTCCGATCCCGATTCGGCTTCCGAAAGAGCGTAGGCCCCCACCATTTCAGTGGAGAGCCTAGAAAGATACTTCTGCTGTTGCTCCGGAGAGCCCCAGCGCGAAATCGCATTGTTTACAAGCGTATTCTGCACATCGACGATAACCGAGATAGCCGGGTCCACCCGGGCCAGCTCTTCAATCGCGAGAACGGATTGAAAGAACGTCCCCTCCTGTCCACCGAACCTCTCCGGAATCTCAATTCCCATCAAGCCCAGCCGGAAAAGTTCAGTAAGCAAGCCATCATGAAGCTTCGCACCCTCGTCCATTTCGCGGACATGAGGAGCAATATGCTCGGTCGCGAACTTTCGGACATTCTCCTGAAAAAGGAGCTCTTCTTCCGACAAGCATGTTAGCGGCGGAGCGGATTGATAAGCGGTAGAGACAGCCATAAGAATTGCCTGCCGCTATTGTGCATCACTCTTCCCGAGCCTGTGCCGCGTAACCAGTTCTACTTGTTCCGCGAACGTATAAGCGGACATCAAAATGGCTCTAACAGTTCGAAATTGGATCCTCCTGGCATTTCCTCTATTTCTGGCCTTGCCCCATTTATCCGGCGATGTCATCACTGAGAACGCTCCGGCGCCAGAACTGATTGGAAGTTCCTGGGTCAATACACCGCACAATCAACCCATCACGCTGGCATCCCGCAAAGGCCGCGTGACGATAGTCGAATTTTGGACGTTTTCATGCATAAATTGCCGCAGGAATTTGCCTGCATATGCCCAGTGGAGCCGGGATTTGGCCGCCGAGGGAGTGGAGGTGGTTGGAATCCACACGCCTGAAACCGAGCGCGAAAGCGTAAAAAAGAATGTAGAGCGTGAGATTGCGCGTCTAGGCATTCACTATCCGATTCTTCTCGATAGCGACCATGCCAATTGGGACCGCTGGCATCAGGAATTCTGGCCAACGATTTACGTCATCGACAAAAAGGGAGCAATTCGCTACCGATGGGAGGGAGAGCTAGAGTACAACCACGCAGGCGGAACCAACAAAATTGCCGACTTAGCCCGGCGCCTCGTTGCAGAACCGTAATACCGGCCTAGGTCTTCGTGGGACTTAACACGCAGCCTTCCGGGGAAATGCGTACGGGTCGCGCTCCTCGGCCCTGGCCTCGACGCATTCCAGATCCTTCTCGATCGCGATCTCGAGCGCTCCGGTATTATGATATAGCCCAATCGTCTTCGTTCTGTTCCCATTGCTTAAGCATTTCGCGAAGGCACGGAAACAGTGATTGTACCTTCAGCAAGAGACGCGTCACAAGTAGCCTCCGCGCTCGGCACCAGGCGGTAAATCAAAGCCGTACCTCCGGGAAAGTTCACGCGTTCTTCAACCGACCCTCCGCTCGCGACAGCGTTGACTTCCTGCCGATTGAGCCGCAAACGCAACGAATCTTTCCGAAAACGCAGCTTCATAAATTCATCCTAAGTGCAACCAAACGCGAGTCGCCGGCGTACACGTTGAAGTGATCTTCGCGGACGAAACCAATCAGCGTCAAACCTCGTGCGCGCGCAAATTCGATGGCGAGGCTGGAGGGAGCGCCAATCGTGACCAGCATGCCGCATCCCGCCGCTAGCGATTTCTGCACGAGTTCAAAGCTGCCGCGGCTGCTCATAAACAGAAACCTGTCATGCAGCGGCAGCCGGCGCTCAAGCAGGTGCGTGCCGATTAACTTGTCCAGCGCGTTATGGCGGCCGACGTCCTCAAACACCGAAAGCATTTCGCCGTCTGGCGAGACCAGGCCCGCCGCATGGAGTCCACCGCTTTCATCGAAAGCAGCCTGTTTCTGTCTCAGCAACGCCGGGAGCTCATAAATCAGCTCGGCGCTCACTCGCAATCCGTCCTCACCCGCAGGCTGGACCTCTGGAATGTCCTCGATCGTCCGTTTGCCGCAAAGCCCACACGCGGAATTCAAGAGCGTCGCGCGGCGCAGGCGCCACTCTTCCACATCCACTTCGGGCGAAAGTTCCACGAGCACTTCGTTTGACTCACCAGTTCCCAAAGCTCGTATCCCGGCAATCTCGTCCGCGCGTGTAATCACTCCCTCCGAGCAAAGGAACCCTGCGGCAAGCTCCTTATCATGGCCCGGCGTGCGCATGGTAACCGCCACGCTTTCCGTCCGGCGGGTGCTCTTGAACGAATACGCGATCCGGATCTCGAGCGGTTCTTCCCGAGTCACCGTGTCTGTCACGCGCTGAACGCCGCTCTTTGAGAACCGGCGCACCAGAAACCGGCTCGTTTGCCGCTTATGCTCTCTCAACATCGTCGCCATCTATCACTTACCTTATTTGGTCGACCATCGCTCGAAATTCGCCCCTTCGATGAGAAAATCGAGGCAACGTGTCTGACGTGACAATATTGGGTGGAGGGATCTCGGGACTCGCCTCCGCCTACTTCCTATCGAAAAAGGGCCTTTCTTCTACTATCATTGAGATGCAGCCGCGGCTCGGCGGTCTCATCAAAACCGACCTGCTGCACGGCTGCCAGTTAGAGGCCGGCCCCGACAGCTACGTTGCGGCAAAGCCGGACGTGACGAAGCTCGCCGGCGAGTTGCCCGAGTTAAACAACCAGATCATCGGCGCCAATGATGACGCGCGCCGTATTTTTCTCGTTCGAAATGGCGCGTTAGTGCCGTTCCCGGACGGAATGGTCATGATGGTGCCCGGCAACCTACGCGCGGCATTAGGTTCGACCTTGTTCGATGACTCCGCTAAACGAGCAATTCTTAAAGAACGTTTCTACAAGCCGCGCGAGCGCAGTGGAGATGTCTCGATCGCCGAATTTGTTCTCGATCATTTCGACCGTTCCGTTCTCGAATACGTAGCCGAGCCTTTACTTGCTGGCGTGTACGGCGGCGACGCGGGTCAACTCAGCGCGGCGAGTGTATTGCCTCGCTTTCTCGACTACGAGCGAAAGTACGGCAGTCTGATTCGAGCCGTCCGGGCGGAGCAGAAGCAGCCAGCTTCAAGAGAGCGCGGGAGTCTTTTTCTCTCGTTCCGCGGCGGCATGCAATCGCTTACCGACAGCCTCGCCAGGGCAAGCGCGTGCGCCGTGACTCGTGTCGAGGGAGAAGCTACACGGCTGGAACGAATCGGTGGAAGGTGGCGAATCCGCGTCGGAAAATCGACTGGAGAAGCCCGCTTCGTAATCGTCTGCTTGCCTGCTCACCGGGCTGCGCCACTGTTTGCAAATTCAGTTCCTACGCTTTGCGAAGAACTGAGCGCGATTCCGTATTCGTCGGCTATTTCCGTCAATCTCGTTTACAAGCGTGAATCGTTCACGCATCCGCTCGATGGGTTCGGTTTCCTCGTGCCGCGTGCGGAGCGCCGGCGGGTGGCAGCCGCCACCTGGATCAACACCAAGTTCCCGGAGCGGATTCCACAACATTCCGTTGCGCTTCGAGCGTTCATAGTCGATAAAGACGCCGAAGCTCTCATTCCGCAAAGCGACGAAGAAATCCTGGCAGTAGCGCAAAACGAATTCAGCCGTCTCATGGGGATCGAATCGGCTCCTGTCGCTAACACAATCTATCGCTGGCCGCTTTCCATGCCCCAGTATGTGGTCGGCCATGCGGGCAGAAATTCGAGGATTCGCGCCCTTGTGTCCTCGCAACCCGGTGTGTTCCTGGCCGGCAATGCCTACGACGGCATCGGCGTGCCCGATTGCGCGCGTCTCGCCCGCCAAGCGGTCGAACAAATCGAACTTTGATTAATTTGTATTAATTATGCTTACGAACAACCAGAGCATTTCCAGGGCTGACCTGAATTCTCTCTACGTTTTCGCGAAGCGGGAAGGGGCGGTCGATAATAGCGTCGGGATAACGGGGTAAGACAAAAGTATTCAGCAAAAACTCGAGTCCGCTACCTGACAGTGTAACTCCCGAGATAGTGACTACGGTCGGATGAACCGTCATCTTACCTGCGCCCGAGCTGACTTCGACTGTCACAGTTACCGGGTGCTCACCCGTAAGAAAGCGCGAATATAGCCACTCGCCTGTCGAGTTTGTCGAGCTCGAACTCTGCCGGAGACGGTCAAAGTTAATGACCGCGCTGGCGGTCGCCCCCTCGCGGACTAAGGTAAGTTGTGGCCGTTCAACTGCCCCTGGCGCCGCTGCATTAATTTGGCCCATCCCTAAGGCGACTAATTCTTGCGAGTTGAACGATATCGAATCGCTTGAGGGCCAGCGGTCTTTTTGGATAAGATCCAACTTTTTTCGCGCCGAAAGCAAGGGATCCGGTACACCGCCGCGCGTTAAGAGCGCCAGCAACAGAAAGCACGTAAAATGCCTCATGCCAGATTGCATGTTTTAACTTCCAAACATTTGACGTCTACTTATTCAGTGAGATTGCCAGTATGGATGCGGTCCGGAAGGAAGGATGACATTTAAATGAAGAAACTATTTCTGCTGCTGCTACCCGCGTTGGCCGCGGTTCCTCTGTTTGCCCAGAAAGATGCCGATGCCCGTCTGGAAGCCTCGACCGACGTAATGAACGAGATGATGAAGGCCTCCGACAAAGGCATTCCTCAGGACCTGCTTTCGAAGGCGGAATGCATCGTTGTCGTTCCGAATCTGAAACATGGCGGCTTTATTGTTGGCGCCAAGTATGGCAAGGGATTTTTCTCGTGCCGCAAGCGCAGCGGGATAGGATGGTCCGCGCCGGCTAGTATCCGCATTGAAGGGGGAAGCTTCGGACTGCTCATTGGTGGGGCCGAAACTGACGTCATCATGCTTGTGATGAACCGGAAGGGTGCAGACTCCCTGCTGTCGTCCAAGTTCAGTCTGGGAGGTGATGCATCCGCGGCTGCCGGACCGGTTGGCCGCGATTCGAGCGCGCAGACCGATGCTATGATGCGGGCCGAAATTCTTACTTACTCGCGCTCGCGCGGGGTGTTTGCCGGAATTTCCTTGGACGGCTCGACTCTTCGTCCCGATGAAGATTCCAACAAGGAATTATACGGCCGCGAAATCACCAATAAAGATATCGTGATGGGGAGTGTTACGACACCGGCTGCTGCTCGCGGCTTTATCGCTGATTTGAACAAGTATTCTTCGCGCAAGTAGGCGTCGGAGCCCTCTTCACTCTTCGCGCAGCGCGCGCATCGGGTCTATAGTGGCGGCCCGGTGCGCGGGTAAACCGGCGGCGACCAGGCCTGTCAACAGGAACAGCGCTGCCGCGGTTGCTATTACCAACGGATCGGCATCCCGAATCCCGAACAGCAACGACTTGAACACAGTTATGATTGCGAGGGACGCGGCGAGGCCGACGATGAGTCCGGCGCTCATTAACCCAATTAAATCTTTCAGAACGAGCAATACGAGGCGAATCCGTTCCGCTCCTAATGCCGCTCGGATGCCGATTTCCTTCGTTCGTCGCCCAACTGAATAGCTCAAGAGACCGAACAAACCGATTGCGGCTAGAATTAAGCCGAAAAACGCGAATGTTCCGCCGACGCCCGCGAGGAGTTTTTCGCTCAAGAGCGTGTTTCCGACGAGCGTTTCGAGGGTCGTCACTTCGCGGACCCGCATTCCGGAGCCAATGGCGTGCGCTTCCCGGTCAACTATTCGCACCACTGAACCTAAAGGGAGTGGCGAGCGTACGTACACAGTAAACGAATTTCCGAACCCGGCGCTTCCGTCCATCGGCAGGTAGGCAATGGGATCGGCGGCTGTTCTCAGGTTGTAATAATGTGCATCCGCCGCTACGCCTACGACTACCATTCGTACACGCGAGTTGCGAAAAGGATATGCGAACTCTCGTCCCAGCGCGTGCACTCCGTCGAAGTACTTTCGCGCGAACGCTTCATTTATGATCGCCGGTATCGGCTGTCGTGTTCCGCTATCGCTATCATTGAAACCGCGTCCCGCCAAGAACGGAGTCCGGAGCGTCGCGAAGTAGCTCGGCGACACGCGATAGAAAATCTCTTCCTGCTCCGAAGGCGCTTTGCCCGGTATGAAGACTTGCTCCGACCATCCACTCCCTGTGAAAATCGGCCACATGGCAATCGCCGCTGCTTGCACACCAGTTTGACTCGCCAGCTCGCCTCTGAAGCTGAAACATCAACTCGCGCCTCGCGTCGACCGGACTTCTTTCCTGTTTCTCCAAGTGACGCCGAGCACTGCCACATTTCTCGCATCGAACCCTGGGTTCACTGCAAGCAGATTACGCAGGCTGAACAAAAACGCCGCACCTACCATGATCAGGCAGAATGCACAGGCGACCTGAATGCTTACGAAAACCTTACCCAGCCGAAGCTTTCCCGCTTGTCCCGCCAAGCCGCGCAATGCGAGAATTGGCTGGATACCGGAGGCTTGCCATGCTGGGAGTAAGCCGAAGAACATGGCCGACAGCGTTGAGCACGATGATGGAGAAGAACAATACCCGGCTGTTCAGCGCTAAAACCAATTGGACGGGATTGCTTTGCGTGGAGAGGAAGGCGCACCAGCAGCGGGGAGGTAATACGCGCAAGCAACCAGCCCAAAACCCCCGCCAGCGATGAAAGCAACAAACTTTCAGTCAATAACTGCCTCACCAGGCGTGTTCTTCCCGCGCCGAGCGAAATCCGCATCGCCATTTCGGCCGAGCGGGCGGTGGAACGGGCGAGCAACAAACTGGCGACGTTGGCGCAGGCAATCAACAATATGCCCGCGGCCACACCGAACACGATCCACAGAGGCCGTGAATACCACTTTCGGAAGTCCGATGCTCCTGTAGGGGCAGAATGCACGCGGATTACGCTCTCGAGGAACTGCTTCCGGATCGCCGGCGGCAGGGTGGGTAGTTCCTTCACCAATTGCACTTGAAAGTCGTGAAAAGAGGGTTGCAGCCGGGCCTGCAGTTGCTCCGGCGAAACGCCGGGCGCAAAACGGCCGAGAATTCGGAACCAGTGCCAGTCTGCATTGGTGAGCGCCTGCGAGTCGTAGTGCGTGCCGGGCAACCAGACGTCGACAAATCTTCCGGGTTCAACTCCAAAGAATCCCTCGCGCGCCACGCCGGTTATCTCATAAGCTTTTCCCTCGATTTTCAAATTGCGTCCGACAATCGAGGGATCTCTGTGGAAGCGCCTTTGCCAGTATTCATAGCTCAAAACGGCGACTGGGCGGCCTGGAGGCAGGCGATCGTCTTCCGCCGAGAACAAGCGCCCGACTGCCGGAGGAACGCCCAATATGTCGAAAGCTTCTCCCGAGACGAACTCTCGATCAATCTTCTCTACCGGCGCGCCGGTCTCGGGACCTTGCGCTTCGATCCGGTCACCGTTGCTGAAAAGCGCCAAGCGCGCCGCGCGACGCGACGCAGCAACAAACTGCAAAAACTCCGGATAGCTGAACGATGTCCGCTCTTGACCCGCGGGGCTTCCAGGGTCTTGTATGTCCGGCCAGGTTAGTGTAAACAACTCGCCCGGTTCGTGCACTGGCAAGGGCCGCAGCATCGCCGCATCCACAATGGAATAAATGGCCGTATTCGCTCCGATGGCCAGGCCCAGCGACAACACGGCCGTCGCTGCAAACGCCGGACCTTTGCGCATCCCTCGCCACGCGTAGCGAACATCCTGCAACGTGCCTTCGAGCGCGGCCCAAAGACGGTAATCGCGGCTCTGTTCCTGCCATCGCGTGACGTTACCGAAACGCGCCGCCACTTGGCGGTGAGCCTCCTCGGCACTCACGCCTTGCTCCTTCAGAGCAGCACCGCGCCGCTCCAGATGATCGCTAACTTCCTCCGCCAGATCGTCATCCAACCGTCGCGGATTCACCGCATTCCTCAATCGCGAAAGCCAGGACATGAAAAATCCCTCAAAACCACCCCGCAGAAACGGAGTCCGACAAAGCCCTCACTCTTCCCGCAGAGCTTTCACTGGATCGACCGTGGCGGCCCGGTGCGCGGGTAAGCCGGCGGCTATCAGACCGGTCAGCAGGAACAGCGCTGCCGACGTCCCTATCACTAACGGATCGACATCCCGGATTCCAAATAATAAAGACTTGAAAACGGTTATGACTGCGAGCGATGCGGCCAGTCCGACGACGAGTCCGGCGAGCATTAACGCAATCAAATCCTTCAGAACGAGTGCGACGAGCCCAATGCGCTCGGCGCCTAACGCTGCTCGGATACCGATTTCCTTCGTCCGCCGCCCGACCGAATAACTCAGCAGACCGAACAGTCCGATGGCGGCGAGGATCAAACCAAAGAACGCGAACGCTCCCCCGACGCCCGCGAGGAGTTTCTCGCTCAACAGCGTGTTTCCCACGAGGGTTTCGAGCGTGGTCACTTCATGAATTTTGGTTCCGGAGCCAACCGCTTGTGCTTCCCGGTCGACTAGCCGCACCACTGATCCTAATTGAAGCGGCGAGCGCACGTATAGAGCAAACGAGTTACGAAACCCGAGTAATCGTATCGATTGGCAAATAAGCAGTAGGATCGGCGGTTCCTCCCAGGTTGTAATAATGCGAGTCCGCAGCAACACCGACAACTACGTGACGCAAGGACGCATTACCGCGAGGGCGTCCGAACTCTCGTCCCACCGGGTTCGATCCGGCGAAGTATTTTCGGGCGAATGCTTCGTTGATGATTGCCGTTATCGGCTGCCGCGTTCCGCTATCGGTTCGATTGAAAGTTCGTCCCGCGAGCAGTGGAGTACGCAGCGCTGCAAAATAAGCTGGCGAGACGGGGTAGAAAACTTACTTCCTGCTGGGAAGGACCTTTGCCGGGTATTAAGACCTGGCCCGATATGCCAGACCCTTCGAAGATAGGCCACGCAGCCAGCGCTGCTGCCTGAACGCCTGGTTGTGTTTCTACTCCTCGTTCAAGCTGAAACATCAACTCGCTCCACGCTTGCTCGCCCTTGTTGCCAGCGTCAGTAGTTAGGCTAAGCACAGCCACATCGCGTGGATCGAAGCCGGGATTCACGCGAAGCAAATAGGCGAGGCTGAACAAGAACGCCGCGCCAACCATGATCAGGCAGAATGCGCAGGCGACCTGAATGCTTACAAAAACTTTCCCAAGGCGAAGCTTCCCGCCTTGCCCGGTCGCGCCCCGTAACGCAAGCATCGGCCGCACACCGGAAGCCTGCCACGCCGGAAGTATACCGAAAAACACCGCCGACACTGTCGATACAGCGATCGAGAAAAACAGCACGCGGCTGTTTAAAGCCAACGCGAGTTGCACGCGATTGATATCGCTCGAAAGGAAGCGCACAAGCAGCGGAGCCGTAATCCGCGCAAGCAGCCAGCCCAACGCTCCGGCAAGCGAAGAGAGCAGCAGGCTTTCCGTCAGCAACTGACGCACCAGACGGGTTCTTCCCGCGCCAAGCGAAACTCGCATTGCCATCTCGGCCGAGCGGGCCGTTGAACGGGCGAGCAACAGACTTGCCACGTTGGCGCAGGCAATCAATAATATTCCTGCGGCCACCCCGAAGACAATCCACAGAGGCCGCGAAAACATTCTTCGAAAATCGGATGCCCCTGTAGGGTCCGGATGCGCGCGAATCGCGCTTTCGAGGAATTGCTTGCGGATTGCTGGCGGTAGAGTGGGAAATTCCTTCACGAATTGCACTTGGAAGTCGTGGAACACGGGCTGCAGCCTGGCTTGCAGTTGCTCAGGAGAAACGCCCGGAGCGAAGCGGCCCATGATTCGAAACCAATGCCAGCCTGAGTCAGTGAGCGCGCGTGAATCGTACTGCGTGGCGGGCAGCCAAACATCGACAAACTTTCCGGGCTCGGCTCCAAAAAATCCTTTGCGTGCCACGCCGGTGATCTCATACGCTTTTCCCTCAATCGTGAGATTTCGACCGATGACCGCGGGATCTGCCTGGAAGCGCTTTCGCCAGTAGTCGTAACTCAAGACAGCGACTGGGCGACCTGGGGGCATGCGATCGTCTTCCGCCGAGAACAAGCGGCCCACCTCAGGAGGAACGCCTAGAATATCGAAAGCGTCTCCCGAGACGAATTCTCTATCGATCTTCTCTACCGGCGCGCCGGTCTCAGGACCCTGCGCTTCAGCTCGGCTGCCCAGGTAGCTGAACAGCGCCAGCCGCGCCGCACCTTTCGATGCGGCAACAAATTGCAAGTACACCGGATAGCTGAACGAGTCGCCCTCATCGCCTGGCTGATCGCCAGGGTCGGTTATGGGCGGCGAGGCTAGCTTAAATAACTCGCCGGGCTGGCGCACCGGCAACGGCCGCAGCATCGCCGCATCGACGATGGAATAAATTGCCGTGTTCGCCCCAATTGCGAGAGCGAGCGACAACACAGCCGTGGCAGCAAACGCCGGTCCTTTGCGCATTCCTCGCCACGCATAGCGGACATCTTGCAATGTGCCTTCAAGCGCGGCCCAAAGACGATAATCGCCGGCTCTCTTCCCGCCATCGGGTTGTGTTACCGAAACGCGACATCACCTGGCGGCGAGCCTCCTCGGCACTTACGCCTTTGTCTTTCAATTCAGCAACCCGCCGCTCCAGATGATCGCGCATTTCCTCCGCCAGATCGTTATCCAACCGGCGCGGATTCATCGCGTTTCTCAATCGCGAAAGCCAGGACATAAAAATCTCTCACGCGAGACGCAACACACGCGAAACGCCGGCAGAAAAACTCGACCAGCGCTCCGATTCAGACGCCAATTGCTTTTTCCCCGTGTTCGTTACGCGATAAAATCGAGCGCGACGGTTGGTTTCCGTCGTTTTCCATTCGGCGGCAATCCATCCAAGCTCTTCCATGCGATGCAACGCCGGATAGAGCGAGCCTTCCTCCACGCGCAGCGTCTCTTGCGACAGATCTTCAATCGCCGTCGCGATTCCGTAGCCGTGCAGCGGCCCCCGGCGGTCGAGAATCGTCAGAACAAGCAGATCGAGCGCGGTCTGCGCGGAATTTGGTTTGGCCAAGTTGTGTACTCCGTTCGCTAGGGATAGAAAGCTTATTATAAGGCGCGCAAAGGTCTTGTCAAGCGCGAAACGATATAATCGCGCCATGCCTGACCTACTGACCCGCCGGCGCGTGCTCCAGTCGAGCGCCATGGCGATGACAGCAGCTTCCTATTCCCGTATTTTCGGCGCAAACGAGTCCGTTCGCCTGGGCGTCATTGGCTGCGGCGGCCGGGGCAAGTACGACATGCAGAAGTTTCTGCACAATCCGGAGGTTCGGGTCACGGCGGTCTGCGATATCTGGGGCGACCGCGCCGACGAAGCCGCCGAAAAATGCAACAATTCGAGTGTTCAGAAATTTGGAGATCATCGCCAACTTCTCGATCGCGCCGAAACGGACGCAATCCTTATCACGACTCCCGATCACTGGCACGTTCCCATCGCCCTCGATGCCGTTGACGCCGGCAAAGATGTCTACTGCGAAAAACCGCTCACACTTAAGATCGAAGAGGGCCCGGTTATCGTCAAAGCCGCGCGTGAAAAGAAGAGGGTCTTTCAGGTCGGGATGCAGCAGCGGTCGGGATCGACGTTTATCCAGGCGCGCGACGAATACTTCAAAACAAACAAGCTGGGTAAGGTTACTTTTGTGCGGACCTACTGGAATGGGAACGCCGTTCATCTGCTGAAAGCGCCCGCGTCTCTCAATACCAAACCTGCTAATCTCGATTGGGACCGCTATCTGGGGCCGGCCAAATGGCGCCCGTGGGACCCGCAGCAATATTGGTGTTTTCGTGCTTATCTTGATTTTGGCGGCGGCCAGATCACCGACCTGTTCACTCATTGGATTGATACCGCCCACATGCTGCTTGGTGAAGACGGCCCAATTTCGGCCGTCTCCGGCGGGGGCGTTTATTTTGCCACAGACGGTAGAACTGCGCCCGATACAATCAACGTGATCCTAGAGTACCCGAACAAGTGGAACGCCACGTTTGACGCCACGCTTGCTCCGGGAGCAACAGGCGCCGGCATCGAGATTTATGGCACTGAAGGACGTATGCAGATCGACCGGAAGGGTTTCGCGTTCACTCCCGCTGAGAAAGGAGCGCAAACCACAGTCGTCAAGGCAACCGTTGAACAAACGGAAGAGCACGTGCGAAATTTCCTCGACTGTTTGAAGAGCCGCCAGGAACCGAATGGTGATGTTTATATCGGTCATCGGTCCGCTCAGGCGTCTCACCTCGGAAACCTCGCTTGGGAACAAAAGCGGCGCATCATTTTTAATCTTGATCGCGAAGAAATTCTTCCGCTTTAGGATTACTGGTGCTCGAAAATCGTTGTTTTGCTTTCGGGATCGGTCCATATCAGCGTATAAGGTTCCATCAAACGGGCCTTGCGTCCGGCCAACTGTTCTGTGTCCCAATCATCGTGATCGCGTGCCGGCAACCTAGTCTTAGAGACTAACGGCGGTATCTGCCCGTCGCTTCGCTCCACAATCAGCTTCGGCTTGCTTTGCGCCAGGTCACCGAGCAATAGCAAAGTAAGCGAGCGGTAAGCCGCCTCGCCATGCGATAGGGGCACTGACGAAAAAAAACGCGTTCCCGCTCTGCGATGCGCGGCGAAAATCGTATCCGGCGGAAACACGCCCCAGAACGTGACAAGATTGTTGGCTGAACTCATCTCGCGCACTTTCGAAATCACTAAAGCGTCCGGACTTGCGGCGGGCTTTGCGTTCTCCCGAAATTGGCCCAGGCTCAAGGCCAGTGTGAAACAGAAAATAATGGCGCTAAGCGCGCGAATGACCGATGTCCGCGTTCGTCCAACCACGGCGCCTTCTGTCAGGAAATAGAAGAAGGCCCCAATCGAAAGCATCACTGGCAACAGCGCCGGAATCATGTTCTTTCCATACTGCTTGCCCGTGTACGCGGCAAAAATAAGCTCGAGAGCGAACCAGGCAACGCCGATCCTTAGTACTCGCAAAGCCGCCTCGCTCGACCGGTGCCGCGAAAACAGGATGGAGACCACCCCTGCCGCTGCGAGCAGAATCATTCCGTGCTCTGCCGTAAACTGAATCATCCACCATAAGGCGCGGGCGCGGTCGCCAAGCGTGGTCAAGCCTGCGTAAAGCTGGTTGAAAGTGAACGTGGCAAACCAGACTTCATGCCAGGAAGCGCCGATCGCAAACGGAGCAACAATGGCCGCGCTCGCAGCCGCCGAAACGGCAAGGAACGTAACCGCCCACTTGACGAAAGCGGCGGGTTCGCGGCGCCGCGCGAGATTGATTGTTGTGACCGCGCAGTAAACAATACTGATGGCGATGCCGTTGGGCCTTGTCCAGAACAGAAGCGCAAACAACACTGCCTGAGCGGAAGCCCGTTTGAGCGAAACGCCGCGGTCGAGATCGCGAAGAAGCAGCACAAAACACGCCGCTTGAGCGGGTAGCGATATTACTTCCCCAAGATTCGGATGAGGCGCGATATCTCGAAACAGAAGAATGCCGCAACAAATCGACAGAAAACCCACGGCGCTTCCGAATAGATTTCGCAACTGCGTATAGGCGATGGTGAAGAACACAAAACAAGCGGTGTAATCCAGCAGAAGGACGCCTGCGGTTGAACCCCCGGCAAGAACCAGACCGATTTCATTCAGCAAAAATATCAACGGCGGCTTATGATCCCAGACGTCGCGGTACAGATGAAGACCCTGTTTCAACTGTTCGCCTACGTAGAGAAATAGGCCCGAATCGAACACTGAGAACGATTGGAAATGATGCGGGGTCCAGGCGAGGAAAACCACCGCGAGCAGCAGGGCGATCAAAATTGTGGGCCCCGGTGCCCAGATTCGGATGCTTTGTCCTTGGCTGGCTCGTTCAGATTGTGTCGTATTCATGCGCCAGCGTCGTGCACGAGTCCGGGCTTGGATCGAATCGCATCCCCTTCTCCGCTCATTTGTCTCCAGCGGTGCGGCGAAAAGAATCTGCCCCGGAGCGGCAAACCGGGAGCGACCGAGAAATAAGTTTTGCTGACGAAGTCGATCTCGCGGTTCTCGTCCTCGATCGTGCAGCTCGCGGCGTAAGAACCGGGCCCGAGCGTCAACTCGTCGCTCGAAAATTCGATTGCGCCCCGGCCTGGAGGCAATCTCAGAGAGGCTGTCGAAAAGTGACTCGCCACGCTCCAATCGCCAGACCAATAAAACAATAGATTAACGATCGCGTGCGAAAGCGGCTGATTCACTTCATATTCCAATACCGCGCGGATTGGAAACCCGGTGCGCAACTCCGTAGTTGGCTCGCCGTATTCATCCAGAAAGCTGAACGAAGTTACATAAGCGGCTTTCTTCGGACCCATGCCACTCTCCCGCTGCTCCTTCGGCCGCTCGCCGCCGAGCCTAGCGTACTCCGCGATCACATCGGAAGGCGAGCCTTCGGTCATCAGTCTTCCATGGTTTAGCAGAATCGCCCTATCGCAGAGCGCGCGGACTGCCGCGAGGTCGTGCGAAATGAATACGATGGTTTTTCCAGAGGCCTTCAATTCGAGAATGCGCTTTTGACATCGCTCCTGAAACTTTGTATCGCCGACTGCCAGCACTTCGTCGAGTAGTAGTATGTCTGAATCGAGATGAGCAGCGATCGCAAATCCTAGCCTGACATACATCCCCGACGAATATCGTTTCACTGGCACGTCCGCAAATTCCCAAACACCCGCAAACTCGAGAATGCTGTCTAACTTGGCCCCAATCTCCGCCCGCCGCATGCCGAGTATGGATCCGCTCAGAAACACGTTTTCGCGCCCGGTTAGTTCAGGATGGAAGCCGGAACCCACTTCGAGCAGCGCCGCAATTCTTCCGCGTATATGAATTTCCCCGAGAGTCGGAGTCGTGATATTTGAAATCAGCTTCAATGCAGTGCTCTTGCCGGCGCCATTGTGCCCGATGATTCCCATCGCTTCGCCACGCCGTACGCCGAAACTTACTTCGCGAAGAGCCCAAAACTCCCCGCCCGGCCGCCACAGACGCGTGACCTTACCAAACACGCCGCGCGGCGCCGAGTCCGGCTCACTGGCGATGCGATATCTCTTCGAAACCGACAAGAATTCGAGATCAAACATTCAGCTTCTTAAATAACGTCCGCCATGGTCGCTTCGGCTGTTTTGAAGTAGAGATACGCCGACGGCAAGAGCAATGCGCAAACAATCAGGCCGGGTAGTAGGATCGCGGCATTTGCGGCCGAATGCCTTAACACGACCTGCCGGAAATTTTCCACCACGCCCGCCATCGGATTCAGCAAGTAAAACCAAAGATAGCGCTTAGGGACAACGGATAAAGGATAGACGACCGGCGTTGCGTACAACCAAAGCTGCATCAGCAAAGCCATGGCGATTCCAATGTCGCGAAATCGTACCTGAAACGCCGACAGAAACAGCGCCATTGCAAGTGAAAATGTGAAAGCTACCGCCATCAACGGGCAAACCAGAAACACGCTCGCGCCAACCGGCACGCGATAAATAGCCAGCAAAACCGCAAGCACAGCCGCAGCCATAATGAAATCGAACAGGGCCGCGAGCACGTATGTCAGCGGCAGGATTTCCCGCGGAAAATAAACCTTCGTGATCAAGTTGTTATGTGCCACAAGACACGTGGCGGCCGTCGTGATCGAAGTCGAAAAAAACGTCCAGGGCAGCAGCGCCGTATAGACGAAGATCGCATAGGGAGCACCTTCGCTCGGCATTTTTGTCACAACGGAAAAGATGATTGTGTAAACAACCATCAACAAGAGCGGCTGGAGAATGGCCCATGCCACTCCCAAAATGCTCTGTTTGTAGCGGACCTTGATCCGGTGAATCGTGAGCGTAACAAGAAGGTCGCGGTAATGCACGAGGTCGCGAAGCCCAAAACCAACTGTGGCCGGCGAAAACGCAGCGGGACGGATCACCTTCGTCCATCTGCGTCTTTCTTGAAGGGTATTCATGACAAGTTAAGCCTGTTGGGGGCGCTTCGCCTTCAGCCAGCCGCTGCGCAATAAACGTTCGCGCGCGATTAAGCCTGTTCCGAGTAACCATGGGCAGCGGCGCAGCATCATCAGCACAAGATTCAATTTTCGGCTTGGCCGATAATTCCGGTACAGTTCCAAATGCCAGCTTGCATCCTTCCAGCTACGCCGCTGAATCGCTTCCTTTCCTCTGGCCAGTTCCATTTCCATTTGCACAGCGGTTCGGCGGGATTCAACCGATTCGTGTTCCTCGGCCGAGAGATCGAGAATCGTTTCCAGTTTGTCCAAAACCTGCAGCAGCCAGCTTTGGGCTCCCAGGCGCCCCGCGGTGAGGCTATCCTGCCGCAAACGATAATGTAGAAGCGGTTCGCGATGGTACGTAATTTTTGCCCCCGATTTCAGCATCCGCATCCATAAATCGAAATCCTCTGAGGTCCGGAACTTCGGGTCGAAATTGCCCGCTCGCAAAATCGCTTCGCGCCGAATTAAGCCTGAGTAGATGATGTTAACTTTCGTTCGCATGACGTTCGAAAATGTGACTTCACCTTCTGAACGGGTGTAATCCATCAGTAGCTTTCCCTCGAGTGCCGGAATCCCGAAATAATAACCGTTTGGATAAATGAGATCTACGCCGCCGCTTGCTTCCATCAGGCGTAGCTGTATCTCGAGATAGTCGGGTTCCCACCAATCGTCTGGATCGAGCTGGGCGATTAACGGCGCGCTGGCAGCATCGACCGCCGTCCTCCGCGCCGACCCCACGCCTTCGTTCTCCTGCTTTATATAAACAATCCGCGACGCGAACGCATCCAACGTCCGCTCCAGGTTTCGCGTGTCGGGACAGCCGTCATTCACCACGATGACTTCGAAATCGCGAAATGTTTGGGCGAACACCGACTCGAGAGCAGTTTGAATATAAGCCGTCACGTTAAAAGCCGGCATGATGATGCTGACTGACTGACGCATGCGTTACTGTTATGCGGCCGCTCCTACCGGAACTCGCGCGCACTGTTCAAACCATTGCTCGAGAACGAAAAGCATCCAGAGCCAGTGGCTGTTATCGCGTCTGGCGCGGTCGTGCTCTTCGAGAAGCTGCCGGAGGGCCCTTTCGGAGACAATATCGCGGCTCAAAAAACTCCGGCTGGTCAAGGTGTCCCAGAGGAAGCCGCGCAACGGCCCGCGAAACCACCGAGCAAGCGGAACATCGAACCCCCGTTTAGGCAGGGACAGCAGTTCGGGTGGAAGCCGGTCGCCTATTGCTTTCAACAGAATTCGCTTGCCGCCGCGCGGGCCCATTTTCCATGCATGCGGTATTCTCATCGCAAGCTCGGCCAGCTTGTGATCGAGCAGCGGGCATCGGACCTCGAGAGAGTTGGCCATCGACATCCGGTCCACTTTGACCAACATGTCGCTGGTTAGCTGCGTGGTCGCCTCAAAATAAGTGACACGCGTCAGTATATCGGCGTCATGCGGCCCGAGCGATTTCGAGAATGTCTCCCAAAGATATGCATTGTCAGCGGGAAGATTCCATTCGGGAAGTAACAAAGCCTCCCGCATGTAATAAGGCGCGTAGTTCAAGTCGAAATACCGCTCGACCGGAGTGTGCCGGCTTACCATTTGCAGATAGTTCTTACCGTAGAAAGAGTACGGTAGCCGGCCAGCTGTGAAGCGAACTAACTCGCGGACGGACGCGGGAAGGCGGTCGAAACGCCTGGCACGATCTACCAGGAACAGGCTCTCATACCCCCCGAACAATTCGTCGCCGCCGTCACCGGTTAATACCACCTTCACCTCGCTCGCCGCAATCTGCGACACGATGAAGGTGGGAATGGCGGATGAGTCGCCGAAAGGCTCATCGAAAAAGTGGAACAAACGCGTTACGAGATCCACTGCATCGGGACGGACCACGATCTCCTTGTGATCGGTTCCATACTTTTCCGCCACCAGACGCGCGGCTGGGAGCTCGTTGAAGTCTCCATCGTCGAAGCCTATGCTGAAGGTCTTGACTGGCTCCCGCGATTGAAGCGCCATTGAAGCGACTACCGAGCTTGAATCAATGCCGCCGCTTAGAAACGCGCCCAGCGGCACGTCCGCAACCATCCGAAGCCGCACCGATTCATCGAAGGTTTCGCGAATCTTCTCGATCGCCGAGGTTTCCGTCAGACCCGGGTCAGGCTGCTCGGCAGGCAGAGGTAATTGCCAGTATCTTCCGCTTCCTGTCTCGCCGCTCCGGGAGTAAATCATCCACGTGCCCGGCTCCAGCTTTCTGACTTGCCTAAATGCGCTCAACGGCTCGGGAATATAGCCAAGTTGAAAATACAGCCGGAGCGCCTCCGCATCCGTATCCAGCGGGAGGCCGGCGGCTCGCAAGCACTTCAGCTCGCTCCCGAACCAGAAGCCGTCCGCCAGGTTCGCGTAATAGAGAGGCTTTTTCCCGAAACGGTCTCGCGCTAGAAGAAGGCGTTTCCGCCGTTCGTCCCAGATCGCATACGCAAACATGCCTCGAAGCCGCGAGATACCTTCCGTTCCTTCTTCTTCGTACAAATGCACGAGAACTTCCGTATCGCTGTGCGTATGCAACCGATGGCCCCTGCGGCCGAGGAATTCACGCAATTCCAGGTGATTGTAGATCTCGCCGTTGAATACGACCCAAACCGTTCCATCTTCATTTGAGATCGGCTGATGCCCGGTGCGCAGGTCGATGACGCTCAATCGGCGCATCCCTAAAGCGCATTCGCCGCTCACATGGTAACCGTCATCGTCAGGGCCGCGATGCCGGATCTGATCGCACATCACCCGCACGGCGGGGAGTTCAGCAACTCCATCACGCAGAACGAAGCCCGCTATGCCACACATAGCAGCTTCGCGATCGCGAAATACATCTGCTCAATTATCGCAAGTCCGATAAGCTGGTCCTAGTTGGCGGAATCATCGACGGGCGCGGGCATTGAAAAAAGTCGCAGAAAAGGCGCCAACACTCTTTACAGCGATACCCCGGGCGGTATATTCTCGAAATGAGCAGACTGGCTTAGCTTCTTAGACCAGCGCAATCCATAGGAAAGGAGGCCCATTGAATGACCGGCGGCAGTACCAATCAAGAGCGGCACGAAGAAATGTCGGATAACGCGTCAAGCGAGCCTCCGTCTAGTTTGAATAGCTCTTTGCGCATCAACTGATCTGGTGTTCGCAAATTTTCGGGTCAGACCATAGCGTTAAGAGGAGCCGGTCCGGCAAGTCTTCGAGCGACAACTGCTCTCTCCGTTCCGCTTATTGAAAAATTCCGTCACAATGTCGTTTTCCCCGCGCTGGAACGAGTGCGTTTCCTAGGCTTCGCGGCGGAGGGCGCAGCCGTCGGGCAGTCCCACGCCTGATCGTATTTGAATTAGCGCGCGCTGAAATCCTGCTCGGAAAGGAGGACAATTCACATGGTCCGCAAAATCATTCGTGTGTTATTCGAAGTGGGCCGCTTCGCAGTAGCGATTTTCAAAGTGGAGCCGATCTATCGCCTTCGGTAAATCTGGCGCTCGCGCCTGTTGTCTACGAGGTTCGAAACGAGGGTTACTTCGGTGAATCGAGAAAGGCACTCATCACAGGGATGGCTGGAAGCGTTCCAGCTAAGTCGCCGCGCGTTGGAGTCTCGGGCGAAGCCGGGTCCGGGTCGAAAACCAATCTGAGATAAGGCTTCGGCCGAAACTCGAACCGGAGCGGCAAGAGATTCGAAGAGCTGCGATCGAACCAGAGGCGGAATACCGTTTCTTCGCCTTGGCCTTCGCGCCTGATTGTCCCCTTGAGGCATACGACGGCGCTGTTACGCTGCGCCGCCCCTATGGCTTGTGCGTTCTCGCGGAGGCGCTTCTGATTCTGTTCATGCCTCTCTTCAACGGAATCAACCCTGCCAACCCAGCTCGTTCGAAGGCGAAGTCTGCCTGATAGAACGAGGGTCGCGAAAACCCAAATTCGTCGGCGGCCTGGGAAACCGGCCGGTTGTCGACATGGACCTAGCGAAGCATCTCGTACTTGAGCTGAACGAGGTCGTCCCGGTCGAAGAAATCGCTGTCCTGGAACAGCGGATGGCGCACGCCCTGCGGGCGCGGGTTGAGCATGCCGTTGCGCCGCAAGGCACTTTGCTTGTCGGTCTCTTTTGGTTTGGCGAGGCCTCGTTCAGAAAAGCCATTCGCGATTTCGTCCTGCATTATCACGAAGAAAAGAATCATCAGGGCAAAAGCAATCAGCTCTTGTTTCCTCGACCTGTACTCTCCAATGCCCCGCCTCACGGAGAGATTCGCTGTGAGCAGCGGCTGGGTGGGCTGCTCAAGTACTATCACCGAGAAGCGGCATGAGGATCGCGCAGCAGCCGATCCAGTTGTTAGGCTTCTACGTGGCTGGATTGCTCTGCGTGGTGTCGGCGGTTCTAAAGCTCACGATCGAAGGGCACTGGTCCTGGTGGCGGGTTCTGCTTCCCCTCTGGGCAGTGTTGGGTCACAACCTCCTATATATAGTGGTCGGCTTCGCGTGGCTGTTCTTCGTCTCTCCGGGCCCACCGGGAGAACAAGACATCACGATACGCGGGGACCCTCCACAGCGCTATGAATTCGCGGCGATGCTGTGTTTCCTGCTGTTCGCCCATAACCTGTTCACACGAATCGAGGGAGGGGACCAGCGGATGTGGGTCTGGCTTGGAACTGGCCAATGGCAGTTGCTCTTACTGTTCGCTCTTCTGAGCGTGATGTGCCGGCTTTTGTTCTGGTCGGAGATTGTCCAAGTAAACAATGGCTTCACCACGAGAACATAGCTCATCCCGGAGTTCCAAACGAAACGCCTCAGCTCTGACTTTTTCCGATTTCGCCACGCGCTTCGGTTTTCGGACCATAGGGGATAAGATGTCAGGTGCGAAGCCAAATCCAAAGGAGATTCTGGATCATGAGAGACGATCAACTCAGCCGGCGGCGTTTTGTGGAAACCGCGGCACTGGCGGCCGGCACCCTGGGATCCGCGCAGCTTTCCGGTGCCAGTGCGTCCAAAGCGGACGTGAAAAACGGCCTGTACAGCATCACCTACGGAGGCGTTTGGTATCGCGGCGACGCTCTCACCGTGGAGCAAGTCATTGAGCGAGCCCGCGAGTTCGGGTATCAGGGCGTGGAAATAGACGGCAAGCGTCCCCACGGCAATCCGCTCGACATGCCCAAGGCTCGCTGCCAGCAACTCCGCACGTTCGCCAATGACCACGGCATCGAGATCTATGCCGTTTCAGGCAACAACGATTTCAGCAGCCCCATTCCCGAGCATCGTGAGTCCCAGTTGGTCTACGCGCGGGAGCTGATGCGCATGACTTCCAATCTGGGCGCAAAAATAATGCGAGTCTTCCTTGCTTGGCCGGGCGTGACGCTGCTGCCCGAAGGAGGTGGCCGTTATGATATCGCTCAAACAGTATGGAAAACGGAGCACAAAGATTTCTCCGACGAGCAGACCTGGGCCTTGTGCCGCCAGAGTCTCGGGGAGGCAGCCAAACTGGCCGGTGACTTCGGTGTAACCCTGGCTCTGCAGAACCACCCACCCGTCATCAACAAGGGCTACGTCGACGCGCTGCGAATGGTCCGCGAAGTGGGATCGCCGCATCTGAAAATCTGCTTCGATGCTCGCCTGGAGCACAGTCTAGATGAAGCGGGGGTTCGGAAGGCAGTAAACGAAGTCGGTGCGCTCCAGACCCTTTGGCACTATGGCGGCGAGTACGATCGCGGCGCCGAAGCCATTACCGTAAAGGGTGACGAGAAATGCCTCGGAGAAATGCTCGGGCTTTTCGATATTGGATACCAGGGCTACGCCGGCTTTGAGTTGTGCCATCCACTGCCAGTCGTGAACGGTCAGACGGTTGGGCTGGACTTTGTCGATAAGAATGCCCAACTGGCTGCCGAGTACATGCGCGGCATACTGGCTGAAGCACGGAAGCAGCAGGGCTAGCCGTAGTGAGCTGAGAACAGAAACATTCCGGCTCAATAACAAGGGCCATTTGCGGCTCATTAGTTGAAAACCAGCCCGCGCTCCTGCACAGATTGGTTGAGAATGGAGCCACATCAGCTGAGAACGGCTTGAGAACAGGTCGGGCGGCTCAGATTAATTGAGAACGAGAGGCGCCATGTAGAGTACCGGTAAAAATGTCGCCCAGTTTCCGACAACCCTGTTTGAACTTAGCCGCTTTGCGGCAGGCGCGTTTCAGCAGCATTTTGGTTTGTCACGCGGTTGCCTGACCAGCGAATCCGTGGTAGCGTCACAGCAGAATGGCCAAAGGGTTGAGTTTTTCGCACTCCCAAACGCGCTAAAACAGATCGAAATCGATCAATCCCCATAAAGCAACCGGTGTGCCAAACCGATCGGCGGCCTAGTTCAAACATCGTTATCGGAAATGCTCGGGCATTCCAGATTGCTCCACGCCCATGGTTTCGTCGCCTGAGCATTTCCGATCAACGCTAATGGTTTACCAAGCGTGATCGCAACTTGGCTCGAAGGAGGGCCGCGTGCATAGTCACGCTGCGATAAGATTTTTGCATTAGGCCATTTACGTACCCGCCAGCGGTGCAACGACGACGGGTCGAATCGGGACAGGAGGTGATGATGCGTTTTTCTCTCCGTCGAGCTTCTTTAGATCTGCTTAAAGGCGTTGCAGTACTGTCTATTGCCTCAGGCGTCGCGTTGTTGCCCGGGACCTGGTCACCGGCCCATTCGCAACGTTTGGAACGTCGCGTCACATTGGGCAACGCAAGGGCCGGCTCGCTGTATGCCGTGACAATCGCCATCAAGAATCCGGCACAGTTTCACAACAAGAAATCGATTGAAGTTTCCATTTCGGATGCGGAAGGCCTTGTTGCAGAGAAGCGTCTGCACAACCAGGATCTCGACTTTTACCTTACCCTTCGTCCAAGAGTTGCGGGTCCAGTCACCGCTTCTCTTCAGGCTGGCGCGGGCGAAGGCGCGCCGGAACTCACGGCGGCATTTCATCGCATTCCCACCGGCAAGACGGGGCCAGGGGTGATTGCCGCCATGCCCAACAATACCTGGCAAACCGCTCAACCAGTCGAGTTTGGTCAAACCATCTATGGAGCCTCTGACGAACGTTCATACATACCTGCCGCGGATGAAGACCGCTACGGCGCGCTTCTGAAAGGTTTCCAGTGGTTCTGCTTCACCTTTCATGGCAAGGAACCCAAGCTGGCGTACTTCGTTCTTGACATTACCGATCGCGAAGTGCCGCTTGACGTAGACGTGTTCACGTTAACCAAAGATGCGCAGGGCCACTCCGACGTGAAGCCATACACGAGCGGCGCTTCGATCTATCAGATTGAAGCAACTCAAAACTATCCCGGCCTTTATAAATTCAGGACGCGTATTCTCCAACCCGGAGAGACTTACTACATTCGTGTCGCTGCGGACCATCCGTCTTATCAGCTACACACCTTTTCCTATCCCGTGCCGCCGTACATGGATCCGCGTCAAGCCGTTCGCACAGGCATGGATTTTCTGATCAATATGGGTGATAGCTGGCTATCGAATACTCCGCGGCGGGGCGCCATTGCTTTGCGAAACACGATGAACCACGGAGACACGCAGCAATGCATTGCGTGTCATCCAACGCAGTTCACAACGCGCGGTTATCTCACGGCCATTTCCCGCGGCTACCCGCCCACGCAGCGGCCTGCTCTTGAATTTCTGGCTGACCGCATCTATAACAACCAGAGGCCGCTCTATGGAGAGCCCGGAGCGGACTGGGTTCGCGTTATCTATTCGGCGCGCACTGTTGCGAGCCGCTTGCCTTTGATCGAGCATCTGTTTGAGACTAACGTCACGCACGACACACCCCGCACCGCCGATTTCGACATCCCCTATGCCAATTTCCTCAAGATTCACTACAAAGACCGCAGGGTGATGCCGGGGGATGAATCGGACGGCTGCGAGCCCGATGTGAGCCCGTTCGAAATTGCATCGCAAAGCTGGGACACCTTCAACAATCTCTACCAACAGACGCATGACAAGCGATGGCGGGAGCAACGCGACATGGTCGAGCGGCTTGCCCTGCCCTACAAGCCCCAGAACATGATTGACCTGAACTGGAAGATTCACATGCTCGCCACTATCGGCCGCGACAAATACAAGTCGCAGTTAGACGAGCTCATCAACCAGCTCTATAGCTACGAACAGCCCAATGGCATGTGGCCTTATCCCTTCGAAAAGAACGCGAAACCGGCGGATTTCATCTCTTACCATTCCGTTCTTGCTTTGGCGCTAGCCGGGCGCCGGCCCGAAACCGATCCCAATCTTGCTCGCGCAGTGGACGCGCTGCTAAAAGCCCAGCGGCCGGAAGGAAGCTGGGAAGGTGATCCCGTGTATCAGGGCTTCAATACTCCGTTCCGCGCCACGCAATTTGCCGTGATGGCGCTCTCGACGTTGTATCCAGGTCCTGACCGGAAACCCGCGTCACAAAAGGGCTGGGGCGACGCTTTTCCGCCGCCTCCCAAGACGCTCGCCACGAAAGACCTTCCGCTTTTGCTGAGCCAGTTGGATCAATTCTGGGATCTTGCGCCCGCTTCCACGCTCGAACAAATTCGCCATATTCTTTCAAGCAGCGACCAGCCATTGGCGCGCGAGGCGGCGGCGCGTGCGCTCGGCCACATGGCCGACCCTGGTTCGATCGATGTTCTCGTGGTGGCGCTTGGCGATCCAAACAAAATGGTTCAACGGACCAGCGCCTGGGCTCTACGAATGATTCTGGAGCGCCGTCCGCAAGTTGCCGCCGAAGGACGTGCCAGGTTAGCGGGGGCGCTTGAATCGACCAATGCACGAAAGCGTTGGGGCGCCACTCAACTGTTCAACCAGCACTTCAAGTATATAGCGGGCGACGGCCAGCTTCGCGCCGCGCTCATCAAAGCTCTCGACGATCCCGTTCCCGCCGTGCGCCTCAATGCAGCACGCGGCCTCTGGCAATGGTACTACTGGAACACCGATAATCGCGAGGCACGCAACAACATTCTGGAGGCGCTCGCCACTCGTTTGAATACAGAGTCCGATCCGATGCTTCAGCGAGCCATTCATGAAAGCATCTACGATGTTTTAGATGAAAACACCGGTTATCTGGAAGCTTGGGTGCGCGCCACTGCCAAGGAGCAGGATCAGGACCGCATCCATGACGGCTATGAAGCTGTAGTCCGCGATCAGGCGCAGGTGCTGGCGAGGGTCCTCCGATCCGCTACGCCGGCCGGCCGCGAACGCATTCTCGAGTCGTTGTGGGATTTCCACATCCGCCATTACTCTTTGCCGCAATTAAAGAAAGGGCAAGTTTCCATTGCGCTACCGGCCGTCTTCACAAAATATGTCTCCGGTGTTCCCGAGCTTCACCAGCCCGGCTATCTTTACCCGCCTTATCGAGATACCGCGGATTTCCAATACGACGTGCAAAACAGCTTTTATCAAACCAGAATCGGCAACGACAGCGACTTGATTCATTTCTTCAGAAGCTCCGGCCCCGAATTGGAAGAAGCTTTGATTGCCTGCCTCCAGAGAGCAGATAGCGACATGAAGATCCAGGTTCTGAAAGCCGGAAGCACGCTGAGCGGAGCCGGCGACGCGGAGTTTGCCAAGGCTGCCCTTCAGCTCTTGCTCGATCCCGATAAAGGCGTTCGGGAAACCGTCAGCTACGTCTACGAAAACGGCCAGCTTGGCGTTCTGAATATCAACACACCGGCCAGCAGCGACACACCGGCCAGCGGCGACCCAGGGCTGGTTCAAACCATCACGAAGGTTCTAGAAAGCGGTGATGAGATGGCTCAGAACACGGTTCTCCCGCTGCTCGCCGCGCTTCCTCCCGATTCGCCTTTGACGCGCGAGCCCGCGCTGGCTTCGTCTCTTCGTCGGATGCTCGAACGCGAGCCTCGCGTGCCCAATTATGCGCATGTATTGAGGGCGGCTGCCGCATTTCCTGAACTGATGAGCGAGCCGAAGCTCCGCAATCAGGTCCTCGCGGCCTTTAACGATCCCGACCGTGACATCCAGCGCGCAGCTATCCAGATCGCACTCGAGCGTTTGCACGATCCGCAGAATGCCGGAATCAGCAAGGACTTGTTTGCGAAGTTTGGGAGCTCGCAGCGCACCATCCTGATCGAAGAAGTGAGCGATCCTAAGTTCCTCACGCCCCGCTTGGGCGTCTCGGGCGGCGCTTTGTCGCAAGATCAGCGATACTTCTCTGGGAAACAAGCGACGAACGGTCCTCCTGATCTTTTGAAGGAGGAGCCCGTGGTGTTCAAAGCCGTGCTCACGAGCCTGCAGGATTCCGACGCCAATGTCCGCGCGGCGGCGCTTGATCTGCTGCGAAGATCGAAGGGAATCGAACAAAGACCCGAATTCCGCGCGGAGCTTCAGCCTATGCGGAACGATCCGAACCCGCGCCTCAAGATCATCGCGACGAACGTACTTTCAGGTAAGAAGCTCAGCCAGGCGCTTGCTGACGTTAAGCCCGGCTCGGTGCTCGATTTCAACTATTTCGTACAGAAAGTGGAGCCCATTCTCGCTACGACCGGAGCGGATGGCAAAGCCTGCGTCATGTGCCATGCGACGCACGTGATTTTCCGTCTCTATCCGCCCAATGCAAAAGGACAGTTTTCACCCGAAGACAGCGAAGAAAACTACAAATATGCGATGAGGGTGGTTGACATCAACGACCCGAGACACAGCTTGATACTCATCAAACCGACGCGACCGACGGACTCTGCCGGGGATGTGTCGGATTACTACGCCACTCACAATGGCGGCCCACGCTGGCCAGGAAAGGAAGGAAGCTGGCAGTACAAGACGATTCTTCAGTGGATTCGCGGCGCCAGGTTACAGGCGTCGAACTGACAAGCTAATCGCTAATTGCTAAGAGCTACCCAGAAATATAGATTTTGAATACCAAAAAGCCGCTCGTAGGCAGTCGATTCCGCCCGACCCCGTTGGCGAAGGCAGCGTTCGGGGCCGCATCGACACTCTCGACCGAAACGGTCGCAACCCAGTGTACCGGCTTGCGGTCGCCTTCGGCCGCCACGTAGCCTCGGATCATGGTATCCCGCCCGTTGCCAGTAAGGATCATCTCGTACGCCATGTCGCCGGCTGGGAACGGTTTAACCTTCCACCCCGGCACCTCGCCATAGAACTCCTACGCCTTCTTGGAGCCTTTTGAGAACATGCTCGAACCATGTGAATTTCTGGGAAGCAGCTTGCGATCAGAAATATTGTTTCTCCTTCATCTCTTAGTCGAACGAAAATGGCCGCCCGATGCACGATCCCGCAGTGGATGGAAAAGCATTTCGAAATGAGAACGGCTCCGCCGCCTCCGCCTAAACCAGGCGCATCACGCGAAGTTTTTCTCGCGCGGTTGCATGCGGTTTCATCTCAATTGAGAAGTCCTGAAGGCTGGTCCCGCCGCCACTCTACGATAACCCTGTTTCACAAGCCCAGCGGTCCTTAGCGACCACTCGAAAATGGACGAAGAGGCCACTATGTAGAATGCTCTATAATACCTGTATCCTCATTTGAGAGCCTTTGTGCTTTCTTTGAAGGCTTATCAGCGTTTTGACCAAATGCTTTATGCGCATTGCCGTTCGTTGGATCAAACGATTAGCTAAAGCGCCAATTGCTGCGCTTGTCCTCGCTGCTCTCGCTGATGAGGTCACAGACACAAATCCGCGGTTGTTCCCTATTAACTCTGTTGAGGTGGCGAAATGAAATTGCATGATGCGGTGCTCCCGGGGACAGCTTTGCTGGTCTTTGCCCCGATCTGCGTCGCGCAGATCAATGTAACGCCGGAAGATGCAACCGCCGCGATAATTCGTGCGTTTGAGACACACAATATCGTTATGTTCGGCGAAATCCACGGGAACAAGCAGGAATACGAATGGCTCCGATCTCTCGTGTCCACACCCGCTTTCGCGGATCGGGTTGACGATATTGTGATGGAATTCGGCAATTCGTTGTACCAGAAATCTGTGGACAGGTACATTATCGGAGAAGATGTTCCCGCGGATCACCTGCAGAAGGCCTGGCGGAACCTGGCTGGCGCGGTCGGTCCGCCATCGCCGGTCTATGGTTCGTTATATAGGGCAGTGCGCGACGCCAATTCTAAACGCCGCGGCCAACACCAGATGCGTATTGTCTGTGGCGACACATACATCGACTGGGACAAGATCAACAATCGCGAGGACCTCGGTCCCTACTTGGCCAACCGTGAACAGTGGTATGCGCAAGTTGTAAAAGACGAAGTGCTGGCGAAACACCATCGTGCATTGCTCATTATGGGCTGGGGGCACTTTCTACGCAGGCGCGGACCCTCGTTTGTTGAGCAGCAACTGCAATCAGCTGGCGCTAGTACCTACGTGATCGTATTTGGCACCAACACGCGAGGAGGCTACGACGACCTGGACCACCGCTTTGATTCGTGGCCTGTCCCCGCGATCGTCTCCCTGAACGACAATTGGGTGGGTGAGCTTCCGGCCATGCCGGTTCTCTCAGGAGGAGAGTCTACGGTAGATCCATTTTCGCCTACGCAGCAGAAACTGAAAGAAGTAGCCGACGCCCTCTTATACGTGGGTCCGCGCGATAAACTAACACAACTTTATATGCCTCGCAGCGAATTAGTGGGCACTCCCTACGGCAAAGAAATAGAACGCCGTCTGACCATCCAGTTGGGGCAACCATACAACTTTGTTCACGAACCGGCAGAGGGGCCGCAGTTCACGCGTCACAAGGGAAATGGGGCGGGAGTCCATTTACCTCCACCACCCAAGAGCCTTCACGATTCGCTGCCCCCACGTCCGGTTTCACAGTGAAATTTCGGCTCGCCTGGTGGGAGAGGTAAACGAGCCGCTACCAGGCTTTGGTTGCAAATCTAAAACAACCCACGCACGGGCGTGATTGTCTGGCTAGAGCGCAACAGTTCGCCGCAGGCGGCGCGAACCAGCTTATCCCAGGTCCAACACGCCTCTTGCACAAGGCGCATGACAACCATTGCAAATGGTGATTTGGTCAAAGAAGCACGGGTCATCACGTTCGAGTTGTTGTGCCAGAAATGTGCGGTTCTCGTCCATTGACCATCCGACGGTGTACTCGGAAGCGTAGCATCGACCCATACACACTCCAGCGGATGTCAGCCGCTAAAATCAGATACCCCCGCGAAGCGGGTGGCTTGATGAGCGACAGACGGTCCGTGGCGGGAACGTCTCTGGCGGCAGAAACCGACCAACTTGACACGTTTGTCAGAATCAGAATGGATTCGGCAAGCTAAGGCCGCCCCAACACTGGTGTTCTCTACCCGATGATGAGCGTGGCTCCGGTTTTCATCCGATCCCTGGCATTGGTTTGGCGGTCCATGGCCGTATTGGTCGTGGATCTGACCCCGTTGGAGAGTTTCTATTTACAAATCGGAACCGGGCCGAGTCCACTACCCCTGGCACCAATAGGAGCGTCATGAGAAAGAAGAAGCCGACAGCCCCACAGAAGGGGTCTGCTCGGGCGAAAGTGGATTGGAAGGCACTCGATATCGTCCACCCGGAAGCAGCCGGGATTGATGTGGGCGGCAGCGAGCATCGGGTGGCGATCAGCCCGGAGCGCGATCCGGAGCCGGTGCGGCGCTTCGGATGTTTTACCGCCGATCTCTGCGAGATGGCGAGGTGGCTGATCGACAAAGGCGTGCGCAGCGTGGCCCTGCAATCCACGGGCGTGTATTGGATGCCAGTGTTGGAGGTGCTGGAGCAAAATGGCTTGGAAGTATATCTGGTGAATGCCCGGCACACGAAGAACCTGCCGGGACGCAAGAGCGATGTGCAGGAGTGTCAATGGCTGCTGAAATTGCACGCCTTCGGACTGCTGAATAACAGCTTTCAGCCGACCAACGAGATCCGGATCGCGCGGACGTTGTGGCGGCACAGAGGGAATCTGGTGGCCGAAGCCGGCAGCGCGATTCAGCGCATGCAGAAGGCATTGACCGAGATGAATATCCAGCTCGCGAACGTGCTGAGCGACCTGAGCGGTGTCAGCGGGATGAAGATCATCGGAGCCATCCTGGAGGGAGAGCGTGATCCCTGGGCATTAGCCGCTTTGGCTCGGCCCGAGGTGAAAGCCACTCCGAAGGATATTGCGATGAGTGTGGAGGGGAACTGGCGCGAGGAACTGTTGTTCGTTCTGGAGCAGGAGGTAGAACTGTACCGCTTCTATCAAAAAAAGATCGTCGATTGCGACCTGCAACTGCGCAAACACCTGGAGTCGTTCGGGTCCACCGTGGATATTCAGGCGCAGCCCCTCGGGCCAAAGCCGAAGGGCAAGAAAGGCAGCCGGAACGCTCCTCAATTCGATTTGCGAACAGAGTTATATCGCATTACCGGCATCGATTGGACACAAATCAATGGTCTGGATGTTCTAACGGCTCAGACCGTGATTGCCGAGGCCGGCGCCAATCTGAGCGCTTTTCCCAGCGAGAAGCAGTTCGCCAGTTGGCTGGGATTGTGTCCGACCAACGAGCAAAGCGGAGGCAAGATCATGAACCGCCGCACACGTAAGGTGGTCAACCGGGCCACCGTGGCGTTCCGGAATGCTGCCGCAACTCTGCTTCGCAGCCAGAGTTATCTAGGAGCGCAATACCGCCGCCTGCGCACCCGCTTGGGCGCTCCCAAAGCCATCACCGCGATGGCCCGAAAGTTAGCCTGCCTATTCTACAGACTCATCAAACACGGACAGCAGTATGTCGACAAAGGGACCGAGTACTACGAAGCCAGGTATCGCGAGCAGCAGATCCGATCACTGGCCAAACGGGCGCAAAGGCTTGGCCTTCAACTGGTTATTCCTAAGACCGCGTGAATCTGGCGTCCAAGGTTTCTGGAGAGTTGGGCCGCCTCAAAGGCGGTTGGCCATTGGTTTAGGCGTCGCGCAATAGCGCGCCTTGGTTAAGAGTGTAGAATTTCCCGCTGTTATCATCCGCGCTTTGCTGCTCGCGGATGTATTGGCGGACTTGCTCCAGCTCGAATCCAACAGTGGACACGGCATAGCCCCGCGCCCAGAAATGCTCGCCCGAGAAATTCCGTTCCTTGCCGTACAACCGAGCTATTGCGACGGCGCTCTTCCCTTTCAGAAACCCGATCCCCGAGGCGACCGGGTGCTTGGGTGGAATCGCAATGCACATATGGACGTGGTCTGGCATCAAATGCCCTTCCAGAATCTGGCACTCCTTCTGCCTCGCCAGTCCGTGAAATATCGGTCCCAGATGACGACGGGTCTGCCCAAAGATCGCTTTCCGCCGCCGCTTGGGCACGAACACCACATGATATTTGCAGTCCCATTTGGAATGGGATAGGCTCTGGTAAAGATCTGGCATTGAATCCTCCTCATCGAGGTCATCAAGCCACTTGGGGAGGATTCTACTCCCGCAACGGTCAAACCTGTTCCAGTCTCACTGGTCGAACCAGTGGCTTACCAATTTCAGTTAAAAGGAATGACAACTGAAAATGAAGGAAACGAGGTTGGATTGAGGCATCGCCCGCTAACTGCTGTCTTCTCTTCAACGAATGCCAGCCCGACTTCGTTCATCCAAGAAGCACCCCAAACGCGTTGGAACTTGTCCTTGCAGTGACTGCTCCAAAGGAATCCAGGTGCACTTTTCGCGCACAGAAAAATTTGATCGAATTGATCGAAACGATGAAGGAATCCGCAGCTTGCTGTGCCGCTCGCGGTACTTTGAAGCTATGGGTAAAGCGTCCAGAAAGAAGCGCGGACGGAAACCTGCTGAAGTGTACTCCGATTGCAGTCAATGCGGGCCCCGTCATTCGAATCGGAGCGCTGTTACGGCTTCGCCGCTGCCGGCTCGGCGAGCCGGATGTGGCAACTGAAAACATCGCCGATGAGTGGCATAACTGTTACGTCGGCCGGGCGCCGCGTGGATCACATAAAAGATTCGCCTGGCCACGTCAGCGTCCACGCTTAACCTTATCGAAAGGACCGCCTCCACCACGGCTGGTTGTTCTCGAGGCTGGCCGATTTGTATCGGAAGGTGCCCGTACGCGAGACCGGGTGTCCGCATTCGAACAGAGGCCGAGCTCCCGCATCGTCGCCAGCCCCGACAGATCGTGCGGCTCCCGGCGCGAACTAGCCTTGTATTACTCACTCGGCAAACTACCCCAGATTAAACGTTACGAGACATTTCGTAGTTCACATGTTTTGGGACTAACTTGCACCACGCGCTGCTAGGGTGCATGTTCAAGTGTGATCGCCTTACCGGATTGAGCGGAGCGACGGGCAGCATCAAGGATTTCGCTCACGATGACGTTCACTTTCAGGGAGGAGACGTCCGTACCCTCATTAATGTCGCCACGAATGACCGCCTCCAGATAGTGAAGAGGGTCGTCATAGGGAGCGGCCAGCGGTGCAGCCGTGCTAACGTGCTCGTCCTTCTCCTGCTCGAGGCGAATCTTGATTTGTGCCGATCCAATGGTCTTGGCGTAACCGGTTGTGCCGTACACATCCATGTCCTTAACGTTGAAGGGCCAAGTCCAAGAGCCTTGCAGAATTGCGACTTGGTTTCTATAGTTGAGAAGCACGTCGGCTTCATCGTCCACTTTCGGATAAACGGCCGGCTGCAGATGTTTCGTAAGGGCGGAGACCGAGATGGGAGCTTCGCCGCTCAAAAGCCAAGTCATCAAGTCGGCTCCGTAACAGCCGAAATCATAGAGTGCACCGGCACCGTTTTCCTTTGGATCCGTGAGCCAACTGAAGAATTCAGGCGGAACGTGAATTTTCGCTGGCCCATTATGCCCGTCGCGAACAACGGCCTTGGTGAGAAGCCCGAGCGCGCCCTGCTTCACCAGATCGTATGCAGCCTTGTTGCTTGCATACCAAGAGGTTTCATAATCTGTGAGCACGTGAATACGCCCCCTGCGGGCGGCTTCGGCCATAGCGAGCGCATCCTTATAGGAGACGGCCATTGGCTTCTCCATCATGACGTGAATGCCAAGGGCCGCGGATTTGATGACGGCTTGGGTGTGGCCAGCTGTTGACGTGAAGATGAGGTTGGCCTCTGGGTGAGCGCCAGATGCGAGATCTTCAATGCTCTGGAATCGCATTGCAGTCGGCCAGTGATAGCGAGTGGCGTATTTTTGGAAGAGTTGATCATCGGGCTCAACTACGCCTACGATCTGTACGTCAGGACGATGGACCGCGCCCCCGGCCGGCACGAGCGCACCGCCGTTAAGGAAGCCTGCGACATGGCCATGAACAAGTCCGATAATGCCGACCCGTAAGGGAGGCGATGGATTAGCAGCGAACACCTGCGTGCACGCAACAACGAACAGAGACGCGACAAGAGCAACTTTTTTCACACGCACATTACATCACCATGGGTTTGGTCATTCCTGATAATCCCGCATGGCCCGGATATTCGAACCGATTGAATTGACAGCCGGTTTATGACTGGAGTGTTGGGTTGAGAGAATCGGAATCAGATGGCGAGAATGCTCGATCCTTTTCAGTTCTTATTGGTGTCGATTGCCGGTTGGATGAATCAGCACCAGCAGCAAGTGATCGAGTATGTGCGAGAGGAGAACCGAGTTCTGCGCGAGCAACTCGGAAATCATCGAGTACTTTTCAATGATGACCAGCGCCGGCGCTTAGCGGTCCGAGCCAAAAGGTTAGGCCGCAAGCTGCTGGCTGAAGTGGCTACTCTCGTCACACCTGATACTTTGTTGGCTTGGCATCGGAAGCTGATCGCCCAGCAGTACGATGGCCATGAGAAACGCGGACCTGGACGCCCGCGAACTGGCAAATCACTCGAGGCGCTCGTGGTGCACATGGAGCTGCTTGTCGCCGCGGATTTCTTCACGGTCGAGGTCTGGACGGCCAAGGGGCTAAAGCGTTTCCTGGTTCTGTTCTTACTGGATTTGTCTAGTCGGAGATCGCGGGCGTAGCGGCCGGCGCCAATGGACTCTGGATGAATCAGATCGGCAGAAACGTCAGCGACGCAGTCGACGGAATCCTGAACGGGAAACGCTATCTGATTCATGATCGCGACCCGTTGTTCACGACAGAGTTTCAGAACATTCTCGCCAGTGTGACTTCGGTGAAGCTGCCGCCGCAGTCACCGAACCTGAAGAACTACGCTTCATACTGCACCTCGTTAGCACCTTTTGATACGTTCTCGTGTGCGATGCGGCGCCGTTCGGAGAGTTTGATGCCCTGGGCTTTGTAGGGCGGGTTCTCGCCGGGATGCTCATACAGGCACTCGTTCTTGTCGGAGTAGGCGTGGCCGCGAATCAAACCGTAGCGCTGCCATATCTTCACATGGTGCGGCGTAATTCGGAGCAATGCAGCGATCTCTTCAACAGTCAGCAAGCCTGCGGTGCGTAACCGATCATAGCGTGACGTTAAGCCATACTGCCTCCGTATACGAGCGACAATCTGCGGCGTGAACGTTTTTCGCTCGCCGGAAAGTAGGCCGCGTTCTTTCAGCAGGGATGCGATCTGGGAATATGTGTTGTGCTCGAGAAGCCGATCAATCTCCTGAACTATTTCGGGGCTGGTTGTACGCTGCTGCCAGGCATTGAGAGGAATGGGCACAGTCAGAGTCTTCGCAGTCCCGCCTTTGAACCGGACGTGCAGAACGATCTCCTCGGCGCGCAACAACGTGACGTCCTCCAGCAATAATCGGGTCATCCGCTTGCGCTCTCGGTCTGGCGTGTTTGGGTCGCGCCACAAGCGAGGAAAGTCTGCAGCCAATGCCAGGATCGCTGCTCGCTGTTATTGACGCGCTATGAATGGTCGGTTACAGATTGACGGATGCCGCGCGGAAAAGCCGTGAGGGCGGTCGCTAACGCTTGGGGCTCTTTGTCAGCCTCATTAACGTTGGGAAGCCACAAACGGGCGGTTCATTAGTGGATGCCGGCCGCTGAATTTGCCACCGGCGTTCCGGCTTTTATCGACGGATCGAGCGTGCTGACGACGTGCAGCTGGCGCGCACCATCCGTAAGGTCCAGAACGAGGCCGCCATCCTTGTCGCTGGAACCGGTTCCCTGCCATGCTTCTTCCGCTTGTTCAGCGGATAACTCCGTCAACTGCAAGCGCGGCCAGCCTGAATCAAACGAAAGTGTGTAGTTGCCAGTGACGGCGGAGAAGTTCACGTCCTGAGAAGGATTGAGATCTGTTCCTTCAAAGGCCCCGGTTGACTGCAAATTCCGTAACAGGTCTTCACCGAATCCGGCGGTCGTGACAAGCCCATGCACATCTAAACGGCCGCCTTTCCAGGCAAGACCGGACGCGCGTCCAGAAAACGAATATCGTGGACGGGCGTCCAACAGGCTGATTGAACCTTGGGCCTCGATCTCGCCCTCGGCTAGCTGGGCGCGTATTGACGGCACTTCAACTGCTGCGCCTAACCATAGACAGCGGCCTTTCGCGGGCCCAAGATCATTCCCCGCTATTGACAAATCGCTTACGGCGAAATCGGCCTCGATGTTGCGGTTGGCAAGCCATGCCGGAGTGGACCGGTGCCCGAACCGAAATCGCGAAAAGAAATCCCGTGGACCGAGCGTAGGCCCGAGTACCTTTTCGAGATCGGCCAGATCGACTTCCGCTGTTTGAACGCGCAGCCGTTCTTTGCGAGCGGCATCGAGATTGTAATGATATTCACCTGCTACTACGTGCCCGGCCAGAGTGGCCGAAAATCGCGGGACATCGAGCTGATTGCCGGCAAGCAGAAAGCGCGCCGTGAAATCGCGCACTGGAAGAGCGAAGCCCGGTGGCTCGAGCGATCCCTTGGTTATCTGAAATTCGCCCGACCACGCCGGTTCTTCAGGCGGCGAACTCAGGTATCGCAGTTGGCCCGTCACTGTTCCCGACTCAAAAGCCGTCAAGACGGGCGGTTTGCCAAACCAGGAGCTGAGAGCGGCTGTTAGCGACGAAAGCGAGGCTCCTTGTGCATTCAAATTTATTCCCAATCTACGGGTAGACGGAACATAGTCTCCGGATATGAGAAGCGCCGATCCGGCGGGACTCTCGATCAGCGATGGCGCCACGTGAACGCGGTCGGGGGCGATGCTCAGAGTAGTGGAAGGAGCTTTGAACGCAGGCAGGTCGGGGATCGTCGCTGTCACCTCTTCCAAAGAGGCCGATCCGTTCCAGCCCGACCGGCTGGAGTAACCGACCGCTCCATTTACGAGTCCCTTGACGCTCAATCCATCGGGCAGGCCGAGTCCCAGGCGACGACCCAACGGCAGCAGATTCTCCGCCGGGGCGTTTCGCAGAAGAGCCAGGATGGACCAGTACGGCGCGGTCAGAAAATCGTTGACACGAACTTGAAGAACGGCAGGCGCAACCTTGCGCGTATCGGCCGGCTCCGTTTCAAACTGTATCCGGTTGTTTGCCAGGTCAATCACACCGCCAAAATGAACATTCCAGTATTCGCCCGACGATGGCATCAAATCCCAACGGTGAACATCTTCCAATCGCAAATCGCCGTGAACGTGCAAGGCGTCCGCCGGACCTGAGATTTCGAGATGCGAACTGACCGTGCCGTGAATGCCGATGTCATATCCTTCTACCAGCGTGATCATTTCGCTAAGATTGCTTTGTTCGAGATCCAAGTCGGCTTCGAGTTGATTCGGTTTCGACGCCGTTGGCTTCAGATACCAGTTGGCATCGCCTTTGAACGCCGCAAAGCCGGGGCCGCTGCGATCAGTTCTGGATGGCGATCCTTCGAAACGAATGCGAACTTTGCCCGGGGCCTCGAGATAAGCCGCGATATCAGCATCGTCAACATAGAATGTGGATTTCTTGTCGCCCAGCTTGAAATTCAATCGGGCGCCACCAATTTCGAGCGCGGGCAGAAAATTCCAGTAGCCGACCCCTTCCCTTCCCAGCCGTTCGATCAACTCGACGACGTTCCAGGTTCCATCGTTTCGCTTCACAAGATTGAGCGTCGGTTCGATGCCTCCAGCGCCCTCGAGACGCAGTTCGGCAAATTGAATTCGGCCTTCGAGCAGCTTGTCGAGCCGAACTCGCGCTTCGAGCAGCGGCACATACGCGCACGGTTCTATCCCGTATCGCGGATCTTCACCGATCGCCACGTCCTCGATGGAGAAGCCCGGGCCGGCAAACAGCGTAAAATGCGCCTTGCCGATCGAGACCTTGCGACCCAGCGATGCTTCGAGCGACTGTTGAATGCGCGCGCCATAACGCCCCGCACTGATAAATGGCGCGACCGATCCCGCGAGGGCCACTGCTGCCGTCGCGAATAGAACGTACTTGAGGAAAGTACGAATCGGGCTGCTTCGAACTGTCCTTAGCGGCGCTATCGGGGCCTCTCCCGAATACGGTGAATCCACTGGTCAGGTAACCGGAGCTTCTGTTCGATTATATCTTTTCCGGAGAATAGTTTAGCGCCAAACCGGTTCGCGTTTTGAAATCCTGCGGCGCCGGTGAGCGTCATCTCAACTGTGAGATCCCGCTAACGGAATGGCAAACTAAACCTATGTTGACCCGCCGAAAGGTTCTAGTCTCCGCATTGGCCCTCTCTCCGCTCGCTCTGGTTCGGGCCGATGACGAAAAGTACACGGGGCCGGTTCCTCCGAAGAAAGACATACCTTACTTGCTGCATGCCGACAACCTCGTCGAAACTGAAGTGGTGACGGCATCGCAAACGTCGAAGAAGGACGATCAGATCTTTTCGGTGAGTGGAGAGACTTCTTCGGCGCGCACGCCATTGGCTGAGCCGATTCTTTTGATGGCTCCGGACCGGTTGGTTCCATCCAGCCTTGGCCTCTACCGGTTTGAAATCAGCGGCGGCCACCGGCAGATCTCAATTAAGAAGAGAGGCAGAGGTGTGAAGTCCTTTCACACGTCAGTACGCAACCTGGCACCAGGATTGGTTCGCGTCGAAGCCGCCGAATACCTTGAAAATGGCGAGTATTGTCTCTCGCCGGAAGGTGAAAACACGGCATTCTGCTTTACGGTGTATTAGAGCCCGCGCGGATAAGGAGCCGGAAGCGTGAGCGACCGGCCTGAGCAAGACCAGTTAGAATCACCAACGAAGGCTAGTACAGATGGCAGACTCCCGGGCAGTGTCACAATCGCCGACGGCTCGGCTATTGATAGGCCTGCTCGTCACGCTGTTTGCAGTCACGGTTTATTCCTGGTACACCTTACGCCAACTGCGCGGGTTGCGCGAATTACAAACCACCATCATCGACCGGAACCGGCGCGATTCGCTTCAACTCCTTCGAATGCAAAATGATCTCAGTCAGATTGGCCTCGCTCTGCGTGACATGGCCGCGGGGGACGAGCCCTATGGCCTGGTCGCTTACGAGAATGAACTCGCCGGTAAACGTTCCGACCTTGAAGACGCGCTCCGGATGGAGAGCCGGCTCTCTCCGGAGAATCGCCTTCCAGAGCAGCAGCGGCAACTCGAAAACGTTATGCGCCAGTTCTGGCAGACAACCGACCAAATGTTCGCACTTGCGAAGACAGGCCATACAGTCCAGGCGCAAGAGATGGCGGGCGTCTCGCTCTCCGCTCAACAATCCACACTTTCCGCTCTGGTGGCGCGACTGCTGATTCAAAACAACGTCGCCGAAGAGGAAGCCGCTGCCCGAGTCGCCGAGATCTACAACCGCGTGCAGCGGGACATCTATGCGTTCCTGATTGCCGTATTGGCCGGCATCGCTGTAACCGGCCTGGGGATGATTCTCTCGAATAGGCGTATCTTTGCTGCGATGAACTCGTTGGCCCAGCAGCGCCGTGTGCTCGCCGCCAAGCTCATTACGGTGCAGGAGGAAGTGCTTCGTTCGGTTTCCCGCGAGCTGCATGATGAATTTGGCCAGATCCTCACGGCTGTCGGCGCCATGCTGAGCCGGGCTGAGCGGAAAGGGCTGCCGCCCGATTCACCATTTCGTCGAAGAGCTCGCCGAAGTGCGCGAGATTACCCAGCAGACGTTAGAAAAAATGCGAGCACTCTCGCAAATGTTGCATCCCGCCGTCCTGGACGACTATGGCTTAGTGAAAGGGCTTGACTGGTACCTGCAGCTCTTTCAAAAACAGACCGGCATTGCAACCACGCTTGATGTTTCGGGCGACATCCAAACCATCACAGGCCAGGCGGCGATTCATTGCTTTCGCATTGTGCAGGAGGCGCTTAACAACGTGGCGAAACATGCCCACACAAAGTCGGCCGAGGTAACGCTGAACTTTCAGCCTCTCGAGCTCACGATCGCCATTCGGGATTTCGGCACTGGCATCGCTCAAGACAGAAAACATCGGCCGACCGGCTTGGGCCTGATTGCGATGAGCGAACGGGCTGGGCTGATGCGGGGCGAGGTTAAGATATCCAGGGCGCCCGGCGGGGGTACTTTGGTAGTATTGCGCATTCCTCTTCCTCAGGAAGAGGGACAGGCTTACATGACGCAAGGAAATCAGGAATCGCAGGTTGTCACCCATGATTGATGAAATAACCGTGTTGCTTGCAGACGACCATACCTTAGTCAGGCGGGGATTCCGCCGGATCCTCGAAGACGATTCCTACATACGCGTCGTGGGCGAAGCGAGTAATGGCATCGAGGCTCTGGAAATGGCGCAGAAGCTGCGGCCCAAGGTCGTAGTTATGGATTTAGCTATGCCCGAGCTGGACGGAGTGCAAGCCACGAAGGAGATCGTCAAACACGTGCCGGGCACATCGGTTCTCGTTCTAAGCATGCATGCCGACGATAACTACGTGCGAAATGCTCTGGACGCTGGAGCCCGCGGTTACTTGCTTAAGAACGCAGTCGATGTAGATCTCGTGGGGGCGATAAAGGCGGTTGCCGAAGGGCGGCGTTATTTGGCCGCAGGGCTGAAATACCCGGCCGGCGACACTGATGACGAGCTGGACAAACTGACCGCGCGCGAGAAGCAGGTGCTGCAATTGATTGCGCAGGGGAAATCGAATAAGGAAATCGCGGCGATACTCGACCTCAGCGTGAACACTGTATCGGTACACCGGGCCAATCTAATGGAAAAAATGAACATTCACAGGACTGCCGAACTGGTTTTGTTTGCGATCCGAAAGGGGTTGGTGGCGCCTCAGTGATCGCGGCGCCAGTGTAAATGAACCGCCGTAGTTTTTTGCAGAGCCTCATGGCGGCTCCGCTATTGGGCGCGGACGTCGACCCAGGGTTCCGCCTGAGCGATATCACGCGGCAAGCCGGCATTCGTTTCGACCATCACAGCGGGGCATTCGGGAAGAAATATCTTCCCGAGACCTTAGGTCCGGGCTGCGCGTTTATCGACTACGACAACGACGGCTGGCAGGACATACTCTTCGTGGATGGCTGCGACTGGCCCGGACACAACAGAGGACAGAGCGCGCGCAGCTCTCTGCGTCTGTACCGGAACAATCGGGACGGCACCTTTTCGGATGCTACGTCGAAGGCGGGTCTGGACGTGAAAATGTACGGACTGGGCGTAGCCGTTGGCGACTACAATAACGACGGGTTTGCCGACATCTATGTCACGGGCGTTGGGCAAAACCGGCTGTTAAAAAACACTGGGCGGGGAGTTTTTCAGGACGTCACAAAACAGAGCGGGCTAGGCAATCGGCTTGGCTTTTCATCGTCATGTTTGTGGTTTGATTACGATCGGGACGGCTGGCTCGATCTCTTCGTCTGCAACTACGTTCGCTGGTCGCCGGAAACGGACATCTTCTGCAGCGGCGACGGCCTGCATAAGTCGTATTGCACGCCCGAGGCATATCATGGAACGACCTGCTGGCTGTTTCACAACCGTGGCGACGGTACTTTCGAGGATGTGACGGCGAAGGCCGGCGTATTCGACAGCAGCTCGAAATCGCTGGGCGTCGCGATGATCGACTACGACCGCGACGGCTGGCCCGATTTGTTTGTCGCTAACGATACGCAGCCCAATAAGCTCTACCGCAACGGGCGCAACGGGGCCTTTCAGGAAGTGGCGTTGCGGGCCGGAGTCGCGTTCAGCGCCGACGGTAAAGCCCGCGCCGGCATGGGTGTGGACGCCGCCGATTTCGACAATTCGGGCCGATCGAGCGTGGTTGTCACAAATTTCGATCGAGAGATGCTGGCGCTCTACCGGGGCGGCGGTGACGGTTCCTTCTCGGACCTGGCTCCGGAAACCAATCTCGGCCGCGATACGCTTCACAGTCTTGGTTTCGGGTGCTTTTTCTTTGACGCGAATCTCGATGGGAATCTCGATTTACTCGTCGTGGACGGACATATCGACGATCTGATGGAAAAGGTAACGGACACTCCCTACGCCCAACAGCCTCATCTTTTCATGAATGACGGCCATGGTGGTTTGCGCGATGTCGCCTACGAAGTAGGCGGCGGTTTTGCCAATCCGAAAATCGGGCGCGGCGCCGCGTATGGCGATATAGATAACGATGGCGATCTGGACATCCTAATCACGACCAATCGCGGACCCGCGTTTTTGTACCGCAACGATCAATACGCAGGTAACAAAAGCGTTCGTCTGAACCTGGTGGGAACGAAATCGAACAGCAGCGCGATCGGTAGCCGAGTTAGAATCCAATACGGCGACGGGCGCACCGCCTCGCGGCATGTAAAGAGCGGATCAAGTTATCTCTCGCAGTCGGAACTGCCGCTAACTTTTGGCACCGGCAAGCACGATCTTGTCAACCTTGTTGTGATCGAATGGCCCAGCGGCCTGGTGCAGGAATTCAAAAATGTCCGGAGCGGCTTGCGCTACACGGTGAGAGAAGGATCCGGGCTGCGCCCAGGTTCGTAGATCCGATCTCGTAGGTCCGATCAGGGCTTGGAGTGCAGGGCGTGCTAGAATCCACAACAGTGATGGACGAACTTGCGCTCGTCGTCCAGCTGCAATCGCTGGACCGCAAGATAGCGGGTCTTGAGAACGAGATTCGAACGCTTCCACGACAGATATCGGAAATAGAGAGAACGCTCGAGTCGCACAAGCGCCGCCTCGAGGCGGACCGGGCGGCACTAGCTGCCAACCAGCGGGAACGCAAGAATCTCGAGGGCGATGTCCAGGTCAATGAGCAGAAGGTCTCGAAGTTAAAAGATCAAATGCTGCAGACCAAAACTAACGAGCAGTATCGCGCGTTCCAGCACGAGATCTCCTATTGCGAAAACGAGATTCGAAAATCCGAGGACAAAATCCTCGATTTGATGGAGCAGTCGGAACCGCTTGACGCGAATGTGAAGGCCGCGGAACAGGAATTGAAGCGGGAGTCGGAACTGGTCGAAAAAGAAAAAAGCCGGGCGCGAGAGAAGATGGCGACTGACAAAAAATCGGTCGAAGAGGGCCTTGCAGAGCGGAGTATCATCAAGACAAAGATGGGGCCCGGCCTGTATGCCGACTACGAACGCATTCGCCGCAAGACACGAGGAACGGTGATAGCGGAGGCGGTTGACGGTCGATGCGACACCTGCATGATTACCCTGCGTCCACAGTTTCTGCAGGAATTGAAGCTGGGCGGCAAGATCATGTACTGTGAGAGCTGCGGACGAATACTGATGTACAATCCGCCAGTGGCTTTCGAGAACCACGTCGGACCGGCGGCGACAACGGCGTAAACTCAGCCGCCCTTACTTCTCGAAAACAAGCGTACCGAAGTGTTCCGGAGTGTGATTGCTCGGGTGTTCCGGCGTGCAGATGGGCTGCCAGCACATGAAGTGACGATTGGAGTCGGGGCTTGGGCCGTCTATCCGATAAAGATTCATGCGCCAGCGGGTGCCGGAATGCACTCCTTCGGAGGTAATGGATGAGAGCGGAATACGGCAAGCCGCATACCAGATTTTCTGAGCCTCGTCGATCCTCGCCATCGTCTGCCAGCCCGATCGCCATGTCCGGTCATAGCTGTTCCTGTTCAAGTCGATTGCAAGATCGATCCAATCGCCGGTCGGCGCAACTTCAAATTCGCGATAGTGATTGATGTCTTTCCAGTCGGAGCCGATAAAAAGCTCTACGACATCCCGGTCCCAGAGTTTATTGCGCGGCTGGCTGTTATTGGCGGGCAGGAAAAGGTTCAGCGTTGAATAGCGGCATTGGAATAGAAAGTAAACGTACTGATCGGTCCAGAAGGCCCGTATGAGCGTGCGTGCCTGCTCATATGTAGCCTGCTTGTGGCAATCTTTGTCGAGGACGGCTTGGCTCGCGCGATGCCATTGCTTCAAGTTGGGATCAAGCGACAGATCGGGATTGTCTTTCACGTGATGAACGTTGAGCACAGCCACAGGCTCCGTGAACACACATGGCTGCTGCGCCGCGAGCAGGATGGGCAGGAGCAGGGTCAACGGCAGCAGCACGCGAATTGTGAAACCAGGCATTGGCTAATTAGACAACACCTGAAAGAGCGAAGCCTCGCGAAGCCCAGCGGACGAGAGGCCGCCAATGTCAAGATCCACAATTTGATTGGCAGCGCGCGGCTGAGCGAGATCGACCGGAAGAAAATTTGTGCTCAGGGCTTTGTCTTCGTGAAGAGTTACGCACGATAATCTCGATCCAATCATCTTACGCCGGAAAGCCTCGTTTTTTTCCTCGGAGAGCTGGCGCAAGATGGCGGTGCGTTCGCGGCGCACAGCGATAGGAACCTGATCGGGATAAAGCGAAGCGGCGGTGCCTGGGCGCTCCGAGTAAGTGAATACGTGGAGATAAGTAAACGGCTGGCTTCGAATGAAGAGTAGCGTCTCCTCGAAGTCGCGGTCGCTCTCGCCAGGAAATCCCGTCATTACATCGGCACCGAAAGCGGCATCAGGCATCAACTTGTACGCAAGCTCGAGACGCGAGGCGTAGTGACGCACACGATATTTACGAAACATTCGCTTTAACACGGCATCCGAGCCGGATTGGAGCGGAATGTGAACATGCCTCGCAATACGCGATTCGCCTGCCATCAACGAAAGCAGCTCGGCATTCCAATCCATCGGCTCAACCGAACTGATGCGCAGCCGCTGAAGGCGCGTTTGTTCCAGAATGTTGCGAACCAAATCGACGAACCGGAGGTCACCGGGGAGATCTCTGCCCCACCGGCCTAAATTGATTCCGCTTATAACAACTTCGGCATAGCGAGTCGATAGCACGCCAACTTGATCGACCACGCTCGAGAGACTGGCGCTGCGGCTGCGGCCCCGCACGCTCGGGATAATGCAAAACGAACACTTATTGCTGCAGCCATCCTGGACCTTTAAAGTGGGCCGCGACCGATCAGCGTAAGCATTCATTACCGGCGCTGCGACGAAATCACGTGTGTTCGCGATGTCTCCTACAAACACCTGTCCGTGATAAAGCTCGGCGCCGGTATCGCCGTCGAGAACGATGTCTGCGATCGCCGCTTTATGAGAATTGCCCGCAACCCAGGTGACTCCTTCCATGTGAGCCAGTTCCTCCGGGGCGCGCTGGGCGTAACAGCCCGTAACGAGGATTTTTGCGCTTGGATTTTCGCGGTGCAAACGGCGAATCGCATGGCGGGCGTCGGCATCGGCGCTCGACGTGACGGTACACGTATTCAAAACAACAAGGTCAGCCTGAGATTCGTCCGAAACACGCAGCAAGCCTTTTGCGCCGAGACCCGCTTCGATGCCCGCTCCATCGGCCTGAGAGGCACGGCACCCGAAACTTTGTACATAGAACCGCTTCATCTAACGCGTGAGCCGCACTACCAGTGTAGTAAGACGACTCAGCGCGCCGCGATGGAAATGCCCGAGCGGCTCTTTCACCGGGCCCCAACGTCTAGAATGAAGAACGAGGAGCTCCATTGGCACGCCAATTCGACGTCGTGATCGAGCGCGATGAGGAGGGTTACTACATCGCGTCTATCCCGCAGATTCCGGGATGCCATACGCAAGCGCGATCGCTGGACGAAGTTACGCAGCGGATTCGCGAGGCGATCGAGTTGTGTCTTGAAGTGGAGGGTACGCCTGATCAGATTCTGGAGTTCATCGGCATCCAGCGGATCACGATTGCAGCATGAGCCGAGGACCACGGTTATCCAACGCCAAAGCACGAAATGCCTCGTCCCTCTAATTCGCCCCGTAGCTCTTCGTCACCTTGTTGCGTGGGTTGTACACTTCGAAGCTGCCGTCTTCGTGCGCCGTTAGCTTCAGATAGAATCCCGTGTCCGCTTCATCGACGTTGGCGATGAAGGAATCGGGCGGGTTGTGCTCTTTGCCGCCTTCGTCGGCGAAATGGAGTTGCCAGATCGCCTGAATGCCGGGAGACGCCTTCAGCGTGTCATACGTAGGGGGCGAACCGCCCTTCTTTGCGCCGTTATCCATAATGGCGACGGTGGGTGCGAGGGCATCCACCAGAGCCGGGCTGTTGCTCTGATACAAACCGTGATGCGAGACCACAAAAACGTCTGCTTTGCCCAAGCGGTTCACGGGACACATCAGCTCTTTTTCTTTGTTCCACGTTAGGTCGCCCAAGTCCACCATACGGAACCGGCCCATCTGCCAGAAAGTGCCCAGCGAGCGGGCGTTCTCCGTCGGATCGGCTTCCTTGTCTGGAGTCTTGGCGCAGTACGGGTTCTCGCCGCCCGCGCCAGGCAGCGGCGTGGAAAGCACATTGCCGTCGGCGGAAACGACCGTGACGTCGGCACCTTTTATGGGGAGTTTATCGCCGGGCTTCGCCACGATGTGCTGGCCATTTGAAACCGTCTGGTTGTATTCATCTATCATCCGCTGGTGGCGCTTATTGCCCGGCTCGCGGTTTGGCCCATGATCGATGAATGTGCCAACCGGCAGCTTCTGTGCGATCTGCGGCACTCCGCCTACGTGGTCCTCGTGATAGTGCGTCAGGATGAGAAAGTCGATTTTCTTGATCCCGGCGCGTTTGGCTGCAGCGGCAATGCGGTCGGCATCGCGGAAATTGTTATCGGGCCAGCCTGCGTCGATCAACACGGACTGCCCGGCGGGCGTGACAATGAGGGTCGCCTGGCCGCCCTCTACGTCCACAAAAAATGCCTCGAGATCTTTGGAGCGGGCGCCGGCAAGACCTGCAAATATAGCCCAAACGAGAACCGCAATTGTGATCCGCATTCGCGCCGATCGTATCAAATCGGATATGACCCTCCGGCCTGGCGGAGCTTGACCGCAGCTTGCAAGGGGAACAGGAATCGGTTAGAGTCCGTCATTAATACTAGAGAAAGGAAATTTTTGCCTTTTTGCACAAATTGCGGAACGCAGGTGTCGGGCCAGGCTGCCTACTGCCACAATTGCGGCGCGAGGCAGGCGCGGGGGCCTGTATCCTCGGACCCGCTCTCGAGAATGAGCGACCGCACCGCATCCATGCTCTGCTACATTCCCGTATTCGGCGTAATTCCGGCCATTGTTTTTCTCGCGACCCAAAAATATCGGACCAACGCAAAGGTGCGTTTCGATGCGTTCCAGTCCCTGTACCTGTTTGTGGCCTTCCTGGTCGTCTCCTCCGTTCTTCCGCCGTTCTTTTGGCTGAGTTTTCACTCACATGCCGCTTTCCTGCTGGTAGCTCCGCTAAAAGGGGTTATTTTCGTGGTCTGGATTTATCTGCTGGTGAAAGCCGCGCAGGAGCAGCGGGTACATTTGCCTGTGATCGGTGATTTGGCGGCGCGCTCGGCGGCGGAACAGCTCTAATCTTACAATCTATTCATAGGCGTGAATAAATACTCAACTGCCCCTGTCGGTATAGTCGGGTTCCGCGGCTACAGTGGAGCGGAGTTGCTGAAAATTTTGAAGCGGCACCCGGCGGTCGATGCCTACATACTCGAGCATCGCTCGGATTTGGAACAAGCGATTGGTCCGCTGGGCCGGACACCGGAAAAATCGCTCCCCGCGACAGCCAAAGCGGCGAAGCAAGAGGGGCTGGTATTAGTGTTTCTCGCGACGCCGGCTGAAGTCTCGATGGAACTTGCTCCGGCGCTCCTCGGAGCGGGAGTGAAGGTGATCGATCTGAGCGGCGCGTTTCGCCTTCAAGATGAAGAAACATATCGCCGGTGGTATAAGTCTGAGCACAAAGTTCCAACGCTTTTGAGCGAAGCGGTTTATGGTCTTCCCGAGTTTTATCGCGAACGGATTGTGGGCGCTAGTTTGGTATCGAACCCGGGCTGCTATCCCACTGCCGCTAACCTGGCTTTGCGGCCGCTTGTTAATTCGGAGGCAATTGACCGGACCCGCGGGATTGTATGCGACGCAAAATCAGGCGTGAGCGGCGCTGGGCGGAAAGCATCGTTAAATACCAGCTTTTGCGAGGTAACTGAAAACTTCAGTGCGTACAGCATTATGGAACATCGCCATGTGCCGGAGATACTCGAAAACTCCGGACTTGGCGAACGGGAATTGACGTTTACGGCGCAACTGATACCCATCGCGCGAGGCATACTCGAAACCATATACATCCGCTTTCAGCGCGTAAACGAAGCTGTCGAGATCTTGAGCCTCTACGAAGAGTGCTACGCCGATGAGCCGTTCGTGCGCCTCTATGCTCCGGGCAAAGTGCCGGATTTACATGCCGTCCAATATACAAATTTTTGCGATATCGGGTTCGTTTTTGATCGTGAAAGCAAACGGGGTGTGGTTGTGAGTGCGATCGACAACCTGGTGAAAGGCGCCGCGGGGCAGGCCGTGCAGAACATGAACCTTGTTCTCGGTTTTCCCGAAACGGAGGGGCTTTTGTGAGGGTTCTGGTCAAGCTTGGCGGAACCCTGCTCGAAAACGCGGAATCCCGGGCGGCTCTGGCCGCGCAGTTGGCGGCTGTGGCCCGCGACCACTCTCTCGTTGTGGTTCATGGCGGCGGGAAGCAAGTAACAGAATACCTGGAAGAGCGCGGCGTTCAATCGTCTTTTTTGAATGGATTGCGCGTCAGCGACGAAGCCGTAATAGATGCGGTCACGAAGGTGATTGCGGGGACGGTGAATCATCAGCTGGTCTCGTCGCTTATCGCGGCCGGGTTGCACGCGGTTGGGCTCTCCGGGTCTGACGGGCCTTTAACGATCGCCGAACAATTGGTCCCTGCGCTCGGATGCGTGGGGCGCCCTATCCGGACCGACGGCCGTCTGCTCGAACTTCTGGTTGAAGCCGGATACGTTCCGGCAGTCGCCTGCGTAGCAGCCGACGCGCAAGGCCGCATGTTGAACGTGAACGCCGATCAGATGGCAGTCTCCTGCGCGACTGGATGGCGGGCCGGCATGCTTCTATTTCTTACAGACGTTGCGGGCGTGAAGGGGGGCGGTGGCGAGGTTATATGCCGGTTAACCATCGAGCAGAGCCGGGAGCTGGTTCAATCCGGCATTGCACGAGGCGGCATGCAGGCAAAACTCGAAGCGGCCGAGGTGGCGATTGATCAGGGTGTTCCTGAGGTGGTGATCGCTTCCGGTTGGGAGCGGGATATTTGCTTGCGTCTGCTTGCCGGAGAAGACCTCGGCACCCGAATCCATACCGCCGGTATGGTTACTGGGTCGGAGGCGCGGTGATCTGAGCCTCGCGTGCCACTTCTTCTTTGTGCTGCTGGTTTGCTCCCTGGATCTGCTGGTATTGGGTCATGAGTTGGCGCGCGCGTTGGGTATCGCCTTTCGCCTGGTAGGCGCGGGCCAGTTGATAGTGCAGGCTTCCGTCGTCGTCCAGGTCCAAAGCTCTTTCCAGATGAGGAATGGCTTCGCCCGTCCGGTTTAACAGACCTAATGCCAGGCCAAGCGAGGCGTCGGCCGGCTTCATGGACGGTTGCGCCTTTAGGGCTGTCTCTAGATAGGGAACGGCCTTGTCAGGCTGTTCGGACCTCAGAAAGCTCTCGCCCAGCATGAAGTTGGTGTCAGCGGAGCGGTCTCCCTTTTCCAGTTCGCTTTGAAGCATGGGAATCAGCGCCTGATAGTCCTTGGCAAGGAAGAGCGCCGCAGCCAGTTCATGCTCGAGACGGGGATCGCCCGGCACGAGCTTCAGCGCGGCCCGCCATTCGTTGACGGCTTCGAGATACTGGCGATGGCCCCGCAGGATGTCGGCCTTCAACGCGTGAATCTCGACTGAATCGGGCAGCTTTCCGAGCTGGGCAAAAGCGGCCACCGCCAGTGCGTTGTAGGCTTTTGTGGCCCAGAACAAACCGTCTGGCGCTGGACCGGCTGTGCGAGCCGCTTCAAGATATTTTTCGGCCAAGAAGTTGCACGCGGTGGATCGATTTGCACAAGAGGAAGCGGCAAGCTCCTGCTCCTGTTTCTGCTCTTCGCGCGCCCAATCGTCGTGGCCGCTCTTGGCATACACTTGGGCCAAGCCGGCGTGCAGCGTGAGTAGATCCGGCTTCTTTCCTTCCGCCTGCTTATAGAAAAAGAACGCGCTGCGGTACTGCAGGCGGCTGGCTTGCGAATCAGCGACCAAGGTGAGCACGTAAGCCGATTCAGGCGCGATTTTCTCGAGCTGGTCAAACGAGCGGTCAGCCAGGGCTTCATACGCCTTTCCTAGCCCGTACCAGGCTCGCGCGTCTGAGCCATCGTTTGCGGCAAGCTTACGGTATTCTTCAGCTGCCTCGTTGTCGCGTCCGGTCGCCATCAGTGCCCCCGCAAGCATGCCCCGAGCATTGCGGTTTGCGGCATCGAGCGTAACGAGTTTTTCGAGGGGAGCGATAGCAAGCCGCGGTTGATTCAACTGAAGGCGGGCTGTACCGAGCGATGTTAGAGCCGGAATGTTATCGGGCTGCGTTTTGAGAACTGATTCAAACTGTTCCGCGGCTTCGGCGGGATGCCCGGCCATTTCTTCGGCCAGCCCGAGATTCAAAACGAAGCCGGGATTTCCGGCCGTGGCCTGGACAAGTTCCCGATAGAGGGGGATCGCCTCGGCGAAGCGGCCTTCCGCCATCAGTTCTTTTGCGTGATGGGACTGCTCGGCCAGTTGATCCTGAGACTGGGCGGAGAGCCGGCAGCAAGAAACGACAAGAAAAAAGGCGGCCCGGATTCCGAGCCGCCTTCCTGCAAAAGCAAACGACATCCTTATTGCATAGTTTTACCACTGCAACCGGAGCGCGAAACGAATGTTGCGCTCTCCGTACGAGCTGGTTACCTGCATGAAGGCGGCATCGCCCACGTTTGTGTCGCCCACAGCGCTGAAATGCGATGTATTCGGCAGGTTGTAGAACTCCGTCCGGAACTGAAGCGTCGCTTTCTCCATGATGGGAAAGTTCCTGACAATGGACATGTCCGTATTCCATACGCCTGGATTGTTGAGAATGTTAGGGCCCACGTTGCCATAGGTTTGTGTGTTCACTGCAGCGAAGGCAGCCGGATTGTAATAAGTAGTGCCAGGACCTACCGCCCCAATGAACGGAACGCTGGGCATGACTTGGTTAGGGGTTTGTAGGTTGTCGGGCGCGTTTAGCGATGCGCCGGAGGCCGTTACAAGCATTGGTGTTCCGGTATAGCACGATTCAATGCCGCTGAATTGCCAGCCGCCTATAATTTTGGAAACGAGGCCGGTGTTGAGCCAGGGCTTATCTTTTCCGAACGGCAGTTCATAGACCCAGCCCAACTGGAACACTTGGCCCTGGTTGAAGCCCGCTGTCTGGCGATTTCGCTGGAATTCAGACGGCTGGTTATAGTTCACCTCGGCCCATCCGTCGTCATCGGTATAGTCGATGGCGTGGGAATAGGTGTAGGCGCCTTTCAACATCAGTCCTTTCGAGAACGACCTGTTAATCGCCACCTGCAGCGAGTTGTAGTTCGAGCTGAGATAGCCATCCGACATATCGGTGGGGACAGTCCGCCCAAAGGAAGCGTAGTAGGGAAGGCCTGTCGTACCCGATCCCGGATAACCGGCGTTGATATCGTAATCGGCCATCAGGTGCCTCGATCCCTGCCCTACATACCCAATCGACGTGACGAGATCGCCCGGCAGTTTGCGCTCCAAAGTGAAATTCCACGACATCACATACCCGCGATGAATCTCTCCCGCGTAGGGGCTGCGCTCGCTGGCATCGCCCGGCAGCGGCACAATCCCTGTGGAGAGATCCGGGCCGACTACCGGTGGAATGCCGCCCGCTAACGTACCCGCGGAGCTGAAGCTATTCGGAGCTACGGTGTCGGAGTTAATAGTGAGCGGATAAAAACCGCGCCACGGACGCGAGAACGGGAGTGGATCGTAATTCAAGCCGAAGCCAGATCGAACAACTGTCTTGTCATCCAACCGGTAGGCGATGCCGGCGCGTGGCGCGAACAGCTTATGGCTTACGGTGACGCCCACGTCTTCGGGAACGTCGCCGCGGCCGCCCAGATACACATCGTTGTTCGACGGATCGTAGCGCTCAATTCCCTTGCCGCAGCAGCGCGTCATCAGCGGATACAGCTCATAACGAACGCCGAGCGTGACCGTCAGCTTGGGAGAAACTTGCCAGCGGTCCTGCGCATACCAGCCGAATTGCCATTCGCGGGCTGTCATCAGGATGTATTGCAAGCCTTTCTGAATGTTATCTGTATAGCCGAGCAGAAACTGAGCGTAGGCGTTGTATTGGTTCGGCGCTGCGCCCCCGTTCAGCGAGGTCACTTGGCCATTGAAGTCAAAGTACCCACGTGCACCGCCAAAACTAAGCTCCGGCTGCCAGTGGTTCAGGTGATGCCGCACCACGTCGAAGCCGAATCGCAGCTCATGTGCTCCCTTTGTCCAGGTCAGATTACTGGTGCCCGAATAGCTTTCGTCGGTCCGGAACAGCGGCATCCAGTTCGGCACGCCCAGGGGACTTCCGCCGAAGTACCCTGTAACTGCAATGTTCGGAAATCCGCTCTGCCGAATATCCGGACCGTTCAGGCCGGGGATACCAAGCACACTACCATAGTTCGTTCCGTAATCGGCTCCAACAGTGTCCTGAACCTGGCGCTCATAGCCTACCGTACCGTCCAGGACGACCGTTGGGCTGAATGTGTAGGTATGACCAATGGACGCCACGTTAATGCTGGTGGGGCCGCCGCCAGGGCTCGAGCCCGCGGGTCCGGGAGCGTTTCCGCCAGCCACGCCGAACGCTCCAGTACCCTTCGCCAAGGCCTGCATGTTGTCGTATTTGAAGTAAATCGAATGCTTGTCGTTCCGGTTCCAGTTCAGCTTCGCGTCGGTCTGATACCGGTTGTCAAAAGGTGCGCCCGTAGCCGCGAAGTTATTGGACAGCCCGGCGAGGTTCGGAAGGGGGATGTAGTTTTGTACTGCCGCCGCTTGCGGGCTGATCATCGACGTCGGAATGATGCCGCCGGCGAAAGGAATTCGTCCAGTACCATCGGCATTGCCGGTGGCAGGATTGTAAATTGGGGTGCCGTAGGCGCTGAAGTTTCCAGCCCTCTGGTCCGCCGTGGGAACCGTATTTAAGTTGTTTCCGCTGCTTTTTTGATCGGTCCCATCGAAGCTGAGGAAGTAAAACAGCTTGTTCTTTAGGATCGGCCCGCCAAGGCTGGCGCCGTAATTGTTGTAGATCCCCACCGGTATCGATGTACCAGGCTGCAGGAAGAAATTGCGCGCGTTCAGGTGCTGATCGTTATGGAACTCGAAGGCGCTGCCGTGCAGTTCGTTGGTTCCCGATTTCGTCACCACAGTAATAGCCGACGAGCCCGCTAAGCCCTGATCCGCGTCGGCCGCGCTCGTCGTCACATTAACCACATCGACAGTCTCGGCTGGAACCACATAACCCGAGTACTGCGGAAGCCACACGTTAATGCTCTCGGCTCCGTCAATTTGCGTGATATTGGTTTGCGCGTTTCCACCATTGATGTGGGTCGATAGCGACTGAGCCGGAACGTCTGTCATGGAGTTGATAAACGTTCCCGGCATGGCTCCTGGCGCGAGGTTAATGAGCGTCTGGTAATTCCGCTGTCCGCCGAGCGGAAGGCTGGTTACCGCTTTCCCCGTAATCTCGGTGTGCGTGTCGCCTTTGTCGGTTTGCAGTTGCGTCGCTTCTGCCGAGACCGTCACCTGCTCGGAAGCTTGACCCACTTCCAGGTGAACATCGGTTCGCGTCACCACGTTCGGCGTCACCACCAGGTTTGTCTGCTCAAAATTCTTGAATCCCTTCGAAGCGACCGTAATGTTATACGTCCCCGGCAACACGTTTACGATGTTGTACCGCCCGCTGGCATCCGATGTGTCCTGGCGCACTTGCCCGGTCTGCACTTCGGTTGCTTTCACCTCCGCGCCCGGGACGACCGCGCCGCTTTGGTCCGTCACGGTTCCCACCAGTGCACCGTAAAGAATCTGAGCCGAAGCTCTCTTGTGACCCAGCGCAAAGACGAAACAAAAGAACGAGAGGAAGGAGATTGCCTTCCACATGCTCCCTCGAGTACTACCCATGGTTCACCCCTCCTGAAGCTGAAGAAAGAACAATAAGTGCGTTAACCCCTCATCGCAACGCGGCATCCATGCCGAGTTGCAACGAAATTTCGCAACCACGTGCGCAACGGAGCACAGTCGCAGGCCTGACCTTGAAAAACTTGTGAAAGAGAACTAACCGATACTAATTAGAAAACAGGTTGCTTAGCTGAGAAGTTTACAGCAAGTTGGCGGCGGAGAACAAGTGTGAGCCTCTAAAAAAGATCTTTTTTCTTGGCTCATTGCTTTCGATCCCACCCATTACCTTGCTACTCATCCGGCTGAGTAGAACCAAACGAAAGCAAAACTCAAACAAAAGAAGGGCAGCGGGCGCAGTCCGCTATGCTAAGGCCGGGCAGGCCCGGCCACTACAAGAGGTGTGCCGGCAGTAGGGGCGAGGCCTGCCTCGCCCACTTACCACTGCAGGCGCAGTGCGAAACGAATGTTCCGCTCGCCGTATGAACTGTTGATTTGCATGAAACTGCCGCTTGTCACACTGGACGAGCTGACACCATTGAAATGTGAAGTGTTCGGAAGATTGTAGAACTCGGTTCGAAACTGAACCGTGGCTTTTTCCTTGATCGCGAAATTCCGGACGATCGACATATCCGTATTCCAAACACCCGGATTGTTGAGAATGTCTCTGCCGGAGTTGCCGTAGGATTGCGTCTTAACTGCCGTGAAGGCTGCGGGGCTGTAATACGTGGTGCCAGGCCCGACGGCGCCAAGGAATGGAACACTCGTCTCGACCTGATTTGCGGTTTGTGTATTGTCGGGCGCGTTTAGCGATGAACCGGGCGAAGTCACAGTGAACGGCGTTCCGGTGTAACAAGCCTCGATACCGCTGAACTCCCAACCGCCCAGGATTTTCGAGGCAAGACCGCTTGTGAGTAATGCCTTGTCTTTGCCAAATGGAAGGTCGTAGACCCAACCGAGCTGGAACACCTGACCCCGGTTGAAACCCGCCGTCGCCCGATTGCGTTGGAACTCAGAGGGTTGGTTCCAACCGACGCTCGCCCAACCGTCATCATCGGTGTAGTCGATGGCGTGCGAGTAGGTGTAAGCGCCTTTCAACATCAACCCTTTCGAAAACGACCGGTTGATAGAGGCTTGCAGAGAGTTGTAGCTGGAGCTCAGATATCCGTCCCACATCTGCGTCGCGACCGTGCGGTTATACGAAGCGTAGTACGGAAGACCGGTGGTCCCGGACCCTGGATAGCCGGCGTTGATGTCGTAATCGGCTAGCAGGTGCCTCGATCCCTGGCCCACGTATCCAACCGATGTCACCAGATCGCCCGGCAGCCTGCGCTCGACGGTAAAATTCCAGGATTGAACATAGCCGCGGTGAATCTCCCCGGCCCAAGGGCTGCGCTCGCTGGCGTTCCCCGGCAAGGGCACTATGCCTGTCGAGAGATCCGGGCCAACTACCGGCGGTATACCGGAGGCCAGCGTCTCTGCGTAGCTGTACCCGTTCGGCGACGTGGTCTCGGCGTTAATAGTGAGCGGATAGAAACCGCGTAGCGGGCGGGAGAACGGAATCGGATCGTAATTCAAGCCGTAGCCGGCGCGGATGACCGTTTTATCATCCAGCCGATAGGCAATGCCGGCACGCGGCGCGAAAAGTTTGTGGCTAACGGTGATCCCCACGTCCTCGGGTACGCTGCCCCGCCCGCCCAGGTAAACATTGTTGTTGGTGGGATCGTACCGCTCGATTCCCTTGCCGTCGGAACGCGTCATGAGCGGGTAAAGCTCGTATCGAACACCTAGAGTAACCGTCAATTTCGGCGAAACCTGCCAGCGATCCTGCGCATACCAGCCGAGCTGCCATTCGCGGCCCGTCATGAGGATGTACTGCAAACCTTTCTGCACGTCATCGGAATAACCGAGCAGGAATTGGGCGTATGCATTGTACTGGTTGGGCGCGGCCCCGCCGTTCAATGCGGTCATCTGCCCGCTGAAATTGAGCAGGCCTCGCGCCCCACCCAAGCTGAGTTCCGGCTGCCAGTGGTTCAAATGATGGCGGACAACGTCAAAGCCGAATCTAAGTTCGTGAGCCCCCTTGGTCCAGGTCAGATTGTCGCTATGCGAATACGTTTCGTCCGTCCGGAACAGAGGCATCCAGTTCGGCACGCCCGTTTCCGTGTAGAAGGTCGAGTTGCCTGGACTTGGCGCCCAGGAGACATTTGGAAATCCGCTCTGGCGAATGTCGGGACCATTCAGCCCAGGAATGCCAAGCACGTTGCCGTAGTCAGTGCCGTAATCGGCGCCTACGGTGTTTTGATTCAACCGCTCATAGCCGACCGTGCCGTCCAATACAACAGTCGGGCTAAATGTATAGGTGTGACCAATGGAACCGACGTTGACCGTGGTGTGGCCTATACCGGGGCTCGAGCCTGACGGTCCTGCAGCGGGACCGCCTGCCACGCCGAGAGCACCCTCGCCGCCCGAGGAAGCAACCATGTTGTCGAATTTGAAATAAATCGAGTGCTTGTCGGTCCGGTTCCAGTTCACCTTTACGTCGGTCTGATAGCGGTCGATGAAAGGACTTCCTATGGCCGAAAAGTTGTTCGCCGTGCCGGGGAGGTTCGGCAGCGGAAGGTAGCTCTGTAGCTTTGCAGCCTGAGAGGCAATCATCGACGAGGGAATGATGCCGTTCGCAAAAGGGATCCGCCCGGTTCCGTTGGCGTTACCGGTTGCCGGGTTGTAAATCGTCGTGTTATACGCGCTAAAATTTCCGTTGCGCTGATCCGCCGTCGGCACCGTATTCAAGTTGTTGCCGCTGTTCTTCAGGTCGGTCCCATCGAAGCTTCCGAAATAGAACAGCTTGTTCTTTACGACGGGGCCGCCGATGGTGCCGCCGTAATTGTTGTAGATGCCAACCGGTATCGAGACACCCGGCGTCAGGAAGAAATTGCGCGCGTTCAAATGCTGATCGTTATGAAACCAGAAGGCGCTGCCGTGGATCTCGTTGGTGCCCGACTTCGTCACTACTGTGATGGCGGACGATCCGGCCAAGCCCTGTGCGGCATCGGCCGCGCTCGTCGTGACGTTCACCACGTCGACCGTCTCGGCGGGCACCATGTAGCCCGAATACTGCGGCAGCCACACGTTGATGCTTTCGGCTCCGTCGATCTGAGTAATGTTGGTCTGTGCGTTTCCGCCATTGATGTGCGTCGACAACGATTGCGTGGGAACGTCCGTGCTGGAATTGATGAACGCTCCCGGCATCGCTCCCGGCGCCAGATTAATCAGAGTCTGATAATTTCGCTGTCCACCCAATGGAAGATTGGTAACCGACCGGCCCGTGATCTCGGTGTGCGTGTCGCCTTTATCCGTTTGTAGCTGAGTCGCTTCCGCAGAGACCGTCACCGATTCCGAAGCTTGACCCACTTCCACATGGACATCGGTCCGGGTCACAACGTTGGGCGTTACCGTCACATCGGTCTGCTCGAAATTCTTGAACCCCTTCGCAGCAACGGTAATCCTGTAAGTACCCGGCAGAGCGTTTACAATGTTGTAACGGCCGCTGGCATCCGATGTATCCTGGCGCACTTGCCCGGTCTGCACCTCGGTAGCCGTGATTTGAGCTCCCGGCACCACTGCGCCACTTTGGTCGGTAACGGTGCCCACCAGCGCACCGTATAAGATCTGCGCGAAAGCCGCCCAGGGGCCGATCGCGAACAGCGCAAACAAAATAGAAAAAAGGGCAGCAGCCTTCCAGGCGCCCTTGCGAGTACCGCTCATGGTCCCCTCCCCAAGTTCCAGAAAAGTTACACACGCCAAACACGCAACCGCTGGCGCACTGTCGTCGGTCTCGCTTACGTGGAAAACCTGTAAAAGAGAACCCGAAACTTATCTAGGAATTGCCTTGTTAGCTCAGAAGTGTACAGCAAATCGCGGGCGAAGAACAAGATTCAACTACATGAAGAGGCAAATCTCTTTTTGTTGGCTGAACAGCACAGCGCCTAGGTCCCCAGGTTCTTCAGACTTAATTCGATCAGTTTCTGCGTACCTCCGAATGGCTCGCCGTTTCCCTCCCATTCCATTGAAAAGTAACCTTTGTACCCGGCCGCCTTCGCGATTTCAAAACATGTCGCGACGTTCACGCGGTACAGCGTTTCCCCGTCCATTTCGGAATCCTTGACGTGACTGATGTTGTAGGCGCGGCCGAACATGGCCTTTAGGGCCGAATTGTTGAAGGATTCGTCGCCGTGCCTTTCGATCATGGAATTGCAAAAGTCGGGCAATGCGCGCAAGTAGGGGCTGTTGATTTTGTCAATGATGTTGGCGAGGAAGAAAGCGTCCTCGGAATGGGGATCGTCGTTTTCAAGGTTGATCACCACCTTCTTGTACGTTCCGTAGTCTGAGATCGCCTGGAGGCTCTCGATGGTCCGTCCGGTGTCAGGCTGGGTCCGGGACGGCCCCTCTACGCTGACGCGTATGCTCGGCGAGCCTAACGTTTGGGCGACATCAACCCAATGCTTCGCGTTCGAGACGGCTGCCAGGCGTTTCTGGTCGTTTGGGTCGTAGAGGCTGCCGCCGGGGTTTACCGGGATATTTACGATATGAGTGCCGGATCTGGCAATCGCTTCTTTGAATTGGTTCAGATAGGCAGCACTGGAGCTGGGGAAGTGGTCATTCAGGGGTTCAATCCCTTTTACTCGAAAGCGCGAGACGACCATGGCGGGAAACGTTTCCAGCCGCATGGTCCCGCCGTGTGGACTGAACAGCTTTCGAAAGGGCCAGCTCGAGACGGCCAGGCGATCGCGTGCAGCGGACGGGAACTGAATGTCCGGCCCAGCGGCCTCGAGGGGGGAAGTGAAGCTCGCAAGGAAGGCCGCCGAGTTTGCTAGAAATGCGCGTCGATTCATTTCTCTCTACTTTATTCGCTGCCTGATTCGCCTGGTCTCTAAAGTTTTCCCCGCGGACCGCCGATCGAACCGGCAGATGAAAGCTTTCGAGTTTCGGCTACAGCGCATTGCGGACTTCAGACGGCAGGAATCGGACGTTGCCAAGAGCCGGTTGCAAGGGCTTCTGAGCGAGATGCGGCGTCTCGAAGACGAACGGCGCTCACTTGAAGAGCAAAGGCGGGAGGCTCGAAGCAGCACAAGCGCCCAGAATGATCTGAGGGGTGAAGATCTTCTTGCGCTGTCCAGCTTCCAGGAGTATCTCGGCCGCCGGCTGAAGGAACTCAGCCAGAAGGAGAGCGACCTCGCATCTAAAATCGAGAAGCAGCGGGACGCGGTTGTCGAGGCGGAGCGGAAAGTCAAGCTGCTCGACCGGCTTAAGGAACGGAAGTTTCAGGAATGGAGGGCGGCGTCCGATCGCGAGCTTGACGATTTGGCGGCAGACTCCCATCTCGCGCGATTGGCAGCCCAGCGAACCGCTTTGAAGCTCGGACCCGCAGACGCGCCACGGTAAAAGATCGGGCAATTCTGTGCTCTCAGTGCGATCAGAATCGCCTTGTACTTTCACTCGAGATGAAACACTTCTTCGAGCGCGCGCATCTGCTCATCCGCCAATTTCCCATTGGAGCTCTGGAAGAATGGCTCCATTTCGCGCTGCCAGCGCCGGTTGACCTCGGTAGCGGCCATGCCGGCGAGAGCGCGGTCGAAGTCTTCCGTTTCGAGATAGCCGATTAGGAGTCCGTCCTCCCGCAGAAACAGCGAATAATTCCGCCATCCGGCATCGCGCAGCGCGTCTAACATTTCGGGCCATACAGCTCGATGACGCAGCTTATATTCGGCCAGCCGTTCGGGCTTAACTTGCAGGCAAAAACATACGCGTTGCAATTGTTTCATTTGCGCCCCCGCTTGTTCGTGCTAACCGACCCGTAACCACCTTATAGTGAAACGAGTCTCACAGTGACGTTGCACGGAAAGGAGATAGTGAGAATGAACATTAAATTTATGTCTTTTCTTAATCTACCGGGAGCTAGCCCGTCGTCATTCTGGGAGGCGCCCCATCCCATCCGTCTCAACCCAAGCGCCGAGGGAGACGACGACGATTTTGAGGATGGCGACGTCGATGATCTCGATGACGAAGACGAAGATTACGAAGATGACGAGGAAGAGGACGAAGACGACGACCAGGATGACGAAGAGGAGGAAGAGGACGAGGATGACGAGGAGTTGGAATAGCCTCAGGAAGCAGTCTCCGGCGACCGAAGCCCGTTTTCCTATTCGACTCTGAGACCGGCCGCTGGGTCGACACGGACCGCCCGCAACGCGGGCAAAAAGGAAGCCAATGAGGCGATGGCAACGAGCAGCAGCGGAACGGCAACGAACGTGAAGGGATCGCCCGGCTGAATCTCGAAGAGCTGGGTTCGGAGGAGTCTCGCGGCGAATGCAGCGCATGGCAGGCCCACGATCACGCCAGTCATTACAGGACGAAGACCTCCCAGAACGATCATCTTGAGCACATCGCTGGCGGTCGCTCCAATGGTCATGCGGATGGCGATTTCATTCCTGCGCTCGACAACGCCCCACGAAACCACTCCGTAGAGTCCCACCGCTGCTAGCGCTATCGCTAGAACCGCGAACGACGCAAACAACAGCGTTATGTACTTTCGGCCGTGTATCGCGCCGTCCACCAATTCGCTCACAGTCTGCGCGCCAAAGACCGCCAGATCCGGGTCAAGTTGACGAATAATCGAACGGGCTTCGGCTGATACTTCGCTCGCGGACGTCGCTGTGTGCAGAACAACGTTGATTTCCGTGGCGTCTCCGTCCAGGATTGGAAGATAGAAGATGGGCTCGACAGCGCTGTCGGGCCGTTCCAACGCATCGCCCGCGATACCGACGATTTCATAGTTAAGCAGCGTCTGTTTCGCCATGTTTCCAACGAACCAGTACAACTTAATGTGCTTCCCAATTGGGTTCTCGGAAGGGAAGAAGCGTTTTGCAAATTCCCGGTTGATAATCACCTGGCCAGCGTGCGGATTCTTGTCGTCGAGTCCGATGCCATCGCGCGCGGTAAAGGGGCGGCCGGCAAAAAGCGGAACTCCCGCCGCGCGAAAGAAGTCTGGACCGATCTCTTGATATTCGGCATCGGTCAGGTGGCCGGAGGGCGATGGATGGCCTTCGATTTGAAACACGGTATCTGGACAATAGCCGGGAACACTTACGATGGCACAACTACTCAGCCCTACTGCTCTTACTCCCGGCGCCGATTGTAAACGATCCTCTAACGTCTTAAGGAAAGACGAAGCCTGAGCTCGCTCGTGGTACTTGGAATCCGGCAGGAAAAATCGCATCGTGAGCGTGTTGGTTGCGCGCAATCCTAAGTCTTTCGAGAGGAGCTGCTCGAAACTGCGGACGAGCAGTCCGGCGGCAACCAGTAGAACGACAGAAAGCGCTACTTCGGTTGCAACGAGGGCCTCGCGAAGCTGCTTCTGTGGTCGGACCGGCGTGTTTGCGCGCCCCGCGTTTTTCAAATCGTTTGCGAGATCGAGCCGCGACATTTGGAGCGCCGGAAATAATCCCGCCAATATGCCCGCCGCAATTGCCAGCCCTAGACTGAACAGGAAGACCCAGACATCTACGTGAACCTGTGAGGATTGCGGCAACCATGCGGCATCCGGCATGTTTGCCGCCAGATAACCGGTTATCGAGGACGCAAGCAACAATCCGGCCGCGGCTCCAAAGAGTGAGAGAACACTGCTTTCGACGAGAAGCTGCCAGATAATACGCCGGCGGCTGGCGCCGATCGCCGCTCGAATGGCGAGTTCGCGCTTACGCCCGAGCGCTCTGGTCAGTAAAAGATTAGCCACGTTCACGCATGCGATCAGCAAAACACAACCGACGGCCGCAAACAACAGCAGCAGTGATTTCCGGATGTCCCTCAGAGTGAACGCGGCAAGCGGCACGACGGTTCCGCCCTTGCCCATTACCTCCTCGGGATGCTGGCGCTTATAGCGCTTGACGATTGAGTCGATTTCAGCGCGCGCCTGCTCGACCGTCGCGCCAGCTCGCAAACGGCCGATGGTGCTGCTCAATACATGATTGTCGTGTGCTTCCAGAACGGTGGGCGGCAGGCGCTGTTTGAGCGGAATCCAGACCTGATTGGATCGCGTAGGATATCGGAAAGTCTCGCGGCATCACGCCCACCACCGAAAACATTTTTCCATCCAGCCGGATACGCTTCGACAGCACATCGGCAGACCCGCCGAACCTGCGCTGCCACAGGCCGTAGCTGATGATGACGACTGGTGAGCCGCCCGTTGAGTCTTCCACTGGAGAAAATGTTCGGCCTAAAACTGGAACGACTCCGAGCGTTTCGAAAAAGTTCGACGAAATCCCGCAGCCATCGACCATGTTCTGCGCCCGATTCTTTTGAGCCGCCCGATAGATTGAATGAGGTCAACGATGTCGCCGCAATGTGTTCCAACGTCGTTGACTGTTTCTGCCAGTCCAAGAAATTAGCCGGGGCAACAGTGATGTACGGATTGTTATCGACCACGTCGCTCTCGAAGAGCGCGACGAGTCTCTCGGGATGCGCGAACGGCAATGGATGCAACAAGACACCGTTCACGACGCTGAAAATTGCGGTATTGGCGCCAATACCGAGGGCAAGAACCGTAATCGCAATCAGAGAAAATCCGGGCCGGCAGCGGAGTTGGCGAAGACCTGAGCCGAGATCGCGCAGAACGATTTCGACGAAAGGGATGCCGCGAGCTTCCCGATGCCGTTCCTTCAGTTGCGCGAGATTCCCAAACTGGCGCCGCGCGGCGTAGCGGGCATCCTCAGGCGGCATTCCCTGCCCTTCGAACCTTGCCGCCAGAAGTTTTAAGTGCTCGTCAAGCTCCTGCTCGAATTCCTGGCCGGAGCGAAGGGCAAATAGTCCCCGCAGGCGGGAAACAAAAGAAAAGAACGGCCGCATGTCCTTTGGACTTACCAAAGGAGTGTACTACTTTTCCATTGGATTGTCCATAGGGGAACGGCTCATGAGCGCACAGCCGGTTGGTGGCGTTGTGCGCGATTCAAATAAGCGCACAGCCGTTGGTGGCGTTGTGCGCGGTTCAAGAGAAGACATGTCAGATTTTCAGGAACAGTTTCCGCCGGTACATCCAGAGCAGAATCAGCCAGTACGAAAACAGGACGGCGATGCCCTGCATCAGCGGTTCCAGCCGGTTCCCGAAGAAAGCGAAAAATTGCGGGCTCAGGTTAATGCGGAACGAGCTTACGATGAAGTCTCCGAACAGGTGCGCAATGAGATAAGCCGCGATCGAATTCATTCCAATGACGACCAGCGGGAAGGTCCATTTGCGAAAGCCTTTTACGTCGATCAACCAGCTCAATGCGGCGAGTGTCACGAAGCACAAGCCCCCGCTAAACAGAGTCCAACTGGGAGTCCAGATGCGCTTCACGATTGGGCAGATTCCGGTGTAATGCAGCACGACTCCGGCTGCGGCGCAGCCGATGCCAGTCAGCAACAGACGTTTCAGGGGTATACGCGGCGCCTCGGTTCTAAGCCATTCGCCTGCGATAAGACCCAGGATCATGGTGCCGAGTGTCGGGATGAAACTCAGAGTGAGGTACCCGCCCTCGTTCGCGATGAATGCCGTCGGTCTCGGAAGGAGATTCAGAAACCAGCGGTCGAAAGCCGCGCCGAAACCCGTGTTCTTGTTCCAATGCGCGGCGAAACCCACGAAATTATGCGGCCAGCCGGGACCCGGCGCACCGACCGCTTGATAATTGAAGCCGGCGCCAGGAACCGGATACAAAGCCCAAGCCAGCCAGTACCCAAACAAAATGAGGCCGCAGGCCGTCCATTGCCAGCGCTGTGGCCGGAAGCCGAGCAGAAACAGAAACGGGTAGCCGAGACCGATTTGAGTGAGCGTATCTTCGAACGTAAAATTCGTCTGGGTGCTGTGCATCGAGCGGAGGAAGATTCCGAGCGCAACTAGCAGCAGCGAGCGCCACAATGCATGTCCGAATAATTTGTTGAAGGTGGCCCCTTTCGCGAGCCGACTGGCGATGGAATAGGGCAGCGCGACTCCGACCAGAAAAGAGAATGAGGGCTGAATCATGTCGTGCAGCGAGCAGCCCGACCACTCGGTATGCGTTTGATTGAAGGCGAGAATGCGCCAAAAGAAATTGCCCGGATATCCAACGGCCACGCGCGCGAATTCGAGCACCTCGGCCATCATCAGCAGCATGACGATGCCGCGGTAGGTGTCAATTGCTACGTTTCGCCGCAAAGGCGGAACGATAGGCGCCGATTGCGCGGCGGCGGATCTGGTTTCGACGACTGTTTGCATGGCCCGGCTCCTTGTTCCGCGTATGTTAAAACTGGTTCCTTTTAAGATACGCTAATTCCGGGATTCAATGGATCCGGCGGGCGGGAAATCAATTACCGGTGGGTATGACTCCGGCGTTTTCCACCATCAAGATAACGGTTCGTTGCTTCGCCCGAGTGCGATGCATCATCCCCTTCGGAACAACAAAGGCTTGCCTCGGTGAAAGCTCCACGACACGATCTTTGAGCTCGATGACCAGTTGACCCTCGACCACATAAAAGAATTCGTCGTCCTGTTCGTGCTTGTGCCAGTGGTAATCGCCGGTAATGATGCCGAGCCGGACCACGGATTCGTTCACTTTGCAGAGTGTCTGGTTGTACCACTGAAACTCGCACGCCTCGGCCAGAGCTTTTTCGTCGATCAATTCCAAGGGCTGATGCAGAATGTTGAGGCGTGTCTCGTATGGAAATTGGGCGGGATCTGAAGCCATCCTGTTTCTCCTGATCTACTCCCAGCGTAAGACGGCCCGCCCGCTCTTCCGCTATGCTGTCTCTGTGCGCACCGTTTTCACGGTTCTCGAAGAGACCGCTCGGCGTCAAGGTAACGCGATTGCCCTGCACCAGCCAACGGCGGTGAAAGACGCTTCGGGTTACCGCGCGTTTACTTGGACGGATTGGCTTCAGATCTCGCGTGAAATCGCGGTGGGATTGCTCTCCCTCGGATTGCGCAAGGGCGATGTCGTATGTATTCTTTCAGAGACCCGCGCCGAATTCTATCTTGCCGACATTGCCATTATGGGCGTGGGCGGTGTTTCCGCTGCTCTTTACACCAGCTACCCGGTATTCGAGCAGGTAAAGAGTATTCAAAACATCGATCCGCAGTTTCTATTCGTCGAGGACCGGAAAACCCTCGAGTCTCTTTTGGCGGCGTACGATGGCCGGCGGCCGAAACACATTCTTTTGCTGAGCGGCGAGGCGGACGCAGCTCTCTCATTCGATACTGTGCGCGAGATGGGCCGGGAGTTGTTCGGCCGCGATCCCTCGGTATTCGACAGGATCCATGGCGAAGTCCATCCGGACGACCCGGCTATTCTGTATCTCACCTCCGGAGCGACGGGTGCTCCGAAGATGAGCCTGACGTCGCATTCCGCCGTGCTCTCGAATATCGATCAGGGTCCAAACGTGCTGCCCATTGGACCCGAGGATTCGACAATTGTTTTCCTGCCCTCCGCGCACATTGCGCAGCGAATCGTTCTCGAGCTATTGCCGATGAGGATGGGAACTCCGGTGTGGTTCTCCGAGAGTCTATCGAAGCTCCCTGGCGAGCTGAAACGGATTCGTCCCACCTTCCTACTGGCTCCGCCTCGTGTATGGGAACGGATGTACGCGAGTATTCTGAACGAACTCAGAAAAAAACCGGGCGTTTCGCGCAAACTGTTTTACGGCGCTCTGGGACTCGGCATGGAAGTGCACAAGCGGCGGCTGGAGGGCCGTCCGATCCCGGCGTGGATGTCGCGAGCGTTAAAGGTGGCGGACAGAGTTGCGTTCTCGAAAGTCCGAGAGCGGCTTGGGGGACGAATCAGGATCGCGGCCAGCGGCGCAGCTCCGCTTGGCAAAGATTTGAGTGAGTTCTTTTCGGCGATTGGCATGCCGATTATTGAGGGCTATGGCCTGACCGAGACTGGCGTGCTGTGCTTCAATCCATTGGACCGGCCCAAGCCCGGCAGCATCGGCAAACTGCTTCCCGGCGCACAGGCGCGTATTGCCGAAGATGGCGAGCTGCTGATAAAGAGCCCTGGAATGTTCCTGGGCTATTACAAAGATGAAATAGCCACAAAGTCAGTGTTTACCGCGGACGGATGGATGGCGACCGGAGATATTGCCGAAGTGGACGACGAAGGATACTACTTCATTACCGGCCGAAAGAAAGAATTGATCGTTTCCTCAAACGGAAAGAAGATCTATCCGGCGCGGATTGAGAGCCTGTTCAAGCTGGAACCGGTCGTTAATCAGGTCCTGTTGATTGGCGACAAGCAACCGTATGTGACCGCGCTCATCACGGTGAACGCGGCTCACCTCTCAACCATAAAAGGCATGGAGGAATACAAGAACAAACCGCATAACGAGTTAGTCGAAGCACCTCCGGTCGCGCAGGCAGTTCAATCGGCGGTTAACCGCGTGAACAAACAGCTTGCTGAGTTCGAGCGAATTCGACGATTCCGCATACTGCCACGCGATTTCACAATCGAAGCTGGAGAACTCACTCCCACGATGAAAATCCGCCGTGCCAGGGTACTCGAGAACGAGCGCGCGCTCATATCGGAACTCTATCCGGGTAAAGAGGAGCTGAGTAACACCGCTGGCGCGGGCTGACTGAAGCCATCAGCTTTTACATAGTCATTTACCGGGCTGGCTGTTCATCTCTTGTTTCCTCTTCTACAGTTTTGGATCAGCAACTTTTCGGGCGGTTTCTGCTCCAAATACAGGGAGTGCTTCGTTTGTGAGAAGTCCAATTTGTTTGAGCACGGAAGCCTGGTCCCAATAGATGTGTTCATGCGCCAGTTTGCCTTCACGAAAATGCACAATGGCAACCAACGGTATTTCAACATGGCGGTTGGTTGGAGCAACGCCAGGCAACATCCAAGGCATCTCTAGGGTATGTGTGAAAGAGAAGATCATCTCATCGACAAGCTGATTCTCGCCGACCGTTCGGGAGATGGGCCTAAGCGTAGTATCGGGCGGCATGCAGGGAATGAACCGCTCTGAATAAAAAGTGCGTAACGCGTTTTTCCCCACCCCGCCCGTCATCACCGGGACGTGATTGACGTATGCCTCTTCGACCATGGTGGCCAGCGTAGATTCGGTGTCGCGCGTCTTGAATTCGTGGTTTGTATGTTCTTCCCACAACCGGTCCAGGTCGATTTTTGGCATGGTGAGATTCTATCCTGCAATCGGTCAGTTAGCGGAACGGCGATCGCTTGGCATTAGCCGCGCTAAGTGGTGCCGTAGGCGCGGTCGATCAGGTTCTCAAGAAAGCTTTTCGAGGCGCGTATGTCGGCTTCCTGCTTCGGTCCTGAGATCTCACGCTCAATTGTAATCGGCCCGCTGTAGTTGAGCTGTTTCAAGCTTTGCATTACGGCCGAAAAATTCACGCGGCCCTTGCCTATGGCAACTTCCTCGCCTAGCTTCCTGGGATTTGTGGGGTACAGTCCGTCCTTGGCATGCAACCCATGCACGTACGGGCCGATCACCTCGAGTGCTGCCACCGGCTCGCCCTTCCCATAGAGAATCAGGTTGGCAGTGTCGAGGTTGACCTTGATATTGGGAAGACCGGCATCCTGAATCGCGCGCAACAACGTAATGGGCGTCTCCTGGCCGGTCTCCATCATGAACGTTTGGCCATTGGTCTTACAGTGGCTGGCCACGTCGCGAATGGCCACTACGGCTTCGTTGTACAACGCATCGTTCGGGTTCTCCGGAATAAATCCGCAGTGCGTATGAACCGCTTCGATATTGAGCTTTTTCGCCAGATCGGACGCGCGTTTCAATGCATCGATGCGCGCCTCGCGGGTTGCGGGCGGCACGATGCCAATGGTCAGTGGACCGTGATAAAAATCCCAGACCATCTTCCCTCCCCCGAGCGTCATCACAGCGGTTGCGTCTATCTGATATTCTTCGAGCGCGTGGCGGAGCGGCTCGACAATATCGGGCGGAGACATGCCGACACCCACCTGGCAAGTTCGAAATCCGAGGGCATGCACTCTCGCGATAGCCTGCTCCGGACCGCCTGGCCCGGTCGCGTTCGTTACCACACCCAGACGCGGCTTAGCGGTTTCCGCCCCGATCAATCTGCTGGACAACCCGGTAGCCGCCACAGCAAATCTTTGCAGAAACTCTCTGCGTCCCGCTGTTGATGGATAAAGATTCATGCCGCCCGCACAATCTCGCTGAACGATACCGGGTCGAGGCTCGCCCCACCCACCAGAACACCATCCAATTCGTCTTCCTTCATCAAGCCTTGTATATTATCGGGCTTGACGCTGCCGCCATATAAAATACGGACCTGTTCCGCCGCATCCTGTCCAAATCGTCGGTCGACTTCCGCCCGAATCAAGCCATGTGCTTCAGCGGCAATTCGGGGGGTAGCGGTGTGTCCTGTTCCGATAGCCCACACCGGTTCGTAGGCGATGACTACTCTTGAAAACTGCTCTTCGGTCAGGCCCGCCAACCCGCCCGCAAACTGCTCGACCAGAACCTGCTCCGTTTTATCCGACTTGCGCTCTTCCAGCTTCTCGCCCACGCACACTATCGGCGTCAAGCCGTTTTCGATTGCCGCCTGCGTCTTTTTCAAAACGTCCGCATCTGTTTCGAACCCATACAAGCGGCGCTCGCTGTGACCGACCAGCACCCACGCGCAGCCCGCCGCGGACAACATGCCTGCGGAAACTTCGCCAGTGTAGGCGCCCTCCTTACACCAGTGCAGGTCCTGTCCTCCGATGCCGATGCCAGTCTGGCGCGTCGCGTCGACCGCCGCAGGGATGCTGACGAACGAGGGAAAGATGACGATTTCGCTACGGTCCACGCCTTGTATCAAAGGATTGAATTGCTGAAAGAAGTGCGCAGTCTGTTGAATGGTCTTGTACATCTTCCAGTTTCCCGCCATAATGCGCCGTCTCATATCGTGTTCAACGACTGGCTATCCTTTCGAAATGTCCTTTAGAAAGCTCGTGCCGCGGGCAATGATTGTTCCAAAGTTCGCGGCGATTGTTTGGCCGATATCCGATAGGGTTTCGCGCGTCCCCAGATTCAAGCCCTGCCGCACGCAAGGGCCGTACGCGAGCAGCGGCGTATATTCGCGCGAGTGGTCGGTCGATGGGGTTGTTGGATCACAACCGTGGTCGGCCGTAAGAAGGAGAAGATCGCTGGCGGCAAGATCGAGGGATGGCAACCAGGCGTCCACAGCCTCTAGCGCCGAAGCATAGCCTTCGACATTGTTGCGATGTCCGTAGAGCTGGTCGAAATCGACGAGATTCGTGAAAATAAGCCCAGTCTGCTGCTCGCGCATCGCTTCCTGAGTCTTTCTCATGCCGTCCTGGTTGTCCTTCGTCTTGACGGAGGTTGTGATGCCGCGATTCAGGAAGACGTCGGCAATCTTGCCCACGCTGTAGACAGGAACGCCTCGCTCGGCCAAGCGGTCGAGCAGCATGCCGGCCGGCGGCGGTATCGCGTAATCGTGACGGTTGGCCGTGCGATGGAAGCTGCCCGGCTCGCCTTCGAAGGGCCTGGCAATCACGCGTCCCACTTCATGCTCTCCGCGGAGCAATTGGCGCGCCGGTTCGCATATGCGATACAGGTCGGCCACCGGAATCACGGCTTCGTGAGCGGCGATCTGAAATACGCTATCGGCGGACGTGTAAACGATAGGCCAACCGGTTCGCATGTGCTCGGCGCCCAGTTCTTTAATGATTTCGGTGCCCGAAGCTGGCTTATTGCCCAGAGTTTTGCGGCCAATTTGCGCTTCGAACTTCTCCATGATTTCGCGGGGAAAGCCTCGCGGATAAACCGGGAAAGGCTTTGCAAGATGTATGCCTGCCATCTCCCAATGCCCCGTGGTCGTATCCTTTCCCGGCGATGCCAACGTGCACTTCCCATAAGCGCCACACGGACGCTCCGCTGCATGCAGCCCTTCGAGTGGCCGGATGTTCGCCAATCCGAGCTTCACAAAGTTAGGCAGACGCAACACCCGCTGGCGCGCGATGTTTCCCAATGTGTCCCTGCCCAAGTCGCCGTAAGCCTCCGCGTCAGGCATGGCCCCTATTCCAACGCTATCGAGAACGACCAGAATCACGCGCTGAAACTTCGGCGCAGTCTCGCCGGCAGGCACTTATTTCGCTCCCGCGGGCGCCGGTTTTGGACCGGCCGACGCCGCTTGAAATTCATCGCGCAACCTGGCCGCGCGATCGCGTGCCAGGTGCATATAGCTCTCATGCGAGGCCACCTGGTTCAAAAGAGGCACAAATTGCGAGGGCGCAGCAAGTTCCTTTTTGAGCCAGAGCGACTCGATTTCGGCGAGCGCATCGTTTACCCCGAGCTTGTCGAAACGCGAGGTCTCTTCAAGCGATATATACGCCCGCTCGGTAGCGGCAATGTTTTCGAAGCGGTCGAGCAACTGCTGAGCGAGCGGATTCAAGGAATAATTGAAGACGGTTTCTGAAGTTTTCCCTCCGCCGTCGTCGTAGCGGAATGTTTTCTTTCCCGTTTTTGCCACCTTGAGGCCCGATTCCAGCGGCTCCCTGAAAAAGTCGAGCTTGGAAGCCATATCGAACAGCCAAGCTGTTTCATTGGCGGGCATTTGCGCCTTCACCGGCTGATCGTCCGTAAGCGACTCTTTGTACTCAAGCGCTCCAGTCTTTGAAACCGAGACGAACGTGTACGCGGGCTTGCTGCCCGGAAACTCCTTGGTGAAGCTGACTGTTTGGGCGGAAAGACCGAGTGCAAAAATGAAGGCCGCCGCGGCTCGAATCATGCCCCTTTCCTTGCTGTCGAGGCTATCGAGGAAAATGTGGCGCGAGTAGCATGGCAAATGGCCACCGCCAGCGCGTCGGATGCGTCGAAAGAATCGAATTTTCCGGCTCCCACCCTAAGAAGGGACTGAACCATGGACTGAACCTGCTGCTTCTCCGCCCGTCCATAACCGGTCACGCTCATTTTGACCGATAGGGCTGAATATTCACTGACGGAGGCGCCTGCTTCGACAGCAACCAGCAGCGCCACGCCTCTGACATGCGCCAGTTTCAACGCGGATTTCGGGTTGACCGCGTGAAACACCTCCTCGACAGCCACAACTTCAGGAGCATGCGCCGCTATCAGCCGCCGCAGTCCTACCGCAATCGCTGCGAGGCGAACCTCGAATGGGTCCGATGTACGCAGTCGAATGACGCCACACTCGATCAAAGTGTGAAAACGCCCGTCCGACTCGATTACGCCATAGCCGGTGCTTCCGGCTCCGCAGTCGATGCCAAGTATGCGCATGAGGGTGGGCGAAATGGAGCGCTTACCGCTCCCGATCAGCTAGGCGAGCGCCTCGACTTCCGCTTCGTCGACTTCGTAATTTGCATATACGTTCTGCACGTCGTCGTGCTCTTCCAGAAGATCGAACAGCTTCAGCATTGCCTGTGCGTTCTTACCCTCCAGTTTGATCGTGTTCTTCGGCAGCATAGCGATCTCCGCCGACTCGGCCGGCACACCCGCTTTTTCGAAGGCCTGCAGAACCGCTTCGTGCGATTCCGGAGGTGAAACGATCTCCCACGCCCCGCCCTGATCTCGAATATCGTCGGCTCCGGCGTCGAGGGCAATCGTCATCAGTTGTTCTTCGCTAGCCTTTTCCGCGTCGACAATGATCTGGCTTTTGCGTTCAAACATCCACGCCACGCTACCTTGCTCGCCGAGGTTGCCGCCATTCTTCGAAAACACATGCCGGATCTCGCTCACCGTGCGGTTGCGATTGTCGGTGGCCACAGAAACGAGCACGGCAGCGCCGCCCGGCCCATAGCCCTCGAACATAATTTCGTCGATCTGTCCGCCTTCGAGCTCGCCCGTGCCCCGCATGATGGCGCGCTTGATGTTTTCGGCCGGCATACTCACAGCCTTTGCGGCAGTGACGGCGGTCCGCAGACGGGGATTCATATCAGGGTCGCCCCCGCTGCGTGCGGCGATTTGTATTTCCTTGATTAGGCGCGTAAACGCCTTGCCACGCTTGGCGTCAAGCGCCGCCTTCTTATGTTTAATCGTGGCCCATTTACTATGTCCGGACATACCAAACCTCAACTCTGCCCAACTCCTGAGAATATCAAAAGCGAGGGGTTGGGAGATGTGGGACAACGTCTGGACGTGGAGCGGGCCTCAGGGCTTGATGCCGCCATTCGTGGCGGCATTTGTCTCGTCTGTCGGATCAACGGCATGAAAACAAGTCGGCCGGAAAGCCGACTTTACAGCCTTGAAAGGCGGCTCCACCTAATGCAAAGACTAAGGCAACTTTAAAAATCTCGACACGTTATCGGCCGCGCCGCCAATGGCACGCGCCAAACTCAGCTTTGCCACGTTGTGAGCGAACACGCTGTTAATGTAATCGAGATCCGCGCTTGCTACCGATTCCTGAGCCTGCACAACTTCGACGTTGTCGGAGACGCCTGCCTCGAAACGCTGGCGGGTTAGATTCAAAGTCTCTTTTGTCACTTCCTGGTTCTCATTGGCGACGCTAACCTGATTTGCCGCCGCCTGCAAGTCGAGAAAAGCGCTGCGGACATCGCTTTCGATTTTGCCGCGAAGATCCTGGAGCTCGGCTTGGCGCTGAGCGAGAGCCGCATCGGCTTGCATAATGTCGCCCTCGGCGCGCCCACCGCGCCAGATGGGGACTGTCAGGGTTCCGGTGACACTGAAGGTTCCGTGCGATTCGTCCGGCTTCAACCCGTTTGCGCCGTAGTCCGCGCTGAGCGAAAGCGAAGGCATGCGCTCAGCCCGCGCCGCCGATCTGGTGAAAGTAGCGGCGCGAACTTGCGCTTCGGCCGCTTTCAGATCTTGACGATGGGCGTAAGCTTGTTCGAGGGCTTCATCTATACCGATTGGCGGAGCCGGTGAGAACGGCACGTCGTCGGTGACGTCGAACTGGTCATTAGCTGGCAGGCCAGTCAGTCTCGCTAGATTGATTTTCTGTTTGGATAGATCGTTCTGCAATGTCGCCAGCCGCTCTTGCCCGGTAAGCATTTCGACGCGGCTTCGGTTCGCATCCGTTTGTGCCACCAGACCAACGGCGCGCTGTTGAGAGGCCTGTTCGAAAAGGGCTTTGGCGGTATCCAGTTGAGCGCGCGCCGAGTCCACGCGGGCCTTTGCCGCAATCACTTGAAGATAGGCGCCACCCACGCCAAGAATCACCAGATCGCGCGCATCCCTCAAAGTAAATGCGTTGGCGCGAGTAACTTCCTCGGCGGAACGGTAGTTCTTCCAGGAGGACAGGTCGGCAACAGTCTGCGTGAGCCGGGCGCGGAGATCGAAATAGTTGTAAGGACCAACGATTGCGGGAATCGACAGTCCCGGAAAGGGTGATTGAAAATGAATACCTGCAATCGCCAGATTGATTTGCTGCTCAGTCTCGGTCAGTGTTGCACTCAGGTTTGGAAGCAGGGAACTTCGCGCGACCCGCGTTTGACCCCGCGACTGGCGTAACGCTTCCGCCATTCCGATGGTTCCCAAATTATAGGCGAGACCTCGCTCGATTGCTTCGCGAAACGAAAGTTTTCCGGAAAACGGCGCCTTGCCCGCGCCGCTCGCGCTGCCTGTAAAAGGGCCTGAGGCTTCGACAGAAGTATTCAGCGTGTTGACGCTCGACGTCGTTCCTGGAACAGCCGATTGCGTCGCACTAACGGAGCCGGTTTGCGTGGTGCGGCCCGAGAGCGGGAGTTGGTTGGCCAAGGTACCCGGGGAAGGAGCAGGCGAGGGTCCCAATTGAGCCAGCGCGGAGACGGATGCGAGAAGCAGCACGCCTAAGCTCTTACTCATTTCGATCGCACAACAATTCTCGTTTCTCATTGGTATCGGTTTCTAACCAAGCTGTTTTCGGAATCGCCAAACGCTCAACGACACCAATACAATCGTGAACGCCAACAAGGCAAGAAAGTGCGGCCAAAGCGATGCCAAGCCGCTTCCCTTGAGCATGCTCGCTCGGGCGATGACGCCGAAATGATAAATAGGATTGAATTGTGTCAACGGCTGCATCCAATGGGGCATGGCTTCCATGGGAGTCAAGGCGCCCGAAAGACTGGCCATCGGGGGGTTCACGAAAAAACTGCTGAGCTGCGCCTGTTCAGCGGATTTTGTGAACGTGGCGATGAACGTCCCAATTCCGATGCCTGAAAGTAGACACAAGGCCGCGCCACAGGCAACCAGAAGAAAGCTGCCATGAAACGGCACATGGAACACCAGTCGCATCAGGGTGATGGCCAGTAGCGCCATCAGGCACAGGAGAAAAAATAGGGGCGCAATCTTGGCAATGATGATTTCCGATGTGCCCGCCGGCGACATGAGCAACTGTTCAATGGTGCCGGCTTCGCGTTCCTTCACCATGGTGGCCGCCGAGACGAGAGAACCGTTCAAAATGCAAAGCAGGCCTAAGATGCCCGTCACGGTGAACCAGGAAGTAACGAGTCCTGGGTTGTAAAGGAAGGACGGTTGCAAATCGACTTGTCCGCGTCGGCTTAGATCGGGGGCGGCGATTTGCTGAAAGGCCGCGTGCAATCCTGAGGTCCGAAGGCTCAGGGTATATGTCGCGATCACGCCCTCGGCGTAGTTCCGAGCGATAGTGGCTGTATTCGCATCCATCGCGTTTAAAAGAAATTGAACAGTGGCTGGGCGCCCACGCTCGAGATCGCGCGCGTAATCGTACGGAATGACAAGGCCTGCCTGCACCTTCCCGTGGGAAATCGCTTCACTGAGGCGGCCGGAGGAGAGATAGTAGCCGTAAAGACGAAAGCTGCGGCTCTCACTGAGCGCGGCAATCAGTTCACGGCTTTCCGGCGTGCGGCTCTCATCGATAACTCCGAGCCGAAGATTCTCGACTTTCGAGTTCAAAACGAAGCCGAAGAGCAGCAATTGCAAGACGGGCGGCAATACCAGCGACATTGCCACCCGCCGATCGCGCCGTATTTGGTTGAATTCTTTCTGAATGAGAGCGCCAACGCGGTGGTTCATCATCGTTTACGCCTTTACCTGCATGCGCCGCATCGTTCGCCACGCGACGAAATAGAAGATCAACCCGATGAAGCCGATGACGACGACCGCGAGCCCTGTCGACGGCCATCCGCCGCCTTGCAGAAAAGCATCGCGGACGACATAGATGTAATACTTGCCCCAAACAAGATCGGAGATCCAGCGAATTTGCTGAGGAATGTTGTCGATCGGAAAAATCAAACCCGAAAGCAGGAAGACCAGCAGAAATCCGCCTAATGCGACGGCCTGTATCGCCGCCACTCGGCTAGGAATGGCCGCGCCCACCATGGTTCCGAACGCAGCCACGCAGAATGCGTACAAAACAGTAGCTACGAAGAACGAGGTGGGGTCCCCGGCGAAGCTCAGACCAAAATAGGTTCTCAGCAACACTAGCAGGGGAACGGCTTCGGCGAGTCCGACCAGAGTGAACGCGCCGATCTTTCCGAGGAGATATTCGTGGGCTGGAATGTTCGAGACATAAACCTGCAAAATGGTTTTCTTCTCCCCTTCCTTGGCCATGGACAGAGAAGCGAGCAGCGCCGGGAACATGGACATGGCAAGAACGAACACGCCAGGACCCGAATATTTGTCGCTTGAAAGGCCCGGGTTGTACCACAGGCGTATCTGTGCCTGGACCGGCGCTGGCTGTTTTGCGCCCGCGTTAGCGGCGTTATAGGCACGCACGATGCGGTCGGCGTCGCCAGCGACAATGCTAGCCGTGTTTGCGTCGGACCCATCCACCATAAATTGAACCGGCGAGCTGACGCCGCGAGCGATATCACGCTCGAAATGTGCGGGAATTATGAGAGCGGCTCTGGCTTTGTTCCCGGTGAACGACGCCTCCGGTTTCCCGTTGGTGGGCCAGTAAATGACATATAGGGAATTAGAGGCGCGGAAGGCGTCAATAAAATCGTGAGAAGTGGGCGAGTCGTCAAAATCCTGGACCACAATCGGCAGATGGCTCACTGTCAGCGCGATAGCCGATCCTAACAACAGGAGAATCATCACGGGAAGCCCGAGGACCAGCGCTAGAGCGAGGCGGTCGCGAAGAATCTGAATGAGTTCTTTGCGAGTCTGCGCAAGAATGCGACGCATGTTATGGGCGCTCCTTCAATCTTCGGCGGCGGCTTTGCCCTGTTGCCGCGCTCTTTCAACCACGCCGATGAATACGTCTTCAAGCGAGAAGCGTTCTTCCCGCGCATTCAAGACGCGAATGCCCGCTGTTGCCAGTTGCTGAGCGGTTTCTCGGATGCCGCTCTCGACTTCGTCGTCCGTGATGACGTGCAGCCGGTCGCCGAATAGCGACACTCGCCAGCGTTCCGAGCCCTTCTTCAAGACGTCGGCGGCCCGTTGCGGCTGATCGACAATGAATTCGAGCAGGTGACCCGTCTGCCGGCTCTTGATCTCGCTCGGTGTCCCTTCCGCCACAAGCTCGCCCGCGGCCATGAATCCCAGGCGATTGCATTGTTCCGCTTCTTCGAGATAGTGCGTGGTCACAAGGATTGCCGAACCTAAATCGGCAAGCCGATTGATAACGCTCCAGAAGGCCCGTCGCGCCAATGGGTCTACACCAGAGGTCGGCTCGTCCAAAAATATGACTTCCGGCTCGTGCATGATGGCCGCGCCGAGCGCTACGCGCTGTTTCCAGCCGCCTGGAAGGCCCCCGGTGACCTGCGCTTCTTTGCCCTCGAGCCCCGAGAACTCGAGCGTCCAACGGCGTTTTTCTTCCCTCTCGCTTTCCGGTACGCCGTAGACGCCGGCGAAGAAATCGAGGTTTTCCCGAATGGAGAGGTCGTCATAAAGTGAGAATTTTTGCGACATATAGCCAATGCGTTGACGTACGTTCTGCGACCGCAGACTGCCGCTCTCGCCGGCGAGTTGCATTTCACCCGTGGTGGGCGCGAGCAGACCGCAAAGCATCTTGATGGTGGTTGTCTTCCCCGCCCCATTCGCTCCCAGCAGGCCATAGACTTCGCCATAACGGATCTCGACGCTGACGTTCTTGACGGCCGTGAACGAGCCGAACTGTTTCGTAAGCGCCTTCGCGCCGATGGCAATTTGGCCGCGGAGATTCTTATGATCGTGCCGGCCCGGGAACGCGTGTGACCGCACCTCCCGCCCCAAGCCGCGCAATTTTGCCACGAAGATGTTTTCGAGCGTTGGATCGTCGACGCGAACGTCTGAAATCTCGAGTTGCGCGGATTTCAGTTGCCGCTCGACAAACTGCGTTGCCCGATCCGGATCGTGCACCAGAAGATCGAGCCGGTCGCCAAACCGTTGAACGTCCGAAATCTCGTTCTCTGGGCCGGCAAGATTCGAGAGCACAGCCGCTGCATCGGCGAGACGAGGCGTCCGCAGCTCGAGCCGCTTCGCCCCGAGGCTTGCCCGCAGTTCAGCGGGAGTCCCGGTTTGATGAATCTCGCCCTCGTGAATGAGAGCGACACGATGGCATCGTTCAGCCTCATCGAGATAAGGTGTGGCGACAAGAACGGTCAATCCACCCGCTGCGAGATGGATCAGTGTATCCCAGAATTCGCGCCGCGATACCGGATCGACGCCGGTCGTTGGCTCGTCGAGTAATAGAACGCGGGGCTCCGGCACCAGCGCACAGACCAGCGCCAGTTTCTGCTTCATTCCACCGCTCAAGCGCCCTGCAAGCCGATCCTCGAAGCGGTCCATGTCGAACAGCCTCAGATAACGAAGGCCGCGCTTCGAAATTTCCTCGGGCGGGACCCGCCTTAGATCGCCGATGTAACGAATGTTTTCCGAAACGCTCAAATCCGGATACAAGCTGAAGGATTGCGTGAGGTAGCCGGTCTCTGCTCGGGCTTCGCGAGCCGGTTTACCGAACACTTCAACCGATCCGGCGCTTGCTTCCATTACGCCCGCCAAAATCTGAAATGCTGAGGTCTTGCCCGCGCCATCGGGGCCGATCAACCCGAAGATCTCACCGGGTGCCACTTCGAGGCCGATGCCGCGGAGCGCCTCCGTTGCGCCGTACCGTTTCCAGAGCCCTTCCACGCGGATTGCGCACGATGCTCGGGAGCGGTCAAGCGAACCGGCTGCGCGTTCGACTGTGGCACTCGTCATCTTGCCGCCTTCAGAGCCGGCCACTCCGTGCCCTGAACGAGAATTTCACCGTCGGCGGGCATGCCGGGCTTCGCGTAACCGATTCCGCTCTTTAGTTGCAGCTTGACGCCGACGACTTGTTTCACTCGATCGTTCCGGAAATAGGTGTTTTCGGGAGTAAATGTAGCCTGTGGATCGATTCGCGACACGAAGGCGTCGAGTGGCTGGCTGGGATTCGAATCGAGGTAAATGTGTGACGGTTGGCCCAGCTTCACTTTTCCAATCTCACCTTCGGGAATGAAGCCGCGCAGATAGACTTTGCTCAAGTCGAGCAGTGTAATGATGGCCGTTCCCGCCGTTACAACTTCGCCGGGCTCGGCCGCTCGCGTGATAACAGTGCCGCTGAAGGGAGCGCGAACTGTCAGATCCTTGCGGTTCGCCTGAGCTTCGGCAAGTTCGAATCGAGACTGCTCGGCAGTGGCGGCGGCATTGGCGATCTCGTCTTGCTGCTGCGCCATTTGTCCGCGTACCGCTGCGACTTGAGCCTCACGGATTCCAGGATTGGCGAGGGCGGCTTGAGCCGTGGTCAGGGCGCCTCGATCTGCTTCCACTCTGCGTTTCGCCGCGGCAACCGACGCTGCGTCTTGATCCGCCGTTGCCACCGATTGTCTGCCCTGACGCTCCGAGACTGCGCCCGTTTGAGCGAGCCGCGTATAGGCTTCTTTGTCGAACAAGGCAAGCTTGTATGCAGCTTCCTGCTGCGCCAGGTCGGCTTCCGCGGCAGTCAGTTCCGCCTGCGCTTGCCGCACTCTTCCCTCCGCGTCAACTCTCGACTGCTCCATCTGCAACTGGTTTTGCCGTAGTTGTTCCTCCAGAATCGCGATCTGCGCCCGCGCTGAAGCAGTCCGCGCTTGCGCGGCCACCAACGCCGCTTGCGCCTGTTCCTGGCGGGCGCGCACTTGCTCGTCGTCGAGCGTCGCAATTACGTCTCCCGCTTTCACGCTGTCGCCTTCCCTCACTTGCACGTCGAGGATCCGGCCCGTGGTTTTGGAAGCGACTGCCGAATCGTCTCCTTCGATCCGCCCGCTAAGAACCACGATGCTGTCGGGAATTCCAGGCGCTGAAAAAAACAGTCGCCAGATCGCAAATCCGGCCGCCGCCAACACCACGATCGCGACAAGCGGAGCCCGTGCACGCCGGCGCTTTGGTTTTGTCTCTTGCCCACCCCGCTGAGCCCGCTCAGGCGCCTGCTGCTCGAAACCTTCCGTTCGCGCGCCCACGGTCGTTTTCTCGCTCACGTGCGCCTCCTCTTCGAGGACGCGGGCATCGTCCGCACAGCGCCATTCAAGCGCTGCGCCCGAAGGTAGGCCAGCGAGAAATCCGCAACGTGGTCCGCCACCATCCGCCTCTGTCCCGGTGTCATTTGCATTTCTGGCCACAAATGCTCTATCAATGGGCGTGCCAGAGCGTAGTGCGCCACTTGCCCCATGACGCTATGCGTGCACAACCGCGTAGTCTGATGGTCTATCGAAAGGCTCAGAATCCGTCCGATCAACGAGCGCAACCGGTCATACAACGGCCGCAATGTTTCGTCGATAACACGCGAAAGCGCGGGCGTGGGCTGCGCCGCCTCTTTCACCAGGAGCCGTAGATGCAAGCCAAACTGCGGGCCATACCGTGAGGAGGTCTCGCTGAAGCGTTCGATAACACCCCGGATGATTTGGCGTAATGCGTCGCAAGGATCGGCGTTTTCTTCCAGAGCCTTGTTGACGATCTCCATTTTTGCGGAGGCGTCGATGGCGTGGCGGATCACCTCGAGATACAGCTCCATCTTGTCGCCGAAGTGATAGTTGACTAGGGCGACATTCGCCCCTGCCCGCCCGCAGATCTCGCGAATCGTCGTTTTTTCGTACCCATATTCGGCGAAAACACCGACAGCGGCCATCAACAACCTCTTCCGGGTGTCGTCAGAGGCTGGCCTTTCGTGCTGAAGAGCCGGTGCGCGGCGCGCCATATAAACGGGAGTTTAAAACAATTGTTTAAAACAGTCAACAGCGCTTTTCTCGCCATGGCGACCGCTATTTTGATAGCGTTCGCTACAATGCCACAGAACTGATGAAGCTTCTCGAAGTGATTGTCACGTCTGCGGAGGAAGCCCGCGAGGCGCAGGACGGCGGCGCAGACCGCCTTGAACTGGTCCGCGACTTGGAAGCCGAGGGATTGACGCCGCCACTTCCACTCGTCGAAGAGGTTCTCGCGGCGGTTTCCGTTCCCGTACGCGTTATGTTGCGGGAAACGATGTCGTTTAGTATCGGAACCGAGAGGGAGAGGCGGAGCCTAACGGAGGCGACGCGCGCATTCTCGCAGCTCCCCGTGGATGGTCTGGTGCTTGGGTTCTTGAACGGAGGGCTCATTGATTTTTGCGCGCTCGAGCATCTGCTATCGGCAACCGATAAGCCCGTTACGTTTCATCGAGCCATCGAGTGCGTGCCAGACCCCATCGTTGCTCTCGAAACCTTGAAAGCATTTGCCCGGATAGATCGTGTTCTGTTAAACGGCGGGAATGGATCGTGGGCCGATCGGCGGCGGCGCCTTGAACGACTGCAAGCGAGCGCGCGTCCCGGGATCCTGGTGGTTGTGGGAGGCGGTCTCAACGAAGAAGGCCTGGAAGTGCTGGCCCAATCAACACTTCTTCGCGAATTCCACGCCGGAAGCGCGGTTCGTGACGAGTCGGGACGCGTTCGGAGCGATCGGGTACGGAAGCTGCGGCAGCTTCTCGGAACGCGGGAATGAAACCGGTCGATTGGCTGGTTTTGGCTGGCTGGCTCACTTTCATCGTCGGATACGGCATGTATCGTGGACGCGGAAGCAACACGATTGACCGCTACTTGCTAGCGGGCCGGAGCCTGCCGTGGTACGCGATGGGGCTTTCCATCATGGCGACGCAGGCAAGCGCGATCACGTTCATTTCGACGACGGCGCAATCCTATGTGGATGGCATGCGGTTCGTACAGTTCTACCTGGGCTTGCCGGTAGCCATGGTGATCCTCTGCGCGACAGCCGTTCCGATCTTTCATCGCGCCAGAGTTTACACCGCTTATGAATATCTCGAGCAGCGATTCGACACCAAAACGAGGGTTGTTGTAAGCCTGATCTTTCTCACACAGCGCGGGCTAGCAGCAGGGTTGTCGCTCTACGCGCCGGCGGTGCTGATGTCGTCGATTCTGCGCTGGCCGGACTACATGACAACCATTATGATGGGCAGCTTGATCGTGCTGTATACGACGGCCGGCGGCATTAAAGCTGTAGCCTGGGCCGACGTACTACAAATGACGATGATTTTAGCGGCTCTGATCCTCAGCCTGATTATTGCGTTCCATTTGATGCCCAGGAGTGTCAGCGTAACCGATGCCTTGCACCTGGCTGGTATCTCCGGCCGGTTGAATGCCATCGACTTCCATTGGAATCTGGACAGCCGCTATAACGTTTGGAGCGGGCTGATTGGCGGAGCTTTTCTGATGCTCGCGTATTTTGGATGCGATCAAAGCCAGGTACAGCGCTACTTGACCGGACGCAGCATCGGACAGAGCCGGCTGAGCTTGCTGCTGAATGCAATTGCAAAGATTCCCATGCAGGCCTTCATCCTGTTCATCGGCGCAATGGTTTTCGTTCTATTCATGTTCGTGAAGCCGCCCGCGATCTTTCATCCCGTTGAGGCACAGCGGGCGCGGCAGGCAGCAAGTTGGAGCCAGGTGCAGAGCCGCTACGATTTGGCATTCGAGAACCGCCGCAATGCAGCCTTCCAGTTGATACAGTCTTTTCACGATGCTGGGACAGGCTCGCCGAACGCTGCGCTCTTGCAATCCGCCAACCACGAGTTCGAGGCGGCTCACAAGCGAGCGCTTGCGGCCGTGGATACCGTCGAACACACCAAAGGTTTCAACGACACGAACTATATCTTCCTGTCGTATATAACCAATTTTCTTCCGGCGGGTGTCGTGGGCCTCCTGATTGCCGTTATTTTCACGGCGGCGATGTCTTCAAGTTCAGGCGAAATTAACTCGCTCGCGACCGTGAGCGTCATTGATATTTACCGCCGGTTCATAAAGCGGGACGCGACAGACATGCATTATTTGTGGGCTTCCCGGCTGTTCACGATCTTCTGGGGCGTCTACGCGGTAGCATTTGCGAATTCCTCGCGGAGTTTCGGAGCGCTTATTGAAGCTGTGAACCAGGTAGGCTCATATTTCTACGGAAGCATGCTTGGCGTATTCGTTTTAGCGTTCTTCCTGAAGCGCGTCCGCGGCACCGCGGCGTTTTGGGCCGTAATCATTGGACAGGCCGCGATATTCTCCACCAGCCTCTTGACTCGCATTTCCTACCTTTGGTTCAACGTCATCGGGTGCTTTGTGGTGGTAACGGCCGGACTCCTGCTGACGGCCGTTCTGCCGCGCAAGCCTTCGGTCTCCTCGACCACGCCTGTGAGGTAGGCAGCCCGGATGATTGGCTGAACATGGCTCCTTTCACACGGAGTCTCCCTTGACATGCTTGAGCTGCATCCGAATAGACTTAGCATTCTGAAGATTGAACAGCACCTGGTCCGCCGCGATTACAAGGTCCTTGGCGAATCCTTTACGGTATTTTGCGATCCAACGGAAGAGAACAACGTAGGCCCCCAGTTTCTGAGACAACTTCAATGGTGAGTGGCGGATGGATTGGAAATACTCTCGAAGCACGTGCCACTCGGGGAAATGGATTTTGCGGGCTTTGCTCGTATCCCACCACTCGAGCGGCGGCATTGCGCCGGGCCGGTTGACAAGCCGGAATCCTTTTCCTTTCACGCGTTCTGGGCGGCTGGCCACCGACTGACCCGTGTGCTGCGTGCTGATAAACAAATACTCCGGAATTTCGTCAAATCGTCCGATGAGTGCAAGCTGCACCAATAGCACCCGATCGGAATGAACATAACTGCCTTGCGGCGGCACTTTACGAAGCGCGTCCAGGCGAATCACCCCGAAAATGAAGTAACACCGGTGATGGCGAAGCAACAGGCCGCCCAACCTGATTAGAGGATCGGGCGATTCCACCCGAAGTCCTGAGTGGTCGTAGAACTCGACGCGATTGCCGTTTTCGTCGATGACTTGGGTGCGCGAGTGCGCAAGAACCACACTCGCATCTTTTTCCAAGACTTCGACGCAGCGGCGCAGGAAATCGGGTTCACAGCGATCGTCGTTTGCTGCCCATTTGAAGTACTTGCCGGTTGCCAGCTCGCAGACCCGGCGACAGTTCCACCCGGCGCCCATATTCTTCTCGCTGCGATAGTAACGAATGCGAGAATCGCGGGCGGCGTATTCCCGGCAGATCTCAGATGTACGGTCGGTGGATGCATTGTCCGAAATGATTAGCTCGAAATCTCGGAATGTTTGATTGAGAAACGAATCGAGACAACCCCGAAGGAAGCGCTCTCCGTTATAGACGTAGAGTCCGATGCTTAAGAGGGGCTTTGAGTCTGCCAATGCCGCGATCTCCGTAACTGGTAAAGTGTAAACTGCCGTACCGTGTAGCTTGGCGCTAGTAGATACCTCTTCTAAGAATCGCAGATGCGGTTCTGAGCTGTTTTTAGTCGACGAAACGACCGAGGTCCGCGGAACATTCTCGCCTCGCGACTAAAGTCCCAGCCCATTCCTCCCGATGGGCGAATGTGAGACTTTGGCGGCGCATTGTGCTCGAACCGGTATGGCTGCTGCACCGGCTCGCCGTTCTGATGGCGCTCGCCGCAGTGTCCGCTCCCGCGCAGTTTTATCGGTTTCAGACGTTCGGGGCCGACGACGGGCTTCGGAACCTTGCGATACTTTCCATGGTTCAGGATCGGCGCGGCTACCTGTGGGTAGGATCGCTGAACGGCGTCTTTCGGTACGATGGCGACCGCTTCCAGCGCTTTGGCGTGGCGGAGGGTCTTCCCGACGCAAGCATTGTTTCGCTCGCCGTCACGCCAGGGGGCGATCTCTGGGCTGGTACGCCGCGGGGACTTGCAGTGTTTCGGGCGGGGCGATTTCAGTCCGCCGATTTCGGCGAACCTGCCGGGTTAAGTTATGCCTCGAGTCTCGCGATTGAACCGCGTACAGGCGCTTTGTGGATCGCAACAGACCGGGGTCTCGCCAAACTTGACGCGGATGGCATGCGGCGGACCGTGCCGCATCCGCAATTCGTGGAAGGATTTCCGCGGAAGAATTTTAACTGTGTTGGCTTTGCAAGCGACGGATCAATCTGGTTTGCCGGCTCGGGAGAGCTTTACAACTGGAATGGAGCGCGTCTCTGGATTCCTGGCCCGAGCGAGGGCCTTGCGAAAGACGACTGGCAGGCGATTTTGGCCGATGCCGGGGGAAATCTTTGGGTACGGAGCGTCTCTCATCTGGTGGTCTTGAGACCCGGTACACGAACGTTCGCTGCCGCGGACGCGGGGCTGCCCCCGGCGGAGATGGGCGCATTAGGGCTGGATAACAGAGGGCAGATTGCCGTACCCACGGTCCTCGGGCTTGCTCGCCGTGTGGGCGTAAGGTGGAGCATCCTCGGCGAGCGAAGCGGTTTGCCAATGAACTCCGTCTCTTCGATTCTGTTTGATCGTGAGGGATCGCCGTGGATCGGCATGAACGGGGCCGGGGTGTCGCGCTGGCTGGGTTTCGCTCATTGGGAAAACTGGACTGCTCCAGCCTGGATAGACAACGACTCAGTGTGGGCGGTGGCCGAGGATAGGCAGGGGGAAATCTGGATTGGCACCGATACGGGCATTATGATGTTGCCGCCTCACCGCCGAGATGAGCAGGTTATCGCCCGCAAACGCTTCCGTCTTAAGACCTCAATCCGCGCCCTCGCGGCCGGACCGGGCGACGATCTCTGGGCCGGAACGCGTGAAGGCCTGTTCCGGTGTAACAAGCAGACGGAGAAGTGCCTGGCCCTCGAACCGCGCAGTGGGCTTCCTTCTCTTGAGATTAGTCATCTCGCCGTTGATCGGTCAGGCGGGCTCTGGGTTGCAACGGCGGCCGGCCTGTATTTCGCGAAAACCGAGGTACTTCCCCTCAGATTCGAGGAAGTGAACCTGCCCGGATCCCTTCCGGAGCCGTTCCCCAAGGTCGTGGCCGGGCCGGAGGATCAAATCGTCGCTGCCGGCGCAGACGGCCTGTGGATCCGCAGGCGCGGCGTATGGCTTCGGATCACATCCCACGAAGGACTACTGGACAATAACATCGCTCAGACCGATATCGATAATCGCGGCGCGATTTGGGTCGCCTACTCGAAAAGCCTCGGCGTATCGCGGTTGGTTTGGACGGCCGATCAAACGCTGCAAGTAACGCACTGGGGCCTGTCGAATGGTCTCGAATCGAATTTTGTCTACTCTTTAGCGACCGACAAGAACGGCCGGTTGTGGGTAGGTACCGACACGGGAATTGACGTGTTCGATAGCGGGCATTGGCTGCACTATACAACTTCTGACGGCCTGATCTGGAACGATTTAAATACAAACGCGATTCTGACAGACTCTCAGGGCGGTGCGTGGTTTGGCACTAGCAAGGGCCTATCCCACTTCTCGCCCAGCGCCCGCTTCGCTTCAGATTTCGCGCCCGTTCCCGTATTCACGAAGATCCTGGCATCGGGCCACAGCCCGGATGTGGCCGGGCCTGTTCATATCCCCTACAAGAACCGCGAGGTAAGCCTGTACTTCTCGACCCTGTCTTTCGTGAATGGCCGCGACACGCGCTTCTCATATCGCATTTCCGGACTCAACAGCGCGTGGATGCCGGCCGAGGGCCGAGACATTCACCTGATGAATCTTCCGCCAGGACAATATCTGCTGGAACTCACAGCCCGAAGCGCGGCCGGACTGATGGCGCGGGAGCCCGCCAGAGTTTTGCTCATAGTTGAGACCCCCTGGTGGAAGACCTGGCCTTTCCGTCTCTCCTGCCTCGCCGTTCTCGTCGCGCTCTGCCGTGCAATCTGGCTATGGCGCATCCGCGCTCTTCTCTCCCGCGAGCGTAAACTCGAGGGCATCGTCGCAAACCGCACGCTCGAGCTCTCGGTCGAGAAGGAAGAGCTATTGCGGGCAAGAGAAGCTCTGCGGGAAAGACTGGTTCAGGAAGAGACGTTGAAGCGCGCGGCGGAAGAGGCCAATCGCGCGAAGAGTGAATTCCTCGCGAACATGAGCCATGAAATCCGCACGCCCATGAACGGCATTATCGGGTTGACGGAGCTCGCTCTCGATTCAGAACTCCAGCCTGAGCAGCGCGAATACTTGCAGATGGTCCGAAGCTCGGCTGACGCACTCCTCACGGTTATCAACGACATTCTCGATTTTTCGAAAATCGAAGCCGGCAAACTCGATATCGACCCCATTGAGTTTCAGCTCCGCGCCGGTCTCGAGGACACGGTCGGAACGCTGGCTATCGCCGCGCAGAAAAAAGGACTGGAATTGATATGCGATGCCGCCCCGGAAGTTCCCGATCTGCTGATTGGCGATCCCCTCCGTCTACGCCAGATACTTGTCAATCTGGTGGGCAATGCCGTTAAGTTCACCGCGCGGGGAGAAGTGATTGTGCGAGTGGCGTTGGAAACACTCGACCAAGAGGGAATAACGCTGCATTTCGTTGTGCAGGATAGCGGAGTTGGTATTCCCGAAGACAAGCAGAGTCTCATTTTTGAGGCGTTTGCTCAAGCGGATAGTTCGACCACACGCCGCTTCGGCGGGACCGGCCTCGGACTTTCTATTTCTTCGCGCTTAGTTGCACTGATGGGAGGCCGGATCTGGGTGGAGAGCAAGAGCGGTCAAGGAAGTAAGTTTCACTTTACTGCTCGCTTTCTCCTACCACAAGACTCGTTGCCACGGGACAGTTCCATCGAAAATATCGGTCTGCCTGGCCTCCGTGCGCTCGTAGTCGATGACAACGCTACCAATCTCCGAATTCTCGGCGACACGCTCGCCAGATGGGGCATGAAGCCGGAGCTAGCCCAGAGCGCACTCGCAGGTGTCGAGGCAATGGATGAAGCGAACGCCGCGGGGGAACCGTTTCAGTTGGTACTCACCGACGCTTACATGCCAGAAATGGATGGATTCGAGTTTACGGCTCGTATCAACCACCGCAATGCTCTGGCGGGGGCCATCATCATGATGATCAGCTCCGCGGACAACCCTGGCGATTCAGCACGCTGCCGCCAGCTCGGAATCTCCTCCTATCTGAGTAAGCCGGTCCGGCAATCTCAGCTACGCGAAGCTATTCTCGCCGCTTTGAACAAAAGAATCGTGCCAACCAAAGCCGCCGGTCGCTCCCGCACCGCATCGGAACCTGGCGCCCGACTCAGGATTTTGTTGGCCGAAGACAATGCCGTGAATCAACTTCTCATGCGCCGGTTACTCTCGAAGCAGGGATACGAACTGGTGGTGGTGAACAATGGTGTACAGGCCGTCGGCGCCCTCGATCGCGAATCCTTCGATCTCGTCCTGATGGATGTTCAGATGCCGGAAATGGACGGCCTCGAAGCTACTTCGTTGATCCGATCGAAGGAGCGTCGATCAGGCGTACGTGTTCCAATTATTGCCTTGACCGCTCACGCTATGAAGACCGACGAAGAGCGCTGTCTCGCGGCTGGAATGGATGACTATCTCACAAAGCCGGTCCAATTTGAGATGCTCTCAAGAATAATTGAGAGCCATGCCATTAAAAAATCGCCTGCTCCGAACGCAACAAGCTGAAAGCTTCCGTGATGGAGCCGTCATCGCCGCCCCATGTGCGCCGCTCCTTATCTCCCTTCGGCCGGAACACACGCCACTCCCAGCCAAAAGCTGATTGTTGAACGGATCGTCGCCACAAACGAATCCAGATCGATCGGTTTTCGAAGGTAACAATTCGCATGTAATTCGTACGCTTCGCGTATGTCGCCTTCGGCATTCGAGCTTGTCAAAACAGCCACAGGAATCGCCCGTAAGCCCGGATCTGACTTGATGAACCGAAGAATTTCCTTCGAGGTTCCCTGGGGCAGGTTCAAGTCCAAAAAAATCAGGCTAGGCCGGCGCGCATTTCCGAACGGGCCCTCCCGGTTCAGAAAATTCAGCGCCTGTTCGCCGTCGACCGCAATTTCCAACGTCACGTGAAGTCCGGAATCGCGCAGCGCCTCTTTGATCAGGCGGACGTCGGCCGGGTTGTCTTCAATCACCAGTACAAGTCGTGAATCGTCCACAAGCCACCTGCGATACCGAAGTAGAGAACGCGCTCGAATTATGGTAGTCCCGGCGTGACTCGAACACGCAACCCCCGGCTTAGAAGGCCGGTGCTCTATCCGGTTGAGCTACGGGACCTCCGCGGCATCGTTCTTTCATTCATTGTAGGAGACCGCGCTTTATTCGATTATCAACAGCAGATCGCGTGCCTCAACATTGTCGTGGGCGCTCACCGCAAGTTTCTTCACAGTGCCCCCGAGGGGCGCATAGACAGTACTTTGCATTTTCATAGCTTCCATAACGAGTAGCCTGTCGCCCTTCTTCACCTGCTGGCCCGGTTTTACGTACAGTATCGTTACGGCTCCGGGAATTGGCGCGCCTACCTCGCCAGCGTTAGCCGGATCGGCTTTGTGCCGAGCCGCCGCCACGGCCTTAAGCGACTTGTCCCGAATCTCTACCTCGCGCGGCTGCCCGTTCAACTCAAAGAACACGGTTCGAAAACCGTCCGGCCTCGCATCTCCCACCGTCAGCAGCCGCACAAACAGAGTCTTTCCCGGCTCGAGTTCGATCGCCATCTCCTCGCCCTTCCCTAAGCCGTAGAAGAACTGCGGAGTTGGCAGCACATCGAGCTCTCCCCACGTTTCCCGCGCCTTTGCGAACTTCAGGAACACATTCGGATACATCAAATAGCTCATCAAGTCGGTGCGGCTCTCCGATCCGGTCTGCTCCTTCACCGTTTGCGCGGCCTTTTCCAGATTCGCCGGGGCCAGGCTTTCCCCGGCCGTCCTCTAATCGGCTCTTTCCCGCGCAGAATCACTCGCTGCAGCTTCTCTGGCCAGCCTCCTTCCGGTTCACCCAATGAACCCATGAACATATCCACCACGGAATTGGGCAGCGTCAAATTGTGCCCGGCGGGAGCGTTCTCCAGGTCTTTCACCGTCATGTCGTGGCTAACCAGGTAGATCGCTAGATCCCCCACCACCTTGCTCGAGGGCGTCACTTTGACTATGTCGCCAAATGCCATGTTGACATCCGCGTACATCCGCGCAATCTCGGGCCATTTCGATCCCAGCCCCATCGACTCGGCCTGTTCCCGCAAATTTGTGTATTGCCCGCCCGGCATCTCATGCACGTACACTTCGCCCGTCCCGGATTTCGGGGCATTGTCGAACGGAGTGTAGTAAGTGCGCACCGTTTCCCAATAATCGGCATACAGGTTCAGGCTGTCGAAATCGAGGCCGCTGTCGCGCTCCGTGTGCGCAAGCGCCGCGACAATCGAGTTCAGATTCGGCTGGCTTGTCGCGCCGCTCATCGAAGCGACAGCCGCATCCGCCGCGTCCACGCCGGCTTCACTTGCCTTCAATATAGTCGCCGCGTTGATGCCGCTTGTATCGTGCGTATGCAAATGGATCGGAACGCTAATCTCGTCGCGAAGCGCTTTCACTAGTTTGTACACGGCATAGGGACGAAGGACTCCGGCCATGTCCTTTATGCCAAGGATATGCGTGCCCATCTTCTCCAGCTCTTTTGCGATCCGGACATAATATTTCAGCGAATACTTGTCGCGCGCCGGGTCGAGAATATCGCCCGTATAACAAACCGCCGCTTCACAAATCCGTCCTGTCTCAAGCACAGTGTCGACTGCGACCTTCATATTCGGCAGCCAGTTCAGCGAGTCGAAAATGCGGAAAATGTCGATGCCTCGCTCCGCCGCCTCTCTCACGAACTCCCGGATCACGTTATCGGGATAAGCGGTGTAGCCGACCGCATTCGAAGCGCGCAGCAACATCTGAAAGCAGATGTTGGGAATGGCTTCGCGCAACACTTCCAACCGGCGCCAGGGGTCCTCGTGCAAAAAGCGCATGGAAACGTCAAATGTCGCTCCTCCCCACATCTCCAAGCTGTAAAGCTGAGGCAATTTCCTCGCCACAAAGTCCGCGATCCGCAGCAGATCGTACGTACGAACCCGCGTCGCCATCAGTGACTGATGCGCGTCCCGGAACGTCGTGTCGGTCAGCAACAACTTCGTTTGATCCCGCGTCCACTCGGCGAACTGTTTTGGCCCCACCCTGTTCAGAAGCTGACGCGAGCCTGCGGGAATCTCCTCCTTGGATACTTGAGGAATGCGCGCGTCGCGGATCACCCCAGGCCGGGGCTTATTGGCGACTTCCGGATTTCCGTTCACAATCACCTCCGCCAGATACGTCAGCAGCTTCGTCGCCCGGTCGCGCCGCGGCGTGAACTGAAACAGCTCCGGCCTCTCGTCGAGGAACGATGTTGTGGTCCTTCCCGCCTCGAACAGCGGATGGTTCACAACGTTTTCAAGAAACGGAATGTTTGTCTTCACCCCTCGAATGCGGAATTCGCGCAACGCGCGATCCATTCTCTGGCAGGCCTGGGGAAGATTTTGTCCCCAAGCCGTCACTTTCACCAGAAGCGAATCGTAATAAGGCGAGATGACCGCTCCCCCATACGCCGAAGCTCCATCCAGCCGGATGCCGAATCCCGCCGGCGATCGATAAGTGTGTATCCTGCCATAATCCGGGACAAAGTTATTGGCCGGGTCTTCCGTCGTAACGCGGCATTGCAATGCCGTCCCGTGCAGCGGAATTTTCTCCTGCGCCGGTAGCCCGATCTCGGGCGAATGCAAGCTCAAGCCCTGCGCCACTAGGATCTGGGTCCGCACAACGTCTATACCCGTCACTACCTCGGTGACCGTGTGCTCCACCTGCACCCGCGGATTGACTTCAATAAAGAACCACTCGAACGTCTCGGCGTCTACAAGAAACTCGACCGTTCCGGCATTATAGTAGTTCGCCGCTTTCGCCAAAGCGACCGCCGCATCCGCAAGTTCACGGCGCACTTTGCCCGGCAAACCCACGGCAGGCGCGATTTCGACAACCTTCTGATGCCTGCGTTGAACCGAACAATCGCGCTCGTACAGATGCAGTATGTTGCCCTGGCGATCGCCGATAATCTGAATCTCGACGTGCTTGGCTTGGCGAATGAAACGCTCGACGAAGACCGCCGGATTCCCAAATGCGGCCCCAGCCTCCGCCGCCGCCTCGCGTACTTTCGATTCGATTTCATCCGGTCTCTGTACGACGCGCATGCCACGTCCGCCCCCGCCGAACGCAGCTTTCACGATTACCGGAAAACCGATCTCCGCGCCGAGCTCTTTCAAATCGGCGCTGGCTGGGTCAATTGGATCCTCCGTACCCGGCACGACCGGAATTCCTGTCTTTTGCGCGAGCCGCCGCGCGGCTGTCTTATCGCCCAACATGTTCAATAGTTCTGCGCTTGGACCGACAAATGTGATGCCGGCACGTTCGCAGGCTCGCGGCAACGCGGGATTCTCGGCGAGAAATCCGTAGCCCGGATGAATTGCGTCCACTTCCTTTTCAACCGCAAGCGCCACAATCGAATCGATATCCAGGTACGCTTGCACGGGTCCTTTGCCCTGGCCAACCAGGTAGGCTTCGTCGGCCTTGAAACGGTGCAGGCTCAGCCGGTCCTCCTGGGAGTACACCGCTACCGTCCGCAATTTCAGCTCGTTGGCAGCCCTGAATATGCGAATGGCGATCTCACCGCGATTCAATGCAAGCAGTTTCTTCATCGAGCGAGTTGTTAGGGAGGAGATAAATCGCCAGCGTATCACGGAGAAACCGGCTTTCTCGCCCTTCCCGTTCCACGGCAGTACAATGTGCCATGTGAAGCTACTTGCGCTAACGCTCTGCGCTTTCGGCCTCCTTTTGGCCGCCGATGAGAAGGAAGGCAACTTCACGATCCGCTTCGAGCCAACGGCGAAGCTCCAAACCAACGTTGAAGTTCCGTTTGCCGTTCACGTTACCGACGATTTAGGGAAACCACTCCAGCAAGACGACCACGTCGAGATGTCGATTGCTCCCGAGAATCAGGCCACTGCGAAGACGATTAAGGCTTGGTTTGTAGCGCCGGGCGAGTTTATTGCAAAGCCCGTGTTTCCCTTGGACGGGGAATGGGCAGTCACCGTAACTGCACGCCGCCAGGATCGCGTCACGCGCCGGACCATTACATTTTCGGTTGCCGAGTAATCCCGCACTGCTCGTCGCCAATGTCCGCGCAACCGTGCGCCTGGAGCAGCATGGGATAATTGAACCGTGGAGACGGCGGAGAAATTCGAGATCAGCCAGCCGGAAGATCTGTTCGCGCGGATCGATCAGGACGACCCGAATTTTTTGGGCAGAGCGGCTGTCACGACAAGTTTGGACAAGGCTTTGAACTGGGCGCGCAAAAACTCCATTTGGCCGATGACCTTTGGCTTGGCGTGTTGCGCGATCGAGATGATGTCGGCTACCGATTCGCGGTACGACTTGGCGCGGTTTGGAGCGGAAGTGTTTCGTGCCTCCCCACGTCAATCGGATCTCATGATCATCGCGGGCCGCGTATCGAACAAGATGGCTCCGGTCATCCGCAATCTTTACCGTCAGATGCCCGAACCGAAATGGGTGATCTCTATGGGAGCCTGCGCTACATCGACAGGAGTGTTCAGCAATTATGCTCTGGTTCCGGTGAATCAGGTGATTCCGATTGATGTGTACGTACCTGGTTGCCCTCCCCGTCCCGAGCAACTTATTTACGCCCTGATGGTTTTACAAGAAAAGATTTCGAACGAACGGGCCAGTTTGAAGAAGACCCTCAATCTTGCATAACTGAGTGTCAGCCTACAAAACTGTACCGCGACTCGCCGTCGGCGGCAAGTTGCTCCGCGCCGATCTCGTCGTCCGTCAGGCAAACGGCCGCTTGGTTGGCGGCTACAATTTGCCAGGCTTCCCGCAGTTCCTTCAAGAGAGACTCGACCTCGAAAAGCATCGGCTCCGACTGCTCCCCGTGTGCCTGGAGAAGACGGCGCTGGCAGTAGTCGTACAGTTTGGCATAATTCTCAGCCAAATCCCGAGCAGCCTCGAAGTCGAGCGAGCTCGTAAGCTCCGCCAGAACAGCAAAGGCCTTGTTCACGAATTGGCCGCGGCCTGAGATGTCTCCCTTTTTGCAACACTCTCTTGCACTTTCAAGCGCGTTGACGGCTACATCAAACGTGATTTCAACCAGGCGGACCGGGCTGGCTGTCAGTATTTCCGCTTCAACGTAGTTCTTCTTGAGCTGCCAGGACAAGTGGCCTCCATGTCTGCTTTCTCTATCGGAGGATTGTGGGGATAGCTTTAGAGCGAGCTGACCGGAAATCTGAATGGCATTCCGTTCTTTGGCCGTATTCCATTCACGGCGAAAGAATGTAAGTAATCGCCCAACTAGAATCGTATAGGCGAATGACACTTCCGCAAATAATTTTCGAATATTCGGCTACTCGTGAAAAGGCCCTCGACCGTGCTGCCGTCGAGTGGGGCATTGAACGAGAGTTCTGGGACATCTTCGGACAGCACCATATCGCCTCCCCTGAAACGGAAGCCAAGATTTTGGCTGCGCTCGGCGTGGACGTTTCCTCAAAGGAGAGCGTGGATGACGCTCGGAGGCGCAGATTCGAGGAGCGCGCGGCATCGGTCCTCGCTGGCACGTCGGTGATTCCTGAGAGCGACAAGTCGATTGAGATCTCGCTCCTCGCCGGCGATTTGCCCGAAATCCGCCTGGATCTGATGTTGGAAGAGGGAACGACGCTAACCTTCCACCCCGCCGCCGGGGAACCCGCGGAACAAAGCCTGCTATCCCTTGACGGGCAACACTGGGTCGTCTATCGGGTTCGATTGCCACCTGAAACGCCGCTCGGATATCACCGATTACGCATTACACTCAATGGCAATTGGAGCAAGGAATCCACGGTCATCGTATGCCCTGAGCGCGCCTATTTCCCTGAGCTCCTGCAGGACGGCGGGAAGACAGCGGGTATTGCAGTCACGCTCTGGGGTCTACGCTCGCATCGTAACTGGGGTTGCGGGGATTTTACGGACCTCCAATCGCTGATCGATTGGGTGGTCGAAGAACTAAGGGGTTCTTTTATTGCGCTGAATCCGCTGCACATCATCAGTAACCGCTCCCCTTATAACACGAGCCCATACCTCCCGCTCTCGATTTTTTATAAAAACTTCATCTACATCGATATTGAGCGCGTGCCAGAGTTCCAGAGCTGCCCTTGGGCTAAACACGCACTCGCCTCGGCCAAGATTAAGAGCGAGGTAGCGGAGTTGCGCAATTCAGAATACATCGAATATGAGCGCGTCAGCCGTCTGAAGCTGCGCTTTCTGAAGGCGCTATACCGCCGCTTTCGCACGGAAATGAGGGGGACGGAACGGGCACGCCAGTTTGTCCAATACTGTGAACGCGAGGGCAACCTGCTTCAGAAGCTGGCGCTGTTTTGCGCTCTAGACGAAAATTTACACAAGCAGGATCGAAACCGCTGGACGTGGCGAGATTGGCCCTCCGAATATCAAGACCCGGCGTCGGAAGCATGCCAGAATTTCACGCTTCAGCACCGTCTGACTTTGGAATTTTATCAATATGTTCAGTTCGTGCTCGACGAACAACTCAGCCAGGCGCAGGACTATGCGAAGCGGCGCGGAATGCAGATCGGGCTGTACCACGATCTTGCGCTTGCAACCGATAACTGCGGATCGGACCTTTGGGCATACCGCGATTTCTATGTTACTGGTTGTCGTGTTGGGTCTCCGCCGGACGCGTTTGCGCCCAAGGGCCAAGACTGGGCATTTCCGCCGCCCAATACCATCGCGCACGCCGCGAATGGGTATCAATTATTCCGCGAGAGTATCCGCAAGATTATTCAACATGGCGGGGCGCTTCGTATCGACCATGTCATGCGTCTGTTCCGGCTGTTCTGGATTCCGGACGGCGCGGAAGCCGTTGATGGCGTCTATGTGAAAGACAATGTAACGGATCTGCTCCACATCCTGGCGCTTGAGAGCGTGCGAAGTGAGAACATCATCGTGGGCGAGGATCTCGGCACCGTGACGGATGAAATGCGCCATGTACTCGCCCGATTTGGGATTCTGAGCTACCGCCTGTTCTATTTTGAAAAGCGCCGGGACGACTCGTTTAAGGCCAGCTCCGAATATCCTTGGCTGGCCTTGGTCTCTTCCGCGACCCACGACCTTCCCACGATCGCAGGCTTCTGGCTCAATCGCGACATAGAGGCCCGCAGGAATTCCGGGCTCGTCGATGAAAGTGGGTTCCGTACGCAACTCGAGAACCGGCTGATCGAGAAGCAGCGTATGCTCGACGCGCTACACGCGGAGTACTTGCTCCCGGAAAATTACACTCGCGACGCACGCGAAGTCCCGGCGATTGACGGACCGTTGCATAACGCCATCGTGGCTTTTCTAGCGCAGACGCCTTCCGCGCTGCTACTGCTGAACCAGGAGGACCTGGCGAAGGAAACGGAGCAGCAGAATCTCCCCGGCAGCACCTCCGAATACCCAAACTGGCGCCGGAAGATAAAATTTCAGCTCGAGGATCTCCGAACCGAGGCGGCCGGATACACGGCCATGTTCCGGCATCATCTGGAACGGACGGGGAGAATTTAGAGCGCCCTAGAGCAAGCCCACAATGCATCTTGTCGAACGATGAGCAGCCCGGAAAGAAGTCGTTGGTCTGCTAATCTGAATCAAGCACAGCACGAGGGCCGGTAGCTCAGCTGGTAGAGCATCGCACTTTTAATGCGGTGGTCGCGGGTTCGATTCCCGCCCGGCTCACCATCCTTTCAATAATTTACTGAAGCTTTTCATATCTTTCACTGGCAACGCTCACTGGCAACCAAAATCTCCTCGTCCTTCCGCCGCATGTGGGCTTCCAGACGTTCACCCAGTTGCCTTAGTCCGCGGTCGGATACGATGTGATAACGGTCAAAAACGATCTGGTTTTGTGGCCGCTGATTTCCATGGCTTCTTTCTCGCTGAAGCCCGCCTCGATCATGTTTGTTAGCGCGGTACGTCTGAGGTCATGAAACAGAGCATTGGGGAACGTCCGCTTTTCCGTTGAAAATAGCGGCTCTCGAATAACTCACTTTACGACGCCTTTCTCCGTTTCGCAACATTCGACTTACTAGGCATGAGAGCATTGAGCTCCATGACAAGGTCGGGGATCCGTTTGTGCCCAAACAAAAGCAAATAGTTACGGGATTCTACGCATGGAACTTGACATGAATGGTTTCGTAATCAGCAGGTCGCGGTTCGATCCCGGCGAGTGGCTCCAGGTTGTTCAGTGCTCACAGCTTGCCGTCACATCTGTCGCTCGCGGCGCTCTACAGAGACCAGCCATCCCGATACGGCGGATTGAGCCAGAAATCTGCCTCTTCGTCATTGGTTATGGATGGCCGGGTCGAATCGTATTCGAGAGTGCGGGCTGCGCGAGCGGCAATCGTGCCCAGCAACGCGATCTCGGTCATGCGGCTGCCGAAGTCGAAATTCACATTGGTGGGCGTTCCCGTTTTACACGCCTGCACCCATTCTTTGTAATGGCCAATGGTTCGCTTGAAAGTCTTCGGCGGCGGTTGAAAATCAGTGAATCGTTTCTCTGGGAGTAGTTGGTTCTTTCCCCCGTAGTATCCGCTGAGGAGCTTGCCATTTTCGCCGACGAACAGCAAGCCTTCCACAGGCATGAGTGTTTTGGCGGGCAGCTCCATCGGGCGCGGAGGTCTCATCCCTCCGTCGTACCAGATCATTTGCAGTGCCGGCATTCCATGCCGTTCCGGAAACTCCCACGTGACTACGTTTGAGTAGCTCTCGGTCTCGGGAGTCTCGATTTTTCGAGGGAGATCCTCAGTGCCATCAGGTCGCATATGGAAATACCTGCCGTACATCGTTGTGCGTGAAGCGGAGATCAACCGCGGAGATTCCAGTTTAAGCGCATGGTGAAAGACATGCATGGCGTGACACGCCATATCGGCGACAGTGCCCCCGCCAAAATCCCACCAACAGCGCCAGATCCAGGGATGATACATAGGATGGTACGGACGAAACGGCGCGGGACCAATCCACAGCTCCCAATCGAACGCGTACGGTACGGAGGGCGTGTCCGCCGGCCGGATTTGCGCTGCCGGATAGATCGGATGAGGCGTCCATACGTGCACTTCTCGGACTGGGCCAATTACGCCCGAGAGTAAGATCTCGGCGGTGCCCAAAGCTTCGTCGCTTGCGCAACTCTGGATGCTCATTTGGGTTGCAACCTTTGCTTCGCGAGCGGCGGCGGCAATCGCTCGCGCCTCATGCACCGTGTGGGTGAGCGGCTTGGCGCAATATGCGGGTTTGCCTCGTTTCAAAGCCTGCATCGTAATCATCGCGTGGTTATGGTCGGGCGTCGCCACGATCACGGCGTCAATATTCTTCTCTTCCTTGTCGAACATCTGACGGAAGTCGCTGTACACTCGCGCGTCAGGATATTTTCGGAAGACTGGCGCCGCGAAACTATGATCTGCGTCGCAGAGAGTTTCGATCCGCTCGCTATCGCAGCCTTTGATGTAGCGCCGCCCCATGCCGCCGACCCCAATGCCTGCGATGCGCAGCGTATCGCTGGGGGCTTGATAGCCCCGGCCGCCAAGCACATGCCGGGGCACGATCAAGGCTCCTAATGTCGAGGCCGCAATCGCCCTTCGCGAGATGCCTGCCGACTTGCCAGGCCGTTGCGTAACCACGCTATCCATCCGATCCCACCTTAGAATAAGATTCGCAGTGCTGTCTGGATCTGGCGGTTTCCATAGCCGCTCATGGAACTCGAAATAATTCCGAAGGTGCTGTCATTGACGTTGCCATCGGGATTGCTGAAATGCGGCGTGTTGGTGAGGCTATAAAACTCGCCGCGGAATTCCAACTTAAAGCGCTCCGTGACATTGAACGTCCGGAAAAGCGAAAAGTCGTAATTCTTGAGGCCGGGTCCGCGAATGGTGTTGCGACCTGCGTTCCCAAACTGGTTCGCCGCCGGTGCAGCGAACGAAGATGTGGTAAACCAGGGCTGTCCGGGGCCGACGCCATTCAGAATCGTGACCGGCGAGACTCCGTCGGCATAATTTCCATTGCCAGGGCAATCGCACGAGGTCGCATCCGCGGTAGCGGTAAACGGCATGCCTGTCGCCAGGCGGAAGATGCCGTTCAATTGCCAGTTTGAAAGAATGTGCGCGGCGATTCCACTGTTGTTCAGGAATGGCTTTCCCTTTCCGAAGGGAAGCTCATACAAATGGCTGATTGTAAGCAGGTGAGTCTGATCGAAGTCGGATGGCCCGTACTGGCGGCTCAGATCTAAATTGTCAGTAAAGCTAGGTTGATTGCTGCCTTCATCCAGGCTTTTGCTGAACGCATAGGCTACGGTGAGGCTTAAGCCCTGCGAGAAGCGCTTGGTCAGGTTGGCCTGGAGAGCATTGTAATTACTGTTGATTCCGTCTGCCCGAAGCTGTGTGCTTGCGGTCCGTCCGAACAAAGCATTGAACGGCAAACCCGCGGTTCCCGTTCCCGGTGCGGCTGCGTTCAGTTCACGATAGTAAGGTAACTCGCGACCCAACGCGCCAACATATCCAACGTTGAACGAGATGCTTGACCCTAACTGGTGTTCATAAGTGAAATTGTAGTTTTCAACGTAGGGGAGCCGGTTCTGGAAAGGAATAACGAAGAAAGCCTGATTGGGCGCGGGAGAAATCTGGCCGTTCGACGGTATCGGAGTGAAGGGGACGACGGGCAGGCTGTTGAAGGTGCCTGCCACCGTATAACCGCCCGTGTTGCCGACTTGCACATTGTAAATTACAGGAAACTGCGTTGACAGTGTGCCACCCGTGAAACCGAATCGCCCGGTCCAGCCGCTGATTGCATATCCGCCGCGCAACACGCTCTTGTTGTCCAGCCGGTATGCGAATCCGACGCGCGGTTCCGGAATCCATTGCGAGCTGACGCCCGTAGCGAGCCCGACGTTTCCGTAGCCGGCTACCAGGAGCGTATTGTCGTTTGGATCGTAGTTTGACGCGCCGCCTTTGTATCGCGGAACAATCGGTGAATAGTACTCGAAGCGTAGTCCGAGGTCGAGCGACAACCGGGACGTTACCTGATACTTGTCCTGAATGAACGCGTCAATTTGCCACTGCCGATTGGTCGGCGTGATCGGCATGTATGTCCGGCTTGTCTGATTAGTCGCTCCGATCAAATACGAAGCTACCGAGTTGTACAGGGTGCCATATGGCCCCAACCCGGGTCCGCCGTTCAATAGCGTGGTTCCAGGATTGAAGTAGAAGAGACCGCGCGGACCGAGGTTGAGTCCTTGCGGTTGAAACCGGTCGATACGGATACGATGCACTTCGCCTCCCCATTTCAGCGTATGCTTCGCAAGCGTTTTGCTCCACGTATCCACCGCTTCAATCAGATTGTCCGTATTGACCAGCGGATAGTAATACTGGGTGTTTCCGAGCTCAGTCATGCCATTAATATCTATGTTGGCGAATCCTTGCGAAGAGATGGGGTCTGGATTCGGATTGGCAATGCCCAGTTTCTGATTTGTGATGGTCGTCATGTCGACACCATTCACATTCGTCCGGTAGCGGTTGTATCCAAGCCGCAGTTCCGTGAGGAGCGTCGGGCTGAAACCGTGTGTCAGATTCACGATTCCGGTGACAGTGTAGTCTTTGCCAACATCGCTGTCGCTAACGATATTGCCGAGGACGCCGTCCTGCTGCACGGTGTAATGAGATGTGTTCATGACGGCAAACAGCTTTGTCTGCTCGGTAAGGTTGAAGTCCCCTCTCGCGTCATATTGGTTGCCGTCATAGCTATAAGGCACGTTTGTTACGTAGTTATTCTCGAGACCGGGGATGTTCGGAGCGGGAAGATACTGGTCCAGCTTCAGCGCGATTGGGCTGAGTTGCGAGGTCGGAATGACGTTATTGGCGAACGGCGCTCGTCCCGTTCCGTCCGCGTTTCCAGTCGCGGGGTTGTAGAGAGCGAGACCGGGGACTGAGCTGAGATTGCCCGTCAGATAAGACGGAATGGGGAGCGTGGTCGTGTTGGTGCTCGATTGCCGCAGATAGCGCCCTTGATAACCAAAGAAGAAAAAGATTTTATCCTTCTTGATTGGGCCTCCGACGGTTGTGCCGAACTCGTTGCGTGTCAGACCCGGCTTAGGCTGCCCGATCTGATCGAAGAAATCACGGGCGGCTAGCGCAGCGACGCGATTGAACTCCCAGGCGCTTACGTGAAAGTCGTTCGTTCCTGAGCGAGTGATCACATTCACGACCGCGCCGCCAACGCGTCCGAATTCAGCACTGTAGTTGCTTGTGGTAACGTTGACCTCCTGAACCACTTCTGGATTTGGCAGATAAATGCTCAGGCCCAATCCCGGATTTGTATTATCTACGCCGTCGACAATCGTGTTGTTCGCCGAATTCCCCTGACCGTTCGCATTGAAGAAAGTCGTGCCTTGCGGGTCTTCGAGCGATGTGAAATTTTGTACTGGCGGTCCAACGCCTGCCACCAATCCAGCGAGAGCCTGGAAGTTCCGGTTCGCGACAGGCAATTCGCGCACCGTGTCCGCGCTGAAATTCCTTTCAACCTCGGCACCTTCCGTTTGCAGAAGAGGAGCTTCGCCCGACACTGTTACCGTCTCCTGTACATTGCCCGGACTCAAGGAGGCGTCGACACGTTGTACGGTGGAGACGTTGAGCGTAACGTTTTCTCGCACAAATCTTTTGAATCCTGCGGCTTCAACGGTGATGCGATACGTCGCCGGCGGCAAATAAGAGAAGTTATAGATTCCATTTGCGGTGGTCGTGGTTGCCTGGCTCGTCCCGGTTGCCTGATCGGTGGCGGTAACCGTGGCGCTGGGAACCATGGCTCCGGTCGAATCGGTGACCGTTCCGGTAAGGGTTCCTGTGACAACTTGGCCCGAGGCAACCGCAGCGGCGAACCCCGCGATGAAGAGTGACGAAACTAGAAGTGAATTAAGCCGGCTACCGCAAGAAGTCCGCCGACTTTCCAGAAAACCGTAGCGACGACTCGGACGCATAACGACCCCCTTTGCTCCAGCAGGCCCGTTGGGATTCTCCGCAACGCTCTTTAGCGAAGCGAAACGCCCCAATGCCGGAATCGCTGCCACTCTGCCACGAATGTTCCCTTTCTTGCAGTTAGCAGACCGTGACTTAACTGTTACCTGGCGCGTTACTTCGGCAAAATGGCGCCATTAACGGCCATTCTCCGGCCTCAATGGGGCAGCAAATGTTGTGATATTCTTCAAAGCACGTCTTGACGAAACGACACTCCCGTCAGGAGTCGAATATGCAAGACCCCAGCGAAGCCGTCACGGTCCTCACCTCCTCTAAACTTGCCCCCGCCGACGTAGACGATCAGCTCGGTAGAATACTGAGATCGCCGTCGTTTCGAAATTCGACGGTGCTGCAGCTTTTTCTCCGTTTCGTCACCGAGAAGACGACATCCGGATGCACATCGGAAATCAGTGAATACACGATCGCAACCGAGGTGTTTGGCAGAGCATCGGACTTCAACCCCGCAGCGGATACGATCGTCCGCACACAGGCCTATCGTTTGCGGCTAAAACTCGACGAATACTACCGAACCGAAGGCGCCTCAGATCCGGTTCTGATCGAAATCCCAAAAGGTCACTACTTCCCAACCTTCTGCTTCCGGCGCGCGGAGGAGACAATCGTCGATTCTTCCTCTTCCGAGATGGAGGCTCAGCCTTCTTCGGCGGTGAAAAGGAACAGATATCGCGGCTTGGGGTGGGCCGTTCTCCTCTTCACGGCTGCTTTTGTCTTCGGAGTGCTTTGCGAGCGGGTGTTTCTATCGCGGCGGCATGAGCTGAAACCGGCTGCGACCAACACTTCTGTCGACTCGTTCTGGCAGAGCTTTCTGGAGTCAGACAAACAACCGATTGTCGCTTATACGAACGCCCTGTACCTGACCACGGATCTTGGAGACCTGTTTTCCTTTCGAGGCGGCCCGGTAGGAGACCGCGGAGCCGCAGTGGATCCCGGCATTGCGCAGCATGTCTTTACAACTCACGACCTGCGCGCTCATAGCCGGTTGTATTTCGAAGACGATATGACAGGCGTCGGCGATGTGCTCGCGGCCGTCGCCGTGTCGAACGCGCTCATACACGCCGGGGGACAACCGAGTTTCAAACGCGGGCGCCTCTTGACAACCTATGATCTCGAAAGCCACAACGTGGTTTTCATAGGTTCGCCTTTTGTGAACGAGGTTCTGTACGACCTTCCAAATCAGCCGAAGTTTGTCTTCGACCGCTCCGCAACTCCACCTAAGCTCTGGACCAGCTCCCGAATCGAGGACGCAATGGCGGAGAATGGCCACCAGGCGTCGTATACGGTCGAGCGCGCGCCGGACACGCAAGTACTTCTTTTCGATTATGCGTTAATCAGCGGCCTGGCGGGTCTGAAACAGGGCCGAAGGATCCTGATCCTTGGGGGCTTAACGACGAGTGGGACCGCCGCGGCTGCTCAGTTCACGACTTCTTCGGAAGGGATTGCGGAAATGAGGAGAAGAATTCGTGGCTCACCAAGCTCGATGGAAGCGTGGCCAGGATATTTTGAATACCTGATCCGAGTGCAATTGAGTCGCGGACTCGATGTCGTGCGATCCGAGTGCGTCGCGACCCATTTTTGAATGTGCCGGACGTGATCGTTCGAATGGCGCTGATTAAGCGAGGCTCATGCTGTCTGCTTCGCAATGAGGAGCACATGGTGCTATGAACCCGGATGGGACGCACCGTCTCATCGGTCGCGGCGCGGCGATGCTCACGGCGGCATGCCTGCTATCTCTGATGGCGAGGCAGCTTCCGAACCTCTATCACGACGAAACGCACGGAGACCCGCCTTTCTTGTACGAACCGGGATGGCGGCCTTTGCTCAATGGAAAGGATCTGAGCGGATGGCACAGT
>CAVRNU010000010.1:0-261778 GCA_963722585.1 Bryobacterales bacterium | reverse complement strand
TTGCGGTTACAGCCAGGAAATCATCGGCCGCGAAGGAGCCAATAGAACGACAATGCTCAATATCTCGTGGAACACAGAAGGAAGCACTCTTGTATCCCGTTGGGTCGAAAACAAAAGAACGTAGGAAATTCCTGTATTCTCGTGCCTTCATTTGTTCGGGTTCGGAGCGGCGATAAACTGATAGCCCACACCGCGAACCGTCAAGACATGACGGGGAGACGTCGGATCGTCTTCGATATATCGCCGTAACCGCACGATGAAATTGTCAATCGGCCGTGTGTCGGTGTCTTCGCGCAGTCCCCATATCTGTTCAATCATTTCCTTGCGCAATACTGGCTTGCCCTCGTGTTGAATTAAAAAACGGAGGACATTCGCCTCCATCAATGTGAGGCGGAACACCTGGCCGCGGACCGAAAGCTCGAGAAGGTCGAAGCTGACGATCTTTTCTCCGTTCTCTCCGAATCTAAAAACATCATCACGGTCTGTCGCGCGCCCGGCGTTGGCGAATGAGGTCTCAAGCCACTCCCTGCGCCGCAGCAGGCCACGCATTCTCGCGAGCAGTATCGCCAGATCAAAGGGTTTTGTGAGATAGTCGTCCGCCCCGGCGGCGAATCCTTTCAGCACATCGTCGGAGCGGCCGCGAGCAGTCAGCATCAATGTAGGGATCAATTGGCCCGCTTGCCGCGTTTCCGACATGACGGTAAAGCCGTCTTTACCCGGCAGCATGACATCGAGCACCAGAACGTCGAATTGGACCGGCTTGGCGAGCAGGAGTTCGAGCGCCTCCTCTCCCGTCTGCACGACTTGAGCCTGGTATCCTTCCGCCTCGAGATTGAAGCGCAGTCCGTCAGCCAGATGCTGCTCGTCTTCCACGATCAGAACGCGGTTCATCTCGAAATGGGAAGCTGAAGCACGAATTTGCTTCCATGCCCGGGCCCTTCGCTTTCCGCCCAAGCGCGCCCGCCATGCCGTTTAGCAACGGAACGCACGATATAAAGCCCCAAGCCGGTTCCCTTCTGCCTTCTAGTGGCCGGACCGGAGACGCGGTAGAAACGCTTGAAGATTCGCTTTAGTTCGGGTTTCGCGATGCCTACGCCATTGTCTTTGACCTGCACGGATATATACCGGCCATCCATTCTAGACGTCTCGACGATGACGTTTACATTGGGTTCCGAATACTTCACCGCGTTATCGATCAGGTTCGAGATGGCCGCCCGCAGCTCTTCCTCATCGCCAAGAACTTTGACGGCCGATGCCGGATCATATTTCAAAGACTCCGGCTGAAGATGATAGAGCGCACGAGCGCGCCCCAAGCTTTCCTCAATGACGCTGTTGAGATCGACCGGCGAAAAATTAACGAGCCGGGTGGAAGGGCCGACGCGTCCGGTGCGCAAAATCTGATCGATCGTCGCCAGCAGCCGGTCGCTGTCGTCCAGCATCACTTGATAGAAGTCTTTGCGCTTCGGCTCATCGACACTTCGCGTGAGCAGCGTCTCGAGATAAAGCCGGATCGAAGCGACGGGCGTTTTCAGTTCATGTGTAACGGCATTAATGAAAGCGTCGTGTTGTTCGTTTCGCCTGATCTCCCGAACAAGAAAAATGGTGTTCAATATGACGCCGCTGATAATCATCGCCAGCAGCAAGATGCCGAAAAATAGCAGGATGCCCGTGTGCCACTTGAGCAGAACCCAACCGATGTACAGAAGAAGGATTACAGAAATCAGCCCGGCGCCGAGCGCGATGAAGAAAGCGATCGATTTATGCCGTCCGGCGACAACCATCAAAACCAGCTTATGCCAGGCCGGGTGGGCCGATTCGCAGGCGAAAGCGCCTGCGCCACCACGCGGCTGGGCTATGCGGCTTTTCGGCGTTCGAGAGCGCTCTCGGGTCTAGCGACTTGAACGGACTTTGCAATACCCAGAAATCTCAGAATCTTGAGTTCAATCCAGGAGAAATCGAATTCATACCAGGCGAGTCCGTGCCGGGCCGAGGTTGGGTGCGCGTGATGATTATTGTGCCAGCCCTCTCCGAAGCTGATGAGAGCTACCCACCAGTTGTTCCGTGAATCGTCGCGCGTGGCAAACCGGCGAGATCCCCACATGTGCGTAGCGGAGTTCACTAGCCAGGTAGCGTGCAGACCGACGACGATTCGAAGGCAGATTCCCCAAAGCAGGAAGGGAAGCCCGCCAATCGCAAAAAGTCCGGCTGCCAGCGCGGTAACCGGAAGCCAGTGATAGTTGTTCAGCCACACGTAAAACCGGTGCTTTGCGATATCGGGCGCGTATTTCGACATCAGCCGCGTGTTGTTGTGCTTGGCCGGTCCCATCAGAATCCACCCAACGTGCGCCCACCAGGCGCCGTCGCGGGGTGAATGTGGATCGCCTTCCTGGTCCGATTTCTGATGGTGAATTCGATGTGTAGCGACCCAGAAAATCGGGCCGCCCTCGAGCGTCATCGAGCCGCAAACGGCAAAGAAGTATTCGAGCGCCAGCGGAGCCTTGTACGAGCGATGCGTATGCAGCCGGTGGTACCCCAGACTAATCCCAAGTCCCGTGCACATCCAATAAAGGAACACGGCAACCGCAACCGCCTTCCAACTGAACATGAAGAGCGCCGCAATCGCACCCAAATGCAGCACTACCATTACAATCGTTGTTGTCCAGTTCAATCGGTCGTGTCCTGCGTGTGCGCGCAGTTCTATGGGGTTGTCGTTTAGCATTCGTCATCTCGAACGTAGCAAGGATTACGCGTCTGGTTTGTAAGAGTTGTGTAATTCCGAATCAGTGCCTGGAGGATCAATGAAGAACGTATTACTTGCGCTCTTGCTTTCGCTTTCCTCGCGTCTCGCGCCCGCCCAAGGCGCTCCGCCGCAGGGTGCGCCCGGCCAGCCCTACACCGTCGAGTACTATTACAAAGTGCAATGGGGCCATCAGCAGGAGTTCCTGCAGCTGTTTCTGAAAAACCACTATCCGTTGCTCCAGAAGATCGTCGAAAGCGGCCGAATGATCTCGGTGAAGATCGAAACCCCGGCCAACCATATGACTGAGGACGCCCGCTGGGACTACCGCGTGACGATCCGATTTAAGAACTCGACCCTGGCGACCACCGCGAATCCCGACGAAGAGCGTCTCATCAAGCAGCTTTGGCCCGACCAGGAGACTTACAAACGCGAGGAGCAGCGGCGGTTCGAGATTCTGCTGGCTCACTGGGATCTTCCGCTGACCGATATCACACCGCCGAAATAGTAGGAGTCTTTGCACGTGCCACAAGCATCCAACCCGATAATCTGGCACGATTGATGGGATATGGCTTTACTCTTTCATTACCTGAAAAAGTATTGGCCGGTTGTGTTTCTCGCGCTTCTGCTTGCCGCGGTGAACCAGATTTTCTCCCTCCTCGACCCGTTCATCTTTCGCTACATCATTGACGGGTACGCGACGAAATTCCACCAATACACAACCGGCCAATTTGTCGAAGGCGTGACTCTCCTGTTGGGAGCCGCAGTCGGCGTGGCTTTTGTTTCCCGCGTGGCAAAGAACTTTCAGGATTATTACGTCAATGTCGTGACGCAACGAACCGGGGCTCAGTTATATGCGGATGGAGTGGAGCGGTCGCTTTCCTTGCCATACGCCGTCTTTGAAGACCAGAGGAGCGGAGAAACGCTGGGCAAGCTGCAAAAGGTCCGTAGCGATGTCGAGCGCTTCATTACGGCTTTCGTAAATATCCTGTTCACGGCAACTGTGGGGATTGTTTTCGTCACCGTCTACGCTCTGCGCGTGGATTGGATCATTGCGCCTGCATTCCTATTAACCGTTCCGCTGCTCGGCGGCATCAGTTCCGTGTTGAGCCGGAAAATTAAAGCCATTCAGAAGACGATCGTCGCCGAAACCGCAGCGCTTGCCGGCGCAACCACCGAATCGCTGCGCAATATCGAACTCGTAAAAACCTTGGGATTAGCCCGCCAGGAAATCGATCGGCTGAACACGACCACCGACAAGATTCTGAGACTCGAGCTCAAGAAAGTGCGGTATCTCCGGAGCCTCAGCTTTTTGCAAGGAACGGCGGTCAACCTGTTACGAACCACCATCCTGTTCCTGATGCTGTACCTCATTTTCACCCAGCGTATTACAGTCGGACAGTTTTTTTCACTCTTCATTTATTCCTTCTTTATCTTTGGCCCCCTGCAGGAACTCGGCAATATCATCAATATTTATCGGGAGACTGAAGCGTCTCTGAACATGCTGGCGGAAATCCTCGAGATCCCGCCTGAGCCGAAACCGGCGAATGCGGCGCAGTTGGGGAACGTGGAATCGCTCGAGTTCGAGGGGGTAAGTTTTCAGCATCGAACAGCCAACCGACCGGCGGTCATGGACGTGAGTTTTCGGCTCGCGCGCGGCGAGACTGTGGCCTTCGTCGGACCCTCCGGAGCGGGTAAGACCACCTTGGTGAAGTTGCTGGTAGGCCTTTATCCTCCGCGGAGTGGCGAGATTCGTTACAACGGCATCGATGCGACTCAAATCGATCCCGAGGAACTGAGGGCGCAAATTGGCTTCGTGACGCAAGACACGCAGCTTTTCTCTGGAACCATTCGGGAAAACCTGCTTTTCGTGCGGCCGGATGCGACCGATGCGGAGTGCCTGGACGTGCTGCATCGTGCAGCCGCCGACTCGTTGTTAGCGCGGGCGGATAAAGGGCTCGACACGCTTATTGGCGAGGGGGGCGTAAAGGTATCCGGCGGCGAGAAGCAGCGGCTTTCGATAGCCCGGGCATTGCTCCGGAGGCCGCGGTTGCTGGTGTTCGATGAGGCCACTTCTTCGCTTGATTCGATTACCGAAGAAGAGATCACCCGCACGATTCGCGAGGTTGGATGGCGATCGGACGTGATGACGATTCTCATTGCCCACCGGCTTTCGACCGTGATGCACGCCGAGCGAATCTATGTGCTCGAGAGAGGACGTATCGTCGAGCAAGGCAGCCACGCGAAACTCGTCGCCGATACCGGACTTTACTACGCCCTCTGGAGACAACAAGTCGGAGAACGCGCTCTCGAGCCCGCGCCCGCCCTAGGCCAACCGTTCCCGGCCGAAGCGCCTGTGCCAACGTAGAATCAGGGTGAACAAAGCACTCCGGAACTGGCCGTTTTTGATTGTCGCCATCCTGCTCACAGCGGCTGTCATCATATTCGTATACAACTCCACACAGCCGCGTTACGCCACTCCCGCCAGGCTTGTAGGTTTATTGCCCCAGTCCGACGCCGTCCTGCTCTACGCCGATGTGACCGCGCTCCGGCATTCCGGTTTCTTGAAGTTTCTGGAAACGGCAAAGAGCGCTGAGGACCCGGATTACCAGCGCTTTGTTGCCGAGACGGGCTTTGCGTATCAGCGCGATCTCGAAGCCATCGCGGTTGCCTCGGTGCCCAATCAGTTCTTTGCGGTGGCGAGGGGCCGGTTCAACTGGCAGCGGCTCATCCAATACGCCGGCGGACATGGCGGACACTGCAAGAATCGTTACTGTCAAGCGCCTGCCAGTCAGCCCGGCAAATGGATTTCTTTCTTCCCGGTGCGATCGGACATCATTGGCGTGGCCGTCAGCGCCGATGCCAACGCCGCTTACACATTGCTGCCCCGTGAGGGCGCTCCGGAGTTGCATACACCCGCGTTCCCCGTTTGGGCCGAGGTGCCCCGGCGCATCCTCGACCATCCCGACTCGCTGCCGCCCGCTGTTCAAGTCCTCGCGCACGCGCTTTCGTCCGCATCAAGCATCACAGTCGGAGTGAGTCAGGCACCCTCGTCGGCACGGAATGCCGCATTAGACATCCGGCTTGTCGCTGTTTGCGATTCGGAGATGGCGGCCAATAACGTACGCGACCACCTGGCGCAGCTGACGACGATGTTTCGCAATCTGATCGCCCGCAATCAGCCTCCCGCTACGACTCCCGATCTGGCTCGATTGTTCACGACCGGCGTCTTCCTGACCAAGGGACAAAACGTTGATGGCGATTGGCTCGTCCCGCGGCCAGTGGTTGATTCTTTATTCCAGTGATCTGAATCTAATGAGCAGGTAGTTCTCCAACCTGGCTGTTCGCCTGCCCGCCTGTTCTACCCTAGAAGAAAGATAAACCGAATGTCTACTCTGATTTCGGCCCCGCCGTCGATCGAGGAACTGTACAAAGCCCTCGAAGAAAAGGTGCGGCAACTGCGGCCGAATGAGGATTGTGTGGCGCTCGAGCGGGCTTTCCGTTTCGCAACTGAGCACCATAAAGAACAGAAGCGTGTTTCAGGCGAGCCGTATATGGCTCATCCCCTGGCCGTGACGACGATCCTGGCGGATATGCAGATGGACATGACCTGCCTGGTTACTGGCCTGCTTCACGACACGGTTGAGGACACATCCGTTCAGCTCGACGAGATCCGCAGTACGTTCGGAGAGGATGTGGCTCGGTGCGTCGATGGCGTAACAAAGTTGACGAAACTGGACTTAGCCCACCGCGAGGAGCGCCAGGCGGAAAGCCTGCGAAAGATGCTGCTGGCGATGACCAGCGATATCCGGGTTGTCATCGTCAAGCTTGCGGACCGCCTGCATAACATGCGCACCATCGGCTGTCTTCCGCAGGAACGGCGGGAGCGGATCGCCCAGGAAACCATCGACATTTACGCCCCAATCGCGCACCGGCTTGGAATGGGGAAGATTCGCGGCGAACTCGAAGACTTGTCGTTTCAGGCGCTGGAACCTGAAGCTTCGGCCGAGCTGATCCGTGAAATCGACTCGAAGCGCCAGGAGAACGAAGAATACCTCAGACAGATCAAGACCGAGATTGAGCAGAAGCTGTTTCGCGAGAACGTTCCCGCTCGCGTCGAAGGCCGCGTGAAGCGCGCCTACTCGGTCTACTTAAAACTGAGACGTCAGAGAATCCGCCTCGACCAGGTGTACGACCTTCTGGCCGTTCGCATCATCACCGATTCTGTTAAAAATTGCTACGCCGCTCTCGGCGTGCTGCACAACGAGTGGCATCCCATCCCGGGCCGCATCAAGGATTTCATCGCCATCCCCAGGCCCAACCTCTACCAGTCCCTGCACACGTCGGTGATTGGGCCGGGCGGAATGGCGTTCGAAGTTCAAATCCGCACGGAAGAAATGCACCGGATTGCCGAAGAGGGCATCGCAGCGCACTGGAAATACAAAGAAGGGCGCAAAGGTCCGGGCGAAGACGACCAGCGGATTGCGTGGCTCCGGCAGCTTGTGGAATGGCAGCGCGAGATGCGCGACCCCGGAGAATTCATGTCCACGCTGAAAGTGGATCTTTATCCGGAGGAGGTCTACACCTTCACGCCGCGCGGCCGCGTGATCGTTCTCCCGCGCGACGCCACTCCCGTCGATTTCGCTTACGCGATTCACTCCGACATTGGAAACACCTGCGTTGGCGCTAAAGTGAACGGCACGCTGCGGCCATTGCGCTACGCGCTCAAGAACGGCGACGTGGTTGAAATCCTGACTCAGCCGGGCCACCAGCCAAGCAAGGACTGGCTGTCGCTTGTCAAAACATCCAAGGCCCGCAATAAGATTAAGCACGTTATTAACGCGGAGGAACGAGCCAAAGCAGTCGAGATTGGCCAAAAGTCGCTCGAGCGCGAGGCCCGCCGCTTCGGCGTCAACCTGGGCCGCATTACAAAGGACAGCCTGGAGACTGTCGCCACTGAATACGGAGTCAGCAAGACGGAAGACCTGTACGCGGCTTTGGGTTATGGCCGCTTCTCAGCCCGCCAGGTGTTGCAGAAAGTAGCGCCCGAGAGCCCGCTCCCCGAACAGGCGCCGCCCGAGACTCCGAAGCCGTCCGAAACGCGGAAGAGCATGCACCTAGGCGATGGCGATCTCGCCATCCACGTCACCGGCATCGATCAGGTGATGGTTTATCGCGCTAAGTGCTGCAATCCGATTCGCGGCGAGCCTATCGTCGGTTACATCACGCGGGGCAAAGGCATTGCCGTTCACTCCGCCCAGTGTCCCAACGTGCAAAATCTCATGTACGAAGTGGAGCGCAAGATTGAAGTTGATTGGGCGCGCAGCGCTTCCGAGCCGCTTCCGGTCAAAATCATCATCTATACCGACGACCGGCCCGGCATTCTGAACCAGATGACCTCGATCCTTTCGGCTGAATCAAGCAATATACGTACGCTCGAGGCTCGCGCCGATTCAAGCCGCCAGGATGAAGCAGCGATTGTCGACATCACGATGGAAGTGCGCGATAAGAAGCAGCTCGACCGCGTGATTACCGCGTTTCGGCGCATTCCCGGCGTGCGCGACATTGAACGGGTCCAGCAGGCGCCCTAGGGAAGCCACTTATGGGAAATAAATTGGAAACCCCAGCTGCCGCCGAACCGGAGCATATCGCTATATCGAAGTCGGCTGGAATAAAAATCGATTGGAAAGACGGGCATCACAGCGAATTCACGCTCGAATATCTTCGTGACGAATGTCCCTGCGCTACATGCACCGGAGCGCATGGCACCGAGCCCCAGAAATCGAACTATGCAAACCCCAGCCCGTTCCAGATGTACAAGCCGAAATTGAAGATGACTTCGGTCGAGCCGGTCGGCCACTACGCAGTGCGCATTTTCTGGAACGACGGCCACAGCACCGGAATCTATTCGTTCGATCACTTGCGCAGTATCTGCCCGTGTGAGGAATGCAAAAGCCGGAAACTCGCTGTTTGATTTCAGCGCCAGGTGGAAAGCTCGATGCCTAAAATGGCCCGGCGAAGCAGATCAAGCGCTGTCTGTGTGCTGAGCAGGCGGACGCGGTTGCGGTCCAGGCCGTAGCGGAATCGCAGAGCCTTCGCGCTGGTCGGCGTCGCGACGCCGATGAAAACCGTTCCCACGGGGTTCTCTTCCGTGCCGCCGGTAGGTCCTGCGTAGCCCGTTATCGAAACCGCAAACGTAGCTCCGCTTTTTTCGCGCGCTCCTTCCGCCATGGCAACGGCGACAGCTTCGCTTACCGCTGTGTGCTGTTCAAGCAGCTGGTTGGGAACGCCGAGCAGCGCGGTTTTCTGTTCCTCGGTGTAGGTGACAAACGAAGCTTTGAAGAAATCGGAGCTCCCGGCGTACTCTGTCAAGCGGACAGCCGCCATTCCGCCAGTGCAACTTTCCGCCGTTGCTACAGTTGCTTGCCTCTCGCGAAGAAGATTGCCAATCACTACTTCGAGCGGCTCGTCGCGCGTCGAGTACAGGCGGTCGCCCAGCAATTTCGCGATCGGTCCGCTCACTTCTTCTAACAGCGCCTCGGCCTCGGCTTCGCTTTCACAGCGGGCGACCAGCGTTACGGTGAGGTCTGCCGGTCCGGAAAGCACCGTTGTCGTCGGATTTTTATAGCGCGTATAAACGGGCGCTATCAGGGCATCCAGATCCGATTCGCCCATACCCGCAATTCGGAAGGTTTTTGTGCGAAGTACCTGAGGCGGGAGTATTTTCTCGAGCCTGGGCACAACTTGTTCGGTGACCATGGGCTTCAGTTCGCGCGGAGGGCCAGGCAGTAGAAATAAAGCTCCATTGTTCGTTCTATAGAACTGGCCGGGCGCGGTTCCATGAGGGTTGGATATCGCTTCCGCGCCGTCGATCAGGTACGTCTGGCGCCGGTTGATTTCCGCCATCTTGCGATTAAGACGTTGAAAGCGCCGGACAAGGATCTCCTCCTGCTCCGGCGAGAAGATCAGCTCCCGGCCAAGGGCAGCTGCGGCAGCCGCGCGGGTCACATCGTCCTCGGTCGGACCTAAGCCCCCACTCAGCAGAACAATCTCGACCCGATCGAGCGATTCGCGGATGGCGCGCTCGAGCCTACGGAGGTCGTCGAGCACAACATGTTTTTCGACAACATCCACACCGAGCCGGTTGAGCTGATCGGTGATGAAGAGCGAGTTCGTATCGACGTGAGCGGGTGTCAAAAGTTCGCTGCCGACAGCAATAATCTCCGCACGCAGCCGTTTGTTTGAATCGCGCAGGGGTCCCCTTGGGAAAGGGGGGCCACCAGACGGCTGTGCGCTCAAAGAGCCGCTCACGGAATCGGCCTTCCGGCTTGATCGATGTCGAGCCGGTAGAGGGCGCTATGAGTCGCCAGGATCAGATCCTTCGACGGCGAGAATGCCAAACCGACGATGCCCGGGCCGGAGACGAACATCGCTGGATCGTTTTGGCCGTTAAAGCGCACCACGCCGCGGCGGCCTTTGTACGACGCGGCAACGTAAAGTCTGCCCGCGGCATCGAACGCAAGGCCCTGAGGGCGGCCAAGCCCGCGATAAAACGTTTCCACCTCTCCCGATTTAGCAACGCGGAAAATCGCGTCGAAGCTGGATGTCGTGGGTCCCGTCACATAAAGATAATCGTCCGGTCCAAACGCGAGATGGTAGGCGGACAGCGACGCTTCGAGCGTTGCGAACACGTAAATTTGCCGCGACCGGCTGATTTTGAAAATCGTGCCGCTTCGGTCGCCGACATACAGATTCTCGTCCCTGTCGAACGCGATTCCTGTCGCGACACCCATGCCCTCTACGTAAACCGACATGTTGCCGGTGGGCGTCACCTGGTAAATGATTCCCTCATACCGGCTGGACGCATACAGCAGGCCCGACCGGTCGAAGGCCAAACCAGTGGGGTTCATCAGATCGCTAACAAAGGGACGCGAAGTAAAATTCGTATCGATCTTGTAAATGGATACCGGCGATTTTTGCCCGCGCGATCCGCTGAACGTCGAGAAAATATTCCCATCCGCGTCGATTGCCGGATTGGCGACGGGATGCAAGCTGTCGGCAATCTGAATCCCAATACACGCAGCCCACGATTTGCTCTTGGCTGCTCCGCTATGCACAACCAGGTCGCCCGCCGTCGCAGTTTCAGGCACTTTCGCCACCAGCAAGCCATCGGCAGTCACTACCAGCTGCGCGGGCTCACCACCGAAGCTCACCGCGGGGGTTCCGGAAGCGGAAAAGCCCTCGCCGCGAATGATCAGCTCCCCACCAGCGATTGCCGCATTCGGTTGTACTGCCGTTATTTTGGGCTTCTGAACAGCCTCGGTTCGCATAGCCATATTAGACAATTCTCAAACGAGCGCCTATATACAAGATAAGCGCCGCGTAAACTCCAGCTATTACATCATCAGCTACGATACCCAGGCCCTCGGGAAGAGATTCCGCGGCTCGCACCGGTTGCGGCTTCCAGATGTCGAATAAACGGAACAGCATGAATGCTGCGAGAAACGACTTCCAGTTCCATGCCGTTGCGCCCAGCAGAGTCAGCCACTGCCCAACCACCTCGTCAATCACCACCTGGCCGGGATCCTTTTTCTTGAGCAACCGCGAGGCCGCCGTTGCCGACCACGCGGCAACCGGCAAGCTTACCAGAAATAGCAGGAACAAACCGGGCCGGCCCATCCCCAAAAAGCGGTAAAGGAGACCGGCAATCGCGAGCGCCGCGAGCGATCCGATTGTTCCCGGGCCCTTCGGGAAGTAACCACAGCCGAAAAAAGTCGCGATCGCGAGGGCGAGGCGATTCATATGTTTGAACCGCGCACAACGGCATCAATCGCCTGTGCGCTCATGTTTGAACCGCGCACAACGGCATCAATCGCCTGTGCGCTCATGTTTGAACCGCGCACAACGGCATCAATCGCCTGTGCGCTCATGTTTGAACCGCGCACAACGGCATCAATCGCCTGTGCGCTCATGTTTGAATCGCGTACAACGGCATCAATCGCCTGTACGCTCATTCGCTCTCGTCGAACTCGTCTTCTATATCGTTGCGATTTGCCGGCGTCGAGATAACGTATTTTTCGGATGCCCAGTTGCCCAAATCAATCGTCCGGCAGCGATCGCTACAGAACGGCATGTTGGGATCGTCAATAGGAACGTCCTTCTTGCAGATTGGGCACCGTACCGTGCGTTTAGCTTCTTGGGACACGATAAACTCCGGATATTACACTGGCTGGCCGGAGGCGAGCTGCGCGGCGGACAGAATGACGAATGGATTCGCAGCCACTCGAAGGCTCTCGAGATTCGGTTCCGCTCTGTCCACCAACGCGCCCACCAAGTCGTAGTCGTGGGTTTCGGCGATTCGAATCGTCCGTATCTCGCCAGCTCTTGGTTCCGCGGGACCAAAGTCGTTAATCAGGCAGACTCCATCGATTTCCGGAGCTTGCGTTGAAAGCCGCCCTTCCCAAAGCAGTTCTGTCTCCTTCGACGGTCCTTCAATCAGAATGGGGAATTCGCGGCCGGCCAGCGCCTTATTTTTTGAACTGGAGATTTTGCGCTGCAGCGACATCAAGCGGCGCTTCCGGTTGTAGATGGTTTGCCGGTAAACCTTTCCCGTTAACTCGAAGCTCCTGCTCGTTTCTTCGTCGCTATAAGCAAATACGCCGAGCCGGTCGAAGCGCGCGGCTTGAACAAACTGGCAGAGCTCCTCAAATTCATCGTCGGTTTCACCTGGAAAGCCGACTATCATGCTGGTTCGAATGGCGACTCCGGGTATGGTGGCACGAATCTTTTCGATCAGCTTCAAAAAGATGTCGCCGTTTGCTCCGCGCTTCATTCGCTTCAGAACTTGAGCGCTCGCGTGTTGCAGCGGAATGTCAATGTACTTGACGAGCGAATCGTGCTGGGCGATCGTGTCCAGAAGCCGCTGCGTCACTTTATTCGGATACGCATAGAGGAAGCGGATCCATTTGGGCTGCTCGCAAGGAATCTGAGCCAGGCGGGACAGCAAATTGGCTAACCCGTCTTTCAGTCCCAGATCTTCGCCGTAGCAGGTGGTGTCCTGGCCGATCAAATTGATCTCACGCACATCTGAGCCGAGCATCCGGCTCGCTTCCGCTATGACGCTCTCGAAGCGCCGGCTCCGAAACTTCCCGCGGAACTGCGGAATGATGCAAAACGTGCAGGGATGGTCGCAACCTTCGGCAATCTTGATGTAGGCCGAATGGCGCGGCGTCGTGAATACGCGCGCGGTGAGGTCGTGGTACAGGTAGGGCTCGGGCCTTGGGCCGGTGGCCTCGAGGCCTTCGCACAGGGCAGCGATTCTATCTAGTTCGTTGGTTCCAAGCACCGCGTCCACTTCCGGAATATTCGCCCTGATTTCATCCCGGTAGCGCTCGACGAGGCAGCCGGCAACAACCAGGCGCCGCGCCTTCCCGTTCTTTTTGTGCTCCGCCATTTCAAGGATGGTGTCGACCGATTCCTGTTTCGCCGGCTCAATAAAGCTGCAAGTGTTGACGACAATGACGTCGGCGTCGGCCGGAGACGACGTCAACTCGTGTCCCTTCGAGACGAGTTCGCCCATCATCACCTCTGTATCGACGAGGTTCTTTGGACAGCCAAGACTTACAAAACCGATTTTCAATGGGGAAAACACTCCGAAGGCGTGCTGGTTCTCGCGTCCCCGCACGCTCTTAAGAATAGCAGGTTTCAGTCTGCGCGGCGCTTGCGAACAAACGAACCCAATACAGCTAACTTATTATATATCAATCGATTACATTAGGTGCGGATAGTTTCGCAGCAGCCAACCGTTCTATCGCTTCTCCCGACAAGCGCATCGTCTGCCAATCCGCCGGCTTCCTGGCTCCCAGGCTCTCGTAAAAATCGATCGCGCTCTGATTCCAGTCGAGGACCTGCCACTGGATCCGGCTCAGGTCTTCAGCCAGCGCGATTTGCGCAAGATATATGAAGAAGGAGCGCCCGATCCCGCGTTTGCGGAAGCTTGGCCTGACATAAAGATCCTCGAGGTAAATGCCGGGGCGGCCTTCCCAAGTCGAATAATTGTAGAAATAGAGAGCGAACCCGGCGGCCTCGCCGTTCCACTCGGCGATGGCGCAATGGAACCGGCGCTCAGGGCCGAAGCCGTCGCGAAGAAGATCCTCTTCGGTGGCGCGGACGGCGTCCGGCGAGCGCTCGTACTCGGCGAGCTCGCGAATCAACGACAGGATGAGCGGGACGTCCGTTCGTTCAGCGGGCCGGATTCTCACCATCTCCAGCTCACTCGCCGACTAGCCAGGCGTATTGGCGCTCATTCAGAGGAACAACCGAAAGCCTCCCTTGTCTCACGAGCGGTGACTCTTGAAAAAGTGAAGATGCTTTAATGTCAGCCAGGCTCTTGGATTGCGGGATTGCCTTAGCAGCCCGAATGCGCACGACCGGATTCTTGGGGTCGGCGGTGTCAACATTTGTGACCGTAGCTGTTCCGACAGCTTTCTTTTCATTGCCTGTGTGATAGATGACGAGCCTTTCGCCCGCTTTCATATCACGCAAATTTCTCAGCGCGACAGGATTCGTGACGCCGTCCCATACGGTCTCCTTTTCGCGAAGAAGATCGTTAAACGAGTATGCATCGGGCTCCGATTTGAGTAGGTAAGGCATTAGCTTGTACTTTCTCAAAGCGCAAAGGGCGTAGTCCAGCCCGTTTTGCGCGGGGTCAATCAACGATCCAGCATTGTATCGAGAAAACCTCCGCGGAGGTCGATTGGCGCTGATTCCGGGAACAATAGTAAATTATTCGGGAAATATTAAGCGTAGAAAGGGCTATAATTTGGGTGCGCGGGCTGTTTCAAAGGCCAGTGGTTCGCTTGCGCCGGCTTATAACAGGCGGCTGTTTGAAGCGATGATGTAGGCTGCTGTCAAATGAGAAGGATTGGCAGGCCCAGTGAGAGACTCTTGGCGAAGCTTACGAAACTTGCTGAAGGAATTCTCTTCAGGCGGACTGTCGGCACCCGCGAAGCAGGCTGGGAGCCACGGCATAGCGCGGCCGGCTGAGTCGCCCTTGACGAGCATGAGTTCCCATTTCTACGATCCTCTGACGGGCTTGCCGCTTACGCATTTGTTTCTCGAACAGGTTCGAACCGCGATGCGCAGCGCGAACCGGAGCAGCCGTCTAACCGGGATCATAAACATTGGGTTGAACGATGTGAAGCGGGTGAATGAAACCTTCGGACCTCGTTTAGGGGACGTTCTGATCCGGCAGGCTGCTTTTCGTCTCTACGCCGCGGTGAGACAAAGTGACGCGCTTGCACGAATCGGCGGTCTAAATTTTGCCGTGGCGCTCGAGCCATTTGAGGCGGTAGAGGATGCTCTCAACGTCGCTCAAAGGTTTCTGGATATCCTTGGCGAAACATTCAGCCTTATTGAACTGGCGGAACATCACGTCGCTCTTTCAGCCAATGCCGGAATCAGCATCTTTCCCATGCACGGCCAGACAGCCGAGGACTTGCTCCACCAAGCCACGAGCGCTTTAACTGAAGCAGTGAATCGTGGGCCGAATGCGATTGAACTGTTCAGCCCCGAGCGCCGCGAAGAATCCAAGATCAGGCTCGAACTCGAGTGGATGATGAGGCGCGCTCTTACTGAGCAGGAGTTTGAGCTCACGTATCAGCCTGAAATCGACCTCAAGAGCGGACGGGTTGTGCGGCGCGAGGCATTGCTGCGTTGGGCGAGCCGCAAAGGAGAACCAGTACCTCCGGCCCGGTTCATCCCCATTGCCGAACAGACTGGTCTGATTGTTCCGCTCGGCCGCTGGGCTCTTGCAGAAGCCTGCCGGACAGCCCGCGACTGGCAGGGTGGCGATGGACGAGGCGTTGGTGTCGCCGTGAATGTATCCGCCCTCCAATTAGACCGGCTCGATTTTACGCTTGCTGTGGAAGCCGCGCTCGAGGAAGCGGGGTTGTCAGGCGACCTTCTGGAACTCGAGTTGACTGAATCGGCTCTTATGGCCAACTTCGAAAAGACGATCCGCGAGATTTCAAAGTTGAGGAAACTTGGCGTGAGCGTCGTTATCGACGACTTTGGCGTAGGCTATTCCTCTTTGAGTTATCTCAAAGAGCTGCCTGTGGATGGCGTGAAGCTCGACCGGTCTTTTCTGCGCGACCTGCAGCGTAATCCCAATAGCCTGCCCGTGCTCCGCAGCATTGTGTCGCTCGCGCACGGATTGGGAATGCGAGTGACAGTAGAAGGCGTAGAAACCTCGCACGAACTAGAGGAAATTCGCAAGCTGGGCGTGGACGCGGCGCAGGGTTACCTGTTAGGCCGTCCGCAAGGGCAGAGCGCCGAGATTAAGGCCGCCGGAAAAGGCGCTTGACTATTGCCATCGAGGCGCGTGGCGTCGTATCAGTTCCAATGTTTCTCGAGCATCTGGGCATATTCGCCTGAAGCATACAGGTCGTAGACGAACTCGTCTTCGGTGCAGCGCGGGCCCTGGTTTTGGAGCATGCGCAGCTCGAACCACTGATCCATGAAGCGGTGATAGCGCCGGAGGAAATCGGCATTCAGGCAGCCAGCGGGGGGCGGTTCAGCGAAAACCATGTGCAGTCCAATCGCACGGCGGAATAAAGCCGTGAAATCGACCACTCCCCACGCTTCCAGTTTCTTTCTGACGGCAAGAGGCGCCTGATCGATAAGCAGAGGAATGAAACTTTCAGCCGTGAAAGATAGCTTCGACAGCTCGGAGTCGAGTTGGGCGACTTCCGTGCATTGCTCGAGCCATCGCGCCAAGTCCTTACCGACATAAAAGAGCATGCGAAGCTCGGCGTATCGGCCGCGAAGCAGGCTCTGGTCGAGCGACTCAGGCGACTGCCCTCCATCGGGCAAGAGTCCCTGGAGAACTAAGCTGGCACGTGAGCTCTCGACGAGCACACAGCTGTCCTCGACACTCGAAAAGGGATGCAAAATGAGCGGAGGCAGCGTGAACGCTTGGACTGGTTTTGGCAAAGATGCGATTTCTGGCATGAAAGATCCACTGGGGTCTATGAAATAACTGGTTTCACATACCTTATCGGGAGCGCTCTGCTGGATTTGAGATTCAATTGCGCCCAGCCATTGCTATGTGTCCACCGGTCGAGACCCATCACGACCTTCATTCTTGACTATTTCCGGACTTTTTCAAACCGCGTCCGGTAGCAGTACCCTTAGAGCTTCTTACTGCTTCTTAGCCACTGAAGGTATTTCCACTTGGCAACATGCAGCATTGCTGGCGGTCGCTTCCTTCTGGTGTCCTAGCTCGAGGGCAATCAGCAAGTCCATCTGCCCGGGAGTGAGAACGCCGGGAATCATTCGGCCATTCACGAACAGGGTTGGTGTCTGGGTGATTCCCAGTTGCCGGCCTTCCGACACGGTTTCGTTCACGCGGCCGGCTGTTTCCGGACTCGACTCGCAAGCCGACAGCTTCGTTTGATCGAGGTTCTGCGCCTTGACGAATTCGAGGATCTTGTCATTGACATTACCCGGATTCACCTCGCCCTGATGCTCGTAGATCCAGTCGTGAAAGCTCCAGAACGCGGATGGATTTTGCGCGGCGATACATTGACCGGCGAGCGCGGCCCGCCGTGCCCAGGGATGAATCGAATCGAGCGGAAAATCCTTGAACACGATTCGGACGTCATTGGCGTGGCTTTTCTGGACGTCCTGGCGAAGCACATGGGCCTCTTCTTTGCAGTAGGGGCACTCGAAGTCGCTGAACACGAAGATCTGAACGGGAGCTTTGGCGGGACCGAGAGCCGGCGCTCCTTCCTCCTTCAACAAGGTCAAGTTCGCAAGAAAAGGCGATTTGCGCAGATCGAACACGGACCCGGAAATGAGGCGGTCGCCTTCCGGCGTCAGGTAATAAGTTCGAATCACTTCGTTGCGGTTAGCTTTCAAGGTCACCTGGACCTCGTACAATCCGGGGAACGCGCTTGGCTTTGGATCGGCTACGGAAATTTCGACCTGCGGGTTGTAGCCTTCGGCATAACGGAGATATTTGGCTACAGCCGGTTTATCGATGGTGGGAGGCGAGTTTGGTGGGGCGTTGGCAGGCTTTTGAGCGAAGGCCGCCACTCCAATCATGCACAGGGCAAGAATGCCGCCGAAAATTTTCATACCGGATGCCTTCAGTGTACGAAACAAAGGCATGCCCTGCCGGCTAGCGCATCAGCACCGTTTCGTTCACTTGCTGGCCCAGATGGACGTGGAGTTTGTTGCCGACGGGATGCACCCATAGCCCGGTGCCGTCTGTGGGAGCAGGAATATCGGCTGGTCCGTTTACTACGATAGAGCTGCTGTTTTCCTGATCGGGTAACAGCTTTCCAATGTGGAGATGAGTATGGCACTGGGTCCGTCTCTGGTCGCCGTTATAGGCAATGGCCCAGGCGTTACCCCATGTTTCCTGCGCCTTCGTGATAGCGGCCGACCACAGGACATGCCGGAGTTCCGGACTTAAGGCAGAAAGTGCGTGTCCGCCCGGCGTGTGCATTCGTGGGAGAGCGAGAATGCGGTTGGGTTTCGTTGGGTTCGCGTCCTTGAGGAAAAACACCTCGATGTAGGGCGGCTGCTTTTCCGCTTCGACACACAGGCCGCACTCGCGCTGTTTCTCCATCGCCGCGACGTTGCTTGTATCGCAATTACAGCCTCGAACGTCGCCGAGTGCGAGCCGGCTCGAAGCGTAATAGCCAAGCGCCGCCGCGAAGACGATTGCGCCGAGCGAAGCCAAGCGGCCAAAGGGTCGCTGCATCGTGCTCATTATACTGGGGCTTGACTCCCCGCCAGCGCTTTCTCCTGTTCGTGTTATGTTGTTTCGCGATTGTTTTCCAATATTTATACAAACTCGACGGCGTAGGCACGCTCGGTCCCGATGAGCCGCGCTATGCAGCCATCGGGCGGGCGATGGCCCTCGATCACGACTGGGTCACGCCAAAACTGTGGGGCTCGCCGTGGTTTGAGAAGCCGCCGCTGATTTATTGGATGACCGCTACCGGTACCGATTTGGGATTGGGTCCCGATCTGGCCGGTCGTCTGCCTGTAGCGATTTTGAGTCTGGGATTCCTGGCGGCGTGGTTCCTGCTTCTTAAAGAGGAATTCGGGTTTGCGGCCTCGGCAATAGCGACTGCGACGCTCGGTACTTCGGTGGCCTGGTTTCTCTGGAGCAGTCTGTGTTTGACAGACATTCCGATGGCGGCATTTTTCTCCCTCGGAGTGGTTCTGACGCTAAGGCTGATTCGGGGTGACGCGTTGATCAGAACCTGGATCGGTCTCGGTGCGGCGATCGGTCTGGCAGCCTTGGCAAAGGGGTTTGTCCCGCTGGTATTGTCTGCGCCTCTGCTGTGGTTCCTTAGGAGGCGCTGGCGCGAGTGGTGGATTGCTCTTGTTGTTTTCCTATTGGTCGCCGGGCCTTGGTATTTTCTTGTGATTCATAGGAATGGGTCCGCCTTTATCGACGTTTTCTTCTTCGAGCAGCAGTTCAAGAGGATGTATTCGCAGGGGCTGCAGCACGTGCAGCCATTCTATTTCTACCTTTGGATCATTCCGCTCGCGATCTTTCCGTGGACGCCAGTGTTGCTTACTCTGAAACCGGCTGTTGTGCGCGGCGACCGCCGGCTGTTGTGCCTTGCGGCCGTGTTCGCCTGTGGCTTGTTGTTTTTCAGTCTGTCGCTAAACAAGCTTTTTGGATACGTTCTGCCTTTGCTGCCGTCGCTCCTGGCGCTGACGGGGGTATCGATGGCCGAGCGTGTCGCCTGGCGCGAGCGGCCTTATTTAATCGGATGTGGGGCGCTGGCGGCTCTCGCGCCGCTGATTGCACCTCTGATTCCGGTGCTGCTCACCTCGAAGATCGGCCCGGTTCGAGCGCTGGTGCTGGATATTCTGCCCGTCACGTTGACGATGTTTGTCTTGTTTGTGACGCCTCTAGCTGTCATGGCCTTTGCCAGCCGGGCGCTCGCTGCGCCGCTTCTTGTGGTGTGCTTTGCTCTGGCCGTAATCGTAGTGAAATCGTCGATTTACCCGGTGCTCGACGAACAGGCGTCGCCCCGAGGATTCTGGCGCGAGATTGCGGGCATCTCAAACGAAGTCTGCGATGCCGGACTACATCGAGCCTGGGAGTATGGCTTGGCATTTTACCGCGGGGCGCCCATTCCGATCTGCGATCAATCGCCCAAACCGGTACGGCTGGTTCAAAACGGCGAGCGCCGCGCGGAAAAGCAGGTGAACGGCAGGCTGGTTCGGTAGGGCAATGGCCGGGCAGGCCCGGCCACTACAGATTACGGGGCACTTGTAGGGGCGAGGCCTGCCTCGCCCGCCACAAAACCTCATTCTCCTCTATGTATTTGCGGATTTGAATCAATTCGGCTTCGGATCGGATGATGCGATCATAGTATCCGCGCTGCCACAGCGTCCGCCCGGCCTCTTTACTGCAAGCCGACTTAAATGACCCGATGACTGTCGAAATGTCTGGCGAACGGTGTCGCTCTGCATCCGGATCTCGCTTGACGCTCCACGGCGCTATCAATTCACCCTCTAGGAGGACGATGGCGTGAAGGTGATCGGGCATCAACACGGCCGCGTCCAGGGAAGCGCCCGGGTGATGGTTCGGTATATCCGTCCACCGGCGCCAGACCATCTCGCCGAGCGGAGATTTCTCCATTTCAGAATCTGTCAGCGTTCCGAACACTGCTTCGCGATTTCGGGAGCAAATGGTAACAAAGTATGCACCCGGCCAGGAGTACCCGTAACCTCGCATTCGTAGCGATTTGCGTATCATTCACATAAAAAAGGGCGGCGCCTTTGGCGCCGCCCTAGCAGGTGGTGGAGGAAGGAGGCAGTTACTTCTTGGACGACTTGGCCAACTGAGTTTTGTGCTGTTCCTGGGGTACGGTAGCGGCGGCGGCCATGGGCGGCATTTCGGCAGTGTTCTCGAGCATGCTTGCCATGGCGGCGACTTCGAGCCCTTCGGCTTCCTTGGTAAAGGCGAGCCGTGTGTTGTCGCCATCGAAGTCGATCTGAATCCAGTCGCCGGAAATCACCTGGTCGGTCGCGATCAGATTCGAGAGCGGTTGAACGAGCAGGCGTTCAATGGCGCGTTTCAGGTGGCGCGCGCCGTATTTCAGATCGGTTCCTTCGCCCAGCAGGAAGTCTTTTCCCGTAGCCGTCACTGTGAATACGAACGACTTGTCCGCTGCTGAATGAAGAACTCTCTGTTGAACCTGGCCGAGCTCGATGTCGAGAACTCGACGCAGTTCCGTCCTTCCGAGAGGCTTGAAGACAACGACTTTGTCGATGCGGTTCATAAATTCCGGTGTGAACTTACGGCGCGCGGCTTCGACTCCCGTTTTCGCCATCTTCTCGTTGAGCTTCACGTCGGGCTGAAGGTTTTTATCAGCCCCGAGACTCTGCAGCCGTTGAAAGCCCAGTTTCGGAGTAGTGAGCGATGCCATCTCGTTCGCGCCCAGATTGCTGGTCATGAAGATCATGCAATGCGAGAAATCAACCTTGCGATTGTCGCCGAGCGTGAGAACGGCCTTATCCAGAATTCCAAGAAGGAGATTCCAGAGTGCATCGCTGGCCTTCTCGATCTCGTCGAACAGAACGAAGCTCACCTTCACCGTGTCGGTATGGTACTGGTTTAGTACCTCCTGGCTTAGCAAAGGATGAGTCTCGCGATGGCCGAGGTAGCCCGGAGGCGACCCGATCAGCTTCGCGATTTCGTGGCTGTGCTGGAACTCGGCACAGTCGATTTTAATGACTGCCCTGGGATTGTGTACCAGAGACTCTGCCAGCGCTTCCACCGTCCGCGTCTTGCCCGATCCCGTTGGCCCTAGGAACAGGAAATTCGCGATCGGACGACCTGGAGCAGTCATACCTGTCAGGTACATCTGGTACATATTGACAATTTGGTCTATCGCTTCATCCTGCCCCACTACCATCCTGCGGAGCGTCCGGTCCAAAGATTCTGCTTCTCGTCCGGTCTTGGTCGGATCAAGCGGTTGATGGAGTCGGCTCATCGTCGTCTCCTCCTTTCTGCCACCTGCTATCTGTTTCTGGAGCAAGCCAGGTGCCATATTGGTCCCTGACTCTTTCCTTGCTACTTGCCTCATCGTTAACGCGCCCCGCTTCATGAATGAATCTCAGTCTTTCTGTTTTTTCTGACTACTTCCGCGGCGGTTTCGCGGGTCTCACTTCGACACGGCTGACGAGCGTTCGTCCTGGCTTTCGGAGAATGTCGATCACGATCTCCGCGATGTCCTCCGGCGCTATCTTCCAATCGGAGGCGCTGGACGGGGAATGCCCGTTAAATTTCGTATTCACGCTGCCCGGCATGATGTAGCTGACTTTCACGTCTTCATGCCGGTGATCGAGCATAATCGCTTCACTCATGCCATTCAGTCCAAATTTCGACGCGTTGTAGGCGGCCCCGCCCGCAAACGGATTCTTGCCAGCGAGACTGCTGATGTTGACGATCCATCCGCCATCCCCTTCTTTGAAGCGGGCGAGGGCTTCACGGCTGCAGTAAAAAGCGCCCGAGAGATTGGTGCCAATGGTCCGATCCCACTCTTCCACGCTTAATTCCGAAGCTGCGCGAAACACTCCACTGCCAGCGTTGTTCACGAGAATATCCAGGCCTCCCAGGTCACGATCGGCGAGTTCAAACAAGCTGCTTACCGCCGCACTGTTACTCACATCGGCGGCGTGGCCGGAGACTTTACTGCCGGGAAGGGCCTCATGGAGAACTCCTACCGCCGTGTCGAGCGCCGCGACGTCGCGCCCGCACACCACAACGGCGGCTCCTTCGGCCAGAAGCGCGCGCGCTACTTCGAGTCCGATGCCCTTTGTTCCTCCGGTGACGATGGCCTTTTTGCCTGTAAGGAACCCCGCCATGAAAATCCGTTTACCTTTCTCTTACTGGTGGCCGTTTACCACCACCAAATCTCACCCCTATGGTGAATTTATTCAGCTAATTCCTAGATACTCGTGAGGAGAGGAGGATGCATCCTGGCACACCCCAGCGGCTTCTATACTGGTACAGGGCACTCCCTAGAAGAACCATGAGCGTTTTCTGGCTGCGCGCTGCAGCGGCCCTTTACTCGTGTGGGCTGGTTTACGCCCTGCTGGTCATCTTTAAGCGGGGTACACGCCTGTTTGCGCCTGCCTTAATCGCCTTTGGCGCCGGGGCTATCTTTCACCTGGTTTCGATCGTGGAATTGCGGGCCGAACTTGGCCACTTCCCTCTGAGCAACTTCTACGAGACTACCTCATTTTGCGCATTCTTGATTGCTGTTTTGTTTCTGATCGCCTACGGCTATTACCGAATCTCCGTTTTTGCCGTCTGTTTGTTCCCCCTTGTATTTTTCATGACGTTGATCGGGGCGACGGAGTTTCCTATAGCGCCCTGGACAAATCCACAGCTCCGGAACGCCTGGCTGGTTGTGCACGTTACCACCGTGCTGATTGGATATGCGGCGTTGGTCTTGGCTTCTGTCGGCGCCATGTTTTATCTCGTCCAGGAGCGCCAGTTGAAGCGCAAAGAGATTGCGCCGTCCAAGAACCGGTTGCCGCCGCTCGCCACGCTGGACCGGCTGATCACGCAATCTCTCAATCTCGGGTTCCTATTCATAACCATTGGAACGGCAGCGGGCATCGTTTGGGCGTTCATCGATCGGGGCGCCCAGTGGGTCCTCGATCCTAAAATCGATTTCTTCCTGTTCACGTGGGCCTTCTATCTGGCAATGATTTTCTTGCGCATCTCGGCAGGGTGGAGAGGCAGGCGATTGGCGTGGCTCGCGGTCGGAGTGCTGGGCTGCGCGATTGTGACATGGGGCATTCATTTTGGGTTTCGGAGCGTGCCAACCCAATGAAGCTTGCGCTCGCCGGTATCAATCATCGGACGGCGCCCATCGAGGTGCGGGAGCGGATCGCGTTCCGAACCGAGGATTTGGCAGAAGCGCTTCATCAACTGCAGGAGCAGCCCGGACTTCGGGAGGGACTGATACTGTCCACCTGCAATCGCGTCGAAATCACCGCCACTCTGGAAGACAGTGTGGACGCCACGCCAATCCTCTGTAATTTTCTCTCTTCGACTCATCAGATGACGGCTGCCGCGATACAGCCTCATTTATATGTACTCGAAGATGCCCAAGCCATCAAGCATCTGTTTCGTGTGGCGGCAAGTCTGGATTCGATGATCGTCGGCGAGCCGCAAATCCTCGGACAGTTAAAGCAAGCCTATTCGCAGGCAAGAGAAGCGGGGGCGATCGGTAGCTATTTGGATGCTGTGTTAACCAAAGCGTTCAGCGTAGCCAAGCGGGTTCGGACGGAAACCGAGATCGGGCAGAGCGCAGTGTCGGTGGGCTATGCGGCTGTCGAGCTTGCACGTGAGATCTTCGGATCGCTCGAGCGCCGCCGGGTAATGATCATTGGAGCCGGAAAGATGTCGGAGGCGGCCGCACGGCATCTTCAAAGAGCGGGAGCGCGTGACATTCTGATTGCGAATCGGACGGAAACGCGCGCGGACGAACTGGCAAAACTGTTTGAAGCCGCGGTTGTGCCCTACACATCGATTTTCCAGCACCTCCCGGACGTGGATATTGTGATTACGTCTTCCGCTGCGCCCCATTACATACTCACGCGGGCAAACGTACGGGCGGCTATCGAGGCGCGGCGAAATCAGCCGATGTTTCTGATCGACATTGCGGTGCCCAGAAACATTGAGCCAGACGTGAACGAGCTGGAACACGCCTTTCTCTATGACATCGACGACCTGCAGCGGCTTGTCGACCAGAATCTGAAAGGGCGGGGAGAAATCGCCGGGCAGGCGGAGAAGATCGTGTCGCAGGAAGTGGATCGCCTCCTGGCACGGTTACGGACGCGCGATATTGCGCCTACCATCGTGAGCCTGCAGGAGCAGCTTGAATCGGTCCGGCGGGATGCGCTGGCCCGCTATCGCTACCGCCTGGGCCCACTGACGCCTGAGCAGGAAGAGGCCGTAGAAGCTTTAACCCGGACCATCATCAACAAAATCGCGCATGGGCCCATTTCAGAGATGAGACGCGAGGCGGCCGAGAAAGAGGGTGAACAAGCAAGTGAAGCAATCAGCTTCATACGCCGAATGTTCCGGTTAGGAGAGCGCGAAGTTGGGAAGTAGGGTACTGGTGATTGGTTCCCGAGGGTCCGCCCTCGCGCTGTGGCAAGCCAACTATGTGGCCGGCCGGCTTCGCGAGCTGAAGATTGAAACACGCATTGAAATCATCAAGACGGCAGGAGATCGTATGGCTTCCGGCTCGCGTTCGAAACCCGGCGGGAAGGGTCTGTTCACGAAAGAGATTGAGGATGCCTTGCTCTCGGGCTCGATTGATGTCGCGGTCCACAGCTTAAAGGATCTTCCAACGGAGACTCCGGCGGGGCTTGCAGTTGCGGCAATCCCGGAACGCGAAGACGCGCGAGATGCGCTTGCCGGATATACCCTGGATTCTTTGCCTCGTGCCGCGCAAGTGGGCACGAGCTCGCCGCGGCGAAGCGCTCAGCTCCTGAACCTCCGCGGCGACATCAAGATCGCGCCGATTCGCGGCAATGTAGACACGCGCCTCCGGAAGCTGAAGGAAGGCGAGTATGACGCGATTGTTCTCGCTGCCGCCGGTCTCCGCCGTCTTGGGCTCGAGGCGGCGATTACCCAAGTCTTCTCGGCGGATGAAATGTGTTGCGCCCCGGGGCAGGGCGCGCTCGCCATTCAGACGCGCGAATCAGGCGCCGAACGCGACATCTGCCGCCGGTTAAACCATGTCGAGTCGGAGCGTGCCGTCACGTGCGAGCGCGCAGTGCTTGCGGCCCTGGGTGGCGGATGCCAATTGCCGATCGGCGCTTTCGCGTCTGTGAATGGCAGCCGGCTGCAGCTAACGGCGGTGGTAGCTTCGCCCGATGGAAGGACTCTTATTCGGGAGAAGGAGCAAGGTTCGACGTCTGAGCCGGTTGAGCTCGGCCGGCTCCTGGCCGAAAGGCTGCGATCGCGCGGTGCGTCGAAACTTCTCGAGGCCCTTGCTTCGGCTCCATTATGAATCCGCTCGCCCAGCAGCGGATCGTCGTTACTCGCGCCGTTCATCAAGCGGAAGAACTGGCTGCGCCGCTCCGCGAGTCCGGTGCTGAGGTGATTCTGGTTCCGGTCATCGGTATCGTTCCTCCGGCGGACCCGCAGCCCCTGAAGGCGGCGGCTGCTCAGTTGAATCAATACGACTGGGTGATCTTTAGTAGCGCAAACGCAGTTGAGGCGATCAGGCAAGAACTCGGCTCGACCTCTTGGCCGCCGAGAGCTCGTATCGCCGCTATCGGCGAAGCCACGCGGCAGGCGGTGGAAGAGCTCGGCTGGCATGTGGATGTCGTCCCCGAGCGGTTTGTGGCGGAGGCGCTGGTGGAAAGCCTTTCGGAGGAAATGCTACGCGGCCGCCGGGTTTTGTTGCCGACGTCAGCAATAGCGCGGCCAGTGATTCCCCAGGCGCTGATGGATAAGGGGGCTGTGGTCGATGTTGTGGAAGCCTATCGTAACGTCCTGCCGGAGGGAATCGAAAGCCGGGCGCTCACAGTATTCTCAACCGAGCCGCTGCCGGACTGGGCGACGTTTACCAGCTCGTCGGCGGTGGATAACCTGGTGAAGCTGATCGGCGTGGAAAGGCTCCGCGGAATGAAAATCGCGTCGATTGGCCCGATTACTTCCGCTTCGGTTCTCGCTCACGGGCTACTGGTGCACGCGCAGCCTGACGAGCACACCGTTCCTGCGTTGGTTGAGGCCATCAAACGAAGCGTTCACTGAACGCCGCCGCCCCAGAAGTAACCGGCGCGGGGGCGAATTTCCACGCGCGGCCGATCGACTTCCACGCGTATCTTATGGAAGCCAGGGTCCTTCTGAGTCTCGGCATCAGGCGAATACGACAGCAGGTACTGGCTGTGCAGCTCTTTCCCCAAATCGCTCATCGCCTGTTCGAGAGAGGACTGCCTTGCAAACGAGTAAACGCGCCCTCCGGTAAGACCGGCAAATGCCCGATCAGGCGGCTGCTTGAAGAGGTCCTTGATCGAGCGCCAAACAGGTGGAATGACATTCAAGGCATTTCCGCCGGGGTGATTTTGCAGCACGTCGGTGGCACTCTGCGTGTTTCCAGTCGGAGAGTGCATGGCCTCAGGGGGCGCCCCTCCCATCACGGGCGGCGCGTCGGTTGGCGGTTTCTTTTCGAGTAGCGTGATCTGCGAAATGTCAATGCAATACACCACGACGTTGTCGAACTGCATCTGCCGCAGGGTCTCGGCGCTTTTCGATTCGCTGCCTTTGTCGTAACCCTGGCTGAAAAGAAGGATGACGCGGCGCCGCCGGTTCTGCGGATCGTGACGCTTCAGCATGTGGTCGGCTTCGACCACGGCGTCGATTGTTCTTGCTGTCGAGGAGCCGGCACGCAGCTTTTGTAGAGAGTCGTCGAGGCGATCCGGGTCGGAAGTCCAGTCCTGCAATACCTCGATCCGGTGGTCGAACTTGATTACCGCGATGTCGCCCCCTTCGCCAGTCACCAGCCCGTGCAGGAGAACGCCAAGCTTTCTCAGCTTCGGAATCATCGGCTCAACGTCGGAGTTGGCTTCGACGGCCACTACAACGGAGAGCGGCTCATAACTGAAGTCAGAGTTGATTTTTTGCGGGCGGTCGTTATCAAACACAGTAAAGTCGGAAACGGACAGGCCATTAATGAAGTCGCCGGTGTCTTTGTCCTTGACGGTTGTCGGGACAAGAACAGTGCGGGTAGTAGTGCGAATTGTGTAGTCCGGATTGGGGGCGTCGGGCCGGGCATCCGCGCTGTCTGTAGTCGGGTCTTTGGGTTGGCCGGGCGCCTTTTGGGCGGGCTGACCTGGCTGTATGGGCGGTAGCTGGCTTGGCTGGATGGGCGGAATGGTCGAGGAATCAGGCAACTGCGCCAAGGCCAAAGCCGATGCCACGAGGGGAATACTGAGCAAAAGCCAGTACCCTCCCGGTGCGAACCGCCTGCGGTTGCCTCTCATACTTGTTCAGATGCCTCCCCAGGGATGACAGTTTCGAGTCCTCCCTTAGTTTCGCACTAGATGAAGGGCTGTTTGGCCCCTGAGAGGTCTTCGTTTAGGATGGCACCTACAGATTGTGCGCCGATGAACGCGGATATTCGATTCGCTGAGCGCTTTCCTAAGCCGATTCTTCTCGACAAAGTAGCGGAAGTCGATTACGCTAGCACTACCTAAAAAATACGACGCAAGCTTGGGGTGGCCGGGCTGAACGCGTTCCTCTTGGCCAGGCAAGGGGTATGGAGACCCTTGATGCCGAACGCAGAATTGCCCGAGTGGGCAGGCCGAGCGCGCCTGGTGAGCCATGGCACCGTACATCTCTTGTTCACACTGCTCGTGGCAGCTGGAACGGTAACGGCTCAGGCTGTTTTCCCTTTCCCAGCAGCATCGCCGGGTAAGCTTTCGCTTTGCGACTCGGGACAACTTGAAGCCGCCAAACAGCTAACGCTTCGACAGAGGGCTTGCTGGCATGGGTCCGAACTGCTTTCTCCGTGGGCCGCGGTGCGAGCGGGATTCAGCAGCGGTATAGGCCAATGGCGGAACGATCCTTACGTCAAGGGTCAGGACGTCGACGATTATGCGCATCGATTTGCCGTCTACTATGTAAAGCGTACTGCCCGGGAGACAGGTGAGCTAATCGCCGGGTATCTCAATCATGAGGATCCGCGTTTTCACCCGTCGGGGCAAACGATTTTCAAAAAGCGCATGGGAAGCGCCCTTCTGAGCGTTTTAGTCACCAGAAGCGACGAGGGTAGCCGTCCCGCTCTTGCGCCCATCGTGGGATCGCTTGGATCAGGTTTCGCCGGCGCGGCGTTTTATCGGGAGCATACAAGCCCCCAATACGCTCTTCAGGCAGCGGGCATTTGCTACGGGGGCTACTTTGGGAGGGCTCTGTATCGGGAATTCCGGCCGGATATTTTGTTCGCCGTCCACCGGATGCTGCACATAAAGCCCCGTTAGAGGCCGGTCGCTCACGCTTCCATCTCCTTTTGCGTCTTCAGACAACGCTACTGCATGGCGCGTCCCGCTAGCGTGTCCGAAGTCGATACATGATTATTCTCGAGAGTCTCGCCGAGCACCTGATCTAGAGCGATCCGCGCGTGAACATAGCCGGAGAGCGCGCTTACTTCCGTTGATTGGGCGGTCACAAGATCCTGTTGGACCGAAACGACGCTGGCTACGGTCGAGTTTCCGAGAGAAAACTTCTGTTTTTCCCGGGCGAGAAGCTGTTCGGCAAGCGTCCGTGATTCGAGCGCGGCGGAATACCTGGCTCGAGCCTGTCTGAGCGCGACGACTTGATTGGAAATATCGACCACGATCTGATTCAGGCTTTTGCGCGCGGCCAGCTTATTCTGCTGCAATTGAAGCTGCTCCACGCCGTAGTCGCCCTGCGCGACCTGATTCCGCAGCTTTCCTTCAAATAGAACAGCGGCTCGATCGCTTGGAAAATCGCGCCTTGCAACCTGCCCGAGCGCCGTCCCTACCCCGCCGGCGAAATAGGGATTTGCTCCGCTTCCGGGCGGCTGAGGCGTCGGCGTACCTGCCAAACCGTTGGCTGTGATTGCGGCAATTCCTTGAAGCACCGGCAATAAGCCGTTCGCCGTGCCAAGGGAAGAGATTTCCGCAATTTCCCGATTCAGATTTGTGAGAGCGACGTCTGGTCTCTTGGCGAGCGCCCGGCGTACGAGTACGCGCAGTGGTGGCAGATCCGGGTTTTCCGGAATTTGCAGATAGTCCAGCGGAACGATTTCAGCCGCGTCGATCAGCGGATCGTCCGTTGTATTGAGAGTCAAGATCTCCTTGAGGGAATTTTCCTGCTGGCTAACGGAGGCAGTAGCAATCGCGAGCGCCTGTTTACGGCTCGAAACTTCGGCATCCGCTCGAAGCTGCTCGACTCGCGCCAGCACGCCGAGTCCAATTTGCTTTTTTATATACGCATCGGATTCCTCGGCTGCTTCAAGCGCGCGCTGCTTGATCTTAAAATCTTCGTCTGCTGCCACCAGGTCCCAATAAGCGTTTAACACGCTCGTCACCAAGTTAAGTAGTTGCGATTGAAACGTTTTGTTGGCGGCCAGAACATTCTTTTCCGCCACATGGATGAAGCGGCTATTTACGTTTATTCCGAAGCTGTTGAGGAAATTATGGCGAAAATAGATTTGCGCGACGGTCGCGGTTGATGGGTTGAGAACGTCGGTAGGCGTGTTCTCCTTCAGGTAGGATGTATTGGCGGTCACTTGCACGTAACCGCCTGACAGCAATCCTTGTTGGACAAACGTGTTGTAGACATACTTGGTATCGATCAATGCAGTTGTTTCGCTGATTACGCTGTTGGGTTGCGGCGTGGTGGTATGGGACCAGGCAGTGGCGTTTTGTAGAACCGGGTCCAGATTCTGGGTGACCGGTCCGATTTGCGAGACAAGGGCATTTCCGTTATTGCTGGTGCTTCCATTTCCATTCTGTACGAGGCCCGCGCTTACTTCGGTGCCGACTACTCCTTGTCCGCTTTGAGCCCGGCTGACCAGGGAATTACCGCTGGTTACTCCACGCAGAGGTCCGCCGCCTTGGGCCCTTTGTAGTCCCCACTTGGCGGCCAGCGGGCCATATCGGTCCACCTGCAGATCCAAATTATTTTCGATAGCGGCTGCGATCGTATCTTGAGCGGTCAAATACAATTTCCCGCCGCGAACTAAGCTGCGCAACAGATCGGAATTTGTAATTCGAGCGTGGGGAACTGTTGGGGCCTCATACGATCTGAAAAAAATTGGACTTTTTGGTTTTTCGACGCTGACCGGCAGTTGTTGCGCAGCGGCCTGCGATACTGTCGAAGCGCACGCCAGAAGAATTCGAAGTAATCGCTCAGAGGTCATGGCTGTCATCGCTCCTGGCCGGAAATATTCTGATCCGGCAGTATGGCGGGCAAATAAGACTGTTGCTTTACTCTGCCTGCAGCTGCCTCGTCCATGGAGATGCCGTTCACTTCCAGCGTTTGCCCGACGGCCTCGTCAAAAGCAATCTTCGCGTGAGTGTAGTTCGCCATCGATTCCACCTCCGCGCTTTGGTCGAGGGCGAGATCGCGCTGCGCCTGCACAACGTCGGTAATGGTGGATTGAGCGAACTTGAATCGCTGCTGTTCAGCATCCAAAGTCTGCTCGGCCAAACGGCGTGTATCGACGGCTGTTTCGTAGCGCGCCCGAGCCTGTTGCAACCCGATGACCGCGTTCTTGACCTCGACTCGCAAATCGCTCAATGTGCGTCGAAGCTGAAGTTCGCTCTGCCGCAGGCTGAGCTGATCGGCGACATAATCGGCTTGTGCTACTCGGTTGCGGAAGGGGATATTTAGTGAGAAGCCGGCCGAATAGTTGGGATAGTTTCGGCGAAAGATCTGGCCCAGCAGGTTCCCATATCCGCCTAGATAAGCCGGATCGGGCAGTCCCGCGGAACCGTTGCTTAGCGCGTTCGGCACGCCGGTTAATCCATTGTTGGTGAGCTCGACGAAACCTTGAATGGTGGGCAACAGAGCGTTTTTCGTGCCGCCTAGATTGATTTTGCTGCTCTCGATGTTGATTCTGCTCTGTTCGATCTCCGGCCTGTTGGCCAAGGCCTGTTGAATCAGGTCGGGTATGGGCTTCAAGTCTTCCTTTTCCGGAATGGAAAAGTGGTCCAACGGAACGATCTCGATTTCGTCCAGCCATTCGCTTGCCACGCCATCTCTCGTGAGAGCGTTCTTAAGGACGGTTTCCTGTTGGGCGACGTTGGTTTGCGCAATCAGCAAATCCTCTTTCCGCGCAGAAACCTCTGCCGCGGCTCGAGTGACCTCGAGCGGGGCGAGTGTCCCCATTGCAGCCTGTTTTCGATTGTCTTCATAGAGCTTTTCTGCGGTGTCCACAGCTCGCTGCTTGATGCGCGCATCCTGATTAAAGCTGACCAGGTCCCAGTAGAGATTGAGAATTGCGGAGATCGTGGTAATCACCTGCCGTTTCAGTTGCAGTTCGCTCACCCTGGTGTTGTTTTTGGCAACACGGATATTGCGATTGTTGACGCCAATGCCGAAGCCCTGCAGAATGTTCTGCGTGAGATAAAAGTCGAGATAACCTTGCGTGTACGGATTTAGAACATCTGCCGGACTATTAACGCTGCTTCGATAACTGTAGAATGTAAACTCTGCGCTCGTGCCAGTTACGAATTGCTGTTGGTAGCCGAATTCGAGTAAGCGGCTATCGTTGACGAGCGCGGAAGTTTCGTTCAATAGCGTGATACTCTGAGGCGTCGTAGCGTGAGAAAAGCTGGCGTAAGCGATTAGCTGGGGATCGAGGCTGGGCGGAGCAACGCCATACTGCACGACAATTCCGCCTCCCGACCCGACGCCCGATCCGCTAACGGCCAGCCCTACGTTGTTCGCGCTGACGCCGGCCAGGCTGACGCTCGCAGGACCAGGATTGATGCTAGTACCGAAATCGCGGAGAGATCCGCCGCCTTCGGCGCGGCGCAGCACTTCGCGCGCCAGCACAGGCCCATAGCGCTGAATGGCAATGTCGATGTTGTTCTCGAGCGCCAAGGCGATCACGTCCTGGACCGAGAGGTAGAGCTTACCCCCTCGGACAAGTGAAGCCAGGCGAGGCGAATTTGTTAGTACGGCCTGCGAAACAATCCTACGTTCGAAGTGAAACGGCTGAAGAATCGGGCCGATGATAGACGGAGACTTTGGTGTGGTAATCGATATTTCAGGCGTCTGGGCAGACACGAGAACGGCGAAAACCAACGAAATTGCCGCACGAAATTTCATTTGGTAATCAATCCGTTCGGGATGAAGCAATTACCTTTCCAGGCTGTCTGCCGTCTGCGCCTGCAATCAGAGGCGAGCTTGCGCAGATCTGTCCGTTTTTGGTATTCAGGTGTGCGTATTTGAGCGGCAGTCTGAGTTTGTAGAATCTAGGTTTTGTAGACTCAACGGGTGCGGGACTTTACAAACAAAGTTGCCGTGGTCACTGGCGCCGCAAGTGGCATCGGCAAGGCAATGGCGCAACGCTTCGCGGCTCAAGGCATGCAATTGGTACTTGCCGATATTGAGGTCGCGCCGCTCTTGCAATTTGCCGATGAGCTGCGCGCCGCCGGAGTTCGCGTCCTTTCAGAACGCGTCGATGTGTCGAAGCCGGACGATCTTGAAATGCTTGCGGCCAGAGCCTATGGGGAGTTCGGCGCGGTACATGTGTTGTGCAACAACGCCGGCATCTTACCGCCTGGCGCACCAGTCTGGAAGGAGCCGCTCAGCAACTGGCATTGGACGCTGAACGTAAACTTTTTCGGCGTCCTTCACGGAGTACAGGCGTTTGTGCCGCGGATGATTGAAGCGAACCAGGAAGCACACATCGTGAATACCGCATCGCTCGCCGGTCTGACCACCCGGCCGCTCATGTCAGCTTACAACGTTTCAAAGCACGCAGTTGTCGCCCTATCCGAATGTCTCTACGCTGAACTGCAGCTCACAACGGACAAGATTCATGTTTCGGTTTTATGTCCGGCATTCTCGAAAACTCGTTTGGCGGAAAGCGCACGGAATAGGCCCGAAGGCGTCCAGATGGATCCCGCTGCGTCCTTCGGTTTTTACGACGCACTGAAGCAGGTTGTCGAAGAGGGCACGCCGCCAGAAGAGATCGTGGATGCCATGATGAAAGCGGTCCGCGAGAATCAGTTCTGGATCCTTACGCATCCGCAACTCGATGGCGGCATACGCGACCGTTTCGAATCGATGCTGGCGCGCACTAATCCCCCGGTGCGCGATTTACGGCGGGAATCTACTCCGCTTGCTTAGCCCGGATTTCCACGGCGCGAGCGCTCGATTCGTGAGAGATTCGCGTTAGGCCGCTTTCGAAAACGCTGGCAGTTACAGTCTCGCGATCGGAGCCCAGCAAATCGCGAAGTGTCGTTCCACGGAGTATATTATCGACGGCGCCCTGCACCGCATGCCAAAGAGTGCGGATGGAACAGTCGGTCGAATGCGAGCAACTCGTTAGCGTGCCGGAATGCCGGTCGCAGAAATCGTCTTCATAGATGCGGCCTCCGAGAATAGTTAACGCATCGCCAACGCAGATTCGCTCGGGAGGAAGCGCGAGTGTATAACCGCCAGTTTTGCCACGCGCGGCCTTTACAAAGCCACCCTGCCGCAAAATGCGCATCAACTTGCCCACGTACGCCATCGAGATGCCTTCGTGACGGCTGATTTCCGGAATGGTCGCGCTTCCGTTCGAGCCCTGATGCGCGACTCGCAAAAGGCAGCGCAATCCGTATTCTTCGTGAGAGCTCAGTTTCATCGCTGCAACTTTGAAAGGGGCACAGTCTGGGGGCTCAGATCGAAACCGAGGGCCAACTTTGCTACATCCGACATCCTGTCCCGGTCCCAGGGCGGGTCAAAAACCAAATCGACATTAGCTGACGTCACACCTTCAATACCCAGAATTTTCTGTCGCACCTGGTTCGGCAAAATCTCAGCAACGGGGCAGTTCGGCGCGGTCAGAGTCATTTTGACCAGCACCTCTCCGTTGTTCCCGACGTCAAGATCGTAGATCAGGCCGAGCTCGTAGATGTCGGCTGGGATTTCCGGATCGTATACCGTCTTCAATGCCTCGATGACGCGCGAGCGTAGGTCTTGAGACATGGTTCACTCCGTCGAGACCGGTTTGGCTTCGCCTCGCAGCGCTGCCCGAAGCGTGTGCCACGCAAGAGTTGCACACTTAACGCGCATTGGATATTCGCGGACACCAGAAAACACAGCCAGCTTGCCGAGATCGGAGGGGGGCAGCTTTTCTTCGGTCAATAACCCGTGGAACTTCTGGAACGCGCTCTCGGCCTCTTCCGGCGTTTTGCCCCTGATTGACTCAGTCATCAGGGAAGCAGAGGCAGTCGAGATGGCGCAACCAGCGCCCTCAAAGCCGATTGCCGCAACGCGCCCGTTTTCGAGCTTGATCTCGACCTTCACCCGATCGCCGCACAGCGGGTTGTAACCTTCGGCGCTATGCGTCGCCTGCGCGAGCGCGCCTTTGTTGCGGGGCCGCTTACTGTGGTCGATAATCGTTTCCTGATACAGATCGTGCAGGTCCGACACTATGAAAAAAACTCCTGTACTTTACGGATTCCAGCAATCAGAGCATCCACCTCGGCCCTGGTGTTGTAAAAAGCCAGAGAAGCTCGCGTGGTAGCGGCAATCTGAAAGCGGTCCATCACCGGCTGCGCGCAGTGGTGGCCGGTTCGAACCGCGATGCCTTCCCGATCTAAAATTGTGCCAACGTCGTGGGGGTGCGCGCCATCCACGACAAACGAGATGACGCTCGCTTTGTCCGGCGCGGTTCCTATAATCGTGACGCCGCTCAGTTGAGAAAAAGCCGCGGTTGCGTATTCGAGCAGTTCATGCTCGTATGCCGCAATCGCGTCCAGGCCGATGCCATTGATGTAATCAATCGCGGCGCCTAGCCCTATTATTCCTGCAATGTCGGGCGTTCCGGCTTCGAACTTGTACGGCAGAACGTTGTAATCGGTTTTTTCAAACGTGACCGAGCGTATCATCTCACCGCCGCCCTGGAACGGCGGCATGGCGTCGAGCAGCGCTTCCTTACCATACAGAACGCCAACGCCCGTCGGACCGAAGAACTTATGCCCCGAAAACGTGTAGAAATCCGCGCCAAGCGCGCGCACGTCGACCGGCATGTGCGGCACGGCTTGCGCGCCATCCACAACTACCGGAACGTTCCAGCGGTGAGCCATTTCGATCATGCGCGCTAACGGATTTACCGTCCCGAGCGAATTCGACACGTGCGCCAAAGCTACGAGGCGCGTGTTTCCATTCAGCGCCTTCTCGAATTGATCGAGCGGAACGATGCCTCGGTCGTCGATGTGAACGACGCGCAGGCGCGCCTGCTTCTCGTTACACAGCATCTGCCAGGGGACGATATTCGAGTGGTGTTCGAGACCGGAGATCAGCACCTCATCGCCGGCTTTGATGTTCTGGCGGCCATAGGTCAGCGCAACAAGATTCAGCCCCTCAGTTGTGCCGCGAACGAAGATAATCTCGTTGGTCGAGGCCGCGTTAATCAGGCTGCGAACCTTCTCCCGCGTGCGTTCGCACGCCTGCGTAGCGCGAGTGCTCAACAAATGCACGGCCCGATGCACGTTCGCGTTGTAATGCGAGTAGTAATCGACGAGCGTGGAGATCACCGCTCTAGGTTTTTGGCTGGTGGCCGCATTGTCGAGATAGATCAGCGGCTTTCCATGAATCTTTTCTTCGAGGATCGGGAAATCTTCTCGTATTCGCGCGACGTCCAATGCAGGCGCGCTGTGAACGAGTTCGGCCTGAACGCTCATACGGCTGCCTCCGCGGACTGGCGTGAATGCACCAGCGACTCGAATAGCGCTTTCTCGAGGTACTCGCGAATGCTCGGAATTCCGATGCGGTCGATGACGTCGCGGGCAAAGGCATAGATCAGAAGGTCGCGTGCGTCGGTCTTCGAAATGCCTCGGGCCCGCAGGTAGAACAGCGCTTCTTCGTCAAGCTGGCCAACGGTCGCGCCATGCGTGCAGCGCACATCGTCGGCCAGGATTTGAAGCTCGGGTTTGGTATTGATCGTCGAATTTTCGGAAAGAACCAAGTTCTTATTCGTTTGCTTCGCGTCCGTCTTTTGCGCGTCTTTGCGCACGAAAATCTTTCCATTGAACACGGCGCTCGACGTTCCGTCAAGAATGCCTTTATAAAGCTCGTGGCTCGCGGCGTGCGGCGCGGCGTGATCGAGCGCCGTGTGATTGTCCACATGTTGTCTGCCGTTTACGAGATAAAGGCCGTTCAGCGTGCTCTCACATCCGGTTGAAAGGACCGCGTTCACATCGTTCCGCACCAGCAAGCCACCGAGCGAGATGTTATGCGACTTGAAATTGGAATTGCGCGACTGGTGTACTTGAATGGTCGCGACGTGGAACGCGTCCGGGCTTTCCTCTTCGAGCTTGACATGTTCGACAATCGCGTTCTCGCCAACCACAATCTCGGTGATAGCGTTCGTGAAATACCGGCCTCGGCCTGTATATCTCTCCACAATTCGCACCTGGCTGCCGGCGCCCGCAATAATCAGATTGCGCGGGTGAGCCGCGCGGTCGGGAACCGCTGTGAAGTCGATCCATAACGGCTCTTCGACAACCGTGTTCGCCGGAATCTGAAGGAATGCGCCATCTTCAAAGTTGGCGGTATTTAGGGCGACGAATGGGTTTTCGCAAGATGCATACTGGCCCAGATACTCCTCGATTAGTGCGGGATCGCGCTCAAGAGCCGTTCGCAAACCATGTCCATTGAAGCTTGGCGCAATCGTTGGGAAATGAGCTTTCGCGATTGGCGTCACACTCGTGAATCGCCACTCTTCCTCACGGGTCGTGGGGAAGCCACGCGCCTCGAAGAGCTCGGCGGCGCGCTTGCGAAGCTCGGCCAGGCTCGAGGTTATCGTTTCGGTCATTGCGCCGTCTCCACGAATTCCTCGATTCCCACGTAGCCGCTCTCTTCGAGCGCCAAGGCCAGCGACTTGTCGCCCGATCGCACGATGCGGCCCTCGGCCAGAACGTGAACATAGTCGGGAACAATATAATTCAGCAGCCGTTGGTAATGCGTGATGACCACGATGGCGCGGTCGGGGCCGCGAAGCGTATTCACGCCATGGGCGACTATCTTCAGAGCGTCGATGTCGAGGCCCGAATCGGTCTCGTCAAGCAGCGCCAGGCGCGGCTCGAGCACCGCCATCTGAAAAATCTCGTTCCGTTTCTTTTCGCCGCCGGAGAAGCCTGCATTGACGGCGCGATTCAGCAGCGCTTCTTCCATTTCCATCAGCGCCATCTTCTGGCGCACAAGGGAGAGGAAGTCCATCGCATCGAGTTCGGGCTCGCCTTTCCTCTTTCGAAGGGCATTTAGCGCCGCTTTGAGGAAATAGAGATTGCTCACGCCGGGAATCTCGACCGGATACTGGAAGGCAAGAAAGAGTCCCTGCTGCGCCCGTTCTTCCGGCTGTAGTTCCAGCAGGTTTTTGCCTTCGTAGAGGACTTCGCCTTCGGTGACCGCGTAGAGGTCGCGGCCGGCGATCACCTGCGCGAGAGTGCTCTTGCCGGAGCCGTTCGGCCCCATAATGGCATGCACTTCTCCCGGGTAAACCGTCAAGTTGATGCCTCGTAAAATTTCTTTTTCGCCCGCTTTGGCGCGCAGGTCTTTGATCTCGAGAACCGGAATGTTCGACAACCTTTTTTCCTCCACCGCCTCTTCTTTTCAGACGCGCACAACGGGCAGACAACGCCTGTGCGCTTATCCAACGCTTCCTTCAAGACTGACACCGAGCAGCTTTTGCGCCTCGACCGCAAATTCCATGGGCAGCTCCCGGAAAACCTCCTTACAGAAGCCGTTCACGATCATACCGACGGCGTCCTCGGTTGAAATTCCGCGCTGGCGGCAATAGAAAATCTGGTCTTCGCCAATCTTCGACGTGGATGCCTCATGTTCGATGCTCGAAGACGTGTTCTTGACTTCGAGATACGGAAACGTGTGCGCGCCGCACTTGTCGCCTAGCAGCATGGAATCGCACTGGGAATAATTGCGGGCGCCCGTCGCGCCCTTCAAGATCTTCACCGCGCCGCGATAGGTGTTCTGCCCGTGCCCGGCCGAGATACCCTTCGAGACAATCGTGCTGCGGGTATTCTTGCCGGAATGAATCATTTTCGTTCCGGTGTCGGCCTGCTGGTAATTGTTCGTTAGTGCAACCGAGTAGAACTCGCCGATCGAGTTCTCGCCGATCAATAGGCAGCCGGGGTATTTCCAGGTGATTGCCGACCCGGTCTCAACCTGCGTCCACGAGATTTTGGAATTCACGCCCAGGCACTTGCCGCGTTTCGTGACGAAGTTGTAGATGCCGCCTTTGCCTTCTTTGTCGCCCGGATACCAGTTCTGAACGGTTGAATACTTGATTGTTGCGTTATCGAGGGCCACCAATTCGACTACGGCGGCATGCAACTGGTTGGTATCGCGCATTGGCGCGGTACAACCTTCCAGGTAGCTGACATAGGCCCCTTCGTCGGCAATAATCAGCGTTCGCTCAAACTGGCCGGTGTTCTTTGCGTTGATGCGGAAATAAGTGGATAGCTCCATCGGACAGCGGACGCCTTTCGGTACGTAGCAAAACGAGCCGTCGCTGAAGACGGCTGCATTCAGGGCCGCGAAAAAATTGTCCGAATGGGGAACCACTGTTCCCAGGTATTTTTGAACCAGCTCCGGGTGTTCCTGGACCGCTTCGGAGAACGAGCAGAAAATGATGCCCAGCCCGGAAAGCTTCTCTTTGAACGTCGTGGCAACGGACACGCTGTCGAATACCGCATCTACCGCGACGCCTGCGAGCAACTCGCGCTCGCGGAGGGGAATGCCCAGCTTTTCGTAAGTCGCAAGCAGTTGGGGATCGACTTCATCCAAGCTTTTCGGACCATCCTTCTTCGTCTTGGGCGCCGAGTAGTAGATGATTTGCTGATAGTCGATCGGCGGGTAATGAACGTTGGCCCAGGTGGGCTCTTTCATCTTCAGCCACTGCCGGTACGCCTTCAGGCGCCAATCGAGCATGAATTTTGGCTCGTTTTTCCTGGCTGAAATCAGGCGAATCATGTCTTCATTGAGGCCGGGAGGAACCGTATCGGCATCGATTTCGGTCACGAACCCCCATTTATACTCTTGATTGGCGAGTGTCTCGATCGAGTTGAGTTGTGTAGCCATGAAGCGTCTTCACCTCCAGGCTAGCGAATCTATACCTTTTGGTCAAGATTGGCTATACTAAAAGCGAAAAACCATGATCGAGGTTACTGAAAAGGCGGTCGAGCGGATTCGACAGTTGCTAACCAAACATAATTGCGAGGGCGGACTGCGGCTGGGCGTTCAGGGGGGTGGCTGCTCGGGCATGAGCTATCTTTTCCGGCTCGATCAAAAGCCGAAAGCTGCCGATCACGTTCTCGAGTTCGACGACGTTCGGGTGTACGTCGATCCCAAAAGCTATCCATTCCTCGACGGTTTGAAACTCGATTTCACGTCGTCGCTGATGGAAAGCTCGTTCGTTTGGCACAACCCGAACGCCAAACGAAGCTGTAGCTGCGGCAAAAGTTTCGCGGTGTAAGGCATTCGGGCAGGCCCGGTCCCTACAAATCCCGTGCACGGGGGCTGTAGGGGCGAGGCCTGCCTCGCCCCGAATCAAAATATGAACTTAGCGCCCAACTGGATATTCCGGTTCTCGTACGCCTGCGGAGTCGTATTGGGCAGGACCCCATAGCTGGCGGTTATGTTGCCGGCTCCGTCAGCGGTCTTGGCGGAACCGATATTCACGTACAGGTTGGAGTGGTTCAGAGAGTCGTATGCTTCCAGGCGAAGCTGTAACGACATGCGCTCACGTGAATCTCATGCTCTTGTACATCCCCATGTCGAGATTGTAGGTGCCGGGCGTGTGGAAATAATCGCGCCCCGTCATGTTGGCCGGAAAGGGACCGAAGTCGGAGTCTCCGGTAAGCGGATTCATGTATTCGGATACGGCGATATTGCTGAAATTCATGATGTTATAGGTATTCGGTCCGGCGCTCTGAAATTCGTTGCCGTTCACCGGTATCACTTGATTCGCCGCGACGCGCGTGTAGATGTAGTTGGTATTCGTAGTGTCGTAGATGGTGTACGGGGCGCCGGTTCGCGCGGTAAACACCGGCGCAAATTCCCAGCCATCTAAAAGGTACTTGCCGACGCCCTTCATGCCGTGCGCGAACGGAACGGCCCAAATCGCAGCGATGGCAACGCGGTGCCGGTTGTCGAACTCCGAGTTTCCGTAATCGATCATCGGATGGGTGAAATCGGTGTAACCCAGGTTGAATTGATTGAAAGAACTGCTGAACGTGTCGCTCAAGTCATCCAGGGAGTGGCTCCAGGTGTAATTGAGCCGTAGGGTTAAGCCGCTGTTTCTGATGTTCTGGATATCGTAGCGGACGTTCATTGCATTATAGGTCGAGTAGCCGCCGCCCCCTCGGCGATTGATGCCGGCATATTGGTTGTTGAGAGTAGCCTGACAGCCGTCTGTGGCCCCGGACACCAGCGTGTCGGCGGGGTTGCAGGGAACACCCAAATAGTAGTTGCCCATCCCGGGGGAATTCACGTATGCGATGTCGTACAGGTTTTCGCCAATCGAAGCCGAGTAGTCGACCTCGGCATGCATACTATTGCCAAACTGATGCTCGAGCGAGGCGCTGATCAAGTGCGCGTACGCCTGCGGAATGTTGGGTTGGATGTAGCGCAGCTCGGCCGGCGGAAGCGCTACCGATCCGTTCGCGCCGCTCAAGACTCCAGCATTCGAGACTGTGGCAGGAATGGTGGCGATATTGCTCCCGGCGATCAGATCGACGATCTCGTAGTTGGGCGGATTAAACAGCACGTTGTAAGTCACGTTGCCGAAATTGCGTTCATAACCGATGCCATAACCGCCTCGGAAGGCCGTCCGGCCGTCGCCGAAGACATCCCAGGCGATCCCGATGCGAGGAGCGAAATTATGCCAGCTCGGCTGCCATAACTCTTTGATCGGACTGTTGGGAGTGGTAAAAACCTGGCCTTGGGCTATCGCTAGGAATTGATTCGCGGCGTTCGCCGGGTAGAAATTCGAGTCCAAATTCGGATCCACATTATGCTGCACTCCGAAATACTCCCACCGTAGGCCGAGATTCAGCGTCAAGCGGGGAAGAATTTTCCACGAATCCTGGAAGTAAAGTGCACCCTCGTGATACCGATTGCTGCGCTCGAACGTCGGCGGGCCGACCGGAAGAGTAATGGTGCAGGCCGGCGTCTGGACTCCGTTTATGCACGGAAACTTCCCTTGAGGGTTGATGGCGGCTTCGTATTCGTAAAGCTGGCCTGCCAGAAGATTGTCAATGCCTTGGCCGACAGTGCTGCCGAAGATCTGGAGCCCCGAATTGTAGGCCCCGTAAGTGCGATTGTCCCGCAAATAAGTTATCGAGCCTCCAAAGCGGAGCTCGTGCTTGCCTATGGTATAGCTGAGGTCCTGGTAGGCCTCGCCGAAGTTTTGCGGACCCCCATAAGGAGTTCCGCCATTGCCAGGAGAAAACGGGTCTTGCCCGGGAAGCGCTACGCTGTAGGGTCCGATAGCTGTCGTGGATTCATAACTTCCGAGATAATAGGTCGGCACCACTCCCCCGGAGGGCACGGGCTGCAAGGTGTTAAAGCGGTTGAAATCGAGTTTGGACTGCGAGACAAAGCGAGGCGAGAAAGTGTGCGTCATGGATACGATCAGGCTATTGTTGAAACTGGTCTGACTGACGTTGTAGCCAGCGTAAGGGTTGTTGGCGATACTGCCTGCTTCATCATCCTCGCTATATAACGCATAGCGAGCATAAATGGTTGTCCTATCGCTGAGGTTGTAATCCACGCGTTGCACCGTCGAGTACGTGTTCTGCGGATTTCCCGCGCCCGAGTTGCTGGGTGTGTTGTAGCCAACCAGGTCGAACATAGGCGCGTTAGGATTGAATGCCTGGCATCCGCCGGTAGCTGAGGAGCCCGAGCACGGATCGGAGCCTAGCGCCGTTAATTGGTTCCGGCTGAGGGTTCCGAGAATCGAAGTGGTGGAAGGGAACTTGCCATATGCGGAAAATATAGACTGCGTGGCCGGCGCAGCGGCGGAGATGAGGGCGGGGTCCGGCACGATCGCGGTTTGGGTTGAGGTGCTTCGCACGCGGGTCCACTCGGTGCTGCTGAAAAAGAACAATTTGTCCTTCTTGACCGGGCCGCCGACCGAGTAGCCGAACTGGTTGCGTGTGTAAATGGGCTTGTCCAGGCCATAGGCATTGTTATTGAAGGTGTTCGAAGCCAGGGCGGAAACGCGGTTGAACTCGTACGCGGTGCCATGAAAATCGTTTGTTCCCGATTTGGTGGTGACGTTGATGATTCCGGCATCGGCGCGGCCATACTCGGCCGTGAAATTGTTCGTAATGATTCCAATTTCCTGAACCGAATCGAGCGGCACTTGCTGGCCCACGTCCGCGTTGAATTCATCGTTATTCGCGACGCCATCCAACAGAATATTCGTTCCGGCCGACCGCAAGCCGTTAATCGCCACGCCTGCCCCACGTCCGGACGGATCGTCCTCGCTGACATTCCCTGAGGTGACGACCAGCGAATAGGGATTTCGCGTAATGGTAGGAAGTTCGACGAGCTGTTGCGTGCTAAGCACCTGACTGACAGTCTGGGTTTCGGTATTGACTGTGACCTCGCCATTGGCTGTCACTTCCACTACCGTCTCGCTCTTGCCGACCTCGAGTTTGAGGTCCAACCCGACCTTCATTCCGACTGTGACCGTGGTACGTTGCCGCAGAGTCTCAAAGCCCTGCGCTTCAGCCGTTACGTCGTAGACGTCGGGCAGCAGATTCGCGAAGGTAAAGCCGCCCGAGGCGTTGGTTGCTTGCGAACGCTCGGCCCCGGTTGCGACCGACTTCACAGTCAATTTGGCCCCGCCAATGGCCGCCCCGGTAGGATCGGTGACTGTACCGACAATTTGACCGGTTTCCGCTTGGGAGAACGCATTGACGGCGCCGAAAGTCAGCAGCGCCAAAACCAGGACCACAATGTAGAACGCTTTCATGTAAGACCCCCTGTTGAACTGACCTCTGCGTGTTTGGCTGATGGCAGCGCTCCTCGGCGCTAGGAGGGTTAACGACGGACTATTGGAGCGGACTCGTATGTTGTGCCAGGCTTGAACTACGTGGTGGCCAGTACGGAAGTACTTTCATTCTTGCTTCCGGGACAAACTCGTCGAACCCTTGAGCACGCTAGAGCACAGAATAGCGTAGTACGCGCAGTGTGAAAAGTCTTAATTTCGCGAAAACACCACACTGAGGTGAGAACACGTTTGAAAGAGTACTATGCAGGGGTACTTAATCGTTGTAGATGTCACAGTCGATTATCGGCCTGTGTGCAAATACAAAAGCCGGAGACCGAAGTCTCCGGCTGCCCAGAAGCAGAGCGCCCGAGCGCTCCTCCGCTTCTAACTCGACAAAAGGTTAAGCGCTCTCAGAATACGAATTTCAAAGACAACTGCAGCGACCGCGGATTGCTCGAGAACGCCTGCGTTGGATCGCCAAAGATAGCGTTGGTCGGAATCAAGAAGTTGTGAACCTGCGATGAAGTGGTGCTGCTGTTAGTCCCCGGCAGGGCCGTGCCTGCGGGAGCCACATCGCTGATGAAGCCACCCACGTATTGCGGATGGTTGAAGATATTGAATGCGCGCACAGCAAACTGCACTTGATACTTTTCGGTGATGTTGATGTTCTTGGCGAGCGTAATATCGAGGTCGTCGATCGGCGGCAACATTCCGGTATTGCGTCCGCCGTTCGGCATTGTCCCCTTGGGGGCAGCGATGTACTGCGCGTTCGGATTGTTTACCAGATACCCAACCGTGTCTCCCGCGCTGTTAGTCAAAGCAGTAGTCCCTGAACCTACGCCGGCTTGACCGTTTGGATTCACAAACACCCGATCCGGCGCGCTGTCGCCATTCAGATTCGAGTCCACGCCGCTCTGCACGGTGTAGAGCGTTCCGGTCTGATACTGGAATACCGGCGCGATCTGCCAGTTGCTCACAACGTTCTTCATGAACCAGTTGCTATTCTTGAACGCCGTGAGGTCGTATAGCGTTTCGAAGCTTAAGCGCTGCCGGTGGTCGAGAGCCGAGCTCGAACGATCGGGCGCCACGTCTTGAGAGTCCTGCGCCCGTCGTGGCGTTGTGTATGTGCTAAAAACCTCCGCAGTCGAGTTGTCGATGTTATGGCTCCACGTGTAGGCGCCAATAAATTGCAACCCGTTCGAAAAACGGCGAGTCAGCGTGTTGGCCCACCCGTGATAGGTCGAGCTGCCCCACGGCTGGTACGAGGTGATAATGCCCGTGAAGCCGGCGTTGGCGTAAGCCGGAACGATGTCGCCTCCGTTGCTATACGCCGTATTAAGAGCGGAAAGCGTGTTCGTCAGAGAATTGAGCGCTGCCTGGCTCGGCATGCTGTAAAAGAGCGGCAGAGCATTTGAGGCATTCACGGTCGGCTGCCGATTGAGCTGAATCTGCATCGGAAGATCGATGCCGCGCGTGCCGATGTATTCGCTATCGAACGTATAGTTCTGCGCAAAGACGTGCTGAATGCCGAAGTTCCACTGGATCGCTTTCGGCCGCGTCTGGTTCGGCACATAGCCGCCAGTGCCGGCGCGAAGGTCCGCCAAACTCGGCGTGCCCACCGTGGTGTTGGGCTTAATGCCGCCATTGGCAAGGAAGCCGCCTGCCGGTCCTCCTGGCTGCGTACAACCCGTCGCTGGACCATTCGTGCAATCCACCGTGGTGGTGAATTGCGGCGGTTCCGTCAGCAGCCCGAAATTATCCGGTAGAACGTCATAGTTCTCGCCAAATCCCGCGCGAATGGATGTCTTGCCGCTCGTGCCCGGCGAGTAGGCGATTCCAATCCGCGGCATGAAGGCGTCGTCCTGCGGCTGCGGCTTGTTGAATTCAATCAATCCCGGAACGCTCGAAACCTGGTTCAGCGTTTGTAGTTGCTCGCCGATCGGCACCGTCAGATATTCCCAGCGAAGACCAATATTGACCGTGAAGTTGGGAAGAATCTTCCAGCTATCGTTGCCGTAAATGCCGTATAGATATTGATTGCCCGAATACTCCTGACCGCCGAGGGAGCGCTGCGCAATGTAGTCCGGATAGTAGTCGAACATGTAGTCCGACAGGTAACTCCATTCATAGTCGCCGCGCGAGCGTTGTACGAAGTCCTGCGGCGAAATCCATGAGAAGCCGTCAAATCCAAACTGCAGGCTATGCTTTCCTTTCGTCCAATTCAAGCCGTCGTTGAGCTGATACGTGTTCTGAATCGTGTATTGAGGGGCATTCGAATCAGGACCAAAGAAAGAACCGATCCCTTCGTAGACATTCATGCTGGGGAACTGATCCAGCCCCGGAAACGACTGGCTGGGCACAGTGTAGATCTGGAAGAAACGGTTGAAACCCAGGCGCAGCTCATTCGTAAGGTTCGGGGAGAAATTGTGATACTCCGATACGGTGGTCAGATAGTTGTTGTTGGGAATGGTCGTGAAGAAGACAGACGGATAACCGGTCGTGTCGATCAGACCAAGACGATCGACGATAAACCGCCCGCGAAGTTGATCCTTATCGGAAATCGTATAATCCACCGAGGCCAAGCCAGTGTTTGTATTCTGGTAGTTCGGAAGCGCACTCGAAATCTGGCCCATCGGGACAACCTGCGTGCCAGCCACAAGTCCCCCGCTAGCAGTGGTGAGGGCAGCCTGCGAGCTGGACGCTCCGGTTCCGGCCAAATAGACATTTGGATTCACATACGCGGATGCGGCATTGGCTGTGGGCGCAACGCCCAGGTACTTTTGATATGCCTGCAGGTTGGTAGTGCTGATTCCTGGCATTGAGGCGAGTACGTTGTAGCCGGCTTGCGTGGGAGTCTCGTAATAGGTTGTGGAGGTTTGGCCGATCGGGTTGTATTCCCAATCCACAAAGAAGAACAGCTTGTCCTTCTTGATCGGGCCCCCGAAGTTACCTCCAAACCGGTTATTGTCGTAGCGCGGATGGAGCGGGTTTCCTTCGATCGCGTTCAAATTGTCAGCGGCATTCAGATTGCGATTCGTGAAGTACTCGTACAGCGTCCCGTGGTAATTGTTGCTGCCGCTCTTAATCACCTGGTTGAACTGGCCGCCCGAAGAATGTCCATATTGTGGCGAGAATTGATTGGCGATCACCGTGAATTCGGCAACCGCATCGTTCGGGACCTGCACCAGTGGGCCGGTAACGGCCTTGTTGTTGTTGTCGATTCCTTCAATCGTGAAATTGTTATTGCGCGGCCGCTGGCCGCCGACTGACGGGCCGGTCCCCAGTCCAACTGCGCCACCTGTCGCAATTCCAGCCTGTAACAGGGACGTGTTCACAACACCGGATCCGGTCGAAGCCATCGATAGATTTTGCAACTGTTGCGCATCGTAAGTAGTCTGCATCTGCGCCGTCGACGTGTCGATGACTGCCGATTCCGCCGTGACCTCGACACTCTGCGCCGCTTGCCCTACCTGCAACGTAACGTTGGCCGTGGCCAGCTCGTTCAGCGTCACGTTCACATTCTTTAGCCGCGCATCCGTGAAGCCGGAAGCTTTCACCGTCAACGTGTAGGTCCCGACAAGAAGATTGTTGATGCGATATTGCCCGCTCGACGTCGTGGTCGTGGTAGTTGCCACCTGGGTGCCGTCATTGGTCGCGGTCACCGTGGCGTCCGGAACCGCAGCGCCGGTCGCATCGAAAACCGTTCCCGTTAAGTTGCCCGATGTTGTCTGGGAGAAGACCGGCACGCACAACACGGTCACAATCAGAGCGATAATGCCGATCCCTTTGGTTGGAAATTGTTCAATTTTCATATGTACCCCCTACCCGGTGGTGAACGCTTGAGGATATCGACCCAGCAATTTCCTCGCCAACCCGTAAACGCAAGGAAACACAACAGTTTTCTACTGTTTGTCAAGATACGTATATGGGCTTTGGAACAATCGGCTTCATCGCTTTACTATTAATGGAATAGGCATATCGCTGTAACCCCCCTACCCTTCTCTCCTTCGCCTTTCTTTATTCGCAGAATCACCAGGAGGGCTATTGAATACTTCCGTAATTCGCTATAGGCCCCAATTCCTCGCTACCAGGTTCCCTGGTTCGCTACGATGTGGATCATGCGGCGACGCGTAGCGCTGGCCGGCGCGGCCATTGGCTTCTTCATCCTGTTGGCGCTCGTCGTCTGGCAGGGATCGTTCAGCTTCGGCGCCTACGGACCTGCCAATTCGCAGCAGACGGCCATCATCTGGGCGGTTTCGACAGTCATTTTCCTGTTCTTCGTGACGCTGGCGTTCATGCTTGCCCGCACGATTGTCAAGCTCTATATCGAGCGGCGGCACAATCAGGAAGGCTCGCGCATCCGCTCGAAGCTGATCGCAGGCGCTCTCACGCTGTCGCTCACTCCCGTTCTGTTCATGGTTCTCTTTACGGTGTACGTGCTGAACCGGAATCTCGAGAAATGGTTTCGCCAACCGGCCACCAACATCGAAATCAACCTGCAGCAGCTTGATGGGGCATTTCGCAGCGAATCGAACGATCGGGCGCAGGCCGAGGCGAACTGGCTAAGCTTGCTGCCTCAAACCCGGATCGCCGCCGAAACCGGAATCGTGGATGGCGCGTTCTTCACGAAAATTTGCGCAGCCCAACGTATACAAAGTCTAGTCCTACACAGTCCGGATGGAGGCGCCGTCGATCTATGCCCTCAAAAGACACAAGGCGGAAGAGCGGGGATCGAGGCTAATGCGGAGGTCGCGGATGGCGATCGGGTGCTGGGCCGGCTCACTGGCTATTTCCCATTCGGTTTCGATCTAGCCGAAAAGCAGGCCGCCATCAATCGTTATCTTGAAGATCAGCGCGCGCTCGGAAGCAACAAGAAGTTTTATAAAGATGTTTACTTCGGGTTGATCTGTGTCATCACGCTGTTTGTTCTTTTCGTTGCCTCCTGGATTTCGCAGCTTGTCGCGCGCCAGATCAGCGTGCCGGTTTCGGCTCTGCTCGAAGCGGCCAAAGAGGTTCGGCAGGGCAACCTCTCCTATCGCGTTCGGGTTCGAGCCATGGACGAGCTGGCCACCCTGGTTCGCTCGTTCAATGAGATGACGCGCGATCTCGAAAGCAACGCAAAGGAACTCGAGGCCCGGCGGCGGTTCACCGAGGCGATTCTAGAGAGTATTCCGACCGGCGTGTTGTCGGTATCCGACGACGGCCGCATTGAACGCGTCAACCGCGCTTTCCGGGGTATTTTCTCCGACAGCGGCGAACTCCGGGCCAGCACCTTGGACCAGCTCTTTCAAGGCGAGAACCTCGACGAGCTCCGCTATCTTATGAAACGGGCCCGGCGTACCGGAAGCGCTGGAAGTCAAATTGAAATTACGAGCAGCCGCCGGGTGCTGCATCTCGCTTTGACCGTGTCTTCGCTCGAAGAACGGCGCGGCTTCGTCATTGTCGTCGAGGATACGAGCGAATTGTTGCGCGCCCAGAAGACGGCCGCCTGGCAGGAAGTGGCGCGGCGCATCGCTCACGAGATCAAGAATCCGCTCACTCCCATTTCCCTTTCGGCCGACAGGCTCGAGAGGCAGTTGCGCCGCTTGGCGCTGCCTCCCGACACGCGCGCCATTCTCAACGAGTGTACGACGACGATTCAGCAGGAAGTTCAAACCGTAAAGAGCCTTGTCGACGAGTTCTCTCAGTTCTCGAGGTTTCCCGCCGCTCAACCCGCAGTGGCCGACCTCAATGAAATTGTCGAAAGCGCAATGGCAGTCTTCGCTGGCCGGCTCGGCGGCGTGAACGTCACGCTTGACCTCGCGCCCAATTTGCCGCCGGTGATGGCCGATCGCGAGCAGATCAAGCGTGTGATCGTCAACTTGGTGGATAACGCGGCCGAGGCGATGGACAGCTCGCCTATAAAAAGCCTGCTCGTGACAACCTCTTTTGCCGGGCCGGATTTCGTGGATCTTGTGATTGCCGACACAGGCTGTGGCGTCACTCCCATCGATAAGGAAAAGCTGTTTCTCCCTTATTTCTCCACAAAGGAGCGCGGCACCGGGCTTGGGCTGGCAATTGTGAGCCATATCATTGGCGAGCATCGCGGGCGTGTCCGCGTAGAAGACAATTTGCCATCCGGAACGCGCTTTGTCGTCGAGCTATTGGCTCAAGGCACGGGTGAACCGGATTCCAGTCCGAAGCACGAAATCCTTCTGGGCAAGATCTGATTGAAGAGCGGCATGCTTGAGAAAGCCGGCCAGCACGCCGGCTTGTCGCCGCGACTGGCGGCCCCACAAGAGTTCGCGCCGTATCTGCGTTTCTGTCAATCTAAAACAAGGAATGAGGCTGCAAGGTTCCCGAGTTCTGATCGTCGACGACGAATCCGCCATCCGTCAGTCGCTGGCGGGAGTCTTGTCCGACGAGGGTTATACCTGCGAGGCTGTGGCCGACGGTCAATCGTGCTTAAAAGAGCTGGTGCAGCGAAACTACGAGGCCGTCCTGCTCGACATTTGGATGCCGGGCATGGACGGGTTAGCAGTGCTCGAACAGATTCAGACCAGGATCGGAGCCGATCGCCCGGTCGTGATTATGATCTCCGGGCACGGCAACATAGAAACTGCCGTGAAAGCCACCAAGCTCGGCGCTTACGACTTTATCGAGAAGCCGCTGACCATCGAAAAAGTAAGCCTGGTGCTGAAAAACGGCCTCGATCAGCGCCGCATGGAGCTTGAGCTCGAACGTCTCCGTGAAGAAGCGGAGCTGCCCGAGATCATTGGCAACAGCGTTCCCGTCAAGGCGCTCCGGCAACAGTTAAAGATCATGGCGGCCACAAATGGCCGGGTCCTCATATATGGCGAAAGCGGAACCGGAAAGGAGCTTGTGGCGCATGCGATTCATCGTTCGAGCCTGCGCGCCAAGGGGCCGTTCGTCGAGGTGAATTGCGCGGCGCTGCCCGAGGATCTCATCGAAAGTGAACTCTTCGGACGCCGCTGGATCAACAGCGATGGAGCCGCCGACGCCAAGATCGGCAAGATGCAGAAGGCCCATGGCGGCACGTTCTTTTTGGATGAAGTGGGCGACATGAGTTTGAAGGTGCAGGCTAAAGTGTTGCGCGCTCTCGACGAGCACAAGTTCGAGCCTGTGGGCGCTTCGCAAACCATTCAAGTCGATGTCCGCGTCATTGCCGCCACCAACAAAAATCTCGAGCAGGAAATTGAGCGCGGAAACTTTCGAGAAGACCTGTTCTACCGGCTGAACGTAATTCCATTCACCGTGCCGCCACTTCGGGAGCGAGCAGAAGATATTCCGCTATTGGCCGAACACTTCCTTCAGGAGTTCGCCACGGCGTATGGCCGCAAGCCCAATCAGCTGACGGAAGAAGCTGTTGACGCATTAACTGCTTATTCCTGGCCCGGCAACGTACGCGAGCTTCGAAATTTAATGGAGCGTCTCGTTATCCTGTACCCCCAACATCGCATTGAGGCGCGTCATCTCCCACTGGGAGCCATGAAACGTATCCAGCCCTCCCGGTCCTGGGATGGTTTTGGCAGTCTTCATGAGGTGAAAGAGGCGGCGGAGCGTGAATATATTTTGAAGAAGCTCGAAGAAACGGGCGGAAACGTCACTCGTGCCGCGGATTTGCTCGGGCTCGAGCGCAGGCATCTCTACCGCAAGATGCGCAGTCTTGGCATTGTAGCCAAGGAGTAAGCGTGACATACCTGGTGACGGGCGCAACGGGATTTATTGGGAAGCGATTAGTGGAAACGCTGCTGGCCGGCGGGCATTCCGTTCACTATTTGGGCCGCAAGCGGAGCACCGCTATGGATCTTCGCGCCGCTTTTCATCCCTGGCCCGAGCCGGAGCGAACGTTGGCTCCTCTGGATTCGGTTCCACGTTGCGATGCGATCGTAAATCTCGCCGGCGAGTCTCTCGCCCAGCGATGGACAGCCGAGGTTAAGAAAGAAATCGAGAGTAGTCGAACGTTGGTTACTCGCAATCTGGTCGAGGCGCTGAGCCGCGTGCACCACAAACCCGGCGTGCTTGTGAGCGCCTCGGGGGTTGGGTATTACGGCGATCGCGGAGACGAAGTGCTGACGGAACAGAGCCCGCCGGGCAGCGGCGGCTTTCTAGCCCATGTCTGCGCAGAGTGGGAACGGGAAGCCGAGCGGGCGCGCGAAGCTGGGTTGCGCGTTGTCAGAATTCGAATCGGTGTCGTGCTCTCGGCCGAAGGTGGCGCGCTCCACAAGATGCTCCCGCCCTTCCGCCTAGGAGTGGGAGGAAGGCTCGGAGATGGCCAGCAGTGGATGTCTTGGATTCATCGCGATGACTTAATCGGCATGATCCGCTGGGCCGCTGAAAATGACGCCGTATCCGGAGCATTGAATGGCACCGCTCCTGAGCCCGTTACCAACCAGCAGTTCACCAGGGTCTTGGCGCGGGCATTGCATCGTCCAGCCATGCTGCCCGTCCCGCGATTCGCGTTGAGGGTCATGCTGGGCGAGATGTCGGACGTTCTTTTCGAGAGCGCGCGGGCGATTCCCGCGGTCGCGCAAAGCCACGGATTCCCGTTTACCTACGATCGCCTCGTCGATGCCATCGGCCGCGAATTGAGTTCGCCAGCCGCTGTTGCTAGCCTATAAGCAACAATTGAAGTTCACAAACTGAGACGGGCGCTTAGCTCAGCCGGTTAGAGCGCGTGCCTTACAAGCACGAGGTCGCAGGTTCGATCCCCGCAGCGCCCACCAATCGAATCAATAGCTTATAAGCCGTGAATCTCCCGCTCTGGCAGGATGTACACGCGGAAGGTCATTGGAGGCTCGTAGCATCAACAGCACCAATTCAGGTGGCATCTATCCGCGGATGCCTTCCACTGCCTTGCGTTTGGCTGCATTTGCGAATGTGGCTATAGTGTTCAAGCATGGCTCGATCCAGGTGGCCGGCGATTGACATGATGGTCTGATCCGATGCTTCCGATTCCGCTAGTTTGGTGATGGCGCAATGTCGAAGATCGTGAAACCGCAGCCCTTCAATCCAGCAGCGTTCGTTAAGCTCCGCCTCGAAGTCTGAGAGCGTTGGGAGCGGTGGCAGAAACTTCCTCCTATGTTGCCGCGTCCCAACTTTGAAATTTTGGGTTTAGTCGCCTTCTGGCCGAGGCGAGCATCCGCACAATCTTGCGACGAAACTTGCTGTGCCGTTTGCGGTCGCGTAGGTCCCTGTCATCTCGCCGTTGATATTGATATCCACAACGGATGTAGAAGTGGCGTTGGGCACGTCCACGATGACGACCTGGCCATTCTTCCGGCGTAAGAAGCCGTGACCGACGTTCTGCGCGTCAGTATAACTTCCCACGATTTGCCCGCCGTTATTGATCGCAGCAGGAGAAATGCTTGTTGCGCCGGGCACATCGAAGTGAGTGAACTCGCCAGAAGCGTCGCGCACAAAGCCGTGTTTCCCGCCCTCATACGAGCCAACTATGTCGCCTTCGTCATTGATGCCAGCAGCTTGCGAGTCGTATGCGCCCGGAACGTTGAAGGGGAAAACCGTGCCGTCATTATACCGAATGAAACAGAACTGCTGGTTGAATTGAGTTGTTGTGTAGTACCACCCCACAACGTCGCCATTCGAGTTAAGCCCGGTCACCGAAAGAAAGTTCTTCTGCCCCGGCACGCTGAATGTCTGGATGTTGCCCTGTGCGTCGCGAATAAACCCGTAGGATGGGCCGAGGGTCCCCCCACTGTGATAAGTACCCGCAATCTCTCCCGCCGAATTGATGAAATCGGGTGGGGAGACCGGTCCCTCGGGAGGCGCAAACCTCGTGATAGTGCCGTCTTCTTCGCGGACAAACCCCCAAATGAATTCGGCTGGTGAGTTTATGTACGAGGTGCCAACTATATCCCCATCTCGATTAATCCCAAAGGCGCTTGTGCCTGAGAAAATGCCTGACACAGGGTAAGGGGGAACCAACGAGAATGTGGTGATTTTACCTTGCCTGTCCCGCACAAAACCCTCGCTCCCCCTAATTCCAATTCCGCCGACTGTGCCCGCGACTGTTCCCTCCGCGTTAATGCTCGAGGCTGCCGTGTTATTCCATTGACTGTCGTAGAAGGTAGTGAAAACGAGGTCGTCCGCGACGGCGCCCGGGATAAAGAGAAATGGCAGACACAGTCCTGCCACACGAAGCGTGTTCGATTTCATGAAGAGATTCCTCCGAGTTGTGCTGAAGGCTCTGCCGAGAGAGAGCTTTGTGGATATCCTTATCCGGAAAAGGGGAATATGCAAGTACTACCCGAGGCCACGCAGTACCATGCCCCATTTGCGCAGGGCTCAATCAGCACAATGCCACCGCGCTCGCGATCTCGTGCGCAAAGGAAAGAATGTCCTCGAAGACGCGCCCTAAATCGCCATCTTTAGCAGTCTTGCTCAATATCGCGTGCTTGGCCGTAATTGCTTGGTCCAAAAGGGGATACTCGCCATCTCATGCAGCTTGGTAGCGGCTAGTATCCCCGAAGTTTGATATCTTACAAGCATGAGGTCGCAGGTTCGATCCCCCGCAGCGCCCACCACCACAGCATGCAAACAGCTGAAGAAGACGACGAGCCAGACTTCGATCTAGCTGAACTCCTTCCTCAGTATTTCGCCCTCTGCCGACGAGATCTCGACAAGCTTAAGGCCGCGTTCGAGCGGCGAGAATTCGTGCAGGTTCGGCTGCTCGGACATAATTTGAAAGGCTCGGGCGGAGCATACGGGTTTCCCGAACTTACCGAAATCGGAGCGGCGATCGAGAGGGCCGCCAAGGCGGAAGATGAAACGGCCGTTCGAACGGGTATCGACCAATTCGCGACGTTCCTGATCTCTCACGCGCCTCCTGCTTAACCCATCAAAACGCGCCACGCGATCACTCGTCGAAGATATTTCCACGTCCCAGCAGCCACTCTGGGTCCAACTGTCGCTTCACATCCTTCATCGACGCAATTTCTTCGGCCGAGTACATCAGCTTGAGCAGGTCGCGCTTGTTCTTGCCGATTCCGTGTTCGGCTGCGACAGTTCCACCCAGCTTCACCGCGTACTTGGCGAAGTCGAACATCATTTCTTCGCCAGCGCGCGTCTCTTCCTCTGTATCGGGCAAAATGTTCAGGTGCACATTCGCATCGCCGATGTGCCCGAAGATCAAGAAACGGCCAGGAAATAGCGCTTCCGCCCGTTCCCTGTAATAAGTGAGGAGTTCCCGGTTGCGATGAAACGGAACCGCGAAATCCGTTCCTATCTTCGGCAGCCCGGTCCGGCGCACGCGGTCAACGACGGTGGCTCCCAGTGCATGCCGCAATGCGCGAAATTTCTCGCGGTCTTGAGCCGAAAAGCCGAACCAGGATTCGTCCACGAAGGCGTGATGTTCCGCCAACCGGTCGATCCAGCGGTCTACTTCCTCATCAGTCTCGGAGGGTAGATCCTGTTCCACGATCAGAGCGCTTTGGGCACCGGCCGGAATGTCGGGATTCAAGGGCCGCATTAATTCGATTGACATGTAATCCAGGTATTCCAAAAGCCGCAAGCGTGGCACGTGTCTCCATTCGTCCACTGCATTCAATGAATCCTCATCCGTTCGGAAGAAAACGACCCCAGCTAAAACGGCCGGCGCAACAGGCAACATTCGGAGCTCGGCTTCCGTAACAATTCCCAAAGTTCCTTCGCTCCCGGCGAGCAAATTAGTCCAGTCGACATCCGGCTCGAGATAATACCCGGCGGAATTTTTCGTCGTAGCCGGTTGAGGTACGGGCTTGTAACTGAAATCCACTTGCTCACCGCGTTTGAGCCATCTCGTCTCGCCGCTCATGAAAGTAGCTTCCAGGCCGAGGAGATGGTGGCGGACCGCTCGGAATCCGAAGCTGCGGGCACCACCGGCATTAGTGCTGATGACGCCGCCGATCGAAGCTGTATATTCGGTCGGATTCGGACCGAAGAACTGGCCTGTTTTGGCCGCCTCGTCTTGCAGTTCTTGAAGCGATATGCCGGCCCCGCAGCGCGCAATTCCGTTGTCGAGTTCGAGTTTGCGAAATCGCTTTAGAGAAACCACCCAGCCACTTTCCGGCACGGCGGCACCAGTGAGTCCCGTACCAGCTCCCGCCACCGTAATGGGGATCCGGCGCGAAGCCGCTTCCCCTACAATCTCCCGCAATTCGCTCGTTGTTGAAGGCGCAAAGGCCTGCTCGGCCATTCCTCGCTTACCCGACGCATCTTCGAGATAGCCTGAAACCGGATCCGTAGGTACGACCACGGTTTAGTTATACGACATTCGAGTCGCAACCCGGATCGGATCCGCCAATCCACCGATTTCGCCAGCCAATCTTTCGGCCAATCGATTGCCGGACACTTACAAATTCCTTACTTGGCTCTTATGCCTTCCTTAGGCGTTTGTTCCTACACTGCAATCGTGTTTAGGCTTAGAACGACGCTATTTCCAGTTGTTCTGTGTTTGACAATCGCCGAGTTGCGAGCACAATCGATCGTAGATCCGGCCGGTTCCCCAGCCGCTGCTAGCGTGAACACGGCAAACGTCAGCACAGCGGAAAAGCCGGGATTTTTCAAGCGGCTCGGAGAGGCATATTGGAACGATTGGCATCCGCAGGCCAGCACAGCGAATGCCGCGGAACCCGCGTATCGCGGTTATCCTCCGCCCGTGGAAAATCCGCCGTTTCCATTCAATGTTTGGCCCATTGGAGGGACTCCTTGGATTGGCTATCCGAACGCAACGCAATATCCCCTGACGACCGCGCTTCAAAGCGGCCCGAATGGAGATTGGTGGAAGAAAGAGAACATCCAGATCTATGGCTGGGTCGACTTCGGTATGAATATCAGTACATCGACCAATGGTCCGTATGCCAACGCACCCGCTGCCTATGCCCAGATCCCGAATTCGTTTGTTCTCGATCAGGCGACGCTCTATATCGAACGGACACCAGACACGGTCCAGACCGATCACTTCGATTGGGGCTTCCGGCTGACAAACCTGTACGGTTTCGACTACCGCTTTACGACTGCGATGGGCTACTTCAGTCAACAACTGCTCAATAATTCCAAGTCAAATGGAACCATAGGAAATAAGTACGGTTACGATCCGGTGATGGCCTATGCCGATTTGTATTTCCCCAAGATTGGGCAAGGAACGGATGTGAGAATCGGCCGCTATATTTCATTGCCCGATATTGAAGCTCAGTTAGCGCCAAACAACTATACTTACACGCACTCGCTCACTTACACTTACGATTGCTACACCCAAACCGGCGTCAACGCCACCACTAAGTGGAGCAATCATTGGACGACGCAAATCGGCTTATCTGGCGGTTGCGAATCCGCGCCATGGGCGCCATCCGCAACTCTAACCGGCAATGCGTGTTTGGGTTATGACTGGGCTGATGGCGGCGACAATATTTATGTTTGCGCTAACTCACTCAACAGCGGCAGGTACAACTACAACAATCTCGCTGCATATTACGCGACCTGGTATCACAAATTCGGTCATTCAAAATGGCATTTTGCTTGGGAAACCTGGTATCAATACATGAAGGACACGCCTAACGTCAGGGACCCAGCCGCATCATCTCTGCTTCTGACAAATTCCAATGGGGCTTACTGTAACAACGCGACTGAGCTGACCTGTTTTGCGCCCGAGTGGGCAACTGTGGCCTATGTAAGCAGGAAAATCAGCAAAAAGGACGCTCTTATCTTCCGAAGCGAGTATTTCGATGATATAAGGGGCCAACGAACCGGCTACAAGACGGCGTATTCCGAGCACGACATCTCCTGGAATCATTGGATTGGCACTACCGTCGTCTTCCGCCCCGAGATCCGGTTCGACCATGCTTACGACGCTCCTGCGTTCGATACCGGCACGAAGAAGAGCCAGGTGATGTTCGCCGCTGACATGATCTTCTTTTACTAAAGGTGTCATTGCGGCACCACATTCGCCGTTCATTCCCGTGAAGCGGCATGCTATGCTTGTAGGGCGTGAAGAGCTGCCGGGTAGCAATTTTTTGCGCTTCCCCCCACGGCTCCACAATTCCCGTGACATCGGCACATTTGGGCGAAGCGAAGACCGCAGGTACTTACTGATGCCTTCCTCGAAACCTCAAATGCGGTTTCGGGAACGCGCCGAGCTGCTCGATTTTCTGCTGGAAGTAAGTCAAGCTTCTTCCGAAACCCTCGATCTCGACCAATTGCTCGCTAATGTCGCGGAAACCATCAAGGAAGTAATTCCTCACGACCTGTTCGCCATTCTTCTCTATAGCGAAAAGACGCGTGGCCTCAAAATTCGGCACGCGATCGGGCACCGCGACGAGATCATGCGAAGTCTTGTCATTCAACTCGGCGAGGGACTTACTGGAACGGCGGCGGCCATGCGCCAACCTTTGCTGGTTGGCGACGTTAGAAACGATCCCAGGTATTTGCCGGCGCTCGACGCCGTTCGGGCGGAACTGGCGGTCCCCATGCTTGTTCGAGGCAAGCTTGTCGGAGTCATCGATCTCGAGTCGACGCGCCCGAACGCCTTTACCGAGCAGGACAAAGCTCTTCTGACGCTCATCGCAAGCCGTGTCGGCGTATCGATCGACAACGCGCGTCTCTACCGGCGCGTTGCGAGTCAAAACCGCACGCTTCGCGTTCTGGCGCATCTTTCGCAGGAATTCAGCTCCATTCTCGACCTTGACGAGCTGCTAACCAAAATCGCCGGAACCGTACGTGCGCTCATCAACTTCGACGCTTTCAGCATTTTTCTTGTCGATCCGGAATTCAGGCTCCTACGGCAGCGTTTCAGTCAGCGCTTCGATGAACACGTAACCGTCCAGAATATGGAGCTTGGGATGGGAATCGTTGGCGCCGCTGCTCAGAGTAGGGAAGCGATCAATGTCCCGGATACGCTCGCCGATCCCCGCTACATTTCGTCCCATCCCGACGTTCGTTCCGAAGTCGCCGTTCCGCTTGTCTCCCAGGATCGTGTTATTGGGGTCATGGATCTCGAAAGTAATCGCTTGGGTTTCTTCGCCGACGACCACGTCCGCGCGCTTTCCCTCCTCGCTCCTCAGATTGCCAGTTCGGTGGAAAACGCCCGGCTGTATGAAGAACTCGCCCTCCGCGAGCAGCGCATGCAGGACGATTTGCGCGCCGCGTATAAGCTCCAATCGGTCCTGCTGCCCAGGTCCGTTCCCGACCTTCCGGGACTAGAAGGTTACCTTAAAGCCAGACCGGCCCGCGAAATCAGCGGCGACCTTTATGACTTCTTCGAACATGGCGAGCAATACTCACTCGTCGCATTTGGCGACGTCAGCGGGAAAGGAGCCGCCGCCGCTCTTTACGGCGCTCTGGTTTCGGGCTTATTGCGCATCCTCGCGCCGCGGCGTCAAACGCCCGCCCAATTGATGAAGCGGTTGAACGAAACCCTGCTCGAGCGGAAAGTTGACGCTCAATATGCCACCCTTCTGCTTATGCTCTGGGATAGCCGCGCAAAAGTCTTTACGATGGCGAATGCTGGCGCCTTGCCTCCGCGCATTTGCCGCGAGGGCGAAATCATCGACCCGATTGTCGAAGGCGTTCCGCTCGGTTTGCTCGAGGACCGCGATTACGATCAGATCGAATTTCAAGCACAGCCCGGCGATCTGATCCTTCTCTATTCTGATGGCATGGAAGACCAACTCGGAGCCGGAGACAAAGACTTCGGACGCGACCGGCTCCAAAAAAGATTGAAAAAGTCATGGAGCCTAGCGCCCCAAGACCTCGTGCAGGCCATCTTCAACGACATCGACAAGTTTCGCGGATCCAATCCCCTCACGGATGATCAGACTCTGATCGCCTTCAAAGTTCTATAGCTGGCGGGACCTGCCGCTTGCTCACGCGCGGGGTTCTGAACCGCGACCGTAAAGGGAGCGTTTCTGATGAGGTTCGGCTAAGCTATGTGAACACTACCCCAAATGACCAAGGAGTTGCATGATGGACCGCCGTTCCTTTTTGCGAAACTCGGGCGCGCTTGCCGGATTGGGCATGGTTGAGCTGGCTGCATGCGGACGGCGAGCAGCCAACACGTCGCTGCCATTTTATGACGCCGTTGGACCCATACTGCCGATCCGCGCGCATCTGGATCGAATTTTCCGAATTACGGTTTGCCTGCGGCCGTTTCGAGCGGCTGGGCCGCGGCTGGACGTCGAGCGCGTTCGAGACAAGGTTGTGGTGCACAACTACGGCCATGGTGGCAGCGGATGGTCGCTTTCCTGGGGATCGGCGGAAGTCGCTGTCGGCAAAGCGCTAAAGGCTCGGAACGGCAATCGCCACGTGGCGGTCGTTGGCTGTGGAGCGCTAGGGCTTACATCGGCGATCACCGCGCAACGGGCAGGACTGCGGGTGACGATTTACGCAAGAGAGAGGCCGCCGCTCGTTCGCTCCTCACGCGCGACGGGTTCGTGGACTCCGGACTCGCGCATCGCCCTTACCTCGATCGCTCCCCCGGAATTCGCATCGCAATGGGAATCGATGGCGCGAACCTCGTTCTCCATGTATCAGAGCTATCTCGGGATGCCCGGCAATCCGATCGAGTGGACCGATCGGTACACACTCTCCGATCTTACGCGTGAACAGCGCTTCGCGCAGAGGCAGAAGGAGGACAGCCATGGCTTCGTTCATTACGAAGACCGCATTGCGGATCTCACACCGCGTCCGCAGGAGTTGCCGGCGGGAACGCATCCTTTTCCGACAAAGTATGTGTGGCGCTCCACGTCTCTCACCTTTAATGTGGCCGAATACTCGCGGCAATTGATGAACGACTTTCTCGTCGCCGGAGGCACTATCGAGACCCGTGAGTTCCACACACCGCATGATTTTGCCGCGCTGCACCAGCGTGTCATCCTCAATTGCACTGGATACGCTGCCCGCGAGCTCTGGTCCGACGAAAGTATCATCCCCGTGCGTGGTCAGATCGCATGGCTTATTCCGCAGGAAGGAGTGAATTACGGCTTGTACTATAACGGTCTGAGCGTGCTCGCGCGCCGCGATGGCATCGTGATCCAGCCCAATCCCCAGGGCGAGAATACGGGCTGGAACGACAACAACGAACAGCCAAGTCGCGCGGATGCAGAAGCTGGAGTACTCGAGTTGCAAGCACTCTACGATCTCATGGCAAAGCTGCGGCAGCAAGGCAGCGCCTAAAAGTTTTCGGGGTCGGTACACTATTATTTGACACGCCGGTCTTTCCTGGCGCGTTTCGCGTCCCATTCCCATGCTGATCGATGAAGAGTACAGGTATCGCGGAGGTGTGCTGTTTTGCGAAGACGCGAGTCTCGCCGAAATCGCCGCGAAATACGGCACGCCGACCTATGTCTATTCGCGCCGCTCGATCGAACGTCATTACCTGGCTTATGAGACCGCACTAGCGTCCATTCCTCATCGCATCTGTTACGCGGTAAAAGCCAATTCCAATATCGCCGTCCTTCAGGTGCTGGCTTGGCTGGGAGCATGCTTTGACATTGTTTCCGGAGGCGAGCTGTACCGGGTTTTGAGCGCCGGCGCTTCTCCCGATCGAATCATTTTCTCGGGCGTCGGGAAGACCAGCGAGGAAATTCGCTATGCGCTCGCGCAAGGCATTCACAGCTTCAATTGCGAGTCCGAAGCCGAGCTTTTGGAAATCTCGAATATTGCCGCAGGCGCGGGGCGTGCGGCTGGCGTTGCTTTTCGCGTCAACCCCGACGTGAACGCGGTTACTCATCCATACATATCCACGGGCTTGCGCGAGCACAAGTTCGGCACCGGCATCTCAGAGGTCGAAGCGCTGTATGAGAAGGCTGCCAAACTGTCCGCGATCGTCGTTCAAGGCGTCAGTTGCCACATCGGATCGCAGCTACTCGATCTTGCGCCGATTCTCGAATCTGTAGACAAAGTGCTTGCATTGATACATCGGCTGAGGAGCGCCGGCGTTTCGATTCGACATCTGGATATCGGGGGCGGCATCGGCGCGCGGTACCGGCCTTCCGATCGCGCACCTTGCCTCTCCCAGTTCGCCGAGGCGTTGAAGCAGAGGCTGGCGGGTCAAAGTCTCGAGCTGATGATTGAACCGGGACGATCGATCACCGCTGAAGCCGGTGTGCTGCTCACCCGCGTCATCCTCACTAAGCGCAATGGATCTAAGACCTTTGTGGTTGTGGATGCGGCCATGAACGATCTTCTAAGGCCGTCTCTTTATCAGGCGCACCACGAAATCGTGCCAGTACTCGAGAGCAGGTCCGCGAATCTTACGGAAGTTGACGTTGTTGGACCAGTCTGTGAAACCGCGGATTTCCTGGCTCGAAACAGGCAAATGGCCCAGGCCGCGCCCGGCGATCTGCTGGCGGTACAGACGGCTGGAGCGTACGGATTTGCATTGGCATCGAACTACAACTCGCGTTCTCGCCCCGCCGAGGTTATGGTCGAAGGCGAGGCCATTCATGTGATACGCGCCCGCGAATCGCTGGCTGATTTACTTCGCGGCGAAAGTCTCCTTGCCGAATCCGATGAAGGTAACAGGGAGCCAGAAGCGTAAGCGACCGGCGCTACAATGGACGCGTGCGCAACGAGTTCACAGCCATTGTCGAACAAGACCCCCCTTGGTACATCGCGTACTGTGCTGAAGTACCTGGAGCCAACGGACAGGGCAAGTCGCGCGAAGAGTGCTTGGCGAGCCTTCGCGATGCGATTGCTCTCATTCTCGAGCACCGGCGGGAAGATTCGCTGCGCTCCATGCCTCCCGAGGCGAAGCAAGAACTCGTTGTAATCGGGTGAAGCGGGAGCGACTTCTCCGTCACTTACGGTATTGTGGGTGTATTTTGCGGAGAGAGGGTAAGGAGCATTCGCTCTGGGAGAACCCGCAAACAGGCCACGCGGAAGCAGTCCCTCGTCATACGGAAATCGCTAACCGCTTGGCGAAGAGGATCTGCCGGCAGCTTTCGATTCCAGACCCGGTTGGCTAGCTCGCGCCCGAAAGACGCGAGCGACGCCCAACGTCGCCAACCGTTTTCGCCCTACGCGATAAGACACTTCGATTCACGCCATAGAAATTTAAAGTTGATTTCGAACCCTGGAATGCTGTTACGCTAGTGAGATTCTAGGTTCGACGCACGGGCATCATGCGCCACGGCGAACTATCTGTCCCAAAGGGATTCTGACATCAATGAAACGCGCGCTGTGTTGGATTAGCCTGCTTCTTCCCGGTTTTTCTTCTCTTTCCTTCGCTCAGACCGCTTCCTCGACTGTCGATGCCAAGCTGGCCGTGCTCGAAGCGGCTACCAGAGCGGCTCAGTCGGCAGGAGACAACGCATGGATGCTTGCCAGCGCCGCGCTAGTGCTCATGATGACCGGACCGGGGCTTGCGCTCTTTTACGGGGGCCTCGTTCGCCGCAAGAACGTGCTCGGCACAATGATGCACAGTTTTGTCTTGATGGCCGTAGTAACGGTGCTGTGGGCAGTTTATGGCTATAGCCTGTCGTTCGGCGAAGGAAATTCGTTTGTCGGAGGGTTGCAATATCTTTTTCTGAATGGTGTCGGAAGCGCTCCCAATTCAGACTATGCCGCAACTATCCCTCAACAGACGTTTATGATTTATCAGTTGATGTTTGCCATCATCACGCCGGCGCTGATTTCCGGAGCGTTCGCAGAACGCATGAAATTTAGCGCGATGCTACTTTTCATGGTGCTTTGGTCCACCATCGTCTACTTTCCGATGGCTCATATGGTTTGGGGTAAAGGCGGCTTTCTGAGTGCTTCGCTGGGCGGCAAAATTCCGTGTTTCGATTTTGCAGGCGGTACCGTGGTTCACATCACTTCGGGCGTTAGCGCACTGGTATGTGCCCTGTATCTTGGTAAACGGCTCGGATTCCCGAAGGAGCCGATGAAACCGCACAGCCTGGTGCTCAGCACAGTTGGCGCGTGTCTGCTGTGGGTCGGCTGGTTCGGTTTTAACGCCGGCAGCGCGCTCGCCGCTTCGGGCCTGGCGAGCAGCGCGTTCGTCGCCACACACTTCGGCGCAGCCGCCGCCACGCTCGGCTGGCTTCTGGCTGAATGGTGGCGGATGGGCAAACCAAGCATCCTGGGCGGGATCTCGGGCTGTGTTGCCGGTCTCGTAGCCATTACTCCCGCTTCCGGATTCGTGAAGCCGTTCCCGGCGCTTCTCATCGGTTTCGCTGCAGGCGTAGTTTGTTTCTTCATGGTCACATCCTTCAAATCGGCCTTCGGTTATGACGATACACTCGATGCCTTTGGCGTCCATGGCGCGGGCGGAACGTTGGGTGCTCTTCTCACGGGCGTCTTCGCCACCAACGCCGTGAACGACAGTTTTAAGGATTCCGCGGGCAAGCTGCTGCCGCTGGGTCTGGTCGATGGCCATGCCTCGCAGGTGCTGAATCAGGCGGTCGGAGTGCTCATCTCGTTTGCCTTGGCCATCGTTGGAACGTTGATCATTCTAAAGGTCGTCGATGTTCTGATTGGGGTCCGCGTTTCGCAAGAAGACGAAGTCGAAGGTCTGGACCTGAGTATGCATGGCGAAGAAGGTTATACCCTCGAAGCGTAAAGGCGGATTTCACAAGATGAAAAAGATTGAGGCGATCATTCAGCCGCATAAGCTCGAAGAAGTAAAAGAGGCTCTGAAAGCTATCGGCGTCGATGGTATGACCATCACCGAAGTCCGCGGCCACGGCCGCCAGAAGGGCCACAAAGAAGTTTATCGCGGCATGGAGTACGAAGTGGATCTGCTGCCCAAGATCAAAATCGAATTGGTTATCGCGGACGGCCGCCTCGACGAAATCACCCGCTCCCTGGTCTCGGCCGCACGCACGGGCAAGATTGGCGATGGAAAAGTGTTCATTTTCGACGTCGCCGACGCCATACGCATTCGCAACGAAGATACCGGCGAAGCGGCGCTTTAACGCTGTGGCGGCATCCATGGGCAACACTGCCGAGCAGATTGGCTGGCGGGACGCCTTGGAGGCGCGAACAGCCGAGGTCGACACATTCATCACGAAATCGGCCCCTCAGTGGATTACGCCGGAGTGCCCTCCAGTAGCGATCCTGGCCGTCGGCGGTTATGGCCGCAAGGAGTTATTCCCACATTCGGATATCGACCTCCTGTTCCTGGCAGAAACGGAAAGCGCGGTGGGCCAGATCCAGGAGCCTCTCTCCAATTTCGTACGTCTGCTTTGGGATCAAAGCTTCCGCATCAGCCAGTCGGTCCGAACCGTCGCCGAGTGCTGCCGGCTCAACGAGCAAAACATCGAGCTGCACGTCAGCTTGCTCGACATCCGGTTTCTTTTCGGCGATGCGCGTCTGTTTGAGAGCCTCTCGAATTCCCTGCCAGGCTTCTACGCGCGCCAGCGGCCAACGCTGACGAGGAAACTGGCCGAGCTTACTCGCGGCCGCCACGCGAAGTTCAACCATACAATTTTTCACCTCGAGCCGAATATCAAGGAAACGCCTGGCGGAATCCGCGACATTCATTTCCTTCATTGGCTTAGCCGGCTTGCCCCGGGTAACGAGGCGCTTGAGGAAGCGCTTCATCACTCCGACGCGGCTCGCGACGTCCTCTATCCACTTCGCGTGTTTCTGCACAATCGCACCGGACGCGACAGCAACGTGCTCACGTTCGATCTGCAGGACGAGGCAGCAGCGGCGCTCGGGAAAGGCTCTGCCCCGGCTGAATGGATGCGCCAGTACTTCCTGTTTGCGCGGCAAACCTGGCAAGCCACCCAGCGCGCGCTCGAGTTTACCGAATCGCTCGATTCATCCCTGTTGCAACAGTTCCGGGACTGGCGCGCCAGGCTATCGACTACCGACTACACGGTCTCCCACGATCGCGCGCTGCTCCGCAATCCCCAAGAGGTTACGCAGAGCGCGGAATCGGTTCTCCGGCTCTTCATATTTTGCGCCCGCCATGGCATCCAGCTCTCCTGGGATGCGCAACGCCGCATTCGTTCTCAGTCCCAGACGATTGCTTCGCTCTTTGCGTCGCGCCCCGCTCCGTGGACTTTGTGGAACGAACTTTTATCGCAGCCCCATGCCAGCCTGGCTCTCCACGAAATGCAGGAGACCGGCGTCCTGCCCGCTGCTATCCCCGAGTGGAATGCGATCGATTCTCTTGTCGTTCGCGATTTTTATCATCGCTATACGGTCGACGAACATACGCTCGTCGCCATCGGCGTAGTTGACGAACTTGCGCACGGCGCCGATGAAACGGCGAAGCGTATGCAAACACTTTTGGAGGAGGCAGGCGATCCGGCTCTACTTCGGTTTGCGCTGCTCTTGCACGACATCGGCAAAGGAACGGATCCGGGCGAGCACGTGAAGGGATCGATCGAAACCGCACGCTCTGTAATGGCGCGCTTGAGCGCCCCAACAGAGCTCCAGCGCACAGTCCAGTTTCTCATCGAGCATCACCTCGACCTGCCGCTCATCATGAACGGCCGCGATCCGGATGACCCCGCTACCGCGCGATCGCTCGCCCGGCAAACTGAAACGCTCGAAAATCTCCGCTATCTCACTCTGCTTACCTATGCAGACATCAGCGCCGTAAATCCAACCGCCATGACGCCCTGGCGCTTGGAGCAGTTGTGGCGCATCTATACGATGGGTCAGCAACAGTTGACGCGAGAGCTTGAGACCAACAGGATTCGCGGCTTCGACGAGCTGCCCGAATCCGATCGCACCCCGCAGCTTGCGAAGTTTCTTCATGGCTTACCCACGCGTTATCTGCGAACCCACTCCGACGATGAAATCCGTCATCACTCGGAGCTCTACGCGCGTGCTCGCGAGAAACATGTCGCCGTCGAGATTCAGAAAGGCAAGGGTCTTTTCCAGGTAACCGTGCTCGCACCAGACAGGACCGGATTGTTTGCTTTCATTTGCGGCGCGCTCGCCAGTTTCGGAATGAACATTGTCAAGGCCGAGGCGTTCACCAACGCTTCAGGGTTGGCGGTCGATCAGTTCCGGTTCACCGATCCGCTGCGCACGCTGGAACTCAATCCAACAGAAATCGACCGGCTACGGAGAACCATTGAACGGGTTGTCCTCGGAACCGACGATGTTCGTTTTCTGCTGCAGCGCCGCCGGCCGGTCAAGCGCCGCGGCCGTGTCGCTCATATCGCTCCCACTGTGCGCTTCAACAACGAGGCCTCCGATTCGGCAACCCTCGTCGATTTTACCGGCGAGGATCGCCCCGGACTTCTCTATGACCTGAGCTCCGTGTTCGCGGCGGCCGAATGCAACATCGAAATCGTCTTGATCGACACCGAAGCTCATAAAGCTATTGACGTCTTCTACGTAACTTGCCGAGGCGAGAAACTCGACAAAGCCCTTCAAGACCAGCTCCGGACCTCGCTGATCAACGCGGCCGAAGGCGTTATGGCAGCGCCGTGAGGACGGAAGTTCGCATATGGAACCCAATGCCATTCAGATAAAGACCTGTTTAAAACAAAGTTAAGGGCCCATGGTTTGGGCGGTGGGGCCGTATGGTGGGGGGCTTACCACGTGCTGGAGGAAGCTTGAAGATTCTGTAGAATTGGCGGCCTGAGGGCGGCCGCACGGGCCCATAAGCGCTAGCCTAAGCTAAGCGCATGTCGTGGATTTCCGACGGTTCCGACTCTACGACTCATATCTACGGTTGGCCCGTTATGCGGCAATTTCAAAGTCTGGATGCGAGAGGTCAACCTTTGGCGTCTACTCAGGAGGAATCCGGGCGCGAGTTGTTTCTGGTTTGCCGACAACCCCGAATACACTCACGCACGCTTCGCGCGGTATTCATAGTACTTGCGACAGTCCGGTGACCACCGAGCGATCCGCCGGTCTTGCAGCGAGTTCAACCGCGACCGCAATGCTCCCGTAGCTCGTTCTCTCACCTTTATGTACCCGTCCGGATCTACTTTCATGTAAGCGCGCTCGAATAGTGCATCGCACCCGAGCAGGCACATGGGAATTACGTTATTTGGATCGAGTCTCTCGTCATGCCTGCAGTTCGACCGCGGTTTGATATGCGCAGCGGCCAATAGCTCGATCGGAAGGGTCGAGCCGCACGCTGCGCACTGCCCCAGTTGCGATTGCCCGAAGAAATATCGCCGCCAGTAGTGCTGTTCCTTGCGCGATAGAGAAAGTCTTTCAACGTCCGTTGATTCGAGGGTGCGGAGGCGCTCTAACACAGCACGAATGTCGGCGTCGGAGATCGGGACCTGCTCACTGAGCCACTGCCGTGCCCGTTCGGCTTTGTCGGTGTCCAGAACACGGAGGCCCACCTGATCGGCGTCAGGCTCATAGCCGATCGCCTCCCAGAGCGCCCGCAGAGGTAGGTGAGCGGCTCCACGTCTTCCACCACATAGATCAGCTCATATGGGAGATCGGAATGGTTATCCTGCTCCCAACCCAAACCTCGAGACAGATCTGCGCTACGAAGTTTGTACACGACCTTGCCCCTCCCGACGACCTTGTTGTGCCGAAGGAATAGCGCGACGTCGCCGCCAACAATTTTGTCCCATTGCGTCTTGTTGCTTCCATTCTTTGCAACGTTGGCACCTCGAGCAAAAAGCTCTCCAGTAGGGAATCTTTGCTTTAGTAGCTGTTGCCCGGCTTCATCAACGTAACCGAGAAAAGCCGAGACAGAATGTCGGCTGGAGCCGTGGTAATCTGCTTTTGTCGTCTCGGGTAGAGACGAACGGAGCCTTATAGCGAAGTGTTCCCGGTGGGTATGTCTACTACTGAACGCAAAGGCTATGACAGGATAGATTGCGCTTAGCGGCCCAGCATTTATTTCCACTTGTCCGTTAGTCATCGACCCTTCCAAGCGGTGCCGGCCCTGAACCGCAGTCACACGGCTCGTGAAAGCACAGACCATCGCTAATCAATTTCGGATTCCAAACGAACGCTCCCAGCCAGCCGCTTTGGCGCAATGCGGCGGTAGCTTTCGTGAAGTAACTCGCGAACTTCTTCCCAATCGATCTCTGGGCCGTCCAGGCGCAGGGCAACCCACCCTCTGGAAGCAAGATAAGCCGGCAGGTAGAAGCGTTCGGGCTGCGCCTTGGTGAGCAGCTGGTTATCGCCAGGCGCGACTCTGCACGTGATGGCAACTATGCCGTCGCCGTGATGGTTGTCAAGGTAGTAGGCGAACTTCTTTTTGCCCACGAGAAATGATGCGTGGCTGCCGTGACGCTCTGTCGTGGTTTCGCCGAGAGCAAGACAGATTTGGCTGACCCGCGCCAGACGAGGATCGTCCTCCGGTTCGACGCGGGCAGAACGTTTGACCATACAGGCATCATTTCACTGTTTGTGGACGGCGCTGTTGGGAACTGAACGCCACCGCTTTCGGCTCCTTGTTGTCGTTAGGACGCCCGCTACTCAGGTCCAAAGACTGACAACGTGTGCCCATCGATGTCGGTGAAATTTGCGGCCCACATCGCGCCTGTGACGATGCGTGGCTCTCCTCGAAATTCAATCCCACGCCTTTGAAGTTGTGTGTAGGCGATCCGCACGTGATCAACAGAGAAAACCAGCTCAACCGCTCCGGGCGCTGGGCCCAGAGCGCGACTAAGATCCGGACTCAAGGCCAGAGTGATTCCGCCGCCATTGAAAAATGCGAAGTCGGAGGTCTGAGAGGTCAGTTCTAAGCCCAGACGCTCGCGATAGAACGCGATTGAGTGATTAAGGTCGGCTACTCCCAGAATAATTACACCGACTTTGGAAAGCCGAAAAGTTGAGTCGGTTCCTGAAGCATTCACCTGGGAAACCAAAAAAGCGCCTAAGCTTGCCGCAAGAGTGCAAGCCGCCAGCCAAGTTAGATTCATGATTCAGGTTTAGGCTAATCCGGCGGCCAGCGCTTCTCGAATCTTGCGAACTTTCGGGTAGCGCTTGGAGCGTAGCCAAACCGCTTCCGAAAAAGCACGCTGAAAGAACCGAGGCTTTCGAATCCCACCGCGCCGCAAACCTCCGTTACGGACAGCCCATTTTCCAGTAACTTCGATGCCCGTTCGAGGCGGAGCTTCGAGAGGTAGGAATGCGGCGTCTCATGGTAAGTCCGGGTGAATACCCGATGGAAATGGAATGGCGACAGGCAGGCAGCGCGAGCCATTTCCTCGAGCGTCGGGCCCGAATCAATGCAAGCGTGCATGTATTCGCGGCCTCGCTCGATTCGCCGCATAAGTTCCTCGCGTGTCGATGCCTTGGCCGCGGGTATGCGGCGCATCTTCGCGAGCATCTCATCGTACGCCCCAATCAAAACGCGTCCCAATGCGAGAAACTTCTCTTCCATTTCAATTCCAGCGCCCCCACGCAGCGCGGCCGCACGGAGAGAGAGCAGCATTGGAATTACGTGACTACCGGCGCGGTGAAGGCGCGATATGAAGTTGAGCGACGCAGGCGACTTATACGGATCGTCGAGCAGTTCCCCCTCTGGCGTCGTAACCACGCGCGCAGCCGATTCAACGTATCCGCGCTTGAAAAACACGCAGCACGTTTCAACCGGCCGCCTCTTCTTTATTTCCAGCGAATAGGGCTGGCGATCATCAAGGACCAGGAAAGATGTTTCATCGACCCATAGCTCGCGAGTTCCTGTTTTCCATGGAATTCGGCCATCTATGACATGCTTGATTGACAGCGGTCCGGGAAAGTCTTTGACGACGTGATGCCGTGCTCGCGCCAGCAACAATTGATTGACTGAACCGAGCGGAGCAGCGGGATCGGGAGCAAATATCGCTCGATTCATGCCCCATCATATCTCCCGAGAGGCGCGAATTTTGGCCGTGCGGTAAAATCCGCGAGGGTGCTGTTATCGCTTCGTTCCATCCAGAAGAACTTCGGCGGCGTTAAGGCGCTGCGCAATGGCAACCTCGAGGTGTCGAATGGCGAAGTACATCTGTTGATGGGTGAGAATGGCGCCGGTAAATCGACGCTGATGAAAATCGTCGCTGGAATGATCCAGCACGATGGAGGCGAGATGTTGTGGCAGGACCGCCCCGTCTCGTTTCTACGGCCCGCCGACGCTGCCTCCAATGGAATCGCGATGGTACACCAGGAATCGCTGCTCGCGCCCCATCTCACCGTGGCTGAGAACATTTTTCTGGGGCGTGAGCCTGCGTCGCGAACGGGCTGGATCAACCGCCGGAAGTTGTTCGCTCGTGCATCGCGCCTGATCTCCGACAATCATTTTCCTCTCGATGCTTCGGCGCGAGTACAGAAACTAACTCCTGCCGGGAAGCAGCTCGTTGAAATCTGCCGCGCTTTGGCCGAAGGATCGAGCCTTCTCATTTTCGACGAGCCCACATCGTCGCTTTCGGAGGCTGAGACCAAAGAGGTTTTTCGGCTCGTGAAGCAGTTCCGCGATCGCAATGGCGCGGTGATTTACATCACGCACCGGCTAGATGAACTAAGGAGCGTAGGCGACCGCGTGACCATCCTTCGCGATGGCGAAACTGTGCATACTTGTCCTATCCGCGATCTTTCAAGCGAGCAGTTGATTCAACACATGGTGGGCCGCCCGATGACCGCGCTGTACAAACGCGATTCCCTTCCGCCCGGCGAAGTGCTGCTGCGGCTTCGGAACGTATCGCGAGGGTTTCTCGAAGATATCTCTTTCGAAATCCGGGCTGGCGAGATTGTCGGGCTGGGCGGGCTAATGGGCGCCGGACGGACGGAGTTGTGCCAGATCATCTTCGGGCTCGACCCGCTCGAAAAAGGCTCGATCGAGGTGAACGGACGTCCGATCCGCCCGGGCAGTCCCCGCGACGCGGTAGCGGCAGGCGTAGCGCTGATACCTGAAGACCGCCAGCAGCACGGTCTTGCGCTCCGTCTGCCAATCGCTTACAACATCACGATGCCCGATCTTGGCCGCGTTTCGCGCGCCGGCGTTCTCCGAAAGCGCGATGAGCTGTCGCTGGCCGAAGAATATCGCGAAAAGCTTCGCATCCGGTGTTCCTCGCCCTCGCAGCTCGCCGGCCGGCTCAGCGGAGGCAATCAACAAAAAATCGTTATCGCGAAATGGGTGGCCCGCGGCGCACGTGTCTTCCTTTTCGATGAGCCGACGCGTGGAATCGATGTCGGCGCGAAGCAGGAAGTGTTCGAGCAAATGAATAACCTGGCGCGTTCCGGCGCGGCAGTCTTGATGGTAAGCTCCGAGCTGCCCGAACTGATCCAGGTTGCCGACCGCATTCTGGTGATGCGCCTTGGACGGATTACCGGTGAATTGCCCGGCTCGAGCACGCAGGAAGAAATCATGCGCCTGGCCGCGTTTCAAGGCCATTCGCCAACCGCTCTCAATACAAACTGAACAGAATGCAGCGCATACAGAAGCTACTGCCCTTCCTGACTCTTGTCGTCCTCGCGATCGCTTTAACCATCGCCACGCCGAACTTTCTCACGCAAGTGAACCTGGCGAGCGTCGCGCGGCAAACGGCTGTCATCAACATCATTGCGCTCGGTATGACTTTAGTCATCGTCACGGGCGGCATCGATCTGTCGGTAGGATCGATTCTCGCTATAGCCGGGCTCTTCGGAACTACGGCCCTAAAACATGGCCACTCTATTCCGTTTGGAATCGCAACCGGCATACTCGTCGGACTCGTGTGCGGCGTAGCGAATGGCCTGGGTGTGGCCGTCCTCAAGATCAATCCGTTCATCGTTACGTTGGGCACCATGGGTATCTTTCGCGGGCTCGCTCTTGTCATCTCGAACGGCTTACCTGTTCATGAAGTTCCGCCCGGCTTTGCGTACCTTGGCGAAGGCAACCTGCTGGGCATACCCGTTGTGGTTTACATTCTGCTCGCGTGCGCCATTTTGATGCACTTTGTTCTCGAGAACACCAAGCTTGGCCGCTATGCTTTTGCCATCGGCAGTAACAGCGCCGCCGCCTATTACGCGGGCGTTCCCATCAAATTTCACCTGACGATGGTTTACGCCATTTTGGGATTGCTTTCGGGTCTTGCGGGGATGATCGAGGCGTCGCGGCTGATGATTGGCCAGCCGACAGCGGGGCAAGGTTATGAACTGCAGGCTATTGCGGCGGTCGTCATCGGCGGTGGCAGTCTCACCGGCGGGGAGGGAAGCGTACTCGGCACGCTCATAGGCGCGTTCGTGATGGGGCTGCTCTCGAATGGAAGCGACCTGCTGGGCGTTAGCCCGTATTGGCAGCAAGCGATTATCGGGGCGGTCATCATCGCGGCGGTCGGTTTCGATGAACTCAGGAAGCGGCGACTGGCAAAATAAACGCCGCTAGCTGAGCGCTTACGCTTCAGGCTCTCTCGAGTTGTCACTTCACCGAAAGATACACCGTTACTGAAGCATGCACTTCGATATTGCCCGATTCGAGTTCTGTTGGAGCTGGCGCAGCCTGCATCATTGCCTTCGCCATGGGTGCAATGATCGGGCGCGGTAACACCGCTTCGGTTGTTTCCGCCGCGAACACGCCTAGAACGGCGACCCCTAATGCTTTAGCAATCGCTTCCGCATTGCCCCGCGCCACCCCTGTTGCTTTGCCGATCGCCTGTTCCCTGACCGACGCACTGTCCTTCAAAGTGAATTCGATCCGATTAATTCCGTTTGCTCCCGATTTTGTCGCTGCGTCGATCACCTTGCCCGCGAGCGTAATATCGTTCAACGTCAGATCGACTGTATGATTCGCTTCATAGCCGGTAATAACCGGAGGTTGTCCTTGTTCATACCTGTATTGCGGCGCAACGGAATAACTCGACGTCTGAATCGTTCCGCTCGGGCCGATGAGAGTCTTCAGCGCTGTGATTACCGCCTGCGCCTTGTCGGCATTCTGCTTGACAGCATCGTCCGCCGTTGCTGCTTGCGTGGTAACGCCCACGGAAATGTGCGCCTGGTCGGGTTTCGCGGTAATCGTTGCCTCGCCAATGGCGCGGATTGTGTGAGGCGGCAGGCCCGGCCAGGATGTTTGCGCAATGGCTAGCAGAGGCGTGAACGCTGCAACGAGGACGAGTTGTCTCATCTCTGCAATGTTACTCGCACCGGCACGGCCGCTTCAGCCACAAATAGCACCAGCGCAATCCACACGACGTCTGCAAGAAAGAGATGCAGAATCTGCATCCAGACTGGAGCGAGCAAAGCGAGGTTCACCAGACCGGCGCACAACTGCGCGACCGTGGAGAGAATCACAACCATCGCGAGCACGCGCATGGTTGACCGCGAAACTGTCCGCAGCGCGTAAATGGCGACGGCCGCAAACAGAAGCGCCGATACTGCCGCCACTATGGGATGAACCAGCCGCAGCCTCACCAGGAAACTGGCGGCGGGCGAAAAATCCTGGCGCATTCCGGCAGCCAGCGTCCTCGCCGGAAACAGCGTGTCTCCCAGCGCCGCGATCGAGCCTGTGATCGAAACCAACACAGCTAAAGGCAGCGCGGACCAAAACAGCCACGGCACTTCTTTAAACTTCAGTTCGATGGGCCTCGAAGCCGCATACCACGCTGTTGCCGCGACCGAGGCCAGCAACATCAGCGTGTTCGTCAGATGAGCTGCCAGATAGATCGCGCGTCCTACCGAAGCATTGTGCGCGACATAGTCAAACAGTACTAACCCAGCACCCAGCAGCGCCTCGACACAAAGAAAAACGACGGAGGCCGAGCTAAGTTTTCGAAGCCTGTGTCCACGAGGGAAAAGGCGGAACGCCGCCAGGCACAACGAGACGACCGCAAACAGCGCCAGCCCGCTCATGACACGGTGACTGAACTCGACGATCGTCTGGATTTGCGGCGCTCTCGGAAGCACCTGTCCATTGCACAGCGGCCAGTTGCCTCCGCATCCCGCGCCCGAACCGCTCGCTCGAACATAAGCGCCCCACAAGACAACCAGGACGTTGTAACCCAACACCGCCCACGCGAACTGCCGGAACCGCCGAACTCGCGCAGCAGATCGCTTCGCCGGCAGCGTTCCTTCTACGACTGTAGCCACAAATTCAGCGTATCGCGATTAACTGAGAGCCATGTAAGCTTTAAGGAAGCTAGCTGATCTGGCTCATGAATGTTTTGATTTTCTGTTGCTGATCGGTGTTGGCCGTGCGAAGGGCGCTTTCGGCCTCCCGCTTCGCTCCCGCCTTGTCGCCGCGCTTTAGCAGAGCCATAGCCAGGTGGAAACGGTAGGATGCATTTTTCGGATCCCCTTCCACCGCCGACTCGAGCTCGTGGATGGCATCATCGAGCAAGTTCTTCCGGTAGTAGACGTAGCCAAGCGTGTCGCACACATTGGGGTTGTTCGGCAGACGCTTTTTCGCCCGCTCGGCATAGGTCATGGCCTGGTCGAGATTCTGGCCTTTATCCGCGGCAAGGAATGCGAGATTATTTAGAGCGATGATGTTGTCGGAATCGACGCCCAGGGTCTGGCTGTAGGCTTCGCGTGCCCGGTCCTTCTCGCCCATGGCTTCTAAGAGCATGGCGCGATTCAAGTAGGCATCGGCATTGCCCGGAGCCGCTGTAATTGCCTTATCAAACGAGGCAAGCGCCGCGTCATTCTGGTTGAGAATCCGCTCAATCGTGCCAAGCCGCAGCCAGGCTTCCGCGGAATTAGGTGTGGTTTTGAGAACGTCGCGGTAATTTGCTTCCGCGTTCCCAAGCAAGGTGGCGCGCTGCGGAGAATTAGAGGGGAGCGATGTGCCGGCGTCGGCTTGGAAATTTGCCAGCGTATAGCGGACCGCGGGATTGCCGGGGTTTTTATCGGCTAGGCTCTGAATCGCCTGGACAGCTTCCTGCCAATAGCCTTCGTGCAGCTTCACTTCCTGAAGACCAACGAACCCGCGCAGGTCCGGCTGGCCGTTCGGACCAAGCCCCTGCCATAGTTTCTCGAATTGCTCCTGCGCCTTTCCGAAGTCCTTCTGCTGCACATAAAGCTTTGCGAGACTGTAGACCGCATCGCCGTAGCCGGGATTTTGCTTCACAAGTGCTTCGAGCTCGGGTTGTGCTTTGTCGAATTCCTTTAGGCCGACGAGGGCTCCCACTCTGATCAACTCGGCTTCGGGGTTGTTAGGGTTCTTAGCGAGAACAATGCTGGTCTGATCGAGAGCCTTTCCGTGCTGGCCGCGGTCTTCATAAATGCGCGCCAGTATGACGCGGCCGGGCGTGAGCGAGGGTCGAAGCCGCACGGTCTCGAGCGCCTCCGACTGCGCTTTGTCCAGGTTATTTTGGCTGTAGTAAGCGCGGGCAAGATCAAAGTGCAGAACCGGATCGGTATTGTTATTTCGAACCAGGCCCTCTAATTCATTGAGCGATTTCTGCACATCTTGCTTCACACCGCTGTCAAGTAACAGCGATGCGTAGACTTGGTTTGCCATAGCATTCTTGGGATGGTCGCTCGAGATCTTCTTTGCCAAATTCAGCGCTTCCACTTGCTTCGACGGATTTGATGCGCCTTCGCGCGCAAGCGCCTCCACAAGGTGAAGCTGATAATTCTCCTTATCCTTCGAACCGGCGTTCGCCCCGGTACGATATTCCTCGGCAGCCTGTTCGAAACGGCCGGCCCGCAGGTAAAAGTCGCCCATCAGCAGGCGGCCATTCGGGAAGTTCTTTGGATCGTTGAGCACTCGTTGCATTTGCGCCTGTGCCTGGCCGTACCGGTTGGTCCGAAGCAGATAGTTGCTGTAATTAATCAGGGCAGTTTCGCTCGCGGCGTCATTGACGACGCGTTCTTTCAACACAGTCTCCGCATCGGCTTGCCGTTTGCGCTGCAGATACTGAACGAACAGGAAGTCGTAGGCCGGCCCCCAGCTCTTGTCGTGCGCGATCATGTCCCGGGCGAGCTTCTCCGCCCGTTCCCACTGACCGTCCGCCACCAGGGCCTGCGCGAGCCATCCAACCACATCCGGCGAATGCGGCCGGATTTCGTTGGCTTCTTCGAAACATTCGAGCGCTTTAGACAGGTTCTTATCGGCGAGAAACAAAAAAGCCTGGAGGCGGAGTCCGTTGAAATCCTTGGGATCCCTCGCGAGAATCTTAGCCGTCAATTCCTTCACTTCGGGGAGGAGCGTCCGAAACTTTTTCGGATCGGAAGCATAGGCCGTCAGATAAATTTCACTCAGCTTGATCTCGGCGTCGGTGTTGTTCGGATTCAGGTCTACGGCGCGCCGGAAAAACTTTGCTGCTTCGATGGCATTTTTTTGGTCCAGGAGGTTCAAGCCTTCGCGGTAGTAGGCTTCTTCGTATGTCTTGTCTTTGGCGATGGCCTTCCGGTAGAGGATCGAGGCCTCTTGATATTTCTTCTTGTCGTGGTAGCGATTAGCGGCGTCTACCAGCCTTTGCGGGCTTTGGTTACATGCGCTCGCAAACAAGAGAGCGCACGTCAAGACGGAAACGGCGAGGGATTTCATACCATTCGCTGTCTAGGATGGATACCGTATTCTCACTTTACCGCGTGTAGCGCCGAATGATGCTCGAAAAGCGCTTGCTCCCGCGCGCGGTTCAGAAATGCGATCGCGTGTTCACAGCAGCTTACAGACCGGTTCAAACGATGCTAGACGTTCTCGGGGACTACGAACGGCGACCGGTATTGGCGTGTAAACATCGCGTTGGCCTCGTCGTCGCCGGTGCATTGATAGGAGTTGGCATCGAAATGCAACTCACGGCCCAGGCGATAGGAAATGTTGGCCAAGTGAACCAGCGTTGTCGAGATTGCGCCTTCGCCGATTTCAGCGCTCAACTCGCCCGGCTTGCGGCTGCGGACGGCGGTAATGAAATTTGCGAAGTGGTCGCCGCCCTGTTTGGCCGTAGGGCCCGGCTCCTGCTCTTTGCCCAACCAGGTCTTATATTGCGCGTACCCGTCGATCGCCATGTAGCCTTTCGATCCGTAGAACAGATTGCCAATCGTATTGGGATCGAGTTTCGTACCGCCTTCGCCAATACCGGCTTCGTGATTCGAAATCCAGTGGCGGACTTCGAACACCATCATTTTTGTCTTGCCGCCATCGTCAAACTCGAAGCTGCAATTCAACGTGTTCGGCGTCTGCTGGTCGTCGTCGAACATGAAATGTCCGCCAATTGCCGCAACCTTCTTTGGATAGGTGACGCCGAGGCCCCAGCGGGCAATGTCGACCTCGTGAATACCTTGGTTTCCGAGATCGCCGTTGCCGTAATCCCAAAACCAATGCCAGTTGTAGTGAAACCGGTTGCGAGTGAACGGATGCTCTGGCGCCGGTCCCTGCCACAGGTCGTAATGAACTCCTGGAGGCACCGGTTCAACCGGAGCATGACCGATCGTGTCGCGCCATTTGTAGCAAAGGCCGCGCGCCATATAAACGTCGCCCAGCAGGCCGTCGCGCATTTTCTGAACTGCTTCCTGCAGCGCTGGTGAAGAGCGGCTCTGGCTGCCCTGCTGCACCACGCGATTATATTTGCGGGCGGCGGCCACAATCTGCTTGGCTTCGAACATATTGTGCGAGCATGGCTTCTCCACGTATACGTCCTTGCCCGCCTGACATGCCCAGACGGTCTGCAGCGTATGGCTGTGATTGGGCGTGGCAATCGAAATTGCGTCGATTTCCTTGTCTTCAAGCACCTTGCGTAAGTCAACGTAAGACGCCGGTCGCTTCTTCCCGGCTTTTTCGTAATCCGCGAAGGTCTTATTGAGAACATTCTCGTCGATGTCGCAGAATGCAGCGATTTCCACGTTGGGGAGCTTGCTGTACGCCTGGACATGATTCTTGCCTCTGCCGCGAAGGCCGACACACGCTACTCGAACCGTGTCGTTGGGGCTCGATCTAAGGCGGGGCGCGGCAGTCAGGGCTGCGGCAGAGCTTAAAAGGAAATGGCGGCGGTTCACGTGGAGTACTCCTTTGCGGTGAAGCGATTCATGAACAACATATACCCTTCGCCTGCCTGCGTCAAGCAAGCGGCCACCTTACTCCAGGCGGTAGTTTGGAGCTTCCTTGGTGATAATGACGTCGTGCACGTGACCCTCGCGGAGTCCGGCGACGGTCACGCGAAGGAACCGGGCATGTTCCTGCAGTTCGGCGATCGTGTGGCAACCACAATAGCCCATGCCGGCTTTTAAACCGCCGACAAGTTGGTAAATCATATCAGCGAGCGGTCCCTTGTGAGGCACGCGGCCCTCGATGCCCTCGGGAACGAGCTTTCCGCTTCCTTCCTGCGAATAGCGGTCGGATCCGCCTTGCGACATCGCTCCCATCGAGCCCATGCCCCGATAGGTCTTAAATGTCCGGCCTTGATAGAGAATGGTCTCGCCCGGGCTTTCGTCGGTCCCGGCAAACAAACTTCCGATCATGACCGAATCGGCGCCGGCGGCGATGGCTTTCGTGATGTCGCCCGAATATTTCACACCGCCATCGGAGATCAGCGGTACGCCTCGCGTCGCGCGTGGCGCGCGAGCAGTCGGCGATGGCAGTGATTTGAGGAACGCCGGCTCCGCTGACAACGCGTGTGGTGCAGATGGACCCCGGACCGATGCCGACCTTGATGCCATCGGCTCCGAGGGCGATAAGATCGCGGGCACCTTCGTAGGAAGCCACGTTTCCGGCCACCACCTGCACCTCCGGCAACGATCGCTTCAAGACCTTTACAGCATCCATCACCCGGTAGCTGTGGCCATGCGCCGAGTCAATCGCTATAACGTCTACCTTCATTCGCACGAGCTGCTGAGCGCGCTCGAGAAAATCGCCAGTCGATCCGATCGCGGCTCCAACCCGCAGCCGGCCTTGGGTGTCCTTTGCCGCGTTCGGATACTTTATTTTCTTCTGAATGTCCTTTACCGTGATGAGACCTTTCAGATTGTAATTCTCATCGACGACGAGCAGTTTTTCCACGCGATGCGTATGAAGAATTTTCTGTGCTTCTTCTAAAGTCGTGCCGACGGGAACGGTGATGAGATGGTCTTTGGTCATCACGTCGGAGATGGGGAGATCGTAGCGTGTTTCGAATCGGAGATCGCGATTGGTGAGGATACCGACAAGGCGGCCGTTCTTTGTGACAGGGATGCCGGAAATGCGGTATCGCGCCATCACTTCGAGCGCCTCGTGTATTTTGCGCTCGGGCTCAATTGTCACCGGATCGACAATCATTCCGCTTTCGCTTCGTTTTACGCGGTCGACTTCCTCGGCTTGGCGTTCGATAGTCATGTTGCGGTGAATGATGCCCATACCTCCTTGTTGGGCAAGGGCAATGGCTAAGTGAGCTTCCGTAACAGTGTCCATAGCGGAGCTTACTACCGGAATGCGAAGTTCGATACTACGCGTCAGGCGGGTCCGCGTATCCGCCTCGGCCGGAGTGACTTCGCTGCGCGCGGGGCGCAGCAAGACATCGTCGAAAGTGAGGCCTTCGTCTATTTCCGCGGGGATCATGGGAAGGGAATCTTCATGATAGCAAGCAAGCCAACGATCCCCTTTATTTGTCGGCCTTTACCGTAGGGCAGCGAGTAGATTATCAGCGGCGAACGTGCTATTTTCGGCAGATCGGTTCGTGTGGCTCCAACGCTCTTCCCGACATGCACGCGATGGCCGGCGGACATTGGCCCTAATTGTGCAGACGATAGCACGATAGAAGGATACTGGTGAGAAGAGTGCGTAGAAGGAAGAAGTGCAGCAGATAGGCCGATATCAAATTATCGAGCGCCTCGGCCGCGGAGCGATGGGGGTCGTGTATAAAGCGCGCGATCCGCGAATCGGAAGGACGGTGGCGGCGAAGAGCATCCGTCTGGCCGAGATAAGCGATATTTCGGAGCTAAAGAAACTGCGCGACAGGCTGGAGCGCGAAGCGCGGTCGGCTGGGGCGCTTTCGCACCGGAACATCGTAACCATCTACGACATTGTCGAGGAAGAGAAGCTGGTTCACCTCTTCATGGAGTATGTGAACGGCCCGTCGCTTGAAAAGATGCTGAGCGAGAACGCTCTGCCGGAGAAGGAAGTGTTGGTCGATTTTTTCCGGCAGATCGCAAGCGCCCTCGATTATGCGCACAAGATCGGCATCGTGCATCGCGATGTTAAGCCATCGAATCTACTGGTGCATTATGAGCATGCCACGGGCGAGCGAATTGCAAAGGTAACGGATTTCGGCGTTGCGAAATTCATGTCACAGCAGATGACGCAAGCCGGGTCGATGATGGGGACGCCGAACTATATGGCTCCCGAACAGATTGAAGGCTCGCCGATAACGGGGCAGGCGGATCAATTCGCGCTTGCGGCGGTAGTATATGAAGTACTTTGCGGAGAGAAGGCTTTTGTCGCCGACTACGTTCCCACCCTCTTCTTCCGAATCGTGAAAGAAGAACCGAAAGCGGCAGACGTTGTAAATCCGTCTCTTTCGCCTGCAATTAACGCCGTTCTGCAAAGGGCGCTGGCAAAGAAGCCCGAGGAGCGGTTCGAAAACTGCACGGTTTTTATCAATGCGTTGACTGAAGCGCTGGACGCGCACCCGCAATGGATGCCTCCCTACCGGATGGGGGCGGTAGAACTGCCTCCGCCTGAGACGGAAATAGCATCGCCGCTCGCCCATGCCGCGGCGGCGTCTGAAGCCGTGCGAGAAGGCGAGGCTAGAAAGCGACAGCAACCTGTGCCTGAGACGCAATTGGCGGTGCCGCGCCCGCGAATTGACCCGCCGCCTTCCCAACCCGTTCCGCCGCCATCGCAACCGGAACCGGCTAGCGAAGAGACACGCCAACAGCCGGTGATACTTCCCTACGATCTGCCATACCGGCTTCCCGAGCTAAGGAGGAGCCGCCAAGACAGAGATGAGGACGAGCGTGAGGGGCTTCCCCTATGGAGAAAAGTAGCGATTGCCGCGCTGGTTTTCCTGATGGCGGCTATTGCGGCAGCAGTTTATCGAAACTTCACGGGAGCAGGGGAGAGCCCAGCAAATGGGAGCCACTCGGCGCCGTCTTCGGGCTCGAACGCGACAGCACCGCCAACACCATCAACTGAAGGCCAACCGGAGGGCCAAAGTTCGGCTCCAGCAGCCGAATCGGCTCCGCCGGCGACTACGCCTGAGGCCAATTCACAGAGCTCGACGCCGAGCGGCGCGTCTTCACCCGCGGCTGCGGATCTTTCCAAAGCACCTGCCACCGAGCCTCTGCATCTGCACCCGAAGGAGTCGACTACACCATTACCCGGAGTTTCGAGGCCAAACCCACCGACAGCTGTGGCGGTACCGGTACAGTTCAGCAGCGAGCCATCGCGGGCCCAGGTTGTTGTGGACAAGGATGAAGCAAAGTCATGTGCGACGCCGTGTTCGATCACGCTGACGCCGGGTCGCCATACGCTTACCATTCGTGCGCCAAACTACGGAGTTGCGCAACGAATCATTGAAGTACCGGAGCAGCGGGACGTCTTCGTCCCGCTTTCGCAGAACATTGCAATTGTGGAACTGGATTCCGTTCCTAGTGGATCGACGGTCTATATCGACGGGCGATTACAAGGCCAAACTCCTGCGACGCTGAAGCTGACGCCGGGGCCGCACCAGGTGCGGCTAATTAGCGGCTCGCGCAGCCTTCAACAAACGATTCAGGTGAGCGCCGAAAGTTTGCAGAGCTTTGTGTTTCGGTGGCAATAGGCGGAGCCTAAAGGGCAAAACCGAAAGTCGCCCGACGCTCCTGCCGGTCGCGGTTCCGTGCAAGATGTTGAGTACCGAACCGTGTGCGTGAGCAAGACCCCCATGTTCCTTCGGAACATCGCAGGCGATGAAAACAAAGGCCTTCGGCCGGTGCTTTCGACGGAGCGGTCCGGACCGGCTCAATACCGCAGCAGCCGCTCGCCTTCGCGAATCAGATCGTCCACTTGCGGCAAGATTTCGGCCTCGAGTTGGGGGCTATAGGCCACCCAGGTGTCGAGCGCCGCCACTCGGCGGACTGGGGCGTCCAAGTGCTGGAACAGCTCGTCGGCCACCCGCGCTGCGATTTCGGCTCCATAGCCCCACGACATCGTGTCCTCGTGAGCGACGATGATTTTGGTCGTCTTTTTAACCGAGGCGGAAATTGCATTCCAATCGTATGGCGACAGGCTTCGCAGATCGATGACTTCAACCGATTTGCCGGGGAATCGCTGCTCGAGCTGCAGAGCGGCCTGTAAGGATTTGTGAACCAACGCTCCATAGGTGACGATTGTCAGGTCCTGACCAAGCTTCACAATTCTTGCTTTTCCGAAAGGAATTGTGAAATCCGCGCCGGGGTGAGGCGAACGGTTGTAAGGCTCGCGATAGAGGCGCTTGTGCTCGAGGAAGAGCACCGGGTCGTCGCAACGGATTGCGGTGCGCAATAGGCCGCAGGCGTCAAGCGCATTCGAAGGGAAAATTACCCTCAAACCGGGAATATGCGTGAAAGCGACCTCGCCGCATTGGCTGTGATAGATGGCTCCGCCGTTCAAATACCCACCAATGGCCACGCGGACGACCATCGGGCAGGAGAACCCGTTATTCGATCGCCAGCGAATACTTGCCACTTCGTCGCGAAGCTGCATCATGGCAGGCCAGATATAGTCGAAAAACTGGATTTCGGGAACGGGCTTGAGGCCTCGGGCTCCCATGCCGATCGCGCGCCCGATGATGGAAGCTTCGGCGATAGGAGTATTAAAACAACGATCGCCGCCGAATTCACGCTGCAAGCCGGCCGTCGCTTTGAAAACCCCGCCTTTGCCTTTCACTTCGGACAGATTTTCCTCGCGGCTGCAGTCGGCTACATCTTCTCCGAATACAATTACGCGGCTGTCGCGCCGCATCTCCTCAGCAAGTGTCTGGTTGATGGAATCAACCATGGTGCGCGGCTCGCCGGAGAGCTGAGGGTCGGATTCGAAGCGATCGGAAGCGGGATCAATGTCTTCGGAATAGAGATAGTACAGAGCGGCTCCGCGGGAGGGTTGAGGTTCCTTCAGCGCGAGGTCGCTCATTTCGGCGACGTGACTCTCTACTTCACGCCGGATTTGATCCAGTTCTTCCTGGGCAGCCATTCCATGAGAAATCAGAAACGCGGGGAACCGGACCAGGGGATCGCGGTGGGCCTCTGACGCCCGCTCCGCGGCGGGCTTATAGAGTCTCTCGTCGTCGGAAAGAGAATGGGAATAAGGCCGGACGACTTTGGCGTGCACCAGGGCCGGACCGTGTCCCCGCCGGACATAATCGGCGGCTTGCGTCATGGCAAGATACGATGCGACGAAATCTGTCCCGTCCACTTCGACCCGGAAGAGGCCTGGAAATCCCTCGAGCAGCCGGGTGATACTGCCTCCGGCGGTCTGGCGCTCGACCGGAACCGAGATGGCATAACCGTTGTCCTCAACCAAGACGAGCAAAGGAAGATTATCGAGGCAGGCGATGTTCATGGTTTCCCAGAACTCGCCTTCGCTGGTTGCGCCCTCGCCGGTGGACACCAACGTGATTTCGTCGGAATCGCGATTGACATACCGCTTGGCCGTAGCGGCGCCGGCTGCCTGCACGAATTGTGTTCCGGTGGGCGAGGAACCCGTGAAGATGTGAAGCTCGGGCGAAGACCAGTGGCAGGGCATCTGACGGCCGCCTGACGAGGGATCCCGGGCCGCGGCCACCGCCTGAAGCAACATGGATTCGGCTGTCATACCGAGCGCCAGCGCCAGAGCCCGATCGCGATAGTAAGGGAAAAACCAGTCCAAGCCGGGCCGCAGCGCCAAACCGGCAGCGGTCTGGATGGCCTCGTGCCCAGCCGCGCTGACCTGAAAAAAGATCTTGTTTTGCCGCTTGAGCAGAATTTCACGGTCGTCCAGGCAGCGCGACATGTACATGAAACGGAAAGCTTTCAGCAAGACTTCCCGCTCGAGCTGCTGGGTTCGAGCTTCCACAGCGCTCCCGAACCCTGCGGCGGTTTGGACTGGCTTCACCAACTCGCCATTATCCCCTTTTGCCAGGCATAAACCAACAATCGTGGGGAAGCCTGTTCGAAAGCCAGGGTTTGCGCCCTACCGGCTCGAGGCTGGGCGCGTCCACCCCCGGTGATGGCAGTTATAGAATCAAGACGGGAGCAATGAGACATGTCCATGGCTACTGCAGGCGCTGGTCTTGAAGGCGTAGTCGCCACCACCTCGAGTATTTGCTTTATCGACGGGGACGCTGGCGTTCTGAGCTATCAGGGCTACAACATACATACCCTCGCTGATAACGCAACGTTTGAAGAGGTCATTTACCTCCTATGGCATGGAAAGCTGCCACGAAAGGACGAACTTAACGCATTAAAAGCCGAGCTTGCCGCCGAGCGGGAACTGCCTGCCGAGATCACGGCGTTCCTCAAGAACGTGCCCAAGGCGACTCCCATGGATGTGCTGCGCACTGCGGTTTCCATGCTGGGCATTTACGACCCGCTTGCAGCTGACAACTCGATAGAGGCCAACGAAAAGAAAGCGATAAAGCTGGTTTCGAAGATCGCGCTCATCGTGACCAGCTACGATCGGCTCCGGAACGGGAAAGACATTATTCCGTCCGATCCGAAACTCTCTCACGCCGCAAATTTTTTATACACGCTGACGGGGAAACGGCCTGACGACGTAATGGAGAAGGTTTTTGATATCGCCCTGACGCTGCATGCCGATCATGAGCTGAACGCCTCCACATTTGCCGCTCGTGTAACTGCTGCAACACTTTCAGATATCTATTCGGCAACCACTTCGGCGATTGGTGCTCTGAAGGGACCGCTTCATGGCGGAGCGAACGAAGCGGTAGTGCACATGCTGCTTTCGACCAAAACTTCGGATGAGGCTGTCGCCAAGGTGAAACAGGATCTGGCCAACAAAGTGAAGATTCCGGGCTTTGGGCACCGTGTCTATCACGTGTTCGACCCGCGCGCCATTCACCTCAAGAAGCTGAGCGAGGAGCTTGGCAAGCGCACGGGCAACGAGCAGCTTTACGAAAAATCGACAAAGGTCGAGCAGACGGTGAAGCAGGAAAAGAACCTGAATGCAAATGTGGACTTCTACTCGGCATCCGCTTATTATTCGCTGGGCATTCCGATCGACCTATTCACGCCGATTTTCGCGGTGAGCCGCATCTCGGGTTGGACCGCGCACATTCTCGAGCAATATCGCCATAATCGCCTGATCCGGCCGCGTGCGGACTATACAGGCGCTGCCGACGGGCAGCGATGGGTTCCGCTCGAAAAACGCGCATAGATGCACGATCTCGCGTTCTTTCGCAACAATCTCGAAGCGATTCGGGAGAAGCTAGCCGCGCGCGGATTCGATCTCGATGTCGCGTCGTTCCAAGAGCTTGATCGGAACCGACGGGCGGCACTGACGGAAAGCGAGCAACTGAAGGCGGCTCGCAATGCCGCAAGCCAGGAAATTAGCAAGCTCAGAAAAGAGGGAATTGACACCGCCCAAAAGCAGCAGGAGATCCGGGCGCTAGGGGACAGAATCGCGAGTCTCGACGAACGTGCAACGAAGGTCGAACAGGAATTTCGAGATCTTCTAGCCCGGATACCGAATGTGCCGCATGAGAGTGTGCCGCGCGGCAAGAGTTCCGAAGACAATGTGGAAGTTAAGCGTTGGGGCGTCCCGCGAAGCTTCGATTTCAAACCGAAAGCGCACTGGGATCTTGGACCGGAGCTGGGTATTTTGGATTTGGAACGGGCGGCGAAAGTGACGGGGGCGCGCTTCGCTGTTTATTGGGGGCTTGGAGCGAAGCTCGAAAGGGCGCTGATCAACTTTATGCTGGACGTGCATACGCGCGAGCACGGTTATCGCGAGGTGCTTCCGCCATTCCTCATCAACTCGGTAAGCCTATACGGCACGGGGCAGCTTCCTAAGTTTGAGGAGGATCTGTTTCGCTGCCAGGGCTATGATTTCTGGCTTGCTCCGACGGCGGAAGTGCCGGTGACAAATCTGTTTCGCGACGAGACGCTCAATCTCGACCAGCTTCCTATTTCACTCTGCGCCTACACGCCGTGCTTCCGAAGCGAAGCGGGGTCGTACGGGCGCGACGTGCGCGGCATCATCAGGCAGCATCAATTCCAGAAGGTGGAGCTGGTTAAGTTCTCGGCGCCGGGTGAGAGCTATGACGAACTGGAAAAGCTGACGCGCGATGCGGAAGACATTCTCGAGCGGCTAGAGTTGCCCTACCGGCGCATGACACTTTGTGCCGGCGATATGGGATTCGGTTCAGCTAAGACATACGATATCGAGGTCTGGCTTCCGGGTCAGGATTCATATAAGGAAATCTCGTCTTGCTCTAACTATGAGGCTTTTCAGGCTCGCCGCGCGCAAATCCGCGCTAAATCCGGAAAGACGAAACCCGATTTCGTGCACACGCTGAATGGGAGCGGTTTACCGATCGGGCGCACCTGGGTGGCGATTGTGGAGAACTTTCAGCAGGCCGACGGCAGTGTTCTCATTCCCAAGGCATTGCAGTCATATTTCGGTGCGGACCGAATTCAACCCGGAAGCGGCGTTCCGGTTTGATGGACATAATCGCATCATCAGACGGGTGAGGGCTTGGCGTGCTTCCCGGTCTGCAGCCAGCAGACTCGGTCCAAGCATGGCGCCCAGGTAGACGAGGTTGCCTTGGCCAATCTGTTTTCTCACGGCTACGGGAATGCCATGCCAATGAGCCGCGCATTCGCTTGCGACCGAGGAAATTTGAAAAACAGAACCGAATGGCCGGACGAGAAAGTCTCGAGCGCCTGTAAACGAAACATAGGGGTGACTGGCCGCCGATTCCGTGATCGGACCTTCCAACTGAATGCCGAAAGTTTCTGCGAGTACGTGCCGCTGCTGCTCAATTTCGATAGGGTTCGCGAAAGCGAGACCTGATTCCCAAATCAGTAAAGATCCTTTACTCACCTCGTCACGGAGCGCCCTTCCTTGTTGGGCGCAAACCTGCTTTGCGCCCGGCAGAAGAATGAGCGGGCGGTAAGGCGGCAAAACCTGTGGCAACACGCTTTCGAATCCTGCGCGTGATTCCTTCGATAACAGGTGAGGCTCGGTGATGATTTTCGTGGAATTTGAGCCCGCCCTCATGGGATGGGCCATGAGGCCGGGAATCAAGGGCGTCGAACACAACGCGAGAACATGACGGCGGGTCATAACCGGCTCGCGATGAACCGGCGCATGGCGGCGGAAGTATCGACGAACTGTTGATCGGGAGCATATTTGTAACGGGCTTCCATTTCGGCGATCAGCCAGCCGTCATAGCGAACCTTGTCGAGGGCGGCACGAATGGCAGGCCAGTTGTTATCGCCCAGAAAGATGTTGGTGTATACGCTTTGGTTGCCGCAGCGTCCGCGATGCTTCAAGACATCCTTGAGGTGAATTCGAGTAATGCGCGGGCCGAGGATCTCGATCCATTGCTCGGCGAAACCGGTGTCATGAATGTTGCCGACATCGAGATGAATGCCGACCCACGGATTCGCGACATCGTCGAGAAATCGGTTAAATTCGCGAGGGCTGAGAAGAAACCGTTGCTCGGAACAGCAGTTTTCGACGCCGATCTTGACTCGGGCTTTCGATGCAAACTCACCCAGCTCTTGAAGTGTTTTTACGCAGCGGCCGTAGACCTCGTTATAGGGGTTCTCGGTCGTAACTATACCCGCAACGACGAGGATCGCATCGGTGTTAAAAATATGACAGGCTTCGACCTGGCGCTTGATGTGGCGCGTGGCGGATTCACGTTTGGCGGGATCGCGGTCGGAAATATTTGCGTCCCAATCGAGAGCATTGGAAACATTCGAAACTTCGAGCCCTGCGTCCTGCACCTTGCTGTAGAGCTGCCGCAGTTCGGCATCGGTGGTGGTCATCTGAAACCACGGTCGGTCGCCGAGCCATAGCTCGACACCCTCGTAGCCGGATCGCTTAATAAGCTTCACGCCATCCTCGAAACTCATATTCTTGGGAATCATGCTGTCGCCGATGGATTGTTTCATCGCCGTGTCACCAATGTAGCGAGTATGTCAAAGTCTAATTTATGAGCCCATCTCAAGAAGGGATTGAAATCGCGGTGGACTGCATGACGGCCGAGGACTGGCCGGCGGTTCGGGCAATCTATTTGGAGGGCATTGCGACCGGCAACGCGACGTTTGAAAAGCATGCGCCCGGATGGGAGCACTGGAACGAATCGCGATTGAAATCGCCGCGGCTGGTGGCCCGCATTGGAAGTAATGTCGCGGGCTGGGCGGCGCTGAGTCCGGTCTCGCGCCGGAAGGTTTATTCGGGTGTCGCGGAAGTAAGCGTTTATGTGGGAGGGCAAGCGCGGGGGCGCGGAATCGGACGCGCGTTGCTATCAGCGTTAGTTGAAGCTTCTGAAAAGGAGGGCATATGGACGTTGCAGGCAGGTGTCTTTCCAGAGAATGTAGCCAGCATGAAGCTGCACAAAGGCGCGGGCTTTCGCGTTGTCGGCATGCGCGAACGGTTGGGCTGCATGGATGGTAAGTGGCGCGATGTTGTTTTGATGGAGCGTAGGAGCAGCCGCGTGGGAATTTAGCGTAATAGGTCTTCGAGCTGGATTTTGGCGCCGGTCGCCGAGTCCCGATACTTCACAATTACGGGCGTATAAAGCGAAAGGCCCCAATCTTTTCCCGGACCTTGTTGGATGGGACGCGAGCCTGGCACGACGACGGCTTCTTGCGGAATCACCAGCGGCTGGTCCTCGGTTGCGCGATAGATCTGTTCGCGCACAAGGTCGTAGACGGGAGTGGAGCGATTGAGAATTGTGCCGGTTCCGAGAACGCAACCTGCCTTTACGACGGTGCCTTCATAAACGCCACAGTTTCCACCGACGAGCACATCATCCTCAATGATAACGGGCAACGCGCCGACGGGCTCGAGCACGCCGCCTATCTGGGATGCGGCGGAAATGTGGCAGCGCTTGCCGATTTGGGCGCAGCTTCCAACCAGGGCGTGAGAATCGATCATGGTTCCTTCGTCCACATAGGCCCCGACGTTGATGTACATGGGCGGCATACAAGTGACGCCGCGGCCCACGAAGGATCCAGTGCGGATGCTCGATCCTCCGGGGACAATACGGACTTCATCGCGAACACTGAAACGCTTCAGCGGATAAGTCGACTTATCGAAAGCCTGCAGGCCGCCCTCTGGTGGTGTCATTTCCACCCGTTTGCCCAGGCGGAAACCCAGAAGAATACCCTTTTTCACCCAGGCATTGACTCGCCAGCCGGTGGGCTGCGCTGGATCGGGCTCGGCTGAGCGCACCCGGCCTGTATTCAACAGATCGAGAAAGTTTTTGAATAGATGGCGCGCATCCTTCTCGTAGGATGCCGGATTTTCATGGAAGAGCGCTTCAATGCGATGTTGAATTTCGGAGGGCGCCGAAATCACGCGTGGGCTCCCGCGAGTAGGCCGGACTTCTGCAGGACCGCTTCAATCTTTTGCTTCGAAGGAGGCTGAGGCGGCGTCATGGGGAGCCGCCAGATCGGTTCGAGCAAACCCATTACGGCCATTCCATACTTGACGGGGATCGGGTTCGATTCGATGAAATTGACGTCCATGAGGTCCTGAAACTTTTTCTGCAACTGGCGCGCGGTTACGAAATCGCCAGAGAGCGCGGCTGCCGTAAGCTGTGTCATTTCCGCCGGAATCTGATTCGATACGACGGAAATGATGCCTTTGCCTCCGAGACCTATGAGCGGAAGCGTGATAGAGTCGTCGCCCGACAGGACGGCAAAGGAATCCGGAAGCATGGAAACGATACGGGCCATTTGACCGACATTGCCGGAGGCTTCCTTGACGCCAACGATGTTCTTGATTTCGGAGAGCCGCAACAGCGTGGCCGGTTCCACATTGACGCCGGTACGCGACTGCACGCTATAAACGACAATCGGCAAAGAGACGGATTCGGCGATGGCCTTGTAGTGTTGATAGAGTCCTTCCTGGGTCGGCTTGTTGTAATAGGGCGTGACGGACAAGATGCCTTGAGCACCCAAGTTTTCAAGATCCTTGGCCAGCGCGATGACTTTTTTGGTGTTGTAGCCGCCGGCTCCGGCAAGGACGGGCACTCTGCCGCCGGCTTCAGCGAGCGCGATCTCGACGATGCGAAGATGCTCGTCGCGCTCGAGAGTGGGACTCTCGCCAGTTGTGCCGCACGGCACGAGAAAGTTGATACCTGCGTCGATCTGGCGCCGTATGAGTTTGCGCAAGACCGGTTCGTCTAGAGATTGATCGTGGCGAAATGGCGTAACGAGCGCCGTTCCGCATCCATGAAACATAATCACCTCCTGGCCGGTCGCATTCTCTCAGATCGCGCACAACGCCACCGATCGGCTGTGCGCTCATGCTTCCGGCTCCTTTCCCTAGTTTCCGAACAATACTTCTTCAAAAGTGTGAACACCAGTCTTGCCCATGATCCATTGTGCCGATTTCAAGGCTCCGCGAGCGAAGCCTTCCCGGCTTCGCGCCGTATGCCGCAAAGAAATAGTGTCGGCGGCCGAGTCGAAACCGATCTCGTGAGTGCCGGGATGCTTGCCGGCCCGATTGGAGCCAACGTCGATGTGGCGGCTATAACCGGCTGTCTTCATCGTTTCCACGAGATGAAGCAGGGTTCCAGACAGAGCGTCTTTCTTTTGATCGTGATGGATTTCCCAGGCCCAAGCTCCATACTCTTTCTCGTCCCGCAGCAATTCAGCCGCGAGCGCCACCAACCGGCTGAACACGGCGACGCCAATCGAAAAGTTAGGGCTCCAGACTAGAGCGGACTTATTTTGCTCGACGGCTTCGCCCACAGCGCTAAGATGTTGCAGCCAGCCGGTTGTCCCCGTCACGGCCGGCACTTTCAGGTTCGCTAAACGAATGAGATTTGCGGGGGCGCTTTCAGGTGTTGAAAACTCGATCGCCACATCCACGCCGCAAAAGCTGGTGTCGTTAATTCCCTGTCCGGCTTCATTGCCATGCTCGTCGAGCCGTACCATAACGTGGAAGTCGAACTCAGGCGCGAGTTGTTCGATCAACCGGCCCATTTTGCCATAGCCGACTAACGCCAGTTTTTTGGTTCCATTTTCCATGCCTGTGCCTCATGCAAAGACGTTCGGATCAAGCTCTGAAAAGAATTCCGAATGCAGAGCTGCTACTGCCGGAGTTAAATCGCGCTCGGCGATGACGAATCCCAGATTCAATAGCGACGCTCCCTGCGAAATCATGCGAATGTTCTTATCGCGAAGCACCTGGAAGGCTCTTCCGGAGATGCCTGGCGTGTGGCGAAGATTCTCTCCTACCAAACATACAATCGCCTGGCCGCTCTCTTCGCTAACCTCCGCGAATTGACGGAGCTCGGAGCAAATCTCGTCGAGATAGCCCGTGTTATCCAACGTTAGCGAAACGCTCACCTCGGAAGTGGAAACCATATCGACGCTGGTTTTCCAGCGATCGAAGATCTCGAAGATGCGGTGGAGAAAGCCGTGCGCCAGCAGCATACGGGTAGAACGTATGTTTAGAATTGTGATATTTCGTTTGCAGCTAATAGACTTTACTGGATTCGCGCAGGGCACTGGATCGGCTGTTATGCGGGTGCCCTCAATCTCGGGACGGCGCGAGTTGAGAATCAAAACCGGAATATTTGTTTCGACGGCGGGCGCAACGGTCGCTGGATGCAGAACTTTCGCGCCGAAATAGGCGAGCTCCGCGGCTTCAGCGAAACTGATGTGCTTAACGCGATGGCTTCCGGGAACAATTCGCGGATCGGTGGTCAGCATTCCGTCAACATCGGTCCAGATTTGAATCTCTTCGGCTCCGAGGCCGGCTCCTATGATCGCGGCCGAGAAGTCGGAGCCTCCCCTACCTAGAGTGGTAGTTTGGCCGTCAACTGTCGATCCGATGAAACCGCCCATCACAATCACATTGTCTTCCGTCAAGGGAGCGACATTTTCCCTAAGCAACCGATAGGTTTGTTCAAAAAGCGGCTGGGCATGCGTGAATTGATCGTCTGTGATAACAACGCGCCGCGAATCGATATGGCAGGCGGGGATACCGGCGGCACGAAACGCGTAACTGACGACCAGACTCGAGAGACGCTCGCCTACGCTGGCAATCGCGTCCGTGGAGCGCGGCGAGATTTCGCCCACAATTGAAATTCCTTTGACTAATTCCTCGAGCCAATCGAAGTGAGAGCGGATATGGCGGTCGAGATCCGCGGCGGCGGCGCCTGCTACTGCCAAACCATCCGTTAAATGTTGAGATCTGATTTCGTCAACCAGCGTTAAGGATTGATCGCGGCGACCGGCGGCGGCCTCGGTTGCGGCGAGCAGGAGCCTGTTAGTGGTCTTGCCCATGGCCGACACGACGACGATCGGGCGGCGCGACAGGTTGCGCTTCACGATACTCGTTACGCGGTCAATAGCCTCGTGCGACTCGACGGAGGTGCCGCCGAATTTCATCACAATCATGCTTGCTCTTACTCGATCAATCCTTCGGAGACCATCAGCTCGGCGTTCAGAACCGCGGCCCCGGCTGCTCCTCGAATCGTATTGTGGCCGCAGGCGACAAATTTAAGATTAAGCACCGGGCACTCGCGCAAGCGCCCAACAAAGGTTGTCATTCCGCGTTCGCGCCCGGCGTCGCGGCGGGGTTGCGGACGGTCCGGATGGTCGAGATAGATGAGCGGCCGCTCGGGCGCGCTGGGCAGCTTTCGCTCCTGCGGAATGCCCCGGAACGACTCGATCGCATCGCGCGCATCATCTACGAGAACGTCACGATCAAAATCAACCGAGACCGCAACCGTGTGGCCATCGACAACCGGCACGCGATTGCAGTGGGCGCTGATCCGGGCACCGAGCGGAATAAACCCGTTGCTCTGAAAACTCCCCAGTATCTTCTGTGTTTCCTGCTGCATCTTTTCTTCTTCACCGCCGACGAACGGGATGACATTGGCGAGAATGTCCATCGACGCGACGCCAGGATAGCCGGCTCCGGAGACCGCTTGAAGAGTGGTGGCAATCACCATTTTGATTTCAAATTGCGCAAGCGGCGCCAGCGCCATGGTGAGGACGACAGTCGAGCAGTTCGGATTTGTGACAATCATCCCCTTCCATCCGCGATTGGCTTGCTGAATTTTACACGCAGCCAGGTGGTGAGGATTGATCTCTGGGACGAGGAGCGGAACGTCCGGCTCCATTCGATGATTTCTGGAATTCGAAACGACGACGTGGCCCGCCTTGGCGAAAGCCTGCTCAATTTCGGTGGCAACGGAGGCATCCATCGCCGAAAACAGAAGTTGCGGCGCGTTTCCGGGCTTTGAATCGGAAATCACAATGCTGGCGGCCGCTTCAGGCATCTCTCCATCGAGCCGCCAGGAAGTTGCATCCCGGAACCTTTTTCCGGCGGAACGATCGCTCGCTCCGAGCCACTTGAGCCTGAACCATGGGTGTCCTTCGAGGAAGCGAATAAAATGCTGGCCGACCATGCCGGTTGCGCCGAGTATGCCGACGTCAATGTGTTTCATGAGTGTCCTTGCGAGAGGCGACGATACATCTGTTCGTAGAGATTCACCGCTTCCAAAAGCTGATCTTTAGGAATGAACTCGGCGCTCGTATGCGCGACGTGGATGCTGCCGGGTCCAATCAGAAACGGCTTTCCCCAAGTGCCGTTGAAGGCGGGAATGTCCGTCGTAAATGCGACGACCGTTGTCTTCATCCCTTCGAGCGTACCCAGACGCACGGCGGGAATGAAGAGAACCTCATTCGCTTCACAATCGGGAGCGGCCGCTGCCTTCATCCGGCGCCGCAGATCTTCCACGTCTCCGACCACTCTTATGAATGTTTCCGCTCTCGCCTCGTCCGGGATTACATTCGGCGCGCGGCCGCCGGAGACGGTTCCAATGTTCAGGGTGCTCGGGCCCAGCACTTCGTCGGTAGGCAATGGCATTTCTCGGATCCGATCGAGCGAATCGAGAAGCTTCAAAATGGCCGATTCGCCCAGTTCCGGATACGCTGAATGCGCCATCCTGCCGCGAGCGACGAGCTCGTGGCGAAGTGCGCCCTTCGATCCGAGCGCCAATTGATTTTCGGTCGGCTCGCCGTTAATCAAAAACTGGCTGCCGCGCGGGTTTTGGGCGGCTACATAGGCGCCGGCGCTGTTCCGTTCTTCTCCCACGACAAACAGCAGGCCCACATTCCTGCTGCCTTTCTCGAGCAGGCGCTCGGCTGCCTTAATCATTGCCGCAATGATTCCTTTGGTGTCGCACGCGCCGCGTCCCGTGATCCCCCGCTCATCTTCGGCGGAGGCGATGAAAGGCGGAACCGTATCCATGTGAGTCGACAAGGTCACAACGGGCGTCCCGAAACGCGCAAATATGTTGTCGCGGCCTGGCTCGACACACATCCGCTCAACTTCGCCGCCGTGCTTAGCAGCTAGACCGGAAAGAAGCTCAAACAGAAAATTGCCTGCCTCGCCCTCATTCGGCGTAATGGATTCGATGTCAATTAACCGGCGCGTCAGTTCGAATAGATTCATCCAAGCTCTTCCCTCAGGTGGCGATTCGGAGTGGCGTATGCGGGAGGCAGGCTGCTCCGATAGCGCTCCACTCGCCTTTGCTGAACAGCGCCTCGGCGCTGTCGACGAATGACAGTAGCCGGGTATTCTCCCAAACTACCAACCCGCCGGAAGACAGATCTTCCCGCCGGTTTCGGCGAACGCTGATTTTAAGATCAGCTGCAGCCCCTTTCCTCGCGCTATCAGGATCTGTCCTGAACGGCCAGAGCGAGTAGTCTTGACTGTCGCACCTCTACCGAAACTGTCAGAATAGCAAACGAGAAGGGACCGAGATCACGCCCCGACATCAGTGCGACGAATGGTCCCCGATGAAGGCCTCTGGATCAAACTGTTGAAAAAAGGGAACACGCCGGGTGAGGGTTACCTCCGGCTTGCTCGAATCACTTCGGAGTGGCTCTTCATCTTGGCAAGCAGGTCGGCTGCCTTGGGCAGCGCCTGAATCGCTTTCTGCACTTCCGGGTCTTCGGTTACCTGTAGCTCTTTCGATTCATCCAGGCTGAACGCCGTGATGTACATCTCCTGCTGAAGACGATTCCGCAGCCATTCACGGTTCGCCGTCCAATCGGCCTCGGTGAACTCAACTCCCTGCTTTTTCAGGTAATCGTGGAAGTTGCCCATTACCTCATCGCTCGGCGACCAACCTTTCGGCAGCTTCGCTTCTTTCCCGCCAAAATACTGAGCCGTGAAGTTAAAAAACGCGTTCTTCCGCAAAACCGCTATCTCGAACACATTTGATTTCGGCGCCTCGTAATGTTCGTCCGGCGTAATACCTCCGCCCCCATATACCACTCGTCCCAAGTCCGTCTGCTTCACGTCAGTCGAGTCTTTGTTGTCGGTGTGGCGGCCGTAGTAATAATCCAGAAACGACATCTTGGAATAGTCGCGCTGGATCAAGCGTCCGCTCGGTGTGTAGTAATGCTGGGTTGTGAGCAACAGCCCAGTGTTGTCGCTCAGCGGAAATTCCGACTGCACGAGCCCTTTGCCAAATGTTGTATCGCCCAGGATCCAGCCGCGGTCGTGATCCTGCAGCGCGCCGCTCACGATTTCTGCGGCCGAAGCCGTATACCGATCTACCAGAACGACGATCGGGTAATTCAGTCCATACTGGCTGCCGCGGGCCATATAAGGCTTCTCACTGAAAGCCCGGCCCTTATGCGAAACAACCACCTGCCCACGCTGTAGCCAACGGCCGCCAACCGCAACGGCTTCCGGCAGCAAACCTCCGGGATCGCCCCGCAAGTCGAGAATTAATCCATGGATATTCTGTTCGCCAAGCTTCTTCAGGTCCGCATCAAGCTCTTCGCTTGTCGTCTCAGTGAACTGCGTGAGATCGATGTAGGCAATCGACGGCTTCGCCCAGAACGCCGCGTCGATACTGTTGCGTTTTACTTCATCCCGGACTACATTAAACGTGATCGGCTTTTCGACGCCTTCGCGCTGGACCACAATCTGTACTTTTGTCCCTCGTGGGCCCTTTAGAAGGTCTGCTACTTCAGGCGTGGTCAGGTTATCGACGCGCTTGTCATTTACCGCGACGATAATATCGCCGGGTCGAAGCCCTGCCTTGTACGCCGGCGAACCGCCAAAGGGAGCCACAACCATAGTGCGGCCTGTTTTGGGCTGTCCGCCAATCTCCATGCCAACCCCGTAATATCGGCCCTTCTGCTCTTCTCCGAGTCCCGCGAACTGCTTGGAATCCAAAAAGTTGGAATGCGGATCCAACGTCCGCAGCATTCCTGGAATAGCGCCCTTATAAATGCCCTTGTCCGGGGTCACCTTGTCGGCGGAATTGTCCTCCACCAAGTCGTAAACCTTTGAGAACTGGCTCAGGCTGGCGTTGACTTCTTCATCCGAGCTGCCGCCCGGAACAGTCGAACTCTGCGATCGACCGCTCGAGCCGAGCAGCCCTCCCGCCAGGGCACAGCCCAAAATAAATGCAGGAACTAGAATAAGTGCGCGCCGCTGGGCTGCCATCAAGCCTCCCGAAGTCTCGCTTCCAGTATAGATGGCTGAAAGCACCCCTGGATTTTCAAACCGCAAGAGCGCACATCACGCTCGGCCCTTACTTCCGGCTCGCCCGAATCACTTCGGAATGGCTCTTCATTCTGGCCAGTAGGTCGGCCGCCTTGGGCAGCGCCTGAATCGCTTTCTGCACTTCCGGGTCTTCGGTTACCTGCAACTCCTTCGATTCATCGATACTGAACGCCGTGATGTACATCTCCTGCTGAAGACGATTCCGCAGCCATTCATGGTTCCCCGTCCAATCGGCCTCGGTGAACTCAACTCCCTGCTTCATCAGATAATCGTGGAAGTCGTTCATTACCTCTTCGCTCGGCGCCCAACCTTTCGGCAGCTTCGCTTCTTTGCCGCCAAAATATCTGGCTGTAAAGGTGAAAAACGCGTTCTTCCGCAGAACCGCCAGTTGGAACAGATTCGACTTCGCCGTGTCGAAATGTTCGTCTGGGGTGATGCCGCCGCCGCCATATACTACGCGTCCCAGGTCCGTCTGTTTTACGTCCGTCGAGTCTTTATTGTCGGTGTGCCGGCCGTAGTAATAATCCAGAAACGACATCTTGGAATAATCACGCTGGATCAAGCGTCCGCTCGGCGTGTAGTAGTGCTGGGTTGTGAGCGCTAAACCGGTGTTGTCGCTCAGCGGAAACACCGTCTGCACGAGGCCCTTGCCAAATGTCGTATCGCCCAGTATCCAGCCGCGATCGTGATCTTGCAGCGCGCCGCTGACGATTTCGGCGGCCGAGGCCGTGTAGCGATCCACCAGCACCACGATCGGGTAATTCAGTCCAAATTGGCTGCCGTGAGCCAAATAAGGCTTTTCGCTGTAGGCGCGGCCCTTGTGCGAAACAACCACCTGCCCGCGCTGTAGCCACCGACCTGCCACCGCAACCGCCTCCGGCAGCAACCCGCCGGGATCGCCCCGCAAGTCGAGAATCAATCCCTGGACATTCTGTTCGCCAAGTTTCTTCAGGTCCGCATCGAGCTCTTCGCTTGTCGTTTCGGTGAACTGCGTGAGATCGATGTAGGCAATCGACGGCTTCACCCAAAAAGACGCGTCGATGCTGTCGCGCTTTACTTCATCCCGGACCACATTGAACGTAATCGGCTTCTCGACGCCATCGCGCTGCACCACAATCTGTACCTTCGTCCCTCGCGGGCCTTTTAGAAGGTCGGCCACCTCGGGCGTGGTCAGGTTATCGACGCGCTTGTCATTCACCGCGACGATAATATCGCCGGGCCGCAGCCCTGCCTTATATGCGGGCGAACCGCCAAAGGGAGCCACAACCATGGTGCGGCCGGTTTTCGGCTGCGCGCCAATCTGCATGCCAACGCCAAAATAACGACCCTTTTGTTCTTCTCTCAGGCCCGCGAATTCCTTGGGATCGAAAAAGTTGGAATGCGGATCCAACGTCCGCAGCATTCCTGGAATGGCGCCCTTATAAATGCCCTTGTCCGGGGTCACTTTGTCGGCGGAATTGTCTTCCACCAGGTCGTAAACCTTTGAGAACTGGTTGAGGCTGGTGTTGACTTCTTCATCAGAGGCGCCGCCAGCCGCCGTCGAAGCTTGCGATTGGCCGCTCGAGCCGAGCAGCCCTCCCGCCAGGGCACAGCCCAAAATAAGCACAGGAACTACAATAAATGCGCGCCGCTGGGCTGCCATCAAACCTCCCGGGGATTCCCTTCCAGTATAGACGGCTGGACCGCCTACTTGTCTTGAGCTGACGAAAATCGCCGGAACTTTCGCCCTATCATTGCGTCGAAATTGGACCGCCGGCCGGCACGAACTCATAGCCCGGCTTCAATTCACAGCGGTAGATCCGGGTCTTGGTGGCCGATATCTCGACGCTGCATCCCGCCCAGGAGAGAATCAGCTGCGGTCCCAGCGGAAACACGATCTCTTGCCCATTCACGTCCGCTTCAATACTCGGACCCTCCGCGCCTGGCGGCAGCGTGAAGTTCATGGACGGGCCGAATATTACCGGATACGCGTACCGGATCATGTCCGCGACTTGAGAATGGATCACCTCTGCTTCTACCAGAAACGTCGCCGTGTCCGACCAGTCCCGCGCGGAAACCTTCACGTACCTCGAGTTACCCGAAAGCACGGCGGGCTCGATCTGAGTAAACGGGCAGGGCCCGGCAATACAGGACACCCGCACGTTCCGTAACTCGTTCCCTTCCTCGGCATCGAGTGTGGTAGAGCCGATGCTCGCTTTCCACTTCCCGTCGGGCGAGCATGGCTCCTTGCCCTGGCAAGGCACATTCGCGTGGTTCTCCACTTCAAACGATTTCGTCGGCGATCCAATTGTCATCGTGTTCTGAACCTTCACTGAATATCTGACGCGAACGTCGGTCTTGATCTTCACGTCCGGACGATTGGACTTCTCGATCGCCGGCGCGGCCTCAGGCTGCAATCGCGCGATCACAATTTGGCCCTGCGGATGCTCCGTTATTTCGAGTGGCTTGTAATCGGGATGGCTAAAGCGCAAGCTTACCGTCTGACCCGGCTTTATTCCGGGCCGGAGCGTTAACCGGAACAGGCCTGACACATTCGATTTCGCCTCCGCATAAGACATTCCGCCCGTGACTGACACGACGGCATCTTCAATCGGCAACTGTTTGCGCGGGTCGGAATCCTGCCGCAGAACTGCGCCTTCCAGCGCCACCGGCATAACACGCGAAAACCGGATTTTGCCTGTCCGGATCAAATAAACACCAATGCCCGCCGCAATCGCAAGTGCGGCAGTCAAGCCCAATGAAATCGTTAGCGGTCGTGCCATGCGGCTTTATGAGTGATTTTATGATGCCAGTTCTCTGTCTCATTCACCGCCCCGGTCAATCGTTTACATTAATGGGTTGGACGCTCACGATCTCGAACCGCATGGGCCATCACGCCGCGGTCTGCTGCGGCGATTTCTCCAGACCGGCGCCTGTCTGCCTTTGATTGAAACTGCAACCTTCGCTGGCAGCCAGGCGCCTGCGAGTCAATCGCCTCCCGCGAATCCTCCCAAACCAGCGCCTCCGAAGACGCAGGGCCTCTCTCAGGAAGATGACCAGTTTCTCGAAGAACTCGAACGAGCCAATTTTCAGTTCTTTTGGGAGCAAGCGGATACCGACACCGGGCTGGTGAAGGACCGATGCAATGCGCGCGGTCCCGATAACACCAAGGTGGCAAGCATCGCCGCCACCGGTTTTGGCCTCACCGCTCTGTGCATCGGCCACCAGCGCGGTTACGTCCCGCTTGCCGAAGCTCGCGCCCGTGTTCTTACCGCCTTGCGTTTCTTATGGAAGAAAATGACGACCCATCGCGGCTTCTACTATCACTGGGCCGATGTCAAAACCGGCGAGCGCATCTGGGACGCTGAAGTTTCCTCCATCGATACCGCCATGCTGCTGTGCGGCGTGCTCACCTGCCGCCAGCATTTCCGGCATTACGAAATCACGCGTCTTGCTTACGATATTTTCAATCGCGTCGAATGGACCTGGTTATCGGAAGACACTACCCTGCTCCCTCACGGATGGTCGCCCGAAGGCGGCTTCCTGCCTTACCGCTGGGATCTCTACAGCGAATTGATGATGATGTATCTTCTCGGCATCGGCTCCAGCTCCCACCCGCTTCCGGCAGACACCTGGAACGCGTGGAAACGGATCATTTTTGAATACGATGGCCTTCGATATATCGGTTCTTACGCGCCGCTGTTCGTTCACCAGTACTCCCAAGCCTGGTTCGATTTTCGCGGCCTTCGCGACAAGTATGCCGATTACTTCCGTAATTCTACGATTGCGACCGAAGCCCATCGCTTGTTCTGTCTCGAATTGGGGAAGCAGTTCCCCGATTACAGCAACGATCTATGGGGCATCACCGCTTCCGATTCGATACACGGTTACGTCGTGTGGGGTGGTCCACCAGAAATGGGCCCGATCGACGGAACTGTCGTACCCAGCGCGCCCGGAGGATCGCTCCCATTCCTTCCCGCGCCCACGCTTCGCGTTCTCAAGAACATCAAAAACAAATACAGCCCCAACGCCTGGTGCAAGTATGGCTTTGTCAATGCCTTCAACCCGCTAACGAACTGGTATGACACCGACGTGATCGGCATCGACACGGGTATTACCATGCTGATGGCGGAAAATCTGCGAACAGGCTTTGTCTGGAATACTTTTATGAAGAACCGCGAAGCCGAAGTCGCTCTGGATCGCGCCGGATTCGCCAGCTACTGACCGTCTTGCGTGTTCATAACGTAATTCCACTCGTCTGAGGCCCGTTCGCGCAGCCGCGGAACGTCTCCCTCGAGAAGAAAACCCGCTCTCACCAATTCTTGCGCCGCTTTCGAAATTCGATCCAAGTATTCTCCCTCGCTTCTATACCGTTCCTCGACTGAAAGCCGCGGATCGCGCCGCTTCAACCGGTCGCCCTTGGTCTTCGCAAACTGTATGAACGACCCCACCATGCTGAACATCTCGTCCTCGGCGCCAATCGAAGAACTGCGCAAGTTCCAGCCCGTGTACGTCGCAAGCGGCACCGCAACCTCCGGCATTCTGATGCCGGCAATCTCATTCCCATCGTTGTTCACCTGTGGAACAAGCGTCGGGTATGGCGGTCCCGGAACCGGCGGCTCGACGCTGAACTCGAGCCGGTATGCTTCTCGTTTATGCTTCGGAACAGAGACGCCTGGAATCTCGGGAAACGCCAGCCTAGAAACTGGAACCAACTGGCCGCTTTCGATGGCCGGAATCCGGGAAAGAGGCGGTTCCTCACCAGAGCAAATCCAGTTCTTCATCGAAATAAGCAATGCCCGCATCGCGGTACGATAATCGACCGTATCCGCCTGGTTCTGCGTCGCGGCCGAAGCCGGAGGAATGCTTCCTGGTCCGTGTTGGCTCCCGGCGAAAAAGAATACACGGGTGCCTGCCTGAGGCGGCACATCGCGCAAACCATCTTCTGTCGTATGGATGAGCGATGCGCAACGTCCCCAATACTCATACGATCCGTTGCTCAAGAACAACTTCGGCACTGTTTTCGATTGCCGTTCTTTAGCCAGAAGCGCTTCAGTGCCGAACGGCGGAATGTCGACAGGATAGAACACGTTCAGAAACGGATGTCCATCGCGCGACGGCTGCGCAAAGCGTTCGTTGAAGCTTCCTCTGCCCGCTCCGCCCACGTGCGCCCATACACCGTCGAACACGCGCCTGCCCTGCTCGTCGGTGTTGAAGCCCTCGTAAAGCATGGTTCGCAGAAACCGGCCGTCCTGAGAAATTCCGAAGCCGATTGTGCGGCGCGCACGAAGATGCTCATCACCAATATCCGTATGGAGCCCTCCGTATTTCAGAAAGGAAACAAAATCCCGAACGGAAGCAAAGCCTAGCCCAGCGACCACGGGGTCCTTTGCCCGGTAGACAACTTCATAGATATGCCCCGGCAAGAAACCGGAGGCCATTGTCACGTGAGTAGAATCGGTGAAGCTCCATGCCGATCGCGCGATCAATGTCCGCGCGCCATCCACCTCCTCCCGTTCGTAAAGAGCGTTCGAGGAATCTCCGCGATCGGCAATCGGATAGCCCGTCTGATTGCGGTCGCCTAGCGGAATGGTGTCGACCTTCTCGTTCCCAATCCATTCCGACCGCACCAACCCCGTGATTGCGCTTCCATGATCTGTTGCGATGGGAGCCTCGAGCCTTAGCCGGTGCGCCTTGCCGGGAACGTCGAATTCCCAACCGATCCAAACTAGCGTGAAGCCATGCCTTAGAAGAAATGCGTCGCCAATGTCCTGTTCGCTCTGCGGATCAAGCGAACCGTGCGCGAAGTCAAACGTGCTGAGCATCGCTTTGCCGCCGCGATTCGAAACCTCGACCAGCGCCACTCCGTTCGCCCGCTTCGCATCGGTTGGCTGAAGAATGTAGAAATTCGCCGAAAAAGTAACCTTGCCATTGTCTCGGGGAGCTAATCCGACGTCGGCTATCGCGCGGTTGGCCGGGGATTCGGGATCCACTGAAAAGCGAACCGTTCCTTCTACGCGTTCATAACTCCCCGCCCTTCCAAATTGCCTACCGTTTAAGACAGCGGTTCTTTGTTCGATCTTTACTGCAATGACGGCCCCCTCGATAGTGGATATACCGAGGAAGCCGGCACTCGCAGCGCACAGGAGCCATCGCATGTGACTCATCGTAGCGAAGGCGCCCTTTGCCGGGCCGCGTGGGGCATGCTTTAGCGTGCTGCAGCGCGCTTTAGCTTGCTCTGGCCCGACTGCGGGCTTAAGCCCTCAGCGGCACGCTGAAGCGTGCGCCACAATCAACTCAGGCTGGACTTACTCTCCAACAGGCGTTGCGGTGACTGGTTGAACGCTGCTGGTGCTGGTAGTCGCGGATGCGCCGCTGATTTTGCTGGGCGGATTGAATTCAATTCCGAAGTTGTCACCTGGGTAATACCATTCGCGAATCGCGGCCGACATACCGGGTTTCGTTTCATAGTAAGTGAAAACCGTCGTATCGGGCGTCTTCACCCGATAAGCGGCATTCCCTAAAAACGTTGAGACAAGATGATCGTTATCAGCGTTAAAGATCTCGACGATCGTTCGATCTGACTGCGAAGAAGCAAGCTGTATGATGTATCTCCCGGGAACCAGGACAACGCCCTGAATCGAAACCGGCTGATTCACCGTAAGTCTGGTCTGCTTATTCCAGTCGTCAGCCTTCGCCTTTTGGATGGCCAAACCTGTGAACAAGACAAGACCTGAAGCCATATACATGGCAAAGCGTTTCATTGTAATCTCCTCCAACCTGATCGAACATACGTTCCCCGCGTCGTTTGTGCGAGGCTACTATGTTCGGTTCTGTGTGAGCTCTGTCTCGAGTCTTTCTGCCGTTGTTTTTGGCAGGCCTCTGAGCTGCTCACTTATTAATATGCTTCAACCTGCCCCGAAGTTACGGGAAGGGGCCAGTTGAGTGCCACTAGCTGCAAAACGTTACATGAATGGCACAGATGTAACGAAAGGGCTGGCAGCCCGCAGCAGAGTCCCGGGGATCTATTTTATTTCGATGTGAGGATCGAGCCCGTATCCGCGAGCGCCTGCAACAGTGCCCGCAATTCAGGCGCTCGAATGGGTTTCGACAGATAACCATCCATGCCAGCCATGAGGCAGCGTTCGCGATCCCCATTCATTGCATGGGCCGTCACTGCAATGATTGGCGTATGCCGGCCGCTCTCTTGCTCCCTCTTGCGGATTTCAGCTGTGGCTTCGATGCCATCCATCTCCGGCATTTGCACATCCATCAAGACGACATCGAATTTGTTCTCGGCAACTCTCGCTAGCGCCTCCAGCCCGTTCTCAGCCGGTACCGCTTCAAAGCCATACTTCGATAGAAAACTCATGGCAATCTTCCGGTTCACGCGGTTATCGTCAACTACCAAAGCTTTTCGTTCTTTTCTTGCCGGCGCCGGTGTGACTTCGTCGACCAACGGCCTTGTTTCTAATTCAGGCGTCACGGCGGCGGCTTCGAGCGGAACGGAAAAATAGAACGTACTGCCTTGCCCCGGTTCGCTATCCACCCAGATCCGGCCGCCCATTAGTGTCACAAGTTGACTCGATATAGTGAGTCCCAGTCCAGTTCCGCCAACACGCCGCGCCAAAGAACCATCAACCTGCGTAAACGCCTCGAAAATGCTGCCTTGCACTTCTTTCGGAATGCCAATTCCCGTGTCTCGCACAGAGAAGCAGATCGTATTCGAACCAGTCACGCTATCGTCGCGCCGCACCATCAAAGCAACTTGCCCGGCTTCGGTGAACTTGATTGCGTTACCCGCCAAATTTAATAGAATCTGGCGGATTCGCCCACGATCGCCAATCACCATGGTGGGAACATCCCGCTCAACGTGAAGTGTCAGATCCAGACCTTTTTGGTGAGCCCGGAACGCCAGCAGCCGGACAGTCTCTTCCGCGCATTTGCGCACGTTGAATGTCTCGGGACGTAGTTCCAACTTCTTCGATTCCATCTTCGAGAAGTCCAGGATGTCGTTGATGATTGTGAGCAGCTCTTCTGCCGAGAGATGCGCCGTTTCCAGATACTCCCGCTGCTGCGCCGTAACCCCCGTTTCGAGCGCGAGTTCGGTCATGCCCAGCACGGCGTTCATTGGCGTACGGATTTCATGGCTCACGTTGGCGAGGAACTCGCTCTTCGCGCGATTTGCGAGGTCAGCCCTTTCTTTTGCTTCAGCAAGCTGCGCGGTTCGCCTTTTGACGCGATCTTCGAGCTCTTCCTGATGGCGCCGCAGCTCGTCTCTCGATTGCTCGAGCTCCGCTTGCCGCATACCGATCTGCTTCATCTCCCGGACGCTGCGTACACAAGAGATGACGAGGAAGAAATTTTCAAACAATACCCAGCAAGCATGTTCCACCGGCCGCCATGGACTTGCAGTCAGGACTCCGAAAACAGATTGCGGGAAATAAATGCCGCGAACGATATGGTCAAGGGCGATAACCGCTGTCGCCGGAACGAAAACCTTCCAATCGCGGTACATCGCCAGGAACGCGAGCGATCCGAAGATATGAAAATGTGTTTCGATGCGGCCGCCGGTCAGATGAACCAGCAGAGCTGAGGTAAGCATCTGTGCAACAGCGATCACGTGGCGCGTAAGCACGCGCCCCGGATGTGCGAATCCCAGATAAACCGGATAGAAACTGATCGCCGCTCCCAGGAAAACCGCGGCCACGAGATGTGGATGGAACCGGCTTTCTGCGCCGCTCCACGTGCGCGGAGATACGATCGCCGCGATCACGATCCCGAAAACCCACTGTGCCGCCATCAAAATCGCGAACATGCGATCCGTTTGCCTGAAAATTCTTTGTGCTTGTTCCGAAAACAGCTGCTCGGCACGCGGCAAGATGCCGAGAAGGGAGGGCGCCTGGCTAGTGTTCATTTCACTTGCTCCGCGGGCCGTGATTGTTCTATCGTTTGCTCCCTCAATGAGCATCCGAATACCGGAGTGGACGAAATTCCGATTGGCTCGTGCCGCAGCAGCGCGATGATGGCGTCGCGTCCGGTGCTGTCTCCATAATGCCCTCTTGATGCAGTGATGCCGCCTTCAAAGAGCAGCGACCCAACCGCGCTATACAAAAGAACTTGCCCGGATGTAAGCGCGCCGAACCGGTTAGCTTCCACGCCGCCTGGATCGTCTACCACTTTCAGGTCCGGGATTTCGAAAGCCCTGGATCTCAAGTCTGTGTCCGCCCACCCAATTGCGCTGTTCGCCGGGCGATATAGCAAAATGTTCGCGGCAACATGCCCTGCGCGCTGGGCCAGTATGATCTCGAGTTCGCCGAGCGTGGCTCGGGTGCAAGCACAGCGCGGATGCACTGCCACGATCAGCGTGGCCCTGTCGGAGAGCGGCACGCGCGTGCCTGCAGGCCATACCCTCGGGGTTGCCGCCTTCAAGCCAGGCGTGAAACTGTATTGCAGCAGACCATATAAGCCAATCGAAACCAAGCCTGCCCACACGACGAGCAGGCCCGGCAAAAGCCATCGCTGTCGCTTCGTCTTGGGTTCGTCGCTCATCTGTCTGCCGGATTGCTCCAATGACCGCTATTGAAGTCATCGGCAGACGGAAGAAATTAATTTAGCTGATTAGTTCCAGTCGAATAGCAGTTGATTTCTGCCGACTGTGCGGAACACCCGCGGTTGAACCTTAAGGCTCAGTTTTTTCCGTAATTCTAGCGCGCGACGTGCAGAGCCGCCGTCGTCTTTGTGCTCTGCAAGAGTTTCAATTGCTCGCCCACAAGCGGCTTTAGGATTTGCATCACCAGCGGTCCATTAAATCGCTGCCCATCAATGAACAGTGTCGGCGTGCCCTGCACTCCCGCGCGGTCGCCGTCCGCAATATCCTGCTGTACCGTCTGCTCGACTGCCGTCGAGTGAAGGTCGCGCTCGAACTGCTGCATATCAAGCCCGATACGTTTGGCCAAGGCCGTCACATTCTGGTCGGAAAGGTCGTCGTGATTCGCAAACAGCGCGTCGTGCATTGCCCAAAACTTGCCTTGCCGGTGCGCCGCCAGCGCCGCGGCCGCCGCGAACGCCGCTTGCGAGTGGATGTCGAGCGGATACTCCTTGAAAATCAGCTTCACCTGCGTGGGATACGCCTTCACTAACGCCTGAAGCTGAGGCGTCGCCGCAACACAATATGGGCACTGAAAATCGGAAAATTCAATGAGAGTGATGGGAGCATTCGCCGGACCGAGAACCGGCGCTCCCTGAACAGGAATCTTAACCGGATCTTCCAGCACCTTGTTGCTGCTGTCCTGGGGAGGATGCGCGAACTGCGAGGCCGAGGCGGCCTTGATCGCATCCTGCTCGCTCCCGCCCTTCTTAATGGCTTCAATCATGGTGGACGCCAGGCCCCGGCTGTATGTGCACGACGGATCCTTCATGCGGCACTCCGCCACTTTCATCCCGCAGCCGCACGAGCAGCCTTGCTCGCGGACCAGCTTCGATGCAACCGCCTTCTGGGCAACGGTCAATCCGCTGAAGTCAACTCCAGGCGGTGCGTCTTGCTTGCTCGTGTCTTGCGCAACGAGCCACGCAGTCGCCAGGAACGCCGCCGTCATTGTTCGCCAGACCCTATTTCCGGCTGAGCGCACAGTCATAAGAGTATTCTCGCAGGAGTTCGATCACTGTGCTGCGCCGCCCCCCTCAGAATTCCCGGCCAGCCAAAAATGTGATACCAGGTCCGGCTCTCAGCCACGTAGTGGTGCATAACCGCCGTGGGCCGCCGGCTCTCATCCGCCGACGGCCAAATGAGATAACCGCGGGGCGCCGCTTGGCCGCCCCACCTGCCGATTAGCATCGCCGTCAAACATTGTTCCGAGAAATGGTTGGTGCCGCCGCCGGCGTGAAGCCGCGCGGCCCAGTGCTCCAGCTGTTCCCAATCGATTTTGTCCGAGCATAGTCCGCAGAAACCGGTGTTGACCCTCTCCGGCGCAGGAGCTCCCAGCACTTCTCTCAGAAAAGGAAGCGGATACCCGTAGCTGTTTTGGTAGTCCCACATGTATACGGGTTGCCGGGGAGATTCGAGCCATTCAATCATCCACTCCGGCTCTCGAAAGAACAATACGTCGGAATCGAGAAACACCTTCCATCCCGTGAGCCCGGCATGAAGGTCCATCAACTTCTTCATGAGAGGAAGATGATTGCGCATGGCATGGAGCGCCGGGAATCGCTCGGAGCTCAAATGTGAGTGAACACGCTCGCTCGATTCTGAGGCGTCGAGAAACCGGACCATCGGAAAAATACGCCTCAGCTCCGCTTGCTTCTCGTTATCCAACGAGCCGTCGTCCATAATCACCGGCGCAAGTTTAGCCTGCGTCGAGGCAAGCAGCGAGAAGGCGCAGAACGCTGTCATCGCCCAATGTTCGCGGCCGCTCATGAAATACACCGGCATCAAGTTGACGCCGCGGCTGGCCTCGATGGTAGGCAGTTGTCTCGCCGCCCGCTCAATCGTCAAGCGTCGGTAATGCAGCTCGCCGGCCGTCCCAAGTCCCAGTTGTGGCGCGTCGATGTATACGGAACGGAAGAAATCCGGAAATCTCCACAGCCCGTGCCCTCGCCAGAAAGGCTTCGAAGATTCACGCAAAACCTCAGGAGGCAAAGGCCGCCTCCTGCTCTGGTTCGTAACCGCTCTGAAACCGCTCCCTCGCCGTCGCGGCTCGGAAACGCGAGCCGTACGCGCGAGCTAGCGGTTCTTCAGAAGGGTTCTTCAGCTTCCTTCTAAAATGCGTTGACTGCGTGCGTCGGCAGCCGGACTTGAAATACGGTTTCACCGGGACGCGATGTGAAGCGGATATCACCGCGATGTTTCTGCACGATCCGGAATGCAACGTCCAGACCCAGACCCCTACCTGCTCCGACATCTTTTGTTGTGAAGAATGGATCAAAGATACGGTCTTGAATCTCCGGCGGGATTCCATGTCCCGTATCGGCGATCTCGACCAAAATCATGCCCGGCTCGCATGCGGTTCGAATACCAAGCGTACCCGCTCCGCTCATCGCATCGAGCGCGTTATCGATCAAACAAGTCCAGACCTGGTTCAATTCGCTGCCGTTCGCTGTGACGCGCGGCAGCAGCGGGTCATATTCCCGCGCAACCACAATGCCCTTTCTAAACCGGTGATTGAAGATCGAAAGCGTGTTCTCAAGCCCGTTTTCGATGTTTATCTCCTGCTCGGGAACCTGATCGACAAAGGAATAGCCCTTTACGGCCCGCACCAGCTCGGTAATCTGCGCTGTGCTCGCGTGAATGCCGTTCGTCAGCCGTTCGATTGCCAGCGACGAAGCAAGCCTTGCGATAACCGGCTCCCTCGCGGCCGCAATAAAACAATTGAGAATCTCAGCCAATTGCTCCCGTCCCGTACCTGCTTCCACAAATATCGGAGCAAATTCCCAAGCCTTGCTGACTCCGATTTCCTTCAGCCACGAGCCCAGGACCTCTTCGCGGTCGCTGCGCTCCACCGAATCGACCTTCGCGGTTTCTTCCGCCAGCCGGAGCAGCTTGCGTTCTTCCTCGAGCAGGCATTGGAACTGACCCGCGTCGAATCCACACTCCGCCAGCGCCTGGTTTGCATCGCGGAGCAGCCGGATCCATCGCTGCAGATCCTGCGCCGACCGTTGGGCTGCCGAAGCGGGATTATTCAATTCATGCGCCAGACCCGCTGCCAGCTTCCCCAATGCTTTCAGCTTCTCTCTCTGTTCTTCGAGCCGCGTCCTCTCGCGAATCCTGTCCGACATCAAGGCCACCAGCCGGGGAGCAAGCTGAGGAATCTGCCGCAGCATCTCCGGAAATAAATCCCGATGCACAATGGCCGCCCGGAGCGGTGTTATCGCGTAAGCCGATCCAACAAACTTTTTCAGGCGTGAATAGGGAAGCAGCCCGGTGGCCGTCCCCTGCCGCGCGATGAACACAGGCGAGCCGGGCTCGTTGCTCTGATAGCGAAGCTGCCCCTCGACCATGATGATCATCGAATCCGCGTCCTGTCCTTCGAACGCAATTTGAACGCCCGCATCCACTGTCTCGTCGCTTGCGTGATCGACGAACCATTGCATCTGCTCGGCGCTCACGCCCGCAAACAGATCGAATCCGCGGAGCACATCGGCAAGCGGAGCTTCCAAGGCTGATACAGTCGTAACCGGGGAAGACATAAGCGGGGTAGAAAGACTCACTCTTATCCTAACGTGCCAGCCCTCAAGTTAGTTCTGGACATTCCCCTGCTATGGTCTGAAGTGCTGAAACTACTCGCCCTTACGTGCTGCCGCCGTCTTCCCGAGCTTCTTCAGAAGACGCACCAGGTGGCTTCGTTCCGCCTCCGAAAGACCGGAGGCAGCCTCCAGCATCGCGGTCGAGTGCTTCGCGAACGCCGCCTCAATGAATCGCCTTCCCTCTTCGGTAAGTTCGACCAGCCGCACACGCCGGTCGTCCTGCATTCCGCAGCGCTCCACCAGACCCCGCCGAACAAGGCGATCCACAGCGGTGCTGATCGATCCGCTTGTCAGCCGCACTTTCTGCCCAAGCGTGTTCACCGGCAACCGGCCCTTATTGAGCAGCGCCTCCAACACAAAGAAATCCGAATCGCAAAGATTTAATTCACGAATACTTTTGTGCGCGTGCGCAAGCAGGGCTGAGTGAGCCTTCATCAAGATCAACCAGACGTGTAAACCGGAAGAGTCTTCGGCTGGTCGCGGCATTCCAAGTCGATTCTAGGCTTTTTTATTGCAATATCCCTGCCACGCTACAGTGTCGTTCTCACGTCATAATTTCGTCGTAATTTCAGAGCAAATTGCATGTAGCGCTTCTCCGGACAAGGCGTCCAGACCAGTGGAGGATCGTCTATGGCAGACGTCGACATTAAGAAATCGTCTAATCAGGGCTCGGAATCCGAGCGGCAGGCGCTTCAACACCAGGGGCGGACGCCCTTGTCGCGCTCACGCGGCTGGGATCCGTTTCTCTCTTTTACTCCAGCCGAGTTTTTCTCGAATAGTCCGTTCGCTCTCATGCGCCGCATGAGCGAAGAAATGGACCGTACATTTGGGCAATTCGGCGGCCAATCCGTGGGCCAAAACATGTGGTATCCGGCAATTGAAGTCAACGAACAGAACGGTCGACTCGAAGTTCGCGCCGATTTGCCGGGCATGAAGCCTGAGGACGTCAAGGTTGAGATTACGGGTGATTCCTTGACAATCCGCGGTGAGCGAAAATACGAGCACGAACAACAGACCGGCCGGTTTCATCGGTCGGAGCGCCGTTACGGCGAGTTTTATCGCGAAATTGCCCTTCCAGAAGGAGCGAACACCGAGCAAGCCAAAGCCGAGTTCCGCGATGGTGTGCTCCAAGTCACAGTGCCTGTCCCCGAGCAGGCCGGCCGGCGTCGTGAAATTCCAGTTACGAGCGACCAACCCAGCGCTTCAAAAGCCGCTTCAGCCTCTCAAGGAGGAACCCGCTCTACGAACCGGTAATCGCGCGCGCAAACGGCCGCGCAAAATCGATCACGGCTTTTATCGCCAGCTAACCTTCGCGATATCAATCAATTAGCGAAACCCAGGGCGCGGGGCACGCTAGCCACAGCCCATCCTTAACAGCGCCGGGACGTATTGCGCGTCCCGACAGGCTGAAAAGGAAACAGATGAAGAAATTGTGCATATGGGCTGGAATCGTCTGCGCGGCCCCGCTCGTCGCCACGGCGCAGGACAGAATTAGCGTCACGGGAACTCCTATTCCCCAACAGTTGCTCGTCGAAAATTACGGCAAGATGCCGAAAGGAGTCGTGGCCTACGATCTCAGCATCTGCAATGTCAGCGAACAAAAGCAAAGCGTCGTGAGCTCCGAGATTTACCAGGCCTTGGCCAACTCAAATGTGGCAGTGACGCCGATTGGCCGGCAAATCATGCTTGCGTCCATTCTGCAGAATCAGAGCAGAAGCCTCACCACGATTCTCAGCGTGGCGCTCGGCTCGTCCACAGGCGTTGTGGCCGTCCTGGGTACTTCGAAATCCGTCAATATCCCCACTGGGCTGAGCACCGCATTCGCGCTCGGGTCGCTCGTGCTGGGCCAGCTGACCAATTCGTTGAAACCGGTTCTGTCGCCCAATATTGTGGAAAAGTTCGAGACGGACGTGCTCCAGACGGCGCTGGTCCTCGATACGGGCTCGTGCGTCGAGCGCACTATGTTTGCGACCGTCCCAAAGACCGCGGCCAAGCCTTCGGCGGTCCAGTTCCGGCTGAAATAAACTGTCCCCGATTTCGTTGACTCTTCGGGGTAGAATGGCATATGATTCTCCTAGTTTCGCTAGGAGTAGATGTGAAGATTGCCGCTCGTCTCCGTTCCTGGCTTCGCGCCGCTTTTGAGCGTTCGCGCATGGAGAGCGACATGGACGAGGAACTGCGCTTCCACATCGAGCAGTATGCGGAAGATTTGGTTCGTGATGGCCTTTCGCCTCAGGAAGCGCGGCAAAAGGCTCGGGCCGAATTCGGTGTTATTGAAGCGCGGAAGGACGAATGCCGAGAGGCGCTGGGGCTGCGGTTGCTGGATGAGGCGCGCGCCGATTTCCGCTATGCCGCCCGGATGCTGCGGCAGTCGCCTGCATTTACTGTGGTTGCGATTCTATCGCTGGCCCTCGGAATCGGCGCAAACACGGCCATTTTCAGTTTGATGGAAGCCGCTCTTTGGAAGGCAATCCCGGTGAAGAATCCCGAGCAGTTGCGGCTTCTCTCCTGGGTTTCAGGGCCAAAAGAGGTAATGAATGGCACGTGGGGAGATTGGTATCAGACCGCCACCCAAACCGCCAGTAACGTGTTCTCTTATGCGGTCTTTCGGGAAATGCAACGCCACACGCAAGGCTTTCAGAACCTGTTTGCCTTCAAGCAAGCGGGGCTCATCACCGCGGTGATCGACAGCCACGCCGACCTGGTCGAGAGCGAGCTGGTTTCCGGTAATTTTTATGCAGGAATTGGCGTTTCGACAATCGCCGGTCGGCCGATCACGCCCAGTGACGATGTAAGAGGCGGAGGAAACGTAGCCGTCATTAGCGATAGCTTCTGGTCTCGCCGGTTTGGACGCGACGCTTCGGCAATTGGCAAGCAGATTAGTCTGAATCAGGTTCCATTCACAATTATTGGCGTCAATCCACCCGATTTCACAGGAATGCTGCCGGGAGACAACCCGGAGATTTACCTGCCGCTAAGCGTTCAACCGGCGATTATTCCGATGCGATACACCAATAACAAGTATGGCTCGCTTCTTGATGATCCCGAGAACTGGTGGCTGCTGATTATGGCCCGATTGCGGCCGGGCATTAGCGAATCGCAGTTGCAGGCCGCGCTCGATGTGGTGTTGACTCAGGATGTGCGCGCATCGCTTCCCAATAAGAAGGATCGCGACATGCCGCGGCTCCGGCTCGAAACCGGTTCTCGAGGACTCGATTACCTGCGCGGGGAATTTGGCAGACCGCTGATCGTGCTTATGTCGCTCGTCGGCCTCGTTTTACTGATTGCCTGCGCGAATCTTGCGAATCTGCTGCTGGCGCGGGCGACGACACGGCAGCGCGAAATCAGTGTCCGGCTGGCCTTGGGAGCGGGGCGTTGGCGAATTATGCACCAGATGCTGACCGAGGGACTGGCACTCGCGATTCTGGGCGGCGCGGCCGGAGTGATGTTCGGATATTGGATACGCAATGGCATTCCCAGCCTTCTAGCAGCTTCGTGGAAGACCAGTCCGTTTCAGGCAGAATTCGATTTTCGAGTGTTGCTGATCTCCCTTTTAGTCACTCTTCTCACTGGAATCCTCTTCAGTCTCGCTCCGGCGTGGCAATCGACGCGAGTCGAGGTCAACGCGGCATTGAAAGATGGCACGCGGTCGACTATGAGTCTGCCGAAGTTGCTAGCGGGCAAATCGCTGGTTGTTTTCCAGATATCTCTGTCGCTGTTGCTGCTGATCGGCGCTGGTCTGTTTACCCGAACGTTGTCGAATCTCAAGTCCGCCGACCTGGGCTTTCGGCCCGAGCGTATCTTGCTCTTTACGCTCGATCCGCCTCGCACGCGTTACGCCGGCGAGAAGAGAAAGGCTCTGTTTTTACAACTTGAGGAGCAAATCCAGGCGATCCCTGGCATTCAATCCGCCACCCTGTCTTCGTCGGTCCTCGTGGGGAATGGCAGTTCTACAACCGGAGCCAGGCCCGTAGGCAGAGCGCCAAGGCCGGGTCTTGCGGACCGTACATGGATTAACGATGTCGGCGACGGTTTCTTCGAAACCATGGGTATTCCGATTCTCTATGGCCGTTCTCTCGGATCCCGCGACCGCGCCAATTCACCTCGCGCGATTGTGGTGAACAAGCAGTTCGTTCGGACCTTCTTTCCCGGCGCAAATCCCGTCGGTCAACAAGTAATCAGCGACAACGGTACATATCGGATCGTCGGTGTCTGTGGCGATGCCCGCTTCGACCAAATCCGGGGCTCTGCGCCTCCGACTCTCTACCGGCCTTTCTTGCAGGCACAAGAAGTCGGCCAGATGACATTTGAATTAAAAGCGGCAGCCAGTGAGGCCAGCATTGTGAAGAGCGTTCGCGACGTTGTGCGGTCCATTGATAAGGATCTACCGGTGTTCGACGTGCGCACGCAGATCGAGCAGATCGACGCAACAGTGTCGCACGAGCGCTTATTTGCCGCTTTAACATCGGGCTTTGGACTGTTGGCTGTGATTCTCGCCTCCATCGGCATTTACGGCATCATGGCGTATGCCGTGGCGCGGCGGACGAGTGAGATTGGCATACGCATGGCGCTAGGCGCGCAGAGACGGCAAGTGCTCCTGATGATCTTGCGCGATACGGCGATTATGGCGGCCGTGGGCATCGGCGTCGGAATCGCCGCGGCCTCCGTTCTGACTCGCTACATCAGCAGCATGCTATATGGCCTAGAGCCATCCGACCCGCTGACTCTCTGCGGCGCGGCAATGCTGCTGCTAGCGATCGCCCTTACGGCCGGTTGGTGGCCCGCAAGAAAAGCCTCGCGCCTCGATCCCATGGTTGCGCTCCGCCACGAGTAGACGCAGATGCCGCCACGAATGGCGGCATGGCAGGCCGGAGGCCTGCTCCACCGGCGTGTGGAATATAATGCGACAACGCGCGGCGGGTCGTGCTGTGACCTAAGCGCCCGCAATGAGCCTGATCGCAGAGACGAGTAGTTCACAACTGCCGGCAATGTCCGTAACAGTGGCGGTGCGGCGGCGGCCAACAGTCCGTTACGTCGCCCTTGCGATTCTGTTTGTCATCGCAGCCGCCTACCAGCTTCGCTCGATCGAATATCACTTTCCCCAATGGTTCGGTAACCACTCCCAGGTGGCGTGGCCGTTTGTTCTGGATGACGAAGGTCAACCCAATTTCATTCTGCAGTTCGTGCAGCGGAGTGCCTCTGCCGCGGGCTTGCGCAATGGCGATACCTTGCTCGAAATTAACGGCCATCCCGCGACCGGGAGGGACGTTTTCGCGGACACTCTTCGAGCGGCGCATCCCGGAGACACGATGAAAGTCACGGTACGCCGCAAAGGAGAAGGCCAATCGGACCAGACCGTGACGGTGCCGCTCACTCCATTTTCAAATGCCGCGTCGCCTGTAGATGTCCTGTTCTATGTGCTGATGCCGGCTCTCTGTTTGACGCTCGGATTCGGCGTGGCTGCGGTCCGCATCCGCGATGTTCGCGCGTGGCTGCTGCTTGCATTCCTGCTGGGGGTGGCAGCACTCTTCAACCCCTTCGCGTATCTCTGGGAGCCGAAGGTGCGCGTGCTTGGAACGGCGTACTCCGAATTTCTGCATGAGAGCTGGCTTGCCTGGCTGTTTCTGTTGGGAGTTTATTTTCCTGAGCCGTTCCCCAGTAGAACCCGGTGGAGATGGTGGAACTGGCTTGAGTGGATTCTGCTTCCTCTCTGGGCGGTTTTCACGATGGCTTATGTCGCGGTCGTTGTGGGCGGGCTCGACGATCTCGCAGCTGTTACTCCAATCAGCCGGTGGATAGATCGAACTCAGATTCTGGAGTTGGCCCTCGTTTGCTGCACGTTAGTAGCATTTTTAGTCTCTATCGGAGTGAAATACCGGCTCGCTCTTTCGGCTGATGCAAAGCGCCGCTTGCGTGTACTGTATGCCGGAGCCACTCTCTCGCTTGCACCGCTCATCATCACACTCGCAATAGCCCGGCTGCGCGGGGTGGAGACAGAGCTGTACTTCCCGCACTGGCTCATGATAGCCACATACGTCTTGTTCTGCTTGCTGCCCGTGACGTTTGCTTACGTCATCGTGGTTCAGCGCGCCATGGATTTGCGCGTCGTCATCCGGCAGGGACTCCAGTACACGCTCGCGCGTGGGGGCGTCGGGGTGGTGCAAGCCGCGCTGATAGCCGGGCTCATCATCGCCATTGCAACTCTGGCGGAATCGCACGCTATGATGCGCACGCACATGATTCTGATCGTGGCCGCGGGGATCACTCTGATTTTTCTCGTTCGCCGGCTCGCGCTTGGCATTGCGCGATGGATCGACCGGCTGTTTTTCCGCGACGCTTACAATGCCGAGCAGATTCTGAGCGAACTTGCCGAACGAGTCCGTACGATTGTAGAAACACAGCCGCTGCTTGAGACCGTCACCCAACGTATTGCCGATTCGCTACACACTCGGGAGGTTGCCGTGTTGCTGCGTGGCAGCGGGTATTATCAGCCCGCCTATGCTGTTGGCTGCGGGAGTCTGACCGATGTCGTGTTTCCCGACAATGCAGCGACTGTGCAGGTTCTGAAACAAAGAGAAGCGGCCCGCGTGTATTTTGACGATCCCGATTCCTGGATTTATCGCAGTCCGGAAATGAGCAGGGACGAGCTCCGAAAGCTGAAGGAACTCCGGGCCGAGCTCTTGCTGCCGCTTTCGGTGAAAGACGATTTGATTGGATTCATGAGCCTGGGACAGAAGTTATCGCAAGCGCCGTATTCCGGCACCGACCTGCACATGCTGAGTTCGGTCGCCGCTCAAACGGCCTTGGCGCTAGAAGTGTCTCGCTTGACAACCGCTATCGGGAGCGAGATCGCGAACCGCGAGCGGCTGAATCGTGAGCTCGAGATTGCGCGAGATGTTCAAGAGCACCTGTTCCCGCAGCATCTCCCATCGGTACCGGGCCTCGATTATTACGGACGATGCCGCCCGGCGCGGGAAGTGGGCGGGGATTATTACGATTTCATTGAACTGCCGGACGCGAACCTCGGGATCGCGATCGGAGACATCTCCGGAAAGGGCATCGGCGCTGCTCTCATGATGGCCAGTCTCGAAGCGTCGCTCCGCGGCCTAGTGCCTGTAGCGCGGAGTCTAGCGGAGTTGATGGAGCGCGTGAATAAGCTGGTGTATGACGCGTCCGCTTCGAACCGCTACGCTACTTTTTTCTATGCGCAATACTCGGCGCGAACGCGTCAGCTTTCTTATGTGAACGCCGGTCACAATCCGCCTATGATTGTGCGCAAGGCGACCGAGAGTTATCGGATATCGCGCTTAGAAACAGGTGGTCCTGTAATCGGGCTGCTGCCAAACGTCTGCTACCAACAGGGTTCTTTTGAACTCGAACCCGGCGACCTGGCCGTGTTGTTCACCGACGGCGTTTCCGAGTCTATGAACAGTGCTGACGAAGAATGGAGCGAAGAAAGACTGGCCGGCTCCGCCACGGCGTGCTACGGTTTGGGCGCCGAGGAAACCATCGGCCGAATTATGACTGAAGCCGAGCATTTTGCCGCTGGCGCTCCCCAGTATGACGACATGACGCTTGTGGTGCTCCGCATTCTTGCCTGATCCTCGAGTGTTTGCTGTTGGGCCTATTTCAGGTAGGCTCTCAAGGCGTAGATCAGGTCGTCGGCGGCCCGGGTTTGCTCATCGTTCGGGCCGGTCTTGGGATCGAGGACATGAAACCGAATGTGCCCTTCAATCACTTCCGCCATGAGAGCATCCATAGCTCCTCGACAGGCGGAGATGTTATGTAACACTTCGGAGCATTCGGCCTCCTGATCGAGAGCGCGTTCGATTGCATCCACTTGGCCGCCGATACGCCGCACGCGGTTCAGCAGCTTCTTCTTCTCTTCTTGCGTGTGAGCCATAGAAAAACTTCGATAAATCCTGTACAAGGATACCCCGGCGGGTATAAGCTGGTCGAGTGTGGCGCCGCTTATCTTTTACACCGCATGTTATGCCGTCATACTGCTATGGCTCGGTCTGCCGGCCGCGGCGCAAGATCAATCGCAGGCAGCTGACGATTCGGAGAACTGGAATCTGTTCTATCAAGCGACATCGATAGGGCAGTACCACGGCACTTTTAATTCGCCCTACTCAGGACCGTTCAGTCTTCAGGATTATGTGGAGCGCGACGTGTCGTTGACCACGACTTTATTTTTCGGCCTTCGCCTAGAAAAGAATACGGCACTGTACTTCGATCCGGAAATCGCGGGCGGCCGAGGATTCAGCGGTGTTGACGGTCTTGCGAACGCGTCGAATGGCGAGCTGCCGCGCGTTGCCTCCGCTACGCCGAAGCCGTACATTGCCCGCTTATACATTACTCACGATTTTGGATTTGGCGATGAAACGGAGCCGGCCGAAAGCGATGAAAACCAGCTTGCCGGTCCCCGTCCGGTGAAACGCTACACAATCACGGTAGGGCGCTTCACGCTGACGGACTTCTTCGACAACAACCAGTATTCGCACGATCCGCGGACGCAGTTCATGGGCTGGGCCGTCATGTACAACGGAGCTTGGGACTACGCCGCCGATGTTCGCGGCTACACCTGGGGCTGGGTGCATGAGTTCCACACACGTAATTGGTCGTTCCGCTATGCGAGCGGTCTGATGCCCAAAGTTGCGAACGGTTCTCAGCTTGACCGCAGGCTCTTAGTGAATCGTGGAGATGAATTCGAGGAAGAACGCCGCTACACGATCAGAAAGCATCCGGGCACGCTCCGCCTGCTGAATTACGAGAACCATGCCGACGCGGGCAATTATGCCGAGGCGATCCAGCAGGCGAAGCTGACCGGTGGAGTCCCTGACGTCACCGCGACTCGGCGCAATGGAACTCTCAAATATGGATTCGGAATCAACGTCGAGCAAGAGCTAACCAAAAATATCGGCATTTTTTCGCGGCTGGGATGGAACGATGGAAAGACGGAGAGCTTCGCGTTCACAGCCATGGACCGCTTGGCTACGGGTGGTGTCTCCATCACCGGCGCGCGGTGGCACAGACCTTTCGATAACGTTGCAACCGAACTCACCGTCGGCGGGATTTCGGGAGTTCATGCGCTGTATCTCGCGCTCGGTGGGCACGATTTTCTAATTGGCGATGGACGGCTGCAATATGGGCCGGAGTATGTATGGGAAAGCTATTACAGCGCGCGATTGTTCCCGGGATTCTTTTCGAGTTTTGACCTCCAGCATGTTTCAAATCCTGCCTACAATCAGGACCGCGGGCCAGTGTGGATTTCCTCGATCAGGCTGCACATTGAGTTAGGGAAGAACACGTTTACCGGACACGGCAAGCCGTAGAGCTAACGGCTTACTACGCTGCCATTGTGTATCACGGCAGCGATCTTTTCCGTGTTCTCGATCTCGCTGAGCGGGTCGGCATCGAGCACTAGAACATCGGCCTGCTTACCCGCAGCTAGTGTCCCGGTTTGTGGAATCGCGAGGAAACTTGCATTTACACTTGTGGCGCTATGAATGGCCTGCGCGGGGCGTAGCCCAGCTTCAACCGTCAATTGCAATTCGCGATGCTCGGCAAACCCCGCAATGCGCGTGGGCGTCGCGCCCGAATCGGTACCGAATCCGATCGTTACACCGGCGTCGGCCAGTTTCTTCAAGTTCTGCTCGGCGGTGGCCAGGAATTGGCGATGCTCGATGGTCGCGGGATCGCTTTGCACCTTGGCGGCAAATTCCGGCGACAAGAGCATGTCACGCACCGAGGGCTGCAGGGCATTCAGAAAGAACGGCGACTTGATCCAATCCGGCTTGTCCGGATAAATGAAGAACGCTTCCTCCAACTGCAAAGTCGGAATGTATACAGTGCCATGCTGTTTTATTAAGCGGATGAACTCGTTATCGACCGGCTTGTCTCTCACGCTGTGCGCCAGAACGTCCACGCCGTCCGAAACTAACTTTTTCGCGTCGGCGAGATAAAAAACGTGCGCTGCCACTTTCAGCCCCTGTTTATGTGCCTCGTCAATCACCGCCGCTTCCACCTCGAAGTTCGGCCGCGGCAATTTGCCGAGATTGTCGTCCACCCAGGTCTTGATAATGTCGGGATGGTGTGCCGCCATCTCGCGAACGGCTCGCTGCGCTTCCTCCGGCGTTTTCGGGCGATAAACCTGATCGGAGCCGACGTTCAAGCCCGGAACTCCGCCCGGCACACCGATACCGCGTCCGGCCATGAGAATAGCCGCACCGCCCAGCTTCCCAGCCCGTTGCTCATCGCGCAACTGATACAACAAGTCCTTATTCAGACCCAACGACATGACGGTCGTGACGCCGTACTCTTCATACTGCTTCAATTGCCGCTCTATATTCGCTTCGTTGTAATTCTCCGATTTCGTGGTTGTGCCGTCCACCAGCCCGAGATGGCTATGCGCGCTGATCAAGCCCGGCATCACGAACTTCCCTTCGAAATGAAGCACGCGTTCACCGCGCTGCGGCTTGTAGGGTGAAGTCCTTATCTCGCGGATCTTTGAATCTTCAATGATGACGGTTGCATGTTGAAGCGGGACGCCGCCCGAGCCGTCAATTACTGTGACATCGGGAATCACGATGACCGCGGCAGACAGCGCGGATGTCCATACTGCCAGCATCATTAAAACCGCAAACAGGAATTTCATATGGCCAGCGTTTCTCCTCCCAGAATAGCCAGACACTTAATATAGATACGAATGGGGGAAAGTAGTATTCGAGTAGCACCCCACGCCCGCGTGGAACTGGCTGTTGTTGGTCTGTATCTGCTCCTCGCTGGTTTTCAAATTCTGGGACCTGTCCCGATTGGGCTGGGTGGTAATGGCGATTTTCCTAAAATATTTGGCGCGATCGCGATTGGGACTGCCCCTGGGAATGAAAAAGCAGTAGCCGCACGCTATTTCGTTACAAGCTACGCAATCTCTCGTTCGCGTTACCTGTGGATCGCTCATCTGCCTAGCTCGGAGTATTGGGTGGCAAAAGCGGCGAAACGTCTGGCGCTTTGGTTTTTGCCGCAGGGACATTTTGATATCCGCTTGATGGGTCTCGTGCACGGTTTCGTAATGACGCTGGCGTTATGGCTCTTCATGCGCGCATATCGAAGATATCCAAGTTTGCAGGCCATGATGGCAGGCGCGCTGTTGCTGCTCATGACGACTGATATCGAATATGTGCAATTCTTCAGCACTGCATACGCGGACGCTGCTGCGATTGTGTTTTTCTGCTGCTTGGTGGCGGTCGTGTTAAATCTTTGCCTGAATCAGGAAGGCAGCGATTGGAGGTGGCTCGCGGCCTTTATGCTCTTTGGCAGCCTGTTTCTCTCGAGCAAGCTGCGAGTATCAGCTCGCCGTTTTTCCGCTAAGCGGCTTGGCGATCTTCTTTGGATTTCAAGCCAAAGCGAGACTAATGCGGGCGCTCTGGCTCGCGACAATTGCAGTTTTCCTCGCAACGACATTCGGCATGGCCGTCACAACAAGGCGTGACTATCGCGCCGATCCAATCTACTCAGTCATCTTCGTGCGCCTGGCGCCAATGTCTTCGAATCCGAACCAAGTCCTCAAAGACTTTGGATTACCGGATCAATACCGCAGGTATATTGGGGTGCGGCCTTTTCAGGATGGGTATCGCTTCAATACTCGAGCAGCGGGAAGATTTTGTCAGTCGCGGTGACGCTGACAAAAATCGCGAAGTACTACCTGGCGCATCCTGGCACGTGCGCCCGGATCCTCTTGTCGGACTTAAAGGAGGCGCTCCCGATGTCGACTTGGGAGATTGGTGGAAACATTTCCGGATGGAAGATTACGCCCAGCACAAAAGCGATATCCGGTTCAAATGGTGGAGTTCGTTAAGGCACCAGGTTGCGAAAAATGCATGGCCGTTTGGTCCCCTGCTGTACTTGCTGTCCGTGGCGCTCGTTTGCGCATGTACTGTTCGCCGCCAATTCCGTGAGAAGCTTCCCGAGTGGCCGGTAATTGGTCTTCTGGCATTCGTGGGCGCAAGTACTTTCGCGGTCGCGTCGCTCGCAGACGATATCCGAGACATCGAGGCACATCATCCTGTACCAAGTGGCGCTCGATTTGTTGTTAGTGTTAGTTGTGGTCAGGTTGACGTCGCTTTTCTTTATGCGCCTGCGGCAGCGTAGCGCTAAACTGATGGAGCTTGCAACCACTCCGGCGCAAACAGCACATCCTGCTACTGGCGCTAATTATCGTCATCTTTAACTGGCGAACCTTGCTGACGCGCCAGTTCTCGCTGCTCACCGAAGCGGAGGGCGTCAACCAGGGTTATTCATGGCTGACGTTCTCGATCGACAGAATCCGGCATGGCCAGCTGCCCGGCTGGGACCCGTTCACGTTCGGAGGCCGCAGCTTCGTTGGCGAGATGCAAACCTCCGGATTTTCTCCGTTCAATTTCATACTGGCGCTCGTTCCGTTTAATCGTTACGGACTGCCGTATCCCTACACTTACAACGTGTACATCGCCGCCCTGTATTTTCTTGCGGCGTGGTTCATGTACGAGCTCGCGCGCGAGCTGAAGCTAAGCAGTTTCGCGTCCCTGGTGGCCGGCGTATGTTTTTCTTGCGGTGGATTTGTATCGAGACCCGGCTGGCCGGATATGATTCAGAGCTCGATTTGGCTGCCGCCGATCTTTCTGTTTCTGCTGCGCGCGCTTGCCGCTGTCAACGTAAGCCGAATGCGCGCGTTGGGGAACGCAGCGGTTAGCGGGCTTTGCATGGGGCTCAGCGTTCTTGGCGGAAGGCTTCACATCGGGATGATGCAGGCGATTGTGGTGGCTACCGCCACGGCCTGTTATGCCTGGTGGCATTCGAAGAAACGCGAGCGGGCCGGCCGCTCCGCTTCCTGGCTATCTTCCTTTGCTATCGTCGCCGTTATCGGATTATTTGCCTTCGGTGTTGGAGCCGTGCAAATACTGCCGTCGCTCGAATATACCCCCAAAGTGATTCGAGCGCTGGGAACGAGCGCGAACGCCGCCGCCTCCGTTATCCCTTACAAGTACCTCGGCGACAACATCCTCGCGCCGCATGGAATTCTGACGCTGTTGTTCCCGTTCGCCTTCAATGGCGATTCTGGAACAGGCGAACGGCCGAGTCCATACATGAGCGTGTTTGCACTGCTCGCGTGTGTAATTGGCGTCGCCCGCAACTGGAGCAATCGCTGGGTCCGCTATTTCTTTTTCTTGGCTCTCGTGTCGCTGCTCTACGCGATGGGGCCTTTCTCCGGCATACACGGATTTCTTTACGCGGTGGTTCCCTGGTTGTGGATGTTGCGAGAGGCTCCGCGGCTGCTCTATTTGACAAGCTTTGGAATGGCTCTGCTCGCAGCTTTCGGTATCGACTCATTGCTGAGTGAGTCGGCCGATTTGGAGGACTGGCGCAGTATTAAGAATGCCTTCACAGGGGTGGTCGTAATTCTTGCGATCGCACTCGCCGTACCCATGATCTTCGGCAGGCCCGAGATCAACAGTTGGAATTCATTATCTATAGTTCTTGTTTTTCTTTCCTACGCGCTATTCCGGTATATCATTGCTGGCCATTCGAGTGCGGCGGTCCGGTTCCTGATCGTGGCGCTGATCCTCACCGATCTCAGCCCTTTCAATTGGACGGCCAAGAACAAAACCGAGCTCGAGCATTCGGGCGGCGACTATTTACATAAGCTTCAGAGCTGTTTCGGAGTCGTGCAGTTTTTGAAATCGCAGCCGGGCGTCTTTCGAGTGCGGGTCGATGGACCGGAACCTCCGAACATCGGCGACGCCTTTGGTGTTTACACAATGGACGGGATGGGTGCGACCGGTGTATACAACTTCGGCCGCATTAATAACCGGCTCGATCTATATAACGTCGAGTACCTGGTGAAGCCGGCTAGCGCAACCGATCCCGCGCCCGTTTACGCGGACGCTTATTGGAAAATCTATCGGAATCCGAACGCGTTTCCGCATGCCTGGATTGTGCACCGCGTCAACGTGGAATCTTCAAGGGAAGATGTGTTCCTCCAGGTAGCAAGCTTCAAAGGCGATTTGCGCGAAACAGCGCTGATGAGCAAGCCATTGAAGGAAGCGGTCGATCCGCCCTCGGGCGCACCTGAGGAAACACACATCGAAAACTACCGCTTGGATCGAGTGCAGCTTTCAGTCGAGAGCCACGGCCGCGGCCTGCTCGTCTTGAGCGAAAACTACTATCCGGGCTGGCAAGTTTGGGTAAACAACAAACCGGCAACGATTTATGAAGTGGACGGAGCGCTGCGCGGCATCCCTGTCCCAAACGGAACAAGCGCCGTCACGCTGTTCTACGCGCCATTATCGTTGAGTTTGGGGACGACTCTTTCCTGGTTGACTCTCTGTATGGTGCTGGCCGTGTGGCGCAGGTCGCGAGTCAGGTCGCCGGAGGCGCAGCCGGCCGCCGCGCTGTAATCCCTAACGCACGAAAGCGCCGGCGAAAGTAACATTCCATTTCTCGAACGCTAACGCATCGTTTGCGAATCGCGTGTCATGCCTCCCACTCTCCGCCGCTTTCGCGCTTGCGCCGGAAAAAATTCGTCAGCATCTCGGCCGCATCCGCCGCCAGCAGGCCCTCGTCGATACGGACCGAGTGGTTCAGGAGCTCTGAATCCGCCGCTCGAAATTTGCTGCGAACTGCGCCAAAGCGGAGGTCGCGCGCGGCGAAAATCAGGCGGCCGACTCGCGCCGTTACCAAGGCGCCCGCGCACATCAGGCACGGCTCGATGGTGACGTAAAGCGCTGTTCCTGGAAGCCGGTAATTCCCGAGCTTCTTGGCTGCGGCGCGCAGCGTCTGAATTTCGGCGTGAGCGGTGGGGTCTTGGAGGGCAATGGGCTGGTTGTAGCCTTCGGCAAGAATCGTGCCATCGCGCACCAGAACCGCTCCGACCGGCACTTCACCTTGCTCTTGGGCCACGTGCGCCATAGTCAAGGCCCTCCGCATGAAAAACTCGTCCTGCGCGTCGAAGACCTCGCTGGCGACTCGCGCGCTCACTTTCGCTTTCTGGCCGCTGGCCGCGCCCCGCCTGCCGGCTTCGCTTCGAGGCCGGTCATGAGCGATTTCAGCACTTCGCTTGTCAGTTGCTCGCGCGAATAACTTAAATTACCGACCATCCAGGGCGAACTCGAGACCCAATATTGCGCCGCGCCGAGCAGCATCATTGCTGCCACTTTCAAATCCAGAACCTTGTTCACTCGCCCTAACTTCCGTTCGGCTTCGAGATACCGTTCGAGCGCCTTGATCGCCAGATGCGGACCTTCGTTCCGCTCGGCAAGTCTTTTGTGAAGAGCCATGCACAACTCGCGATCGGCGGATATCGCCGCAAACACAGGAGACATCTGCTCGTACCAAATAAGCGCGCCCTCGAAGACTTCGGCCAGATTAGCGCGCACCGTCCTACGGCCGACCAGGCCGTTTAAACGTTTCAGAGGTTCGACATAGGGAGGCAGGTGTTCCTGAATGAGGGCGATAAACAGATCGATGCGGTCGCTGAAGTGAACGTACAGTGTGCCGTCCGCGACGCCCGCCTCGCGCGCAATTTCACGTGTAGAGGCGCCCATCAAGCCCTTCGAGCGGACCGCCCGGTCAGCCGCCTCGAGCAACTGGCGGCGCGTGTCGCGGGGCCGCGTAACTCCGTTCTCAGGCGTCACTTCTCGTTTGATGTCTTTATCATAGCTGCCCCAGGGCGCCAGTCGATCGCGCCCGGCTGATCGGCTGCTCATATTTTTGTAAATTTTTGGGAACAGACTACGTATTTGATGCGTTATGATGAACGAAAAGTGAGCGAGCGCTCAGCTATGGGGTTGCTGGGAACAAGATCTGTATGGCTCCTCACAGTCGCCGGCTCGACAAAGACCCGACGAGCGGGTTGAACATATAGGAATACGAAAGCGTATAGGGAGAAGATCCAGAAAAAGGGGGTACCGCATGTTCCGCTATTTTTCCTTGGCCTTCAAGAACAGCATTCGAAATCGTCGGCGAAGCATCCTCACCATTTCAAGCATCGCCGTTTCGCTATGTCTGCTGGGCTGTCTGCTGGCAATTTACTATGCCCTTTATTACAAAGATGCGACTCCCGGGCAAGCCCTGCGCCTGGTTGTAAGACATCGCGTCTCGCTGGCGCAGCCTTTGCCGGCATCGTATGAGAACCAGATCCGCCGTGTGCCTGGAGTTCGGGAGATTTCCGTATGGAACTGGTTCGGCGGCACCTACAAGGACAGCCGCGATCCTAACAATTTCTTTGCGCGGTTCGGAGTCGAGCCGGGACCTTTTCTAAAGATTCGGACGCAGATGGTGATGCCCGACGACCAGCGGAAAGCTTTCATCAACGACCGGACAGCCTGCGTCGTTTCACAGGATTTAGCGAAGAAGTTGAACCTGAAGATCGGCGACCGCGTAACGCTCAAGGGGGATATCTATCCGGTGGACCTCGAGCTGTACGTGCGCGGCATTTTCGAGGACCCCGACGCGATCAACAGTCTGTTTTTCAATCAGGAATACCTCCGGCAGGCGCTGCCACTTTCTCGCCGCGATATGGAAAGCGTTTTTGCGGTGCTAGCCGATAACACAGAAGACGTCCCGCGGATCGCCAAAGCTGTCGACGCGATGTTCGACAATTCGCCCTATCCGACCAAAACGGAATCGGAACAGCAGTTCGCACTCAGCTTTGTTTCTTTTCTTGGAAATGTGAAATTGTTTCTGCTTAGCATTTGCGCCGCTGTGACGTTTACCATTTTGCTCGTTTCCGGAAACACCATGGCGATGTCGGTGAGGGAACGGATAGCGGAAGTCGGCATTTTGAAGACGCTGGGCTTCACGAATAATTCGATTCTGGGCATCATCATCGGGGAAGCAGCAACGATCGCGGTGATCGGAGGAGTGATAGGGGTCCTGCTGGCGAGCGTCGTAACGGTTTCCGTGGGCAAAGTTGCCGAGCTGTATAACGGGCAGCTACATGGGCTGTCGGTGACGATGCCCGTTGCTCTGTTTTGCATCGCGGTTGCGTTTCTGATCGGCGTCATCAGCTCATTCATTCCGGCTTTCAACGCCGCACGCACGAATATTCTGGATTCATTGCGCTACGCAGGGTAGGCTTATGGCGATTCCCATCTCGTACAATTTACGAAACTTGGTTGTCCGCAAGACCACAACCATCATGACCGCAGTCGGTATCGCGCTCACCGTCGCGGTGCTGCTGGCCGTGCTGGCGCTCGTCAACGGCTTGCGTGATGCCTTTGCCAGCACCGGAGATCCGCTGCATGTCATGGTCCTCAGAAAGGGCGGGAACGCCGAGCTGACGAGCCTTGTAACACAGCAGCAGTTTCAGGTCATCAAATCCTTTCCGGGCATTGCCAAGGGACCGGACGGCCAGCCGCTGGCCTCGCTCGAGGTTGTCTCGGTTACGAACCTGACAAGCCCCGAGAGCCCCCTGGGAATGAACGTGACCCTGCGCGGCTTGCCGGAAACCGGCATCCATCTTCGAAAAGTAAAGCTGTTGGAGGGACGATGGTTCACTCCGGGCAGGCGCGAGACAGTAGTCGGAAAGAACGTCGAGAAGCGTTATCCCAAAGCCAAACTTGGCCAGCAACTCCGCTTTGGCAAAGGAGACTGGACCATCGTAGGCGTGCTGGATGGTGGCAAGAGCGCCTTTAACAGCGAAATTTGGGGTGATGTGAACCAGGTCGCATCCGATTTCAACCGCCCGAACACGCTTAGTTCGGTGCTCATCGAAGCCGATTCCGAGTTGGCTGCCCAGTCGCTGATTCACGCCCTCGCCGATGACCGGCGATTAACCGTGGACGCGATGACGGAACAGTCGTACTACGACGCACAGACGGTTTCAGCCACGCCGGTACAATACCTGGGAATTTTTGTCTCGATCATCATGGCCGTAGGCAGTTGCTTCGCCGCCATGAATACGATGTACGCGGCTGTGGCGCGGCGCGCCCGCGAAGTGGGTACGCTACGCGTGCTCGGCTTCACACGAGGCAGCATCCTGTTCAGCTTCTTTCTCGAGTCGGTGTTGCTGTCCATTGTCGGAGGCCTGATCGGGGTGTTAATCGCTCTGCCTCTGAATAATGTCACGACTGGAATTGGAAATTTTCTTACATTTAGTGAGACCTCGTTTAATTTCCACGTCAGCCCTGCGATTATGGTCGAGGGCGTTGTGTTTGCGATGGTGATGGGCGCGCTCGGGGGCTTGTTGCCTGCGCGCCAGGCGGCAAAAAAGGAAATTTTGACGGCCCTGAGAGAAGTGTAGAGGGAGGCGCCTCAAATGCTTATGGAGACCGAGTTAAAAAGCCTTCGCATAGACAAAACGAGCCGGCCGCCGGTCAATTCAAATCCCGCCGTGAAGTGGGTTGTCATTGGCGTCGTCTTGCTGGCAGTCATCGCGGCGGGCGCGTTCGCATATCAAAAAGCCACGGCAGCAACGCCGGTCAAAGTTGTGCGCGTTCAGTCTCCAGTCGCAGCGGCCGATGCCGGAGACCAGGTTGTGCTGACGGCGACAGGCTATATTGCCGCCGCCCACAAAATAGAGGTCGCTTCGAAGGTCAACGGGCGCGTCGAGTGGATCGGCGTCGAGAAAGCCGACAAGGTGAAAGCCGGGCAGGTGCTTGTCCGATTGGAGGATACTGAATACCGCGCTCAGCTTGAACAGGCCAAGGGACAGCTCGAGAATCTTCAAGCTCATCTTGCTGAGTTGCTGAATGGCTCGCGACCTGAAGAAATTGCCAAAGCGCGTGCGGACGTAAACGAATCCCGCGCAGATCTCGAAGACAACAAAGTTACTCTCGAGCGGACAAGGTCGCTGGTGCGGGACGGCGTCTTATCGAAACAAGCGTTGGACGATGCCCAGGCCAAGTATGACGGCTCGCTCGCGAAGGTGAATAGCCTTCAGCGCACGCTCGATCTGTCGGTGCTGGGCCCGCGAAAGGAGGAAATCGATCAAATTCGTGGCCAGATCTTGCAGGCTCAGGGCCAGGTTGCTTATGCGCAAGATCAACTCGATGACACTCTAATAAAGGCTCCTGTGTCGGGGACCATCCTCGACCGCAACGTCGAGCAGGGTGAATATGTCACTACCGGATTCGTCGGCGATAAGGGTGCCAAGGGCTATATCGTCACCATGGCCAACCTGAACGACTTAAGGGTCGAACTCGATATCAGCCAGAACGATTTTCCGAAGTTGGGACCCCATCAAAAAGGAATCGTCACGACGGACGCCTACCCGGATCGCAAATACCAAGGCATGGTGGACGAAATTTCGCCCGAGGCGGACCGGTCGAAAGCGACCGTGCAGGTGAAAGTTAAGGTTCTCAATCCGGACGATTATCTTAGACCGGATATGAATGCCACAGTGAATTTCTATAACGAACGGAAAGCGGCTGAGGCTGGAACAACGGCCGCGGCAAGAGTGGTTGTCATACCTCAAGCTGCTGTGAACAATGGAACCGTATTTGTGGCTCTCAACGGCCGCGCGAAGAAGCTGCCGGTAACCGTGGGTGGAGCGACGGCGCAGGGCGTCCTGATTCAGAGCGGCCTCATCGGAGGCGAGGATTTGATTGTGGACGCGCCCGCGGATCTTAAAGACGGCCAGCGCATTCAGATCAGGCAGTGATCCCGATGGAAACGAAAGCAGAGAAATCAATGAAGGACGTTATCATTCGCACTCGTAATTTGAGCAAAGAATATGTCCGGGACGAGTTCAAGGTCGCCGCCCTCGACGATGTGGACCTGGAAATGGAGCGGGGCGATTTCATTGCGTTGATGGGTCCTTCGGGCTCTGGAAAATCGACGCTGCTTCATCTAATTGCCGCCATGGACCGTCCCTCGGGCGGCGAGATCGAAGTGCTCGGCGCAAATCTGCGGCAATTCTCGGACAAGCAGATTGCGCACTGGCGGAACGAACATATCGGCTTCATTTTTCAATCGTTCAATCTCATTCCGGTTCTGACAGCTCTCGAGAACGTGGAATTGCCGCTGAAGCTGACGAATCTATCGAAGAAGGACCGGCTCGATCATGCTGCGACCGCCTTGAAGCTGGTGGGCTTGGGAGACCGGCTGAAGCATCTGCCGAAACAACTCTCGGGCGGCCAGGAACAGCGAGTTGCCATCGCGCGCGCCGTTGTGACGGACCCTGATCTGATCCTCGCCGACGAGCCGACTGGAAACTTGGATGCGGCGTCGGCGGAAGACGTATTGACCATGCTTTCCCGGCTGAATCGCGAGTTCGGCAAAACCGTTGTGATGGTAACTCACGACCCGCACGCCGCGAAATTCGCCAAAACGATGCGACACCTGGAAAAGGGAAAGCTGCTGCCGCTTGGCGCTTTGCCCGCCGATTGGGCTCCCGCCGTAGCCGCGCGGAATTAGGCGGAGCGCCAAGCGGAGCTCGCTGCCAGACCGCTTGCTTAACGCGCGCGGTTCTGAAGCGCGACCGTAAGGGAGCGTTTATGTCTGTCCTCATTCACGCTTAGCCAAAGTCACCCGCGCTTCGATCGGTTTGCCGGCGCGCATCACTTTAACAACGACCACGTCTCCGGGTTTGTGCGCGCGCAACGCATACGTGAAGTCGTACAGATTCTGTATCGGTTTACCGTCGAATTCGACCAGCACGTCGCCCGCTTTCAATCCGGCCTTAGCGGCGGGAGAGCCTTCGCGCAGGTCGGAGAAGCGTACGCCGCGCTCGGAGCTTCCAAAATCGGGAATGCTTCCAAAGTAGGGGCCATAGCCTCCCGAGGGCCCGGCTCCTCGATGCGGCGGCGCACTGGCACGGATGAATTGCGGCCGTGTCGGCTCATCGGCAAGAGTGGTTGCGATATTCGCAATCTCGTATAACAGCCTTACGGCGTCGCTTGCATTGATCTTGTCCCAGGTATCGCTCGGCTTGTGGTAGTCGCTGTGAAGTCCCGAAAAAAAGAATAGCGTCGGAATCTGCTTGGCGGTAAACGACGCGTGATCGCTCGATCCGTAACCGCCCACCTCCGATTCGTCGTCTCGAAACCCGGCCTCGGCGCTGGCCTTCTTGACAAGTGGGGCGAAGTTCTTCGCCGTGCCCGATCCTCCCACATAGACCTTGTTACCGCGCACCCTGCCGATCATGTCCATGTTGATCATGGCCACAGCTTTCTGAAGTGGAAGCAGCGGATGATCGGTGTAGTATTCCGATCCGAGCAAGCCTTCTTCTTCTCCCGAAAAACACAGGAACAGAAACCCGCGCTTGTGCTTAGGTCCCGATGCGAAATGCCGCGCGAGTTCAAGCACGCCAGCCGTGCCCGAAGCATTGTCGTCGGCGCCCGGATGTATATGCCCAACCTGCGATGGGGCGAGCGAATCCTGCCCGCCCAGACCCAGATGATCGTAGTGCGCGCCAAAAATCACATACTCGTCAGTCTGGCCGGGCACGTAGCCAATCACATTTCGCGTTGTGCGCCGATCCTGCTGAATATCTACACGAATATCGGCCATGTCGCCGCGCGGAAGGGGCATGGAATGCGGCTTCAAGTTCTGGTCAATCGCCCGAATCACGCTCGCAAGGCTCTGTCCTGCCGAAGCAAGCAATTCCTCGCCGGCTGGCGCTGTGATCTGCTCGGCGAGAATACCGTATTCGCCTAAGCCCGTCACGGGTTCAAACTTATGCAAATCGCCTTTACGGCCCCCGTGGTTCGGCGCGTCGTTGACAATCAAAATCGCCCGGGCTCCGTGCTGCTTCGCGTTGACAATCTTGCTTTCGAACTCGGCGTGCACGGTCAGTTCCTTGCCATTAAACACGCTCTTAGGATCGTTCTCCTGAGGCTCATGCCGGAGCACCAGCACAACCTTGCCCTTAGCATCTAAGCCCGCGTAATCGTCGTAATGATATTCGGGCGCAGTTATCCCGTAGCCCGCAAACACAATCGGCGCGCTTACCGTTCCGTTCGAACTAAGCGTGAGGGGCACAAACTCCGTGTTCTCCCGCAGCTTCCGTTCAGTGGTCCCCAAGTGCAGCACCGTGCTGTCGTCCGCACCGAGCGCGGTCTTCACCGTGACATCGTAGTTCTGGAAATACCCGCCATTCACCGGTTCCACATTTGCCTTGCGAAGCTCGGAGGCCAAAAAATCGGCAGCTTGGTTCGCCTCTGGCGTTCCAGTCCGACGGCCCTTTTAATTCGGGTGATGCTAGATGTTTGATATACGCCAGATAGTGGTCCGGCGTAATATCCGCAGCGAGAGCCGTAAACGCTGCGGCAAAAACCAGGAAGCGAAGCGCCTTCATAACAGAGCTACACGCGAGAAGCAGACCGAAGCCGCATTCTAGCAGCACCTCAGATCCGGATTGCCCGAGAACTTTCCCGTCAGATAGAGTGAAGTTGTGACGGCGGTGGAGGCTTACGAGTTGACGACGCGAGGAGGCGCAACGGACTTCGCGCGGCTGATCGAAGCGTGTGAAATGTTCGGCTCGTACTGCCTGATCGGTGGCTTGGCCGTCAATTGTTATGTCGAACCCGTATATACACTTGATGCCGATATCGTCGTCACCTCAGCGAGTCTTCCGAAGCTCATCGCCTGTCTCGAGGAGCAAGGTTTCAGAACGGAAAAACATCAGCACTCGGTAAACGTTTTCGCGCCAGGAAGCGAGCTACGCATTCAATTCACGACAGACCAACGATATCAAGCGTTCCTGGCTAGGCGCGTTGAGGCTGAGGTCCTGGGGCTTCGTGTGCACGTCGCAAGCCTGGAAGACGTCGCGCGGGGGAAGCTGTGGGCGTACAGCGATCCACAACGACGGTTGAGCAAGCGCAAAAAGTACGAACTGGATTTGATTCGGCTCGCGGAAGCCCACCCGGCACTGAAATCTCTGTATCCCAGCGAGCTAACCGAACAAATAGACCGCGGCTGAGCGAGAAGCCCCGTCTACGGTCATGCGATGACGCGATATTCTGAAGCTATATCGAATGTGTAGGAATATCAAGCCCCTTTTCAACTTCGATCCGCCCGTAACCGAAGACGAGATTCGCGCCGCCTCGGTCCAATTCGTAAGAAAGATCAGCGGCTTTACGAAACCGTCTAAAGCAAACGAGGAGTCGTTCCTGGCCGCAATCGATGAAATAGCCGGCGTCTCGACTCGTCTTCTTACTTCACTCAAAGCGAAGGCACCGCCGAGGAATCGTGAAGAAGAGATAGCAAAGGCAAAGGCTCGCGGCGCCGCGAGATTCGGAGTTTGAATTCATCCACGCAGCGGCGTCCTGGCCTATCAGGCGACCAGGCGGCTCTTCTTCTTGCCCGCCATGCCAGCCACCACCTGAGCGTGATTTAAAGCGGCCGTCAATGAACCGCCGCCAATGATGTTTCCGATGAGCGTAGGAAGCAGATATCCCCAGGCAACATGGATCCAACTTGCTGCGCCGACCATCGGCAGAAACAGCACTTCTACCGCGCCGGCAATGATGTGCGTGAGATTTGCCAAACCAACGACGTAGGTGAGGATGATGATAATCGCCGAGCGTCCGGTATCGACGGCGGCCAGTATCCAGACCACCATGGCGATGAGCCAGCCCGCGAAGATGCCACGCAAAATGGCTGTGCCAAAGCCAACTTGCATGGCTTTTGTCGCCAGCGCCAACATGGCGTCCGCGTACTTCGGGCTGGAACATCGGCGTGTTTCCCACTACCCAGGCGAAGAGGTGAGCGCCCACAAGATTGGCGCAAAGAACGACCGCCCACAACCTGATAACTCGCAACAAAGTAGCGAAAGTTCGCCGGGACAGCAGCGGAATGATAACTGTGAGAGTATTTTCGGTAAATAGCTGCTGGCGTCCGCCAATCACAATCAGAAAGCCGATGGGATAGCCCAGAGCCACCACCAGGGGCCGCCACGTCTCATCGGGCAGATGCGCGCGAAGCAATGCCTGACCCACGAACGAAAATCCCATCGAGAGACCAGCCGCCAGACCGGACCATGCGAGCGCCGAGATCGGCCGCTTCAGCTCTTCCTCTCCGTCGTGGCGAATGGCCTCATGCACCACGTCGATGCTGACGGAGGTGCGTTCCTCCGCCTCTTCACGCTGTTTCTCGGTCAGTTCCGGCGCAACCACGTTCGGATCATCCGGATCGTCGATGAACATGCTTCACATTTATACCGAACAAAAGCAGATTAATTCTTCACAGTCCTTATAATGGGAAACGAAGTAACGAAAGGACTAGGCTTGCCCTTAACGCTGCTTCCCGGGCTCCTCGATTTGAGCCTCTGGGACATATTTAGAGATCTAAAACCAGTTCCTCTTACTGTTATTGCCGTTTTGGTATTATTCTCGCTCCTCTCCTGGACCGTCGTGTTCTCAAAGTGGGGCTCATTCCGGAAAGCCGACCGGGATAATCGCGGCTTCCTTCGTGTCTTCCGCAAGTCTTCGAATTTGCAGGCTGTGGCTATTGCCAGCGAGCAGTTCGCGGCGGCTCCGCTGGTCGTGGTGTTTGATTTCGGTTATGGCGAAGTGGAGCGGCAAGTGAAGCAGCGCGGCGGACTAGTCAACAAGCCGGCGATTGAACGTACGCTTCAGCTCGGCATCAGCGAGGAAGTGGCGAAACTCGAGCGCAACATGAACTGGCTGGCTACCGTAGCCTCGGTCTCGCCGTTTATTGGTTTATTCGGAACAGTGTGGGGCATCATGGACGCTTTCATAGGGTTGAGCACCGCCGGCGCTGCGAGCCTGCGGGCGGTCGCGCCCGGAATAGCGGAATCGCTCGTTACCACCGCGCTCGGTCTCGTCGCCGCCATTCCGGCTGCAATTTTCTACAACGTCTTTGGAGGCTCAGTGCGCGAATTGGGAACTCGCATGGAGGATTTCGCTATCGAGTTTCAGAATCTCGCTGAACGCGATTTTGGCGGTTAGATGGCTTTTTCATTCAATGGCGGCAGCAACGGCAGACGAGGCAGGCGATTTGCGAGCTATGGCAGTATGTCGGAGATCAATATCGTCCCTCTTGTCGACGTCGTCCTTGTGCTGCTCATCATTTTTATGATTACTGCGAATGTGATGGAGTTTGGCCTCGACATCAAAGTCCCCGAAGTGCGTATGACGCGGGAGACAACCCAGGAGTTGCCGGTTATTAACATCACCAAATCTGGGAACCTATATATTAACAGGGATCCAGTGAACATAAATCAACTCGCCGCGACTCTCCGCGGCCGTTTTCATGGCGCGAACGCCGCTTTTGTGCGGGCCGACAAGGAAACACCCTGGGATGTCGTCGCGCATGTTATTGCCCAACTGGGCGACGCGAAAATCGAGTGCAATATGGTTACTAAGCCGCTTGAATCGAATTTTGGAAAGAAGTAATCTGCCATGGCCGACCCCATCGACATTCTTGACGAACGTGAACCCCTGGCCGGGTCGATTTTCTTTTCCATCTTCCTCCACGTGAGTGTCGTCGTGTTTGTCGTCGGTTATGGTCTTTACTCGAAGCGGATGCAGGCGCCCTTTGGCGAGCCGAATGCGAGCGCAGGTATCGCCGTTGCCGTCACGCCGGTGAATTCGATCCCTATTCCAAGAAAGGAAGGCCCTCCTAATCCGGTGGCTAACGACACCAATTCGGTCGTGCCCACCCCGCCTCAAATACTAGAGACAGTCGAAAAGCCGCCCGATAAAGCGGCCATCGTGCTCCCCGAACTGACTAAGCCAAAGAAGCAGGCTCCGCAGGAGCGCCGCAAGCAGAACTACGTTCAGAAGACGCAGCCGAATCAGATTCCTACTCAAGTGCCGCAGGCCGCCGTGAACCCGATGTACAGCATGAACACCGGCAGCAACGGCGTCGGCATCGGTCCCAACTCTCCGCTTGGCCAGCGTTTCGGTTGGTACGCCGAAATAGTTCGCAAGATCATCGCGCGGAACTGGATGACAAACGGCTTGGCCGGTAGCCAAGCCGCGCAGGCTATCGTCACATTCACCATCATGCGCGATGGATCCATCCGCGACGCTCGTATCGCGCAATCCAGCGGTAATCCCGCCATCGACAATTCCGCCTTGCGGGCCGTGTTGAATTCCAATCCCCTGCCCGCACTGCCGCCTCAATATAACGACAGCTCTGCACCAGCGGAATTCACTTTCGACCTACGATGATGAGACTTTTTGCTTTAGTAACTGTCCTTGCCGTGGGTGGCTCTCTCGGCGCTCAACAGCCTCCGCCGATCCGTGGCACCATCAACCAGAACGGCCAAAAGCCTTCGATCGCTATACCCGATTTTCGCGGAAGCGGAGCAGCGGCGCAGTTCATGTCCGTTTTCAACCAGACGGTCGAGAAGGACATCGAGGCTTCCGGCGCGCTCACGTTTGTCGCGAAATCCATGTATCCCATCCAGCTTCCCCAGCAGCCTTCCGATCTCCTCGCGGGGCCGCCGTCGCCGGCGGGACGCGGTGTGAACGGCATGAAGCTGGCCGACTGGAGCAATCCGCCCGTCGGTGCAAATTATATCGGCATCGGATATGCCGCGGAACAAAATAGCCAGTTCGTTCTCTTCGGCTGGCTGTTCGATACAAGCCAAGCCAATAATCTGCAAGGCGCGCAGGCTTTGGGGAAGATTTATACCGGCACGCTGAATGAAGACGGTGCGACTCAGGTCGCTCATCAATACGCCGCCGATATCCTGGCTATCTTCGGCGTTAAAAGCCTGATCGGCACGCGCATCGTCTTTGTCTCGAACCGCACTGGCGCAAAAGAGATCTGGACCATGAACTGGGACGGAACCGATCAGCGCGCGCTCACGCATTACGGAACAATTTCTTCGTTCCCTTCGGTATCTCCGGACGGCTCGAAGGTTGCCTTCACATCGTGGCTCAAAGAGTCACCGCGTATCATTCTCTTTTCCTTGGAAACCGGACGCCAACTCCCTTTCTATAACCAGCGCGCTTCGATGAACTGTTGCCTGAGCTTCAGCCCGGACGGCAAACAGGTGATTTTCTCGTCGACCGCGGCTGGCGGACCCGCACAACTGTACATGGCGAATACCGACGGTAGCGGCTTCCGCCGTCTCACCTCTTCAGGAGCCATCGACACCGAACCCAAGATCAATCCCAAAACTGGCAGAGACATTGTTTTTGTCTCGGGGCGGGGCGGAGGCAATCCGCAAATCTACCTCATGACTCTGGGAGGAGACGCCGAGCGTCTGACAGATGGAACCGGCGACGCCGTCAACCCGGCGTGGAGTCCCGATGGGACCAAAATCACCTTCGCCTGGACACGCGGGTACGCCCCGGGGAACTTCAACATTTTTATTTTGGATGTAGCCTCGCGGCAACTTACGCAGCTTACAAACAACGAAGGACGCAATGAAAATCCGAGCTGGGCCCCGGATGGTTCGCACCTCATCTACGCCAACAAGCGTGGGGGGAATTCGCAGTTGTGGACCATGCTGGCGGACGGGACTCAAAAGAAGGAAATAACAAACACCGGAAGCAACGAGAAGCCAGTGTGGGCACCGGCCGCGCAGTGATTTCGGCCGGTTTATTTGACAGGACTATTGACAATGGGTGAGTACCCAGGAGGAAATGAACAGGAATGACGAAACGTCGTGCTACTGTGGCTTTGGCAGCGGTCATGCTGGTTGCCTTGACCGCATGCGGAAAGAAGAAGGTCGCACAAACAACTCCGCCGCCACCACCCCCGCCAGGGCCAGCCGCCGAAAAGCCGGTCATCAACTTTTTCAATGCCGAGCCATCGACGATTGAGAAAGGGCAGGGGTCGTCTTTGCGCTGGTCGGTATCGAACGCTACCAATATCACCATTGACCAGGGAATTGGTCAGGTGAGCCCCAACGGTCGCCGCACCGTTTATCCGGCAGACACAACCACCTACACCTTGAGCGCCGCGAACGGTCAAGGCGAATCGACGACCGCAACGGTTACCGTGACGGTCTCGACGCCGCCTACGACGGCTGCGCCCGTTCCAGCGCCGCCGCAGTCGGCTGCCGAGATGCTCGCCGGCCAGGTGAAAGACGTGTACTTCGATTACGACAAGGATGACCTTCGCGACGATCAACAGCCTACGCTTCAGGGCGACGCAACCGCTCTCAAGCAGATCTTCGCGGCCCATCCCGATTTCTCCGTCGTTATTGAAGGCAACTGCGACGAACGGGGCTCGGCCGAATACAACCTGGGTCTGGGCGATCGCCGCGCTTCGAAAACCAAAGAGGCTCTGGTTGGAATGGGTGTTCCCGCCGACAAGCTGAGAACCATCAGCTACGGTAAGGAGCGTCCGGTTTGCACCGATCAAAGCGAGGAGTGCTACCAGCGAAACCGGCACTGCCATTTCGCGCCTGCGCAGTAGTTTGTTCCGTGTCCCGGGGCGCGCGCCTGCCGCCCCGGATGTTCTGTCATGAGGGCGCTGCAACCATGTACCCTAGTAATAAACGGTGTCGAGTCACGCCCCGGGGCGTGTTGATTGAAACAAGGAATATTCAGATGAAATTTGTCCGGCTCGCGTCCCTGATCTGCCTTTGCGCCCCATTCACGTTTGCGGCGAGCAAGGAGATTGTTGAGCTGCAGCGCGATGTGGCCATTCTTCAAGACCAGGTCCGCCAGGTGCAGCGCACGCTCGATGAAAAGCTTGCGCAGCTAACGCTGTTGATGCAGCAGACACAGGATAATTCAAGTAAGGCAAACGCCAATATCCAGACGGCGCTCAGCGATACTCTGGTCCAGCAAATTCAACCGGTAACGCGGATCGGCGGCAAGGTCGACGGCCTGACCGAAGACGTGCATGGTTTGCGCGACTCCATCAACGATCTCAACTCGCGGCTTGCGAAATTAGATGCGAAGGTCACCGACTTGGGTAACCGCATGTCGATCATGCAAAATCCTCCGGGTGCTCCAGGTTCTGCGCCCGGAGCGCCTGCCGGGGCGCCAGGAACGGCGACTCCACCGCCGGGCATGACTGCGGAATCGGCTTGGCAGAACGCGGAGAAAGACCGGCTCAGCGGGAACACCGACCTGGCTCTCAAGGAATATCAGGATTACATTACTTATTTTCCGAATACCGACTATGCCCCAAGCGCGCAGTACCAGATCGGAGAGATCTATTACGCCAAAGCCGATTACGATAATGCCCTGAAAGCGTTTGACGGGCTGCTGGAGCGTTTTCCCGACAACCCCAAGACGCGCAGCGCACATTTCATGAAAGGGCAAACGTTGGTGCGGACAGGAGACAGGCAAGGCGCAATCGATGAGTTCAAATACATTGTGACGAATTATCCGGGTACCGAAGATGCGCGCCGAGCCACGCAGGCACTCCGAGGGCTGGGTGTGACCGCCAGCGCCAAGCCATCTCCCGGCCGGCGCAAAACGCCCTAGTCCTTCGAGACCAGTCCTCGCAAAGTAACTTGGTTCGGAAGTTCCACAACCAAAAAGCGAGCGCGATTTCACTCTCAATGTTGAAGTTCAACTCTTCGCAGGGTTAGATTTGGATATCGCATCAGCCCTCGAGTTGCATGGCGTCACTTCCCAAATCTCTTCCTCGTATCTGCGTTGCGCTCGGTTTCGCCGATCCGGAACAGTTGGCGCGGGCTGCGGAACAAGAGATAAAGGACGGAAGTCTGTTCCTCGAGCTGCGGCTCGACTATCTTCGATCGCCGGAGTCGGGCCCGCGCGTGATAGAACGTCTGCGCGAGCAACATCCCGATCTTTATGTGATCGCCACGTGCCGTCATAAAACAAATCACGGCGGCTTCAAAGGAGCTGTTGAGGAGCAGATGGCCTTGCTCGCTCAATCGGAAGAGGCGGGAGCGCAGTTGCTCGATCTCGAGATCGAAAGCGCCGAGACGGCCAGGAAGCACGCCGAAGGGCTTCGCTCAAACGCTTCGCTCGTCGTTTCTTACCACAATTTCAAGAGCACGCCAGCGCTTGATGCAGCTTGGCGGCGGCTCCGCCGCGTCGAGGCGGACGCATATAAGATCGCGACTACGCCCCGCAAACCAAGCGACGATCTTCGCGTAGCGGAGTTTTTCCGCGCCAAGCATGAATTTCCTCTCATTGCGTTTGCGATGAACGAAGTTGGCGTGCCTACCCGCATCCTCTCGCTTGCGGCCGGCTGCGCATTCACCTATGCGGCGCCGCTCGAAGGAGAAGGGACCGCCCCGGGGCAGGTACCGGCAAAGCTCATGCGCAGCCTCTATCGCGCCGACCGTCTGGGAAAGCACACCAAGGTGTTCGGAGTGATTGCCGATCCGGTGGCTCATTCACGATCGCCGCAGATCCACAACCGCGCTTTCCACGCCAAGCGCATGGATGCCGTCTACCTGCCGTTCCGCGTCGCATTATCCGCACTCGGCGATTGGATGAAGCTGGCCGAGGGCCTGCCGGTGCAGGGCTTTAGTGTCACCATTCCCCATAAGCAAAAGATTGTCCGCTACCTGGATGCCGTCGACTCGCTCGCCCGCCGAATCGGAGCCGTCAACACCGTCTGGCGTAAGGGAGGCAAGTGGCGAGGCACGAACACAGACGTTGCCGGTATCCTGCGCCCGCTCGAACAACGCATCCGCCTGCCGAAAGCGGCCGTTCTGCTCGCTGGCTATGGCGGCGCGGCGCGGGCCGCCGCTTTCGCTCTTCGCGAAGCTGGAGCCCAAGTGACAATCACCGGCCGGCAAATGTCACGGGCGCTGGCGCTCGCACGAATCGTCGGCGCCGATACCGCCAGCCTCGCTGAATCGGTCGAGCGCGGCTATGATGTCCTAATCAACGCGACCCCCGTGGGCATGCATCCCAAAACTGAAGAGTCTCTCTTCCCCGCCCGTATACCGGCAAGCCTGGTCTTCGATATGGTTTATAACCCCCACCAGACGTTAATGTTGCGCCAGGCTTCCGATCAGGGCTGCAAAGTGATCCACGGCTGCGAGATGTTCCTCGAACAGGCCGCCGAACAATTCGAGATCTGGACTGGCGAAACTGCGCCCCGCGCCGTCATGCGGCAATCGCTTGAAACTCACCTGGACTAACAGAAGTTCGTCACATCCGCTTCCTGCGTCGCGGTTCGGAAACGCACGTAGATTCATAGGAACTTGCAGAACCGCGCGCGTTAGCAAACGGGCTTAGTGACGAACTCTGACTAAGCCGCGGTCTCAAAACACAGGCTTCACAGAGACGATTACCAACTGCACGTCCTCCGCCCCTTCGTTGCGCCACTGGCGGCTCACGCCCGCCGGGATCGTCACCGAATCGCCCTTATGAACGAGCTCGCCCTGTCCTTCTTCGTGAAGCGCCAGAATTGCGGTTCCCTCGTGCACGAACACGAATTCGTCGTTCATCGACGGTCTTGCGTGCTTGCCGCTGATGCCGCCCGGCTGGATTCTGACAAGGGCGGCTTGAAACCGGCTTCCGTCTCCCAGAAAACCCAAAGATTCAACGTCCGCTTTCGACCATTCGAGTGTCAGTTGAGATCTGCTTTCCGTCCGGACGATATTCGCTTGCCGCGTCTCCGCCACTTGGAAAAACTGCCACAACGTCACGCCCAGAGCACTGGCGATCTTTTCCATGGACGACAGCGACGGAGACGACTGTCCATTTTCAATCTGCGACAGGAAACTTGCCGAAAATCCGGTCTGCTCACCTAGAGACCGAAGAGAGATATTCTGGCGCTCTCGCATTCTGCGAAGGCACTCACCAAGATTTGCGTCGATCATTAGCGAAACTAACAGGTTATCTCTAGTTAAACCCGGAACCCCCCGCAATGACTCGGTCCTTTCGAGCCCAAATAAGGCATTGATATACTTGACACAACCACATCTGATGGTATGCTCAATCAATGTCAACTTTGAAACCCACTGGACTGAGTATGGAAATGAAACTAGTCCTTCAATGCCTTGCCAGAATCGCACATGCCATTGAAACGCTGGCAAAAGCAGCCGATCCAAATTTTAAGCCGATGAGCGAAGACAATCCCACCACGAGGGTTCGCCGTCCGTAGTGGGCGGCAGGGTCGCCAAGCTCGTCAGTGACGGCAGAAGACTCTGTACTGCTCCGAGGGCGCATTCGGCTTCTAAATGGCTCGCGCCGGATTCTTGGATCAGGGTCAGGATCTGTTCGGTCAGCATGAGGCTCAATGAGAAGTTCTGCATGATTGGTATTTAGATCGTGGCATATTACTGCCCGTTGACAGGGCCGCCGTTCCGATTCACCAAAGTGTACCCGGCTTTGCTACATTTAGCGAAAATGGATGAAGCTGGAAAGACGATCATGTGGAAGCCCTGCTCCTACTCATAGACCGAGTTGAGAGGATGCACGCCAAATCTGAAGAGGCCATGAACACGGCTTATGCTAGTCGGACGGCGTTAGCATCGGCATTGCAAGCAAAAGATCCAGAACTTGCAAAGAAGTTTCAGGATTTTTTAGACCGTTTTCAAGCCGTCGCAGGAAGGTATAGTGTTGATCCTCAGCTTGACGAGATGCGGCGTCGGCTTTCTGAACTTCTTCCGAAGTAGTCTCGTTGCGTAGGAATGAACGCAGAGTGTCGTAGAACGGATCGGGTGTCATAATGATGTGACCCTTCCAAGGCCAATGCCGATATTTAGCAGTCCCGTTGACACCACGCTAGGCCAAAGAAGGAAACGATTGAATGAGCTTCAGACCGTTCATTTGGGTCCATACCGTTGACGGGGCGCACTCGTTCTTCTCTGCGATGGCAGAGCGACAGGTAAAGGTCTTGTGGTTGCCAGGGGGTTTCGGGCACCAATCTGAGGCGGAACAACTGGCGACTGTTCAGGGCGCAATTCGAGAACACTACCAGAAGACTAGCGGCAGGTATCAGGGCTTTGGCGACATTCTTAAATATCGTTGGGTTCACGCCTGACCAAAGTATCGTGCTGGACGTTCGGGGCGACGTGATCGAGAAAGAGTCCGGTCAATTTCCGTTGCCGGAAGTGTGGATGGAACTTCAGTGAGACGATGCACTCCCATGCGACCGCAGCTAAATATTCGGCATGAAAGAGATCATGATGAGCCAAAACCAGGAGATTTTTGATCTGAGCGAAATCGAGACGAGTGTCCAAATTGCGGTACGCCGTGGACTCCGCTCAAAGAGATACTCGCGCATTTCAAACATATTCACGAAAAGTTGAAAGGTTCGAAGCTCACACTCCGGCTGAGGACGAATTCGGGTCTGGAATCAGACCGGAAGCGTTGACAGCGGCCTGGGCCTAATAGAGTTCGGTGTGGTCGGGCTGCTGTCGCTTCTGATTGTGGCGATCATTCGGAAGAAGTTTAGGACTGCGTCCCCGCCCTTGGAAGAACTTCTGCCATAGGCTCCTAGCCACCACGGCATCTTAACCCGGCAAGCGTCGGGTAAAGGGTGGTGCGGGCCACGTTCAGGAGCGCGGCAACGTCCTCGCGGCGCTGTCCTTTGTCGATCAGGTTCTGGGCGTTCCGGCTCGGAATGCAGTCTGATGGGATGGTTGACTTCTCAGTATTTCAGGCTCTGAGCTAGCCTTCAGAAAGTTCGCTTACATGCAATTTATTTCGTCAGACACACTCCCGGTCGCGTGGGGTCCATCCCACGATCTATCGAAGAAGAACCGAGGCATCGAAAGTTATAATACGGAACGTACCCAGAAGTAATTCTGCCGCCAACCGAAATTTGGACATGGCACATGTCCATTGGTGCATTATCGTCAGGCACAACCTGGACTACTTGACCATTACCTGCTATATATTCGTTTCGTGTGCGCCAGATTATCATTTGATGCCATGATGCGCATAACTTTTTCACCGCTGGTTGCCTTCGGCGTTGAGCGTCAGTGAAGAGTGGATCTGGTCCTCGTAGCTGTTCCATGCTAGATGGCTTATCCACGCGCCCCTGTGCTTGATCGGTCAAAGGACGGTCACTCGACGAGCCATAGTTGACTGGGAGCAATCTATCCATCGGAACGTAACCAGAAATAATTCTGGTGCCTGGCCGAAACGCGCCTCGCTCCCAAACTGTCCCAGGAATCGACCATTTGACATGGCACATGCCAACTGGTGTATTAGCGTCAGGCACACCTACAACCACTAGCCCCTCCTGCATATATCCGGCAAATCCCATCATGGATTTAGTAATCCTCATTGGCCGCCCTGTTGCGCAAGCATTTTTCACTTCAGCATTACGACGCTTCATCTCGATATCAGCCGCTGCATTGGCGGCGCGCTGCACGGCATCTATTTTTTGTATCTGTGCGGCCCGATCTTGTTTCGCTTTTGCATCTAAAGCGTCAGCATTCTCCGTGTGCCTATTTACGACAACTGTCGCGCTTGAGTCGTCATCATTTTGTAGAATCCAACCACTTTCTGTTCGCAGAAAGCGGAATTGCTGGGCTTCGTCAAAGTAATCGCCAGGTTCAAAATGTCCATAATGAAGGTCAACGTAAATTGGCCCGAGCATTCCCAACAATGTTACTTGGCTTTTCATCACGAGCGATGGCATGCTCGAATCGGACGGGGAAGGTAGATCCGAATAGCTCTTCTTGAGAGTCGCTGAAGATACCTTGAACGTTCTAGTGAAAGTGGTAGAAACAATGTAATTGTTGGCGTCTTGTTGAAAACTATTTTCTTTTACATATACAAGGTTCGTAATTGTAAAATACTGTTCATCGCTTATCAGATTATTAATCTGAGACAGAGCAGTTGTGTGGTCCGGCCTATCTTGCGACGGAATCTGAGCCGCGCAAGCGAGTTGAGAAGATACCACAAGACAGAACAAGCCTCGGCATAACAATTTACGAATTAGCATAAATCCTCCGAGGAGTCTGTGAGCAACCCAGCAACCCCGATCCGATTATGGCACCGCTTGGGCGTGAAACGTGCGGGCGGTAGTATATGGTAGTAGTAGACCTTTCGGATGGTCGGTATGGCGACGGGCCAGCAGATCATCAGCAGCAGGGCACCACAAGATGTCGAGTTGACAGCGGCGCTATTCCGATTCACGCTAAATGTATCCATGCCCCGCAAGATGATTCCGGCCCTTCCTGCATCCAGCGACTCGCCACAGGGACGCTTCAGACGATTTGCCAGGGCGGTCCTTGCCGTCCCGAAGAGGGAGATCGAGACGCCGGAACAGGCCATTGCCCGCCTAGAGGCCGAGAAGCGAAAGATTGAAAGAAAGATCGCCGCAATTCGCAAGCTGAAATAGCTGAAATCGAATCGAGAGTCTATAAAAAAAGAAGTAGTCAGCGTTTCGATCTTAGACCGCGCTTTCTCTATGGCGCATTGCCACTCTGCTACAGTGACATCCACTACAATATCCGAATGAAGCATGTTTCCGATATTCTAAGTGAGAAAGAAGTAGCTCTGATAATGACTCTGGCATCCTTTCTCAAAGACAGCACATCTCCCGAACCTATTCAGGCACAAAGACAATACCGTCGTCATTTGGAGAAAGGCCGGGAAGCCCAGAAATCTCCAGAATACTCGTCAGTTGTTCGGTGGGAAGACTCTTATTGACAAAGTTGGGCCATTCTACGCAATCGACTAGGGCGTGGGCATCACCCAATAACTTCTTGGCCTGTCCTGAGTGCAGTCCTAACTCCTTAAAGATGAATGACAACAGTTTTTCGAGATTATCGTTATTGATTGCGACGGTAAATTTAACCATGCGACTATTTAGTCTGATATAACTGTTCGTGAGCGTTCTAGCTTGCCAGTGACTTCTCTGTAAGTGAGCCGCTTGCCAGCACAGCCTTTCACAACGGACTTGAATCGTCCGCCGTCGCCCTGCTCATTTTTTCGTTCGTTAAACCGGAAGCTCTGCTCGTCGAGATAGCGGAATAGATGGAACGGCTCAATCGAGACGTAGGTTCCTTTCAACGTTCTCTTCAGAAGGCTCCAGAAATTCTCCAGTCCGTTCGTGTGTACATGGCCCTTCACGTACTCTACAGCGTGATCTACAACCTGATGAACGTATTCAGCACTCAATCCTTCATACGATTTTAGGGCATCCGTGAAAACTTCAGCGCCGGGTTCGACGTGTTCCCGAACATGGGCATGTAGGGCCTTCTTCTTCTGACTTCCGCGAACCGCCGCCCGGACTTTTCCGCCACGTTCCAGGACCCCGACGACCATCGTCTTGTCCTTACCGCCAGTGCCAGTGATCTTCTCTTCTCGAACCCACTTGTGCATGTTGCGGGCCTTGCCGCCGATGAAGGTCTCGTCCACTTCGACTTGGCCATTGGCCTTCTCGAAGGTCCCGGTCTGCATTGCCAATCGAATGCGCTGGAGCATGAACCATGCGGTTTTCTGGGTCACACCAATGCCACGATGGACTTCATGCGAACTGATTCCATTCTTGGCATTGGCGATCATCCACATGGCCGCCAGCCATTTGTCCAGACCAATCGCGGAATCTTCGCAGACCGTTCCAACCTTCGGAGAGAATTGCTTCCGGCAGGTCTTGCACTTCCAGATCCGGCGACTCGGAGCATAGAAGTTCTCCTTCGACCGACAGTACGGGCAGATCGGACCTTCCGGCCAGCGGAGTCTTGCAAAGGCCGCAGTCGCTATCTCCAGATCAGCATAGAACCGGATCACTTCGAGGAGCGTTGTCGGTTCCGGGATGAGCGAGGAAGTTTCCACATCCCTTAGTCTACCGGGTTATTGTGGTTGTGTCAAGTATATCATTGCCCAAATAAGAGCTGCCTACTACCAGGTTGAGAGAAGATCGCTGACACTACCAAGCTTGAAAGGAACATCACTAATGAGAGCCTCCCCGTGTCGGACGCCAATCAGCGAGCCGAAGAACCGGTCGCGCGATTCCAGCCCGAATAGGTAGTCGTTCATCCCGAGCGGCAGAACCCCGAACCCTTCAGCAGTTTTCGCAAACTGTGAGACGTGCATTCGAAGCAGTTCGAGTTTACGGTTATAGACATCGGAAATGTCGACGACCATACTCGGACGCGTGAAATGGTGCAGGAGGTAATGCAGGTAAACCGAAGGTTTATGCGGTGGATTCGGGTCGTTCGACTTCCTCAGGATGCAATGGATGGCGGCATTCCTAACAAGGCGCCCTGTAGCTGCATGGTCCGGGTGACGGTCCTTCCAATAGGGCGCTAGCACCAGCTTCGGACGGCATCGCCGGATGACCGCTGCAATTTGCTTTCGGTTCTCTACGGAATCAGCGACTTCGCAATCGGGTATGCCGAGGTTTTCACGAAACTGGGCACCCATCCAGGATGCGGCTTCCTGCGCTTCTTTGTCACGTTCGTCACTCATACCTCGAGAGCCCATTTCGCCTCGAGTGAGGTCCACAACGCCGAACGAAGTGCCACTGGCTTTCAACTTCAGCGCGACGCCGCCGGCACCCCATTCCACATCGTCAGGATGTGCGCCGAAGAGGAGCACGTCTACCGGCATTCTGTCCGCCCAACCTGCTGCAACCCGGACCTCCTGACTTAATACATCACGAAGGCCCAGAGCGTATCGCCCGTGGCCGCAATCACGTACTGATGACCATCGAGCATGTACGTTTGCGGCGGATTGCTGACATAGCCAATACGAGTGTTCCAAAGCGGCTTGCCTGTTGCCGCGTCGTGAGCGACCAGGCTTCCGGCGCCATCGCCGCCAAAGATCAATCCCCCGGCCGTTGCCAGCAGTCCGCCACCACCGCCGCCATCGCTGTAATACGAATGCCTCCAAGCGATCTTTCCTGTTTTGTAATCAACGGCTGTCAGGTAGGTCCCACCCGATCCGATCTCAGCCTCTTCCTTACCGCCCAAACCCATGGAGCCACGCGGATCGAGGTCGGTGAGGTAGAACTCGGAGAACGTGTTGTGCTCGGAGACATACAGGAGGCCCGTGTCCGGCGAGAAGGCAGGCGGCTCCCAGTTGATGGTACCGTCTGAGCCAGGTGAAACCAATGAGCCGCCGACGGTGGCATCCTTTTCAGGGTCGACTTTGGGTCCGCCAAACTTGTTCAGACCCGTCGCCCAGTTGGTGAACATGCCCCACTTGCTGGTAACAAGATGTTCGCCCGTCGTGCGATCAATGGTGAAGTAGTATCCGTTGCGTGTCGCCGTTAGAGCAAGCTTCCTCATTTTGCCGTTGAACATTGCGTCCACTAAAACGGGAGTCTGCGCCGAGTCGTAGTCGTGCATGTCGTGAGGTGAAGTCTGGAAATACCAGGCCATCTTGCCTGTGTCTACATTCAGGGCGATCAGAGAGCAAGTGTAAAGGTTATCGCCGGGGCCGCGCGTGCCGTTCGTAAAGGCGGGAGTGGGATTGCCCGTGCCGAAGATGTAAAGTTTCGTTTCCGGATCGTATGCGCCCGGAATCCATGTCTGGGCGCCGCCGTGTCTTGCGGCATCGAGACTTGCCCAGGTATCGAGACCCGCATCGCCCTTCTGCATCGGCACCGTATAGTGCTTCCACTGCAGCTCCCCGGTCTCGGGATCGAATGAATCGAGGAAGCCGGGGGAATCAATATCGTTGCCCGTTCCGACCAGAACATGGTTGCCCACAATAACGGGGGCAGGTGTCGAGAAATAGCCGTCGTCCACGTTGGCGATTACCTTGTGCCAGCGCTCCTTGCCTGTTTTGGCATCGAGCGACACGAGATAATCGTCTGGCGTTTCCATAAACAGATAGTTGTTCCACATGCCGACGCCGCGATTCCCGATGTGCGTGCCGCCTTTGGTCTTCCAGAAGTAATGCCACAATTCGTGGCCGTCGCGGGCGTCCAATGCCCACGCGTTGTCCGGCATAGTGAAATAGAGCGTGCCATCTACTTCGAGCACAGACGCTTTGATGGTGCCGCCCCGAGTACTAACATCGCCAGGACCCTCGCCTCCGACAATCACCGGCGCACTACGCTGTCGATAACGCCTCCTGCGGCGTTGGTTTGGGTCGCCTTCACCGGTTCCAGCGGTCACCTGGGTGGTCCAGGCAAGCGTCAGATGCTGAACGTTTGAACGATTTACCTGCTTGAGCGCACTGTAGCGCTTGCCAGAATAGTCGCCGCTGTAAGTCGGCCAGGAATCAGAAAGCGGCTTGAGAATATCAGCCGGATTCAATCCATTGCCTTGCCCCTGAAGGAGAAGCGGCGCAACCAGCAGCGAGGCGCCGAGAACGATTTGATTGAAATTCATTTCAAGGTCACCAGGTATGCAGTCACGTCGTGGATGTCCTTGTCGCTGTATTGCGACAGCAGATCACGATGGACCTTCAAAGGATCGTGGATCACGACATTCGGCATGTCTCCGGTCCTGCGAAAGGTCTTTTGGGATCCGTCAGCGAGCGTGAGTGTGATTAAGAAGTCATCAATCCGAAGCAATTTGCCTTCAGCCGTTTCTCCGGAAGGCAGCGTGATCGTGGCCGTCACGGTGCGAGCACTCGATGCAGTTCCTTGTGCCTCCTCCTCTTCTTCTTCGCGTGTACCGCCGGCGAGCCACGCGTCTTGCAGCTGCTTGGGATCGGGAATTCGGCTGGCAATCTTGCTGAGATCGTTCGAGGCGGAATGGCAGCCGCTGCACTTCGTTGCGAAGTAGGCTTTGCCTTCGTCTGCATTGCCGATAAGGATGCTCGGCACTTGCCGGCCAGCGGACGGCGGGGCGCCCTGTCGCTGAATCATCTCTATGACGCTGCGCACATAAGCGGCAACGGCATTCGCGTCCGAGTCATTCAAATCGATCGCCGGCATACCCATGTTCTGACGGCTCCCATGAATGATGGGAACAATCAACTCGCCATTGCGATCGCTTAGGGCGACCTGCGAGCGCAGAAGGTTGGGGCCTCCCAAATCGCCGCCACGCAGATCTGCGCCATGACAGCCGCGGCAGTTGATGGCAAAAAGTGTCTTGCCGCGCGCGACCTCTGCCGGATTCTCCGCCGGACGCTTTTGTCCTGGCACGAACCCGCCTCTGCCTCCGGGCTCATTGGGTGGAGAGGCGTTCTGCGGGCCGGGCGTCTGGGTGCCCGGCGCCGCTGGTGTAGACTGAGCGCTCTGCGTCGCCGGAATTCCCGTGGAAGAAAGCATGGCGACGAGCAGACATGCAGTTGTGATCGCTGGTTTGGTCAGAAATGTTTACCCTCAGTTGGTGTATAGCGTGCGAACGCAGCTCAACACGTATTGTACGAGGGAGCATAAAAAAGGCGGCAGTGCTGAGGGATTCGCACATCCTGCCCCGTTAGATAGTCGGGATCGCTCCGATCAATAAGTCAAAAATGACAAGCTACACTCCCGCATTGATTTGCGCCAGAACCGTTTCGTGCGCGCAGCGCTCCCTTCGCTAATCCCAGGTTCGACATTTCGCGCGACATGGTCTGTTCGAGAATTGACCGCACTTTGGGATGATTGCGGCCGAGCGCGAAGACACCCATCCGGTGAGTAGATCGAGGTACTGGTTACCCTCCGCGTCCTATAAATAGCTTCCCTCACCCCTCACATAAGCTTTATCAAATCCGATGGTACGCAGCATCCTAACAAAAGCCGGATTGATGTACCGGGAATGTAACTCGTACTGCTGGCCGCGCTGGGTATCGAGCCATTCAAGGAAATTAGGATTCATGAGACAGCCTTGAGACAATGGCCTCTCCAGATGCTCGTTGAAGCTCCAAGAGTGTATCCCCGGGGATGTCTGCTGAGACGAATCACTGCCCGCGGAGAAACTAATTAAGTTGATACAAACCGAAGCTGACGCGGATCACTCGAAACTCTACTTACAACAGTCGTAATCCCGGAGATGCCGGATCAGGCTGTCGCCATCGCGGGTTCGCGTTCTCGGAACTGGCTGCGAAGCGACTGCTCAAGTGCCGCAAGCTGCGCATCGATATCCATTTCCGTTTGGCGCCGCTGAATGATGTCTTCCCGGTAGCGTTGCAGAAAATAGTGGATTGTCTCCACGCGTATGCGAATCGAACCGGAAGGTTTATTCTCATCCAAGTCTTTGAACGAGAAATACGGCGTTCCGGATTGCTCGATAATGCCCTCGATAACTCCATAAATCGGAGCGTCGTGGCCGCACTTGAAGCTCGATACTTCCAAAGCCACCAGGTTCGGATGACGCGCCGTGAACTTTGCCGCCCAAACCTTATGATTTGTACTAGTCGAGTAGCGATTCTTCCAAACGTCGCTGATGTCCAGGGGGTGCTGGATAACGCCCGCCCGCACCTCTTCGCCAAAGAGCCGATCGAGGAGGTCTTCATCAAGCGGCAAGGTGCTTTGCGAGAAGACGGGATAGCCGAGCTTCTGGAATTCTTCCATGATCTCGTGGTTCAGACCCGGATCGTGGTGGTACACGCGGCCCAGCATTACGATTCCTATGCGATCTTCGCGCTCGAGTTGATCGAGGGTCTCTCGCGCCCGCCGGCGGATCTCCGACTCACAGTCAAGGAGTGCTTTGAATCCGACCGATAGCGCACGATCGTTCTCTTCCCGAGAGAGCCCCAAGTACGGAGCCCACGCCTTAAACATCTGGTCGGCGCACAGTTTCTGATCCCGCAAATTTAGAATCGGGTCGATATACGCGACACCGTTTTCGGCAAAAATATCAGTTTCTTTGGTAAACGCCGCTTTGACCGTTTCGGGTGTTGCCGTTACAGTTGGGCATGCATTCGAGCCGGTCAGGTTCACTAACGGCGTGTGCAGCACATCGTACATCGGAAACCAGATCGCATTGAGCGGCTTCTTCGAGTGTTTGGTGGCAAGCAAATTATAGACATGGGCGATGCCGATCTTTGATGGATAGCAGGGGTCGATGGCGCCGCGGCTGGCTCCAGCCCGGTACAACTCCGGCGTGGTGTAGTCGGAGTAAATGATGTTCTCAGCTTTGATTCCGAGGCTTGCAAAGTAGGCGTTGAAGAGCGGCGCGTATGTGTACGTGTTTAAGAGCCGCGGAATGCCAATTCGAAATTGTTGCCGCCGCTCCATCAAAGCCGCTCGTTCTTTGACTCCTTTGGATGTGAACATGCCTTTCGTGGCGGGAATGGGATCGGCCACGACCGGGACCTGGCGGTGACGGAAAACGTCGTGCGCGGCGATGTCGACATAGTTCGGATTTGCGGCTTTGATCTTATCGATATCGGCCTTAATGTCCTTCATCTCGTCGAGATCCTCGACGGTGCCTTTTTCGCAGGTCGCGATGATGAGGCGCTGCTCGCCCGCGCGTAGTGGAACCTTGGTCTTACGCGGCTGGAACTCCACCGGCTTTGGCAGTTCGACCACTTTACTTGAACCCGGCCCAAGTTGAATCTGGACCAGCGGCTTCACTTCGGCTTTAAAGGTCGATGAAGATGAGGAACCGCACCCGCCTCCCGTGCCGCAAGAAGATCCGTGTGCCTCCGGAACGGGAAGATTCGCTTCAATCTGCTCCAGGCTGGGCAGATGGGGAGCCACTGCGGGCGCCTCGTTCGTTGCTCCCGTTGCATCCACGTCGATGAAGGTGCGCAAGCAGTTGTTCTTGCAGAAATAGCAGCGTGTATCTTCATTGCGGGTCGTGCGATACCGGATGTTGCGGACGGCATCAAGACCGATGAACGTCGTTTGTCTACCTTTGCTCCATAAGCGCAATGCTTCTTGAGCGGCGCCGATGGCTCCCGACTCGCCGCAATGCTCGTGTACGATGATCTCCGGCTCTTGGCCGTTTGCACGAAAGCTGGACTTGATGAAGTCCACCTCGGCTTTCACCACGGCAAGATTGTTCTGCGTGCCACCCTGAAGAACAAAGCGCGAACCGAGCGCGGCAAGATTTGGAATGCTCGCGACGTAAAGGAATACGTTCTTTGGCAACACGTCGGCCAGTCCGGCTAGAATTTCTTCCGAACGCCAGCCCTGCCGTTGAAAATTAACGATGTCCGACTGCATGAAAACCGCGCATCCGTACCCGAACGACGGCATGGATTTGGCGGAGAAAGCGATATCGGCGAACTCTTCGACCTTCATCCCAAATCCTTCGGCAGTCGACTGTAGAAAATATCCGTTGCCCGCCGAGCACTGCGTGTTCAGCTTGAAATCCTTCACGCGGCCGTCTTTGAGCACAATGAGCTTGATGTCCTGGCCGCCCACGTCTACTATGACGTGCGGATCCTCGTAGAATTTCAAGGCCGATTCGGTATGCGCCACCGTTTCGACCAACGCAACATCGGCGTTGAGGACGTCCCTGAGAATATCCTTGGCATAACCGGTGGTGCCGACGCCCAGTACTTCGAGAGATGCCCCCTTGCTCTCAATTTGCTCGCGCAGCTTTTCGAACATCTCAATCGCGTCCTGGATCGGATTGCCGTTCGAAAGCTGATAGGTCTTGCAAAGAATCCTGCCGTCTTTGCCGAGCAAGGCAGCCTTTGTCGAAGTCGATCCTCCATCAATGCCGATGAAGCCGGACACGGTCTCGCCCGGCAAGAAATCTTCCGGAACAAATTTCTTCCTTTTGTACGTCTGCTTGAAGGATGCGAGTTCGGCGTCTTCGGCGGCCAGGCCCTTGCCGCCCGAGGTAGCTTTTTCTTCGGCTCGGCCATAATCGATGTAATAAACCAGCCTCTCGGTGCCGCGGTATCGCCCGATTTCCGCATCCTCGTCCCTGCCGAACTCGACCGAACCCAGTGCTGCGAAATACTGTGCGTTATCCGGAACTTTGATCAAGTCTTCCGGCTTGGCGCCCTCGGGAATTTCCACCTTCCGTTCTTTCCACATTCGTGGAATGTTTGCCTGCCAGGCTTCGCGCATGCCGCGGATGAAGCCGTTGGGTCCGCCGAGCAAGAGAACATGCGGCCTGAGCGTATGCCCGCGCGTCAAAACGCTCAGGTTCTGCAAGACGATCGCCTCAAAGAGGGACGCCATCAATTCGTGTGAGGGAGTGCCGGTCTTCTGGAGGCCATTGATGTCGGTTTCGGCAAAGACGCCGCACTTGCCGGCTACCTTGTGCAGCTTGATGCCGTGGTAACCCTGATCGGCAAGCTCCGAAACTGGAATTTTCAGCTTCGCGTTGATCTTATCGATCACGGCGCCTGTTCCACCGGCGCACTTATCGTTCATCGACGGAATTTTCTTCTTGCGGCCCGTTTCCTCATCGTCTTTGAACACAATGATCTTGGCATCCTGGCCACCCAGCTCGATGACTGAATACACTTCGGGATGAAGCTTCTCGACGGCGAGCGAGACGGCGTGCACTTCTTGCACGAACTTGGCGCCGATCATGTCGGCAAGGGTGCCGCCGCCCGAACCCGTAACGAAAATGCGCGTATTCGCCGGAGAAATGCCCGCCTCCGCCTCCATCCGGCGCAAGAACTCGAGCACTTTCTCCGGCTGCCGCGTTTCGTGGCGCTGATAGTCCTGCCAGATTGTGGTATCCGTAGCCGCATCCACAACAATGGCTTTGACCGTTGTGGACCCCACGTCCAAGCCAACTAAGAGTTGTTGCATCAACTTCTCCTTACTGGACGACTTTCAATTATTTTCAGAAGCTGTTCGGGATTATGCGACGCGCGCAGTCATAGAGACGCGAGAACGCCGCCGGTAAGCGCTATCTCGATTCATTAAATCGCTCACATGCCATGCAAACTGTGCTGCAGTTCCTGCCAAGCCCTCGCGATGAGGATATTTGTACAGGGCTTGCCTCAGTTTCGGGTTCGCCGCGACATACTCTTTGAGATCGTCCACCGATTTGCCGGTCTCCTTGAGAACGCCATCGAACTCCGCTCGGGCCTTGGCCTTCGCTTCGGCGAGAGCCATCTGCACGCGGCTATGTGCATTTACTTCACCCTCGCCGGAGGTCTCAATGGGCAGGAAGATCATGTCCTTGAATTTGTTGACAACACGCGACTGTACGCCGTCTGATTGGGTCGATGGCATGCAGCCAAACGGTTTCAACGCCAGCACCATGTGGCAAAGATGATTCACCGTGTAATACACATTTTTGCCGACTTCCATGTAGCCTTCGCCGCCGCGCGCCAACTGGTGATAGAACGGATGAGCCAGTCGCGAAAGCTCTTTCTGGGGAACGAGGTGGTGCGCGGTGTCGCCCATGTGCTTAATGGTGCGGTGGTAAAAATACGTCCACATGGCGCCTCCGGCGCTCAATCCGCCCGTCTTCTTGAACAGCTTGAGTTCGTTCGCCAAGCGCTTTTTCACCTCATACCACTTGGGATCGCGATACGGAGCCTCGGCGCCGGCGCGCTCTTTTGCGCCAGCCTTCGCGACGTACATCATGTAAGCGATCCACGTGGCAATCGGCTCCACAAGAACCTGCGCTCCCTCTTTCTCGAGGAAAGCAAACATGTTGAAATTGCCGTCGCCCTCGGTGGTCTGCGCCCAAAACTCGCCCGTAATTTTTATTACCGGCTTGACGCGCAAGCGGTCAACGTCGATTTCATTGATGCGGTCGCGGCAGGCATGCAGTGCATCGACATATTCTTTGCCGTACAGGTTATGGGCAACTTTCCCGAGTGTGCAGGTAATTCCCTCGATCTTCTTATGCTTGTCGAGATAGGGCAGGGCCCACTGCGGCGCTGCGTCTTTGATGTGCCAGCGCTTGCGCTCGCGCAGAGTGTCAGTCAACGTCTTTACGGCGTCATGAATGACCTGATCGGTCTCTCCCCGATTCGTCTCAAACGGGCGGACTTGATAAACCAGCTCGTTGATCACGTCTCCTAGATTCAAGGCGTTGAGCATCCCCATGCCAAAATCGACGGAAAACTTCAGACCCGGTTCTCCGCTGGCGGCCTTGATGCCGTCTGTCTGCTGAAATAGCAGTACACGGAAGCCATCGAATCCGGCATTCTTCAGCGCAAACCGATACTCCGCTTCATACATGCCGAAGCGGCATGGACCACAGGACCCAGCGGTGAAAAAGACGTAGTGATCGAGAATCTGCCTGCGCGTTAGACCTTCGCGCTCGAGCTTTTGCAGATAGCGCACCAAGTTGCCAACCGTAAAATACGTAGGGTTGCACTGGCCGTTGTTGCCGAATTCCTTGCCCGCCTGGAAGTCGACGACCTCAGGCGTTGGGATATTCTCGCAACGATAACCGCTTCCCTGGAACACGGCTTTAATCATTTCTTCGTGTTTCCAAGTGAGGCCGCCAAAAAGAATCGTGACGCGGTCTCGCTCTTCGGCAGTGAACTGCCGCTCTACCGGCCGCTGAAATTCGCGCATGCGCACCAGTCCGGCCGCAGCCCGTAGCCGCGCGCGTTCGGCATCGAGGCGGGCTTGAATTTCTCGTTCGAAGTCTGTTTGAACAATTTCATTCGTTACTACTGGCATAAGCTCCTCTCGCATTTGACGGTTTGATTTTTCTGTTGGCTTAGTCCCTACGGCTGCGGCGATAACTAAACTTGCCCCTTCATTCCTTGGAATCCGTGAGCCAGCTGTTTGAAGAAATACTTAATAACACGCTGATCGTTATAGCACCAGCCTAGAATGTGGTTCAGAGTGGAAAAGCAATGCGTCTGGCAGGTCTCCTTCTGGTGATCTAATTGTTTCGTGTCGAACTTATGGTTGCCGACAACGCCCCAATCATAAGTAGCAGTGTACATCGGGAAGCACGGCGCGAGCGTGCCGTCCACGCGGATGAATCATCGAGTTCTGCCCAGCCCGGCAGTTCCACGGAAAGTGGTTGCCCTTCATAAAGCTGACCATTTGCCAGAGGCGTGTGTTCGAGTTCACCATCTTGTAGCCGGCGTCCTGCTTTTCTGTCAGCCACTGAATGGTCTCCTCGACCGCCGGCCAATCTTCCCTGGTGATGTATGTGACGTTTTGTTCCTTTGTTCCGCATGCTTGAAGTGCTCGTCTTGTGCGAGCAGCGGCGACTCGTTTATGTGGTAGTCGGTGGCGATGCCGCAGTCGTGCGCAATCTCCGTTAAATCCCGCACGTCATCCAAATTATTGCGGCAGATGTTGATGTTTAGGAACACCGTGTAGCCGTAGCCATACTGCTTCCGGACTAAATAATCAAATTGCTGGCGGATTGGCTTCAGTGCTTTTGGAAGGCCAGGTTTTACCTCCACGGCATCGACGGCGATGTTGAAGGTCGCGATACCGGCATCGGCCAACTTGTCGATCACATTCGTGCGTAGCAGCCGGGCATTGGTAGGCAAATAAATCCAGAAGTCCTTTTTGGCTGCGTAATGGGTGATCCGATGGATAAAATCGGGCCGTAGCAGCGGTTCCCCTCCCATGTATGCCAGCACACGGCATCCCGTACTATGGAGCCAATCGATAGAACGTTTAGCCGTGTCCTCTGTCATGCCCTTTACCTTGTTATCAAAAGCCCAGCAGTAGTGGCAATCAAGATTACATTTGAACTCTGTAAACAAGTATGCAATGAGCGGGTGGAAGTCGCCACCGGACATGCGCGAACGGATGTATGGGAACAACCAACCCTGCATCGTCCGATAAATTTGCCCGGCCGTCCATCTCCGCTTCGCGGGAGGAGTCCAACCGTCATTCTCGTCAACCGGCCGTAGAAGCTCGGGATGTTGCGGGAATACAGGATCGGGAAACCGCTGCGGTCCAGCAGCCTTTCGAACGGGACCGGCTCCGGCTGAAGGTTTTGTCAGCAAATCGTGGAGCTGTACATCCAGGCGAAAACTCGATGCTCGCCTTTCTTGCTCTTGGTACATAGACCTCCAATGTTTCGTAAACGCTAACGCACGAAACCTGCCAAAGATGAGCGAGCGATTTCAGCTGGCTAAGCGATTGAAATACAAAGTGATTCGAGTATGCCTCACACGCGGCGCGTCTGCCGATATGCTGGCTGACTGCCAGAATACTGGCAGCACTGGGCGAGAGAACTGTTACGCAGATGTGACTTTGGACAGAGTTGAAGCATCTAGGTTAACCGTTGGGGTGTTTTGATTGGCTGGAGCCAAGACGAATGGGAACCGCGCTTCAATTGGGGAAGGGCCGGCTGGCGGGACAAGTTGCCTTCGCGGAGCGTTACAAAGTATTACAAAAAATCCTACAGGCCATCGGAACTCATCGAGACGCCGAAACACTTTTCCGCGCGTGGGTAGCAGAACTGCGTTCCGTGATCGGCGCGTGCGCCATCGGGCTGGTGTACTACAACGACTTTCTCGGAGGCCTGCAATGGTGTGCGATGGATATCGAAGCGCAGGCTTTCCCCTTCACCCCACTGATCCGTTGGGAGCACTCCGCATGCCGTTGGGTGTATGAGTCCCAGCAGCCTCTCATCATGAATTTGGCGGACAATAACCTTCGCTTTGCGGCTGCGGTGGAATTCCTAACGAAGATAGGGATGCGTTCCGCCTGTCTGCTTCCCTTGACTACAGTTCACCGCAGGCTGGGTGCACTCGTATTTGCGAGTGAGCATGCTCGCTATTTTTCGAGTGACATCGTTGATTTCCTAACGCTAGTGGCGGACCAGGTGGCAATAGGAATGGATAACAACTTCTATTTTGCCGCCTCGGAACTGGCTCGAACCAGTCTGGATCGTGAAACCGCCAAGTTAAAGCTCCTCCTTGAGTTAAATAACGCAATTGTTTCCGATCTCGAGTTGTCCAGCCTTCTACATGCGATCTCGCCATGTCTCCGGCGGTTAATCCAAGTGGACGCTGTTGCGTTGATTCTGCCAGACTCTGGAGAAAGCGGGCTTCGTCTGCACACACTTGATTTTCCGAACGACCCCGGCAGTGCTCTTAACGACATTCGGTTCCACCATCGCGATTCGATTGCAGCTCGAGTTTTTCACTCTGGGAAAGCTTGGATCGGTAATATTCAGCGTTCCAGTCAAGCGGTAAGACTGGATCCAGCATTGGACTCGGGTCTAGGGACGGTATGCGCGCTGCCCCTTGTGCGACGGAAGCGCGTGATTGGAGTTCTTGGACTCGGACGGATACACGAAACGGAGTTCGCGCCGCAAAATGTCGAATTTTTGCTTCAAGTGGCAAATCAGGTCGCGATTGCGGTGGACAACGCGTTGGCGCATGGTCAGATGGCGGTCAGCGCAAGCGCGGACCACAAGGTTGGTTTGGACGATGAAACGCTCGACGCTTCGAGCTTCGACGAAGTCGTCGGAAAGAGTCCCGCTTTGCGGCGTGTGCTCGAAGAGGTTGAAGCAGTCGCCTCGACACGGACCAGTGTCCTCATCCGCGGCGAAACAGGAACGGGCAAGGAATTGATCGCTCAAGCGCTTCACAACCGCAGCTTTCGGAAACACGGCGCCTTCATCAAAGTCAACTGTGCTGCGCTACCCGCCGGCCTGCTCGAGAGCGAGCTTTTCGGTCACGAAAAGGGGGCGTTTACCGGCGCGTCGTTTCAGCGCATCGGTCGTTTTGAACGGGCGAACGGGGGGACTATCTTCCTCGATGAGATTGGCGAGCTTCCTCTCGAATTGCAGCCTAAATTGCTCAGAGTTCTCCAGGATGGGGAGTTCGAAAGAGTGGGCAGTTCGCGAACATGCCGCACAAGCGCGCGCGTTGTCGCCGCGACAAATCGCGATCTGGCAGCCATGGTAGATAAGAACCTGTTCCGGGAGGACCTGTTTTATCGGTTGAACGTCTTTCCACTGCATCTTCCTCCGCTTAGGGATCGGCCGGAAGACATTCCATTACTGATACAGCACTTCACTAGATATTTCGCTCGCAGCCTGATGAAGCAAATCGACGCGATTTCTCCTGATTCGATGAGTGCGGCTATGCGCTATGCATGGCCCGGTAATATCCGCGAATTACAGAACGTTATTGAGCGAGCTGTGATCCTATCGCCAGGAACTGTGCTCCACATCCCTTCTTCAGATCTGCGGCGCAATGGCCACGCCAATCACAATCACACTGGGGCCGCGACTCTTGAGGAGATCGAGAGGAATCACATTCTCTCGGTTCTCGCACAAACCAACTGGGTACTCGGCGGCCCCTCCGGAGCTGCCGCTCGCCTTGGCATGAAGCGTTCTACGCTGCAATTCCGTTTACAGAAGCTCGGCATCACACGTCCCAACCGAATTGCGACCAGATCATCGGCGTAGTTGCGCTGAGGCTCCGGTTGCGGCCAAGTGGAGCGAACAGATTCCGGGCCAGATGGCGCTGGAGTGAGTGGACCGAATTTATAGGTGAATAATGCCGCGGCGTAGCGCAACGGTTACCGCTTCGGTTCGGTCTGTGACGTTCAGCTTCGAGAAGATGTTGCGGACGTGCATTTTCACAGTATCCTCCGCGATCGAAAGCTCGGCAGCTATTTCTTTGTTCCGTTTACCTTTGGCGACAAGCAGCAGCACTTGCACCTCGCGTCCGCTGATCGCATCATCTTTTATGTGATCCACTAGTCGCTGAGCGATAGCCGCCGGAACATGCTTACCGCCTTGCCAAACGGCGCGGATGGCATTCAGCAATTCATCGCGTACCAAGCCTTTTGCGACATAACCCTGGGCTCCGGCATCGAGTGCGCGATGAATATCGGCATCTCCATCATACGAACTCAGCACGATAACCTTCGCCCGATTATCGAGTTTGCGGATCGCTTCGATTAGTGCGAAACCGGTCATATCCGGAAGCCTCAGGTCAACAATCGTCACATCTGGCTTATGCTCCCGGAATGCTCGAAGGGCCTTTTCTCCGTCGAGGGCTGTCGCCGCAATCTTCATGTCGGGTTGCATGGCAATAATCGCGGATAAGCCATCGAGCACCACCGGATGGTCGTCGACGCACAGGATTTTAATCATGACTCTAGCTCGACTTTGTCCAATCAGGCGGCATAACAAAGGGCTTCAGAGAATCGTTCCAGAAGCTGCGAAGGCGATTGGTTGATCTCTGAGGGGGAATGAGAGGTGAAAGAATCGTTCCAGAGATGCTTGCGAACTGCGGCCAAAGCGTCGGAGAAGGTGGGGAGGGATTTCTGATACCAAGCGGTTTGCAAAGGCAAGACTTGGTTTTGCTTTCTCAAACGAGAAGCCAGCAGAGTGACGAGGGAGAACATAGCAAGCAGCAGCGGAGTGCTGCGAGCAATGGCTTTGTCGGACCATTGGCGCTGAGTTTCCAGGCCGAGATGAGCTCGGGATTCCTCGAAGGTGACTTCCACCTGCCAGCGGCAGACATAGGCCTTGATGATATCCAGAGGTGCGGCGGTGAGGTCGGTGGACAACAGGGCCAGCGGATCGAATCGTCGTTGCGGGTCACGGATCAACACCCAGCGGATCTGGGAGGACGGCAGCCCGCCGTGATACCAAATGGCTGTGTCCGAGCAAAACTCGACGGTTCTGCCAGCACGGCCGTACCAGTTCCGGAGGAGCGCTTTCTTCCAACGGGTCTTGGAATCAGCCATACGCTGTTGAAGAGAAGGCAGACGGGCTCCAATTATGCGGGGTCGGCCCGCACGACCGGGTGAACGCGCCGGAGCGGGTTGGTAGAGACGGGCATCGAGGCGGAGTCGAGTGATGCAAGCGATGTTGACTCGGCGCAACTGATACAGAAAATCCAAGGCGGCAAACGCACCATCGGCAACCAACGTTAGCTTCCGCCGCGGCAACCACCGTCGCAATTGGAAACACTGTTGCCGGGCCCAATGGAGCAGTGTCTTCGGCTTCCGGTTTCCGTTCTCGTAGTAGCGCTCCGAGGGCGCCAAACTGGTCAGAACCGGAAGTGCCCAGACTCGTTGCGCCCACCCAATACGGATCAGCAGCATAAGACTAAGCCAGCGCAGGCCGGACGCCTTGACAAAATGACTCTCCGAAGAGCGAACTGGATCCCGATAAATTCCCCGGGCCCGAATCTTGGGACCCCAACGCCGTTCCACTGTGTCGTCTAAACCGAATAACAGCGGACCTTGAGGAGAGAACTGATCTATGAGCAAACCCAACAAAATCCGGCTTCCTTGGCGCAGATCCCACGCCGCGCGATTCAGAACACGATGAAAATTCTGAAACTGCTTCTCCTGGCCTAAGCCCATGATGCGCAAAATACCGCACACCGTCCGTCGGCCTGGCGCCAAAATAGCGCCCACCATCAAAACCACCGCACGCTGCCAGGTGCGATTGAGCATCATGGGTTGAAATGCTAGGATGATCGGAGCGAAGTCAGAGGGGAGGTTGATCATAAAACATTCTCGCTAAGAATTGTTTAAATCATCTCACCCTCCCTTCGTTTCAATTGGACAAAGTCGAGTCTAGGCCTCGTAAAAAGCGCGCTTGGCGGGCACGGTCACAGTCACCTTGGTGCCTTCCCCCGCGCGGCTCGCGATGCTAAGCATACCGCCGATCCGCTCAGCACGTTCTCTCATTCCGATCAATCCAAAGTGCCCGGGTTTGCCGGCCTCGGCGATTCGCGGATCGATTCCGCGGCCATCATCTTTCACTTCCAAGCAAAGCTCTGTTGCTCCATAAATCAGGCAGACTTCAATGTTCTTTGCCGCCGCATGCCGAAAGGCATTAGCAATGGCTTGGCGGCCAATTTGCACGAAATCTTCTGCGACTAACGGATTCAAGCCGCGGGGCGCTCCTTCCACGATCAAGCTGGATGCGGGTTCGCCTTGCTGTTGGGATTCTTCAATGGCTCTCGACAGAACCCTGGTGATATCGGGCGCGTCGCGGCTCTTTGCGCGCAAGTCGCGGAGCACCTCGCGTCCCTGTTGCATCAGAGCGCGGGATAAATCGAGTGCGCGAGACAGATGCCGCTTTGCGGCGTGCGTTTCCTCGATCAGCGAATCGGTCGCTTCTAATTGCAAGCTCACCCCCATCGCATTCTGTAGTAGTTCATCGTGCAGGTCTTGTGCAAGCCGTGTTCGCTCGGCAAGCCGTTCTTCAAATCTGGTGTTCAACGCCGCTTGCATCTGCCGCAGACGAAGCTGATACAAGCCCCAGGCGATCGCTGCCGCGGCCGCAAAACACAACAGCTCGAATAACCCGGTCTGATAAAACGCCGGTAAGATACTAAAGTCAATGCTCGCTCCGTCTTCATTCCATACGCCGTCATTGTTTGCCGCGAGCACGTGAAATCGGTACCGGCCGGGGTCCAAATTCGTATAGAAGGCCTGCCTTCGGGTGCCGGCATTCTGCCACTCTTTCTCATACCCCTCGAGCCGATAGCGAAATTGTACTTTCCGCGGCACAACCAAGCTTAGGCCCGCATAATCAATTTGCAAATTCTTTGTAAGGGGCGGAAGCCGCATCTTTCGACCGATCGGCACGTCGTGATTGTCGGCGATCACCCGTTCGATCACAACCGGAGGCGGCAGAACGTTTTTCTCAATGTGCCGCGAATCGATCATGGCAATCCCTGCCGACGTAGTGAGCCAAAGCTTCCCTTCGGAATTCATACTTGCGGCCGATTGGGATTGCCGCACGAGGTTGGCGAAGACGCCGTCTCCCGAGTCGTAGAAATCGCACTGAACGTGGCGCGGGGAAGCTGGGTCACTGCCACGCAAGTCTGAGCGGTGTATTCGTGCGATTCCAGTGCTGAACCCCAGCCAGAAATTGCCCTCGCCGTCAGATCGCAACCAGAGGACACGATTACCCGGCAATCCTTGTTCAATGTTCCAGTTGACGAACTTCTTCCCATCAAAACGGTAGAGTCCGCTATCTGTTCCGAACCAAACCGCATCATGATCCTGCGTATAGATATCATTGACTGTTCCCGCGAGCGGCCTGTCCGCATTTGACAACTCGTGAAAAGAACCTTCTTTGTAGAAACCCAATCCACCACCAAAGAAGCCAATCCACAATGTTCCGTCATTCTGGGATCGTATGGCGGTAATTTTCCTTGTACCGGGCCAGAGCTCGCTCCCGAGGTCAGTTAACGCGCCGCCCTTCAAACGATATAAGCCCTTCTCTGCATCGGCTAGCCAAACCGAACCTGCAGCATCGTCTTCAATTGCGACGACGGATGAAAGCTCCGCGGTGACCGGTTTGAATTTGGGGTCCTTTTCAGGGCCGCTGATTTCGAAAACTCCGCGAGTTGTGCCTGCCCAGATTTTGTGATTCCGGGTGGCCTCGAGACTTAACACATCGAGGCCGGGGAGGAACTGTTGAACCCCCAATCCTTCGATACGACTCAGACCAGCTTGTGTCCCCACCCACACGGCCGGTCCGCTGGCCTCGACAGAGGCAACTTCGTTGCTCGCCAAGCCATCCTGCTTCGTCAACGAAAAGACTTTCCCAAAGCGAAACCGATATAGGCCATTGTTCGTTCCAGTCCAAATATTTCCTTCGCGATCCTCAAACAAAGACTCGACAAAGTCATTCGCAAGTTCGGTTTCAGCGGTTCGATACGAGGCGATCGTCCTGACTAACCCTTCACTCGAACCGCCCGCCCACAGGTATCCGCGGGTGTCGCGCAGAACTACCGGGACCCCTCCTGGTTGCGCGACCGAGCTGGTGGCGAGCCAGCTCTTCCCATCCTCTCCTTTATTAAGGAATAAAGCACGGCCAGCTAGTAACACTTTGCGCGCTTGAACGGCTGGGCCTGCTATTACCGTTGGCACCGCCTTTCGCCCAAGCATGACGCCGCCGTTACCTCGCTCGAGCAGGCGGGTGATTTGGACCGGACCAATTTTTTCACTGGGAACCAGCTCCCCTGATGAGATCGGGTCAAACCTGTAAAGCTCATTTTGCGTGACGACCCACACATAGCCCTCGGGGGCTTCTATGATGGCCTTAATCCCGGCGCCCACGTGAACCTTCTGCAAATCTGTTCCTCTTACCCGGGCAATCAAGCCGGAAGCTGAGCCGATCCATAAGTCGCCGCTCTTGACAGCACACAAGGCCGTTATTGCGCCCAAAGGTGGCTCGTTGTTCGAGACAAGCCTTCGAGGAACAAAGTTTATGCCGTCAAACCGAACCAGGCCGTCGGAAGTTCCCAACCACAGGTACCCGTCGCGACTCTGTGTGATCGCATAAATCAAAGTGGATGGTAAACCGTCCTTGTGAGCCCAGGAAGTACTTACGTATCTTTCGAGAGCCATCGGTTGGCTTGCACCCACAATGCCAACGATTACCAGACAGAAAACCGGCCGGAGTGCATGACATCGTCTGGCATTCGAAAGCACTTGCACATCTTTCACTGTGCCTCAACCGGATCGCCGCAGCGACAAATATGATCCGCAACGGCTAAATCTAGCCGATCACCACGTTCTTCTTATTTGAGATCTGACTCACCTCTGCCTGATCCAAATGCAGATGCTGATTCACCATTTGCTGCGGCAGTCGCCGGATCCATTGATTCAGGGAAACATCGGAGAAGTAGCCGCTTTTGAACATTTCGAGGAAAACGAGATCCTCGCTCCCCAGATTCTCGATGTAGTGCCCTGCGACCGCCGGTACGAAACCAACGTCGTTAGCGTTGACGTTCATTGTTCGGGCTTTGGCCGAGGATGCAAAGACGGTCATGCGTCCTGTCCCCTGGATATAGTACTGCCATTCGGAGGCGTTCGGGTGCCAGTGCAATTCACGCATGGCCTTTGGCTTCACGCGGACCAAAGCCGAGGCGATCGATTTCGATGCAGCGAAGACGCTCGAGTCCACTATCCGGGCATCTCCCCAGTCGTTCTCAACGGTCGGCTTCATGGCTTTCATGCGGAAAGTATAGGAGATGGGCGACTCGACTGCTTTCCCGCCTACGGCTCGCTTATCTTCCTCGAGAGGGCCAGGGACCGTGCCTGGGAATATGTACAACTCGTCGGTCGGTAGTTTCCCCACGCTGGCTGCTGAAAGATGAAAGTTCTTGGAAAGGACCTCTTTTGGCGTATGGGCCACCCAATCGGAGATGAGGAATGTTTGATATTCGGAGAATGTTCCTTGATCGAAAACCAGTAGGAACTCGCATCCAACCGGACCGAGGCCTTGGATCGAGTGAGGATAACCGGCTGGAAAATACCAGAGATCGCCATCGGTCACATCTCCGATAAAAATGGTTCCGTCCGGGTTGAGTAACGTCACCCGGGCGTTGCCGTAGAGCATATAAGCCCACTCGTTAGCCGTGTGCCAGTGAAGCTCACGGTAACTACCGGCAGTCAGCCGCATGTTGACTCCGGCCACATCCTTCGACGGAGCCAGCTCCTTCTGTGTAACTTGGCGTGTCCAGCCGCCATCCTGAATACGCCGGTGAGTTAGGTCAAAGGAATACCAGAACGGACTGACGTCTCCCTTATCTGTGACAGGCGGCATTTCAGAGTCGGGGTTCTCATTCGCAAGAGCCCTGTTAACCGGACCTGGATTGTCGGCCGAATGATTTTGCTCTCCCAATTCGATTTCCCGCTTTGACTGCGCGAACGCGCCTGGCGCAACGGCAGCGCCCATACTCAAAGCGGCCGCGGCAGCGCCTAATAATGAACGCCGGTTTAGCGTGCGCCCTTTTTCTGTTGAATTTGTTTGCATTTTTTTGGTTTCCACTGGACCTGGCTCTAGAGTAGGGTGATCTGGATGCTGGGCGAACGTCCCGTAGAGTATGACATCGATAGCTATTTCGAGTAGGCACACGAAATAGCTATCGCCGGTGCGCTCGACCTATCGTTTTGCTAATTCGCTAGAGTCTCTACTCTCAAATCAGATGACCGAGACGAGATGGATGCGAAAGAGAGGCCGGCAATGCTGAAACTCTATTCCTCATTTCCAAACGGAAACGCGGGGCTTGGGCTTCTGCTTTTGCGGTTCGTCAGCGGCGGCGGTTTGATCGAGCAGGGGCGACTTGCTCTTGGCAGTCTGTCCGCATTTCCCAGCAGCAACAGCACAACAGATATCGAACTCATCGTGGGGCTGATTCTGTTTTTAAGCGGCTTACTGATCGTCGCCGGTCTGTGGACCTCGATCGCGACGGGCACCGCCACAGTTGTGGCGTCCATTGTCGCGATCACTCAAGTCACCTTCCATGGTGACCTCGCGGGGCAGAACGTTTCTGTCTCTGCCCTGCTTTTTTTAACATTTTTGTCCACCGCGCTCGCGCTGCTTGGCCCGGGAGCATTATCCGCGGACGCACGCTTATTCGGGTGGAAACGCATTCGCTTTCCGGACCAAAGGAATTACAGACGCGATCGGAATGAAAGTCAGAGCGGTTGAAGGACCGCCCTGAGTTCGAAGGACTCTGCAGGCTATGTGGATTGTAAAACTTGCTCTTAAGCGACCTTATACGTTTGTTGTCTTGTCGCTTCTCCTCTTGTTGATCACACCGGTGGTGTTGCTTCGCACACCAATCGACATCTTTCCGGCGATCAACATCCCGGTGGTTAGTGTTGTCTGGACCTATACCGGCCTTGTGCCAACGGAGATGGCGAATAGGATTGTCTCAATTTTCGAGCGCTCGCTTACGACTAGTGTTAACAACATCGAGCACATCGAATCGCAGTCGCTGAATGGCGTTTCCGTCGTCAAAGTCTTTCTTCAACCGAATGCCAACGTCGATAGCGCCATTTCCGAAGTGATCGCGGAGGCGCAGACTGGCATTAAGCAATTCCCGCAGGGGATTACGCCGCCGCTCGTTCTGAGCTACAACGCGGCTACTGTTCCCATGCTTCAGTTGGGACTTAGCGGCAAGGGCCTTTCCGAACAACAGCTCAACGATCTTGGAAATAACCAGCTCCGCCCTCAGTTAGCAACCATCGAAGGCGCATCCCTGCCAATTCCCTATGGCGGAAAAGTTCGTCAGGCGATGATCGACATTGATTCAAACAAGTTGATGTCGCACGGGCTGTCTCCAATGGATGTAGTGAACGCCGTGAACGCGCAGAATGTGATCCTTCCTTCCGGAACAGCAAAAATGGGCCGGACCGAGTACAACATCGAACTGAACGAGACACCATCCACTATTAACGCTCTGAACAAAGTGCCCATCAAAACGGTCAACGGCGGCACGGTTTTTATGCGGGACGTGGCCAACGTTCGGGATGGCTACGCGGTACAGCAGAACATTGTCCGGCAGGATGGCCAGCGCGGCGTGCTAATGACCGTGCAAAAGTCCGGCAACGCATCGACCCTGAAAATCGTGTCGAGTGTCCGCGCCCTATTGCCCAAGCTTGCGGCTATGCTTCCGCCGCAGCTCGTGATTCGGCCTCTATTCGACCAATCTATTTTTGTGAAGGCTTCGTTGCAGGGCGTAGTACGTGAAAGCCTCATTGCAGGTCTGTTGACTGCCTTGATGATTCTTGTCTTTCTCGGAAGCTGGCGTAGCACCTTGATTATCGCTACATCAATTCCGTTATCCATCCTGACTTCTCTAATTGTGCTAAGCGCGCTCGGCGAAACCATCAACATTATGACGTTGAGCGGCTTGGCGCTGGCGGTGGGCATCCTGGTGGACGATGCGACCGTCGAAATCGAAAATGTCGAACGGCATTTAGCAACCGGCCAAGAACTTGAAGACTCAATTCTAAGCGGCGCCCAGGAAGTCGCGGTGCCGGCGTTTGTCGCCACCATCAGCATCTGCATTGTGTTCGTACCGATGTTTCTTCTAACGGGCGTTGCGCGATATCTGTTTGTGCCCCTCGCTGAATCGGTGATTTTCGCGTTGCTCGCTTCCTATTTCTTTTCGCGAACGCTTGTGCCAACGATGGTGAAGTTTCTGCTTCGGGCGGAGGTGCATAAGCATCAGCCAGGCGCCAGCGGCAAGAAACTCTCGTGGTTCGGACGGCTTCACGACGGGTTCGAGCGCGGCTTCGGCCGGCTGCGGGCCCGCTATGAAACGCTGCTCTCAACGTGCCTCGAACACCGGAAGATCTTCGCGAGCGGATTTCTGCTGTTCTGTCTGGCCAGTTTGCTTCTTGCAAGCCGCCTTGGCGAAGACTTCTTTCCCGCGGTGGATGCGGGCCAATTCCGCCTGCACTTGAGGGCAACGACGGGAACCCGAATTGAAAACACAGCAAGGCTTACGGACGAAGTCGAGGGCGTGATCCGCAAGACCATTCCGCAACCGGAACTGATGGGCATTCTCGACAACATCGGGCTGCCGACAAGCGGCATCAACCTCTCCTACAGTAATGGCGGAACAATCGGCTCGTTTGACGCCGAGATACTCGTTTCATTGAATGCAAAACATCACCCTACCGAAGGCTACGTAGAGGCTTTGCGCGAGAAGTTGCCCCAGCTATTTCCAGGCACGACATTCTTTTTTCAGCCGGCTGACATTGTGAGCCAGATTCTCAACTTCGGCCTGCCGGCGCCGATTGATGTGCAGATTGTCGGCAACGATCTGAAGTCGAACTTCTCTCTTGCTTCCAAACTCGCAGCTCAGATCCGGAACGTTCCGGGAACGGTAGACACTCATGTGTACCAACTGATGAATCAGCCGCGATTTCTTTATACGGTGGATCGAGACAAAAGCAATCAACTCGGCCTCGAAGAGCGAGACATTGCAACGAACCTTCTCACATCTTTGAGCTCAAGCGTTCAGACACAACCCAATTTCTGGATGGACCCAAAGAACGGAGTGACCTACTTCCTCGCTGTGCAGACCCCTCAATACAAGATGAATTCGCTCGATGCGGTTGGCACGATTCCCGTAAATAGCGTCGCAACGAAGCAGGCGCAACTTCTCGAAAACGTGGCTACTCCGGCGAGAGGAGCAGAGCCCGCCGTAATCACCCATTACAACGTGCGGCCGGTTATCGACGTTTATGCGGGCGTGCAGGGGCGTGATCTTGGCTCGGTTTCCGCGCAGATTGCGAAGATTACCGGTTCAGCCAAACTGCCCAGAGGCACTTCGATTGTTACCCGCGGTCAGGTTGCCACGATGCGATCGTCATTCATTGGCCTGCTAGTCGGCCTTGCATCCGCGATCTTGCTGGTTTATCTGCTGATTGTCGTCAATTTTCAGTCATGGTCCGATGCCTTGATCATCATCACCGCCCTGCCAGGCGCTCTGGCTGGAATCTGCTGGTGCCTGTTTCTTACGCGGACCACTCTAAGTGTCCCTGCCTTGATGGGCGCCATCATGAGTATCGGCGTTGCGACATCGAATAGTGTTCTTGTCGTCACCTTTGCGAATGAACGCCTCGCAGAAACGAAGAACGCCATTCGGGCCGCACTGGAAGCTGGCGCAACCCGGTTGCGGCCGGTTATGATGACGGCCCTGGCGATGATGATTGGCATGCTCCCCATGTCTCTCGGCTTGGGCGAGGGCGGCGAACAAAATGCTCCATTGGGCCGGGCTGTGATCGGCGGCCTCCTCTTTGCGACCGTTGCCACGTTGTTTTTTGTACCGGTCATTTTCAGCTTTGTTCATTCTCGAAAGGAAACGGGGTTATCTAAGTCATGAGTTCCAAATTACAAGATGATCATGGGACTGCGAGCCAACCAACGATGACAAGGACGACAACGAGCCAGAAGCGTGAGCTACCGGCCGGTGGCGCCCGGCTGCTGCTGCTGTTTCTAGTGCCGCCGATCATGCTCAGCGCGCTTGCCGTGTTTGCAGTTCGTTCGCGCGCTGCGGATGAGTCTCGCGTCGCCGCTACAACCAAGACTCTTGCCGTCCAGTATGTTTCGGTTGTTCATCCAAAGCGAGGCGATTCGGTTGCCGAATTGGACTTACCGGGAACCACGGAGGCCTTCACGGAGTCGCCGATCTTCGCCCGAACTAATGGATATCTCCGGTCTTGGACGAAAGATATCGGAGCCCATGTCCATGCGGGAGAGCTACTGGCGCAGATAGAGACTCCCGAGCTCGATCAGCAGTTAAGTCAAGCTCGCGCAATGCTCGCCCAGACGGACGCCAACCTGAAGTTGGCCAAGATTACGGCCAGCCGGTATCAAGACCTGATTCAGTCGCATTCTGTATCGCAACAGGAAGTCGACCAAAACAACCAGAATCTCGCCATGTTAGTTGCCAGTCGCAACGCCGCTTCCGCTGACGTCCAGAGACTCGAGCAGCTGCAATACTTCGAGAAAGTGTGCGCACCCTTCGACGGGATTGTCACGGTCAGAAACACCGATATTGGGGATCTCATTAATTCCGGAAGCGCGGGTGGGGGAAAAGAACTGTTTCGCGTGGCCAGGATCGACACGCTGCGCATCTTCGTGGACGTTCCCGAGGATTACAGCGGCAGCATCAGGCCGGGGATGCGTGCCTCCGTGCACATTGCTGGGTATCCCGGCCAGGCGTTCCCGGCAACAGTGGCACGGTACGCAAACGCGGTTGATCCCAGCTCACGAACGATGCGAACCGAAATAGATATCCCGAACAGGACTGGAAGGCTCTTGCCTGGAGCGTACGCGACCGCAAACTTCCAATTGCGCGCGCCAATTGCTCCTTTGGTCCTGCCTTCAAACACATTGATTTTCCAGGCAGCCGGCATGCAGGTCGGAGTAGTCGATCAGAACAATAAAGTTAGGCTTCGCAATATCACCGTCGCACGCGATCTCGGCACGAGCGTTGAAGTGATTTCGGGTTTGCAACCGAATGACGCCGTCATCGCCAATCCATCCGACTCGTTGACGGAAGGAGCCCAGGTCGCGGCGCGAACTTCTCAGACGAATTCAGCAGGCAGTTAGTTATGTTTCAGCAGATTCGGACTATGAACGGGATGAAGGTACTTGCCGTTGCTATGGCGCTGATTAGTTCTAGCGGATGCATGGTCGGTCCCCGGTATCATCGGCCGTCCGCGCCTGTTCCGCCGCAGTTCAAGGAAGGAACGAATTCGAATACGGAAGAAACGAATGCGATCGCCTACAGCAACTGGTGGATCGTTTTCAACGATCCTGAGCTTGACCATTTGGAACATCAAGCAGACGAGGCAAATCAAGACCTGAAGGCCGCGATGGCGCGAGTGGATCAAGCGCAGGCCTATTTGAAGGTTTCGCGGTCCTACCTGTTTCCGACGATCACTGCAGGAGGATCGGCCAGTCGGAATCGCGAAGCGCAGGACCGTCCTAATAACGGGAATACGAACGGGCTTGCGTCAACATACAACGATTTTCAGGTGTCGATGCTGCTGGGATACGAAATCGATTTCTGGGGGCGCCTTCGACACTCAGTCGAAGCAGCGAGCGCCGTCGAGCAAAGCAACGAAGCGAACTTGCGCTTTGCTCGCCTTGTTGTCGAGACCGGGTTGGCAATCGACTACTACGGACTTCGTGAGTTGGACGCCGAGCGCGAAGTATTGATTTCTACTTTGCAGGCGCTGCGGCAAGCACTAGATTTGACGGAGCACAGGATGAGGGGCGGCCTGGCTAGTGAATACGACGTCTCGATTGCAAAAACGCTGTTGGACCAGACCGATGCGCAGGCACAGCAGATCGAAATACAACGCTCGCAGTTGGAGCATGTGATCGCGGTTCTTACGGGTCAGCCAGCATCTTCGTTCTCCCTCGCAAGGAATCCTTTGAGAGGAAATCCTCCGTCGATTCCGGCCGGACTTCCGTCCCAATTGCTGGAACAAAGACCCGATATCAGCCAGGTAGAAAGAACGCTTGCGGCATCGAACGCACAGATTGGCGTGGCCAGGGCGGCGCAATTTCCGCAGTTCACTCTTTCGGCGGCCGCTGGATTTGAGAGCGTCAATCCAGCCAATCTCCTTTCGTGGCAGAACTCGCTCGCCTCTCTGGGAAGCGGAGTTGTGGCCCCGGTATTCAATGGCGGAAGACTCAAAGCCCAGGTGGAACAGGCTCGCGCATCATATCGAGAAACTTTGGCGAACTACGAGCAATGTGTGCTCACCGCATATCAGCAGGTCGAAGATCAGTTAGCGGCTCTCCGCATTCTGGCCGGGGAAGCACACTCTGAGGCAAATGCCGTCGATGATGCGCAACGAACGGAGCAGGTGGCAATGAATCGATACAAAACAGGGCTCGCCAGCTATCTCGACGTAGTGAATGAACAGGCCACTCTGCTCTACAACGAGCGGACTCAGACCCAGATTTCCGGCCAGCAGATGGTTGCGTCCGTGGCCCTGGTCAAGGCGCTGGGCGGAGGCTGGCTCGGTGTCCCAAATCCCGCAAAGACGAGTAGTAATTGACGAGTCGAGAACGAGAGAAGACTTCGTTTCATAAGTTGTATTACCAAATATGAGAGTAGACTCCGCCGCTTTAAATCGGCACAAATTTGTGGCGGAAGGCTGAGATCGTTAGACAAATGTGTGTTCGTGCACGGACGACCAGCTTCACATCCAGCTTCTATTCGTGCCATCTGCTGCCAGCATCATCGCGTTGATTGGGATGTGCGTTTCAGCAGGTATTGAGCATCAATTAGAACGCATTCGCATCTTAGTATTTATTTCCGGGTTAGGAACCCATTCAATGACGTGGCACGTCGAACAATCATTCACGTCCTATGCCTTTTCCGCGACCATGGCATTCTTGCATAGATTTGCCGCAACAACTTCATGATCCTAAAGCTCCTTCCGCCGGAGATTATTAGCAAAGAACCGAATCGCCGAAGGAGTCGAGTCGATTTACGGGGAGCGTGAACGTGGCTCACTTATTCAGTGTGTTTTGGAGTGAAGGGCCTGTTCTAGGCCGAAGATTTGCAAATGCTTGGTTCCCATCGAAAAGTGTGCGTCGTAGGCGGCGGCCCGGCGGGTCTCGCAGCCGCCATCGCGCTAAAGCGCGAAAACTGTCATGTGACTGTGGTGGATTGCGCCATTCCACCAGTGGACAAGACTTGTGGCGAAGGTCTTATGCCCGATAGCATCGCGGCGTTGGCAGAGTTGGGCATCGAAATTCCCGCTGGTATTGGATTTGCATTCCAAGGCATTCGCTTTGCCGATCCCTGGTCCTCTGTTTTCGCCGACTTCCCGAACGGCATCGCGCGAGGTTTGCGGCGAACCGTTCTACACAAAGTTCTAATCCAGCATGCGACCCGGCTTGGTATTTCGATTCTCTGGGGCGCGAAGCACGTCCGCTTAAGAGAGGGCCGGGTCTCCGTGGATGGCCGCTTGATCGAGGCTGCCATTGTTGTAGGTGCAGACGGGCAAAATTCACAAATCCGGCGTCAGGCAGCGCTTGACCAGATTCGGCGCGAAACTCGGCGTTACGATTCCGAAGGCACTATCGAACTGCGCCTTGGTCTTCGTATATGGAATTGCACTGGGGCCCGTTATCGCAAATCTACGTCACGCCGGTTGCAGACGATGAGATTTGCGTCTCGGTCATTTCGCGCGATCCAAAGCTTCGACTCGAGCAAGCGATCTGCATGTTTCCGGAATTACAAAAACGAACCCGGAATGCTGTGCCGGTTTCGCCGGAAATGGGTGCGCTTTCGATATCCCGCAGTCTGCGGTCCGTCCAGCGCGGCAATGTCGTGTTGGTTGGCGATGCTTCGGGTTCAGTGGACGCAATCACGGGTGAGGGTATGTGCCTGGGATTCAGGCAAGCGCTCGCGCTTGCTCGCGCTTTCAAAGGCAGAGATCTTCGGGAATATCAACTGCAGCATGGAGCTCTGATGAAGCGTCCGCAAACAGTGGCTTCCCTGATGCTGATGCTGATGCTGGATCGCGATAGCCGCCTTCAGAGGCGTGCCCTGGCGGGCTTAGCCCAGGAGCCGGAGATCTTCGAATCATTGCTCGCCATCCATATGGGAACCTCACAGGTTCGAGATCTTTGCTCGTGGCGTCTCCTGAATTTTGGACGGGGGTTTCTCGCCGCATGAGATCGATTCAAGCGAAAAAAGCCCTGTTTTTCGTTCAAGCGGTATGCCTGACCGCGCTTTCCATACCCGCAGCGCTGCGGGCTGAAGAGCTTGTCATCAGCTTTGACCCAGCCCAAACGAAGATCGCTTTCGTCGTAGGCACCGTGCTGCATACGGTGCATGGAACCTTCCAGTTGAAGGAAGGTCACATTTCGTTCGATCCTTCGACCGGCGCAGTCAGCGGCGACGTTACCGCCGATGCTGGAAGTGGGAGCAGTGGTAACACGAGTCGGGATAAGAGAATGACGCGGGAAATTATGGAGGCCCAGCGTTATCCCGAAGTGCGCTTTAGTCCAACCGCATATAGAGGATCGGTTGCCACGACCGGTACTTCAAATGTCGAAGTCACGGGATCATTTCTGATTCACGGGCAGGTGCACGAGATCACCATCCCAGTGCAGATCCAAATGTCTCGCGAGGAAATCACCGCGATTGGTAAGTTCACAGTACCGTATGTGCAATGGGGCATGAAGAACCCAAGTAACTTTCTGTTGAAGGTAGATGACAGAGTGGAAATCGACCTGACCGCTATCGGGCGTGTAAACGGCCTACGTGCACCCTGATCCCGATTCGATTTATCGCCCGCTTAGCATCGCATACTGCGTACCGAGCTATTCTCGATGCACTATATGCCCAAGAAGAAAATGCTTGCCTTTGTCCCCTGTCCAGACTATATATAGTCTAGACTAGGAAAATGGCGCCGGAATCGTTGGAACTGCTGCCCGGCACTCTATACATGCTCATTCTTCGCTCTTTGATGCGGGGACCAATGCACGGCTACGCGATCGCACGGCGAATTAAAGAATCCTCGAGCGAAGCCCTAATCATTGAAGAAGGGTCTCTTTATCCAGCTTTAAATCGGATGCTGGTGAAAGGTTGGCTCACGGCCAAGTGGGGAATTTCAGAGAACAATCGTAAGGCGCGTTTCTACCAGCTGACGCCGGAGGGCCGTGCTGTCCTTCGCCGAGAAGAGAAGCAATTTCAAAGCCTTGTAAACGCTATTTTCCAGGTAATGCATACTGCTTGAGGGCTTCATGCGGGCGTGGAACGAACTGAAACGGCGATTAGGTTATTTATGGCGGCGAAAGAGATTCGATTCGGAGCTCGACGAAGAGATCCGCTTTCACTTGGACGTCCGGATGGAGGAACTTGTGCAGGCTGGGCTTTCGGAAAGGGACGCGAGGTCGGAGGCACGGCGGGAATTTGGACCTCAAAGCCGTCTCCGCGAGGATAGCCGGAGTGCCTGGCAATTCCCGCTGCTCGAAGATCTGCTGGCAGACCTGAAATACGCAGGTCGAGCGCTGCGAAGAAATCCAGCATTCGCAGCGGCTGCCGTGCTTTCGCTCGCACTGGGAATTGGCGCGAACCTTGCCATTTTCAGCTTGACCATGGAGTTTCTGTTCAGCCGGCCATCCGTGCGCGATCCGCAGAGCCTCGCCTACGTCATTCTCGGCGGAGGCAGTAATGCCGCTCCTCCGCAGTATCGGTTCATGAAGGACGCCCATATTTTTGATGGCTTGGCCGGCGTGAATCCCGAAACGGAAGCAAACTGGCGCTACGGCGATGACACTTATCGCGTCTGGGGTGCGCGAGTCACTGACAATTTCTTCGATGTCACCGGCGTGCCGGTCACGTTGGGCCGGCCGATTCACGCGGGCGATCAGCGTGAAGCCGTCCTGAGCTATGGCTTTTGGAGAGGGCGACTCGGCGGCGATCCAAATGTCTTGGGCCGCAGTCTCGTCTTCGACGGCGTTCTTTACACGGTCGTTGGTGTCTTGCCGCCCGATCACCGGACGCTGATCGGATTCGGCTTTTCGCCAGATCTCTATCTGACTATCGACCCAACAACGGCCGGCAATGAAACGACCGCTATGCTGTATGCCCGGCTCCCCACGCAGACGCCGCGGCAAGCCGTCTACCCGCGTCTGCTCGCCCTATGCCGAGAACTGGACAAGGCATTTCCGCGGGCAGAGTACAAATGGTCGAATAACACTGAAATCAGAGGAGTAGCGGGACTAGAGCGATTAAAGCTTCTATCAGGAATGCCCATAGCCGCATTCTTCGGAATGTTGATGACAGTCGTTGGCCTCGTCTTGTTGATCGCTTGCGCTAACGTCGCAAGCTTATTGCTTGCGCGCGCTGCGAGCCGCCAGCATGAGCTCGCGATTCGCCAATCGATTGGGGCGAGCCGAGGGCGGATCGTGCGGCAACTCCTGGCCGAAAGCCTGCTGCTCGCTATCTGGGGAACTGTTGCAGGCCTCTTGCTAAATTTTGCGATGGCCGCGCTCGCCAATAGAATTCGCCTGCCATTGCCCGTGCCGATACGCTTGCAAATTCAGCCGGACTGGCGATTGTTGTCTTACGCGATCGGACTGGCGATGGCGAGCGCGCTCGTCTGCGGCTTAATGCCGGCACTGAAAGCAACAAAGCGGGACGTCCAGACGGCATTGAAGTTAGGAGAACGAAGCGTAGCTGCACGGCTGGGCTTCCGCAGTGTTTTAGTGATCGCTCAGCTGACGAGCTCTGTTGTGCTCCTGCTTACCGGGTTTTTGTTCTTGCGCAATCTTTTGCTTTCGAATTCGTTGAGTCCAGGATTCGATATCCATCACACGGTTTGGGCCTATATGCGATTGGTCCCGGAGCGCTATTCATCGAAAGATCCGGCGGAATCGAAAAACAAGATTGACCGTGTTTCCCATCGAGCATTGGAGCAACTTCGGGACTTGCCTGGCGTTGAAAGTGCCGCAACAGCCGCTGTTGTTCCTTTGAATGGCAACAACAAGTTCGGCGAGGATGTCCGTGTGGATGGGCACAACCAAGCACAGCAGCTACTCTACACGGGCAACTGGGTCGGTCCCAACTATTTCAAGACCATGGGCATTCCGTTGCTCGCGGGCCGCGAATTTCTGCCCGCCGACCGAGAGGCCGCTCCGCATGTGGTGATTTTGAACCAGAGTATGGCCCGCAGACTTTTCGGCGAGCAGAATCCTGTCGGTCACACGCTGCGCTTTCATCGAGATCCGCCGGCAATCATCGTTGGCGTAGCGAACGACAGCAAGTACTTTTCGCTTGGCGAGAGAGACCTGCCCGCAGTGTATTGGCCGGATGCTCAGTCTTCGCGCGCGGTCGTGAATTTGAATTTCCTGCTTCGAACTCAGCATCCAGAGAGCATCCTCAAAGAAGTAAACCGCGCACTGGGAGACATCGACGCCACGGCCGCCATCGAGGTCAAACCCATGAGCCGGGCGCTTGGGTTGGCTCTGTTGCCGAGCCGTGTTGGTGCTGTGTTGCTGGCCAGCATGGGCGTGCTCGGGTTGCTGCTTGCTGCCCTGGGCCTGTATGGCGTACTGACATACTCTGTCAGCCGGCGAATCCGTGAAATCGGCATTCGCGTAGCGCTAGGCGCAAGGCCCGCAACTGTTGGATATATGGTGTTCCGGAGCAGTCTTCTGCTTGTCGGCGGGGGACTCGCCATCGGAGGGGCGCTTAGCTATTTTGCCGTAAGCCCGCTCGCAATGTTTCTGGTTCCGGAATTGAGCGCCCATGATCCAGTCTCTTTCGTAGCAGTTTTCGTTACCCTACTGCTGGTTGCCGTCGCCGCCACTTTGTCGCCCGCGATTCGCGCATTACGGGTAGAACCGATGGTGGCCTTGCGATATGAATAGCGCAACCGCATTCTGCATCGACGGCTCCATCGAGTAACGCACGAGGCTTCATTTGGTAAGCGACGACTTAGCGCTTGCGACTGGCGGAATTGGGTTCGGGCCTGTGATTCAACACGGGAGATTTGCTCTGGTTGAGATTCACCACCGGCGGTGGTCAAGAGCCAATTTGAACTGGTCTCGTCTCCTGCTTTTCAACAGCTTAGCTTTGGCAAATACATTGCTATTTTGAACGTTGTTGAAGCGCAAAACGGGCCAGACCGATAGCACCCGTGTTTGGGGAAACAGAGCGGCCTTGGCCCTGGGAGGGAAAAATGAAAGCGAAGTTACTCGCACTCTTTTTGCTGGCCGGAAGTTCGTTGTTCGCAGGGGTGTTTGTTGGCATAGGAGTTGGGGGCCCTGGATACGGATATTACGCGGCGCCGCCGCCAGCGCCGATGGTTACATACGCGCCTCCATGTCCCGGCCCGGGCTATGCATGGGTTGGTGGATATTGGTACCCGGCGGGACCGCACTGGTACTGGCATGCGGGATACTGGGCACCACGACCGTTTGCCGGTGCTTACTGGGCAGCGCCCCGATACTATGGGCATCGCTACTTCGCCGGTCACTGGCGGCGTTGAGGGTTCATGCGCCGAACAACGGGCCTCTAAGCATTCGCCGGCGGGATCCGGAACCCCTGCCGGCTACCGTTGAGCGAAAGCTTCTTTGCAAAACTAGAGCGCACATATACACCAAATATTTCCTTTGACAGTTCTACTATGCCGTAGTAGAATTAGTCTGGAAATAGTAGATTTGGCGTGTCCCAACCGAAACTCACCAAGCTCGAACTTCAAATCCTGGAGGCCCTCTGGGCCCATGGAAGAGCATCCATTCGAGAGGTTCAGGAAGGTTTTCCTGAGCCTCGCCCCGCCTACACCACTATTCAGACGACGGTTTACCGGCTGGAAGGGAAGAAAGCCGTACGCCGTGTCCGCAAAATCAGTAACGCCCACATTTTTGAGCCGACGGTGCCGAGGGATGTGGCACGGCACCGGCTCCTCGACGAAATTCTGAGTTTCTTCGGAGGGCGAGCCCAACCAATGATGGCGCAGTTGGCCGAGGCAGGAAAACTCACTCTCGACGACGTTCGCGAATTGGAGAAGACGCTCAAGAAGCTCGAGCTGGACAAACGCAGAAAGGACGGGTGAATTCAAATGCTCGCTGAACTGACAAACCATGTGTGGCAATCGACGATATTCGCAACTGTTGTCTGGCTCATGACTGTCGCCTTTCGCAAGAATCGGGCTCAGGTTCGCTATTGGTTGTGGCTAAGCGCGTCATTGAAATTCCTCCTGCCATTCTCTTTACTGATGAGCGTCGGCAGCCATCTGGAATGGGTGCCAGCTACGCGGAAAATCGCGGCCACGCCGGTTGTCGCGTTCACGATGGTGCAAATAAGTCAGCCATTTTCTGGCGCGTTGCCGCTCGGGCCACCCACTCGGCGAGGTGCTCGCGATAAGGCCGCGATCGGGATTTTTGGTGTGTGGGTGTGTGGTCTATTAGCGATAACGCTGATGCGATTCCGGGGCTGGCGCCGAATTCGGGCGGCAGTACGCTCCAGCACTCCCCTTGAAATCCTGGCAATCGCATCGATCAAGATTCGCTCTTCGCGGGGTCTGCTGGAACCCGGAGTTGTCGGGCTGTTCCACCCCATCCTCCTTCTACCGGCGGGTATGGTGGAGCGCCTGAGGCAGCCTGAATTGGAGGCGGTGCTTGCGCACGAGTTGTGCCACGTCCGCCGGCGCGACAACTTAACTTCGACGGTCCACATGATTGTCGAGGCTGTGTTCTGGTTTCATCCCCTGGTGTGGTGGATCGGGGCACGGCTGCTGGAAGAACGCGAGCGAGCGTGCGATGAAGCGGTGCTTAGCCTTGGCAATCAACCGGACGAGTATGTCCAAGGAATTCTCAATGTTTGTAAGAACTACCTCGAATCGCCATTGTCTTGCGTGTCTGGCGTAACGGGATCAAATCTCAAGAAACGAATCCAGGCAATCCTAAGGGGGGACGCTCCGGGCGGCTTGAACTTTGCAAAGAAATTTACCCTCGCCGTTGCCGGGGTGGCGGCTGTAGCTGTGCCAATCGTAGTTGGCATCATCGGCGCGGTCCACGTCGGGGCGCAACCTCAATCTGGTGTTGTCGAATCTGCGGGTGCGGTCGCGCCGAAATTCGAAGTAGCCTCCATTAAACGAAATGCTTCTACCTGGAGTGAACCTACCGAGCACCCCATGGGTGTTCGCCTGGAACCCGGCGGGCGGCTGCACGCGCAGAACGCACCCCTGATGCTTCTCATCCAAAGAGCTTACGCGGTTCAGGCTTTTCAGGTGTTGGGAGGCCCGGCCTGGAGAAATACCGATGGCTATGATATCGAGGCCAAACCCGACGGCAACACCGATCGGGAGCAAATGAGGCTGATGCTGCAAGCGCTCCTGGCCGACCGGTTCAAGCTAGCACTCCACAGGGATACGAAAGAGCTCCCGCTATACGATTTGAAGGCCGTAAGAAGTGGCCTCAAACTGCCGGCGCCGAAGGCTGTAGGGTGCGTTTCTCGGCCGCCCGGTGCGGCACCGACGCCGCCCGAACCCGGACAGGCTGACTGTGGCTATGTCGCGGGACCCTATGGGCCCACAGGGCTGCTGCAATTGGAAGGAAGCAAGGTCCATATGGCAGACTTCATCAGCAAGCTTGAGTTGGTACTGGGCCGGCCAGTTTTGGATAAGACCGAATTCGCTGGCGACTTCAGTCTCAACCTGCGTTTCACTGCGGACGAGGCCACGATTGGATTGCCGGGCTTCGGAGGACCGGGCGATCCGGGAGGTACTAGGCTTCCGACTGACCCTAATCAACCAAACATCTTCGCCGCACTAGAGGAACAGCTTGGGCTGAAGCTCGTATCCGCTAAGGGTCCGGTTGATGTTCTCGTTATCGACCATGTGGAGAGACCTAGCGCGAACTAAGTTGCTTCACCTTTCAGCGTGAGTGGCTAGCGTCTCACCAAGCACAAAACGAGGCGGTCGTATTTTTGTGGGCAGCGGGAATCGACATCAATTAAGACAAAAGGAATCCGTTATGCTCCGTCTTCTCAGAATCGCATCCCTGATCAGCCTGATGACCGGCTTCGGCTCGGCAGTGGCCCAAGTTTCGACCGGAGCCGCACGCCCACCACGCCCGATTCCGCCCACGCGCGATCCCCACACGTCCGGTTATGTCACTGCGAAAGAGTTACCGGACGGCGCCAACGCTCCGGCAACGGAGGACGGAAACTTCATACTCGGCCCGACGCACAACGCCGCACCGGAGATGACCGCGCATGAAGGCGTACCGCAGGGAACGGTCTTCACTTTCACCATGGAATCGGCCGACAGCAAGATCTATCCCGGCATTGCGCGCGAGCCCAACACCTTTGGCACCGTAGATCCCAATAATGCCGCCAGGTTGATCGTCACCACCAGCCACCCCGCTCCCTATACTCGACGAGTGGCTGTATATGTCCCAAAACAATACGTCCCAGGCACGGCTGCGCCGTTCATCGTTGGGGCGGACGGACCTGACCGGACCTTGTTCACAGCGCTCAATAATCTGATCGCCCAGCACCGGGTGCCCGTGATGATTGCCATCTCCATCGGCAACGGCGGAGGCGACGCTCAGGGAAGCGAACGCGGCCTGGAATACGACACCATGTCCGGCCTGTACGCGGAGTTCGTCGAGCAGGAAGTGCTGCCTCTCGTCGAAAAGCAATGCAACGTGAAACTGACCAAGGATCCGGACGGTCGGGCCACGATGGGAGGCAGCTCCGGCGGCTCGTGCGCCCTGATCATGGCGTGGTATCACCCAGAACTATACCACCGCGTGCTGACCTACTCAGGCACGTACGTAAATCAGCAGTGGCCGTGGAACCCGCAGACACCCCACGGCGCCTGGGACTTCCATGAACGCCTCATCCCCAATAGCCCGGCCAAGCCGCTACGCATCTGGATGGAAGTCGGCGACAGAGACCTTCTCAATCCGAATGTCATGCGCGACAACATGCACGACTGGGTGGTCGCCAATGAGAACATGGCCAAGGTACTGGCCGCTAAGGGCTATCATTATCAGTTTGTATTCGCGCGCAATGCCGGGCACACCGACCGCGCCGTCAAACAACAAACCTTGCCCGAGGCTCTGGAATACTTATGGCAAGGTTACGCTTTAGCGGAGCCATCTGCGGCGTCCGGGAGAGGCAGCATCGCTCATTGATAGTGGTAAAGCTCGACCTTTTCTATGCTGATTTTGCGGGGAGCGAAGCGCCAGTATCTGCCTTGATCGTTTTCATCACCATTCAAGCGTCGCTCGCCGATCCACTTTCCGCCTTCGAAACGTAGTTCCTCTATAGCGCCGATGCCAACCCGATCAGACTCATTCATCCGATTCTTGAACGAGACTCGGAATCCTTCTCCTGCTCCCAGAAATTCATTGGGTCCCGTCGCCATCACAAGACCAAAGCCATTCTCCGCGCGGCCGCCAAAGATCTGGTCAAGGCTCATTTCTACTTCGATGCCGTTAATAACAAAGGTCGCGGAAGTATGGTTCGTGTCAAGCACGAAGCCATGCATGCCGCCCTTCGCCTGATGTCCCAAAACAAGCGGCGTCAATTCTTGAAGTACTTCATAGCTCGCTCCAAGTTCGTTGCTCTTATCGTTCCAGGAATCGATTCCGAAAGGCGACATGCCGATCGCGGCACGCTCTCCGAAAGCATAAAATGCGTTTGCAGCACCCACGCCAGCGCCACGGGTTTCAGGGATAAATAGCGGGTTGCCGGCGCGATTGTAACGACGACACCATTCAGTGAAGTTCGGTTGATAAATGTCAGGCGTGTAAATGTCGATGGCGGTTCCGGCCGCTTTCCAGATATCTACAACTCGAGGCTGCGGGCCGCCGCTCGGATAACCGCCAGGAGTCGCATCGTCGCCTGCAAGCCAAGTATTCACATACATCGGAATGTCGTACTCCGCCTTACCCGCGCTCGCGACTGTCTGGACGTAGCGCGCATAATTCCACGCCATGAAGATCTCATCGGCGCGCGGCGATTGGCCGAATATCTGCTCCCAAGTGCCCGTTGTTTTTCTGCCATGGTCTTCCCATAGGTCGCGCAGCTCTGGGTACAACGCGTCTCGATGAGCGCCAAGATAGCCTGTGAGTTGCCCTGGAACTGCAGATTGAAATGCGTGGTTGGCCTCATTGGAGCGATCACGTGAATCGCCAAGAACGCCTACCTCGTTCTCAACCTGCATCATCAGTACAATCTGGTCGCTCGAATCGACTTCCTTGATATGCCGCATAACAGCCGCGAATGCCTTGCTGTCCGCGTCAAGGGTCGCATGACCCAACGTACTAAGGATTTCGACTTCGTTGCCGTTCTCCATAACGCGCGGAAATCGGCGCGTGTCGTTCTTGACCCATTGGGGAGCATAACTCGACATGCCATTCTTCCACGTAGCAAGCCACAAGAACACGATTTTCAAATGTTGCTCTCGCGCCTGCTTAATAAGCCCGTCCACGAGTCTGAAATCGAACTTGCCTTCTTGCGGTTCGATCAGTTCCCACGAGAGCGGAGTCAGCACCGTGTTCAGCGGAATCGCTTTCAGCTTCGGCCAGATCGGAGCCATGTAATCGAGGCTTGAAGAGCTGGAATTGTGCAGTTCTGCCCCGAGGATGAGAAAAGGGTGGCCATCGACAACCAACTGCGTGGCGTCGCCACGCTTTTCAAGGTGGGGCTGAACCGCTTCAGCCGCACACAGAATCCGAGCAATCAGGAGGAGGGTTATAGCAAGAGATGGAGGACGCATTTGATCTCGTTATTATCTATCGCACAATGGCAGGCTGGTGATCGAGGGGGCGCGAATGCCGGCGAGGCGCCGAACAATACCCGCCGAACCGCCCGTCGTGTCAACAACGGCCGCTACTCAGCAGCGCCTTAGATTTGTCGCCGCACGCGGATCCATCGATCTATACAATAGCCACGTAGCTTCGAGACGGCGTACTTTGAGCTAACGAAATGAAATTTGCCAACTGATAACAACAGGAGAAGCATGTTCCAACGGACGATTGCCAGCTTCGTCGCCGTAGCCGCGCTTGCCTTTTTCCCAGCTGCAACCCTTGCGAAATCGAGAGCTTCCAAGGCGTCGAGAGACCTCAAGATCGTGACCGTGGATGTGGAAGGCGGCGCCGCCGTGCTGTTTGTCACGCCGGAGGGTAAATCACTGCTGATCGATACGGGCTGGGCGCCTGGCATTGGCGGTCCGCGCCGCATTTCTGGCGCCCCGCCTCAGCCTCCGGCGCCGTCCAGCGCCGACCGGATTGCCGCCGCGGCAGCATCTCTCGAGATCACAAAAATCGACTACCTTCTGATGACCCATTACCATGCAGATCACCTGGGCGGCCTTGAATCGTTGCTCGCGAAGCTGCCGGTCCGCACCTTCATCGACCACGGGCCGAATCGCGAAGAGCCTCCGCCGAACGCTACGCCGCGCCAGCTTGCCTTCGCCACCTCGACGCTCTATCCCAACTGGGTCGCAGCGTATCAGGGCCACAGGCATATCGCGGCTCGAGTCGGCCAGACTCTCGACATTGGCTCAATGCGTCTTGAGTTCATCACCAGCGATGGAAGTGTGCTCGATACGCCGCTGTTCGGCGCTGGCCAGCCTAATCCGCTGTGTGCCGGCGTCCCAAAGATGGACCGCAATGGCGGCGAAGAGAATGTCCGATCGGTTGGCGCGCTCATCACTTTTGGTAAGACCCGGATCCTCTATCTGGGAGATCTGACCTGGAACAAGGAGATTGAATTGCTCTGTCCTATCAACAAGATTGGCAAGGTTGACGTCTATTTCGTCACTGGCCACGGCATGAATCTTTCAAGCAGCCCGCCGACTGGCGCGCTCGATCCGTTGGTCGCCATCATGCAGAACGGCCCGACGAAGGGCGGCGACGCGGCGGTGATCAAGACGGTGAATGCCTATCCCGACCTCGAGGCTTTCTGGCGTGTTCATTATTCAGTCCGCTATCCCGATCTGAACGGCGATCCCAACTATATCGCGAATCTGAATGGAGTTCGTGACCAGGGCTATCCGATCGATCTTGACGTCACCCGAGGAGGCGAAATCACCGTCACCAACGGCCGCAACGGTTTCAGCAAAGCGTATAAGGCACGCGCGGCACAGTAGGATCACCGTTTGAAGGACCCTGCGAAGCGATGACTACGATGGGCAGCGGCGATCTGCCCCCGAGACCGGAATGGCTCCGGCTTTTGGTGGCCTTTCAGTCCCTCACCGGATTTGCACTATTAACCGCCAGCGTTTCATGGATAGTGGCTGCTGTATCCCGCTCTGGCGCGACTCCGAACTCTGGCCCGGAGGACATCAATCCTGGTAAGCGCATCGCGTAAGACGGCCATCGATGTGTTTTCAAGCGACGTCGAGTATTTGATGAGTGATCTTGCGCTGGGTCTTATTCGCACACGAGTCGATTTTATTTATTTTCCAATCATTTACTACTTTCATTCAGGCTGAGGCCGCTCATCGCTCGCGCGGTCACTACCGGATCTGCTCCGTTTTGCAGATGTTGGTCCGAAGCCGGCTGCGTCCGAGCGCGTCCGCTTGGCTTCCGCGGCGCTTCAAGCCGCTTTGGACGATCTGGCAGAGGTTCTCCGTCAACAGTTCATTCACGCGAAGTCTAATGAGACAGCCGAAGTTTTCCGAGCATACGCGGACGACCGCCTTGAAAGCTACCGCCAGAGTAATTGACAGTAGTATTTGCTGTTCGCATACCTGACTGAACCAGTAATGTTTCTAGAGTTACAACCAGACCTAAGTTGCGTCTGATGATTGGCTGCTTGACGCAGCGGGAGGTCAAGCATATCAAACGCAGCCAGCTGTTCTTATTGATGGCGCCCGTTGTATTGCCGGCCCGCGCACAGATTCAAAATCAAGCCGACGATGGTCAGTGGGTAATGGCAGCCAAGAACTATGCCAGCACGCGCTATAGCACGTTGGACCAGATCAACACTGCGAATGTCAAGAACCTAAGACTGGCATGGACGTTCTCAACAGGTCTGACTCATGGACATGAAGCTGCCCCACTCATAGTGAACAACACGATGTATATTGTCACTCCCTGGCCGAATTACCTTTATGCGCTCGACCTCACAAAGCCCGGCGCGCCTATGAAATGGGTCTATCAGCCGAATCCAACCCCGGCTTCGCAGGGCGTCGCCTGCTGTGACGTCGTCAATCGCGGCGCAGCCTACTATCAGGGGCGGATTTATTACAACACTCTTGATGTTCAAGCGGTAGCAGTTGACGCCAACAGCGGAAAGGAAGTCTGGAAGACCAAGCTCGGCGACATTAATCTCGGCGAATCCATAACGATGGCGCCTATTGTCGCTAAAGGAAAGGTTATCGTCGGCAACAGCGGAGGGGAGTTCGGAGTACGCGGCTGGATGGCGGGCCTCGATGCCGATACCGGCAGAATTGCTTGGCGAGCATACTCGACCGGTCCAGATAAAGACGTGCTCATTGGCGTGAATTTCAAGCCCTACTACGAATCGGATCGCACCAAGGACCTGGGTGTGAAGACATGGTCTGGCGACGAGTGGAAAATTGGCGGCGGCACCGGCTGGAGCTGGGTCTCTTACGATCCCGATCTCGATCTCATCTACTATGGCACATCCAATCCGGGGCCCTGGAATCCCGAACAGCGTCCCTGAGATAACAAGTGGACCTGCAGTCTTTTTGCGCGGCGTCCGGAAACAGGCGAAGCGATCTGGGCATACCAATTCAATCCGCACGATGAGCACGATTACGACGCCGTCAACGAAAACATCCTTCTGGATCTGAATATCGACGGCCGGACGCGCAAGGTGTTAGCGCACCCCGATCGAAACGCCCGCATGTACATCATCGATCGAAGCAATGGCCAAGTACTCTCGGCTGAGCCATTCGCCTACGTGAATACCAGCACTGGCGTCGATCTTAATACCGGGAGGCTGAAATTCAACGAAGGAAAAGCGACTGGGTACAGAACTATCCGCGACGCATGCCCCGCTCCGCCCGGCGGCAAGGACTGGCAGCCTTCCGCGTATTCGCCGAAGACCGGACTAATTTATATTCCTCACAATAATCTCTGTTTCGAAAGCCAAGGCGTGCAGGCCAATTACATCGCCGGAACGCCATTTGTCGGAATGAACGTGCGTATGTACGCAGGACCTGGCGGTAATCGGGGCGAGTTTTCGGCCTGGGACCCGGTAAAGGCAAAGACGATCTGGAGTGTCAAAGAGATGTTTCCCGCCTGGAGCGGCGCCCTCGCCACCGCCGGAGACGTGGTGTTCTACGGCACGATGGATGGCTGGTTCAAAGCGCTTGACGATCGCACCGGATCTCTTCTTTGGGAATTCAAACCCGGGTCCGGCATCATCGGTCAGCCCGTAACATACAAAGGTCCTGACGGTAAGGAGTATGTCGCCGTGCTCTCAGGCGTCGGAGGTTGGGCCGGCGCGGTGGTCGCAGGCGGCATCAATACTGTCGATGGCACCGCGGCACTCGGATTCACGAACGCGATGACCGATCTAGGCAAGTACACAACCAAAGGCGGGATGCTTTATGTCTTTTCGCTGCCTTAGCGTTCTCGCCGGTCTGCTGCTCATCGTCGTCCTTCCAGTTACTGCCGCCGACCAGCCGCTGCTCCGCGTTTGCGCCGACCCGAACAACCTTCCGTTTTCAAATCGGGAAGGCCAAGGATTCGAGAACAAGCTGGCCGAAGTGCTGGCTGCGAAGCTGGGGGAAAAACTCGAATACACCTGGTGGATCGAACGAAAATCGTTTGTCAAGAACTCGCTAGAGGGGGGCCGCTGCGACGTCGTGATGGGCCTTCCCACCTCGCTCAGCTCCGTTGCCACGACGAGGCCTTACTATCGGTCCACGTACGTTTTCGTTTCACGCTGCGATCGTAAACTGCACGTCACATCTCTCGACGATCCACGTTTCACTCAGTGGCGTGTTGGAGTTCATGTTGTCGGAGACGACTACGCTCCTCCCGCGGCTGCGCTCGCCCGCCGCGGTATCACTAAGAACGTCATCGGATTCAGTCTGGCCGGCGAGTATGGCGAGCAGAATCCTCCCCGCAAATTAATAGACGCTGTCGCACACGGCGACATCGACATCGCCCTTGTATGGGGACCATTTGCCGGCTATTTTGCGAAGCAGGAAAGCGTCGCACTCGATATAGCGCCTATTTCGCCCGCAACTTTTCTGGCCGTCCCGTTCACCTATGACATTTCAGCGGGTGTGCGAAAAGGCGATGAAACTCTTCGGTCGGCGTTGGATAAGGCGATCGAAGCCAACTCCGAAGTCATACAGGAGATTCTCGACGAATATGGCGTGCCCGAGGTCCGCTAACGCAAGGAGCATGACGGTGCGCACGGGCTTCACGATTTTCTTCTGCTGCCTCATGGTTCTGGCGGCTTCCTGCCAGCGCGAAAAGCGCGATCTACGTCCGTCGCCTGCGAGGCTGGCCGTTTTTGGCGATGCGGCACGCGAAAGCCCGCTTCGCCCGGGAGGGCCGGTTTACCCCCAGCCAGTTGTGACCAATCCCTATAACGGCAGCGCGTATGATATCGCCGAGGGCCAGCGCCTTTACAACTGGTACAACTGCTCGGGCTGCCATTCACAAGGCGGCGGAGGAATAGGTCCGCCCTTGATCAAAACGCAGTGGATCTACGGCGGCGAGCCGGAAAATCTCTTCGACACAATTGTGAAAGGCCGGCCGAACGGTATGCCTTCTTGGGGCGGCCGCATACCCGAATACCAGATCTGGCAGATTATCGCCTACGTCCGGTCGATGAATGGCCTGCAGCCCAAATCGGCGACGCCGGGCCGTACCGACAATATGCAATCCAACCCGCAAACACTCAAGTCGCATACGCCTGGAGTGACGAAATGAATGGGGACGAACAATCCCGCCGTTGTTCCTCCCTCGCGGCGCTTCTGCTCTCAGCCTATATCTTCGTGGTGACCGGCTGCGCCGGCCATCAACAATCCGCCGTCGATCCGGGCGGTCCGCAGGCCGATAAAATCGCAAGCCTATTGTGGTTCTTCATTTGGCTGCTCACGGCCGTCTTGATACTCGTTTTGGCATTGACTCTATGGAGCGTCACGCGGCGCAATCGTGGCGTCGAACAGGAGCTGGTCGAAATCACCCACCTTCCATCGGCAAAAACGGAACGCAGATTAACGCGAATCGTTGCGGGCGCCACCATTGCCACTGTCGTGATCCTTTTCATCATTCTCGTGTCGAGCGTCTTCACCGGGAAAGCCATCGCCGATTTTGGCAACACGAAAAACGGAATGGTGATCGAGCTCACGGGAAATCAGTGGTGGTGGCAGGTGCAATACGACAATCCCGACGCCAGCCGCACTTTCGTGACAGCCAACGAGATTCACATCCCCGTGGGCCGCCCGGTCATGATCATGGGCAAATCGAATGACGTGATTCACAGCTTTTGGGTGCCCAATCTGCATGGTAAACGCGATCTGATTCCATCTCGCGTTACTACTGAATGGATTCAGGCCAACCACCCTGGTACTTTTCGCGGTCAATGCGCTGAATTTTGCGGCCTGCAGCATGCGCATATGGCGCTATGGGTCGTCGCCGAGCCGGAATCTAAGTTTGACGCATGGGTCGAGCAGCAGCTAAAGCCCGCGGTTGAACCTTCCGACCCGGTAAAGCAACGCGGAGAGCAGGTTTTTTTAAACCACGCTTGCGAGTTTTGTCACTCCATCCGTGGCACTACCGCATCGGGCCAAGTGGCGCCTGATCTCACGCACTTTGGAAGCCGATTAGGCATCGCAGCCAACACTCTGCCAAACACAAGGGGCAATCTTGGCGGCTGGATCCTCGATCCGCAAAGCATCAAGCCCGGAAATCACATGGCGACCATCGCGCTGAACTCCGATGACCTACAACCGTTGCTTGAATATCTCGAGAGTTTGAAATGAGCCAGAGCCAACAACAAAATTCCGCTGCGACAGATCGGGAGCGCGAGGAACTGTCCGCGTTGGACCGCTCGTGGCGTCATCCGAGCGGCGTTTTCGGATGGTTCTCGTATACCACGCATCAGGCCATCGGCATGCGGTACATCGTCACGTCTTTTATCTTCCTGCTGGTTGGTGGCGTGGAAGCACTGTTGATGCGGTTTCAGCTTGCGCACCCAAATAATTCCTTTCTAAACCCCGATCGCTACAACGAGATCTTTACAACGCACGGCACGACGATGATGTTTCTGTTTGCCGTACCCATGATGGAGGGCATGGCGATCTATCTGGTACCCCTCATGCTTGGCACCAGAAATGTTGCTTTCCCGCGGCTCAACGCATTTGGCTACTGGATGTACCTTGCTGGCTGCCTCTTCTTATATTGGGGTGTTTTCAGCAATTCCGCACCCGACGCAGGATGGTTTTCGTATCCGCCACTCGCCGGCCCGGAGTTTGATGCGGGAAAACGCGTCGATTTCTGGTGTCAAATGATCACCTGGACCGAAGTTTCCGCGATGTGTGTGGGCGCCGAGTTGATTGCAACGATTTTCAAGATGCGAGCGCCCGGTATGTCGCTCAACCGCATTCCCCTGTACTGCTGGTCCATTCTCGTGCAGTCCTTCATGGTGATATTCGCCATGCCCGCAATCATGATTGCCAGTTCGTTCCTGCTGGTTGATCGCACAAGCGGCACTCAATTTGTAAATCCCGCCGAAGGCAGCGACCCTATTCTTTACCAGCACATCTTCTGGTTCTTTGGTCACCCGGAAGTGTACATCATCTTTGTCCCGGCCCTGGGCTTTGTTTCGTCGATCGTGATAGCGCATTCGCGCAGGCAGGTGTTCGGCTATCCGGCAATGGTGCTCTCGCAGGTAGCTACAGGCTTCATAGCGTTTGGACTGTGGGTCCACCACATGTTCGCGACCGGTCTTCCGCAAATCGGCGAGGCCTATTTCACTGCCGCGAGTCTGATGATCGCCATCACCAGCGGTGTCCAAATCTTCTGCTGGATCGCAACCATGTGGACCGGCCGGCTTCAAATGACCGCCGCCATGCATTTCGCCTTTGGCTTCATAGCGATCTTCGTGCTGGGTGGACTCACCGGCGTGATGCTCGCCTCAGTGCCGCTGAATCTGCAGGTGCACGACACGTTCTTCGTCGTGGCACATCTACACTACGTGCTGATCGGCGGCGCCGTGTTCCCGTTATTCGGCGCCTTCTACCATTGGTTTCCGAAGATGACCGGGCGGCTGATGAACGAGACGCTCGGCAAGATTAACTTTTGGGTCCTGTTTGTCGGTTTCAATCTCACTTTCTTCCCGATGCACATTCTAGGCCTCAAAGGGATGACAAGACGCATCTACACGTACCCGGCCGAGATGGGTTGGGGTCCGCTCAATTTACTTGCCACCTACGGAGCCTGCATCATCGCGCTCGGCGGCGTGATCTTCGTCGTCAACGTTTTCTGGAGCCGCAAAGCCGGCAAAATCGCGGCAGACAATCCGTGGGATGCTGATAGTCTCGAGTGGGCCGCGGCATCCCCGCCAAAGAACTACAACTTCGAGTATCTGCCCGTTGCCGCGAGCCGTTATCCACTCTGGGCTCCGAAAGAAGATCGCGCTGTAGTCACCGGCCTGAGAAGCGACCGCCGCGAAGTGCTGGCAACCACGCTGATGGACGCGGAGCCGCATCATCGGTATGTGCTTCCCGGCCCGAGCATATGGCCCCTGCTAACCGCCATCGGCGTCACCGTCGGATTCGCCGGCTCGGTATTCAATAACTGGTATATCGTTTGGGGCTCCATCCTCACCGGTCTGGCACTAATCGGCTGGTTCTGGCCGCGCCGCGCAGAGGAGGTGCAGCCGTGAAAACGCTCGACGTGAGTCATCTTCCGCCCTACGATGTTTCGAGCCAATCGCCGCTTTGGTGGGGACAATTGTGCATCGACATTATCGAAGGCACGATGTTCTGCATTCTGATTGCCGCCTACCTCTACGTACGGCTGCGTGTCGACGTTTGGCCTCCTCCTGGCGATCAGTTCCCGCATCTCTTGCTTCCGACGTTGGCTCTGATTCCACTCATCCTCAGCGCATTCCCGGCATATTGGGCAAGCCAGGCGGCCAAAAGGAACGACCGGCGCGCCACCATCCGCAATCTCATCCTGAACCTCGCGCTCGCAGCCATATTTTTCGTTATGCGGGTATTCGAATGGCGCACGCTTAATTTCAACTGGCAAGCCGACGCACAGGGCTCCTACGTGTGGGCCTTTCTTGGCCTGCATAGCTTCGACTTCATTGCCGACACTATATTGACGCTCGTTCTCTTGATCGTCATTATTTGCGGATGGTTCGGCGAGAAGCAGCGCCTGGGCGTTCACGTCGATACCGTCGTTTGGTATTTCCTCGTCGCTATTTGGATTCCTCTCTATGTTGTGGTTTATTGGGGTCCGCGCATTTTTGGGAGCGCCCAATGAGCCTACGGCGCGATCTCATTCTATGGACCAGTATTCTTGCCGGGCCGACGGCTTGGCTGATCAGCTTTGAGGCCAATTTCGCCCTCGTGCCTTGGACATGCATCTGGCAGGGCAAAGCCGCTCTCTACCTGGTGTCGTTCGTTGCCTTCGTGGTATCGGGTCTGTCGGGTTGGCTCGCATGGCGCGAGTGGAAGGCAGTCGGAAGTCAAATATCCGCCGAACGCGAGAGCACGTTTTCCCGCATCCGAACTTTGGCTATTGGCGGCGTCTCTTTGAGCTTGCTTTCCTGCCTCATCATCGCGGCGCAGGCGATCCCCGAGCTTGTTCTCGGAGCCTGTCAATGAATTGCGCACGCATAGGAATCTTGGGCTTGCTGGCGTCTGAGCTTGCTCTTGCGCATCCGGGCGAGCCCCTTCAACCACACGATCTCTTCTCGGTCTGGGAGTTCGATCCCGGCGTTATCATCCCGCTGCTCATTTCGGCTCTGCTTTATTCCCGCGGCGCTGGCGCTCAGCGTATCTCGCCTCGTTATCAGTGCGTCTTCTTTTGGTGCGGCTGGGCGGCGCTCGCCCTTGCGCTGGTCTCGCCGCTACATCATGCAGGCGAAGTGCTCTTTTCCGCCCACATGGTCCAGCACGAGATCCTCATGCTTGTCGCGGCTCCCTTGTTCGTTCTCTCGCGTCCGCTCGTTCCATTCTTATGGGGTCTGCCGTTTGAATGGCGGCGCAGCCTTGGTCAATGGGCGAAGACAGACTATGTTCACTGTTCATGGACATTTCTCACCAATCCGTTCACCGCATGGTGGCTGGGCGCAGCCGCTATCTGGATCTGGCACGCGCCCTTTTTGTTCGATCTCACCCTCAAAAGCGAGCTCGCGCATACCGCTCAACATCTGACCTTCTTTCTCTCGGCTCTGCTGTTTTGGTGGGCGCTCTTCTACGCGCAAGGCCGCAAGACATACGGCGCCGGCGTGTTCTACCTCTTTACTACGGCGGTGCACACCAGCATTCTTGGAGCGCTGCTGACCTTCGCGCCGCGCCTCTGGTACGCCTCTTATAGCGCGACGACACAGGCCTGGGGATTGAGTCCGCTCCAAGACCAGCAAATCGGCGGCTTGGTCATGTGGATTCCTGGCGGTATCGTTTACCTTTCTGCCGGCCTCTGGCTGTTCGCAGCCTGGCTGAAGGAGAGCGATGCAATGCTCGAGAGGTCGCGCACTGCAGAATAGGTACTTCTATTTCGTTCTCGCGATCCTCGCGATTGTCTTTCTCGTGCAGTGCAGCGGCAATGAACAGCAGCACACGGCGGAAATCACCACTCGCGGAAACTTCACTCGAGGCGCTTCGATGATTCAGTACTACGGTTGCGGTTCGTGCCACATTATTCCCGGTATCTCTGGCGCCTCAGGATTAGCGGGTCCGCCGCTTTCCGGAATTGCCAATCGAATCTATATCGCCGGTGTTTTGCAAAACACGCCCGAAAATATGATGCGTTGGATCGAGAACCCAAAAGCCGTGGATGAAAAAACTGTGATGCCCAATCTGGGCGTCACCCGCCAAGATGCCGCCGATATTGCCGGATATCTGTACACGCTGCAATAGCCGCCAGGAGTTGTGGCGCTTCTTTAAGTAACTAGCCGAGGGCCTGGAGCAATTACCTCGCCAACGTAAGTCATAGCGGCCGAAGGCCGCGTTGCCGCGCAACAAATGCGGGCCCGAAAAGATCTAACAAACGAGTAACTCAGGGACGGTCATCGAAACATGGGCTTCACAGGTTAGAAGACCCGTAGATTCACTAGCATTGGCTCGGGCGTAACTTTTCTATGAAGCACGCCTGCCGAGAAATGGTGGTGATTGAACGAGTATGGATCGCCTCATCGCATCCCTTCCGATATTGATTGCCGGCGCGGGGCCGACGGGTTTGATGGCGGCAGTCGAGCTTACCCGTTTCGGATTTCCGATGCGAATTATCGACAAAGAAGAAGCCGCTGCGACGACCTCGCGAGCGATTGGCGTGCACGCCCGAACGCTCGAGCTGATGGAGATGCGCGGCCTTGTAGAGCAATTTGTTCGACTCGGAAATTACGGACAGGGCGGCGGCATATATGGCGGTGGAAAACGGATAGTGCGGCTCGACTTCTCGCGGCTCGATACACGCTACAATTACATTCTTTTCATCTCGCAGGTCGAGACGGAAAGAATCCTACGTGAGCGCCTGGAACGCGATGGGGTGCGCATCGAGCGAGGCGTCGAGCTGATCTCTTTCAGCCAGGACGATGCGTCGGTGACGGCGGTCCTACAGCGGAAAAATGGCGACACCGAAAACTACAAATCGTCCTATCTGATTGATGCGGAGGGCACTCACAGCAACGTTCGGACGAGCCTCGGCCTGAAGTTTGAAGGTAAGACCTTCGACCAGAGCTATGTGCTTGGCGACCTGTGTGTCGACTCCGAGCTTTCGGACTCCGATTTTCATATTTTTTCGTCGGAACACGGCTTCATGGCGCTCTTCCCCGTGGGAAACCGACATTTCAGGCTCATCGCCGACCATCCGCTACGCGATTCTCACAAAGGAATCCCGCTTCTCGACGAGTGCCAGTCGATTTATGACCAGCGTTCGCATATTCCCGCGGGTTTCCGCAAAATGAGCTGGAGTTCTTACTTCCATATCAACAGCCGCATGATTTCACGGCTTCGGTTCGGCCGCGTCTTTCTCGGCGGCGACTCCGCTCATATCCATAGCCCAGCGGGAGCGCAGGGGATGAATACCGGAATTCAAGACATGATCAATCTGGCGTGGAAGCTGGCCTGTTCCGCGAACGGTTACGGCTCGGCTGAATTGCTGGACACTTATCAGGCAGATCGGATACCAGTTATGCGGAATGTGCTGCAAAAGACCGAAGGTCTTACCGGCGTGATTGCCTCCGAAAGCAAGTTCTTCCGCGCATTGTTCAACCATTTGGCTCCATTTATTGTGAGCGCCGATTTTGTACAGCAAATCGGCACGGAGCGCATGAGCCAGCTTGCCGTCAACTACCGCGAGAGTCCACTTTCTGAGGATCACGGATCTCACCATGGCATCCATGCCGGAGATCGTGTCCCGGACGTATCGGTGCAGCTCGTTTCATCCTCGCGCGCGGACCATGACAGGCATCTCGGACGCTCGCTACGAATGTTTGAGCTCCTCGACCCTTCCCGTTTCACGCTGCTCATGGTGGCTAACCGGTCGCAAAGGTTATCCGTTGAGAAGATTGAGCAGGTTGTGCACGAGTGGACGCGTTTGGGGTGGCATTCTTACCTTCAATTCCTCCATGTAGACAATCCGGAAGAGGATGCCGGAAATGGTTTCACTCGGATATTTGCGGAAACCTCCGGTTCAGAGGAGATCTTTCTGTATTTCATCCGGCCCGATGGCTACGTGGGTTTTCGCGGCCAAACCCGCGATATGGATTCCTTCAAAGCGTATGTCGCGCGTTGGCTTAGCAAGGGTCGAGCTCTGGCCGCGAGTGCATCTCGCTAAGAACGGCCGTCTAATGAGCGCCCGGCAGTAACGGAAGCCGTCATCTGGCGCGGCAGGCATGAATGCTCGCGCCACGTCAACGACAGAGATCATTGAATTCCTTTTCTAACTCAGAGTGAAACTAGAAATCGCGTTGAGTTACGAGCAACTGGAATGATTACCATGTGTCGTCACATTACCGTGTTTAACAGAAACACGAAGAGACGGTAAGTGTCTACTGATTAGCGAGGGGGCTACAAAAGTGTATCTGCAAGCACGATTAGGTGGCGCTCTGCTCGTAATATGACGAAGACTGTGCTGATCACGGGCGGCGCCGGGTTCATCGGCGCGCATGTAGCGAATGAATTGCTCGAGCACGGCCATCGCGTAAGAGCGCTAGATAGTTTGGTTGCTCAGGTTCACGGTCCGGAGCGCAAGCGGCCCTCGTATCTTAGTCCGGATGTCGAGCTGATCGTTGGCGACATTCGGGATTCCGAGGCCCTATCGCGCGCGCTGCGGCGCGTGGATGCAGTGGTGAACCTGGTGGCTTTGGTGGGTGTGGGCCAGAGTATGTACCAGATAGAGGAATACACGAGCGTCAATGTTCTCGGCACTGCGACGCTGATGCAGGTCTTGAGCGTGAAGCCCATTGAGGCCGTCGTGGTGGCCTCCAGCATGAGTATTTATGGAGAGGGTTTATATAGGGACACTGATGGAAACACCAGACTTGCTCCAGACCGGACGATCGAGCAGTTGAAAGCCGGGGATTGGGAAATTCATGACGAAGCAGGCAGGCCGCTGATTCCGATCCCAACGCCGGAGGACAAAACGCCAGCACTGGCCTCGGTGTACGCGCTGTCGAAATACGATCAGGAGCGAACGACGCTCATAGTGGCCCGAGCGTATGGAATGCGCGCCGTCGCGCTGCGGTTCTTTAACACCTACGGACCGTACCAGGCGCTCTCGAATCCGTATACCGGCGTATTGAGTAACTTCGCCGCGAGAGTACTGAATGGAAAAGCGCCGCTCATCTACGAAGATGGCCTGCAAAAACGGGATTTTGTCAGCGTATACGATGTTGCCGCCGCGTGCCGTCTTGCTCTGGAAACCGGGGAGGCAGATGGACAGTCGTTCAATATTTCATCGGGCGAAGCGGCCACAGTAAAAGAAATCGCCGAACGAACGATTCGAGCGCTGGGCTCGGAGGACCTGGAGCCTGAGATCACCGGCAGATACCGGGCGGGAGACATCCGGCATTGTTTTGCCGATATCTCAAGGGCCACCAGTGTATTGGGATGGCGACCAAGGGTCACGATGGAAAAAGGCCTACACGATCTAGCCGCATGGCTTGAGGGCCAGACCGCTGCGGACCGCGTTATGGAAGCGCGGGTCGAACTGTCGGCCCGAGGGCTGATGATATGAAGCGCTCGCGTGAAGCCGGGCTGGCGGAGCCGAAGATCGGACTGGTGGAGTGGTTTCGTCCGGGAGAATATGAACGCGTAGAGAGCGTGCTCGCCCAGGCACGCGTACTGGGCGTGCGAGAAATGCGAACTGGCATTTGCTGGGCCGACTGGTACACATCCGAGGGAGACGGCTGGTACGCATGGCTGCTGCGTCGCCTGGCAGAGAACGTCAATGTTCTACCTTGCTTTCTGTACACTCCTGCATCTCTCGGCATAGCGCCGAAGTTTTCCTCTCCGCCACGGATGCCCAAAGCCTACGCAGATTTCATCGATGTGATGATCACGCGTTTCGGAGAGTTTTTCGAATGGATTGAGCTCTGGAACCGCCCCAATCATCCGAATGAATGGGATGCAAGGATGGATCCTGGCTGGCGGATTTTCAGCGAGATGATCGGTGGCGCGGCGTACTGGATTCGCACACGCGGAAAGAAGTCGGTTCTGCCTGGGTTATGGCCGACCGATCTGGAATGGTTGGAGCTGATGAACGATCGGGGCGTCCTTCGGTATATCGACGCCATCGGCATACATGGGTTTCCGAGCACGCCGGAGTTTGGGTGGCGAGGATGGGACCAAGAGACCGGAGATGTGCGGAAACGTCTTGCCCGGCTGAATTTGGCTCCGGAACTTTGGATCACTCAGACGGGGTTCTCGACCTGGCGCGGCGATGAACGGGCGCAGGTACGCGCGTTTGTAGACGCGGTGAGCGCGCCGGTAGAGCGGGTGTACTGGCAGGAAGTATACGACCGCAAACCAGGGACGGGCAGCCCCGAGTCGGCCCATTCCGATGAACGCGACTATCACTATGGGCTAATGCGCGCCGACGAAAGTCCCAAGCTGTTGTTCCGGCTGTGGTCGGAGGGCGGGCTTGGCGCGGTGCGCGAATCGGCCAGATTCGTTCCGCGGCATCACGGTAAGGCGAACGCGCGCCATGTGCTGATCACTGGTGGAGCGGGGTTCATCGGCGCCAATCTTGCCGACCGGCTTTTGAGCGAAGGACACAGGGTACTGATTTACGACGACTTTTCACGGCAAGGCGTGAACGAAAACGCCGCGTGGTTGAAACGGAAGCACGGAGACCAGGTGAAGGTGGAGGCCGGCGATGTACGCGACGCCGCCCGGCTCCAGGCCGCGGTGCGTAATGCCGGTCAAGTATTTCATTTCGCCGCACAGGTTGCGGTTACCACGAGTCTGCTCGAACCACGGCACGACTACGAAGTCAATATTGGCGGCACACTAAATCTGCTCGAGGCAATCCGCGCCGCGAGCGATCCGCCATCCTTAGTTTTCACTTCGACTAACAAGGTTTATGGAGCGCTGTCGGATCTGGCATTGCAGAAGAACTGCACGCGCTACCAGCCGCTGGATGCCGCTCTGCGGACCGGAATCAGCGAGGAACGGCCGCTGGATTTTCACAGCCCCTATGGGTGTTCCAAAGGAGCTGCGGATCAATACGTGCTCGATTACGCGCGAACGTTCGGGATTCCGGCCGTTGTGTTCCGCATGAGCTGCATCTACGGACCACACCAAATGGGCACAGAGAATCAGGGCTGGGTTGCTCATTTTCTCATTCGAGCGATCCAACGGGAGCCGATTCTGATTTGCGGCGATGGCATGCAGGTCCGCGACCTTCTCTATGTGGAGGATCTGGTCGACGCATTTCTTCTGGCTCAAGCGAACAGCCCGACACTGTCAGGCCAAGCCTTTAATATCGGCGGCGGACTTGGAAACACGATCAGCCTGCTGGAATTGTTGGATCTGATTGGCTCGTTACAGGCCGAAAAACCCGAAGTGAAGATGGACGCGTGGCGCGCCGGAGATCAGCGCTATTACGTATCCGATACGCGAAAGTTTAAAGCGGCAACGGGATGGGCTCCGAAAGTCAGTGTTCGAGAGGGCGTGGAGCGGCTATACGAATGGCTGATCGCAAGCCAGGGCGTGACCGCGCCAGAGCCAGCGATGGGAGGTCTACATGCGGTTCTCGCTCGTTAATCCTCCCTGGAGCTTCGAAGGTAGTATCTATTTCGGGTGCCGCGAGCCTCACCTTCCACTCGAGTACGGATATTCGAGGGCGCTGCTCGAGAAGGCCGGGCACGAGGTACAAGTTGTCGATGGTCAGCTCGATGGGTTGAGGTTCGACCAGGTTGGCGAGAAGGTGAAAGCGTTTCAGCCCGACTTTGTGGTGGTGACGACGGCGCCTAGTTATCTCTTTTGGCGTTGTGCGCCGCCCGAACTGCGAATACCCCAGCAGACTGTGAAGGTACTGCGGGATTGCGGCGGTACGTTAGTGGGCGTCGGACCACATGCCTCAACTACTCCGCGCACGACGCTTTCCAAATTGGGCGTAGACGTCGTCGTGCTGGGTGAGTGTGAGGAAGTATTGCCGAAGCTGACCGGTGACTGGCTCGAGGTCGACTCGATCTGTTATCGGGATACGGGCGAGATTCGCGTGCAAGGCGGACCTCATGCTGCCAACATGAACGAACTGCCGGCCCTTCACTGGAGGCCAGAGACGATTGCCAGGCATGGGCATCATCACCATCGATTCGAAGCTACTCCGACGGGCCCCGGCGCGGAGATGGAGACGTCGCGAGGGTGCCCGTATCATTGCACGTTCTGCGCGAAAGACAATTTTCGTGACTCGTTCCGGCGCCGGCCGCTGGAAAGGATAGCGGAGGAACTCGATCTGCTTGTCGCTGCCGGCGTCGAGTACGTGTATTTCATTGATGAGATTTTTCTAGCGTACGCCCATGTGCTGGAAACGATTGCTTCCCGCCGTATCAAATTCGGAATTCAGACGCGAATCGACTTATGGAATCATCAGATGATCGATTTGCTGGGCAGGGCCGGTTGCGTCTCGATTGAAGCAGGCGTCGAGAGCATTACTGAAGGCGGCCGCGATCTGCTGGCCAAAAAATGCAAGCTCTCGACCGACGAGATTACCGACCGGCTGCTGTACGCTAAGCAGCGGGTGCCGTTCGTTCAGGCGAATCTGCTCGATTGCAGGACGGACGATCCAGAAGAAGTCGAGCGGTGGCGCGAGCGTTTGCAGGAGCATGGCGTTTGGGCCAATAAGCCTGTGCCGCTATTTCCTTATCCCGGCTCGCCCGATTATACGCAGCGATGGGGACGGCCCGACGACCGAGCCTGGGAAAGAGCTCACGACTTTTACCTGAGCCAGTTTGACGAATTCAGCGACATTCAGGAGCAACGGCCCGCGACGCTGGTGCAGCTCGAATTAACAGGCGACTGCCATGGGTGAATCGGCACTGAAACGGGTGCTGCTGACAGGCGATACGCTTGGGGGAGTTTGGACCTTCACGCTTGAGCTCGCGGAAGGGCTGGCTGCCGAAGGCTTCGAAGTCAGCTTAGCGACGTTCGGAGGGTTGGGCTCCGCCGCCCAGAGGGAAGAAGCGGCGGGCATAAAGGGCCTGGAGTGGCTGAAATCACCTCTGAAGCTTGAATGGATGGACGATCCCTGGAGCGATGTGGAGCTGGCAGGTCGTTGGCTTCTCGATTTGGAGAAGCACTTTAATCCGGATGTGATTCATCTGAACACGTTATGTCACGGGGCTATTGGCTGGAACGCGCCTGTGGTGTTGACTGTGCATTCGTGTGTGGCGTCCTGGTGGGCGGCGGTGAAACGCGAACCTTTGCCGGCAAATTGGAAGCGGTATCGGGAGGAAGTGACACAGTCCTTGCAATGTGCGGACCTGGTCACCGCCCCCTCTCGCGCGATGCTCGAGTCGGTCAGCGAGAGCTATGGTGTCGATTTCGACGATGCGCGAGTCATTCCCAATGCAAGACGCGCAAACCGATTTCGGGCGGAAGCGAAGGAGCCGTTTGTTCTCGCCGCCGGGCGATTGTGGGACGACGGGAAAAACGTTCGGGCACTGACGGAAGTGGCTCCGAGGCTGTCCTGGCCGGTTGTCCTTGCCGGGGAACACCACAGTCCAGACGGCACGGCGACCGAATTACCGGATTGCGTATTGCTCGGGCAGCTTTCGGCAGAAGATCTGGCGTCGTGGTACGCGCGCGCAGCCATCTATGCTCTGCCCGCTCGTTATGAGCCCTTCGGTTTGTCTGTGCTCGAGGCAGCGCTGTCGGGTTGCGCGTTGGTGTTGGGCGATATTCCCAGCCTGAGGGAAATTTGGCGCGATAGCGCGCTGTTTGTCCCGCCGGATGATCTAAAGCGCCTGGAAGTCGTGTTGCGAGAGTTGATTGAAGTTCCGTCACTTCGCGAGCTGATGGGATTGCTCGCGCTGAGCCGAGCACGGCATTACACGCCTTCCCGAATGGTGGCGGAGTACATGAGGGCGTATGAGTCCGTCTTGGAGCGCGCCGCTGAGGAGAGGTCTGCTTGCTTTTCGTGATCTTTATGCATTCTCTGGTTTCCGACTGGAATCACGGGAACGCACATTTCTTACGAGGGATCGCGAGCGAACTGATCGGCCGCGGCCATCAGGTGAGAATCTTTGAGCCTGAGAACAGTTGGAGCCGGGAGAACCTGCTAAAGGAGAAGGGTGGAGACGCTCTTGACGATTTTCGCAAAGCGTATCCGGACTTGTGGAGCGTTTTGTACAGTGCGCAAACTCTCGACCTCGACGATGCATTGCGCGGCGCCGATGTGGTCATTGTGCACGAATGGAATAGTCCGGAATTGGTGGCCCGCGTCGGCCAGCATCGAAAACGGCATGATTCGTACCGGCTGTTTTTTCACGATACGCATCATCGGACGGTGAGCGATCCGGGCACAATGGCGGCCTATGATCTCACGTCTTACGACGCAGTGCTGGCGTACGGGAACGTCATTCGCGACAAGTACCTCGAGAATCGATGGGCGCGCGATGCCTGGACATGGCATGAGGCGGCGGACACCCGCGTATTCCGCCCGTTGCGTGCGCACGAAAAGGACGGCGACCTGGTCTGGATCGGAAATTGGGGAGATGAAGAACGCGCCGACACGCTACGTGAATTTCTGATCGAACCAGTGAAGGCGCTGGGCCTTCGGGCACGCGTACATGGAGTCCGTTACCCAGCCGATGCGCTGCGGAGACTGTCGGAGGCGGGCATCGAGTATAGCGGCTGGCTCCCGAACTACAAGGTTCCGGAAGTGTTCAGCCGGTACCGGGTCACCGTGCATATTCCGCGGCGGCCCTATGTAGAGGTTTTACCGGGCATCCCGACCATCAGGCCGTTTGAAGCGATGGCCTGCGGCATACCGTTGATTTCGGCGCCATGGAATGATTGCGAGAAGTTGTTTCGACCGAACGTGGATTTGTTGTTCGCGCGAGATGGGGCAGAGATGGTGTCGCGCTTGCACTCTGTTTTGAATGAAGCAGCAATCGCGGAAAGCCTGAGCACGAATGGGCTTGAGACCATCCACAATCGGCATACATGCACCCACAGGGCGGATCAACTGCTTGCTTATATGGGAAGCTCGGCCGCAATCGCAATGTGTGGAGGGCGCGCATAGATGAAGATCGCGTTCTTCGCGTCAAGCCTTGTCTCAGCGTACTGGAACGGGGCGGCCACGTATTATCGCGGCATTACACGGGCGTTGCACGAGCGCGGACACGACATCACGTTTTACGAGCCGGACGCCTATGAACGGCAGCGGCACCGCGACATGGCAGATCCGCCGTGGGCAAGAGTGGTGGTGTACCCGGCCACGCGGAACGCTGCGCTTCGTGCCGTTCACTCCGCGCGAAACGTGGATCTGATCGTGAAGGCCAGCGGAGTGGGTATTTTCGATGAGCTGCTCGAACACGAGCTGCTGGACTTGAAGATGGCGTCGAACCTGGTCGTCTTCTGGGACGTGGATGCGCCAGCCACTCTGGACCGTGTGCTGCGCAATCCCAGCGATTCTTTTCGAGCGCTGATTCCGAAATTTGATGCGGTTTTCACGTATGGCGGCGGCGAGCCGGTAGTTCGGGCGTACCGGGCCCTGGGCGCAAGAGAATGCGTTCCGATCTACAACGCGCTCGATCCCAGTACGCACTATCCCGTTCCCGCCGACGATCGCTTTGTGGGCGACCTTGGATTCCTGGGAAACCGTCTGCCGGACCGTGAGGCACGAGTCGAGGAGTTCTTTCTGAAGCCCGCGGCGCGCCTGCCCCAGTGCCATTTTCTACTCGGCGGCGCAGGTTGGGGCGATAAGCCGAGAAGTGCCAACATCCGGTATTTCGACCACGTATATACGCGCGATCACAATGCCTTTAACGCCACTCCGCGAGCGTTAATCAACATCTCGCGCGAAAGCATGGCGCGCTATGGGTTTTCGCCGGCAACCCGCGTATTTGAAGCGGCCGGAGCGGCGGCATGCCTCATCACGGACGCTTGGCAAGGCGTTGAAATGTTCTTCGAGCCGGGCAAAGAGATTCTGCTCGCGGACGATGGCAATGAAGTAGCGGAGTGGATGCGCTCATTAACAGCGAAACGCGCGAGAGATATCGGGGCTGCGGCATACAGGCGGGTGCTCTCGGAGCATACGTACGCTCATCGGGCGGCGCTGGTTGACGCCGTACTCGATACGGCGGTCGAAACCGCGGGAACGACGCTATGAGCCGATCTTTCGATATCGTGATTTTGGGATTGACTGTTACATCGTCATGGGGCAATGGCCACGCTACTACCTATCGCAGCCTCATTCGAGGATTGGCTGCGCGGGGTCATCGCATTCTCTTCCTGGAACGTGACGCTCCGTGGTACGCAGGCAATCGAGACGAGCCAAATCCGCCCGGTACATCAACTTGGATTTACGACAGCTTTGATGAACTCGTAAGGCGGTTTGAAGGCGTGGTGGAGCAGGCAGCGCTTGTAATCGTCGGGTCCTATGTGCCGGACGGTGTGCAGTGCGGCGAGTGGGTGACCTCCGTAGCCGCGGGCAAAACAGCTTTCTACGACATTGACACGCCGGTCACGCTGGCCAAGCTGGAGGCAGGGGACGAGGAGTACATCACACCCGCGCTGATTCGCCGGTACAACGCGTATTTCTCATTTACAGGCGGACCTATTTTACACACGATCGAGAGCCAGTACGGCTCGCCGATGGCTCGCCCGCTTTACTGCTCGGTCGATCCGGAGAAGTACCATCCGGTGAGCACCGAAACGCGCTTGGATCTGGGATATTTGGGGACCTACAGCGCAGACCGGCAGCCTGCGTTGGAAGCCCTCCTACTCGAGCCCGCGCGGCAGTGGCGGAGCGGACGATTTGCCGTAGTCGGCCCGAAGTATCCCGAGAGCATCAGATGGCCATCTAATGTACAGCGAACAATTCATCTGTCGCCGCGCGAGCACGCGTCATTTTACGGAGCGCAGAATTTTACGCTAAATGTCACACGCGAAGCGATGAAGCAGGCAGGTTATTCCCCGAGCGTCCGGCTGTTTGAGGCCGGGGCTTGCGGAGTGCCTGTGATCAGCGATTGGTGGGAAGGGCTGGATAGCGTTTTTCGAATCGGCAAAGAAGTACTCGTAACGGAGACCACCGAGGATGCACTGCGAATCCTACACGATTTGCCCGAGACTGAGCGGCGGGCCATTGCTGAATCGGCGCGCCGGCGCGTACTGGCAGAACACACACCCGAGCAGCGAGCTATACAACTTGAAGGGTACGTGAAGGAAATGGATGACAACCACCTTTCTCTTGGTGCGACACGGCGATACCGACGCGGTAGGAAAGTATCTGGCCGGATGGAAGACGGGCTGCCATCTGAACGAGAACGGACGAAGGCAGGTGCGGAATCTGGCGGAAAGGCTGTCGCGATTTCCGATTCGCGCCATTTATACAAGCCCTCTGGAGCGAACAACTGAAACCGCTGAAGCCATTGCAACACCTCATGAACTGGTCGCCAGGATCAAGGAAGGCTTGGGCGAGTTCCGGTTCGGTAAATGGGAGGGAATGTCGTTTGAGCAATTGCAAGGCGACCCGGAGTGGCTCCGCTTCAATACGAGTCGAAGCTCAGTGAGGGCGCCTGGTGGAGAATCGATGATCGAAACGCAGACTCGCATGGTGAGCGCTATAGAGGAGGCAAGGGTCGACCACAATGGCGAGACGATAGCGATCGTCAGTCATTGCGATCCGCTGCGTTCGTTAATCGCAAGCTATTTGGGCGCGTCTCTCGATTCAATGTTGCGATTCGAGATCAGCCCCGCCTCCGTGAGCGTGGCACAGATCAGGGACGATGGCGCGCGCGTCCTCTGCGTCAATCACACGGGAGACATTTCGCTATGAAACTTGCAATCTTCGGACTGTCGGTCAGCTCTTCCTGGGGAAACGGTCACGCGACCCTGTGGCGTGGATTGTGCGCAGCCCTTGCAAAGCGCGGTCATCGCGTGGTTTTCTTCGAGCGCAACGTGCCCTACTACGCGGCTAACCGGGATTTCTTCGAGCTTCCCCAAGGCGAGTTGATTTTTTATGAGAATTGGCAGGACGTTACTCGGGCCGCGCTACGGCACCTCTCCGATTCCGATGTGGCGATGGTGACCTCGTATTGTCCGGATGCGATTGCGGCGGCGGGACTGGTACTGAATTCAAGAGCCGCTGTGCGGTGTTTCTACGATCTCGATTCGCCGGTTACGCTGGATCGACTGCAGCGCGGTCTGCCGGTGGATTATATCGGCGAAAGAGGATTGAGAGACTTCGATCTGGTCCTCAGCTATGCGGGCGGCCGCGCGCTCCATCAATTAAAAACTCAGCTCGGAGCGCGGGTTGTCGCGCCGCTATTCGGCAGCGTGGATCCAGAACTACATCACCCGGCGGAACCTGACGAGCGATATCGGGCTGATCTTTCTTACTTGGGAACGTATGCGGCGGACCGGGATCAGGCGCTCCACTCGCTTTTTGTAGAGCCAGCTAAACGACTCCTCAAAAAGAAATTCTTGATCGGCGGCGCGATGTACGACGCCAGCTTCCCGTGGCAGCCAAACATTTTCCTTGCGAGTCACGTGCCGTGTGCTGACCATCCGGCATTTTACTGTTCGGCGAAATTAAATCTGAACGTGAGCCGGCAGGCGATGGCGGAAAACGGATATTGTCCATCGGGGCGATTGTTCGAAGCTGCGGCGTGCGGCGCCGCCATCTTAAGCGACGACTGGCCCGGTCTGAACGCATTCTTTGAACCCGGCCGCGAAATTTTGGTGGCGCGCGGAACAAACGATGCCATCGCAGCACTAGAAAAACCGGCTGGGGAACTGGTCCGAATCGGCCGCGCGGCGCGCGAGCGAACGCTCGAGGAACACACCGCAGACGTAAGGGGTCGTCAGCTCGAGAATATCTTGGACGCGTTCCGATCAGAGTTATGCGACGCGGACAGGGCAGAGCCGGCCACGGCGGAGGCGAGCTGAACATGTGGGGCATCATTCCCGCGGCGGGAGCCGGTACACGGATACAACCGCTGGCGTTCTCGAAGGAGTTGCTTCCAGTGGGCGGAAGAACGGAAGGAAACGAGCGACGGCCGCGGGCGGTAAGCGACTATCTCGTAGAACGATTGGTGCTCGGAGGAGCCACCAGAATCTGTTTCGTGATCTCGCCGGGAAAGTCGGACATCCTCGAGTACTACGGCGGCTCGGTGTATTCGGCTCCGGTGTGTTATGCCGTGCAACCTAAGCCCGCTGGCCTTTGCGATGCGATTTTTCGAGCGTCGCCAATGGTCGATCGAAACGCGCCTGTACTGATTGGATTACCGGACACGATTTGGTTCCCCGAGAGCGCGCTGAAAGATTTGCCAGACGACAGCCTGTCGTTTCTGCTTTTTCCAGTCAGGCAACCAGAACTCTTTGATGCAGTGCTTGTGGACGAACGAAACCGGGTGATCGATATCCAGGTAAAGAAGTCCTCGCCTTCATCCCACTGGGTCTGGGGCGCATTCAAAATGCCAGGCGTTCTGCTTGACGAGCTGTACGAACTTTGGCGTCGCCGCGATCGCGCGGATGAATACATCGGCACGCTGGTGAATGCATGGCTGGCATTGGGAGGAGAGGCCTACGGCTTTCGCTTAGGCGCCAGTTATTTCGACGTGGGGACAATGGACGGTTATTGGGAGGCGATGCAGATGCTGAGCGGGACGGATCGAGTAGCCGCGACCTTAAGCGCGTGAGGTTTGCCACAACTATGAGAGCGACTGCACCAATTTCGACTGACGAGATCCGGAAGCGAGTCTCCGAGCTGGGCGAATGGTTCCACAATATCGATCTGGACGGCGTGCAAACGGCGCCGAATCACTTTCTAGGCGATTACCCGTCGTTGAAATGGCGCATGTTCGAATCAAGCATTCCCGCCGATCTCTCTGGCAAAACGGTGCTCGATATCGGCTGCAACGGCGGCTTCTATTCCATTCAGATGAAGCGCCGGGGAGCGGCTCGTGTACTGGGCATCGACTCGGACCCTGCGTATCTGGAGCAGGCACGCTTTGCGGCCGAAATAAGCCGCCAGGATATCGATTTCCGCCTTCTGAATGTCTACCAGGTGGCGGGGCTGGCGGAGCGTTTCGATCTCGTGCTGTTCATGGGAGTGCTGTACCACCTACGCTATCCGTTGTTAGCGCTCGATCTCCTGAACGAGCATGTTGTGAACGACACCCTCATTTTCCAGTCGCTGCTGCGCGGCAGTTCCGACGTCGCGAAGCTTGAAAAAAATTACCCGTTCGGCGAGACGGAAGTTTTCAACCAACCCGCGTATCCGGTAATGCACTTTGTCGAGCATTGCTACGCCGGCGACCCGACCAACTGGTGGATTCCGAATCGCGCCTGCGTCGAGGCCATGCTGCGGAGTTCCGGATTCCAGATTGTCGGCCACCCTGAGGCTGAAGTCTATATCTGCAAACGGAGGCACAGCATGGTTGAAGCAGCGATGCTGTGGAACGAGCCGAACAACCTCTCGCATTGGAATTTTGAACTCGACCCGAATTGGGCGATCTATTCCCAAATGGTTAAACTTGCGGCCGACGCGATTCGGGCCGAGAATCCGAAGCTGCTGCGAGCGCTGGGCGGCATGTCGCCGATTGATCCGGGATTCCTGCGAAATCTCGACGGCCAAGGCGTGCTGGCGCATGTCGACGTAGTTGCCGTGCACGGATTCCCACTCGACTGGAATCATTGGACCATTCACGAATGGCCGGACAAGATCGAGGAGATCCGCGCAGTGAGCCATCTTCCGGTTTGGGTGTCGGAAGTAGGCGTTTCGACATTCGGAGCGGATGAGGTTCAAGTATTCGGGCTTAACCGAACGGCTGAGCTCCTGATCGGGAGGGCCGAGCGTATTCACTGGTACAGCCTCTACGACCTGCCTCGCGCCTGGCCCGCAACCACCCGGCATCGCGAAGCGGAGGGCTCGTCCTACTACCGGCACTTCTACATGGGACTGGTGCGGGAGGACGGAACTTCTAAGCCGGCGCTCGATCGTTTTCGAGAGTACACGCCGCATCTGGGCATCTGCCAATGGTTCCATTTCGAAGATCACCGTGTAGACCATGCGGTTCGGCTACTCAAAGAGTTAGGCGTGCAGAGTTTGCGTACCGGCCTTAGCTGGGCGGACAGCTTGCGGCCCCGCGCCGATCAATGGCTCGATCTGCTGATGAGAAAGCTCGAGCCTTTCGATCTCACTCTCACGTTCTGTTTTACGCCCGAGCATTGCGGTCTACTTCCCCATCACACCAGCCCGCCGAAAGACGTGGGCCAGTTTGCGGACTTCTGCGCTCGCATGATCCGCCGGTACGTCAATTAGCCTCCCGCACTATGCTAGTGGCGACATTCCCGGAAGCGGCAAATTGGTACGGAAGAGGCCGGCAACTGCTTCAGCAAAGGCGCATTTCGGAAGCTCTGGAGTGCTTCTACACGGCACAGCGCGCGGGCTTCGACGCAAACCTGTGTGCCGCCTCGCGGTGGGACTGCTGGATGCTGTCGGGCCGATTCGAGCGCGCATGGGCTGAAAGCGATCGGATCGGGGCCGGCGGAGCCCCGGACCCGCAGCGGTTCTGGGACGGGCAGTCATGGGCCGGTAAACGCGTGATGCTCCGATGTCTGCATGGTTTGGGGGATGCGATTCAGTTCATCCGGTACGCGCCTCTTCTGCGTGAAACATGTAAGGAACTTACAGTCCAGACTCATCCGCAATTGACAACTCTGCTCGAGGGCGTAGCCGGCGTGGACCGGGTAACGACATGGGGTCCGGGGCATGTGGAGCAACGTTCCGAGTGGGACATGCAGATAGAAGTGACCGAGCTGCCGAGGGCATTCCGGGGAACCCTGGATTCATTGCCTGCTGACGTCCCTTATGTTCACATCCCGCTGGAGCGGGTTGACTGGGCCAAGAAGCAGTTCCCCGTCCGCGAACGTTTCCGGATCGGCTTGTGTTGGGAGGCAGGACCGTGGGATGCGCGCCGTTCTATTCCACTGGATCAGTTCGCGCCGATATTCGCCGCTGGCGGTCGCCAGATTTTCAGCCTTCAAAAGGGCGCGGACGTGAAAGACTTTCAGCCGCGGTGGCCATTATACGAATTAGAGAAGTACGCGTCCGATGTCCGGGACACGGCGGCGCTCATCCTCAATCTGGATCTGATTATTTCCGTAGACACCGTGACCGCGCACCTGGCTGGGGCGTTGGCGCGACCGACCTGGGTCCTGCTGCCGTTTCCAGCGGACTGGCGCTGGATGCTGGGGCGGCAGGACACGCCCTGGTACCCAACAGCGCGGTTGTTCCGCCAATCGCGAGAGGGAGACTGGAGCGCGGTAATTGCCGAGGCCGCGGCAGCGCTCGAGAGCTTTGAGCGTTGCGCTGAGATAGGGCGACGGCCACCTATCAGGGCCGTTCAACCACCGGCAGCGATTCTCCGGAGGCGTGAAGGAAATTCTTTCCGGGCTTGGCAAAAAAGTAAATGAGCCGCGCAGACATGCGGGCAATGACTTACGCATACAGCCGTTTCACAACGTTTTAGCTGCTTGCCATTGACATTGTGTCGCTCTCTGGATTGGAAGACGAGTTGCGACTCGCTAAGCAGGAGGTAGAGCGTGTCTAATCTATCCAAAACTACAACGAACCACGATGAGATTCGTAAATGGGCTGAACAGCGGGGCGGCAAACCTGCCCACGTAAAAGGAACCGGCGGGAAGAACGACCCTGGAATTCTCAGGATCGACTTTCCTGGGTACAGCGGCGAAGGAAAGCTGCAAACGATTTCCTGGGAGGAGTTCTTCAAGAAGTTCGACGAGCAAAAACTCGCCTTCGTCTATCAGGAAAAGACAGCCGATGGAGAAAAAAGCAATTTCAACAAACTCGTGAGCCGGGAGACTGTGGAAACGAAGGAGCATTCGCCGGCGAGTCATCGCTCGGCGAAGTCGAGCGCCGGCAAAGCGTGACGTGCCCGCAAATTGACGGGCCGCGATTCACGTAGGAATTCGCGGTAAGGAATGATTTGCTCGCTGGTCTACATCTATAGGAGTTAAGAATGAAAGCTGTCGTTTACAAGGGAAAAGATCGCGTAAGTGTAGAAGAGGTGCCGGATCCAAAAATTGAAGGCCCTTGCGACGCGATCGTAAAGATCACAACCGCTGCCATTTGTGGAAGTGATCTCCATATGTATGAAGACCGCAGCTCGGCATCGCCGGGCTGTATATTTGGCCATGAGAACCAGGGCGTTGTGCAAGAAGTGGGCCGAGGAGTAACGTCGATCAAGATAGGCGATCGAGTGGTTCTACCCTTCAACATCGCGTGCGGGTTCTGCTTTAATTGCACTCGCGGCTACACGAATGCATGCTTGACGATGAACCCAAAGACAGCCGGCGCGGGTTACGGCTATGCAGATATGGGGCCGTATAGAGGCGGACAGGCGGAGTTCCTGAGGGTGCCCTATGCTGACTTTAATTGCTTGAAGCTGCCCGGCAAGCCGGGCGACTCGTTCGAAGACGACTTTGTCCTGCTGGCAGATATATTTCCCACGGGTTGGCACGCCGCTGAATTGGCTAACGTCAAAAGCGGCGATACAGTCGCTGTTTTTGGTTCCGGCCCGGTTGGATTGCTGACGGCGCATAGCGCGCTCATTAAGGGAGCCGCGGAAGTGTACGTAGTTGACCGCGCTCCCGAGCGGCTGAAGAGAGCAGAAGAAATTGGAGCAGTTCCAATCGATTTCACCAAAGCCGACCCCGTTGAGCAAATCAAGTCGCGCCGCAACCAAAACAAATCTGTACAAGAATCGTTGCGCGATGGCGAGGCCGGAAAGCTGACAGGAGTCATGTGCGCCATCGATGCTGTCGGGTATCAAGCTCAGAACGCCGAGAACCCACAGCGAGAAGATCCGATGCAGACCATACGGTGGGCGGCAGAGGTGCTGAATCCAACGGGAAGTCTGGGTCTAATTGGCGTCTATTTTGCCGGCGATCCTGGCGGGCAGAACGCGCTCGCAAAGAAGGGGATCTACGAATTTCCCCTAGGAGACTTGTGGAGCAAGGGCGTAACCATCGGCCAGGGGCAGGCTCCAGTTAAGAAATACAATACGTATCTTCGTGATTTGATCATCGCCGGGCGAGCAAAGCCCAGCTTCATCGTTAGCCATAGGCTGCCGCTGAGCAAAGCGCCGGAGGCCTACGCGAAATTCGATCAAAGAGGCGTTGGCGAGGGGACGGCGTGGACGAAAGTCTTGCTAAAGCCTGAGCTTGATCGCGCGGCCTGAGCCCTTACGCGGAGATTGCGGACGAGGCGGGATCGGGTGAAACCCCGGATTCCCGCTCCGCCGCTCCGGTAAGTAAATCACTCGCAGCCAGCTTACGTCCCTCGCCTCATCGTTGGCGAAATTGAGACGCTCAGTTTCTCCTGTCAGTTTCTCCTTGACAGCTTAGGACAGCTTGCACTATACTCCTGAGTGTCTTAGGAGTGTAAATGTCCGGCCAAGCCCAGCTTCTTCCGGGAACTCTCGATCTTCTTATTCTCAAAGCAGTCTCTCTCGGTCCCCTTCATGGCTATGGGGTCCTGTTGCGCATCGGGCAAATCTCCGGGCAAGCGCTGCTCATCGAGCAAGGCGCGCTCTATCCCGCCTTGTTCCGTCTGGTGCGCCAGGGCCTCCTGAAAGCAAACTGGGGCACATCCGACAACAATCGTCGCGCCAAGTTCTACGAACTCACGTCTATGGGGCGCAAGCGTCTGCGGGAGGAAATTGACGGGTGGAACCGCGTTGCCGCAGCCATGGCTTCTGCTGTTTCCGCCCGACCGGAGGAAATATGAAGTTCCTGGCCTGCTTTCGTTCCCTTGCCGCTAAGTTCTTTCGTCGTTCTCAGATCGAGGATGACATGGAGGAGGAGCTTCGCTCGCACATCCAGCACCGCACTGACGATCTGGAACGTTCCGGCCTGAACCGTGCCGAAGCGGAGCGCCGCGCACGCATCGAGTTCGGCGGCCATGGGCGGTTCAAAGAGGAATGCTACGAGGCGCTCGGCGGCGCTTTCATCGAGACTCTGATACAGGATGTGCGCTTCAGCGTTCGCGTGCTGCGCAAATCTCCCGGATTCGCTATCGCCGCGGTTTTGACGCTGGCGTTGGCCATTGGCGCAAACGCCGTGGTTTTTAGCGTAATGAGTGCGCTGATCCTGCGCCCGCTGAATGTGCCCGAGGCGCAGAGCCTCTACGGAATTCAGCGCGGGAGCGATCATTTCGCGGCGCAATCGTATCCCGATTACCTCGATCTGCGCGATCGCAACCGCAGCTTTGATGGTCTGGCAGCTTATAACATCGCGTCGGCAGGGCTGGACTCGGGCAAAAATGCATCCCCCGCCTGGGTCTATGAAGCGAGCGGAAACTACTTCGACGTATTACGCCTTCAGCCGTATCTTGGCCGGTTTTTCCATGGCTCCGATGAGCACGGCGCAAACAGCGCTCCGTATGTGGTGCTCACATACGCCTATTGGCACAACCATTTTCAGGATGATCGTAGCGTGGTGGGCCGTGCAGTTCAGGTGAACAAACACCCTTTTATCATCCTCGGTGTGGCGCCGCCTGGGTTCCACGGGACTCTAATGTTTTTCTCGCCCGATTTCTTTGTGCCGATGGTCAACCAGGAGCAGATAGAAGGGTCGGGCTTCCTGAGCGCGCGCGGAAACCGTTGGGTTTTTATGGTCATGGGGCATCTAAAGACGGGAGTCACTCCGGCACAGGCGATAGCCGATCTGAACTCGATTGGCTCCTATCTGGAAAAGGCCTATCCCAAAGATGATGGCAAGATGACCTTCACCTTGGCACGTCCAAGTCTTTATGGCGACTACCTTGGCCGTCCGGTACGGGCATTCGTTACGGCGTTGATGCTGCTGGCGGGGCTAATTCTCTTGGCCGCCTGCGCCAACCTCGGCAGCCTGTTTGCCGCACGCGCCGCCGACCGTTCGCGGGAACTTGCTCTGCGGCTCGCGCTTGGCTCGAGCCGCATTCGCATTCTGCGGCAACTTTTTACTGAAGCCATACTGGTTTCGCTGTTCGGAGGCGCTGCCGGACTGTGGGGCAGCGTGGAGCTGTTGCGCTGGTTGAGCGCCTGGCAGCCATTTCCTCAATTTCCTATCAATCTGCCTGTGAACCCGGATGCAAACGTTTATGGAGTCGCCTTGCTGTTGGCTTTAGCGAGCGGCTTCCTGTTTGGCGCGGTCCCGGTGAGGCAGGTACTCCACACGGATCCATATGGGGTCGTCAAGTCGGGATCGGGCGCCAGGCTGAGGGGCAAGTTTGCTCGGTGGATTACTGCCCGAGAGCTGCTACTCGCCGTGCAAATTGCGATCTGCGCAGTGCTGCTCACCTCTTCGATGGTTGCCGTTCGTGGACTGGCCCGCTCGCTGCACAGCAATTTCGGTTTCGAGCCGCGGAACGCCATGCTGGCCGAAACCGATCTGGGCATGGCCGGTTACAGCGGCGACAGAGTGCCTGCAATGCAAATACGCATGATCGATGCCATGCAGACGATTCCTGGCGTAACCTCAGTCGGATTGATTTATTCGCCGCCATTGGCGAATGGGAGGCCGAATAGCTCGATTGCATTTACCGACGAAACGACTGATCTGAGGCCTGCGAATGCCGCGGCTGACGCCGTAACGTACAGCATCTCTCCCGAATACTTCCAGGCGGCGGGCACCATTTTGTTAGCGGGCAGAGACTTCACGTGGCATGACGATAAAAATGCGCCGCGCGTGGCAGTGATCAACCAGGAGTTTGCGCGCAAAGTCTTTGGCTCCGCAACCAGCGCAATGGGCCGGCATTACAAGATGCCGGATGGAACGCGTATACAAGTGGTGGGTATTGTTGAAGACGGAAAATATACAAGCCTCACCGAGGATCCACAGCCGGCCATGTTTCTCCCAATCCTGCAATCACCCTCAAGTCAGCCGTCGCTGGTGGTGCGCTCGAACCGCGATCCGCGGCAACTCGCCGGCGCCATAAGGAGTAAGCTGCGGGACTTGGATGCGGGGCTCCCTTCTCTCATCCAAACAGCGAACGAAGCAATGGAGTTCGTTCTGTTCCCATCGCGTGTGGCGACGGTGGCGCTGGGTGTGCTGGGCATGATGGGCGCGATGCTGTCCATCACTGGCATCTTTGGAATGGCTGCTTATTCGGTCAGCAAACGGCTGAAGGAGTTAGGAATTCGCTTGGCCCTCGGCGCGCAGCATAAAGAAGTGTTGCAGGCGGCATTGGGACGGGCATTCAAATTGTTGGCTTGGGGATCGGCAGCGGGATTGGTCCTGGGAATTCTAGCGAGCCGAGTGCTGGTCTCCATCGTCTACCAGGCGACGCCGCGCGATCCGCTGGTATTGGCTGGGGTGGTTCTAGCAATGGCGTTACTGGGGCTATTGGCTACCTGGATTCCAGCGCAACGCGCGCTGTCTATCGATCCTTCGATCCTTCTGCGCGAGGAGTGAACCGGCTCGATGAAATTCCTCGTCTACTTCCGCTGTCTTGCTGTTAAGTTTTTTCATCGTTCTCAGATCGCGGATGACATGGAGGAGGAGCTTCGCTCGCACATCCAGCACCTCGCCGACGATCTGGAACGTTCCGGGCTCGGTCGTGCCGAGGCAGAGCGCCGCGCACACATCGAGTTCGGCGGCCAAGGGCGCTTCAAAGAAGAATGCCGCGAAGCGCTCGGTGGCAACTTTATCGAAACTATTCTACAAGACGCGCGCCTCAGTCTTCGCACGCTCCGCAAGTCTCCCGGCTTCACCATCGTCGCCGTTTTGACGCTGGCATTGGCAATAGGCGCAAACGCCGTGGTTTTCAGTGTGCTGAACGCGTTGGTTCTGCGACCGCTGGATGTGCCACACCCGGAGACCCTCTACACGATCGAACACGGGAGAGATATACCGTTGGCGCCCTCGTATCCCGACTATCTCGATTTGCGCGACCACAACCGCAGCTTTGATGGCTTGGCAGCTTATAACAGCACTCAGGCAGGACTGGATACGGGCGGCAACCCCGCGCGCGCCTTTGTCGATGAAGTGACCGGGAACTACTTCGACGTATTTGGGATTCAGCCGTATCTCGGCCGGTTCATTCACGCATCCGATGAGCACGGTCCGAACAGCGCTCCGTACATTGTGCTCAGCTATGCGTATTGGCACAACCATTTTCAGGACGATCGCGGCGTGATTGGCCGCGCCGTTCAACTCAACAAGCACCCGTTCACCATCGTTGGTGTTGCACCGCCCGGGTTCCACGGGCCGGTGTTGTTTTTCACTCAGGATTTCTTTGTGCCGATCGTAAACCAGGAGGATGTGGAAGGGCAGAATAGCCTGAACGCGCGCGGGAACCGATCGCTTTTCATGACCGTCGGACATTTGAAGGCCGGAGTCACTCCGCAACAGGCGATTGGCGACCTGAACTCAATTGGTTCGTATCTCGAAAAGACCTATCCCCAAACCGACGCCAAAATGAGATTTGGCTTGGCAAGTCCAAGTCTTTTTGGCGACTTCAGTGGTCCGCCAACGCGGGCATTTCTCACGGCATTGATGCTGCTGGCCGGATTAATTCTGCTGGCCGCATGTGCCAACCTGGGCAGCCTGTTTGCGGCACGGGCCGCTGACCGGGCGCGTGAGATAGCTATGCGCCTGGCACTGGGGGCGAGCCGCAGCCGCATTTTGCGGGGCCTCCTTACCGAAGCTCTGCTGATATCCGTGACGGGAGGCGCTGTTGGACTGTGGGGCGGCGTAGTGCTGTTGAGTGGGCTGAGCGTATGGCAGCCAGTCCCCAAAGTCCCCTTCCATGTGGCTGTCTATCCAGATGCACGCGTCTATGCAGTAGCCCTGCTGATGACATTCATAAGTGGATTCCTCTTTGGTGCGGTCCCCGTAAGGCAAGTGCTTCACACGGATCCCTATCAGATCGTCAGGTCGGGATCGAGAAGTACGGCGGGGCGGCGGATCACTGTCCGAGACCTGTTGCTGGTCGTGCAAATTGCGATTTGTGCCGTGCTGATTACTTCTTCCATGGTTGCCGTGCGCGGATACGTGCGCTCGCTGGACAGCAATTTCGGTTTCGAGCCGCGGAACGCGATGCTGATCGATACGGATCTGACTATGGCAGGCTATCGTGGCGACGCAGTGCCTGCGATGCAAAAGCGCATGATGGACGCCATCGAGACCATTCCTGGTGTAACGTCCGTGGGATTTGCTGATCGAACACCACTCAATGGGACATTGAGGTGGTCGATGGTGTTTACCGGTGATGCGACGGATCTGAGGCCATCGCATGCCGCGGCTGAGGTCCCGATGTACAGCATCTCGCCCGGCTACTTCGGCGCGGCCGGCACAGCCCTGCTGTCTGGAAGGGACTTCACATGGCACGACGATCAAAACGCACCGCGAGTGGCGGTGATCAACCAGGAGTTTGCGCGGAAAATCTTTGGTTTAGTAACGCACGCAACGGGCAAGTATTACAAGCTACAAGACGGAACGCGCGTACAAGTGGTGGGGATCGTGGAAGACGGAAAATATCAGCGCATCGGCGAACATCGGGAGCCGGCGGTGTTCTTCCCCATCCTGCAATCGCCATCGAGTTCGATGACAGTGTTGGTGCGCTACTCTGATCAACCGCGCACAACGGCCCTCAACCGGCCTGTGCGCTCCGCCCGTGATCCCGGACAACTCGCGGCAGTCATGCGAATCAAACTGCACGACCTGGACTCTGGGCTGCCTTCTTTCATCCAAACCTGGAACAAGGGGCTGGGCGTAGCTCTATTTGGCCCACGTATGGCGACACTGTCGTTGGGGGTGCTAGGCGTGATGGGGGCCATGCTGTCCATAACCGGCATCTCTGGAATGGCTGCATACTCGGTCAGCAAGCGGCTGAAGGAATTGGGAATTCGTATGGCCCTCGGCGCACAGCGCAAAGAAGTGTTACAGGCAGCGTTGGGACGCGCATTCAAATTGCTGGCTTTTGGTTCCGCAGCAGGATTGGTGCTGGGAATTCTGGCGAGCCGAGTGCTCGCTGCCATCGTGTACCAGGCAACTCCCCGCGATCCGCTAGTGTTGGCCGGCGCTGTTCTAGCAATGGCCTTGCTGGGGCTGCTAGCCACGTGGATTCCAGCGCAACGCGCTCTCTCGGTCGATCCTTCGATCCTGCTGCGCGAGGAGTGAACCAGCTCGATGAAATCCCTCTCATACTTTCGTTCCGTTGCCGCTAAGTTCTTTCATCCTCCTCAGATCGCGGATGACATGGAAGAAGAACTTCGCTCACACATCCAGCACCGCGCCGACGATCTCGAACGTTCCGGCTTAATCCGCGCCGAAGCCGAACGCCGTGCGCGCATCGAGTTTGGCGGCCATGGACGCTTCAAAGAGGAATGCTACGAAGCGCTGGGCGCCAACTTTATCGAAACGTTGATTCAGGATTTGCGCTATTGCTTTCGCGTGCTCCGCAAGTCTCCCGGATTTTCGATCGTCGCGTTTTTGACGCTGGCCTTGGCCATCGGTGCAAATGCTGTGGTTTTCGGCGTCTTGAACGCGCTGATCCTGCACCCTTCGTATGTGCCCCGGGCGGAAAGCCTTTTCATGATCGAGCAGAGCGACCATGCCGGAAGCCAGTCTTATCCTGATTATCTCGACTTACGCGATCGCAACCGCAGCTTTGACGGTCTGGCGGCTTATAACATCTCCGTGGCGGGACTAGACACGGGAAAAGGTTCATCCCCCACTTGGTTCTCTGAGGTGAGCGGCAATTACTTCGACGTATTAGGCATTCAGCCGTATCTCGGCCGTTTTTTCCACGGCTCCGATGAGCATGGCCCGAACAGTGCGCCGTACATAGTGCTCAGCTATGCTTACTGGCACGGCCATTTCTTAGGTGATCGCGCCGTGGTGGGCCGCACAGTTCAGGTCAACAAGCATCCTTTCACGATTCTCGGTGTAGCTCCACCTGAGTTTCACGGGACTCTGATGTTTTTCTTCCCCGAGTTCTTTGCGCCGATCGTGAATCGGGAGCAGATTGAGGGGGAGACTGACCTGAACGAGCGCGGAACGCGTTGGATCTTCCAAGTGACGGGACATTTGAAGACGGGAGTTACTCCGGCGCAGGCGATTGCCGACCTGAATTCGATTGGCTCGTATCTCGAGAAGACGTATCCGAAGGACGATGGCCGGATGAGCCAGCTTCGACTGGCCCATCCAGGTCTTTATGGCGATTTCCTTGGCCCTCCGGTGCAGGCATTTCTAACCGCTTTGCTGTTGCTCGCGGGGTTAATTCTGCTTGCCGCCTGCGCCAACCTGGGCAGTCTGTTTGCCGCGCGCGCCGCCGACCGCTCACGCGAAGTGGCCCTGCGGCTTGCGCTTGGCTCGAGCCGTAACCGCATTCTGCGGACGCTATTCACCGAAGCCGTGCTGATTTCACTCGTAGGCGGCACTGTCGGACTCCTGGGCAGCGTAGTGCTGCTGCGCGGGCTGAGCGTCTGGCAGCCATTTTCCCAATATCCCATCCATGTGCCTATAAACCCGGATGCAAATGTTTATGGAGTCGCTTTGGTATTGGCATTGATTAGCGGAATCCTCTTCGGCATGGTTCCGGTGCGCCAGGTAATCCGGACCGATCCGTATCAGATCGTCAAGTCAGGATCAAGAACGACTGGTGGACGGCGGCTCACGGTACGAGAGCTGCTGCTCGTCGCGCAGATTGCCATTTGCGCGGTCCTGGTCACTTCTTCCATGGTTGCGGTGCGCGGACTCACACTTTCGCTCCACAGCAATTTCGGTTTTGAACCGCAAAATGCACTGTTGGTGGATACCGATCTGCATATGGCAGGTTACAGCAGCGGCGCGGTGCCTGCCATGCAAAAGCGCATGATGGATGACATCGAGACGATTCCTGGCGTGAAGTCTGCGGGCTTGATTGATCAGTTGCCGTTATACACAGGCTGGGACGACTCGAATGTGTTTTCCGACAAAACAACGGATATGCGGCCATCGAACGCTGCGGCGGAAGCTTTCACGTACCACGTATCTCCGCAATACTTTCGTGCGGCGGGCACGCCGTTGCTCTCTGGAAGGGATTTCACCTGGCATGACGATAAAAATGCGCCGCATGTGGCAGTCATCAACCGCGAGTTTGCACGCAAAATCTTTGGCTCTGTGACAAAGGCAGTAGGTGGACACTTCAAGATCCCCGATGGAACGCGCATCGAAGTCGTGGGCGTTGCGGAAGATGGGAAATATAAGTACCTCGCCGAGGATCTTCAACCGGCCATGTTTTTTCCACTCCTGCAGTCGCCAGCGGCTGAGACGTATATGGTTGTACGCTTGGATCGCGATCCGCAGGAAGCGGCTGACGCCATAAGGCGAACGCTGCGGAACTTCGATCGAGGCATTCCTTTTACCATTCAAACGTGGAACGAAGACCTGAACTTCGCTCTGTTCCCTTCGCGCGTGGCGACAGTGGCGTTGGGCGTGCTGGGCATCATGGGCGCCATGTTGTCTATCACCGGCATCTTTGGAATGGCTGCCTACTCGGTCAGCAAGCGCCTGCGGGAATTGGGAATTCGCATCGCTCTCGGCGCACAGCGCAAAGAAGTGCTACAGGCAGCGTTGGGGCGGGCATTCAAATTACTCGCTCTTGGTTCGGCGGCGGGATTGATTCTCGGAATTCTGGCGAGCAGCGTGCTCGCTTTCATCGTTTACCAGGCAACGCCCCGCGATCCGCTGGTATTAGCTGGTGTCGTCCTGGCCATGGCGTTGGTGGGTCTGCTGGCTACCTGGATTCCAGCGCAGCGCGCCCTCTCGCTTGATCCTTCGACACTTTTGCGCGAGGAGTGAACTGGCTCCATGAATTTCTTCTCCTACTTCCGCTCCCTCGCCGCCAAGTTCTTTCACCCTTCTCAGGCCGCAGACGACATGGAAGAAGAACTTCGCTCACACATCCACCACCGCGCTGACGACCTCGAACGTTCCGGCCTTCCCCGCGCCGAGGCAGAACGCCGCGCGCGCATCGAGTTCGGCGGCCGCGGACGCTTCAAAGAAGAATGCCGCGAAGCGCTCGGCGGCGATTTTATCGAAACGTTGATTCAGGATTTGCGCTATTGCTTTCGCGTGCTCCGCAAATCTCCCGGCTTTACCATCGTCGCCGTTTTGACGCTGGCACTAGCAATCGGCGCAAACGCCGTGGTCTTTGGTATGCTGAACGGCCTCATCCTTCGCCCGGTGAATGTGCCTCAGCCGCAAAGCCTCTACGGAATCGAGCGCTCGGACCAAGATGATCCGGTGCAATCGTATCCCGACTATCTCGACCTGCGCGACCGCAACCGCAGCTTCGATAGTCTGGCAGCCTATAAAATCGCTGAGGCAGGGCTGGATACGGGAGAAAATCCATCTCGCGTTTTCTTATTCGAAGTGAGCGGCAACTACTTCGACGCGTTACGTATTCAGCCGTATCTTGGCCGCTTCTTCCATGCATCCGATGAGCGTGGCCCGAACAGCGCCCCCTATATCGTGCTCAGCTATGTGCATTGGCACACCCATTTTCAAGATGACCGTGGCGTAGTCGGCCGTGTTGTTCAGGTCAACAAACATCCTTTCACCATTGTTGGCGTGGCGCCGCCCCGGTTTCACGGGACGTTGTTATTTGCCTATCCCGATTTCTTTTTGCCGATGATTAACGAGGAGCAGGTGGAGGGAATCAATATTCTGAACGCGCGCGGAACTGCTTGGATCTATCTGGCGTTGGGACATCTGAAGGCGGGAGTCACTCCGGCTCAGGCGATTGCCGACCTGAACTCGATTGGCTCCTATCTCGAAAAGACCTATCCCAAGGAACACGGACAAATAACCTATTCATTGTCCCGCCCCAGTCTCTATGGCGATTTCCTTGGCCGCCGCGTCGAGATGTTCCTTACGGGATTGATGCTGCTGGCGGGATTGATTCTGCTAGCCGCGTGCGCCAACCTGGGCAGCCTGTTTGCCGCGCGCGCCGCCGATCGAAGCCGTGAAGTTGCTCTGCGGCTTGCGCTGGGTTCAAGCCGCAGCCGCATTCTGCGGACGCTATTTACCGAAGCCGTGCTGATTTCACTTGCCGGAGGCGCCATCGGATTATGGGGCAGTGTCGCGCTTTTGCGCGGGCTAAGCGTGTGGCAGCCGATACCCCGATATCCAATATCTCCGCCCGTAAGCCCGGACGCAACTGTGTATGGAATGGCTTTGATGTTGGCATTGGTGAGCGGACTCCTGTTCGGATTGGTTCCGGTGCGCCAAGTGCTCAGGACCGATCCATACCAGATCGTCAAATCGGGATCCACCCGCGCGGTTGGGCGGCGGATTACGCTCCGAGACCTGCTGCTAGTGATGCAAATTGCGATCTGTGCGGTGCTGCTTACATCATCGATGGTCGCCGTGCGAGGTCTCGTTCGTTCGATGCACAGCAATCTCGGTTTCGATCCACGGAACGTGACGATCGTCAACACCGATCTCAGTATGGCGGGTTACAGCGGCGAAAGAGTACCGGAAATGCAAAAGCGCATGCTGGATGCGGTGCGGACAATTCCAGGAGTAGAATCCGTTGGATTGATCGATTGGCCGCCGTTAATCAGTGGCGCTTACAACGACTCGTATGTTTTTCGAGACCAGACGGCAGTTCTGAGTCCATCGAATGCCGTGGCTTCACCCTTCTCGTTTCGAGCGTCGCCCGAATACTTCCAGGCGGCGGGCACAGCCTTGTTAGCGGGCAGGACCTTCTCCTGGCATGACGACAAGAGCACTCGACGGGTAGCAGTTGTGAATCCGGAGTTCGCTGTTAAAATGTTCGGTTCTTCCGTAAACGCCCTGGGCCATTTCTACAAGCTGCGCGACGGAACGCGCATCCAAGTGGTGGGCGTTGTGGAAAGCGGAAAATATAAGGGCCTCACGGACGATTCGGCGCCGGCAATGTTTCTTCCCATCCTGCAATCGCCAACCCTGGCAACAAATCTGGTCATCCGTTCGAGCCGCGATCCGCGACAAGTGGCAGGGGCGGTAAAGAATACACTGCGGGTCCTCGATCGCGCATTGCCTTATTACATCGAAACATGGAGCCAACAACTGGACGACTTCGCTCTTTTTCCTTCGCACGTGGCGACGATCTCCCTCGGTGTGCTGGGCGCGATGGGCGCAATGCTCTCGATAACCGGCATCTTTGGAATGGCTGCGTACTCGGTCAGCAAGCGGCTGAAGGAACTAGGAATTCGTATGGCCCTAGGCGCGCAACGTAAAGAAGTCTTACAGGCGGCATTGGGGCGCGCATTTAAATTGCTAGCCTTCGGCTCAGCAGCAGGATTAGTTCTGGGAATTCTGGCGAGCCGGGTGCTGGCTTCCATCGTCTACCAGGCAACGCCCCGCGATCCGCTCGTATTGGCTGGAGTTGTTCTAGCTATGGCGCTGCTAGGGTTGCTGGCTACGTGGATTCCAGCGCAACGCGCGCTGTCGGTTGATCCTTCGATACTGCTGCGCGAGGAGTGAACTGGCTCAATGAAATTCCTGGCTTATTTTCGTTCGGTTGCCGCTAAATTTTTTCATCGCTCTCAGATAGACGACGACATGGAAGAAGAGCTTCGCTCGCACATCCAGCACCGCGCCGACGATCTGGAACGCTCCGGCCTAAAGCGCATCGAAGCGGAACGCCGCGCGCGTATCGAGTTCGGCGCCCATGGACGCTTCAAAGAGGAGTGCCACGAAGCGCTCGGCGGCAATTTTATAGAGACTCTTCTTCTCGATGTGCGCTTCAGTCTTCGTCTGTTGCGCAAATCTCCCGGATTCACCGCCGTATTGACGCTGGCGCTGGCAATTGGCGCAAATGCCGTAGTCTTTGCTGTGTTAAACGGGCTGATCCTACGGCCCCTGAACGTCCCCCACGCGCATGGTCTTTACAACCTCGAGCGCGCCGGCGATAAGTTGGGAAACGAGTCGTATCCTAACTATCTCGATCTACGCGATCGCAACCATAGCTTTGATGGTCTGATAGCTCACAACATCTCTCAGGCGGGGCTGGACACCGGAAAGAATCCATTCCGCGTCTGGCTCTATGAAGTGAGCGGGAATTACTTCGACGTATTAGGCATTCAGCCGTATCTTGGCCGGCTCATTCACACGTCCGACGGACATGGTCCCAACAGCGCTCCGTATATCGTGCTCAGCTACGCGTATTGGCACAGCCATTTTCAAGATGATCGCGGCGTAGTGGGCCGTACGGTCCACCTGAACAAGCATCCTTTTACCATCATCGGTGTAGCGCCGCCCGGCTTCCGGGGGACTTTCTTGGCTTTCTCCCCCGATCTCTTCGTGCCGATCGTAAATCAGGAACAGGTGGACGGGTCGAACGGCCTGAATGATCGCGCAAACCGTTGGGTCACTCAGGTGACGGGCCATCTGAAGGCGGGCGTCACTCCGGCACAGGCTATTGCCGATCTGAACTCGATCGGCTCTTATCTGAAACGGACCTATCCCAAAGACGAGGACCAAATGACCTTCTTATTAGCGCGTCCAGGTCTTGGTAGCGACTTCCTCGATCGTCCAATACGGGAATTTCTAATGGGATTGGCGCTACTAGCGGGATTAATTTTGCTGGCCGCATGTACTAACTTAGGCAGCCTGTTTGCCGCACGCGCCGCTGACCGAACGCGCGAAATTGCTCTGCGGCTCGCGCTTGGAGCAGGCCGCATACGCACTCTGCGGCAATTATTGACCGAAGCCGTTCTAATTTCATTGATGGGAGGCGCTGCTGGACTATGGGGCAGCGTAGCGCTGTTGCGCGCGCTCAGCGCATGGCAGCCATTTCCCGAATATCCCTTTAATGCGCCTGTGAATCCAGACGCAAATGTTTATGTTGTGGCTTTGCTATTGAGTTTAGCGAGCGGGTTCTTCTTTGGCGCTGTCCCTGTGAGGCAAGTACTTCGCACCGACCCCTATCAGATCGTCAAGTCGGGATCAACCGCCGGGCCTGGTCGCAAGTTCGCTCGGCGGATTACCATCCGGGATCTGTTGCTCGGCGTTCAAATTGCCACTTGCGCGGTGCTGGTCACTTCTTCGATTGTCGCCGTGCGCGGGCTGGCGCGCTCGCTCCATAGCAATTTCGGTTTTGAGCCGCGGAACGCAATGCTGATCGAAACAAATCTGAACATGGCCGGCTACCGCGGCGACGCAGTGCCCGCAATGCAAAGGCGCATGATCGATGCGATGGAGGCGATTCCTGGCGTAACGTCGGCCGGGTTGGTGGGTCAGTATCCGCCGTTACATATCGGCTGGAGCGACTCGAATGTTTTTACCGACAAAACGATGGATCTGAGGCCATCGAATGCCGTTGCTGACGCGATCATGTATAGCATATCTCCGGAATACTTCCACGCGGCGGGCACCGCGCTGCTGTCTGGAAGAACCTTCACGTGGCGTGATGATAAAAATGCGCCACGCGTGGCGGTGATCAACAAGGAATTTGCGCGCAAAATCTTCGGCTCGGTCACAAACGCGATGGGCGAATATTACAAAATGCCGGATGGAACGCGCGTCCAAGTGGCGGGTATTGTTGAAGACGGAAAATATACGGCCAACCTCGCGGAAGATCCGCAGCCGGCTATGTTTCTTCCCATCCTGCAATCGCCCTCCAGTGGGGCATGGTTGGTGGTGCGTTCGGCTCGCGATCCGCAGCTACTGGCGGCAGCGATAAAGAACAAACTGCGGGGCCTGGATGCGGGACTGCCCGCTTTCATCCAAACATGGAATCAGGAAATGAGCGGAGCTCTGTTTGCTCCACGCATGGCCACGCTCTCGCTCGGCGTGCTGGGCATGATGGGCGCGATGCTTTCCATCACGGGCATCTTCGGAATGGCGGCCTACTCGGTTAGCAGACGGCTGAAAGAATTGGGAATTCGCATAGCTCTTGGCGCCCAGCGCAAAGAAGTGCTGGAGGCAGCACTGGGACGTGCATTCAAACTGCTGCTTTTTGGTTCGGCAGCAGGATTGCTCCTCGGAATTCTGGCGAGCCGCGTGCTGGCTTCGATCGTCTATCAAGCCACTCCCCGCGATCCGCTGGTTTTGGCCGGTGTTGTTCTGGCCATGGCCTTGCTCGGCTTGCTGGCCACCTGGATTCCCGCGCAACGCGCGCTGTCGATCGATCCTTCGATCCTCCTGCGCGAGGAATGAATACCAGCACTGAAAAGTAGAACTATCGAGCTCCGGTCCTCTCGCCCGCTTGCCGTTCCATCTCTGCATCCGCTTGCTCTTGGAGACGCGTCCGGTCAGTCAAAATGGAAGGGCGACCGATTTTCGCCGCACTTGCAGGCAAGTGAAACCGACGACATTGACTGAAGGTACGTTGATCTATGATGGCCGCTGCGGGTTCTGCCGCCTTTGGCTCGAGTACTTGCAAGCGCTTCTCGATGGCCGTCTCGAGTGGCTCGCATCGCAGGACATAGGCGACCGCTTTCCCCAAATTGCCCGGGACGAGTTCAGGAAATCGGTCATTCTGGTCGACGGCAATGGAGGCGTGTCGCAAGGGGCCGGGGCTATTTTCGAAGCGTTAGCCCTCTCCCCGCGCCACACATGGTGGCTGGCGATGTACAAGGGATTCCCGCCATTCAAATCGGCGGCCGAATTCGCCTATGGCATCGTGGCACGGCATCGAAGCACGGCCTTTCATCTGACCAGAATTCTGTTCGGATCGCGGATTCGGCCACTTGCCTATCAACTCACCGAGAGCTTATTCCTCCGTCTGCTGGGCTTCATTTTTCTTTTTGCATTCTGGTCGCTTGACGATCAAATACTCGGCCTGGCCGGATCGCACGGCCTTATTCCCGCCTCGCAGGTGCTCGAAGCGATGCATGCCGAAATCGGCGCACGCGCCTTTCTGTTTGCGCCAAGCCTGTTCTGGGTGAATGCAAGCGACTCCTGGATTAACTGGGCCTCAAGTGTTGGCATTCTGGCTTCGGTGTTCCTGGTGTTCAGCGGATGGTTGGGGCAAATGTGGCAGAGAGCCGCGACAGGAATCTGTTTCTTTTTGTATCTTTCGCTGGTCTCTGTCGGACAGCCGTTCACGCTGTTCCAATGGGATGCGCTTCTGCTCGAATCGGCATTCCTGGCGGTATTTGCCGGCACACCGTTGCTCGTGTGGGCATTTCGCTTTCTCACCTTCCGGCTCATTTTCGAGTCGGGCTGCGTGAAGCTGTTGAGCGGCGATCCAAACTGGCGGAACTTGCACGCGCTTCGCTTTCATTTCATGACGCAGCCCTTGCCGAATCCGATCGCCTGGTATGTGTATCAAGCACCCGGGTGGCTGCTTGACGCCTGTACCTTTCTAACCCTAGCGATCGAGCTCGCGTGCCCATGGCTCTTGTTCTTTCCGCGCCGCATTCGCCACGCGGGAGCCGCTTTTCTGATCTTCTTGCAGATATTGGTTTTGCTTACGGGAAATTACGCGTTCTTCAACTGGCTCACCATCATTCTCTGTTTGTGGGCGTTTGACGACTGGAATTTTCAATCTATGCGCCGTGTTCTGAGCCGCTCCGTAGTCGCAATTCAAAGCGCGGTACGGCGTCAATTGCTCTCGATCGTGCTCGCAGGCTTGATGCTGCTTGGCGCGGTACAAGTCATTTCGCTGTTTGCACAAGGAGCGAGCGCTCCGTTTGCCCGCATCTTCGGCTTACTGGCACCCTGGCAAGTGGTCAATTCATATGGTTTGTTTGCCGTGATGACGACGACACGGCCGGAGCTTATTTATGAGGGATCGGAAGATGGCGAGAAATGGATCGAGTATTCGTTTCCGTACAAGCCTGGCGATGTGATACGGCGGCTTCCCATTGTCGCGCCCTTTCAGCCGCGCCTCGATTGGCAACTGTGGTTTGCGGCCCTAAATGGGAATTATCAAGAAGACCGCTGGACCGGGAATCTTGCGGTAAGGCTATTGCAGGGCGACGCGGCAGTACTGAAGCTGCTCGAACATAGTCCATTTAGCCGGCCTCCAAAATACGTGAGAGTTGCGCTGTACGATTATTGGTTCACGAATGAGACGGACCGGCGGCGGACCGGCGCGATTTGGAACCGGCGATTCGAGCGGTTCTACCTACCCGCCATTTCGCTCGAGCAAGTACGCCATCAATGAGCGGCAGCGGCTTGCCGCAACTCCTCGGTGTTCTGTTTCCGGAAGGATTCGACCACCCAACGGACAACATAAAACGAGCAGCCAATGGCGACGGCGAGAACCGCGTTGACGACCAAAACCGCGACGGCAGTGCACAAGAATGCCGACGCATCGACGCGACGCATGCGCAGCAGGCGGCGCCATGTGCTCCACTCGAGGAGACAAAGTCCGATGTACGCCGTCACGCCGGCGAGCGCAGGAACGGGGATTCGGGCAATAAAGCTTCCGCCTAAAGCCAGCAAACCCACGATGAACAAGGCATGAAACAGGTTCGACATTCGAGTTGTTCCACCGCAGCGGACGCTCGCCAGGCTACGGGCAGGAATGCCGACACTCATCGGGGCCCCAAATGTGCCGGCAACGACGTTGGCGATCCCATACGCGCCGAGCTCGGTATCGGCGTCTGAGCGCTTCATGTGCCGGTGTCTCCCACGGAAATGCTCGACCACGCGCGAGGTAATCAAGATATTCACGGAGGACACAAATGCCAAGCCAAATGCGGCAGGCAGAACGCTCGTCACGTCGCGAGGCGTCCAGGCAAAGCCCGCAAACGAGGGAACGTGTAGAGCGACTTCGCCGATTGTGCGCTGGTCAAGATGGAAGCCGAGAGCGATGGCGGTCGCTGCCAGAACTCCAATCAGCGGAGCGGGAAGCTTGGGCGCGGCATAGGCAACGGCAAAACCCACGGCAATCACGATCAGGCTGACGCCGACGGTAGCAGGTTGCGCGTGCCGGGCGGATGCGATGACCAGCCAGCTTTGATACAGCAGATTGTCGGACGTGCGATCGATATGCACGCGGGTCCCCAGCATGGTGTTCAACTGGGAGAGAAACATCATTGCGCCGATGCCGCACGAGAACCCCGTAACCACGGGCTGAGGGACTTTATGGATATGCCGGCCCAGACGCAGCACCGAGAAGACCATCATAAAAACGGAAGCCGCAAGGCAGACTTTCGCTGCTCCTCCGACTCCCTGAAGGCTTACGGCATGAGCGATAAACGGAACCGTGGCGCTGGCTGTCCCGCCAATCAAGACCGGATTTCTGCCGAGCAACGCTGTGATGGGGGCCGTGGCGACAGAAGTGACAAGGCCGAGAACGGGAGGCAGCCCCATCATGCTCGCTAAGGCGAGGCCATAGGGGATCGCGATGAGAGCGGCGATGAAGCCGCCCGACAGATCGCCGGCGAAAAGACGCAAGCTATAACTGACTTTGGGAAAATGCAAGATTCCTTAGCTTGGCCGGTCGCTTACGCTTCCGGCCCCTTTGTGGACCGCTTGCTTGGGCTGCTAGGCCGTATAGCACTTCACGCAGGCCTGCTTAAACTTGGCCATCTCTTCCCTGGTGCCGACAGAGACACGAACCCAGGTCGGCCACACCGGCCATACACGGCCGATATAGACTTTCTCCTTCGCCATGGCGGAGTAGAATTCCTTGCCAGGGCGTTTGACGTTCATCATGAACATGTTCGCGTCGGAAGGAAGGAACTCGATGTTGTTCTTCGACAGGAAGTCGAAGGTATCTTCGCGCACGCCGACCATGTAGGCTTTCCTCTTTTCGATCAAGCCCTTTGCCTTGAGACCGGCCGTAGCGCCAACCATCCCGGTGATAGGAAGCGCACCGGCTGTGAATTGGTGCATGCCAGCGAGAAGGTCCGGCCGTCCGAGAGCCGCACCCGCACGGAGCCCGGCCATGCCGTAGAGCTTTGAAAATGTCCGCAGAATTACGACGTTCTTATCGGCTGCTACGAGCTGGGCGTTGCGCTGGGTTTTATTGGCGAAATGGACATACGCCTCATCGAGCAGGACGATCGAGCCCTTGGGCTGATTGGCGACGGCCCATTCGATGTCTTCGCGGCTGGTTACGGTGCCCGTAGGATTGTTTGGATTACAGATGTAAATAATGCCAGGGGTCGGATGAGCGGCAACCATGGCTTTCACATCGTGCGCTTTGTCCGCGCCTTTCAGCGGGACTTTAATGACCTGCGCGCCGACATATTCGGCCGCGCGGCCGCCCGCCTCGTAGCCCGGATCGGCAACGACAAACGGCTTGTCCTTGCTGCAATAGGCAAGAACCATACGGTGAAGCGGATCGCTCGATCCAGCGAAAGCCGCGACATAGGAATTCTTGGGATCGTAAGAGAACTTTAGGCCTTCGACCTCGGCCAGAGTCTCTGCCATTTCGAACGTGGTTTCGTACATGTAGCGGCCGCCATTCGAAACAACCTTGTGGATGGCTTCGGCGGATTCCTGGCAGGGCCCCAGCGGGTTTTCGTTCGCGTTGATTTTGACGGCGTCGGGTGGAAGATCCTTGACCATCGAGAGCTGAGCAAGAGCGTGCTCGCTGTAGAAAGGAAGCGTAGCTCCGGCGCTGAGTAGAGTGGCAATTCGCCCAAAGTTACGCCGCGTAAAACCACGTTTGGAAAGATCGGCTTGCTGCTTGGAGCTGAGAGTCATCGTTACGTTACCTCCTCACAAATGCTGTTTTTTGTTTGTGAATTTCCAATTTCGAGCCGGCGATGATTCCCGTACTCAAAAAATACCGGGCGGCGCGTACGTTGCGGAGGGAAGGAAACGGCACGGTCTCCTCTCTGACAGACTACCTAATAGTTTTACTCCAATGTAATCGAAAACGCCAGAAATTCTTCCTCAGAATGAGAATCGGAGAGCCAACTGAAGCTGCCGCGAGAAGTTGGCTTGCGACGTGATTTGGCCGAATTCGGCACTGCCGTAGGAAACGTTAGGCCCGTAAAACAGCGGGGTGTTGAAGGCATTGAGCGCTTCAAATCGGAATTGAGCGTTGGCCCGCTCGGTCATGGGAATGTTCTTGAACAGGGACATATCCCAATTGGCCTGGCCGGGACCGCGCAGGGGAATGGTGCGGCCGACATCTCCAAACGTGAATTCAGGAGCGGTGGAGAAAGCTGCGGGGTTGATGTAGTCGCCGAGACGCGATCCGAGGCTGCCGCTGGTAGCGGGTGAAACGCCGGTCGCATTTGGCCGTTGGCTGGCATAGCCGAACGAAGAGTTGAAGTTCTTACTCTGCGAGATCTGCAGCGGGAAGCCGGTCTGAAAGATCGAAACGGCATTCAAGGTCCAGCCCCCGACGACGTAGTTAAGTGTGCGCCCATTGTTGAGAAACGGTTTACCTTTCCCGAAAGGGAGCTCATAGGAGAACGAAGTGGCCCAGCGAAGAGGTGTATCGATATTCGAAAGACTATATTCGGCGGCCATATTGTAAGGATTTTGAGGCCCGAGATTACCGGCGTTCAAGGTATTGCCGGCGCCGCCGCTGCTGGCATCCATGTTTCGCGACCAGGTGAATGTCGAGAGGAACGTCAGGCCGGAGGTAAATCGCTTTTGGGCCTTGACGACCATGGAATCGTAGCGCGCGTGATCGTTGTCATCGAACAGGTAATTGACCGCTCCGAAGGTTGGATACGGAAGAAGTAACTGCGACGACTGCACGGATGGCGTTCCGATGACACCTGTGCCGCCGTGTCCATAAAACGGATTGGTAACGCTTTGTGTGAGAGCCGTGCCCTCGGAGAGCAGAGCCGGGTTCAGGGCATTAATGTTGATATTGGCCGTGGCCATCGTAAGGTGGGTCGAGTGCGATCCTACATAGCCAACTTCGAAGGCGACGCCGCCGGGCAATTCGCGCTGCACGTCGATCGAATATTGCTGGATCATGGGCGAGCGGGCGTTGGGATCGACCAGCGAGATGGTCTGTCCGTTTCCGGTGGCTGGGCCGAGCGAGTTGCCGACCGGCTGAGCGATGCCCTGCGGAAAGGGATTGGTGAGAGTGCCTGCGGGCGTTTGGAAATTGTTTGTAGTGGCAATGTAGCTGGTTTCAGCGTTGTAGCCAGGCGTTGCGATGGGCGCGCCGAGCGCAAATTGCGGCGCCCAAAAGATCCCGTAGCCTCCGCGAATCACTGTTTTCGAATCCACCTGATACGCGAGACCGACGCGGGGCCCCCACTTGTTCGGGTAAGGATTGCCGACGCTGTTTTTCCCGTTTCCTGCGTATTGGACCACGCCCGTCGGGAGAATGCCTGTAACTCCCGCTGCTAGCGGATTCACAGCTGTGGTATCGAAGTTCACAACCATTCCGTTGTTCACTTCCTGCAGACCGAGCTCGCGCTCCCAACGAAGGCCGACATTAATGGTCAGCTTGCTCGACATCCGGATATTGTCCTGGATATAGGCTCCGTAGTAATCGGCGAAATCGGTCAACTTGCTTGCCGTGTAAGTGGCGCCACTCGCCGGATAACCAAGCAGTAAGTCGGCCAGATCGGCTCCGCCGGTGCCCGCGCTGGTGGGGTTGGATTGCGTGAAGATGCCGTTGAATGAGAAGCTGCCGGAAGCGTCATTGGCATCGGCTCCGGCAGTCTTAATGCGGCGATAGTCGAATCCCGCCGTGAGGCTGTGGCGTCCGGCGTACTTCGAAACGTTAGTCGAGAAGTTGTTCGAGGCGTGCACGTAGTACGAGTTGTTGTCGTCCACGCCGAGCGAGTACAAACTGCTCATCGAGATGTAAGGGAACTGCGAAAGCGCGTGGGGGACCTGATTGACGAAGCTGGGACTGAACCCAAGGCTGGCCAGATTGAAACCCTGGCTGACGTCATAGCTGTAGTTGGGGAAACGATTGAACCCGTAGCGCACCGTCAGCACAGTAGTCGGGTTAATCGTGAAAAGGTTGTTCAACTGAGTCGTATCCACGCGGCGCAGCAGACGCCAACCGTCGGGCGTCGACAGACTGTCGAACCACGTATTGCCGGGTTCGAGCGAAAAATACCGAAGGTAGCTAAGGGATGCGCGCCACCAGCTCGTGAAATCTTCGTCCAGCTTTCCGGTGTATTGGGCCGCGCGGCAGGGCAAGGTAGCGGAGCCATTGATGTCGACGGCGCCATAGCTTCCTGGAGCTGTTTGCGGATTGGCGTAAGTGCTCGCGATGGCTACGCCCACCGGATTCAGCATGCTAGCGGGAATGACGTTTCCCGCGAACGGCGCGCGATTTCCGTTGGCCTGCAATGGAGCCTGGGGATTGTAGATGGTGACGGAGCTTTGCGAAAAATCGCCCTGCCGCTCCAGCTGGGTCGGCGCATTAAATTGCTCGGAAGCCGACTGAGTATCGTCGTAATGCTCGAAAGCCAGCCAAAAGAATGTCTTATTTTTGCCGTCATAGACCTTCGGAATCCAGATCTTTCCGCCGAAGCTCGCTCCCCACGTATCATTCGGCTGGTTGGCGACAGGCAGCCCCGCCTCGTTATTGAAAAAGCTGTTGGCGTCCCAGGATGTCCGGCGCAGGTGGCCGTACAGGCTGCCATGGTAATCGTTGGTGCCCGATCGCATCAGGGTGTTGAACATGCCGCCGCCTGTGCGAGCCATTTCGGCGTCGTACGTGTTGGCCTGAATCTTGACTTCCTGCACGGCCTCGAGCGAAGGAATGATGATGGCTCGGTTATCGGCATCAGTGATGGGAATGCCGTCGAGCAGATAGTTGTTGCCGCGGACCGGGCCGCCTGCAATCGAAATTTGCGACGAGCCGCTTTGATCTTCCATGCGGTTATAAGCTGGATTGCCAACGGGCGTCACGTTCTGAACCAGTTTGGATAGCATGAACGGATTCCGGCCTAAGTTAGGAAGATTGACCAGTTGTTGGTTGTCGATAACCTGGCCCTGGGAGGCATCGCTGTTCTCAATCAATGGAACTTGCTCGGTAACTTGCACGCTTTCGCTGACTTGACCGACTTCCAATTTCACGTCCACCGTGATCTGCTGCTGGGTTCCGACAATGATGCCCTTCTGTTCAAATTTCTTGAATCCTTGCGCTTCCGAGACCACGGTATACGTTGCGGGAGGGACTTCGCTGAAGACGTACTCGCCGGTGCTGTTCGTGATCGCGGAGCGCTGCTCTCCGGTGCCTTCATCGAGCAGCGTAACTTTCGCGTTGGCTACCGTGCCGCCATTTTGATCGGTGACGATTCCACGAAGGCCTCCGTAGTAAGACTGCGCCATCAGCGCCCCTGCTGTGACGACACAGCACACCAGCATTGCCGCGGTATTCCTGATTGAAAATCTTAAAATCTGCATCCCACTCTCCTGTTAACGAGCTAGTGCCGGATGAACCGGCCGCAGTTAGCGTCACTGCACACGCTCTAAACGGAGAGCCGATGTCCGAGACGTTCGGACGAGAAGGCTTTTGGGGTCTGAAATGTATTCCAGACTATAAATACTGATGGAGGATCCCCAGTAGGTCCCCGTGAAAGTTTTGTTTCGGAAAGTGTAACACTTTTTGAAACGAGCGCCAGAGGGTAAATTCGGTGAAATAAGTTTTCGGTAGGTTTCGCACCTGTCGCGCAAGTGAATGCTGCCTCTAATTGACGGTCATAACCGAGCCGCGACCGCGAGGGAGCGGACCTGCGAATCAAATTACGACTTGGGGTAGGCGCGCCGGATAACGCGTGCGACGTGGCGCAAGGCGGGACCCAGCGCCGACGTCTTTCGCCAAACGAGGGCAATCGTCCGGTAGGGCGCGGGTTCTGCGAACGATCTGATTTTGAGCTTGGCGCGGCGAATCTCGGTGGGTACGGAAAGCTTCGGCAGCAAAGTCACTCCGGCGCTGTCGGCGACCATCTGGACAAGGGTCGAGAGACTGGTGGCTCGGAATTCACTCTCGTGTGCCTTAGCCCTGGTACACAGATTCAGCACTTGATCGCGCAGGCAATGGCCTTCATCGAGCAACAGGACCTCGTGTCTCCGAAGGTCGCGAACGTCAGCGGGCGAGCGGAGCTGGCCCAGCGGAGTCGAAGGCGGAGCGGCGAGCACAAACGTGTCCTTCGCTATGACTTCCGATTCCAAGTCGCCGATGCCTGATTCGAGCGCGACAATTGCGGCATCGAGCGAGCCCTCGGCAAGATAGCGGACAAGCGCGACGGTCTTCTCTTCCACCCAAACGACACGGAGCCGCGGATAGGTCTTTCGCAGCCAGGGCGAGGCTAGAGGCAACAGATAGGGCGAGATCGTTGGGATGACGCCGATTTGCATCGTTCCCGCGAGAGGGTCCGCCGCGCGCCGCGCCGCTTCCATTAAATCGGCGGCATCGCGCAGAATGGCGCGGCTGCGCTCGACCAGTGTTTGGCCCGATGGAGTCAGCAAGACGCGGCGCCGGTCGCGCTCGAAGAGTTTGACACCGAGCGCGTCCTCGAGCGCGGCGAGCTGAGCGCTGAGCGAGGGCTGCGAGACATTGCATCGCTCTGCCGCTTTTCGAAAATTCAGGGAATCGGCAACGGCGACGGCGTATTGAAGCTGGCGCAGGGAGAAATTCGGAGGAGTCACGGTAATAGTTACAATCTCTCACACAGATAACAACAATGTGTTTTCACCTATCAGTAAAGCAAACTATTCTGGGTTCAGGAGAGATTACATGGCAAACGAACCAGCGCTTACTACCGCCTCCGGCTCGCCAGTCGGCGATAACCAGAATTCGCGCACGGCAGGGCCGCGGGGTCCCGTCCTGATGGAGGACTGGTGGCTGATCGAAAAAATGGCGCACTTCAATCGCGAGCGGATTCCCGAGCGCGTAGTTCACGCCAAGGGCTCGGCTGCTTTTGGGACACTTACGATCACAAACGACATCTCGCGGTATACGCGCGCGAAGTTGTTCGCGAAAGTTGGGACCAAAGCGGACTGTCTCTTACGCTGTTCGACCGTAGCCGGAGAACGCGGCGCTGCGGATGCGGAACGCGACGTGCGCGGATTCGCCTTGAAAATTTACACCGAAGAAGGCAACTGGGACCTCGTCGGCAACAACACGCCCGTATTTTTCGTTCGCGATCCGCTCAAGTTTTCCGATTTTATCCACACGCAGAAGCGCGATCCACAAACCAATCTCCGAAACAACACCGCAGCTTGGGATTTTTGGTCATTGTCGCCGGAATCGCTGCACCAGGTCACCATTCTGATGAGCGATCGCGGTCTGCCGCGCAATTTCCGCCAAATGAACGGCTATGGATCGCACACCTATAGCTTTTATAACGAGCAAGGAGAGCGGTTTTGGGTGAAATTCCACTTCAAGACCCTGCAGGGCCATGCGTTCTACACCGATCAGGAAGCCGCCGAGATAGTTGGGCAGGATCGCGAATCGGCCCAGCGGGACCTTTTCGAAAACATTGCCCACGGTAATTTCCCCCGGTGGCGTTTTTGCGTGCAGATCATGCCCGAGCAGGACGCCGGGAATTACCGCTGGAACCCTTTTGATCTGACCAAAGTATGGCCTCATAAGGATTCCCCGCTAATCGAAGTTGGCATCTTGGAACTGAATCGCAATCCCGGAAATTATCATGCGGAAGTGGAGCAGTCCGCCTTTGCGCCGGCGCATGTCATTCCCGGTGTGAGCCATTCGCCCGACAAGATGCTGCAGGCGCGCATTCTTTCCTATACCGACGCGCACCGGTACCGGCTCGGCGTGAACTACCAGGACCTGCCAGTAAATAAGCCGCGCTGCCCGGTGATGCATTACCACAGGGACGGAGCCATGCGCTTCGACGGAAATTTTGGTGGAGCGGTGAATTACGAGCCGAACAGCTTCGGCGGACCGAGGGAGAGCCCAGCGTTTCTCGAACCGCCACTGGGAATTTCGGGTGACGCGTCGCGCTACGATCATCGCCAAGGGAACGACGATTACACGCAGCCTGGTAATCTGTTCCGCCTGATGCCGGCCGACGCCCAGCAGCGTCTGTTCGGAAATATTGCCCGGCATATGGGTGCGGTGCCTCGCGAAATTCAGCTTCGTCAAATCTGCCACTTCTTCCGGGCCGATCCGGCATATGGCATTGGCGTGTCGAAAGCGTTAGGAATTGACATGAACGAATTCCTGCCGGCGGCACAGGGCGAAGAAGCCGTTGTGCGATAAGGCCACGGTGTGGCGCACGCTTTTAGCGTGCCGGAGCGAGCTTTAGCTTGCTCTAACGGTGAACTGAGGTTCACCGTTACACGCTGAAGCATGCGCCACAGCGGCATTGGACGCGGACTTCTGCGCCTCCACGTTGTTATAATTCTCATCGCATCCGCGGGAGGATTGTTATGGCTGGAGATTATGCGAAGGCCTTTCGCGCGGCACTTGTAATCACAGTCTTGAGCTTCGCCCAAGTGCCTTTCGCAGCAGCTCAAAACCGTATCAACGACAAAGACCTCGAAGGCCTGATGAGGAATCTGAGAGACGATGCGAAGTCGTTCCAGCCCACCTTCAATTCAGCAATCTCCAAAAGCACAATTCGAAAGACGAGCCGGGAGAAGGACGCGAAGAATCTGGTAGCGAGCTTCATCAAACAGACGGACGCAGCGCTTAACAATTTCAAGAAGACCCGAAAAGCCGATGCCAACGCGCAGAATGTAATGAGCACCGGCCAACAGATTGACAGGCTGGTTTACAGCCTCAACTTGGGCGGGCAAACAGCCTCGAAATGGGATAAGATCCGAACCGAATTGCAGCATGTGGCGGGCGCTTTTGGGCTTCCCGCCCTTTCTGCCACCGCTGCCACGCCCGATGCGGCATCAATTATTCCTTGCGTCGAGGCTGTTGGAGCGGAACGGTCCAAGCAGCTTGTGGATGAATGCCTGGCGGTGTCGACTTCCACCGATCCGCCCTGTAACGCGCAAAATTCCTGTATTTTGATCCTGGATGAGATTAAACGCGGGTGCTCGATGCAGAGACAAGGAGCGCCGGCTTTTTGCAGTGAATACACCAGGACAGCTACAAGTTCCATCGAAAATCAGCAGACCGTAAGCTGTTATTCCGACGATGGCCGCCGGCGGTATTGTGACGCCGACACTCGCCGCGGAGTCCAGTTAATCAGGCAAAGAAGCGGCGCGCCCTGCCAGCAAGGCTATTCCTGGGATTACGATTCGAGCGGAATTTGGGTAGATCATGGCTGCCGCGCGGACTTCCGCGTCGACTGAAAAGGGGGCCGATTCTTTCTATTTCTGCGCCGCGGTCCCGAGGCGCGATTCGATTCTGGACAGCGCCGAGGGATCGAGGCGTACTGTTCCGGAGACCAACTCATCTGCGCGCAAGCTGGTGCGAGTAACTCCGCTCTCCGTATGACCTCTTTCATCTGAAAGCATGTGATACAGCTCGTGAGCCATAACGCGGCCGAGAGCGATGCCGAACAGATCATCCCAGCTCCGGCCGTTGCCTGGATGAGGAGATCTTTGCAACGATGCCTTGATGCGATCGCAGCGCACTTCGCCAAACGGCAGCACTTCGCCGTCGGAGGTATAGGTGAGCGCCAGCGGTCCGCGCTCGTCAACAAGCAGCGGAACCATGCTCATGCGGCACGAACCGGTCATCGTGAATACCACGACATTGCTGAACTCGGCATGCTCGGGCAGCCGCTCTTTGAGGCGCCAGTCGAGTTTCATTCCAGTGTCATCGAATATGCGCTGCGTTTCGCTCTCCATGGCGGCCAGCGAGCTCGGCGAATAATGATGATCTTTGATATCGAGGACTACCGTCAGGGAGTCAGACGGCCTCATGGTTGCGCTGGCTCCGAACAAGGAGAAGCACAAGCAGCAGCACGCAAGCGGGAAGGTGCGGTACATGGCAACCTCTTCGATAAGGCTGATCGATTCGTGGACCGAGCCCTAGCAAAGTATATACGCAATATGGATGTCGTGGTTCCACCGAAAATATCTCTGGGTGAGTTACGGTGTAATAGTCGCTAGCACTGGTGTTTTATGACAGCGGTTCAGTTTGCTACGTGGATTGCGCTTTCCGGGCAGATGTGTTTCGCCGCAAGCCCTGCTGGGCAGCAGGGCCAGCCGGATTCGGATGACCTGGCGCCCGGGCTGTTTCTGGTAGCGCCCCGCCGCGCAGCCGACCGCAGTTTCGCCGAAACTGTCGTGCTTTTGCTTCACCATGACCAAACTGGCACCTTAGGAGTGGTGATTAACCGTCCCACCAACATCGCCATTTCCCGCGTCTTTGGCGACGCTAAGCCAGCCCGGCGTATGAACGACTCGGCCTATGCTGGAGGGCCCGTGCAGGCAGAAGCCGTCCTGGCGCTCTATCGGTCAAGCAAAAAAATAGATGAGGCGGCCCCCGTATTTGCCGACGTGTACTTGATTTCGACCAAGACGGCGCTCGACCGGGTATTCAACTCGAAGCCCACCGCTAAGAATTTCAGGGTCTATCTCGGGTATACGGGGTGGGCACCCGGCCAACTCGAGCACGAAATGGAATTGGAGATGTGGCGCGTCCTTCCTGGCGACACCGATAGTGTGTTCGATCCAGATCCTTCCTCCGTCTGGCCCCGCTTGATTGAGCGGACAGAGATGCGCTATGCGGGTTTGTTCTCGGACCCACGCCAAGGGCGTCCGGCCGCTGTCCGTTGACTCCAAAGGCGGCTAACCCTAAGAAAACACTGATCGATAGCCACACCACTCAAAAGTGGTGTATTCTGGCGGCGTAGTGCCTCTAGTTCCACCTTACATTGAACAGTTAAAGCCGTACGAGCCTGGCCGGAGCGCCGAGGAGATTCGCCGCCGTTACGGCCTTACGCACGTCATCAAGCTGGCTTCGAACGAGAACCCGCTGGGTCCGTCTCCACTCGCTGTTGAAGCCATTCGCGCCGCCGCCGCGAACGTTCACCTTTACCCGCAAGGGGGGTTGCTGCTTCGCGAAGCGTTGGCCGAACGTTACAGAGTAAAGGTGGAGAACGTGATTGCGGGCAGTGGTTCCGATAGCATCATTGCCGCCATCGTACGGACGTTCCTATGCGATAACGATGAAATCCTTACAACCGAGGCCGCCTTCGGCGGTTTCCAAGTGATCGCAAAGTCGCGGGGCGTACCCTATAAAACCGTACCTTACAGGGACTGGCATTACGACTTGGATGCGCTCGCGGGAGCGGTAACCGAGCGAACCAAGATTATCTATCTTGCAAACCCGAACAACCCGACAGGCACGATTTTCAGTCGCGACGAATTCGAACGGTTTTACAGGCACATACCGGAACGTGTACTGGTGATTTTGGACGAAGCGTATTTCGAATACGCTAAGGACAACCCCCGGTATCCGGATTCCATGCAGTACCGCCTGGACAACGTGATTACGCTGCGAACGTTTTCGAAGGCGTATGGCCTCGCTGGGCTGCGGGTTGGCTATGGCTTCGCGCATAAAGACCTGATACGAAGCCTGTTGAAGGTGAAAATGCCTTTTGAACCGGGGCAGATCGCCGAGTCCGGGGCGCTTGCCGCGTTGCATGACGCCGCGTTCGTTCAGCGGTCGATCGAGTTGAATGCCCAGGGCATGCGGTGTGTTTCCGATGAACTGAGGGCTCGTGGAATACACGTCGTACCATCGGAAGCAAACTTCGTAATGGCGATGTTCGAGAGCGCCGAACAGGCGAGTGCGTTCAGCGGCGGACTGCTGAAGCGTGGGGTCATTTTGCGGCCTTTAGCCAGTTTCGGTCTTCCGCAGTGCGTCCGGATTACGATTGGCACGGCAACGGACAACGCCTGGTTCCTGACCGTTCTGAACGAACTGCAAGGGCTTTCAGAGAGCGGTCTCATTAACACAACTTGTGCGTTATCAATAATATAACAGCTCAGGTATTTACCCGATTCCTATTAGGCCCCACTGCAGCTACCCTAACGATGACGTATGGAAACGAGCTTTCCGAGTGTGCTGTCAGACGGCTTCGAGGCAGTTTCAGGCGTAAAGAAGCTTCCTGTTTCCCAGGTTTTCGAGCAGGCGCCCGACGTTCCGCGGTTCTCCATCCTCGTAATCGACGACAATCCAGACGATAAGCGTCTTTTGCGGCTGGCGCTGAAATGGACGCGCCTGCCGGTAGAAGTTATGGTGAGGGTTGCCGATGATTGCGAAGCCGCACTGAGGTCCGTCGCAGACGGCACGGCTCCCTTACCCAATCTGGTACTTATTGATTTGGAGCGGAAAGGAAAGCGCTGTCTCAGGGCTCTCGAGCGTTTGAAGCAAAACGAGGCAACACGCGCGATTCCAGTGGCTGCATGGGCAGGAACCGGCGATCGCGAATTAGACTCGGCCTACGCGGCACAAGCCAATTGCGTATTGCAAAAACCAGAAACGGTGGAACAGGCTGAGCTGCTGCTAACTCGTCTGGTCCGGTTCTGGAGTTCGCCCTTCGTCTTCCTCCCCAGAAGCGTGCGGGCAAGCGCCTAAGCCTTCAAAAAAGAACCCGGTGCGATATAGGGCTTCGAATGAGTCATTCCTCGCCTTTCGGGCAGCCATCCCGCTTTTCCTTTAGCGGCACGAACTGACGAGAAGGAAGAGCATCGCACCGGACTCTATGCGGAAGAGTATATACCCAAACTAAGAGGCTTGGAATAGTTTTCCCGATACGCTGGGCGATCCCGGAAGTCTTCATTTGGCCGGGCTTGGCCGCGGGATGCCGAAGTTGCGCGCTGCGATTCCTCCATACATCCCCGTTTGGGCGAGGTTTGTGATCGTGAACAATTTTGTGGCAGCGTGATTTCTGCGAAACAGTATCTGCGGCACAAGCATAGCGCCGGCCAGGCTTAGCTTGATCGACACGCCTTTCACTCCGAAGCGGCCGTCGTTCGAGCGAAGAAACGGGTTCTCCTCATATTTGCCCCAGCTTGAAGCGGCGTCAAGGCTGGTGGCTGCGAGCAGAAGAATCGAGGAAGTAATCCACAGCTTTGATACATGCCGTGTTGGTGTGGCTGGGATATCGGTTAGTTGGCTGGTTTGAGATTGCCCCTGAAGAGCAGCGGCGAAAACAACGAAAAGCACAGGGCGAATGAGCATTTCTAGTCCTCCGAGAATAGGCGATGAGTCGGAGCGCGAGAACCACCCGTTCTCGCGCTCCCTTCCAGGCGTCGTTTTTGAGCGCCTGGATGCTCGCCGGATCAAAACACAACGACGACTGTAGGGCTTGATGGACGAAGCCGTCAATGGAACTAACTCGTCAGTAAGAAGACTTAGTTACTAGAACTAATTGCGTTGCGCTCGCGCGGTACTACTCGATTGGTGAGTATCTCCGGGCCGTCTGAACCCTGCTATTGCTCAGCAATGTGTTACAGAGTCGCGACCGCGAGCGAGCGGTTATAAAAGCGTTTTTCAGAATTCTGATAGCCTGTTAGCCGATGCGGCTTGCGTTTGCACGAAAGACCCCGCCTTTCGACCGCCTTCTCTTTCTGCTGTCGCGCTGGACTCCAAAGCTGAGCGACGTATTGATGATTGAGAGCGGGTCGCGCAAGGCCGCGGCAAAGTTCCTGACCGAGCTGTACAAAACCGGGGAAACTCATAGAGTCGACGTCTTGACGTGTTATCGAACACCGCCCGAGCCGTTCGACGCTTCGAGAGGTAGAGTATTCTACACGCACGAGGCGCAGGCCGGAACAGAACGCGCCGAGTTGTTCCGGAGGCTAACGCGGTCCGGCTATACGGCGCTTTGCGTGCTTTGCACCGGCGACGACATCATGACCAAATGGAAATGGGCTGCGACAGTCCGCATTCCGGCGAAGGTAATGATTGTGAACGAAAACGCGGATTGCTTTTGGCTCGACCGTGGGCATCTGCGTAACATGAGGGAGATGTTGATGGAGCGGAGTGGAGTGCGACGCCTGACTCCATTGCGGATTGCGGGCCAAGCGCTCGCTTTTCCATTCACGTTATTAATCCTGATCGCTTATGCCGGATACATGGAAACGCGGAGACTGTTGCGGGAACTGTGATCGAAGAGCCACGAGCTCCGGCGCCGTTGTGACGGTTACGTCTTGTAGGCCGGCATCAGAGGCGCGCTCTCCGGCTCTCACGGTTTCAAGAAAACGCCTGACGATTTGAAGCGATAGTTCCGGCTGGTCGGTTGTGAGGATGTGCCCGGCATTAGGGAGTAGAACAAACTCGGAATTTGAGATACGGCTGGCAACCATCCGGCCGTTCGCGGGAGGAAGTACGTGGTCCTGCTCACCGTGCACAACGAGCGTAGGCACTTTGATTTGAGGAAGCCGGCTGTATGAACTCCACGACAGGATTCCGGCCAACTGCCGCAAAACAGCGTGAACGGGAGGCTGGCAGGCCGCGCGAATAGCGATATCCTCCTCAATGCGGTCGAGAGGGGTCGTGTTGGCATAGAGCAGGCGAACTAGCGCACGCTCGCGAAGCACGCCTCGCGAGGAAATCCAGTGCCACAGTCCGGGCGACCATTCGAGTTCGGGCCAAGCTGCCCGAAGCAGCGGTCCACACGCCGTGCATCCCAATACGAGGGCTTGCACGCGTTCGGGATGCCGTAATGTAAGCTCCTGCGCAATCATGCCGCCCATTGAAGCGCCCAGCACGAGCGCTGGCTCGTCGACACCGGCTGCCTCCAGAACGGCAAAAGCATCTTCCGCCATAGTACCGATCGTGTAGCGCCGGCCAGGCGGCACATCGCTGCGCCCGACGCCGCGGTTGTCAAGGAGGATCACACGATAGTCTTTGGCGAACTGAGGCGCAACCCGGTGCCACATCTCGAGCGTGAAGCTGAGCCCCATGATCAGCAGCAGCGGCGGCCCACTGCCGTGCTCTTCCCAATAGAGGCGCACTCCGTTACGAATGGCGTACGGCATTCTGGTCCTCCGACCCTAAGTGCTCTGATCTAACCCTAGCTGAAAAGACGGCTGGGTAACACTATTAGGGTACACAGCGCGTCCGGCTTGAGTACCACGGATATCCCGGTACGGTCCCCCATCTGCTCCTTCCGATTCGCTATAGTAGTGAAGTAGCAGAGTTTTCTGCCTCCGGTTGGGGTGTCCTCCAACACCTTCCTGGTTTGAACAGGTGGGTGTGCTCCAGTTCGCAAACTCATGTTCGACAATCTGTCAGAGAAGCTGCAGCGGGTCTTCAAAAATCTGCGCGGTGAAGGGAAATTAACGGCCGAAAATATGGAGCAGGCCCTGCGCGAAATACGCGTAGCGCTGCTCGAGGCCGACGTCCATTTCAAAGTCGTCAAGCAGTTTATCGAGCAGGTAAGACAGAAAGCCGCCGGAGAAGAAGTACTTACGGCTCTTTCTCCCGGCCAGCAGGTGGTGAAGATCGTCCGCGACGAGTTGACCAAAATGCTCGGCGGCCATCCATCGAAACTGCGATTCGCGAACGAGCCACCTAGCGTAATTCTGGTGGTCGGCCTACAAGGGTCTGGAAAGACTACGAGCAGCGGCAAGCTGGCGCGATTCCTAATCAAGGAGGGTAAGCGTCCGCTGCTGGTTTCCGTTGACGTCTATCGCCCCGCCGCGCGCCAACAGCTCACTATCCTCGCGAAGCAGGTTAACACGCCAGTATACGAAGGGACCGCGGACGAAACGAAGCCATTGGATCTGGCTCGGTCGGCGCGGCGGGAAGCCAATCAGACCGGGCGCGACGTAATGCTCGTGGATACGGCCGGCGGCTACACATCGACGAGCAGCTCATGGGCGAGCTTCAGGAATTGAAGGCCGCGCTCGATCCTGTAGAAATTCTGTTCGTTGCCGATGCCATGACCGGCCAGGATGCGGTGAAGACCGCGGACGAGTTCAACAAACGGCTTGGCATTACAGGTGTGATTCTCACCAAGATGGACGGCGATGCGCGCGGTGGCGCGGCTCTTTCGATCCGCTCCATTACCGGTCAGCCGCTGAAGTTCGTTGGTGTCGGAGAACGGACGGACGCTTTGGAGCCGTTTTATCCCGAGCGCGTCGCCTCCCGTATCCTCGGCATGGGCGATGTGCTCTCCCTCATCGACAAGGTTCAGGAAAACATCGACCAGAAGGAAGCCGAAAAGATACAGGAGAAGCTTCTTACTGGCGATGACTTCACGCTCGAAGATTTTCGCGATCAAATGAAGCAGATTCGTAAGCTGGGTCCGCTCGAAAACATTCTGAAAATGATGCCCGGGTTCGGCGAGATGAAGAACCAGCTCAAAGACACCAAGGTCGACGAGAAGGAACTGAACCGGGTAGTAGCGATCATCGATTCGATGACACCGGCCGAGCGGCGAAATCATATGATCATCAACGGTTCGCGCCGGCGCCGTATCGCAAAGGGCAGCGGAACCTCGGTCCAGGAAGTGAACAGCCTTCTGAAACAATACGCGCAGGCGCGTAAAATGATGAAGAGTTTGAGCGGCGGAGCGGGATTTCTGGGCAAGAGACTTGCCAAGATGAAGCTCCCGAATATGCCTGGACTGTTCGGGGCGGGACAATAGGACCTCATCGCTTCGAACGAAATTGGCGCGTGAACGCGCGAGACCTGAAAGGAAGAAGAGACGAGAAGATGTTGGCAATCCGATTGGCGCGATTCGGCGCGAAAAAAAAGCCGAGTTATCGCGTGGTTGTTATCGAGAAGGAACGCGCGAGAGATAGCCGCGCGGTCGAGGTCGTAGGTTACTATAACCCGGTGGCGCAGCCGGCCGAAGTCAAGCTGGACCACGAGCGTATCAACCACTGGTTGAAGACGGGCGCGCAACCCTCCGATACGGTCGCACGATTACTGAAGTCCAATCCCGCAAACGCCGCTTAAAATCTATATCCGCAAATCGAATTTGATCCGGCCGCTGTCCGAGCGGGATCGAGGTGAGCCATGGAAGACAACAACAGCGTGAAAGCATTGGTCGAAGACATTGCCAAAGCCTTGGTGGATGTTCCCAATGAAGTGATTGTCAATGAAATCGATGGAGAGCAGGTTACTGTCTTCGAGCTGCGAGTGGCGCAGGGAGATCTTGGTAAGGTGATTGGGAAACAGGGCCGCACGGCGCGGTCGATCCGAACGTTGCTAGGCGCGGTTGGGACGAAACTGAATCGCCGGTTCAATCTCGAAATTCTCGAATAAAACTTGGACGCGCGTGTGGTGATTGCGGAGATCTTGCGAGCGCGGGGAAACCGCGGAGAAGTGCTTGCTGTCTCCCAAACGGACGTGCCGGGGCGTCTCGAGACTTTGAAGCGAGCGAACGTACGTCTGGCGGACGGCGCGGATATTCAGGTCTCGATTGAGCGCGTCTGGCGGCACGGAGAGTATTGGGTACTGAAATTCGACGGAGTCGATTCGATCGGCGAGGCGGAGCGGTTCCGGGGCGCGGACATTTGGATTCCATTCGAGGAAAGAGGCCAGTTACCGGTCGGTGAGTACTTCCGCTCGGACCTGTTGGGATGCACGGTACGCGACTCGAGCGGTCGCGATGTGGGTCGTGTTGTTGGATTTCAGCAGCACGGCGGCCCGCTGCTGCTCGAAGTGGACATGAACGGCCAGGAGGTTCTGATTCCTTTCGTTCCGGACATATGCCGGTCCATTGATCTCACTGCAAAAGTAATCGGAGCGGCGCTGCCGGAAGGATTGCTGGAGCTGTGAAGTTCCACATTCTTACGATTTTTCCGGATTTTTTCCGCGGGCCATTCGATTTTGGCGTCGTGGCGAAGGCACGGCAAGCTGGACGGTTGCAAGTCGAGGTTCACGATTTGAGAAACTGGACATACGATCGTCATCGAAGTGTAGATGACCGGCCGTTCGGCGGCGGCGAGGGAATGCTTTTAAAGCCCCAACCTGTGTTCGAGGCTGTGGAGGCGATATTGCCGCGGCGGTCGGAGCGGACGCGAGTGATTCTGCTATCGGCGCAGGGGAGGTTGTTTGACCAGGCGCAGGCGTCGAGATTCTCGCAACTCGACGAGCTGCTTCTGATCTGCGGCCGGTACGAAGGTGTGGACGAGCGTGTGGCGGAGCATCTGGCGGATGAGGAGATTTCGATTGGCGACTATGTGTTGAGCGGCGGTGAATTGGGAGCAGCCATGATTGTTGACGCGGTGGCGCGCCTGCTTCCGGGTGTTTTGGGAAATGAGGAGTCTTCGCGAAACGAGTCGTTTAGCGACATGAATATGGGCTTGTTGGATTGCCCGCAATACACGCGGCCGGCCGAATTTCGAGGCTGGAAAGCGCCTGAGGTGCTGCTGAGCGGCAATCACGCGGAAATCAGGCGCTGGCGCGAGGAAGCATCTCGCGCAAAGACAGAGCGCCATCGGCCGGAATTGCTTGATAAATGTAACCAAGCCGCGACTGCGAGGGAGCGGTCTTGTGACTCTTTAACCGCTTCTGAAACGGAACTGAAGGACTAAGGATAAAACCATGCAGAATGCAGTACTGACGAAGTTCATCAACAAACATGCGCGGGCGGCCGCGCACCCCGAGTTTCGAACCGGCGACACAATACGCGTGCACGTGCGGATCAGAGAAGGCGACAAAGAGCGGCTACAGGCTTTTGAGGGTACCGTGATTGCCCGCAAGAACACCGGCATGGGCGAGACCATCACGGTCCGGAAGGTCAGTTTCGGCCAGGGCGTCGAGCGTATTTTCCCGCTGCATGCGCCGGTGATCGATCATATTGATCTGGTACGCACGGGACGGGTGCGGCGCGCCAAACTCTACTATTTACGAGGTTTGAGGGGCAAGGCGGCCCGCCTGCGCGAGCGTCAATAGCGGTTTCTCATTTTCATGTTGTCTATCCGGTGCCTGTCTCGGTACGAAAATAGAGCGAGAGAACGAGGATTTCGGATCATCGCCGGCATCGACGAAGTGGGCCGCGGCGCGCTCTTTGGCCCGGTTTTCGCGGCGGCCGTGGTGCTTGACCCCGAGCGCGGCGTGCGAGGACTGAAGGACAGCAAAGTTCTGGAGGCGGAGGCACGCGCCGCGCTGGCCCATGAGATAAAACGCAAGTCGCTCGCGTGGGCCGTAGGCGCCGCTGATGCGTTCGAAATCGACCAGATCAACATCTATCAGGCCTCCCGCTTGGCGATGAAGCGGGCGGTCGAGGCATTGACGTTACGCCCCGATTACCTACTGATTGACGCCATCAAGATCGACTTGGCGATTGAGCAGGAACCCCTCATTGACGGAGACGCCCGCTGCCGGGGGATTGCGGCTGCCTCCATCGTCGCCAAGGTAGCCCGCGACGAGTGCATGGATCGATGGCAAACGGTGTTTCCGCAATATAATTTGGCGAGTAACAAGGGCTATTCCACGCCTGACCACAAGAAGGCTTTGCGCCAGCATGGCCCCACTGCGCTGCATCGCTTCAGTTTCGAACCAGTCCGGGTAAGCTGCCCGGAAGTATGGTGGAGTGGATACGAGGGGGACGGCGCGCAGGGCGAGTTGTTCGCGGAGCTGGAGACGAATGAGCACGAGTTCGCAAATTGAACCAACACCGCCGCCTGCCGGTTCCGGGGACCCGCAATCTGCGCCAAGTCCCTTGAAATGGCATCAGCGGATTCTAGGTCTTTGCTTCGCCATTTTTGCGCTGGAGCTCGGCATTTTTCTCTTTGTTTTCCCCTGGCTGCGGGTATGGGGCGTGAATTGGGTACCCATGCAATCGCCCGCACTCCACGCGCTCTGGATTAGTCCTTATTTTCGCGGCGCGCTGAGCGGCGTGGGTCTGGTCAATCTCTATGTTGGGGTCGCGGAATTAGGCCGACAATTAAGGTTATTGCTGGGCTAAAATTCCAAACGCCGCCGCGCGTGGAGCGGTGAAGAATCGCCCGTTACGACGGAAGGTAGCTGGATACCCGGATACAATGGAGGTTTCAAAGATGGAGACTGAAAGCGAACGCGTAGCAATCGCAATCGAGCACTCGACTGACCGTTTGCCTCAGTCCCGCAGCTTTGTGGCGGAATGGACCGTCACCATACTGATCATGCTGTTTGCCTCGACGAGCCTAGCATGGTCCTATGTGATTCCCACCGGCTCAATGGAAGACACCCTGATGGTTGGCGATCATATCGTTGTCGATAAGCTCGCCTACGCACAGAGGGGCCCGGTAAGCAAATACCTTTTGCCTTATGAGGAGCCGCGGCGCGGGGACATCATCGCATTCCGTTACCCCGTCGATATTTCGCAAATGTTCGTCAAGCGCCTTATCGCTTTACCGGGCGAGCACTTGAAGATCGTGGACCAGCAGGTTTACATAAACGGCGAGAGGCTGAATGAGCCGTACGCCTATCACAAGAGCGGATACTTCGACCCATACCGCGACAATTTTCCGAGCGTGACCGAAAACCCGGAGGTTGTGCCGGACGAGAGTCGCGACGTTCGTCTGAGCGAGATGCTGTCACGTCACGTGGTGAATGGCGAGGTGGTCGTGCCGCCGAATAGCTATTTCGTAATGGGCGACAACCGGGACAATTCGCTTGACAGCCGTTACTGGGGATTCGTTCCCCGCGAGAATATAGTCGGAAAGCCGGTGCTCATCTATTGGTCGTATAACACGAGCACGGAGATGTTAATGCCGCATTCGGTCGAGGGATACAGCAATCATTTGGTGGACGTGTGCGCCCATTTCTTCAGCAAGACACGCTGGGACCGCACGTTTCGGCTTCTTCGCGGCTATCAGTATTCAGGTCGGATTCAGTAAGCGTGAGATACGATGCCAGAGAAATTAGAGGCTAAACCCGCAAGCGTCGAGCAGCAAACGCCTCCAACAACGAAAGCGGAAGCGCCCCGAAACGCGATCGCTGAATGGGCAGTCACGATACTTCTTCTGCTCTTCGGAACAACGACGCTGGTTCAGGCGTTTGTGATTCCGACCGCTTCCATGGAAGACACTCTCCTGATTGGCGATCATCTGCTTGTCGACAAGCTTGCGTACTCCCCGGCTGGCGCAATCAGCCGGTATGTGCTTCCCTATGAAGAGCCGAAGCATGGCGACATCATCGTTTTCCGCTATCCGGCCGATATCAGCCAGACATTTGTGAAACGTGTGATAGGAGTTCCCGGCGATCGTTTGAAAATCGTAAATCAGGTGGTGTACCGCAATGGCGTGCCGCTGAAGGAGCCGTATGTCTATCACAAGAGCGCAATTATCGATTCCTATCGCGACAATTTCCCCAGCGAGCCGCCGCCGTACACGTACGATCCGGCCAGGGACCCGCTGCTGCGCGAAATGCTCGAGCATCACGTCGTGAATGGCGAAGTAGTCGTCCCGCCGGGATCGTTTTTTGCCATGGGCGACAATCGCGACAACTCGCTGGATAGCCGTTACTGGGGCTTTGTGCCAAGAGATAACATCATTGGGAAGCCACTGCTGATTTACTGGTCCTATGATGCGACCACGGAACAGCTTACCGACGCCTCGGCGGACGCTACGATCAAACATCTAATCGATCTCGGCGAACATTTCTTTACGAGAACGCGCTGGAGCCGGACTTTGAAATTAATTCGGGGCTACCCGGATAAAGACCTGCTCGCCGCGAGCCCGGCCCAGGGCACGGCGAAGCCCGTTGCGCCCCCTACTCCGGCAGTGCCGCAGAATTAACGGAAGTACGTCAAATATACTCCCTGGCGGTCGTGGCTCGGAGGCATGCGCCGATGACAAAGAGCCGGAAGCGTTAGCGCACAGCCGTTTGGTGGCGTTGTGCGCGATCCAAACAAAAGCCACCGGGCCTCTTCCGTCTAAAACGAGAATTTCGCGCCGAGTTGAATCAGTCGCGGCGGGAGCCGGTCGCTGCTGATTGTGCCGAAGTTGGAATTGCCCAGAGTGGTGTTTGGATTGCTGAAGTGCGCTGAGTTTGCGAGGTTGAAGAAATCGGCCTCGAGACGCAACCTGCGCGTCTCTGCACCCAGGGAAGTATCCTTGGCGATAGAGAAATCCCAATTGTTTATCCCCGGGCCGCGGACGTGACCCACGCCCGAATTTCCAAACGTGTAGGCCGGCGGCGCCGCGAAACATCCGGTGTTGAACCACTCCTGAACAGTTTTGGGCGTGGAAACGCTGTTGCATGTGATATCAGCCGGGTTACTGTACCCATTGTTGTTTAGCAAGTTGTTAGCGACATTAACGAACAAGGGTTGACCGGACTGGAATGTAGTGATTCCGTTAATGGACCAGCCACCAACTAAATGACCTATTATTCCCGACGAGTTATTCAGGAGGTTTTTGCCTTTTCCGAAAGGCAATTCGTAGCTGTAGCTCAAGACGACATTCTGAGGAACATCGACTAAAGTAAATCCGTTGGCGAGGGAATAATTGAGTTTGTCGTTATAGGGGTCAACGAGCGTCGTTGTGTCGTCCATGGTCTTCGACCAGGTGTACGCGGCGAGGAAGGACAAACCGGAACTGAAGCGCTTTTGCAGTTGAGCCTGGAGGGAGTTGTAGTGAGATGTCCCGTCTCCGTTGCGCTGATCGATGGTAGGAATGTTCGGCGCTACCGAATAGTAGGGCAGACGCGGTCCGATTGGGCCTGGTCCTGGCAATGCCTGATTCAACTGCAGATCGCGGTACAAATGCACACCGTGTGTCGCGACGTAGGCGATTGAGAACATCATTTTGCCGGGCAACTGGCGCTGTATGCTGACATTCCAGACTTGCGCTTCATCCTGCTTGAAATTTTTGGCGACAAAAAAGACGCCAAAGCCGGGTGGAGGTGCAACCGTGCCACCCGGCGTGTAGGGGACCGAGATCGGGGCGATTAAACCGTTGCCGCTCAGACTCCAGAACGGAGTGAAAGGCGTGGGCGTAGTGAGCTGCGACACGGTGAAGAACGGATAATTCCGTTCAAGGGTCCCTCCAGTTGCTCCGAAGTTGTCGGGAAAATAGCTGATGCCGTAGGCCGCGCGAAAGGCTGTCTTGCCGTTATCCGGTGAATAAGCCAGACCGATTCTCGGTCCCCAGTTGCCGTAGTTATTGTCGACGTTCGGCCCGCGATTACTGGATGAGGCGATATCGATGAGCCCGGTGGCCGGATCGAAATTGGACTGGCGGTTGAATTTCTCCACGGGGCTTGTGAAAAGATCCCAGCGCAATCCCATGTTTATGGTTAAAGACTGGGTGACCCTATAGTCATCCTGGACGTAAAAACCGGCGAACAGCATCCGGACCGCTGGCACGGTGTTGACAAAGTCGCGCAGCACCTGGTTTGGATCGCCCAGCAAGAAGCTGGCGTAAGAATTCCCAGTGCCGGATGCGCCCTGGTTGCTTGTGTAATTACCGTTGAAGTTAAAGATACCGCGAGGATCATCCTGAGCGTTGGTTAGCGTAGACTGAACCTGCTGGATATCCCCTCCAAACTTCAAGCTGTGCTTGCCCCGCACCCAGCTTAAGCCGTCGGTGTAATCGAAGATGTTGGCGATTCGCTTTGCATTCGTCCATCCCGGGTCTCCGGTCAATCCAGGGCCACCCGAGACCTCAAACCCGGAGATGTTGAACTGCGCAATGCCGGACGTGTAGGGCAGGCCGGGTATATTTCCATTAGGGATGCCCAGGTTGTTGTTCTCGTCAATGCCGTAGGCATTCGCCGTGTCGACTACATTGAAACGGTTGAATCCGACCCGCACCTCATTGACCATCGACGGTGACAGGGTGCGATCCCAGCCGATAACGGCGTTTTGGTTTAAAGCAACTGAGTTGGGGCCTCCATACATGTAGATGTTTGCCGGCGACGGGCTCGTGAAGTTTTTGTGCGCGGCCGATTCACGCCCGAATAGATGGTCGCGGCTCGACAATTGCCAGTCGATCTTAATATCTCCCTGAGGCGCGTTGACGGTGTTGATTGTGTTATCGACGTAGTTATTAGCCAATCCGGGAAGATTTGGAAGAGGAAACAGATTCTCTACTTTCAGTGCAACCGGATCAATAAGGCTTGCGGGTATGGTGTTATTGAAAAAGGGCTGATGGCTTGTTGGATCGTAAATCGTTCCCTGGCTTCCTTCTGTCAGCACACCTTGACGCTGCAGGGCTGTGGGCACGGTGAGAGTGTTGGTTTGTCCCTGGTGCGCGATCAACTGCTGATAGTCGACGAAGAAGAACAGCTTGTTCTTAATGATCGGGCCGCTGAACAGGCCTCCGAACTGGTTCGATTTGTAAGGCGCCCTGGTCTGCGCAAAGAAATCGCGCGCGTTTAGGTCGTCGTTGCGCAGATAATCGAAGGCCTCGCCATGAAATGAGTTCGTACCAGACTTGATCGCAAGATTGATGATTGCACCGCCGAAGGAGCCATACTCCGCACTCGGATTGCTCGTTTCGACCTTGAACGAATCGACTGAATCGAGCGGTGGAGAAATACTGATAAATGCATTCAACGGTTCTGTATTGTGAACTCCATCCACCATGTAATAATTGCCTGACCACGGCAGCCCGTTTACGACAGCTTGGGTCGGCGTCAGTGCGCCCGCGGCCGAGGGATTTTCCGCAAAATCGCTCCAGCCGGCCTGAATCGTGCCAGGGACGATGGTGACGAGCTGCTCGAACAACCGGCCGTTGAGAGGCAGCGACTCAATTTGTTGCGATTCGATCACCTGGCCTAGGTCTGACGTGGTGCTCTGGACGAGCGGGGCTTCTGCGGTAACGCTAATCTGCTGATTTGTCTGGCCCGGTGAAAGACTGAAATCGACGCGAGTCGTTTGTTGTACCTGCACGGCGGTATCGCTGACGACAGCGGTCTGGAATCCTTGTGATTGAGCCGTGACCTTGTAGTTTCCCGGTGGGAGATTCGGTATGGTGTAGTCACCTTGGGCGCCGGTAACGGTGGACTGGGGGATTCCCGTCTCGTTGTTTGTAGCCGTAACTGTCGCTCCCGGCACCACGGCCCCAGTCGCATCGCGAACAGTTCCGACTACGGTTCCGGAAATTGCCTGAGCGAGGACACGGCCACCCTGTGCGGCGAGGAATAAGAGGACGATTACCACTGCCAGAGTGGAAAAGCTCTCAAACTTGTGAGACAGCCTTAGCATGAAGACCTCCTGAAGGGAACGACTATGAGATGTGGGCGTGGAACAGGTGCGATCACGCCGGACCGGATTGGTCCAAAAACCCCTTGGGCCCGATTACAACATCGCCCGCACCTAGTGGCAACGTGAATTAACGGTAAGTTGACGGTTAATTCGAAGCGTCTATGCGCCGTGCGCTGTTGTTGGTTCTAGCTTTTCGGCGCCATGTAGCGCGCAGTTCTGGCCTGCCCTGGTTTGACCTCGACCGACACGTAAACAAAAGCGCGGTGGTTCACGCCCTGTCCTACTCGGGCCGCGAGAGGCACATCATCCACCAAAATGCGAGGTGAAGGATCGAGGGCTCCGGCGGGAAACTCAGCTTCCCATTTAAATGCCGGCCCGCGTTCGTTCGTTACTGTGGTCTCGGTAACGCCTTGGTGCTGGACACTCACCTCGTTCTGCAAGACCAGTAGATGTGCCAGCTTTACCCAGTCGACCGCTCTGGGAAGCGCGGGCATGGTTTTCAAAGTCGTATGCGGCGCATCCGGTGAAATTCCGAGCAGGCCGGTCGCCGTTGCGCCTACGACGGCGAAGACAATCTCGGGCATACCGCGGCTTTTGAAGTTCGAGTCTGTCAGTTCCAAAAGATGCTGATACGCCGATTCATTCCGGCCGTATTGAAACAGAACCTCCGGAAAATACGAAAGGTTTTGATCGAGCGGGGGCCGGTTCCTTTCGAGAGAGTCGAGCGCGGCCTCGGTCTTCACGCCCTCCTCGGTCAGCCCGAACAGCAGAGCGAAGATATTCGCTTCGGCGACGTAACCTCGGTAAAAGCTGCGGTCCGGCAACATCAACGAGTAATGCCGATTCTGAATCGGATCCCACCATTCGGTGTTGTAGCGGTCCCGCAGCGCTTGCGCCTTTGCGAGGTATTCGCTCGCAAGCTTCTCGGAAAGGCTTCCGCTCGTCCCTTTCTGTTGCTGGATCGTGGCATAAACCAGGTAGCCCTTATACTGCGCCGCAATCAAGTCAGCCGCCACCAGCGGTTGCGGTGTCTCCTGATGGTACGAGGCAATGCCCCGTGGCCGCACTTTCGGGCTGCTTTCCATGACGCCGTCCCGATGGCTGTCCCATGCCGCCACATAGTCCGCCACCGTGCGGTCGTAAAAATTGGAGAAGGTTGAATCGAAGTAACTCCGGTCGCCGGTCCAGAGGAATTGGCGATAACAGGCCTGCATCACGTCAAAATTAGCCGGCAGGCAATACCAGAACTGCGCGTCATCCTTATAGTCGACGGGAGCTGGAAACCCATCCTTATTTATTTCCCAGAAACCGCACCAGTCTCTAGTTAGCGAGATGCTGGCCGCAAACCGCCGAAGCATGTTACGCGTGTGGCCGCCGAGTCCCAAAACCGATGCGCCGATGCTTTGATGCGATGTGTCACGCATACAAAAGGCATAGCGATTACCCGCAGTGCTGTCGTACCAGTCGCCAACTGCGTCTCCCGTATAGGCGTATCCTAAGGCCCGCGCCTTGGCCCACATAAATCCACGCACAAGTTGTGGATCGGAGGACTCGATCACGACCGAACCCGCCGGGCTGATGGACACAACCGAAGCGCCCGTGACTGCATGATCGGATGGGACTAAAACCAAGCGCCTGACGGTTAGCGCGGCCGCCACAACACAGACGCAGATGCCGAACGCGATCGCGAATGGGCGTCGCCGGCTGTTCCGCTTCGGTGGTAAAACCGGATGCGAGGCAGTAGGACGCTCGCGACGATGAAAAACCGGAATGTAGGCGCCCTTTGGAATTTCGAGCGCGATCTCTTCGTCGATTCCCTCGTTCGCAAAGTACCTTTCGAGCCGCTGGCGTAGAATGCGCGCCTCAGTGCGGACGATGCTATCCTCGCCCGTGTTGTACATCGCCGGCCTGCCGAAGACATGGTGGCCGATCAGCGTTTCGGTCACCTCATGTGGCAAATCGGCAAGCTTCCGGTCTACGACATACAGCAGAAAATCACGAAGCCGACTGGTTCGCTGAAATTCCGGGCTGGCTAGAATTCTTTTGACGAGCGCCCGGCATTCTTGTTCTGTCGGACCACACTCCACCACTGAATCCGCCATGATCCCGCGCCCTCGGCCGTACGCACCTGGATTTCTGAAGCTCTTGCCGACCAGTATAAGACAGGCCGTCTGGCGGCTAGCCACGGAACATTCTTTCGAACGCGTTGACGGTCAGTTAACCGTCAATTCACGTTGCCGAGGCTGCTTCCCTGCCGCTAGACTCCGGGAAGTATCGAAACCGTGCTCACAATTAAGGCCTCCGGGATTATTGCAGCCGCTCTTCTTTTCGCGGCTCCCGTATTCCCCGGTAACCGCCGGTTTGAATCGGCGCTGACCCTCGACTCCTCCGATCCTCGTTTGATCGAGGCGTTCAATTGGGCGAAACATCAGGCGCTCGAATTTGCCTTTGACGGCGATCCAGTGGGCCCATGGTACGAGGCTGCGCTGCCGGGGCGCGAGGCATTCTGCATGCGCGATGTGGCCCATCAAGCGATGGGCGCCCACGCCTTAGGACTGGCCCCTCATACCCGGAACATGCTGCATCGTTTTGCAGAAAACATCTCGGAATCGAAGGATTGGTGCAGCTACTGGGAGATTGACCGTTATAGCCGCCCCTCGCCCGCCGATTACAAAAGCGACGCCGAGTTCTGGTACTGTCTGCCCGCCAATTACGACGTTCTCGATGCCTGTTACAGAATGTTTCTCTGGACTGGCGATCTCAGCTATATCGACGATCCCGCGTTTCTAAACTTCTACAACCATACGGTTAACGATTTTGAACAAAGATGGAACCTCGATCTTAATCGGATCATGAAGCGGAAGCGCTTCGAGAATATTCGAGATGGCTTTGACCCCAATGACCCGTTCTTATTCTTTCGCGGTAATCCGAGCTATGAAGAGCGGCGCGAAGATTTTGTGATCGGCCTCGATTTGCTCGCCACGCAGTACGCCGCCTACCGCGCTTACGCGGGCATCCAGGAAGTGCAGGAAAATAGTCAGCTCGCACAAACCTACATAGAGAGGGCAGCGGCCGTCAGGACGCTCATCAACGACTCCTGGTGGGATGAGTCTGCGCAAGCATTTCATGATCGGCTAAATAAGGACTATCAATTTGAAGGGCACGATACGTCTGATGTGTTGTATCGGGATGCCGCCGAGGATGGTCCCAAATTGAAGGGCACGCTCAACGCGTTTCTTCACGAGATCAAGAAAACTCCATCGAGCGGCGTCGAGGGCCAGTCGCATCATGCCGAGATTCTGTATCAATACGGAGCGCCGGATGTCGCATACGCGCAAATGATGGATCTGGCGCGTCCCGGCAGGGATCGCCGCGACTACCCCGAGGTTTCTTATTCGATCGTAGGAGCGATTGTCACAGGGTTGATGGGGATTTCCCCCGGCCGTCAGCCCATCACCGAGCCACATAGCGGTCACGCCCCCGAGCAATTTATCCGGACCCAATCCGGCCTTGGCAATATTGGCTGGGCCGAGCTTCGCAATCTTCCCGTGCGCCGCAACAGAGTGACTGTGCGGCACGAAGGCGCCCGAAAAACTATGTTCACCAACCAGGAAGGCCCTTCCATCATTTGGAGAGCGGCATTTCCCGGTGGGTATCAAACTCTGCTTCTGAACGGCAAGTCCGTGAAAGCTCGCGCGGAGCGAAGCACTCTAGGCCGCGAAGTCTCGTCGATTGACGTTCCTGTTGCGCCGGGCATAACACTGGAGGCCGAAACTCCCCACTGATCCCGCTCTTGCTACGAGCTTTCCATCAATTCAAAGAGCTTCAGAACCGTGCGCCAGTTCCTCGCCGTGCTCGTCGTTGCGAGCTTTGAATCAAAATAGGCATTGGTCAGCTTGGTCCGCGCCATGCCATTTGGAAGGTGTAGATAGATTTCGCGGTTATGCACAATGAAGGCGTCAGGCCGTGATCGCCCGGGATCGAGCTTCCCAACATCTTGTGCCTTCGGAACATCCGCAAGAAAGTAGACGTGAAGCGTCTTCTCATCCGCGCCAGCCTTCACGAACGGGTTATTGCGGATGGTGTCACCGAGTTGCTTAGCTGTTCGCAATATCACCGGTGTCTTACAGCCGAAGCGCCCTGCAATTTGCTTCGTGATCCGGTCCGAAAACCCTCCTAAAAGGGTAGGAGCGGCCCTGAAAACGACGTTACCGCTCTGGATGTAAGTCCGCACATCGGAGCATCCTGCAGTAGCAAACATTTCAGTGAGCTCCCGCATGGGCAGCAGATTCTTTCCGCCGACATTCACACCACGAAGCAGGGCGACGTGGGCGGACAAAACCTTTGAATCGGTCATGAGAACCTGGCCGGAGCCGCAGTTTAGCTATGCGCCCGGGCCACGAAACGTAACGCTCTTTCCTAACGCTTTGTCCACTTCCTCAATGGTTAATAATGGGGTTGTTTTGGGTTTGATCAGACCGCTTGCGGCCACAGCGAAACTCAAACTGGCTGCGCTGATATTGTCAGGCAAGTCGCACACAATCAATGCGTCCCTTTCGCCGAACACAAAGTAAAAACTTTCCAGCTTCCCCCCTACCGACGCCACAGCCTTCTCCGCCGCGGACCGACGGCCAGACGCTTTATCTTTGGTTAGTCCCCGCATTCCTTCCGCCGTGTAGGATGCTTCGATCAGAAACTTTGGCATAAGCCCCCCTGGGCCTGTCATGATATCGCAATTTCATTGGCTGCGAACCGCGCCGCCTACAACTCCAGCTCCCAGGTCTGCCCTACCAGTTCCTTGCCGAAACTGTGATGAGGCTCTTCATGCACGAGACGGAACCCAGCCTGCTGATAAATACGATGAGCAGCGGCAAGTATGCTCTGGGTCCAAAGCGTAACCTTCTTGTAACCGGCAGCTCGCGCAAAGTTGACGCACTCGTTTACCAGCGCTTTGCCCAGGCCTAAGCCGCGGGCGCCTGGCTCGACGAGCAGCAGACGCAGCTTTGCCGTATCGGCCTGTTCGGGATGCTTGACCAGAAAGATACAGCCAAGATGGTCGCCGTCGCGTTCGGCAATCCAGCAGCGCTCGCACATCGAATCGTAGTTAGTTATGAAATCCGCGACAATGCGGGCTACCAGCGCCTCAAACCGCTCATCCCAGCCATATTCCCGCGCATAGAGCGCGCCGTGCCTTTCGACCACCCATCCCATGTCGCCGGGTCGATGCTGACGCAGGATGAAGGGCGCCCGGCTTTGGCCCTCGATTGTGAGGACATCTTCAATGGTTCGCATTGAGCGAATCAATTCCGATCGTTTCGCTGGCGGCAGATTGTCTAAAATTTCCCGCGCCTCCTGCTCAGCGCGTTCATTCAAACTCGCAAACGCGGCCCTACCTCGTTTCGTTAGCGCGAGCAAGGCTTCGCGGGCATCTTGCCGCGACGCCGAGCGCTTCACGAGCCCCAATTCTTTGAACTTGCGAAGAATACGGCTCAGGTAACCCGCGTCCAAATTGAGCTCGCCGGCAATTTCTTTAGCCGTAGTCTCCTCGCGTGCTGCCAGCTCGTACAGCACACGCGCTTCGGTCAGCCCATAAGGGCTGTCGAGCAAGCCCTCCTGCAATGCGCCAATCGTACGCGTGTAGAAACGGTTAAACTGCCGAAAAGCAGCCGTTTGGTCACCGATTTCAACGAGGGTCTCAGCCGCAACCATATCGATGCCTCCATCAACTAATATAGTTGACTTTAGCAACTAATGCGCCGCGTTGCTGAGCACGCCCCGTGACCGTAACCATTCGGCAGCCAGCGTGGGCCAGGTTGTCACATCCAGATCGGTATGCCGTAAGCCGTAGCCATGGCCGCCCTTGCTGTATAAGTGCATCTCCGCCGGAACCTTGGCGCGCTTCAGAGCCACATAGTAGAACAGGCTGTTCTCCACGTGGATCGGATCGTCTTCCGTCTGGACCAGAAACGTCGGTGGTGTCTCGGAACTGACATGCAACTCCGGTGCGAGCTGTTCTGAATCCACCTGCGGCACGAGATATGCCGGATAGATCAACATCACAAAATCGGGACGGCAGCTCTGGCTGTCGGCTTGATCGACGGGCGCGTACGTCCGCTTCTCGAACGTGTTGCTCACCAGGGCCGCCAGATCTCCTCCGGCTGAAAACCCAATGACGCCGACACGGTTTGGATCGATCTTCCATTCGCCTCCGTGAAGACGGGTCACGCCTATAGCGCGCTGGGCGTCGGCGAGCGGTTCCTGGTAACGCGGTATCCCATTGGGTTCTGGAACACGATACTTCACCAGCACGGCATTCACCCCGATCGAATTCAACCACTCGCAAATTTCGGTACCCTCCAGATCCCAAGCGAGAATTCGATAGGCTCCGCCGGGAAAGACCACGACAGCCGCTCCGGTATTGTTCCGGGCTGGCGCAGGATAGAACGTGAACGTTGGAACTGTGATGTTCCCCAGGCGAATGACGGACTTACCCCCTGTGAGGGAATCAGACGGCCTGGTTGTATTCACCTCGGAATTTGTTGTGGCCTTCGGTCCGGGAGGCTCGCCAGGCCACAAATTCATAGGCCCCCTGGCGCCCGCCGACCAGCTGGCGAAGGCGCAAAGCGCCGCGAGTGGAAAAGCGCGTGAGGTGCATCTCATCTCAACGAGGATAATAAACACTGAAGAACGCACCCGTGTAATTCATGGCGGCTACCACCAAAGTCCAGGGCGGCAGGCAGCGCGGAGATATCCTGCAACAGGCGGTTCCGGCCGAGCTTGTGATTATTACTGGCCGCAGCGGATCCGGAAAGCAGACCGTATTAAAAGCATTCGAGGACCTGGGCTTCTACGCTGTCGATAATCTGCCCATCGCGCTCGTTCCGAAATTCGCCGACCTGACGCACGACTCGAAAACTTCAAAACGCGCGGCTCTCATTATCGACGTCCGTGAAGGAGAGTCGCTCAAAGAGTTTCCCGGCATGTTCCGCCGGCTCCGGCGGACCGTCAATGCCCGGCTTTTGTTTCTGGATGCGTCCGACGAAGTCCTGCAGCGCCGGTTCAGCGAGACGCGCCGCCCCCATCCTCTCGGGCGTGAGGCTCCGGTTATGCGCAGCTTACAGGAGGAGCGTGAGCTGCTGGGGCCGCTCCAAAACCTGGCCGATATCACGGTCGACACCTCAAAACTGAATGTTCACGAGCTGCGGACGTTGATCACCCGGCAATTCAGGGACAACAAGGACGAAGCCAAGATTGTAATTCAGGTAAACAGCTTCGGATTTCGAAATGGTGTCCCGCACGACAGCGATCTGGTCTTCGATGTCCGCTTCCTCCCAAATCCGAATTTCATTCCTGAGTTTAAGAAATTGAGCGGCCGCCATCCGAGCGTGGCCCGCTATATACGTTCTTTCCCGCAGACCAGAGAATTCATCAACCGGATTTCCGATCTACTCATTTACCTGCTACCGCACTACATCCGCGAAGGCAAAAGCTATCTCACCATTTCATTCGGCTGCACCGGCGGACGGCACCGCTCCGTTCTGATTGCAAGCGAAATCCGTAAGAGGCTTGTGAAGGCTGGTTTTACGGCGAAAGAAACGCATCGGGATATCGACGCGAATTA
>CAVRNU010000009.1:0-92308 GCA_963722585.1 Bryobacterales bacterium | reverse complement strand
AGCAGTTGTCCGAACGCGTCCTTTTCCCCGCCACTCCCTCGCAACGCAACGGCATCGAAGACGCCCGGTTCGTCTGCTTCCACAACGATGATGGCAGTCCCGTCTACTATGCGACCTTCACTGCCTACGATGGCAAAGTAATCGTTCCAGAATTAGTGGAGATTTCTACTTCCTCCGCTTTCGCTTCATTACCCTCAATGGTCCGGCGGCCGAAAACAAAGGCATGGCCCTTTTTCCCCGGAAAATTAACGGCCTTTATGCCATGCTCTCCCGCCAGGACAACGAAAACATCTACCTCATGTTTTCCGACAATGTCCACTTTTGGACGAACGCAAGCTGCTCGTTAAACCTACTTTCCCTTGGGAATTGGTCCAGCTCGGCAATTGCGGATCGCCCATTGAGACCGAAGCCGGCTGGCTGGTGCTCAGCCACGGCGTCGGCCCGATGCGCAAGTACTGCATTGGCGCGTTTTTGTTGGATCGCGATGATCCCAGCAAGGTCATCGGCCGGCTCCGCGAGCCCCTGCTCAAGCCCAATGAGAACGAACGGGAAGGATATGTGCCCAACGTTGTTTATACTTGCGGCGCTCTGCTCCACAAGGCGAACTGATCATTCCCTATGGTCTGGCCGATCACGCCACGGGTTTCGCAACCGTCCCACTCGATGAAGTTCTGGCTGCGATGCAGTAGGCCGACGAATTGCAGGTTGACGATGCCGACTAAGAGAGTGGCCATCCTCTCGCCGGTAGCGTGGCGAACGCCTCCCCGGCAATACGGCGCTTGGGAGACGGTGGCCAGCAACATCACCGAAGGACTTGTCGCCCGCGGTTGGGATGTGACTTTGTTCGCCACGCGGGATTCTGTCACCCGCGCTCGCCTGCATGCCGTGATCGACCGGGGCTATGAAGAAGATTCCTCCATCGATCCCAAAGTAGCGGAATACCTTCACATCTCCGAAGCGTTCGAACACGCCGCCGAGTTCGACCTGATCCACAGTCACTACGACTTTATGGCGCTGACTTACACGCGGCTGGTCAACACGCCGGTCCTCACCACCATCCACGGATTCTCGTCTCCCCGGATCATGCCGGTCTATGAGAAGTACCGCGACGGATATTTTGTTTCCATCAGCAATTCAGATCGCGCGCCGGGACTCAATTATCTGGCGACGGTGTACAACGGGATCGACCTCGCGTTGTATCCGCTTCAGGAATCTGGCGGTGATGATCTGATCTTTCTGGGGCGAATTCACCCGGATAAGGGCGTCCATTTGGCGATCGAGGTCGCGCTCATGAGCGGGCTGACACTACTTATCGCTGGCATTGTCCAGGATGAAGCATACTTCCGCGGACAGGTGAAGCCTCACATTGACGACAAGCAGATCCGTTATATCGGACCAGTGGACGTGCAGGGCAAGAACGAATTGTTCGCGCGGGCTCGGGCGCTGCTGCATCTGAACACCATCCCGGAACGATTTGGCCTTGTCCTGGCAGAAGCGAATGCCGCGGGTGTGCCGGTCATCGCCATGGATCTGGGCTCCTGCCGCGAGGTCATCAAGGAGGGGCAAACCGGATTTCTGGTCAACAACGCCGGCGAAGCGGTGCGGGCTTTGGAACGGGTTCGAGAAATCGATCGCGTCGCCTGCCGCAGACGAGTCCAGAAATGTTTCTCGATCGAGACGATGGTCGAGGCGTACGAACGGGTTTACTCCACAATTTTCGAACTGGAAGCGAAGAAGCGATCATGACGCCAGACATTGTCAGACGATACAGTCGGAATCCCATCCTCACCAAAGCCCAGATACCGTATCCGGTCGAAACCGTTCACAATGCGGCGGTGGTTAAGCATCAGGATCAAATACATCATGCTGTTCCGCTCCCATCTCCGCACGGGACGATCCATCATTGGATTGGCGCGCAGCCCCGACGGATTCCACTTCACGGCCGCTGCACAGCCTTTTCTGACACCGGCGCGAGATGGACCTTTTGCCACCTATGAGGAGTTCGGTGTGGAAGACCCTCGCGTGACCCCACTCGAGGGGGAATACCTCATCACCTACAGCGCGTACTCGCGAGACGGAGTGCGCATCGCCCTGGCCAAAACGAAGGACTTCGATCGAGTGGAAAAAGTCTCCCTCATCACGGAGGCGGATTACCGGAACGTGGTGATCTTTCCAGAGAAGTTTGACGGCCTCTATGCCAGGCTGGACCGTCCTCATTCGGAAATCGCTCCTTGGTCGATCTGGATTTCCTATTCTCCGGATCTGCGTTTTTGGGGCGAGTCCCAGCTCATCATGAAGCCTGAACAGTATCACTGGGACGAAATGAAGATCGGTCCCGGCGCACCGCCGATCAAAACGGAGCAGGGCTGGCTTTCCATTTATCACGGTGTCTTCCGGACTATGGACGGATCGGTCTACCGCCTGGGGGTCGCTCTTCATGATCTACTGAACCCGGCGAAGGTCATCGGAGTGAGCGACTCGTGGATCTTGCAGCCGGAAGATCCTTGGGAAATTACGGGATATGTCCACAACGTCGTGTTCACCTGTGGCGCCGTTGCGGAGTCCGACGGAACCGTGAAGATCTACTGGGGCGGCGCAGATACAGTCATGTGCGTGGGCGAAGCGAATGTCTCCGATCTGGTGGCTTTATGCCTGGACTCCGGCAGACCGGCAAAATGAACATGTCGATTTCAGGAGCAGCGTTGACTACGCATCAGGACGGTTAGATCGAGCATGGGCCGCTCCCGTTCGCGGGCCGAAAGATCGGGCGCATGATTGGTTGTTGCATAGAGATCTGAAGCTGGAATGGAAGTCATCCCTTGAACCGCCGGTCCTTCCGGACCGGCATGTTTTATTTGAGGTGGAACTCCGCATGAGGACCCTCATCATCATGATCGCGGCTTCAACCGTGGGCTTTGCTCAAGGAAACGGTTCTGCCGCACAACCTCAGAATCATTCCATCCGGCCGGACGCCCACGCGATCGTGGGACCATCCATCGCCGCCACGGACCGGAGCTGGAGGGCGCGGATTCATTACACGTACCTGCAGCGTGACGAGGATCGGCGCCTGGACTCGCATGGGGTCGTGAAATCGGACGATGTCGAGGTCTCGGCGATCATTTTTGTCAACGGCGTTCCGTTCGAGCAACTCGTGGAACACAACGGGCGGCCTCCGTCTGCCGAGGAACAAAGGAAGCAGAAGGACAAGCTCGACAAGCTCAAGCGCGAGACTCGCGAGGAGCGGGTCGCTCGGCTGCGCCAAGAGGAGGAGAACAACACCTCGTTAATCCGTGAAGTGCCCCTGGCCTTCGACTTCAAGCTGATCGGAGAGGAGGTAGTCAATGGCAGGCCGGCCTATGTGCTTCAGGCCACGCCACACCCAGGCTATCGCGGGCGTGGCCAATATGGCGCAATGTTCTCCAAGGTCAAAGGCAAGCTTTGGGTCGACAAGGAGCACTTCGGGTGGGTCAAGGTCGATGGACAAGTGATTCAGCCGTTCTCTATTGGATTATTCCTGGCGCGCGTGCTGCCCGGCTCGCACATCACGATGGAGCAGACGCGCGTCGGCGATTGGATCTGGATGCCGAAACACATCGAAGTGCGAGCGGCCGCCAAAATCTTTTTCATAAAGAGTCTCATCATTGACAAGGTGTTGACTTACTCTGGCTACCGGCTAGATCAAACCGGCATCACTGCAATTCCAGGAGGCTAGGCGGTCCCCTGAGGACGACCAGGCCGTCGTTTGGCTCCGGCTGGTTTCGCGCCTTTGCTTTACCTGAGCTGGTTAAGTATTAGCATTGACAATGAGCCTCACTTTACCTACAATAGTAATGGCAGTACATCTCGCACGGCCTGCAGATCATCTGAACTAAGTCAGGTCTTCTGATACCTAATCTCTTAGCGAACATAAGAGTTGAACTGGCTTTTGGGTCAGAACGGCGACACGAAAGTACATCATCTTTATTTGCGATGGAGGCAGATTGCCACCCCGCACCGAAATCGAAAGGATTTGGGGGGCCGGACCTCACAAGGATTCGCTCCGCTAATGATCGACATGTCTATTCTAAGTTGGATTCTTCTCGGATTGATTGCTGGCTTTCTCGCCAGCAAGATCGTCAACAGGCACGGCGAAGGCATATTTCTGGACATTGTTCTGGGAATCGTTGGCGCAGTAGCCGGCGGATATCTGTTCAGCTTCTTTGGCGCTGGTCAAGTTACCAGCTTGAATTTATATAGCGTGCTCGTAGCGACGGCCGGAGCCGTGCTGGTTCTGGTTGTCTACCACGGCGTTCGACGCATTACGGGGCAGCGCACTTTGTAGGAGCCTGGAGTGAGGCTCGCCGCGAGCAAGCCTTGTGCAACGACTACGAATAACCTTCACAAGGAGAAGATCTACATGCCCAGAGATTCACGCCCAAAGGCGTCGCAGTTTCATCGGGGCGCCGCCTACCTTGCCGCAACTCAACACGGCAAACAGGATTACCAAACTGGACGCGGGCAATCCCGGCAGGCGCTTGAGCACTCCGCCAAAGCTTTCTCAGAGTCGCAGGAGGCTCATCAGAAATCCGCAACCCGCATCGGCAAAGTAGATGGTTCCGCGGAGGTGACTTATGCTGAGTGATCCAATCCGAATTGCGGACGCAATCAATAACCCTATGTTTCCGCCGGCGACGAGGTTGTTCTCGCTGAAGGGCCCCACAAGTACGTGCACGGAATATTCCTACGCTTGAAAGATGACGTGGAATGGGCCGTTATCAAAGAAGCAAACGGAGCAGTCAGCAGCCATCCTGTTGAGTGGATGTGCAGCTATCGAGGGCCGCTTTCGTACATCTCGCCCGGATAGAAGGATGACGGCGCGGAACGAATACTTATGAAAACCAACCCACCTGTGGACAATACGACGACAGTGAAGAAGACCATACTTGAAGGCGACCAGTTTTCACCAACTGGGGATGCCATAGCTGTCTTGGCTTATAGATTTTGGACAGAAAGAGATAGGCCAATCGGCTCACCCGAGGATGACTGGTTGCGGGCCGAAAACGAAATCAAACGTAACAGGACACCCGGTTCTGTTGTTTAATGTTTGGAGCTTGTATCGCTGTCGGGGCGTTGCTAATCGGAGCACTCGCGGCATTCGTGTCGATCTTCCCTGCTAACGAAGAGACATAACGCAGAGTTCGGCTGCGGCATCAAGCTTCTGCAGACCGACACGGTTGGTTCCCCAGCATCCGCGCAAATCCTAACGCTGGCCATCAGCAGAGTATTCCATACTGTATGTAGAAAGCTGTGGAAAAGTTTTCACACGTACAGAAAATCGTTGGTACGGCCTTCCACGAGTTCTGCTTTCTTGCCTGTTCAATACTCCTGTTGTTTTTGCCCCTATTGGCAGAGGACTTGCCTGCAGGGACGGCCCTGGAAGCACGGCTGTCGGGTACCACGGGTTCCCGTATCTCGCATCGCGGAGATCCAACAGAAGCCACGATTATTGCTCCTGTTAGCGTTCATGGACGAGTACTTGTTCCCCAGGGATCGAGATTGCTTGGGTCTGTAGCAAATGTGACCGCTATCGGCTTCGGCCTCAAACACTCTACAGCGACTATAGCTTACGCCTTCCATACACTCCGGCTACCTGGTGGCGCAGCAATCCCAGTCCACACTCAATTGGTTGAAGTAGAAACTGCGAAGGAACATGTTGACGATCTCGGCACAGTGCACGGGATACATCCGATCGCGAGCCTCTCCTCGAGCTTGTCCTTTTACGTTGTTCCGTTGCTACTTGTAGATCCCACGATTGGCGCGCCCGTATGGTGCATAAAATCCCTCATTGCGCCATCTCCAAATCCAGAGATACGTTTTCCGACGGGCACTGAGCTGATTCTCCGGTTGACCACTTCAGTGACGGTTCCTGCACCGAAAACGGATTCACTACCTACTAAGTCATTTTCGCGAGGCGATCTGGCCGAAATTGAGTATCTGCTAAAAAATTCTGCGCAGCGGGCCTATATGGGAAATCGCCCGTCTGACGTAGTGAACGTGCTGTTGATTGGCAGCCGCAAGCAGATGGATCGCGCTTTTCATGCTTCGGGATGGTCGCAAGCTCAGCGGAAGTCGCCGATTTCGCTGTATCGGATGTACCACGCCCTCACTAGGCGAATGGGTTACCCGAGCGCGCCAATGAACAGCCTGACGTTAAACGGAGTACGTTCCGCGTTTGTGCACCAAAAGAGCCTGGATACGGTCCAGAAACGTCACCACGTGCGCGTGTGGCAGTACCCTCGGCGAGCAAACATCTGGCTGGGTGCCGCCGCCGAAGATGTCGGGTTCCGATTTGAACTGACGCACTGGACACATTCCACGGATTCCAACATAGACAGTGAACGGGCCAAAGTAGTGAACGATCTCGCTTTTACCGGGTGCGTTGACGCAGCCGCACTGCTGCCCCGGTCTCCTGCGGATCTGTTGCAGAATCCCAAAGAAGAACACCCAATTGTGACGGATGGAGACGTTGCCGCGGTCCGGTTGAACGATTGTATTCATCCTAATCTCATGGCCGGCGAGCGTAACACGTCCGGTTTGCATCAGCGGGGGCGGCTGGCCCGCGCGTTGACCGCGTTCCGAGATGACGTTGTAAGATCAAACATCCTCTTCACTACCTACAATACGCTTACGTCACTTGCAAAGCGCAAAGCTGAACCAACACCTACGCACGTACCATTGATTAATGGAGAGCCGCGTGGATTGGACTGGCTGACGTCCATGACGCCGCAGGAAAGTAGTCCAGGGCCGTGATAGCGCTGAGTCGCGCCGTTGCGTTAAGACGGCACCCTCGCGCGCGCTGGGGCCATCTGTCCTGCAGGTTGTTCTTCTCCCAGTTGGCCGCGGGGTCCCAAAAACTTCGGGCCCATATCCGCCCGCCATACGTTCGCTATCTTCTTGCACATGGCCAAACCGATACTATTGCGCGCGTACTCGGTTCCGTGAGGACGTGCGCGCTGTTTACGTCCAGGCGTGTTGACGATCAGTCTGCCCAAGAAGGATCTGGCCAAGGCTCGGGCGAGCAAAGTGACGGTTGCCTAGCGGGCGGAGCAGGGACCGGCAAGCAAACACAAGGCAATGTGATCGCGGCGGCCCGTCGAATGGCCAAACGACTTGGGCGGCGCGTCGGAAAGAAAAGAGGAGGGCTCAAATTTCGCGTTGTGTCGCGCCGGCAAATCTCGCCAGCAGTGACTCCCTTCAGGCGCGGAGCCCAAATTTTAGTGCCATAGACACAGCTCCTTTTTCCGCGTTCCGCTCTCGTGACCTCCTCCTTAGCTCATCCCCGAACTTGACATCCTGCCAAGCTTAACCGATTCTAGTTAACGAGTGAGTAATCACGCTCCCCTCGGTAGAGTATCTAAACTAAGTTAGGTTATCAGCGAGCGCGGATGGAGCGCGATCGAGCCCGCGGAGAGTTCGAGCGTCGAGTGTGATTTGCGCGGCCAGATTCATCGCCGAAACCGGCCGGAACAATCGAAGTCGAAGTTTATGACGCAAGGTGCCTGGCGCGATTGTCTCCCGCGTGCAATGAGAGTTTGGAGTTTGATTTTGACGCTAGGGGGTACACCTTCATCCCCATCGGTTTTTTTTACCGGGTTAGGTTTTGCGCCGAGGCGTCAGAGTGTTTGGGGGCGATCCGGTTACTTGGCTTACCGCGATCGCTTCCCAACTAAGTTTTTTTCGCCGAGAGAGACCCTCCCTCTCTTGGCAAAAAGCAAATCGCGCTGATCTGAAGTTTTGTTCTTAACCCGGCTTTCTTCTCCGGGTTCCTTTCTGGGCTTCGGCATTCATCGCGTCGGGGAGCGCCCGCAACCGCTCCCAGTTTTTTTTAAACAATGTCTTCAAAAAGCGAGATCGCCATCCACGAAGCAGGCCATGCCGTTGCCGCGGCGCTGCTGGGCCTGCGCATCCATGAAGCTTCCATCGCGACTGACAACGATTCCATCGGCAACGTAACCTACTGGCTGCGCGACGATCCCAACACCAAGCGCGCGGACGCGGCGGCGGGCATAGCGGGGCCGATTGCGGAGGCGCTGTACCTCGGCGGCTTCGAGCGAGGTGGAGACGCTGTCGAGGCGTTCGCACGAGGCCATCGGCTAGTCACAACCAATCCCGCTGAAGATGCGGAGGCCTGGATCTCGCTGCCCAACCGAAAAGACGAAATCGTGCGCGCTGTAGTAGATGCTCTCGCCGGATGCTGGGATGCAGTGCTCGAGGTTGCCGGCGAGCTCGAGTGCCGCAAGACGTTGCGCGGCCGCGATATCGCGCGCATTCTCCGCTAGCGGTCAGCCTGTTTTGGCCTTTACAGCCTCCTGGCGCGATTTTTCGATGCTCGGAGGATGAATACCCTCATCCGACTCCGAAACGTTTCCTGACGCCCACGTTTTGGCCCCGCTTTGGCTGGATTGACGCCAAGGCCCTCCCGTGTAGGACCACAAAGATCGCAATCAGATCCAAGGCGGTCTGGGCGAATGAGGCGAAGCGAAAGTTTATTGAGAGCCTGGGAAATGCGCATGTGCATTTGGCCCCCCTCCGGTGGCTCAGATATTAGATTCGCGGGAGACAAAATTACTGACAGGTGAGTTTTGTCCGGCCGATTCGAACCCGACCTTCCATAAATGACAAAATTCCGAGCTCCGATTTTGTACGCGAGAATCTGCTCCAAAAACCATCTACCGCGATAACTGAAGTCGTTCAAATTGGCCGAAACTTACCCATTCTGAAACACGACTGGCGCACAAAATTGCGCGTCGTGACGTGGCAGTCAGGCCAGATGGGGCACCTTGCGCGGGTATTGGATACTCATTTTTGAACTAATATGTGTAGAAGGAAGGTGCCAAGATGCCGGAAGATCGGATTAGGGTTGCGCCCAATACAGTAGCGTATGCTGACAGGGAGAACCGCAAGCTAGTGGGCCGTCCTGGTGAAATATAAATCATGGCAGCATCCTTTTGCTCACGTCTGTATATTTCCAGCGGATGGGCTTGGCACGCTTGGCATATTGACGGATGTAGCGCATGATCTTGCGGGCCAGATCGTTGACCGAGGTGAAAATTCCTCTGGCAATCACCTCGCGTTCGATCTTGGCAAACCAGATTTCTACTTGATTGAGCCAAGAAGAGTAGGTGGGCGTGAAATGGAGCTTCAGGCGCGGGTGTTGGGCCAGGAAATCCTCAACGCGTCGAGTCTTATGAGCCGACAGGTTATCCAGGATGATATGGATCTCCTGATCAGGCGGGCAAGTCGCCACCACCTGTTGGAGGAAGCCCACAAACTCGTCGCTGGTGTGGCGCGCGGCCGTCTTACCAATAACTTGCCCGGTCTTGGTGTTGAGCGCTGCGTACAAGGACAATGTCCCGTGACGATAGTATTCAAAGCCGTGGCGTTCGGCGCGTCCTGGCGACAAGGGCAGGCGGCGGTCTTTGCGGTCCAGTGCTTGAATGGCCGATTTCTCATCCACACAGAAGATGGCAGCGTGATGCGGCGGATTCACATATAGGCCGATGATATCGGCGGCTTTCTTTTCGAAATCCGGATCGTCACTGGCCATGTAACGTTCCAGTCGGTGTGGTTTGAGGTCTGCCTCCTGCCAGACGCGGTGCACGAGCGTTTTGCTGAGTTTCAGTACGCTGGCCAGTTTGCGGCAGGACCAGTGGGTGGAACCGTCCACAGGTGCCTCCATGGTCTTGGCCAATACCTTGGCGCGGACCTCCGGCGTCAGGCGTGAGGGTTCCTTGCCCAAATGCAGTGAGCGTAGTCCGCTCATGCCGTCTTCCTCAAACCGCTTGCGCCACAAAGCGATGGTGGCCGACGACGTGTGCAGTTCGTCGCACAACGTTTGGTAAGACTCACCTTCCGCTAATCCCAAAATGATGCGCGACCGGAGAACTTGGGCAGCAGGGGCCGTCTGCCGTCGCGTAATAGCAGTCAGTTGACTGCGCCGCTTCTTTCGAAGTCGGAGTCGAGGGGACTTAAAAGGCATGCATCTATGATGCTGCATTTGTGCTTTCGGTTACAGCGGGACAGTCCACTAGTAGTGGAGTTTGCCATCCCAGGAGCGCCAACGGATACCATTGATGTGAAGATCCTGGAAGACAGTGTCCACCTGACAGCGCCAGCTAGGGACATCGAGTATGTTTCAGCGCTGGCTTTAGGTTGGCCGGTGAAACCTGACAAAGCCGAAGCGACCTACGAGCACGGCCTGCTCCGAATCGAGGTGCCCTTCAAAGATCCGATGGAAGGTGCTGTGAAGATCGCCGTCAAAGCAGGTGGCGCGGAAACCAAGACCAAAACAATCGAAGGGTAAACGAAAGTGGAGCAATTCAGCTGTGAATCAAGGCATTTGCGCGAGTCTCTTCGATGGTTCTCCGCGACAAAGTGATCAGGCCTCTGCTCGCCGCCTCCAGAGAAACTTGTCTCAGTTACGGAGCTCAGAATCCAAGTCCCCTTGATAACCACTACGCCACCATCCGCGCCGGCATGCAAGGCGTCTTCCGGGAATTAGGCTTGGCGGCATGAAATTTCCACAATTCTTTTTTCGGGCTTTGCCCTCAAGCGCCTAGGCATTTACACACAGGGCAATCTTGGTGCAGCGGAGATTTTTTCGCAGTGGATAAGGCCACTAACAGACTTGGGAGTGGCGGTGGTAAGCAACCAGAGCAGCGGATCTAGCGACCAGGTGGCATTCGTACGGGCTGGTCTGCTTGGATTTAGTTTTGTTCAGGATGAAAGAGATTACATGAGCCGCACGCATCACTCGAACCTCGACACTTATGAGCATTTAAGTGAGCCAGACTTGAAGCAAGCGGCAGTAGTGGAGGCGATCTTCTTGTACAACACAGCGATGAGGGATGGAATGTTGCCGAGGCCAGACCTGCCGGCAGGCGGGCATGACCGGCCACTGGGCGGATTGTATCCCGGAGCGGGTGCGAAAGTGGAGTCGTCGAAGTAGGGCCGAAGGGCTTTAAGTCCGGTTGTGCGACTAACTGCGACTGACAATGAACTACTTAGCTCGTTGCGTAGGCGATTTCTCAACCAAAGAAAACCAGAAAACCGGTAGCAGATTTCAGCCATCCGGAAAACCGATCCTCGCAGGTCATCAAGTGTAGAGAAAACCGTATTCTCTCGATTGGCATAACCTGCTCATTGCACAAACCAGCGTTTCCGCACGCTGCTCCCCAAGAGAAGATTGCCGTTCACGCGCAACGTGCTCGGGTCAGCAGACGCGAAACGGTCGCCGGATGCACATCGAAAAGCCGCCCGGCCTCTGCGGCCGTTTTCGTCCCTTTAGATACGAGACGAACGAGTTTCTGCTGTTGTACGGACGTCAATTTCGGACGCCGACCCCCTATGCGGCCATTCTGGCGTGCCAACGCTAGTCCGGATCTTGTGCACTCGTGAAGCATCGCCCGTTCATATTCAGCGAAAGAACCGACGATATGGAGCATCATCCGTTCCGCAGGTGTCGTAGTGTCGACTGCTTCGGTCAGACTGCGGAAGCGAGCATCGGCCTCACCAAGCCGCTCCATGATTGATAGCAAGTCCCGAAGGGACCGTGACAGCCGGTCTATCTTCCAGACCACCAGCACATCACCCTTTCGAACCTGTGCCAGGATCTCCTGCAGCTCAGGACGGTCCCAGCGACCTGTCCTTCGCCAAAAATACGTCGTGCTACTCGAATCGATTCAAGCAACGTAAGATCAACAACTTACATTCCATCGATCCAGACGTTACGAACTCGTCGCGGAACGTTAAAATAGAGCTCGTGTAACGTCCTTTTAACGTCGTCGCGTTCACCGCAAATTATTGAGGTCCTTAGTTTAATGTGCCCCTGAATTTTTGGCGAACGACAGGTCTGGAAAGGCTCCGAAACATTTGCAGATAACGACATTTCATAGCCCTGCAGCAGATAAACTGCGGATGTGAATAGCGCGGGCTCACATTTAATTCTGGCCGTCCTGATTCAACTTTCGCTTTCGGCGTGCCTTCTGTCGGCCCAAGATGCCACTGAAGACTCAATACGCCACGAATTAAGCGCTCACTCAACACAACTGCGCGCGTCTGGGAAAGCACTCTTACTGGAGGAAGCCAGGGCCCATCAGTATTTCATGTTGGGTGAACTTCATGGGGAAGTTGAAATCCCGGAGCTTATAGCCAGTCTATGGCCGACTCTATGGCGAGAGGGGTATCGTCATGTTGCGGCAGAAGTCAGCCCTTGCAGTCCGTGTCTAAACCAGCGTTTTTAGCCGTCCGCGCGGCCGACACATCCAGTGCGGGAGAGCGGAGTTCGGCGACTCGTGTATAGCCGTATCCGTAAGACTCAGGGTCACTAATGGACGATAAGACCTTTATGAGCCACAAATTCGCGAATATAAGCGAAATTGCCAGGTCATAAGCCGCTCTCGGCTTCCCAACCCCGTACAAGCTCCGCATCAGCAACGCCAGATTGCATGCCGCGGCCTGGATCAGCAATTTCTTGTGCACATTCCGTTGCCCCCGCACATACAGCCGATCCATCCCACCAGTGTCGAACTGATGCGCAAAGTTGCGCTCCATCCGCTCCCCGCGCTGCGCCTGTAATCGCTTGCCGCGATTCTCCGTTAATCCGCCGCCGATTGGCATATACGGCTTGTTTCTCCGCTTCTTTGTCCTCCCAATTCCGCGCGCCCCGCTCCGGCTCCGCGATATACGTCCGCACCTCCAGCTCAGTCAATTCCTCGCATCACCTCGTTGCTGTGATATCCCTTGTCCGCGACTACCTCCTCCACGCCTCCTCGTATGCACTGCATTTGCCTTCCGGTGTCGATCTCCACACTTCCGCCACTGCCTCGGCCGCCTCCAGCATGGTCTCCTGAATCGTGGTCGTATCCCCCATTGCGCCGCCCTGCGTTGTCACCGCCACGATCGCGCCCGTCTCCATATCCACCGCCTGCTCGGTCTTGTACGCCAGCGCCGTGCGCCCGTCTTTCAAGCGCGCGATCTCCGCTTCCTCGTCGTGCGGGTTCATCCATTCTTCGTTCGACATCTTCTTCTGCGAACGCTTCCGGTCCATGCGCCGCAATGCCGCCGCGTCTTCCGCTTCCACGCCTTCAGCTTCCGCCAATCGCTTCAGATACTCCGTGTAGCTCTCACCGGTATCGCGCCGCACGATCGACTTCATCGCGGCGTTGGCCTCCAGCGTCGTCGAATCCATTCCGATGGTCTTGCCTTTGATCAGGCCGCCCCGCGCCAGTCGCTTCAGCACCCACCCGAAGATCTGTCTGGTGTGTTTCCTCGTCGATCAGTCTACGCGTCCGCGAGATCGTCACGTGATCCGGAGTGCTCTCGTCCAGCCCGATCTGCAGAAACTGCCGCAGAGTCAACGAATCTGCCACCCGCCAGGCAATGCCACGTTCGCTATCGAGTCCTTCGAAAAATCCGATCATCATCAGCCGGAAATACGTCCCGGAGCCAATGACGGCCGTCCCAACTTCTGGTGATAGAACTTGGCGCAGCGCTCTTCACAAAACCTGGTCGAAGCCGGCTGCCTCCAACACCTCATTCAAACGTTTATAAAAGGGATGCCCGGGCCCTTCCGGCAGTTCGCTGCGATACCACAGCGATTCCTGTCTCTCCCGCTGCTTGCGTGTTCCCATCGCCATGGTGTAATTTTACGCTCAAAACATCCCCATACCAAAATGTTTTAACTTTAGACACGGGCTGCTTGGGCTGCTACTCGTCTCGAACGCATAGCAGATGCATCCATCCCCGTCGCAGGTCTCTGGACTCGGGAACAAGCCGCCACCGTTCGGCAGTTTGCGGCACCTCATAAGCCTGTCCGGTGGGGTTGTGACATTGAGGAAGCGCAACCGGAGCAACTGATTAGGCGCGTGGCACAACTTAATCCTCAGGATGCTGGCCTTCGCCGCATAGTGGATTTCATATCGGGTAGTTACAGCCGTAAGCAGGCCCCCGAGTTGCTGCGTCTGGCCGAATCTGAACATCCTGCTCACGACGTTGTAGTCGGCGGTGAATCGCTTTGGATAAGTACGCTTGAAACCCTCCGAGTAGAGGCGCTTCGTTCTGATACTCGCACTCGGTATGCAGCGTCCGACGCCCGAGAACGCATCATGAAGGAACTCTTCCTCAAACACTCCAAGCAGGAGCCAGAAGGCAAGGTCTTGCTGCAATTCGGTAGAAACCACTTGCATCGTGGTTATGACGCGCGTGGCATTTCAACACTAGGAAACTCTGTTTCGGAATGGGCGATTGCTCAAGGCCGATCGGTTTTAGTGTCGGAGTTTTTGCGGCGGGAGGCAAGGAGCACTTGGCCGGGTAAGACGTTCGATGCCGATGAGCGTAACGACGAGCCCACTTTCGCCCTCTTAGCAACTCTTGCTGGAAGCGATCCCAGAATTTTCGATCTGCGGCCGCTACGCCCGATCCTTCACTCCATCCCTCCTGGCAAGCGTACGGCTCTAGAGGTGAATCTGGTGTACTGGTCGGACAGTTACGATTTTCTACTTTGTTATCCAACCGTTTCTCCACTGATGGAACGTGCCGTAGGACCGCATTCTTAAGATCAAATGATCTGCCCCAGATCCCGAGTGGTCGGCAAACCAGAAAGTGTACAGATTACTCCGCCCTTGTCAAAGCGTTTACCAAGGCTTTGCCAAGATTTGTTGGTTGGACCAGCACACCCTCGACTGCGGTCTTGAACCCCGTTTGTCGTAGAATTCCAGGAGCTTGCACCGTTCGGGAGGATTATGCAGCCGACTATTCTCGCAGTATTCCTTGCATTTTCGGGCACCGCCTTGTCGATGTCCGCCGCCGGGCTCGCGCTGCTAGCGATTGGGCTGTTGGCTGCGAAGAACGATATCGCCCAGGCTCGCGGCATCGACAAGATCGCAGGCCTCACCCACTTGTGCTTTGCCGTTCCGTTGGCGGTCTTCGGCGCAGAACATCTTTCCAGCTCACAGGCCCTGCTGGCCGCGGTGCCGGCGTACATGCCTTGGCGTATGTTTTGGGTGTATTTCGTCGGCTCCGCCCTGATTGCCGCATCGCTGAGCATCGCCACCAAGCGTCAGGTGCGGTGGTCCGGCCTGCTGTTCGGTGCCATGATGTTCCTCTTCGTGGCAATGTTGCATCTCCCGGGTGCAGTCAAAGCTGGCGGCCGGATCCCATGGACGATCGTTGTCCGCGAAATGTCGTTCGGCGGCGCCGGCTGGGTTTTGGCGGGAACTGCGATGGACGAGGATCACTATCGGCAGGGTGAGAATCTTATCACTGTGGGCCGCGTGCCGATCGCGATCGCGGCGCTCTTTTTCGGCGTTCAGCACTTTCTGCATCCGCTGGGACTTCCCGGAGTTCCGCTCGTGAAACAGATGCCCTCGTGGATTCCGGTTCGCGCCCTCATCGGCTATGTGACGGGCGCATTTCTCACGGTTGCCGGGGTCTGCTTTCTGCTGGCGCGGAAAACGCGCATGGCGGCCACATATCTGGGCGCCTGGATTTTGCTCCTCGTTGTCGTGATCTATGGGCCTGTCCTGATTGCGGCGCTGGCAAACCCGAGTACCAGCGTGCAGGTCGAGGGGCTCAACTACTTCGCCGACACGCTTCTGTTTGGCGGAGCGATTCTCTCCCTCGCTAACATCCACCGGAAGTAGCCGGCAGTCGTCGGGGAACGTGTCCGGATGCCCGACAAATCTGCTCGGAGCCATTCGTAAACGCTGGGCCGTTACACGTGTTCTATCCAGAATTCGGCTTCAAATCTACGGTTTGCCCGTTATACGGTCAAGTGGTCTAACAATCTCAGCCGGATGCTTGAGAAATGCACATATTGGGGCCTTGCCCAAGGTGCCGTGCGGTCGCTTAATACCAAATTTTCGAGAGTAAGCTGGAATAATAAGGGTCCAATCGTGTCTGATTTTGAAGAAACATCGAGCATTTCTGAGCAAGGGTTTGATGAAACTGAGAAACATCCCCAAAGCGCGCCGTTTCCCGTTGTCGGAATTGGCGCTTCAGCAGGCGGTTTGGAGGCGTTTACCGAGCTATTGAGTACACTCTCTGTTACCACCGGGATGGCATTTGTGCTGGTTCAGCACCTGGACCCGGCTCACGAGAGCCAACTGACCCAAATCTTGTCTCGTGCGACGACGATGCCGGTCCAGCAGGTAACAGACGGCATGGGAATTGAGCCCAATTCTGTCTACGTCATTCCTCCCAATACCAAACTGACAATCGCTCGGACAGCGTTGCACCTGGCGCCACGACCGTCGGATCACGCCAGTTATTTGCCCGTCGACTGTTTTTTGGAGTCTTTAGCGGGGGAGCAAGGGAGATTATCGGTCGGAGTCATTCTGTCCGGGAATGGTAGCGATGGTTCTCAAGGTCTAAGGGCAATCAAAAGCCAGTGCGGCATCACTTTCGTCCAAAGTGAGAATAGTGCCAGATTCAGCGGAATGCCTCATAGCGCGATGGCAAGCGGCGCAGCGGACTTTGTGCTGTCACCAGCAGAAATTGCACAGGAACTCACCAGAATCAGCATTCACCCGTATGTTGCCGCGTCGTCTCAGGACAAGAGTAGGGAGCTTTTGCCCGATGGGGAATTCGAACTGCGGAAGATTTTTTCGCTGGTCCACACGTCCACGGGAGTTGACTTCAGCCACTACAAACAGACTACGACGCGACGGCGCATCGGACGGCGGATGATTGTACACCGGTCGCAAAATCTGGCCGAGTACGTCGCCTATTTGGAAAGGCATCCCGAGGAGGTCCAGGAGCTTTATAGAGACACCCTCATTTCCGTAACTCACTTCTTCCGAGATCCAGACTCCTTTCGGGCTCTCGCAGCTTATCTGAGGGACCTGCTTCGAAGCAGAGAACCCAAAGATTCGATTCGCGTGTGGGTTCCAGGCTGCGCGACTGGCGAAGAAGTGTATTCTTTGGCAATTTGCCTTCAGGAACTCTTTATACAGGAGGGCATCCGTCCAGCGCTGCAACTCTTTGGCACTGATATCAGTGAGTTGGCGCTCGGGAAAGCGCGCACTGGCCGTTATGCGGAAAGTATCGCCCAGGATGTCTCACCTGAGCGTTTACAGCAGTACTTTCATAAGGTAGATGGGCATTATCAAACCAGTAAGTCCATTCGGGATTGTTGCGTTTTCGCCAAACAGGATTTAACGCATGATCCTCCGTTCTCCCGAGTTGATCTGCTCAGCTGCAGGAATACGCTGATCTATCTCGATCAGGCTTTGCAGAAAGCTGTCATGCCGATCTTCCATTACAGCCTCAATGAAGCCGGCCTGCTCTTCCTCGGCCCGGCCGAGACTATCGGCGGAGCATCCGATCTGTTTCAAGCGGTGGATCGGAAACACAAAATCTACTGCCGAGCGTCCGCGGCTGTTCGACCAACCGTTTCGCATTCTCTCCCGGCTAATCCGCTTGATACTCCGCCGACGCGCAACCTCCCAATACGAGCGAGCCTGGATTGGCGAAAGCAAGCCGACCAGCTAATTCAGGACCGCTATGCACCCGATGGAGTGATTATCAACCAGGATCTGACCGTTTTGCAGATCCGGGGACGGACTGGTTACTACTTGCAGTCTCCGGCATGGGGTACGAGCCAGAACTTGCTCCTGCTCGCACACGAAAGCCTGCAACTCCCGATCCGTGAGGCGATTGTGGCCGCAATGGTACAGAATATCCCGGTTCAGCGGAAGGGCCTGCACCTCGAATATCAGGGCGAGGAACGCGAGATCACTCTCGCCGTGATCCCCATGTCATCGGCATCCGCGAAGGAGCGCTACTACTTCGTGACATTTGATCGCCCGAATGCTCGTCTATTTGTGCCTGGCGACGAGGTGCCGGTCCCTCCGCCGGAGCCCCAGACTCCCGAGCAAGAAAATACACGACTGAAACAACAGCTTGCGGAGGTGCATGACTATTTGCGCACCCTCACGGAAGAACACGAGGCAGCACTGGAGGAGCAGAAGGCCTCAAACGAGGAGATTAGCAGCGCCAACGAGGAACTGCAGAGCACTAACGAAGAGTTATCGACGGCTAAAGAGGAGTTGCAATCTGCGAACGAGGAACTGATCACGGTCAACGAAGAGCTACAGAACCGAAATCAGGAGCTGGGTATTCTCGTTGACGATTTGAATAACTTGTTTGCCGCCGTCAATACTCCGATCCTGATATTTGATCGTGCCCTACTCTTGCGCCGCCTCACACCGGCTGCTGAACGGCGCCTCGGTTTGAGCACGGCCGATTTGGGGCGAGCTATAGCTGACCTGCCGATGCCGACAAGAGTGCCACAACTGCAGCAACTCGTGCGCGGAGTCATTGACACCCTTGCTGTCGCGACACACGAGATGCAAGATCACGATGGTTTTTGGTGGTCTCTCACCATCACGCCTTACCGCACCCTGGATCACCGAATCGAAGGCGCCGTCCTGACGTTCGCCGATGTGGATGCTCTAAAGCACAGCTTGCAGGTGGCAGAAGATTCACGAGACTATGCTGAGGAAATTGTTGAAACTGTCCGCGAGCCGTTGATCGTGTTGAGTGCTGACTTGCGCATTGAGCGAGCGAACAAGTCCTTCTATCGTATTTTTCAATTGGCACCAGAAGATACAGAAGGCAGGCTGGTCTATGAGTTAGATAACAACCAGTGGGACATCTCGCCGCTACGTCACTTGCTCGAAGATATAGTGCACCGGAATTCTTTTTTCGAAGACTTCGCTGTTGAACATGAGTTCCCACGGATCGGCTTGCGGAGTATGTCTTTAAATGCCCGGCAAATCGTCCACCACGACCGAGACCTCAATAGAATTCTACTCGCCATTGAAGATGTTACCGAGCGCAAGCTTGCTGAAAAGAGGCTAATGCGTTCTTACGCGGATCTTGAGCAATTTGGCTACGCAGTCGCGCACGACCTTCAAGCCCCCTTACGCACCTTTGGTGCTTATGCGCAGCTATTTGTCAATCACCATAAAGGCGAACTCGATTCCGAGTCTGATCAGATACTCCAGTCTCAGATGGACGGGGTCACGCGAATGCAGAATATGGTTCAGGATCTGCTCGAGTATTCGCGAGCAGGGAGCCCTGACGCCGGTTCGCTGGAACTGGTCAGCGCAGAGGCAGCATTGAAAGAAGCTCTTCGGAATTTGCAAGCCGAGGTCGAGCACAGCGGAGCCTCGGTTACACATGGCGATCTACCGACAATCGCCTGTACATCCCGCCAGTTGATCCAGGTATTGCAAAATCTGATCGGGAATTCCATCAAATATCGTGGAGAAGTGCCACCGCAAATCCACATCTCAGCTGCTCGGAGAGGACGGGAATGGGTGTTTTCGGTTCGAGACAATGGAATCGGTTTCGATGAGCAATATGCTCAAACGATCTTCGGCGTGTTCAAGCGTCTTGAGGGGCACAAATACCCCGGTTCAGGCGTTGGACTAGCCATTTGTCAGCGTGTTATCGAGCGTTTCGGAGGAAGCATTTGGGCCGAGTCCGAGCAGGGTGTTGGCTCGACATTTCATTTCACAATTCCAGTCTCAGAGGTCGATGTTCACACTCGGAAACAGGCTCACGCTTGAAGCAAAATCGAGTGCGCAGGCTACTAAACAGTTGCTGGCTTGCTGGCGGCTGCGTGAAAGGAGCATCGGGCCAGGTCACTATTCGCAAATGATCGTCCGGTGCTTCGCGTTCGACAGCACGCCTCTGGGATCATCACCATACGCCTGCAGTCCGCTGCTGTTCCCCGGTCCACTTGGTCGAGTTGTCAGCATATCGGAGATTTGAACCGCCAATCGTCGTCGCCTGTTGCCGGCCCGAAACCATTAGCGTTCATCGGAGGTGCGCGGGCGCAGGAGTGCTGGGGAGCGGTGCAAGTTAGAAATGCCCGAGCACTTCCGATGACGACGTTTGAACCGGGCCGCCTGTCAGTTTGGCACGACGGTTGCTTTATGGGGATTGATCGATTCCGATCTGTTTTGGTAGGTTCTGGATTGCGAAAAACCCAATCCTTTGGCCATTCTGCTTGCGATGCTACCGCGACTTCGCTAGCCAGGCAACCGCGTGACAAACCAAATGCTGCTGGAACGCGCCTGCCGCAAAGCGGCTAAGTTCAAACGGGCTTCCGGCCAACGGCGGCCACGCTTGCCGGCTTCTGGAACTGCCTGGGATGGCGGAGGACGACGGCTTTTGGACCCCTGTATCCAAAGGCTTTAAGGCCCCGATAGCATGATGTTCAATGCGCAACAAGTTGATCGCGGTATATGGCGGAACTGAGCTTGACGAAAACGCCCAAGAGCTTGTTCACTGCCTGACCCAGTCCCTCCTCGAACGACCGGATGTGGTACTGATCACAGGAGGGTTCGATTACTCTGAAAGGTCTCGTCAAGCAAAGTCAACCGACCGAACCGTCCTTGAGGCCGCGCGGGAGTTCACGGTGACTTCGGGAAAACCTCTGCGAGATCGCTTTCAAACCTGGATTCCAGAGCCGGCGAAAGACCGACGGGATGTAGTTCGCTTCCGCGAAGGAAAAGTCCGCGTGGTCACCGGAAAGTCGGCGCAGGCTCGCCGGCTCACTATGGTTGAGGAAGTAGACGCCGTCGTAACCGTCGCTGGCAAGAAACATACCGCACTGGTCTTGGACATGGCTTACACAATAGGGAAGCCTGCGCTTACTTTGCCTTCCACGGGCGGCGACTCTCGCGATTATTGGGACGAGAACCGAGAAGAAATCGCTAAGACGTTTCGTCTTTCGATCGACTTGCAGCGTCGGCTGGAATCCGCTGCGACGGCGAGCAAAGATGAATTGCGCCAATTGGCATCGCAGCTTTCCGAACACATTTGGTCGGCTTCGGTGCACACTTGTCTTGTTTTTAGTCGGTTCACGGAAGAGGTAGATCTTTTTCAATCAAAGTTCTTAAACCCGGTTATAGAAGAGGAGGGCTTCAGAGTTATTCGGATCGATCGCACTCCCGACTCAGGGAATATTGCGGCCATCTTTTTAGACCGCCTCGCTATTGCGGATGCTGTAATTGCCGACGTGACGGAAGAAAGCCCAAACGTCATGTACGAACTCGGTCAGGCGCATGCCCGACATCTTAAGCCACTGTTGTTTTCGAGGCGGCCGCTAACTGGTCTCCCGTTTTACCTAAGGCAGGACAAGCTCGTCAGTGGTGATGCGAGCACCGAGTTAGGCACCGCTGATCTGACACTTGCTATTCGCAAGTTTCTCCGCGGCGTTCAGAAGCCGGTTCGAGAAGAATGAACTCGATCTCACCGCGCACGCATTCATGGGATGTGACGCGATAGTGAACGACGTGGCGCGGGCATCTCGATTTAAGGATGACTGGGGCATTTTCAATTAGGTTCGGAGACATTGGCGGGTGACTGGACGTCGCCGTCCCGAACGCCGCGATTCCTAGCAAGAAGAGCCTTGTCACCCAGCATTGACGCGCGGCCCAGAAACGGGCTTCAGGGACATTGCCGATTTCTGAACCGTGGCACAGTGCCGTTGAGTCAGACGATGAATAACGGCTTTTACCGATCCCCTCCATGCCGTACCAAGATGCGTTCACCGGCTTCTATTTGTCGGCTTCTGCTCTGGAAAGAGATGCACAGCCCCATCATTGGGAGCGGTGGTAACTCAGCATCGCAACTCGAAACATTCCACAACGACGTTACCCGCAGCTTCGTCTGCCTTCCAGCATTTCTGGCTTCAAGACATTTCTCTCTTTCAGCGGCTTGGTTGGCAGTTCAAGCCCTGATGGATTCCGGTTTCCCTGCAGATCGCTCACCGCGCTTTTTGAAACAGCACAAAACAAATTTAGCCGGAGCCTGGAGCGCAAAGTAGCTACGGTTCCTTTTTGAATGTCAGCAAGTATTACGGACGCAATCAATTCAAGGCAGCGTAGAGGAGGAGTTGAACCGAACGGTCGCAGGAACACAGAATCAATGACTTACAAAGATAGAAACCTCGTCAAACAAGCAGAATCGTACAAGAAATCACTGCAATAAAGTCGGTCTATCTTGCTGATTGTAAGCGCTTTGGCTCTCAGGCAGGACTCGAACCTGCAGCCTCTCGGTTAACAGCCGAAATTCGGTGTTAAGCCGCGTGACGCTGCGCAGCCTTTTCAGACACTTACGGCCTAGACATTGCCGTAGCTTCTCGTAGCTTAATGCAAAAGTTCGCACAAAAGTTCGCACAGTAAGGTGCTGGGCATGACGCACACTTACGTTCCGGCGTGCGCGGCATGCGACAGTTAGTGGCATATTCTTTCTTTTGCAGTACGCCATCAGGGTTTAAGTGCCTACGAGAATCGAAGGCGCAATGGGATAAAAGGCCGGGCATCGAGTGCAAATCAGATGCCCGGATGAAGCGGTCAGTCGGCGGGTTCGTCGCCTGGCTCCGAGTCCGCAGCTTCAGGAGCCGGCTGCTTGTCGGAGCGATCCAGTGCCAGAATGGACCTGGCGTAGATCTCGGCCACCCGAACGCTGCGATCGGATTCCGAGTGAGTGAATTCGCGATAGCGCAGCTCGCCTTCGACTTCAACGTAGGCGCCTTTCTGTAAAGCGCCGGCCCATTCGCCCAACTTATTCCAGCAGATAACACGATGCCATTCGACGCGTGTTGTGTATTCACTCGTTCCTTTCTCCTTCCAGCTCACGCTCGTAGCGAGCGAGAAGCGAGTGTAAGTCGTGCCATTCGACGTAGAGCGGGTCTCCGCGGGTTGGCCGACGAAACCAATGAGAGTGATGCGATTCTTGCAAAACATTTTTGTTCTTCCTTTCGTGCCCCGATCCGTCGGGACGACCCGGTGCGAAGGGGGCCGCTCTCAAAGCGAGCGAGGTATGTTTTTCGGAGGGCTCCCGGCCAGATTGTTTGTGGAGTTTCAAAAGGCGCAGCCGGCAATCTGGGAGGGAAACCGAAACCCGTTAGGGCCTGGAACTGCCGAGTGAAGCTGCCGAGCGCGGGAATTGCCCTGAAGCCAAGCCCGACGGAGAGGTGCTGAAAGGAAGATCAGGTTGCAACAGGAACTTGATCGTCGAGGTGTCGTCCCACACGCTGATCCACGGCTGCTCCCGGGACATGCACTGGTTCCGACTTCGACTGGCTGGGTGAGGAAACGATGAGTACCCATGACGTCAGGGGCGCAACGTGCCTGATGCCTTTGCAGGTGCGAACCGCACGCTACATACCCCAGACCGGCGCGACATGCTTCTCCTTAAACATCGACGCCAAGGCGTCTAACTTGCCCGCAGGGACGAGAAAGCGTAGGGGCTTCTGTCCCCCGTCTGCAGGAGCAAGTTTCGGCACACAGTCATGCGGTATTCTGGTAGCACCTAAAAAGGTGCGTAAATGAGAGCAGGCCTATGCTAGACATCACGAAGGACATCCAATCGCTGACGACCTTCCGGCGCCGCCCAGCCGAGTTCCTGAAGCAACTTAAGAAAAGCAAGCGCCCCGTCGTGCTGACCGTGAAGGGGAAGGCCGCGGCGATCGTTCAGGATGCCGAAGCCTACCAGCGCCTATTGGATATTGCCGCCCAGGCTGATGCGGCGGAAGGCATCCGGCAGGGCCTGGAGGACGTGAGGGAGGGCAGGGTGCGGCCGGCCAGGGAGTTTTTCGACGAGTTCGAACGCCGGCATGGCATACCTCATTAATGTCACTGCCCGCGCCGAGCGCGATCTTGCGCTCCTCTTCTACGAAATCAACGCCGAGCACTCGAACGCTGCCCTGAAATGGTATCGGGGCCTCAAAGAAGCGATTCTCAGCCTCGACGAGCACCCAAGCCGCTGCCCGGTGACGCCTGAGAATCGTAATCTCCGGCATCTACTCTACGGCCACAAACCACACGTCTATCGCGTAATTTACCGCATCGCAGAGAAGCGCAGGCAGGTGGACGTGCTTCACATCCGGCATGGCGCGCGACGGCGGTTCAAGCCGTAAGGTCAAATTATCTATGCAGCGCGCTGGTGGAACTTAAGCCCGGCTGTGCTCCGCAGAAAGTCAATCCGAGGCTCAAGCGCTCAAGCCGCCACTTTTTTCAAGCCAATACTCATGGTGGAGTCCACCGAGAATAGCAACGCGCCGAACCACGTGGCCCGCGGGAGTTCGATGGCGATGAGTGCTCTCCCATGCATGCGGGCTTAATGCCACAGGTATTCCCGGCCCAAGACTCATGTGCGGCCTCGCGTGGTTGAAATACCCAATCCAAGAGTTCAGGACAAACTTGAGATGCCTCTCATTGAAGGGAATCAGGAAGTCCAGACATTCGCGGCGAAGCGTCCCGCCAAAACGCTCGCACAATGAATTCGCCTTCGGCGCTTGCACCGGTGTTCGCAACACCTGCACTCCCATCGCGGTTCTCTCTTTGTCCACTTCCTTGGAGAAAATGCTGTCCCGGTCGTGAATAGGGAATCGATACGCATGATCGCCCGGAAAGGCTTCCCGAAACTGTTGCAAGGTCCATTCCGCCGTCGGGTGGGCGGTCACGTTGTGATGGAGAATTCTACGGGTACCCAGTTCCATGACCACGAATACGTAAAGCATGCGGAACGTAGCAGTGACCACGACGAAGAAGTCGCACGCCGCGATCACCTGGGCATGCTTATGGATGAAGGTCAACCAACGCTGCTTCGGATCGGGTGTCCGAACCGGATGGCCGCTCTGCATGTACTTTCTTCGGTACGAGGTGATACGCGTAAGCCGAGTTTCAGCTTCAATTCGTTGGCAATGCGTTCGTCGCCCCAGGTCGGATTCTCGACGGCCATCTGTCGGATCAACTGCCGAAGGTTGCTGGGTAGTCGCGGACGTCCATAGGGTTCCGACTTCCATCGCCAGAACAGCTGAGCGTGTCCGGTTTTACAGTGACCAACGCGTCGCGCCATTCAAACATTCGACTCAGGGCTGCCATCATCCATCGCGTGGAATCGTCGGCGCGTCGTAGCTTGATCCTGCGCTCCTGGAAGAGCGCCAGTTGCTTGCGAAGAAACGTAAGCGTCTCGTGAACCTTTCAATTACCCACAAGTTCGAAGCCAATGATGAACCCAAGTTCGATATAAGTGAGTCTGCACATAAGTTCGGCCGTGGCGATCATGCGCGATAGCGTTGCATATTTTTGTGTAGAAATCCCGAGAGCATGGGCGACACGCACACGGCAGAGAACTTCACCAGCAGCCGACAGCTTGGCGATCATGGCGTCGCGTTGTTTCTGGAAGCGGCGAACATCTCGTGGCAGAGGATCGATCTGACGCAAGTAGTCCAGCAAATGCTCCGGAGATGCGGTGCTCGGCAAATGTTTTGAGCTTGAGATTGCAGCGCTGGGTCGAAGCGGTCAACGGCCTGAATAAGGCCGATCGTGTCGACTGAAATTAGGTCATCGAGTTCAACCTGCGGGCAACGCCGGTGCAAGCGCCGTGCGAGAAACTCTACTTGTGGCATATGAGTGAGGATCAACTCTTCGCGAAGGGATGCGCTCATCATGGCGAGATCCTCCTGGCAAGGACGGAGGCCCTTATGCGGCCGGTCCGTCAGTCGATTCCGCTTTGGGCTTGCTGTCGAGACGAGCGATGCGCTGTACGCGGATCTCGGTCACGGACTTCTTGGTGCCGTCCTTGGCGGTGTACTCGCGCATCTGGATCTCACCGACAATCTGAAGGTAAGTGCCCTTGGTCAGGCCAGCCGCGTACTCCGCTTTGCGGCCGAAGCAGACACATTTGTGCCAGGTCGTTTGTTCCTCTCGCGCTCCGGTCTCCCGGTTCTTCCAAGTGCGCTTGGTTGCGAGCGAGAGAACCGTGAGAGTTGAGTTGTTGCGGATCGTGTGGGATTGAGCATCGCTGCCGAGGTAGCCAATTAAAGTCACGTTGTTGAACATTTCGTTGTCTCCTTCTGCCCCGTCTCTTGACCGGGGCGCCCAGAAGCAAGCGAGGACGCTCCCAAGAGTGAAGCGGTAAGTCGGAGTGCATTGTTGGGGGGACCGGACGGATTCCGGTGAGCGGAGCGAATGAACCTGGAGGGCGGAATCCGGCTTGGGGGAACCGGCAAAGCAGAGCGGAGACGAACGCAGGGCGCGGCCAGGCGTTCACGCCGTCAAGCGCCGCGGAGCCCGGTTAAGGTCGGCGGCAAAGAGGAGCAACGATTGATGAGACAACGTGAGTGATTAGAGGCATGAGGGAATGTGTCGAAATCCGGCGGCGCAGGGTCGTAGCTCTGAATACGGCCGTTGGCGTGCTTGACAGTTACGGAGTTGATTCCCTGTTCTGGATCACGCACTGAGTCAATGACCTCCGAATAGGAACCCTTCTCCCAGCCGAGCTGTTTGTTGGCGCGCGAGAACTTGAGAATCAAGCCCGGCTTATATGAGTTGGCTAGCTTGCGATCCTCGGTGCGGACATCCTGTACGGGTCGGTAAACGACAGCGGTGTATTCTCGGCCAGACAATTTGCCGGCGGTCTTTAGCTCCTGACGAATTAGCGAATTCAGTTCCTGGCGGGACTCGTTATCGGGTGAAACAACCAAGGTTCGCTCGGGCGCCTTCAAATATTCTTTGGCGATGCGCTCGTGCCGGTGCTCCCGATGCTCGATTTCACTCACGAACCCGTGTTTTGCCAGCGCCTCTGCCGCTTCGCGGGTGAGGCCATCGCGTAGCAGCTCGCAAACGGCTTTCAGCCGCTCCTCTTTCTGCCGGACAATATCGTGCAGGACGGAAGTCTGCATGCCGGCCATCTGCAATTCCTCGAAGACACGTCCCGCCTCGACTGACTGGTGCTGCTTCGTGCTGCCAATGAGGAATAGTCGGTCCTGAGCCGTATCGATCGAACATAGGAAGGCGTGCAGTTGTTTGGTGGACATCAGGCTTGATTCATCCACCAGATAGACCGTTGGTTGCCGCGCCGCTACTAGCCTGGTTCCGTCGGGCAGGACCTCCTCCCTTCGGGCGTTCTCCATCCGCGTCAGGTGCATCTGCAGGGTTTCGACGCCGGCTCCCACATCAGCCAGATTCTCGGTAGCCTTGCCCGTGGGCGCGAGCCCTCGGACGGCATAGCCTTCGCCTTGAGATACCGCAGTCAACGCTTTCAAAAGCTCGCTTTTTCCAGTTCCGGCCCATCCTTCGAGGCCATGAATCGTGTCGCGGCTGCGCAGCATTTCGGAAAGCGCGACCTGTTGTCCTTCGTTCAACTGCGGGTAGGTGAGAGGGATGCTGTCTGGTGTCATATAGTCCGCAATCGGCCGGTGTTTGCCTTGCGTGGCATGCAGTACCGAGAGAATCTCACGCTCCTGTACTTGGCTCTCCGGCGTTGTATAGCGCGAGCCAAGCGCGTGCTCCCGATAATGATGAGTTTCGACCAGTGTTCCTACCGCCAACCGTTCGCGGATTCGGGGCTGCAAGTCTGAAAGACGGATCACACCCAGGCCATGCCGCAAGGCGTCGCGTTTGAGCTCATAATCGTCGAATACTGACTGCCGTTCTTCCAGGCGATTGCGAGCGAATGTGAGCGCTTCGCTACTCTTTTTCTCAACCTGTTTAATCGCAAGTTGTTGGACCTGACGCGCCCGCGCGTCCGCCACGATTTTTTCGCCAGGCCAGCCGTATTTTGCCGCATGCTCACGGTGTTCTTCCCTTAATTCCTCCGCATCCCAGACCTGCTTGCCGGAGCGCACCTGGTGGGCAATGGTCTCGGCCGCTTCCGCTCCGCGCAAGCCGCGCCGTTCGAGTTCGCGCCGGATTTCCTGGCGGCGGTCGCTGATCGATTCGAGATACTCCTTCGTGTAGCCGACAATTTCGGCCGAGTGGTTCGTTCCGGTGCGGACGCGATAGCCGAGCGCTCGCAACTCAGCCGCGAGCTCAGCATGATAAACGGCGGCTCCGTAACTCTGGACCCGGTAGAGTTCGCGAGCTTCAAGTGCCCGCGTCTGGCACTCCTGGTCGCGGCTCATATTGAACACAACCACGTGGGAATGGAGTTGCTGGCGAGGGATGTTATCGCCGACCGGTCTCGCCGTATCGTGGGTGAAGATAGCGGCAATCCACTTGCCCGTTGTCTCAGCTCCACGCGTGTTTCCGAGCTTGACCTGCGTGTACTCTTCGATTGCAGTTGCAGCAGCGCGCGCGGCCTTCTGATGCGCTTCGACAATACGCGTGTCACCGCCGACCAGCGCCGCATCGGAGACGCTCTTGTGGGCGCTGACCGTAATGTCGTAAGCGCTCCGATGGGCAATTTCACGCCCGTCATGCATCACACTGTCCCGTACTTGGATGAGCTGCAGGCCAGTGTGAGGGTCCTGGCCTTTCACCAGCCGGTTATATTCTTCGATACCAACTGTTCCGGTTAGGCCCAGTTCTTGGGCGAGCTCGCCATGCCACTCGCCGTTCAGCGTTCCGCCTTGTGAGTAATAGGAGCGGTTCTCGCTGTTGGTGTATTCGCTCTTGTAATATTCGGCGACGGTAGCCTCGCCCAACGCCGCCGACATCTGGATCATGCGCGCTCTCCGAATCCGTCGATGTCGATGACAGTCTCCGGCGCGGGTGCATCGCCTGGCTGCTGGGCGCTCGCTGGCTGTGGCTTGGCTTTCTTTCTTGCCGTGCGGCGGCGGTTCCACATAGCGGTCGCACCCAGCGACATCTGTCCGCGAAGGGTGTATTCGAGCGGAATGGTAAGCCGTTTGGGATTCACCTCCACATGCCGCGGAATGTAGGTCTGAAAACCAGGCCGCTCCGGTAGTGGGAAATACGGCGCCTTGAAGTGCAGTGTGCTCTTTCCATAGGACAGATAGCCCTGCGTCGGCTCAAGTGTCTGGATCTCAGAGGCAAGAACGAGTGGCTCGTCCCGATGCTCCTCGGCATAGCTGCGGCTGTGGGTATCGAAGATACTTCGCCCTGCCGTTCGGGTCTCACGAATGCGGTCGTTTGAAACTTTCCCAAGCAGCCCCTGGAGCCACTCGGCGCTGGTGGGTTCCTTGGTTCTGAGGACAAAATAGGTGAAGCACTGCGAGAGAATCGACTTCCAGATCTTGCCGTAATCCTGCTCGAGCTGCGTGGCGTTCTGGAAGCCGATTACCATTCGGTTGCCGGTGAAGCGCATCTTGGTCATGGCATCCGGCAGCTTGGGCAATTTCTTCAGGCTGTCCAGTTCGTCATAGACATTCCAGATGACTGGTTTGTTCTTCTGATAGCCAGCTGAGAGTTGATGGACCAGCAGCAAATCGAGCCACATGCTCTGGATGGAACGAAGGGCCTCGGCGATCGTTGGATCAGATGGAACGAAGATCCAACCACGGCGTTCTGCACACCACTCTTTCGCGCTCCAAGTCCGCCGGCCCTCGGGCTCCAATGGCAGCATGCGAAGGGCAAACATGATTTCGTTGAAGGTACCGATGATGCCGGCTCGCTGGTCGGGAGAGTTACGGGCCATGGTCGATTCATGCTCGGTTCCAGCCACCCGGAGATCGATCTCCTCTACATGCGACGCCCAATAGATCATCTCAGCGGGTGAGGGCTCGTAATTCGCAATCAGGTAAGCAATCAACTTCCGGGCATGTGATCGGAAAAACTGGCTCTCACTGGGCTGCTGTGGAAGAATGCTGTTGGCAATCGTGTACGCTACGGCCTCTTTATTCCACTCGGGCAGCTCGCCTTTAAACTCCCAATACGGGCAGCGCTCATCGCTCGGATCGAGGATAATATCGCCGCGGCGTTCGTCGTAAAGCTCGGTCAGGAATTCGCGCTTGGGGTCGTTGATGATGGCCACGTCGCCCCGCTCACGCGCCTGATAGAGAATCTGCTTCATCAGCGACGTTTTGCCCGATCCGGAATCGCCCACGAAGCCGAGATTCATGATTTCGTCTCGCTTGCGGATGCGGATATAGGGAAGACCTTTGCGGTACGGTTTTGGCTCCGGGTTTAACTCAGGATGCAGAAAGAACGTCAGCCCGTCCGGTGCATGCGAAAAGAAGAAAAATCGGCGATAGCGAACGCACCGTTTGAAATCGCTGAGGGAAACGAGTTCCGGCCCGCGCCGGTTCACGCCTTGCTGCACGGAAAGCCGATGTCGCCGGTCGAGCCAGACGCCGAGAGGCACAAGTGAGGCGGACAGTCCAGAGAAGATCAGCACGGTTTGCCAGAGGATTCTCCAGGCGGGCTTGCCGCTATAGACTGAATCCTTCAATGCATCTCGATATTGGCTGGGAGGTATCGTGACGGTGCGTATTCGGAAGCGTGCGCCGCCACGCGGGGCGAGAAATTCGACCGCTCTTGGCCTGTCGTTCACCATGGCGCGATAGGAGGCGAGCGCGTAGCGCCAGAGATACCACTTCTCGATGCCGCTCGAGAGCTCCTGGCGCTGGTGCCGCGCTGTGACCGCTGTGCAAAAGAGCACTACTCCGAACGCCAGTAACGTGTGCCGCGGATAGCGGCGGGGCCAAACAGGAGGTTTATAATCGCGGCTCATCTCTTCTCTTCTCCTGTGGGTGGTAGCCGGTTCGCCGACCTCCTGGCCTGTTCCAAGACTTTCTGCGCTAACCCTTCCTTCTTTTCCTCCGTCTCCGTTACGAGAAAATTGAAGCGCTCGGTCGAGAGTTCGCCACGCTGGATCAGTTCTTTCACCAGCGCCCGCGTTTCGCGCCGGGTCGCCACTACTTCGCGGAGCAGGATGAGCAAGTCCGGATCGTAGTTGAGAGCCTGGGTCAGTACACGCCGACACCAGTCAACCGACTTGAGCTTCGCGTCCGCAGCACGTTTTTCAATGGCGCGAAAGGTCGCTGAGTCGAGGCGAATCCCAAGTATGTGAGGTTGAGGACCGCTGTTTTGTCTTGGCATAATTCCCCAATGGATTCAGGAAGTTAACAAGTGTCAACGAAGCGTTATCACTTGTAAACGGCAGGGCCACAAACGCAGCAGGGCCAATGAGTTAACAAGTGTTAGCCCCGCTGGGGGAGGCGTGTCGATACCTTTTGCCCGGCGCGGAGCGACGGCTCCCCCAGCTACCACAATGCTTGAGCAGCGGAGAGATGAAGGCCACGAATACTTCTGAACAAATTTCTGAACCAGAAATGCATTCATCTTCGTGCTGTTGTGGTGTCATGCCTTCTCCTGATGGAAAATCTTGGGCAGATGTGCGACAGCCGTCGAATGTGCGCGCTTTCTCATCCAGCGGAGTGCTTTTGCGGTGTTCGCATAGAGATAACCGGAGACGCGCCAGGAAAATACCGTAAGCGCATAAAAGAGCCAAATCAGTTCGATCGCGATAGCGAGCGCAAGCGAAACGCCGTCGAGCACTCTTACGGCAATCACGCTTGTTACGAATCGCGCAATCACGGGCAGAAGAATGCACACGAGCGTTGCCGCTGTACTCGAATAAGCCCACAGAGTGACGAAATAGAATCGCAACGGACGGCGATCTGTCGGATTCAGGGCGGTGAACAATTCCTTGCATCTCATGGGAGTGTTATTACAGTGCAGAGCCAGGTACAGATTCAGGGCATTGAGGATGGTCGAAATCGTGACCATGGGAGTTACGCAACAGGTTGCATGACGACGGCCCTGCCGCGTCCTTTGGAACCTGTCAAGCCCGCCTTCAATTGCGTGAGTCGCGTTTCTTGCTCAGGCTTGTCCAGGAATTCTTTAAAGCTCGCGTCGCTCTTAAAGCAGGCCCGCAAGCCTTCGGTCACAATGAAATCCTTGCGCTCGTTCAAAAACTCGGCATAGAGCTCGAGTTCGGCGAGAACGTCGACTGGAATTTTGAACGGTTTGCGAACTTCTTTGATCTTGGTGCGTTGTTTAATAATAGCTGTCATTTATGTCTCCTCTTTTTGGGTTTGTGTTACATGCGGATGCGCTGCGCCTGACGCGGTACATCGTCATTCCGCTCGGAAACGAGTTGATGAAGAGCCTCGATCCGTTGCGTGAGCCGATGGTTGCGCTCGTGGGACCACTCCATTAGCGCCTTTCTCTGGCCCCGGTCAAAGTCGGGGTGGTCTAAACGTTCGGGCCCTCTTCCGCGGTCGCCCCAGTTGTCACGAAAGTCGCGGCTCGCTTCGGCGGCGACGTTGTGCACGATCCGGCGCTCCTGAGCGAGCGCTCGCTGCGAATCGCCTGTTGCAGCGATTAGGTCCAGCTCTGCAGCAAGTTTTCGATCCACGCGCGTGCGCATTTCCTCGTACCCGCGTTGGTATTCGGAATGATCTGTTTCAAGGCGTTGCGGCGCATACCCAGTGCTAGTTGTGGCGTTGTAGCCGTTTTTCGCTTCCGAATGGCGATATTCGTTTGCACGGGCCACCGCCGAGGCGCGCAGCTCGTCAACGTGGAGTTGGGTCGTAATCCGCGGCTCCATCTGGCCCAGAACCGTGAACGCTTCGTTTAATCCCTGGAGCTGCGCAGCGTATCTCGAATCCGTGCCGCTGCGAATCCGGTCCCCGTCACGCGCTAATTGGTTCTGCCACTGTTCCTTGATGGAAAAGGCCGTTACTAACAGCCGATCTCGCATTTCATAGAGCGCCCGTTGATAGCCTTGCTCGCGGGCCTGTTGGCGCTCACGCTCTTCGCGCTCCCGCCTCTGGTTGTCATCGAGGGCGTTCTGGACACGTTCCCAGAAACTAGCCATGGATGTGCTCCTTAGTTTGCGTCTTCCTCGCGGTCATCGTGTTTGTCGATGATTTTGAGATTTAAGGGGTTGATCGACAGGTTGGGATTATTGCCTGTCGGGTGCATTGTGAAGGTAACGGAAGTGGACATGCGGATGCGCCTGGACTCCGTCATGTCGTCGTTCAAAATGATGTTGTCGAAAAAGACCTTCGCGCGGAACGGTTGCGAGCGCGCGGGGTCAATCGAAATCAGGGTCACTTCGGCGCGCGATTGCGGAAGATCGCCGCTGAGCAATCTTGAGATCCACTGAGTCTGGATCAGGTCATCTTGGGCGGCGTTCTGCAGCGGGCTGCTGAAGAAGGCGAGGCTTTCGCTATAGTCTTTCTCCACCGTGGCTCGGATGCGCGAGAAGTGTTTTTCGACAGCTGCTTTCAAAAACGTGCGATTTCCGCTTCCGTCGGCGTGTACTCGAAGGAGTTGATGCGCTCGGCGCGCGCCTCGCCCGTCTCATACGTTCGAACCACCAGGAGGCTCGAGGTAGCGCGCTCGATGAGGTGCGTGTAATGAAACTGTTGATAAATTAAGGCACCAATCAAGACGCCGCAAAAGACGATCATGTAATTGTTCTGGACCAAGGCGCGTGTATTGAGAATCAGACTCGCTTCGCGCATCCGGCTGAAGTCGGATCGCGAGGCAGCCAAGGGTTCGAGATTGGTTTCGGTTACAGGTTCCACGCGAATGATTACTCCTCAAGAAAAATGCGGCCGCGCGTATTGCCGATGAGCTGCCCAAGGCGGCGCTTAAGGTGCCGGAGAACAGATCGTGAGTCCAATGAAAAATGAACAGCACGAGGATGAACATCACCACCGCGATCACAAACGTTGGGACCATCAGGGCGAGAAAACGCGCCAGATGCAAGTCTGTGCCGATCACGTTGCTGTACCAGAACAGAATCACGTCTGAGAAGATGCGCACGTAGAGCGCGCCGACGAGCCGGTAGGCGGCGGTGAGTAGCATGAAATTGAGCCAGCGGATAGTCAGAAAGCGTGTCGAAGGAAAGACAAACCAGGGGATGAACAGTGACCCGATAGTCGCGCCAATGCCGGTCCCGAGGAGACCGGCGAGGGTGACCACCCAGATGATGACCTGAAGAATCGTGGATTGGACCAAAACCTGGACATAGGTCACGAGCTTCAGCGGATTGAAAATGCTCGGAGGTTCGAGGCCGCCCAGGATGCTCGCCATCGCTTGGAAGATTGTTTCGAGCCGGCTGATATCGACTTGGTTGGCTAGGCCTTTAAACGCATCGAGAAAGAAATGGGAGACGCTGGTGCCTCCAAGAAACGCGGTAGGTGTTGCGTAGTAGGTGAGCAGGAATTTAGCAGTCAGAAAGCCGAAAGCGTACTCCAAAAGCCACACACGGCGGTGCACGCCGCCGCGCAGGAAATGAAAGATCAGAAAAAAAAGTGCAACCGGTCCGAAGTCGTTGAGCCAGGAATTCGCGGTGGCGAGAAACAGCGAACCGTCATCCACCACCATGTTGTCGATCGCGGTGCCAAACTGGCCAAAGAAGTCGACCACGGTGCCGGCGAGCTGCGCGCCAATGTTGGTGGACTGTGCTTGGGCGAACGCCGGGATAAGGAGCAGGAGCAGCGGCAGACAATAACGGAATGTGCGCTTCACAAGCAGCTCCTCATTTTTTCCAGGCGCGCGATGGGTCCATCAGCTTGAGAGCGCGCTGCTGCTCGGCTTTGTAGCGCGCCGAAAACATGCTCGACTGTTCGTGGCGCAAAACGGCGTACAGAACCGACAGAAGAAGAGCGATCAGAGCGGAAAGGATCTTCCATTTCACAGCCATTAGAATCGTTCCTTTCTTTAGGGCAGCGAGTACGCTTGAAATTCAGCGGCTAGGCCACTGCCGAGCGAGACGCCCTGTGTTGCCTGGTATTGGTGCAGGTCGGTAATGAAGTTGTTCCCATCCGTGTTCTGGTCGCGGACCTGTTTCAACAACACGGTTTCGATCCGCGTCAGGTTGGTGATTTGCGTAAGCAGGTCTTGCTGAGTGGAAAGTTCTTGAAACCCAATGCCGGTCGCGATGCGCGCCTGGCCGAGATAGGTGTCGTTCGCAGGATTGGCGAAATCCGCCTGTAAGGCTTGCGTCGCGGCATTGTTGGCGGGTTTGTTCTGGTAGAACTGCTGCACGGCAGCGAGTGAATCCTCGGCAGTCGAATCGGCGATTTCTGCCGTTGCCGTGGTTGAGGCAAATGTTGATCCGGGGCCGCTCGTGTAGTAGCGGTCCTGCTCCACGGGAATGGTGGAATTGGTCCAGGTGGGATTGACGTTGGCGCTGCCGGTGAAAATCTGTCCCCAGCCGCTGGTCTCGCCATAGAGGTTCGTGGGCGGGTTCAGAATGATTTGCATGATGACGGACTTCCAGTAGCTCGCATGCGTTACTTCGCTGGCCATGGTCTGGGCAAGCTGCAGTTCGTCGAGCGTGTTCTTGATGACCTGCGCGGTTTGTGCCACCTCTGTCAGCAGGCGCTGCTCGGCGAGCACGTCAATGACGTACTCGAAGCCGAACAGTGCGCCTTTGGAGACTGCCGAGAAGACGACAGCGGTCAACAGGATCTTTGCCGGGATGGACCAAAGGCGTTTCTTCATATGCCTAAACTCCTGGTGATCCAAGCGAGGAAGGCAAGGACACAAGAGGCGAAAACGAAACCGAGAAAAAGAAGTCCGAGGAACTTGAGGATCTTCGGCCGCAGAAATAGAAGGAAAAGAAAATCGATCATAGGTTTACGGGCATGTGCGTGTTCTGGTATTCGGGCACTCCATCCAAGCCGACTGGAAAGACAATGCGGATGCGCGAGCCCGGATTGACTTTCACGGTGGGCGGAACGTTCAGGAATCGGTCCAGAATGCGGATGCCTTCGCGGCCTGCTTCAGAACCGATTCCGGTGTAAATCTCGGTGCGCGGGCTCAAAATATTGACGCCCGCGTAGCCGAATTGCGATAAACCTTCGATAACCCCGACTACGGCCGAGATGCCGATGGTTCTCATCCAGTGATTGCTGACGGAATCCGCCAGGCCGGTTTCGCCTTGCTGGTTCATGGCCTTGAACTGGTCGAGGTTGATCGAGTAACCATTAGGCTCGATCGCCAGATCAAAGGTCACTTTCAGACGCGGTTGATTCAGACTGGTGACCGGAGCGGCCTCGCCTACAAGCTGCGTGCCAGCGGGAAGCAGCACTGGTCCGAGCAGGTTGTTCGTGTGCACGTCGCGGCAGAGATGGGCGAGCACGACACCCGTTAAGGTCGATTCGAGCGCGGTATCGAGCGCCGCCTCAACCACGGTGCCCGGCAGAATTCGATGAAACGGCCCCTCGGCTTGATTCAAAGCGACGTTGCTTTGCCTTTGAGCTTCGGACGAATTCGGCGAAGCCGCTTGGGGCGCAATCGGCGCTGAGACAGCGTTGTTATTGCTAGCCAGCAGCGGCGGAGCCGGCGCCGGCATCTGGCTTGATTCGAGTGCAGATTGCGCTTCGAGGTACCGCTTTAACAGCGCCGTCTGCTGGGACGACAGGCCGGATAGATCGACGCCCGAGAGGTCGGGAATAGCGGTCGTTGGCTGAGCTACCTGCGCCGGTTTTCCGGTAGGCGAGGCCTCGGCGAAGATCGGCGAAGCGAAGGCTTCGATGCGATGCCGCCGCTTCTCTTCGGCAATCTGCTGCCAGTAGTCGTTGCCGCCATTCGAAGGGGCATTGGCGCTCTGCTCGGTCTCCGGCTGTGTCTCGGCAACTGCAGGAGGGCGGAACGGTGGTCTTTGAGCGCGGATATTGCTGCGAACGCCCTGCCGAAGCTCTCCGACGCTCGCCTCCCGTCCGGGGGTCTGCTCGAAAGCCGTCTTCACCGCGGACGTGGTGCGGCTGATGAGGACGATCGCGGCAAACGCAATCACGCCCGCTGGAACGAGATAACTCTGTACCCACCGCCGCTTGTACCAGGGGTTGCCGACGAACTTGCGGTAATCGGGCGCCGTGTTCTTCCTTGGCGAGCGCGGCTCATCGTCGTCAGCGCGGCCTTGGTGCTCGGCGGTGCGTTCTTCCTCATGCTCGTCTTCCGGCTCATCAGGGCCGGGAAGTGTCGAATAACGGTCGTCCTCCATTTAGTCCCCCTTCCAATGAAAGGTGGTCTTCTGCTTCTTGCCGACAGCGAGATAGCCGTCCCTGAGCGGAGCTGGCACGATTAGCAATCCGCCGTCGTATTTGGCCTCGACAAGTGAAGGCTTGCCGTCGCGAATCTCATACAGCGAAGGAATCTCGCTCGGATGATGGAACCAGAACAGGGTGTAGCCCTCGAGCCGTGCAATGTCCTCCAGCCCAAACGGATTGTTCCGGTTGAAGTCGTATCCGGGGTTCAGTTTCTTCGGAAAATCATGCCGAAACTGTTCGATCTGCTCGGCGAGCGCGGCCCTGCTCTTTTGGCGCTCCGCATCTAATTGGGCTTTCAGCCGCGCGGCTTTGTCTTCTTCCTGTTTCAACGTGTCCGCCGGGACGTATTTGGGATGAGCGGTTGCTTCCTTCATACCGTCATCGGCGAGCTCGACGGTCACGCGCAGATCAGGCTGAACCTTGGTCCGCGACACGTCGACTAATTGGAAGCTGTAGACATTGCCCGACTGCATGATGACGTGCATCGAGGTCTCGGGGCACGGGTTGTCCTTGCCTTCCGTCAAAGTCTTAATCAGCAGATGGTTCTTCGCGACATCCGTCAGGAAGGCTGCCGCCCAGTCTTTCGAATCGCCGATCGGCGCTTTCATGATCTGTTCGGCGTCATCGAAGTCGATCTCGCAGACTTGCCCCTGGGAGCAATGAATCGTGGGAATGTCGCCCCGGCGCATACGGATCACTTTGGTAGTCGCAGTCTCGTCCGCAACGGCAGTTCCGGCCGTCAAGAGCAAAATCAATGCAATCTGTTTCAAAGTTGTTTCTCCTTCTTCATCAAGCGGATTTCGCGAACGCTTTCTGGCAGTCTTGGTTTTGCTCCAGAAGCAGGTCCAACGCCCGGCGGAGCCCGTATTGCTCGATGAGCGTCGTGCGGAGCTGCTGCTCATGAGGCTCCGTCGAGAGCATCAGGCGCGTCCGCTCATCGACGTTGAGGTTCAAAAGTACTGCCGGCTCGTCGCCCTTGCGCAGCAGAAACTGCTGTTTGGATTGCATGTGCGCGGCGGCCTCGGCCTCTTTTTCGTTTAATCCGAGCCGTTCCTGGTACGCGGCTGCGTTCATACGCTCGGTGGGGAAGATCAAATGCGTTTTGAACGTCTCGAAAACGAGCTCGCGGTTCCCTTTCTCGCTATAGGCGCGCCCGAGCTTGTCGAAATCGAGGGCGGATTGCGAAGCGAGAACAATGCCGCCGTTGACGTTCCGCGCTACCTTGGCGAACTCGATGACGTACTGCGCAATCGCCTCGTTAGCGGCGAGCAGAAAGACTTCGTCCGCGATCAGCAGCTTCGGTAAATGCAGATGTTCCGGTTTCCGGCAGATCTGGTCGAGAAACTGCGTAACGTAGAACACGACAGGCGCCATCACTCTTTGGTCATTCCGCAGTGCTCCAAAATCGAAACTCATGACGCAGGTTTCCTGTAGGTCATCGGTCTCGTTGTCGAAGATGCTGTCGAGCCAGGGTGCGATCCGATGAGACAGTTCGCCGGTCAAAAAGCTCGCAAACAGCGATAGCCGGCGCATTTTCGGGTTGGAATGATGCAGGGTCCACAGGATTGCCTGGCGCACTTCGTCTTTTTGCGAGGCGTTCATCAAATACGTTCCGTTTGCCTCGATCCAGAACGCGGCTAGCGTTTCGAGTAGAGCCACGTTCCTTGGCGAAGGATCGAGCCGGAAGGGATTCAGCCGGATCTGCCGGCGATCGTTCACCAGGCTGGTATGCAGTCCGCCGAGAAGCCGTGCAACATCGCGGAAATTGCCGAGGACATCCATGAGGAAAACAAACCCGCCGTACTTGGTATAGAGCGTGGCTGCGAGTTGGAGAAAGAAGGTTTTCCCGCTGCCTTGGGAGCCGATGACCAGCGCTGTTAATACATCGCGCTCGTGGAGGTTTAGGTAATAGACCGTGTGGTGATTGGTCTCGAGGGGTAGCAGATACTCGTCCCTTAGGTGCTTGTTGCGCACATTGCCGCCGGGTACGGCGAAAATGGGGCTGCACTCGGCCGAAGCCGATACTGGCAGCAAGAGCTTGCGCCGCTTGCTGAACTCATAGTTGCCGGGAAGGATCGCGAGCAGATGAAGATACGCGCCGAGCGTCTCTTCGACCAGCGCCGCTTCTTTCTCATCCACCAACCCGATCAGGTCGGTCTTGGCTTTTCGCAGTCTCTCGGGGTCGTTCGCATAGAGTACCGCCGCGAAGCGATAATCGCCGAAGTAGTCTCCTTCGTCCAACAGATACTTGCCGGCGGTCTTCAGCTGCTGGATGTTGCCTTCGGCTTCCTGGTCCGACAGCAGATCCATCCGCTGGACGTTCGGGTCGGCGTTCGGCCCGTTTAGCTTCTGCTGGATGAGGGAATACCAGTTGAAGAGATTGGCGTAATGGAAGAAGATTTTCCGCTTGATCATTCGGCGGCTCTTTCCTTTGGCATGCCGACGCCATTCGGAACACAGAATCATGTTGATGGGCAGTTCCCGGATCTTGCGGTAGAGATCGAGTCCCCGCCGCTTGGGAGTCTCGACCAGGGTTAAAACTGCGATCTGCTGGCAGCCCTGACGTAACAACAGATTGTCCTTGTCGAAGTCGAGGCTCGAGCCCGCAAGCTGTGCGTCTACCTGAATTTCGCTTTGGAGCCGCACAGCGCGAGCCTTTCCCGGCTCAAGATTTGAGAGCTCCCGCAAGAAGTGAAAGCTTTCGTCCTTCGCCGGAAGCACCTGTGCGTCCAGCAGACTGCTGGTTTGTTTCAGAAACCTCCGGACTCGCATCCAGAGCCGTTCGAGGCTTCGGTCCAGCTGTGATTGGGCGACTTCCAGGCGGTCCCTCATCCAGAACTCGTTGCGCAGCGACTGCCAAGCTCTCTGAGCCGGATTGCCAAATAGCTCCTGGCTTGCCAATAACAGAATGGAGAGATAGAGATCGATGCTGTAGAGGGCATCGCCTTTTTCTTTCAAGAACTCCGCCCGGCCGCGCACCGCCTGGTCAATCGCCTCGTTGCCGTACCCTCCGCGGAATGGAATCCCATCGAGCTCATGCTTATGGAGATATTCGTAGAGGATGAAATCTTCATCAAAGCGGGCTCGGGCGTGCTCGTATGCTTCCGTCGCCTGCTTTAATTCGTCGTCCGTCATGAGCGACGAATAGATCCCGCGGAGCTTGAGATTCACCACCAGGTCGCCCCGACGCGTGATCCAAACGTAGTCGTCAACTTGGGCCACGATCGGGATCAGATGATTCAGGCTCGTGGCTCCCTGTAATGCCCGGATATAGTCAGAAAAGGAAGACATATGAAAAAGCGAGTGGCGTCTACCGGTCAGTGAGAATCGCGAACGTGAAGCGCTTGCGCTTCCCGGCGTCAAAGTGCTGCGAAGCACGCAAGTAATGCCACAAGTAACGTGGCCGGTCAGGATCTTCCCGTGTGAGCAAGCAAATGACGCCGAGAACCACCGCAAGGTAGAGCAAGGTGAATCCGAACGATTTGGTCTTGTTCCAGCACGGAATGCCGGTAAACAGGACCGCATAGAACATATCCGCCTCGACTCCGAACAGCAGATTCCGCCGGTTCAGTACGCTGAACGTGCTGGTCGAAAGAATCTGCCGCTCCAGCTCTTGCTGCCATTGCTGAGTGAGATAAACGCCACTCTTCGCCATCTTGGTTTGGGTCTCCTTTACTGTCTAGAAACCCTTTAACCAGGTATGGATCTGGTCGATGTGGGTGAGTCCGAGCGTAACGGCCGCCGCTGACGCGCCGATCATCCGCCCGCGGGCGCCGAAGAACATGCTTCCGATGCCCACTCCCCAACCGACGGGAGACCAGTCATTCGCCCACGTGTTAAGTGAGGTGTGAACGGTCCTTCCCGTATTGCCGATTACGTCCTGCGCCAGCAACGCCGGCGCATTCAAAATCAAGGCCAAGCCCGCAACCCCCAGTTGCGTGGCCATCGTTTTCAGTTGTTTCAATTCAAATCAACTCCTTATCGTCAAGAATTCGAAAAGCAACGAAATGCGTGCGCCGCGAACGGCAGTTTTCAAAAAGCTTTGTCGGTGAGCTCCTTTCTTTACGTTTTTCAAAGGATCTGAAGACCCTCACCAGCAAAGAGCACTTTCAGCAGACAAATCTTGCAGAATCGCGTTAATAGCCTTAAAGGAGCTTTTGTTTCGCAATGACTCTTGCTTTTTTTTGAAAAGACTAGGTATAAATCAAAGAAGGTGGCATATGGCGGCCGATAAAGGTGGGGCCAGTATTTTTTCTGATGTTCGTCCGACGTACGAGATTTGGATTGGCGAAGTAGACTCCTCAGGCGCCAAGCGGGATCCAAGAGTGGTTGAAGCCGCACGGAAAATGCAGCATTTCTTTCTGCACTATCGTCAATCAGAACTCGGTTGCCCGTCCCTTGCAAACACGTTGGCAGAACAAGCCGTGGACAAGGTCTGCGAAGCGGTTCAACAAGCAGCAATTGAACATCCCCACAGCTATTTGAAGATCGCCTTCATGCATTTGGTGAACCGATATCTGTATCGGGAAAGGCGGCTGGTGTCCGTGGACTTCGCGCGAGACGATGAACGCGTCCCAGAGCAGCTCGTGTCGGAAGCCGATGTGAGAAATTTGGAGCGGTTCATTCAGATCAAGGAGATCCTAAGAGTTATGGACGCACAGACGCTCTCGGTGTTTGCTGCGCGCCGCGCCGGATACTCTGGAAAGCAGATTGCAGACCGGATGGGGATTACAACTAACGCGCTCTACACGAGCTACTGTCGTGGTCTGGCGCGCGTTATCCAGACATTAGGAGGTTCGCCCGCCGCCGTAAGAGACAATCAACAGGTACATGGCAGCGAACGGCGAGGGAAGCGGCGGCAAGAAAAAGCAAGAGGCATACTCCACCCAAAGCACCCCTAATCGCGCCCAATGCCCAACACCCGATTTGCTTGAGGCTGTCGCCCGGAGATCACTGCCGTTTGACCACCCTGCGGTTCAGCACGTCGGATTGTGCGAGTTCTGCTTGGAAGATTTAAACCGCCTGCGCGCAGTTCGTAAGCGTCGCCGCGTGGCGGCTATCACGACAGGCATTGTTGTAATTTTCGCTGTTGCCGTAGGGCTGTTCTGGAGCCGCCAAGGGCATCTCCCTGGTTCTCGTGCGCCCACCGAGATGGCAGTCGATCTGCGGCCATTCGAACCGAAACGCGGCGATATAGGAAACACTCCCGGCGGCACACCTGTAGTCCCCCGAAGGAATCTGAAACTCTCGTTTGCCCTGCCGGTCGGCATGGACCCTGGACAATACGAGATTCGCCTTATGGACGAACAACTCCATGTCGTCCGGCAATCGAGTGGCGAGGCGGTGATTCAGAATTATGAGGTCCATCTCTTGACACAAATGAACCTCTCAAGTCTAAACGCCGGAGAGTATCGGCTCTGGATTCGGCGACCCCAGCAATCGTGGCGCGATTATCCATTGCAGATTCGGTGACTTTGAAATTCTGGGCCAGAGCGTAGACAGCAACAGTGCCGATCCAAACTGCAATGCCGCTGATTACGATCACACAGCCTAACTGTCCCGACAGCCCTTTCTAGCTGTGCATTCCAGGAGCGATAGCTGGAGAGAATCAGCAAGGTCATTTCGCTAGTGAGTGCTCCCGAAAGCTTTCCAGTTGTTCTTTCGAAGCGGCGGCTTCGGCAAATTCAGGGAATCTAAACTGCTCGTGAGTAGCATAATTTGACTGCCCCAGTCTTCTTTTTGGCCCGAGATCGTTTTAGAATGCCGATTAAGAGTTCCCAGTGAATCAACTCATCCAACGCCGTCGCAACAGCCGTAGATGCGGGGACGCGGTCTGCGAGTTTTCTTCCGAAGTGTCTGAATGACTCGCGACTGGGCGCCTGTGCAAGATTCTGCTCGGCAAAGGCTCTTGTAATACAGAGGCATTGCGGAGAATGGCGAGTTCAAGGCGACGCAACATCGGCCGAGGGAGCTCCAGAAGTGAGACCGACCCGCCTCGGAAAAAACGACGACCCAAGAAAGCCGAACGTCCTGCTCACTGCCGGCGGTACAAGCGGCACTACTACGGGAAGACAGGGCCGGCCCGCGGCTATTCTTTGACGGCATGCGCACGGAGAATCAGGGCGAAAGATATTGTGGCGAGCGAGGTGGATCGCCGATACTGTAGTGACCACTTCTGCAAGCACATCCTGCAGGAAAATGCGCATGCGGCAATAAAGTTCTATATTCCTTCGCGCGCGCAACCCTATGGTCACCGCAAGTCGAACGAATACTATCTTCTGAGGGAACTGAATGAATACTGGGCCGAGACTGAAACGCTTAATTACTCCCCGCTCGTAGTGCGAAGTTCTACGCCACTGGCGGACTTAATGAGGGACGGCCGCTGATGAAGCGGGGGCCGAGGAAGAAGGGTGAGTTCGCGTTTCAAGCAAGCGGCAAACTCGTCCAATCCTCGACCTGCCGAAATGAGCGCCAAGTAACACCTGCAATAATCCGGTCGCGGCAGGGTGTGTTCTCGTGAGGCAGGCCGTCCGCGCGCGCCTGGAAGGAAGTTTGGCTACCCGCAGTCTAATCCATTGCGTCAGCCAAGAGGCTTCCGTCAGCGATGCGAAGGACGGGCGGGTATTCACTTTCCAACAAATTGCAGACAAACTCCAACTCTCTCATGAGCAAGTGCGTCGAATGTTTCGCAGAGAACCCGGCGTAGTGCGCATCGGTTCCGTCTACCGCGTTCCAGAAAGCGTATTAGATCGAGTACTTACTCGATTGCTCATAGGTTAGTCGAGTTAGCAGATCGTTCTTGCCTCAGGAGGGATGCGTCATACGCTTCTTCAGCCGCAACATGTGTTCCTCGGATGGCGTGAGAGTAGTGTTTTTCAGTTGTGACGATGCTGCGATGGCCCAGCCAACGGCTGACCACCTTTATATCGACTCCGGCGTTCAGATGCGAAATGGCGAAAGTGTGCCGGAAGCTGTGGGGAGTCGCTGGGTGCGTGAAGTTCTTTTCCCCCTGAGCCAATACAAGTAGTCTGGACACACGCTCGCGCCAATTCGTTATGGCGGTGTCGGGTTGGCCGATCCCGGACCAAAACCAGAATTTCTTTCCGCCGCCCGAACCCTTGAACTCTAAGCACCGCAGATCATCTACAAGCTCAGCAGGAACTGGGACGGTCACAAGATCGTCAGTCTTGATCTGGATCAATTGAATTGCCCAGCCCTTTCCGGATTTCCTCGTGACGACTTGTTGGTCATTGAGCAGGGTGGTGTCACTGATCCTGAGACCGGCGTAGCGCATGACCTTGCAAAAAATGCCAAGCTCCCTCGCGTTGTATTGGCCAGTTCTACCATTGCCATCCTTGACAAAATCGATAGCTCGCCAGACTCGGCGCTCCTCGTCAGGCTCCAGACCAAACTTTTTGGCGATCGCACTCGACGCCTTGATTTTGGCTGCGTGATTTCGAGAGATCCAATCGCGGTCGACACAGTATCGCAGAAAGTAGCGGAGGCGCTCGAGCTCTGCCCGGCGAGAAGCGGGAGCAAGAGGCAGCTTTTTGTCCGGTAACCCCTTCCTATTTCGATGTGGGTTTAAATTACGCCACGACTCGACAAACTTGCTAATTGTGTCCAAGTGATCCAATTGGCGGATGAAGGAATAGCCTTGATGGCTGGCGAACGGAAGCAGTCGCCCGTTAATGAAAACTTCAAACTTTCGCCGCGTAGATTGCTCTACGTTTGTGCCCATTGGCCCAATGCTCGCGAGGAAACTCTCGACAACGTAGGCAATCGTCGGGTTTTGTTGCGGAACTTCCACAGGTGGAGTAGTCGACCCCCACTTAATCCAGTTATCGACGACCCCGCGAGCGGCGGTCCAATCGTTGGTGCCCGTCGCTTTATTCGAGATAAACGTTCCATTCGGTAACGTTCCCTCTGCACAGATCGAACAATCACAATCGCGGCGGCGCTCTGCAAGTGTTCGTGGCTCATATGATCTGCCCGTATGAACGCACGATTTTTGGTGCCTTCGGAAGAGCTTAAGAGACCTCATCCCGGTTCAAGTGTACTACACGCAGTACTACATGACTCGAGTCAATCGGAATATGCCCTTTACATCGACCAACTTACAATGGCGGAAGCTAGAGGGAGTCGAACCCACCCGTGACGCCAAAGGCGCCGCACAGCGGTTTTGAAGACCGTGCCCCGCACCGGCGAAGACTAGCTTCCACAACAATTCTAAGGTGCACGCCTACGGGATGCGCGAGCGCCTTTACACGTCGAACTGAATTCCCTGCGCCAGAGGCAGGTCGCTCGACCAATTGACGGTAACCGTCTGTCTTCGCATGTAGGCTTTCCAGGAATCGCTTCCGGATTCGCGGCCGCCACCTGTCTCCTTCTCGCCTCCGAACGCGCCGCCAATCTCCGCTCCGCTCGTGCCGATGTTCACGTTGGCAATGCCGCAGTCGCTCCCACGCGCGCTCAGAAAGGTCTCGGCGGTGGTTAGATTGTCGGTGAAAATGGCTGACGATAAACCTTGCGGAACCTCATTGTGCCACAAGATCGCCTGGTCGAGCGTATCGAATTCAATCAAATACAGGATGGGCGCGAAAGTTTCCTGATGAACGACCGGCATATCGTGGCGCGCTTCGACTAACGTCGGCGTGACATAGAATCCAGCTTTTCGTTCCATGCGGCTTCCGCCAAATATCACGCGTCCGCCTTGCGTTTGCACTGCTTCGAGTGCCCGCCGCATGCCTTCCATCGCGGAAAAATCAATGAGCGGTCCGGCGAGCGTTGCCTCGTCCATTGGGTCGCCAATGCGAATCTGCTCGTAAGCGCCAAGAAGCTTCTCTTTGAATTGATTCGCAATACCTCGTTGCAGGAACAGGCGGCGAATTGTCGTGCAGCGTTGGCCGGCCGTTCCAACGGCTCCGAATAAGACCCCGCGCAGCGCCAGGTCGAGGTTTGCATCGTTCATCACGATGACAGCATTGTTCCCGCCCAATTCGAGCAGCGTGCGGCCGAGCCGCTTCCCCACCACCTCGGCCACTCGGCGTCCCATTCTCGTCGATCCTGTGGCGCTGATCAGCGGGACGCGACGGTCGCCGATCAGGCGCTCTCCGATTTCTTCATCGCTGCCGATGACTAGCGAGAACACACCCTCCCAGCCTTCCTGTTTCAGCACGCGCTGGCATATGTTCTGAACCGCGATAGCTGTTAGCGGCGTCTTCGGAGAAGGCTTCCAAACTACGCAGTCTCCGCATACCGCCGCAACGAGCGCATTCCACGACCACACCGCCACCGGAAAATTGAACGCCGAGATGACGCCCACAATTCCTAGCGGATGCCACTGTTCATACATCCGGTGTAGAGATCGCTCGCTATGCGTGGTCAAGCCATAGAGTTGGCGCGAAAGACCCACCGCGAAATCGGCAATGTCGATCATCTCCTGCACTTCGCCTTTGCCTTCCGCCCAGATCTTTCCCGTTTCGAACGTGACCAGCGCGCCGAGATCCTCTTTATGTTTTCGCAGCTCTTCTCCGATCGCGCGAACGATTTGACCTCGTTTCGGCGCGGGGAACATACGCCAGCGCTCGAAGACATCAAGCGAGTGTTCGAGAACCTCTTCGTATTGCGTCGCGGTAGCCACGCGTACGCGGCCCAGCTCGGACTCATCGCTTGGATTCGTCGATATGAGCTCTTCGCCCGAGGACTCGATCCAATTCTCTCCGCAGGCCCCGCTATTGATTTGCGCGATCTGAAGACGATTCAATATCTCCTGCGCTGCGTGGCCGGTCGTTATCGTGTGAGGCATGAGAATCCTTTCCATTCAACTCATGTTTTCCGCAGCCCAGCGCAAAGCGGAAACCTTGAGAATGTGAGTCGCATCACTGAATCGTATGCGTCTTTTTTCAAAATTATCTCTGTCGATATTATTTTCTTCCGCCGCTTGCTTTGCGCAGTTTCCGATCTCGATCGGAGTAAAGGCGGGCGTTCCATTAACGGACAGCTTTAATACCACAACTCTAGGAAACGATGTTACTGGCTATACGAGCTCGAAGAACTACATAGTCGGGCCGATGGCGGAATTAAAGCTGCCATTTCACTTATCAGTCGAGGCCGACGCGTTGTATAGACCTCTCAATCTAACCATTAACAACTCGGGCGTCATATCCGGTTCCAATCATGCTAACTGGGAATTCCCCATTCTGGCTAAATATCACTTCTCCTTTCCCATTGTGAAGCCATATCTCGAGGCCGGTCCCAGCTTCCGGACAACATCGAGCATCAACTATCTTTCAAATAATGGCGTCACCTTCGGAGCTGGCGTGGACGTCCACGCGCTTATCTTACGCATCTCTCCTGAATTTCGCTACACGCATTGGAGCAGCGATAGCAGTCCAGTCGTTGGTAATCCATACATCTCATCCAAGCAGGATCAGGCCGAATTTCTAGTCGGCTTTTCGTTCTAACCTCGCGCTCTTGTGGGGTCGCCAGTGGTGGCTAAAAGCCAGCCTGGGTAGGCCGGCTTTTAGCCTGTGCTACACTTTCCTTGTCCGACGGTAGCCGTTCAAAAGGGGACGTAGTTCAGTTGGTTAGAACGCCGGCCTGTCACGTCGGAGGTCGCGGGTTCGAGCCCCGTCGTCCCCGCCATTCTTTCCAGTCCCAGTACCTTTCGCTGCTCCAACCTGAATTTCTTCGGAACATTCGCTTCTTTTCTTCGTCTCTTCCCCCAGCAGCAATTTGTGTAAACATATGTGTAGGTCTCTTGGTTGTGTAGATCTTTTGGTTCGATACCCGGCACACCGGCCGGGTCACTCCCACCTTTGATTCCGTGAACTGAAGCGATCCGTAGATTGTGATTAAGGTCTTTGTGTTGACTCATTTGTTCCGTCTCCGTCCGGCGGCCGCCCCCATCGGCTTAGGGGCCATCGCCGCTCTCGCCATCCTGTCGGGCTGTTCATCCGCTCCTAAGGGGCCAGTATTTGCCATGGGACCGGTTGCGGTCCGCGCCGTGGCAGCGAGTTCCGCGAACGTTCCGCTTGAAGTGTCGGCGATCGGCAACGTGGAGGCTATGGCCAGTGTGGATATTAAGGCGCGTGTGGCCAGCCAGATCGTGCGCGTCAATTTTCAGGAAGGCCAGGACGTGCACGCGGGCGACGTGCTGTTCGAACTCGACCAGCGGCCGTTTCTCGACTCGATTAACGAGAATGAAGCGAATCTCGCCCGCGACAAAGCGCTTGTGGCGCAGTCGCGCGCCAATGTACTCAAAGATGAGGCCAATTTGAAAAGCACGGAAGCCCAGGCCGCGCGTGCTCTTGAGCTTCAGAAGGAAGGCATCAACTCTCGCGAACAGACGGAAACGATAGTGGCCACTGCCGACGGATGGCGTGCTTCGCGCGCCGCCGACCAGGCAGCGGTCGTATCCGCGGAAGCCTCCGTCCGTGCCGATGAAGCGAGGATCGAGGATGCGAAGCTCCAGCTAGGGTACACGACTATCAAGGCTCCCATTAGCGGCCGCGCCGGCGCGATTCAGATGAAAGCCGGCAATCTGATCAAGGACAATGACGCGACGCTCGTCAACATCCTCCAGACACAGCCCATCTATGTCACTTTCTCGATTCCCGACCAGCAGCTTGCCGCAGTCCGGCGCTACGATGCTGGCCACCCGTTGACGGTCGAAGCCACTACCTCCGGCGGAGTTCCCGAACAAGGCAAGCTGCGCTTCATCGACAACACAGTCGATACAACCACAGGCACCATCAAATTGAAGGCTGTCTTCGACAATGCGCGCCGGCAGCTCTGGCCCGGCCAGTTCGTCAACGTTCGCGCTCAGCTCGCTCTCGAACCCAATCGCATCGTTGTGCCCACGCAGACCGTCCAGACCGGACCCACCGGCAAGTTTGTGTGGGTGATCGGTCCCGATTCCGCGGTCGCGATCAGGCCTGTTAATGTCCTCCGCGCGTGGGGAGAGAATTCGGTGATCGCTTCCGGTTTGCAGGCCGGCGAAATGGTCATTACGGAAGGCCAAATGCGCCTCATGCCGGGAGCCAAGGTGCATATATTGAAGCCGCAAACCGGGGCCGAAGCGTCGGAGGCGGCATCGGGATCATCGGGTAGTTGAAGCGAGGCGCGCACATGAGTTTCACCGACTTCTTTATACGCCGGGCCGTCACCACCACGCTGCTGATGGCCGGCATCCTCATCTTCGGCCTCCTCAGCTACTTCAGTTTGCCAGTCAGCGAACTGCCGCAAGTCGAGTATCCGACCATCCAGGTTTCGGCCTCGCTTCCCGGCGCAAATCCCGATACGATGGCGTCCTCTGTCGCAACGCCGCTCGAGAAACAGTTCTCGACCATCGCCGGCGTCGATCTCATGACCTCATCGAGTTCGAGCGGGTCCACCAACATCACCCTCCAGTTCGATCTCGACCGCAACATCGACGCCGCCGCGCAGGACGTCCAGGCCGCCATCTCGCGCGCCGGAGGCAGTTTGCCTCCCGATATGCCCGCTCCTCCGTCGTTTCAAAAAGTAAACCCGGCTGAGCAGCCCATCCTCTACATGGTTGCTCGATCCAATGCGATGAGCCTGTCCAAACTCGACGAATACGCCGAGCAGCTCATCGCCCGGCGCATCTCGATGGTCTCGGGCGTCGCAAGCGTCGATGTCTTTGGGTCCGCGAAGTACGCCGTGCGGATGCAGATCGATCCCAACCAGCTTGCTTCACGCAAGATTGGACTCGAAGAGATTCGCGACGCTGTTTCCAAGGGCAATTTGAATCTGCCGACCGGATCTTTGTATGGCGCCACGAAATCGTACTCCGTCTGGTCCTCGAGCCAGTTGAGCGCGGCGTCCGAGTTCGCGCCCATGATTGTCTCCTATCAGAACGGAAGCCCGGTTCGCCTTCAAGATCTCGGCAAAGTCTTCGATAGTTATTCCGACACGCACTCCACATTCTGGTGGAACGTGAATCCCGCCATTGTCCTGGCCGTTAAGAAGCAGCCCGGATCGAACACCGTCGCTACCGTTGATCGTATCCAGGCCATCCTCCCTACGTTGAAGCAGGAATTGCCGGCGAGTCTTGTCTTCGACGGCGTATTTGACGCATCGACGAACATTCGCGAATCCATCGCCGACGTCAAGTTCACTCTCATTCTGACGATCTGTCTGGTCATCCTGGTCATCTTCGTCTTCCTCCGGAACATTTCCGCCACGATCATTCCCGGCCTCGCCGTGCCTCTCTCGCTACTCGGCACCTTCGCCGCGATGAAGCTCCTGAACTTCACCATTGACACTCTCTCGATGCTGGCGATGACATTGTCGGTCGGCTTCGTTGTCGACGATGCAATTGTCATGCTCGAGAATATCGTCCGCCACATGGAGATGGGCAAGGCGCGGTGGCAGGCGGCTCTCGAGGGCGCGCGTCAAGTGGGATTCACCATCATCTCGATGACCGTATCGCTTGTCGCGGTATTCATCCCCGTCCTTTTCATGCCCGGCATCATCGGCCGTTTGCTGCATGAATTCGCGATCACCATCGGCGTTGCCATTCTGATCTCCGGCGTCATCTCGTTAACCCTCACGCCGATGCTGTGCAGCCGTTTTCTCAACGAGGATCGCGGGAAGTCTCATGGCGCCTTGTACCGCTGGTTCGAGGGCGCTTTCGAACGGCTCGCTTCCGGGTATCACTCGACTCTGCTCTGGACGCTGCGCCATCGCTTGAGCATGCTCCTCGGTACCATTGCCCTCACCGCTGCAACCGTCTTTCTGTTCGTCATCATGCCCAAAGGCTTCCTGCCTACCGTCGATGTCGGTTACGCCTTCGGTGGTACGGAAGCGCCTGAAGATACCTCATACGCCGAAATGGTGAAATTGCAGCGCCAGGTCTCGGAAATCGTCAAAGCCAATCCCTGGGTCGAAGGTTCTGCCAGCGGAACCGGCGGCTTCACCGGGCAGAACCAGGGTTTCCTGTTCATCCAGTTTAAGGACGATCCGAAGCGGCCCAAAGCCGACGTCATCATCGGCCAATTGCAGCAGCAGTTTGCTAAAATTCCGGGGCTCTTCGTCTTCCTGCGTGTTCCGCCGCTCATCAACATCGGCCAAGGCGAAGGACGCGCCCAATACTCGCTGGCGCTTCAGGACGCAGACACGGCGAGTCTCTATAAGTGGACGCCGAAGTTTCAGGCAAAGCTGAATTCGTTGCCCGAAATCATGCAAGTCGATACGGATCTGCGGCTGAACAGCCCGCGCCTGAACGTCGAAATCGACCGGAACCGCGCGCTGGCGCTCGGCGTAACGCCGGACAGCATTGCTAACACGCTCTACGATGCCTACGGGAATCGGCGCGTATCCACCATTCAAACGTCGCTCGACGAGTACGACGTGATCCTTGAAGTGCTGCCGCAATATCAAATGGACCCTGGCGCTCTACAAAGCCTGTATCTGCGTTCAAGCGCCGGCAAGCTCGTTCCGCTCTCGGCCGTTACGACCTTGAAGCCGACCGTGGCACCGCTCAGCGTCAATCACATCGGACAATTGCCGGCGGTCAATTTCTCGTTCAATCTGCGGCCCGGGGTCGCCCTCAGCCAGGCTACCACCGCGATTGAAAACGCAGCGCGCGAAGTCGGACTACCCGATACGATGACGTTTTCCTTTCAGGGCACGGCGCAAGCCTTCCAAAACTCGGTCAGCGGTCTGGCGGTTCTTCTCCTCATCGCGGTGCTGGTCATTTACCTCGTGTTGGGCATGCTGTACGAGAGCTTCATTCACCCCATTACGATTCTGAGCGGACTGCCACCCGCGGGGCTGGGCGCGCTCCTCACGCTGTGGCTCTTCGGCTACGAGCTCAGCCTCTACGCCTTTGTCGGCATCGTGCTTCTGATCGGCATCGTCAAGAAAAACGCCATCATGATGATCGACTTCGCGATCGAAGCACAGCGGCTTGAAGGCAAGCGGGCCGAAGAAGCGATCGTTGAAGGATCGATCAAGCGATTCCGCCCCATCATGATGACTACGATGGCGGCTCTGCTCGGAGCGTTGCCCATCGCCTTGGGCGGCGGCACCGGAGCCGAAGCTCGCCGTCCTCTCGGTCTCGCCGTTGTCGGCGGACTCGTCGTTTCGCAAGTCTTGACGCTCTACATCACGCCAGTTATTTACCTTTACTTGGAGCGCTTCCAGGAGCGCTTTAGCTGGAGACGCCGCCAGCCGTCCGGGATGCTGGAACCCGAAGCCGAAGTGGTGGGCTAGCGAAGGCCCCCAAGCGTCTCGACGCGGCACGCGCGAGTGCGTGCGCCACACGGTTAGAAGACCAGCTTCAAGGCCAACTGCACATTCCTTGGCGCGCCGCCGCCAATTCCAGGCGCTCCATTATAGACGTCGATGGTTTGCGTAATCTGTCCCAGCCCGCTGCCACTGACGTTATTATTCGGTGGTGCCAGGTCGCGTGTGTTCAGGATATTGAAGATCTCGGCGCGGAGCTGTGCCTTGAGTTTCTCCGTGATGCCGAAATTTTTGAACACGGAAAAATCGACCTGATAGAGCGGCGGTCCGGAGAATTCATTGCGCGGTTGGTTGGCGTAGGTGCCGGGCGTAGGCAGCGCAAAGGCCGAGGGATTGAACCAATACACATAGTTCGGCTGGCTCGCCGCCGGCACGTTTACGTAGGTGTTGCCTAGGGCCTCAGCCCGGTCGTTGTTCTCCGCCGTCAGGCTCGAGTCTTGTCCGCTATTGACTGTGTACGGTATTCCACTTTGAAAAGTTAGGAGCGAATTCAACTGCCAGCCGCCCAGCAGTAACTTGTAGCGCGACGGCTCAGGCACTTGATAGCTCAAGAATGTCGCAAAGGAGTGGCGCATGTCGAAATCCGAGTTTCCCCAGTCTGCGCGCAGGTCGTTACTGTCTTGCGGAATCAGGTTCCGCGTGGCCGACAAATCGTCGCGCGCATGTCCGTAGGTATAGTTGAGCTTGATGCCGAATCCGTGAAAGCCCGAGCTGCGCAGCGAGACGATCAATCCATCGTAATAGGCGTTGCCGACCGATTCGACCTGGTTGATAGCGGCTAGATTCGGAAACTCGGCCGCGTACGGCCGCGAGCTGTTGACCTCTGGAGATCCGATCGGTATCTGGTTGACGTCCAGAGTAACTGGCAGGCCCCGGCTCAGGTTTCCGACATAGCCTAGCTCGAACACCGATGCTTGATTGAGCTGGTACTGCAGATTCATGTTATAGTTCTGCACGTAGCCAGTTCTGAAGTTCTGGCTGACCGAAAACGCTCCGTAAGGGCCCGGCGGCGGAAATGTCGTTCCCGCAAACACGGGGACACCGGATTGAATCGCGAAGGGCGCCTGGTTACTCAGCGTGTATACGGGCGACGATCCTCCTGGATTCGCCAGGACACCTGTAGCGCCGTGATTTGGCGGCACGTTATCGCCGAAGTAATTCACGTTCGGAACCTGATAGTAAATGCCGTATCCACCGCGTACGACTAACTTACTGAGCGGCTGATACGCAAAACCGAATCGAGGTCCGAAATCGTGCCAGTCGCGCGGCCACAAACTTGTAATCCCCTGCCCAACGTAAGTGATTCCTCCATCCGCCGGAATGAACGTCGAAATTCGATCCGTGGGATCGCTCAACGGGCTCTGGAACACCCAGTTCAAGCCATAGTTGAGCGTCAGGTTCCGCCGTGCCTTCCAACTATCTTGAAAGAAGCCCGTCACGGCGTTCAGATAATAGTTACGCTGCAGGTCGCCGTAGGTAATTGTCGCCTGATTCGTATTTAGCCGTCCTGTCAAGAAATCGGCCAAGGCATTGAGGGAGGCGGTGATGGGTGTATTGCCAAAACCCCATGTATCCGACGGGTTGTTCTGAAACGGTCCTTGCGAACCGTCGAATGTAAAGCTGCCCCGCGCATTGCGCTCATAAAATACGTCGAAACGCGCCCGGCGGTATTCTCCGCCAAACCGAAACTCATGCGTACCGGTAGTGTAAGTGAAGGTCTGATCCAGGTGGCCTGTGGTATCGATGCGCCCCAATGGCGGCGTTTCCCCCGTTTGGTCGAATCCACTGATCAAGATGGCCGGCGCTCCATAGAGAGTTGGATTTGTAACTCCCGTATTCAAACCCAGTGAAGGAATATTGAAGCCGGTGTTGGCATCGCCGAAAACCTGTTTGAAGTAGTTGACTCCGACGGTGGTCTGGCCGACGAACTGCGGCGAGAGGACAGTGTTATATACAAGGGAAAAGTTATGCATCCGGCTGGGCGCCGTTTGGAAATAGTACGGTATGGCCGATCCAATATATTCGGTCTGCTGTCCGGTTCCACCAAACCAGCGGATAGCGATATTGTTCTTTTCGTTGAAAATGTAATCGATTTTCGCAATGCCGTTATAGCTATTGGAAGTATTGTTCGCCCGCGAGAAAAAGTTGGCCTGCGTCGCCGGGCCGGTGAGACTATTCGCCGGCCATAACGTATTCAACAGGTTCAACGACACTGGATTCACGGTGAAGCCGTCGCGCTGGATGACGGGTACGGCGGTCGACACCCAGGCTGCCGACGGCGTGGTTCCTACCGCAGTATTTCCCGCAACATAGACCTGCTGCTCGTAGGTCGTAAAGAAGAACGCCTTGTTGCGCCAGATCGGCCCGCCGACCGATCCACCTTCCTGGTTGTTCCTCAGTTCCTGGGTCGGGGTGTCCGCCGGCGTGAACCAGTTCTTAGAGGCGAAATATTCGTTGCGGTTGAAGTAGTAGAGCGACCCGTGAAAATCGTTGGTGCCCGACTTAATGACCAGGTTGAGAACTCCTCCGCTATTGCGACCGTTTTCGGCGTCGTTATTGGTTTGGAGCGAAAATTCCTGAATCGAGTCGATGGGCAGCAGGGTACCGGCGATGCCCGAGACGCCGCCCTGGTTGACGGCATTGATGTTATGCCACTGGTCGTTGTTATCGGCGCCGTCGATCTGCCAGTTGATGGCGTTGACGCGCGTCCCATCGACTGAGCCGGCTCCGTTGACGCCGGGGTTCAGCTTCAGTAGCTGCGTAAAGTCGCGCCCGTTGAGCGGAACGTCCAGGATAGTTTGCGTCGGAATGACGCTGGTCAAGGTCGAGGACGAGGTCTCAATCGCGATCGCGCTCGCCGATACTTCTACCTTGGCCGTCTGCGAGGCCACCGACAGCGTGGCTTTGAGGTTGAAGATGCGGCCTGCTTCTACATTGATTTCGTGGATTTCTTCGGTCTCGAATCCCTCGTGGCTAACCGTGATGGCATACTTGCCGGGCGGCAGATCCTGGAACACGAACTGGCCAGCGCTGGTCGATTCGGCGGTTCGTGTCAGACCAGTGTCGCTAGAAACCATCCTGACGGTCGCCCCCGGAATGGTCGCGCCGCTTTGATCGACGACAACGCCGCTGATGCCTCCCCGAAAGGTTTGCGCAAACGCGAGTGAAGCAAGCAGGAAAGCGAGACTTATAGCCGTGAAACTCGATCTGGTCATTAGAATCCCCCTAAAGCAATTGAACCAGAGCGTACGCGGCTCCGTGACTTTTATGTTAACGCTCAGTGTAGAGCATTCGAGCAATTCCAACAAGTTGTTAATTGGCCGGCGGAACAGCATAGCGCGGCTTGTGGCAAATCTCCTTTTCAAAGACGACGGAGGTCTTAATTCGCGTATAGCCCTCACGTTCGTAAAAACGGTGAGCTCGCTCACGCGCGACCCGCGACCGTACGAGCATCTTGTTCACGCCGCGGCGTGCCGCCCACTCCTCTGCGTGCGCCGTCAAGGAGCGGCCTATTCCCTTACTCCGAACGTGTTTCGAAACCACGAGTCCGCCGATTTCCGCGCGCGGCTCTGCCTGAAGGTGGTTGGCGATCGCGACGTCGATCCAACCCACGACTTTTCCTTCGGCCGAGCAGGCAACAAATACGGCGCGATCGTGTATGGAAATCAGTTCCGCGATACGCTGCCGCATGGTTTCGGGCGATACCGGGTAACCGAGTTCAGCGCTCAATTCGGCCACCGCTTCTGCATCCTCGCTTACAACGGGCCTGATCATTGTTTTCCAATTTATCGCCAGAGGCCGGCTCGTCGCCAGGACTGGCGACCCCACATGTCCAAGGTCCAGGCCACAAGTACTAATCTCAGGCGGCACGCGAGAGGGGCTTTTCGGTGGTAGAGAGGAGGACTCGGCGCTTGTAGTAGAGCTTCCAATCGCGAGCGGAACAAACGAACCCAAACTGATTTGGATCAATGTTTTCAATGGTTTTGAACGAACCGCGGTGTTGGCTTGCGATCTCGAACATCTCTTCTAATTCTTGGGCTTCGCGCAGTCGGCGCTCGGCCTGCATTTCGCGCAGTTGCTTCAGAGTTTGGAGGAAACGACGGGAGAGACGCGATTCGTAGGTGGAGAGAGTGTTGAGAGGATCCTTCGAGCGGCGCATAGTTTCGGCGAAGGCGAGAGCGGTGTGGGATTCGGGATGGCCTAGTGACGATTGCTTACCGCGCACAACGGCACCAGACGCCTGTGCGCTCAACTCGTTGCCGTTTTCGGAGTGGCCGATGGAAAAGAGGTTGTGCTCGGCGGCGGCCAGGCGGTGCAGGCGGAATTGGAGGTCGGCGCAGGCGTTGGCCAGTTCGATTTCGTAGGCTCCGACGGGTTGGAGAGAGGCGACGTAGCGGGCGGTGAACTCGTCGTAGGATTTCAATTCTTCCTCGGGCAGGTGGATGACCTGGGAGAGGATGCCGTGGCGGGTGGCGTTCAACGATGACCGTTTCTTGCCTTCGGGAGAAGTGGGGCCTTTGGATTTCTTTGCGTTCTCGCGGTTAGCACGGAGACGGGCTTCAGAGATGTTGGAGTTGGAGTTCATAGGTGACAGCCCAGGGTTTAGCACGGGGCGAAACGGGCTATGCGGTTGGATCGGTGTAAGTATTTGTGTAGGCGGCGTATTTACTTTGCAAATTTTTGTGACCGTTTGTTCGCGAAGAAACCTTCGAGCGAAACGCAACGGTCTTACGAGGGTTGAACCCAGCAAAATTTGCAGTGCTCGTCTTCTTGGCGCAGGCGTCGGTTGAGGGTGCGGTTACGGTGACGCTTGCGCCCGATCAGCTTCAGCCACAGCCGGTGGGGACAACCATCAATTGGACGGCTACTGCGTTGTCGACGGGAAGCGGACCGGTCTGGTACCGGTTTTCGGTGAGGGATTCAACGAGATCGAGGTATATTGCGCAGGATTTCAGCGCGAGTGCGACGTTTTCGTGGACACCGAGCGAATTCGAAGATACATACGAAATCGAGGCGACGGCCATGGATCTTGGCTCCGGGGAAAGAGGACAGAACGCGGCGAGCTATGAGATTACTCCGCTGGTGACGGCCGGAAGCGCAATGGCAAATCAGGTGGGTAATCCGCTAGTGGCTTACTACAACGCGCCGGCATGCGCGGAAGGAGCGGCGATGCAGGTGCGGTTTCAGCAGGCGGGCTCCGCGGCTTCGCTCGTGACGGCGCCGAAGACATGCACGGGAAAGAGCATGAACTTCTATGTTGCGGGCCTCTATCCGAACACCGATTATTTGATGGCGCACGAGGTCGTCGCAGGTTCAGAGGTCGTGTCCGCGCCGGCGCTGACATTCCACACGGGAGGTTCAACCTGTAATGTGCCGAGGATGGAGTTCAACACAATTGGGCTGATGCCGGGAAGTTTGTCACAGGGAGTGGTGTTATGGTCGCCGATTCAAAATGCAGGCGAGCCGTATGCGACGGATCTGTACGGCAATGTGATTTGGTGCTTCGAACAGACGACGGGATATCTGACGACTCCGATAGCGGGCGGAGAGTTTTTTATTCTTTTCACGAATGGAACAGACATCTCGCAAAACCGGCTGGCGATTATCGATTTGGCCGGGAACATAGTGCAACAAACGAATGTTCCGCGGATGAATCAAGAGCTTGCAGCGGCGGGGTTTCATCCGATCACGGAATTCCACCACGATGCGCGGCAACTGCCGAACGGCGACATTCTGACAATCGGCTCATCGGAGAGAATTCTAACCGACGTGCAAGGGCCGGGGAATGTGGATGTCATTGGCGACATTATTCTGGTTTTGGATGCGAACATGCAGTTGAAGTGGGCATGGGACTCATTCGCTCATTTAGACACGTCGAGGAAGGCGGTTTTGGGGGAAACGTGCGCGTCTGGCGGGGCAGCAGGTTGTCCGCCGGTTTTGCTGGCGCCAATAGCTAACGACTGGCTGCACGGGAACGCAGTGTCTTTGGCACCGGATGGGAACATTATCTATTCGTCGCGGCACCAGGATTTCGTTTATAAGATCGACTACGAAAATGGGCACGGGACAGGGAACGTCATCTGGAAATTGGGTCCGGGAGGCGATTTCACCACGGACTCGACTGAATTTTTTCCATGGAATTCCCATCAGCACGACGCAACGTACGCGCCCAACGGTCTGATGACGATATTTGACAATGGAAACACGCGGCGGGGCCTGTTGGACGCAAGCGCGCAAAGCCGTGGTCAAGTGTTGAGCATTGACGAAACAAATCACAGGGTGCACTACGTGATGAACGAGCAACTGGGCGTATTTTCATATGCTCTTGGCAGCGCTCAGTTACTCGAGGACGGCAATTATCACTTCGGGGCGGGGTACGTACTTGGCGGAGTATCACTATCTCAGATCGCCGATTTTACGCCGGAAGGGAAACGTGTGTACCAGGTGCGTTCGCCGGAATACACGTATCGAACGTTCCGGATGAATACGTTATACGAGCTGACTAATTCAGCGGCGAGTTCGGCAACGAGCGCTACTGTAGCAACGCAAAATTCCGCAAGCGTATCGGGCCAGAGCGGGCACGCCGACGAGGCGACGCCGGTTGCCGAAGGCAATTCTAATTCCAGCGCGCAATCCGCGGCGGGAACCGGGGGCGATGAGGCGAGTTCGGAGAGAGCGCAAAATCCAGCGGGGAGTTCCCGGGCATTTGCGGAGACGACGATTCCGGTGGGGGGTGTGACGGGCGCTGAAGTTCCGGAAAAAGTACTTCAATCGTACGCGGGGACGTACGCAGTGGAACCGGCAGGCGAACAGGAGTATGTCGTTACACTCGAGCAGGGGCAACTCGAGATTGAGTTTCCCGGAGGGACGGAGAGTCGATTGATTCCGGTTTCCGAGACGAAATTTTCGATATCCGGGGCTAGCGACCTGTGGATTCAATTTGCGCCGGACAAAGATGGAGTTGTCGATCAGCTGATTGTGCAGGAGAGGAGCGGGGAAGTGCGGGCGCGGCGGCGGGCCGATTGACAATTGCCGAAAGCCGGCCGCAGGCCGGCTCGTCGCCAGGACTGGCGACCCCACAAGAGCGAACCCGGGGGCCGAAGGGTCTACTTTCCTGTATAACGCTGAACTTGACCTGACGGACAACCGACTGAAAGTTCGACTTCTCGGACATTCGCTTCAACTCGGCGAGCGTCATTGCTGATCTCATTTTCCGGTTTGCCGACCATCTTGGCAGAATCGGTACGCGCGACGTCGCTACTGCGGCGCTAACCGAATGCAACTGGCTAATGCCGCCGTTTCGCGTATTCCGATTTTGCTAGCTTAAGAACCGGGACGTCGAGGTCGGCATCCTTCCAAATTGTCAAGAAATCCTGGTACGCAGCCCCAGCCCTGTCTGCGTCGCCCGATACGGCGAACGCTCTTGCGAGCTGCAAATGCGCCAATGCACCGACAGGATCGGCCAGGACAATCCCCGGATGATCGATGACCTTCTGAAATTCTCGAGCCGCTTTCTTGCCTTCGTGCAGAGCCAAGTAGGCTTCACCGCGCAGGTACGCAGGATAAAGGCCTCCGAAAAATCCAAAGAAAGTTACGCCGGAGATGCTCAGCTCATAAGGCTCGGTGGCGCGCAGCTCGTTGATGGCTGCGGAGGGAGAACCGTTGTTGAGCGCGACGACTGCGCGTAGCACAGGCACGTAAGTGAACCGCACAGACGTATCCTCGGGAAACAGCTTTTCAAAAGAATCGGCGACTGCTGTGGCCTGCGCTGAATCGCCTGAGAGCGCCAGCGCGAGAGCAGACGCGTACTGCACGTCGCGGCCGGTTGATAACTGCCGTGCTGCGATCGCGTGTCGCCTTGCGATGTCAGTATTCCCGAATAGCGCTTGCCACAGAGCACCCGCAGCTTCGTAGGTCGCCGCACGTTCATGTTGCCCTAGTTGTTGAGCAACATCCACCGCTCGACGCGACATATTCTCGGCCGGCTGCAGGCGTCCGGAACGAGCAAAAACAAGAGCTTGCAAGTGAGCCATCCAGTCTTCGGCTCCGGATATGCCTTCGGACTGAGTCGCACGCCGCTTCATGTTCGCCGTATCACCTCGCAGAAAGGCGACATTGTAAGCAATCAAAAAAAACTCAGGAACCCGCAATTTGCTGCCAAATGCGTGCTCAATCGTGGTCTCAGCCTCTTGAAGCCGATTCGTGTACAGGTAGCTTGCCGCAAGATTTATGTAGGCAAAAGCATGAGCCGGATCGAGTTCGACACCGCGCCGCGCTTCTTCAATGGATTTTTCGAAATTTCCAACGCCCTGGGAAATAAAGCCGGAACACACCACGTGCGCATCGGCATCGCGAGGGTAAATCTGCGTCCATAAGTTACATGTCTGTTGCGCCCTCTGCAAATTCCTTGTCACCTCGCGATCATAATTGGCGGTGATGAAGTAGCGTTCGCGCTCACTGGTGCGATCCCGCAACTGGTAGGCTCGGGTCGTGCTTTCAACAGACAGGACGGACTCGCCCATAGCCGAGTAAGTGAGACCCAGCATCGCGTACGCGAGCGCGAATTGCGGGTCGATTTCTATGGCGCGTTTAAACAAAGGCACGGCGGCAACGGTTCCGGTTGAGAGAGCCATGGCGCGAGCCGCGCTATAGGCTTTTAGTGCATCAAGTGAAGGCGTGGTCGCCTCTGCCAGCGGTGTGTCCAGTTTTCTGATGGATACAAGCGATTCTCCGGCCCGCGATCTGAACTTGCGCGCAACTTGAGTGAGCGCATCCAGCACCTCTTCCTTTCGTGCGGTTTCTGCCTGCTCGTCGTCGATGGACGCTCCCGTGCGGCAGTTTCGGGCATGCAGTCCCACAACGTAGTGCGTTCCGATACTGCTAATAGAACCCTCCAGTACGGCCGCTGCTCCGACACGCTCGCAAATCTCGCTTGCCAGTTCCGGAGTGAGCCGCGCGTTCGCAGGTTTTGCCATCATCGCGAGGGCGAACTGGATACGGTCCTCGGGAACGATGCTCAGGAACGGTGATTGTTCGAGCTGAATGGCCAGGCCTTGCCGAAGTGTACCGTCGAATACCGCATCACCGGTTCTGTTCACGAAATCCGTGAGCACAATGGCATCCTCGCCGGAGAATCTCGCGGGACGCTGGAGAAGTGACCAGATAACGACGGCTGTCAGACAAACGGCGATTATCGTGAGGAGCCACATCCAGGGGTTCCTGTTCCCACGAGAGTGCACCTCCGGCCTCGCCGGTTCGGGGTGAACGCTCGAAACGTCCGGGGCACTGGGCCAGTCGTCCACACCCACAATCAGCCGGTATCCCCGGCGCTTGACCGTTTCTATGTATCGTGGTTGATCGGCCGAATCACCGAGCGCAAGCCGCAGCTTTTTCACTGCGACGTTCATAGAATTCTCAAACTCGACGACGGTGCCGTTAGGCCAAAGCCGTTTGCGGATCTCCTCTCGGCTGACTAGACTGCCGGGCTGTTCCGTTAATAGTTCGAGAATCCGGAACGGCTGCTCCTGTAAAGGAATTTTGACCCCCGCACGGTACAGCTCGCCGGATCGCAGATCGAGAACAAAAGAATGGAAGCGGCGAACCCCCGCTAACTTCTGGTTCAGCATCTTAGCCAATACAGGAAGCGCTCACCATTGTAGGCCAGTAAAGAGCTCGACAGGATACCCGCCCAGGACATCTGCAATTCACCGGGAATTCACTCGCAGATACATACTCCTTTTCGGCGTTTGCAACCAGAATGGCGAAAGCAGGGCGGACAAGAAGCCGCCTTGAGACTTCACTCTTTAAAGGAGATCACATGAAATCGGCCACACTGTTCCTTGTTGCTGCCGCGAGCCTGCTTGCGATTCCGCTGTTACAAGCGCAAGAACAACAAGCCAAAGGGCGGCGCATACCACGTTACGAGCTCGTTGATCTCGGCACGTTGGGCGGCACCTATAGCTATGGGTACGGCATAAATGAGCTGGGATGGATAGCAGGGGGCGCTGCAACGCAAGGCCAGACAAACGGCCTGGCTCAGATCGGGTTTTTATGGTATGGAGGCGGGCCGCTCCAGGAGCTGGGCACGCTGGGCGGGCGCGACTGTCCGGATTGCAGCAGCGAGGCGGGCGGGCCAAACTTCTGGGGCGAATCGGCGCTTATTTCGGAAACGGGTGAGTCCGACCCGAATGGTGAAGATTTCTGCCTCTTTGGCACCCATCGCCAGTGTCTCGCCGCGGTGTGGCGCGATTCGCGTTTGACGGCGCTTGAGCCCTTCCCGGGCGGACACAACAGCCAGGCCTATTGGCTGAACGATTTTGGACAGGTGGCCGGCTTAGCCGAGAAAGATACCCAAAAAGGGGATAGGGATTCCACATGCAAAACGGGGACGCCGAACCAGGTGCTGCGCTTCGAAGCAGCCATCTGGCAACCGAACGGAGAAATCCGCGAGCTGCCGCCGCTCCAGGGCGACACTGTCGGCTTCGCCTTCGGAATCAACAATAGCGGGCAGGCGGTTGGGACCTCGGGGTTATGCTCGAACGTCTCGTTACCTCTTAACGAGCAGCCAGCCGGGCCGCATGCCGTGCTTTGGGAAGCCGACGGAACGCCAATCAATCTCGGAACACTGGGAGGCACGTATAACTTGGCCACCAGTATCAATGAATATGGTGACGTGGCCGGAAATGCGCGATCGTCCAAAGACGGCAATATCCACCCCTTTTTGTGGACAAAAGATGCAGGCATTCAGGATTTAGGCGCATATCCCGGCGCCGTCTTGACCGTCGCAACCTGCTGTCACACCCTTAACGATTGGCGTCAAGTAGCTGGTTTCGCCGCATTACCGTGTTCGGGCAAGGGCTGCCAGGCCAATTCGCCTCCCAACTTCCGGGCGGTGCTCTGGAAGACACGGTCGTACACAGACCTAAACACTCTGATACCAGAAGATTCGCCGCTGTACCTGCAATCCGCCGAGTCCATCAACGATGCCGGACAAATCACCGGCTATGGATTAGTCAAGAGTGCCTGTACGGTGCAGAGCCCGCCAGCATGGCTGGTGAACCAGGCAGCCTGCCCGGTGGTTCATGCGTTTGTTCTAAAGCCTTTGTTTTGAAAACAGGCAAAGGGCTATTCGGCAGGTTGGGTTGAACGAGCAACGCTGCGAGGTGTGGCTATTTGCTATTTAAAGTGATGCCTCAGCCAAGTTTCCGGATAGCTCCCAGATCACGCGCAACCCGGAAAGTGCGAATTTGACGGAGGTCATCTTACAGTCCCAACTTCATCAAACAGCACGTGCTGCAAGATCAAGCCTTGGTTATCACAACTTTCCTGCCCGGTCGTTGCGATATACTTTGCCCTCTTTCATCACGAAGAAGACACTTTGCGTCACCTTAATATCTTCGAGTGGATTTCCGGGGACGGCCACGACGTCAGCCAGCTTCCCTGCTTCGAGCGTTCCGAGCTTCTCCGACACTCCGAGCAGATCCGCCGCCGATGACGTTCCCGCGTGTAAGGCCTGCGCAAACGGCATTCCGTCGGCCGCCATCAATACGAATTCGACGGCGTTGTTTCCGTGGGGATAGACCGCGGCGTCGGTGCCAAGCGCGATTTTCACTCCATTGGCCAGCGCGCGGCGCACCATGTTGTCCTGCTGTTTCAGCGCCAGGTCCGCCTTCGCTCGTACTTGCGGCGGCAGCTTCATCTCGGCAATGCCCGTGCGAGTGGCGAGCGTCGGCACGAGGTACGTACCGTGCTCACGCATCATTCTCAGTCCTTCATCGTCCAGAAACGTTCCATGCTCGATCGAGTCGATACCCGCTTTGATCGCTCGTTTCGCTCCCGTCGCTCCATGGGCATGCGCGGCTGTTTTTCTACGTAGCGCATGCGCCTCGTCAACCAGCGCATCGAGCTCTTCTTGCGTCAACTGCGGCGTATCTACGTCATCGGTCAAGGAAAGCACTCCGCCGGTTGCGCAGGTTTTAATCACATCGGCTCCGTACTTTATGTTGAAGCGCACAGCATCACGCGCTTCCCACGGCGAATTGATGACGCCATCCGCAACGCCGGTTTCATGGCCAAACAAGCCGAAGCGAAATCCGGCGCTGTCGTCGCAATGCCCGCCTGTTGCGCCGATGGCATGGACTGAGACCAGCATACGAGGTCCGTCCACAATTCCATGGTTGATCGCGTTACGCAATCCAATATCGAGAAAATCGCGCGATCCAACGTCACGCACTGTGGTAAATCCTGCCATCAGTGTTTTTCGTGCGTAACTGCTTGCAATCAGCGCCTGCTCGGGAATGGGGCGTTGCAGCGTGTCGATTTCTTCTCTTACATAATCGGGATTGAAGTCCATGGTCAGATGGGTGTGGGCATCCATAAAGCCGGGCAGCAGCGTGGCGTCGCCCAGATCGATCACGGTTGCGCCGGGCTGGCACACTTCCGCCAACCGATTCGATTTTTCCGCCCTCGACAACGACCAGCCCCGGCGTTCGCATCGCATCACTTTTTCCGTCAAACATCCGGGCAGCTTTTAGCGCGACCACCTGCGCTTGAAGCGCGGCCGAACATGCTAAGGCAACGAAAAGGAAACCAAGTCTCATAGGGATAATTTTTCGAGGATAGCATTACCTCTGCCCTGTGCCTCTGCCCGGCCATTTGCCGGACGGATAATAACTTCATGATCTGCGAACGGAAGTAGCACAATGAATCCTTCCAGATCAGGTCTGCCCCTTCTGTTCTTTTTAAGCTTGTCCGTTCCTGGTATCAGCCTTCCAGCTCAGAACAAACCCGAAACAGCCGGCGACGCGTCAAGTTCCGTCACGATTCGAGCGAATGTCAGGCAGGTGCTTGTTCCCATTGTGGTCACGGATAAGAAGGGGCACTACGTTACGGACCTTAAGGTATCCGATTTTCAGGTTTTCGAGGATGGAGCTCCTCAAAGGATCGTGGCGTTTAGCAGTGCTCCCGATTCCATGGTTTTGCGGGCGGATGGAACGACGGCTACTCATATTGAACGGGGCGTAATGCCCGGTCTTGAACAGAATAGGGATAACGAGCCGCCGAGGCGAACGTATCTCATCTGCGTAGATACGCTGCATTCAAGCTTTGCCAATTTTGGGCGGGTTCGGGAAGCACTTCGGAAATTTTTCGAACAGGAAAAAAGCGGCGACTCGCAATATGCACTGATTGCGCTCGGGCGTCAACCATCCGTCGTGAAGGATTCTACGAGAGAGCCGGCGGAAATTCTGGCGGCGGTTGAAGACAAACGATTCTTGAAGACGATTCAGAATAGCGAAGCAAGGAATACTGCGATCGCTATGCAGGAATTTTACGGTCTTATGGGCTATTACTGCGAAACCTGTGGTTGCCCCTTCCCCCTGACACAGCAGTTGCCTGGCTGCCCGGGCGCAAAGGGGCAAGTTCAGTCGGCGCTCCTGAGGTTTGGGGAGCGGACACTGATTCTGAACCAAACCTTCTTGCGCGACCTAAAACAATTGGTAGCGGCAACAGCCGGCATGCCGACTACGCGGACCATCGTCTTTATCTCGGATGGATTCAACCGCCAGCCCGGAAACGAACTGTACGCGATTGTGCAGGCTTCCGATCCAGGCGCCAAAGATTTTGGATTCAATCCGCAGAATACGGAAGACCTTCTGGAGAACGTGATCAGGCTGGCTGTCCGGAATGACGTCCGGTTCTACACGCTCGATTCTCGCGGGCTATATACACTGGCTTCGATCGACGGCAGCACATGGGATCCGAGCACGCGCGGCGGGGGCTCGGAAACGCTTGACCGAAATGAAATGAACGTTTTCCGCGAGAACACGGACGGATTGGCCGAACTGGCGAATGAAACGGGCGGGTTGTTCTTTGAAAACAACAACGATTTGTTGAAGGGCCTTCGAAAAGCATTCGCAGACGGCCGGGAACATTACGTACTGGCTTATGTGCCATCGAACAAGAAGCTCGACGGCACCTATCGAAAAATTCTGGTTGAAGTCAAGAACGTCATTTTCAGGTGCACGCGAAGCCCGGGTGTTGGGCGACGAAAGAATAAGCTTTGGCTAGGCGTGCCGCGGGCTATTCATATCTGAGCGCGGTAGCCGGATCTACGCGGGCCGCGCGAAGTGCGGGAGCAAGCGCGGCAACAACAGCAACAGTCAGCAACAGGAGCGAGACGGCGGCGAACGTTACACCGTCGTAGGGAGAAATGTCCTTCATCATGGAAGCGACGAAGCGCATCAGAACAAAACTCGCTCCAAGTCCAAAGCCCAGGCCTACGAGCACAAGCAGCAATGCTTTGCCCACGATCTCGCGTACTACTACTTGCGGGCGGGCTCCTATTGCTATGCGGATGCCGATTTCGCGCGTCCGCCGCACGACCGAATAGGCCAGTACGCCATAAAGTCCCAAGGAGGCCAGGCTAATGCCCAACATCCCGAAGGAAACAAAAAAATCGGCCGCGAACCGCTGTGGGGTCAAAGAGAAGTTCACTTGCTCGTCCCCGGTGCGTATATCGTACAGCGGGACATGCGGAGCGACGGAGCCCCACAACTCGCGAATTGCCGGCTCCATCGCCATTGGCTCCGGTTGCGTGCGAACGATCAGATGACTGGCTGCGAGTCCCGAACCTGACTGCGCGGCCGCGATATAGAGATATGGCTCCGGCTGCTCCCAAATGGACCTGTACTTGGAATCGCGCGCCACGCCGACGATTTGAACGGGCGTCCGCTCACCTTGTTTTTCTTCAACCAGAATGCTGCGCCCCACGGAATCGGCGCCAGGCCACAACTGCTCGGCCATGGTGCGGTTGATAATCGCAACTCGCTCCGATTTGGCATTGTCGTGTGAATTAAAGTCGCGGCCGCGAAGCAGAGCGATACCCGTGGTTCGCAGAAAATCTGGGCCGACCATGTTGTACTCCACCGAAAGTGGAGTCAGCGTCGGGCCGTCAGCTCGAAGAACTTGAATTGTGGAGTGCATGCCACTTAGCGGAACGTCCCAAACATTAGTCGCCGATTGCACTCCCGAAAGATTCGAAACTTGCTGAATGAGATCTTGAATAAAGCGCCGGCCGCGCTCGTCCGAATATTCTTCTTTGGGAAGATCGAACCACAGAGTTAGCAGGTGGTCGCTGCGGAAACCGAGATCGATGGCGTAGGCTTTGAGAAGAGTTCTGGCAAAAAGTCCACCACCCACAAGGAGGACCATAGAAAAAGCCACCTGCACGACGACAAGGGAATTTCGCAACACGCCTCGGTCGGCGGCAAGACCGGTGTTTCCAGATTCCTTCAGCACAGGCATCACGTCTGGTTTGGTGGCTTGGAGCGCGGGAGCGAGACCGAACAGTACGACCGTAGAAAGCGATAAGAGAGAGCAGAACGCAAGAACCGATCCGTCAACGCCTGGCTCCAGGGTCAAAGGTAGTCCGAGCGCGGCCGGGAAATGCGATAGAACGTTCTGGAGTCCGTATGCTACGAGCAGAGACGAAAGACAACTCATCAGTACCAGCAAGAGGCTTTCGGTCATTAATTGCCGGACCAGGCGCGAGCGCGTTGCCCCGATAGAAAGGCGAATCGCAATTTCGCGTCGACGCCCCAGCGCGCGCTCTAGCAGAAGGTTCGAGACGTTGGCGCAGGCCAGAAGCAGAAGAAGTGCCGAGGCTCCGGCAAACACTGCGAGCGACTTCGTGACAGAGTTGCGGTACGCCGGCCAGAATTTTGCGCGAGCGGCGGGAAATGCTACGGCGGTGATATCGCGATTTGTAGTTGGCTCCATCTGAGCCAAATTCGCCGCCAGAATCTGGAGCTCCGCCTGCGCCTGCGCCACCGTGGCGTATGCCTTCAATCGCCCTATCATGAGCAGCCAACGGCTGCGACGCTGGTTGAAAAGTGCCTTGAATTGAGGCCAAAATACCGGAAGCGAGTTCATCGTAATCCAGATTTGCGGAGGAGCGCTCCAGTTCAAATTTGCGCCACGGTATCGTTTTGAGACTACCCCGACGACCATCACGGGATGATTGTCCAGGACCAGAGTTTTGCCGATGAGACCCGGGTTGCCGCCGAACCGCTCGCGCCATAAACTCTCGCTGATCAATGCCACCGGCAACGAAGAATTGATGTCTCCCGGCTCAAAGTCTCTTCCTGCTAGGGGAGCGAGATCGAGCATTGAGAAATAGTTCGTGCTCACCGATTCGCCGGGGATTCGTTCCGTATGGCTACCTATCGTCAGATCGAAGGGCAGCCGGACGTAGGCCGAAAGCTGCTCGAATGACTTCGCGTGTCGGGCAAAGTATTCGTAGTCCAAGTGAGAAGTCGAAATGTACTTCGAGATTTTCTTATTGAAATTAAAGAGAGCGGTGAGTTGATTGGGCCGCGGCACCGGAAGCGGCCGCAGCAAGGCGTCATTTATGACGCTGAAGATCGCCGTGTTGGCTCCGATGCCGAGTGCCAGCGTCAGTACGGCAGCGATGGCAAAGCCTGGACTCCGAGCGAGCGTTCGTGACGCGTATCGCACGTCGTGACGAAGAATCTGCCACCAAGCCTTATAACCGAAGTCATTGGCCTTGGCGCGCCATTTGAACATTCGTACCATGGTTACGTCTCCAGGGGACAGGATTCCATGATCACGAACGGAGGTAAAACGACATGAATCGTCCCAGACCAGGTCTGCCCGCTCTTCTCATTTTGAGCTTCTCCGTTTCCGGCATTAGCTTTTCGGCTCAGAACAAACCGGCACGAACGGGAGACTCGTCAAGCTCTGTCACAATTCGAGCGAATGTCCAGCAGGTTCTTGTTCCTGTTGTGGTCACAGACAAAAAGGGGCACAACGTCACTGATCTAAAGGTTTCCGACTTCCGAATCTTCGAGGATGGAACTCCCGAAAGGATCGTCGCGTTTAGTGCCGCTCCCGATTCCATGGTTCTGCGGGCGGATGGAACAACCGCTACTCACATAGAAAGTGAAGTAATGCCAGGTCTTGAACAGAATACAAATAGCGACCCGCCACGGCGGACGTATCTTATCTGCGTGGACACGTCGCATTCCAGGTTTGCGAATTTCGCGCACATCCGGGAAGCGCTCCGGAAATTTTTCGAACAGGAAAAAAGCAGTAACTCGCAATATGCGCTTATAGCGCTCGGAAGGCAGACTCAGGTCATTCAGGACTCGACTCGCGATCCCGCGACGATTCTTGCATCGATTGCCAGTAAGAACTTCATGAAGACAATGAATGAAACTGAGAGCGCGAATATGGCCAAAGATGTTCAACAGTTTACGTACTTCATGCGAGATTTTTATTGCACGCATTGCGCTTGTGAAGCATTCAACACGCGGGACTCCCCCAGTTGCCCTGACGCCCAAGCTAGGCTTCAGGGGTATCTACTCAGATCTGGCGAGAGGACGAGAATCCTTGACGAGAACTTCTACCACGCCCTGCAGCAAATTGTTGCGGGAATCGGAAGTATGCCGACGGCTCGCACAGTAGTTTTTATTTCCGACGGCGTTAATCGATTTCCAGGGAGGGAACTCTACGGCGTAATGAGCGGCTTCGCGCCAAAAGATCATCGATTTGAATTTAACCCTCGAGACACGCAAGATTCGCTCGATGCGATAGTCCGGCTTGCCGTCCGGAATGACGTTCGTTTCTACACGATCGACTCGCGAGGGCTATATACAGTTGCCTCATTAGGCGGAAGCACATTCGATGCCAGTACGGGCGGGGGCGCCGGCATTCCTCAGAGTGTCGATCGAAATGAAATGATTGTTGCGCGTGAAAATACAGATGCTTTGTCCGAGTTGGCTCGTGAAACCGGCGGGCTGTTTTTTGAAAACAACAACGATCTATTGAAAGGAATTCGAAAGGCGTTCGCGGACGGCCGCGAGCATTACGTTCTGGCCTACGTGCCATCGAACAAAAAACTGGACGGAACCTATCGAAAAATTCTGGTTGAAGTGAAAGACCGCCGCCTTCAAGTGCATGCGAAGCCCGGCTATTGGGCAACGAAAGACTGAGTTCTCAGGGAGCGTTGCGGCATGCTAGTAGAAGGTAAATCTTCATGTCGCTTTCCGGTTTCGATCCGATAGTTGAACAGTGGTTCCGGGACCGCTTCGGCTCGCCGACCGAACCGCAAGCGCTCGGCTGGCCCGAAATTTCGGCCGGACACGATACGCTCATCTGCGCGCCGACCGGTTCAGGCAAGACTCTGGCTGCTTTCCTGATTTGTTTGGATCGATTGGTTCGCGCGGCGCGCACGCAAACTTTGACTGACCAGACTCAGGTTGTCTACGTTTCGCCGTTGAAAGCGCTAAGCAACGACGTACACCGCAATCTGGAGAGGCCGCTTGCGGAAATCGAGGCTCTGGCGGAACGGGAAGGCATCGCGTTCACGCCCATTCGAACCTCTGTCAGGACCGGCGATACTTCGGTTTCCGAACGGGCGAAGATGCTGAAGAAGCCTCCGCACATCGTGGTTACGACGCCGGAATCACTGTTCATTCTTCTCACGGCTCAGAAATCGCGCGAGATGTTAAAAACCACGTCGACGATCATCGTCGACGAGATTCACGCCATAGCGGACGACAAGCGCGGCTCGCACTTGGCGTTATCTCTGGCGCGGTTGGATGCGTTAACCGGAAAGCGAGCACAACGGATCGGTCTGTCGGCAACAGTGAAACCGGTGGAAGAAGTGGCGCGCTTCCTCGGCGCCGACCCGCGAGTTGTGGACGTCGGGCACCGGCGCGAAATGGAGCTTGCCGTCGAGGTTCCGCGCGACGAACTCAGCGCGATAGCAAGCACCGAAATGTGGGGCGAGATTTACGACCGGATTGCCGAACTGATTCTGGCGCATCGCACGACGCTGGTTTTTGTGAATACCAGACGGCTTTCGGAGCGGGTCGCGCATGCGCTCGCGGAGCGTCTCGGGGAAAACGTGGTGCTGCCCCATCATGGAAGTCTGTCGCGGCACATGCGGCTCGACGCCGAGTCGCGGCTTAAGGCGGGCGAGCTGCGCGCCGTGGTCGCCACCGCGTCTCTCGAACTGGGCATCGATATTGGAACTATCGATTTAGCCTGCCAGATCGGGTCGACCCGTTCCATTGCAGTGGCGCTTCAGCGGATTGGGCGATCGGGGCATTGGGTGGGAGCCAAACCGAAGGGGCGTTTGTTTGTTACGACGCGCGATGAACTCATCGAATGCGCCGCATTGGTTTCTGCGATTCGCAAGGGCGACCTCGAGCGGATCGAGATTCCACAGAACGCCCTCGACATTCTGGCGCAGCAGATTGTTGCGGCTGCCGCGGCGGAGCCGTGGAAAGAGGACGATCTCTATACGCGGTTCCGTTCGGCTTTTCCGTACCGTAATCTTTCTCGCGAAGATTTCGATGCGGTGATTGAGATGCTTTCGGAAGGCGTTGCGACTTCGCGCGGCAGAAGCGGCGCGCTGTTACATCGCGACCGGGTAAACGGACGCGTGAAGGGCCGGCGCGGCGCGCGTCTAGCTGCGATAACATCGGGCGGCGCTATTCCGGAGAACGCCAATTACGCGGTGATTGCGGAACCGGATGGCAAGACGATTGGCACCCTCGACGAGGATTTTGCGATCGAAAGCCTGGCTGGCGACGTTTTTCTGCTGGGAACGCATTCCTGGCGTATTAAGCGCGTCGAGCCGGGACGCGTCCGGGTTGAGGATGCGCATGGCGCTGCGCCCACCATCCCGTTTTGGCTGGGTGAGGCTCCGGGCCGCTCGAAAGAATTGTCCGCGGAGGTGTCTTCTCTTCGCGAGCGCATCGTAGCCGACCCGGAAGGTGCGCAGGCGCTTCTTATTTCCGATTGCGGACTGGATGAAGCCGGAGCGAGGCAGGCCGCGGTGTATGTCCGCGCAGGGGCCGCTGAATTGGGTTCGCTGCCCTCCCAGAAGACCGTAGTAGCGGAGCGATTTTTCGATCAGGCAGGCGGAATGCAGTTCGTTTTACATGCGCCATTTGGCTCGCGCGTGACGCGGGCGTGGGGGCTCGCGCTTCGGAAGCGCTTTTGCCGCACGTTCAATTTCGAGTTGCAGGCCGCGGCTACGGACAACGGGCTAGTGCTATCGCTTAGCGACCAGCACTCGTTTCCACTCGAGCTGGTATTCGGCTTCCTGAAGTCAGGGACCGTTGAGGACGTGTTACGGCAAGCGCTGCTGCCCGCGCCCATGTTCGGCGCTCGGTGGCGATGGAACACCACCCGAGCTCTAGCCATTTTGCGCTTTGGCGGCGGAAAGCGAGTACCGACTCCGATACAGCGCATGCGGGCTAACGATCTGCTAGCCGCTGTTTTTCCCGACCAAGTTGCGTGCGCGGAAAATCTGACAGGTCCGATACGCATACCGGACCATCCGCTCGTCAAGGAAACCATCGAGAACTGTCTGTATGAGGCAATGGACCTGGACGGGCTGCGGCAAGTCTTGCAGGATATCGAAGACGGACGCGTCCGTACAGTTGCGATAGATACAGCGCAAGCATCGCAATTTTCGCACGAGATTCTGAACGCGAATCCGTATGCGTTTCTGGACGATGCTCCGCTTGAAGAGCGCCGGACACGAGCCGTTCAATTGCGCCAGACGCTCGGAACAGACGTGACCGGCGGAGAAGGCATTCTGGACCCAGCTGTTATTGCCGAGATTTCAGCGGAGGCGTGGCCGGAAGCGCGCGACGCGGATGAACTGCACGACGCGCTGCTTACTTTAGTCCGCCTCGCGCCGGTTGAGGATTGGCAAAAATGGTTCGACGAACTCGTTGCGGAGGGACGCGCTTCGCTCGCGACGCGGGCGGGCGTGGCATTTTGGGTCGCGACGGAGCGCGCTTCGTTGGCCGATGACGCGAGCGCAGTGGTGTCTGGCTGGATGGAGTCGATTGGACCGGTGACGATACCGGAACTGGCGGACAAGATTACATTCCCTCGCGAAGCGGTGGAAGCGGCACTGTTTCAGATCGAGGCTCAAGGACAAGTGCTGAGAGGGCATTTTCGCAACTCGGCAGGCGAGATCGAGTGGTGCAATCGCCGTATTCTGGCGCGCATTCATCGGGCGACGCTTGGCCGCTTGAGGCGTGAAATAGAGCCGGTTACCGCGCTTGATTTCGAGGCGTTTCTTCAAACATGGCAGCATGTGGCGCCGGGAACCCAGTTGCATGGCGCAGACGGGACGCTTCACGTCATCCGGCAACTGCAGGGCTACGAAATTCCAGCGGCGGCTTGGGAAATGGAGATTCTTGCGCGCAGGATTGCAAAGTACGATCCCGATTTTCTGGATGAACTGTGCTTTTCAGGTGAGGTGATGTGGGCGAGAGTTTCGCCTCATCCGGCACTCGTCGAGAATCGTCGCGTGCGCCCCACGCGTATTGCGCCGATCACGTTGTTTTTGCGCGAAGATGCAGGGTGGTTGATGAGTCCGGGCGCTGCGTCCGATTCGCCCGCGCTATCGCATGCCGCTCAAGATGTGTTGTTGGGGCTCGAGCGCAATGGAGCAAGCTTTTTTGTCGACTTGCCGCGGCAGACACACCGGTTAGCGAGCGAAGTAGAAGATGGATTGTGGGAGCTGTTGGCGGCGGGTTTGGTTACAGCCGATGGATTTGACAATTTGCGCGCGCTCATCGATCCGAAACGGCGCAAAGGCGAAGGCCGCGGCAGAGAAAAACGGCCACGCCACGCCGCAGGGCGATGGGCATTACTTCGCCATGACGCTACGCCGATGAATCGCGACGAGCGGGTCGAGCATTTCGCGCGCCAATTGCTTATTCGGTGGGGCGTGCTGCTGCGCGACCTGCTCGTTCGGGAGACGCTGGCTCCGCCGTGGCGCGATCTGCTGCCGGTACTTCGAAGAATGGAAGCGCGTGGGGAGATCCGCGGCGGACGATTCGTGTCGGGATTCACAGGAGAGCAGTATGCGCGGCCCGAGGCCCTCGAGCTCTTGCGTATGATCCGGCGGCAACCGGAGAAGCATCCGGCCGTTGCCGTATCGGGCGCGGACCCGCTGAATCTGGCAGGCATTGTTCTGCCAGGGCCGCGCGTGAGCCGTTTGGCCGCCATAGGGCTCGTGTCCGCTTGAAGGAAGAAACTCATGCAAAACATAGAAACTGTTCAACATTTGAAAGAGCTCGGAATTGTTCCCATCGTCCGCACCGCAGACGCCGAATCCGCAATTCGCTCGGTTGAAGCGATCGCCGAAGGCGGCATCCACTGCGCGGAAATCACCATGACAGTCGATGGCGCTATCCGCGCTCTCGAAAAAGTAGCCGATTTGTTTGGGGACAAAATCATTCTCGGTGCCGGCACCGTTCTCGACCCGGAAACAGCGCGTGCCTGCATGCTCGCGGGAGCCGAATTTTTCGTGACCCCCAGCCTCAACATGCGCACGATCGACCTGGTGAAGCGCTACTCGAAAGCCATCTTCCCCGGCGCGCTTACGCCTACTGAGATCGTTACGGCTTGGGAAGCCGGCGCGGACGCGATCAAGGTTTTCCCGTGCAGCGCACTCGGCGGAGCAAAATACATCAAAGCGCTCAAAGGGCCGTTTCCCCACATCGAATTTGTTCCTACGGGCGGTGTAAGTCTCGATACGGTCGGCGAATTTCTTGCCGCTGGATGCTGCGCTGTGGGTGTGGGAAGCGAGTTAATCGACAATAAAACCGTCGCCACCGGCAAATACGAAGTTTTTACTCAGCGCGCGCGCCAGTTCCGCGACAAAATTGCGGAAGCGCGCGGCAAGTTGCAACCCGTGTGATGTAGTCGCAATTACTTCTTCTTCGAGATAATGGATAGTCAAGAAAACATGAGAAGACAATATTTCCGGACGGTGCAGCGGGTCCTCGGGCTAGGCGGGCTGCTGGCGATGTGTATTTCGGGCAGCGCTTTTGGCCAACATCAGGCCATCGGTTTTTCGAAAAAGATGCCTTTCAGCGAAGGGTACATTGCAGGCAATACTCTTTATGTGGCCGGTCAACAAGGGCCCGATTCTCACGGCAAAGTTACGGGCACGGATATTACTCTACAAACTACAAATTCGATTGCGGCAGTAGAAAAGGTTGTTAAAGAAGCGGGCTTTCAAATGACGGACATTGTTTCCGTGACGGTGTATGTAACTGACCTGAATGATGTGGAAAAGATGAATCAAGTTTATAAGAAGCTCATGCCAGACCCCAAACCGGCACGAGCCACTGTGCAGGTCGCGGGCTTGATCGGCGGGGCGAAAATTGAAATATCGGCAATTGCAGTGAAGCACTAGCCGAACTTCTTCGCCAAACCGCATGCTAACGCGCGCGGTTCTGTAAATCAACGATATCAGAATGGAAGCTTCAATACGTCCCGGATGTAGTTATAGGTAATTTGGGCGCTCGCCTTCGCCGGACGCCAAGGGGATGCATCCAGTTCGACGGTGAGATGCCCCCGCCACCCGGTGCTGTCGAGGTACGCAATCAACGCCGGGAAATCGACGCCGCCCGAACCCAGCGGGTAGAAATAGGGATCATTCATCATATTTCTCGTGCGCGGAGGAACATGCTTCGTCCCACCGCGATCTTCTGGCGCCGTGTCCTTGAGGTGGTATTCCACGACGCGGCTGCCAAGCTTCTTCGCCAATGCGATGGGATCCATGCCGGCCATGGTGATGTGGCCCGTGTCGAGAACGAAATAGACATGATCGGGGTGGGTGTTCTCCATGACATAGTCGATTTCGTTCTGGTTCTGGATCTGGCTGCCCAGATGCGCATGAACACCGAAGGGCATGCCGAGTTCTTCTTTGATGCGCTTACCGAGTTGTTCAAGCGTCAAGGCGATGTTCTTTAAGTCTTCCTGCGACGCGCCTTCGGGCCGCCGTTCTCCCGTGTTGGTCTTCTGGTGATCGCAACCGAACCTGCGGCTGAACCGGGCCATATTGAAGTGGTTAGTCACGACGGCATTGCGCTGCGCGGGATCTTCGAATGCTGTCGATTCGCCCACCGCTCCGCCGGTCACAGCCGTGAACTGCACGCCGATTTCATAGATTCGATGCTGCAGGGCTTCCCAATCGTTCGGATAATAGACTTCGTGCGGAGGCTGGGTTTTCGGCGGAACGTAAGTGTATCCATCCGGCCAAACTTTTTGGGGCTCCAACGGTCCTCGGCCCGCGCTGGTTCGGCGCCCGAAGCCTGGGGACCGCGCGCAAAAAGACGCCCCGAAGACTTCCACGTAACGGAAGCCGATCTCTCGGGCTTCGGACATGCCGGTGAACGGATTGCCCTCCCAGCCGCCCCGCGTGTTCGTCGTATAGCTGATCCGGTACTGCTGCTGTTGCCGAAGTTTTACTTGCGGCGTGAGCGGCGGCTCATCCGCGGCAGATGCGTGGCCGGATCCCGAAACGCTTCCAAATGCCAAAGTGGTCCCAAGAGTTGACAAAAATCCTCTGCGATCCATAAACGTCTAGTCCTCGTCCTCAGCACCTTTCACCGGGTGACCAAGAATTTGTTCAAGGCTCTTCGGAGCCGGCCGGTAAGCCCTACCATAGTATTTGTCGATTTCGTCTCGATAACTCATCACGGGACCGGGAAATCCAATCAACCGCCAACCTATTAAGCCGGCATTTCCGCCATGTAACGGATCGCAGAACATTCCTTCGATAGTGTGTCCATGCAGTAGTTGAAAAAAATGAGTTTCCTCGATACTTTCCAGTCGTTGATCTTGCTGTGCCGGCGATAAGTCGGCAAAATCGTAACCTAAGCGTTTGATGCCGGCGCGATAGATTTCCTGAGGAGTTTCCTTTCCTTGATAGCCGTGCTCTGGAATCGACTCGATCCAAGGACCTTTCGTATAACGATGTTCGTCTCTGCCATAAGGGCTGGCGAGCTGACGGTCGATGTAGACGACCACGCCGGCTTCCGTCGCTCCCGGTCCGCTATCGTCACTTGGAAAAATTCGCGCGGAAGCCGCCTGAATCACTCGCGCTTCCACCGCCGTGAAAAAGCGCAACGGCATTTTTACCGCAGCTTGCGTGCCAAAACTCGACTTCTCCGCCACGGAGTACAGCCAAACGCCCCCTAGAGTTTTCGCGGGGACGAATATAAATTCACGCCGTTTCATGATTCGTCTCGCTCCAAATTCTTGTCCTACGCCAGCGGGCCTGGCTTCTTCAAGTAATGATCGATTAGACCATCCGCAGCTCTATGACTAACTGCCACAATTGTCAGGGTGGGATTCGCCGACGAGTTTTGCGGAAACGATGACGAACCCACAACAAAGAGATTTGGCATCTTCCAATGCTGAAGCCATGTGTTCACCACGCTTTGGTCCGGCGAGCTTCCCATGATCGCTCCTCCCTGAATATGAGTCGTACTATAAGCCGCGGCGTTGTAGTGATGAAATGCGCCGCTTCTATTCCGGCTACTTCCGAATCCTCCCTTGACTAATTTGGCTCCCGAGACCTGCGTAATCATTTCTAAAAGACGCGTTCCTATGCGAGCACCGAAAGCCATTTGGCGCATCTCGTAATCGGTCCAATCCAAAGTCATTCTCAACAAAGGATCGCCCCATTTGTCGGTATACGTGGGATCGAGATCCATGAAGTTTTGTCTATAGGCGAAATGATCCCCTCTCATCTCGACACCCGGGCCAATTCTGTCCCAATATTTGATTGCAGCCTTTTTCCATTCCGAGCCCCAGTTTCGCGGGGCTTCGTTTGTCGGGATTCGTCCGAACGAGCCGACCGGACCTTCGCCCGTAGCTGCGCCTCGTAGGAACGTCCCTCCTCGCAAGATTCCCTCTGGAGATTCATCCTTGAGATCTCCATCGAGATCGGAGATCCCATATCCCACCGCACCCGAACCCATGAAGAGATTCAAAGGCTCATTGAACACAAGCATTCCAGCTCCTCCGCTGGTTACCTGATGCGTGAGATTCTTGCCTAATGTTCCTTTGCCGGTAAGCGGATCGTACCGTTCACCAATATCCGACAAGAGCAGCAAGCGCACGCTGTTCGGGGTCCATGCCGCAAGCACGACCACCTCGGCGGGCTGCATCGTCTCCTCGCCATTTTCATCCATGTATACAACGCCTTCGGCCTGACCGTCGCGATGGACGATTTTCCTTACCCAGGCGTTATTCCGCAAGACAAAGTTATTTCGGCGGTGCAACACAGGTAAAAGTGTATTTGTCGGCTGCGCCTTTGCGCCAATCATGCAGCCATACGACGGACAATAGCCGCAAAAAACACACGCGGGCCGCGAAACGCCATCGGGGTTTGTGTAAGTTCGACTCAGGTTGGCAGCGGGCAGCGGGTAAGGATGATATCCTAATTCCATCGCCGCCTTATGAAAAAAACCCATGGTGTAAGTCGGCTTCAGAGGCGGCGTCGGGTATTCGTGTTTACGAGGTCCCTCAAAGATGTTTCCGCCTTCAATCAGTTTTCCGCCTAAGTTACCAGCCTTGCCGCTTACTCCAAGTAACTGCTCAGCGCGCCAGTAGTAATTCTCAAATTCGTCGTAGGTTATGCCCCAGTCCTGGATTGCCCAATCCGGCGACATCCGCGATGCGCCGAACTTTGAGCGGAGATGAGATGCGAGAACAAAAAAGTCGGGGAGATATCGATCGGAAATCCCACCCCAATGTTCCGACGTGCCCCCAGTTCCGGTGCCAGGTCTAAATGCGCCATACTGACGTATCGGAGCAGCCGGTTCTTTCAGCGAATGCCGGTGTGTGATGGTCTGGTCCGCCGGGTTCTGCAACAGTCCGACACGGCGATTGTTAATTTCGTCCATGCCGCTGGCATAGTTTGAAGGCGTGCGCGCCGGGACGCGCTCCAACACAACAACGTTTAGAGCCGTCCGGATAGCGACTTCTTTCGCCATCACCAGACCACTCCAGCCACTCCCAATTACCACTAGATCGGTGGCCTTAAGGCGCTTCAACGAATCTCCCGACGTGATGTTATATCAACGTTCAGCTTGTGTCAATTAAAATACCCAACTAGGGCCAGGCTGCGTCGTTCTCGTAGCATGTGTCTGATAGGGGCGAGAAGGGGTTTGCCTCGCGGGAATAGCACTGTAATGTCGAACACTATAACGCGGCGTCAGGTATGTTCGCTGCCCCTCCTCATCCCGGCGCTCAGCGCGCGGCTTGGAGCTCGACAATTCAGCGGAGAGGCTTCAAGAGGTGTAAAGCCGCTCCCTCGCGGGAAGCCGTCAGGACGGCCGTTCAATGCGCAGTTTGTGAACGTTGCCCGCGAGGCCCGGCTACGCGCTCCGGTGATTTATGGCGGAGTCGAAACAAAGGACTACATCCTCGAAACCATGGGCTGCGGTGCCGCGTTCTTCGACTACGACAACGACGGGTGGCTCGATATCCTTCAACTGACGGGCCGCCGGGTCGAGTCGACGCCCGCGGAGGCGATTATAAGGCTGTATCGCAACAATCGCGATGGCACGTTCACCGATGTGACGGATCACTCCGGACTAGGCCGCAGCGTCTGGGCGTGCGGCGTGACCGTGGGCGATTACAACAACGATGGATTCGACGATCTTTTTATTACCTGTTGGGGGCAGAACATCCTCTTCCGCAACAATGGAAACGGAACCTTCACCGACATAACGGAACAGGCGGGCCTGCTTCACGATGGACGCCGCTATGCGACCGGCTGCACATGGATCGATTACGATCGCGATGGCAACCTGGATTTGTTCGTTTCGCACTACCTGGATTTCGATTTCGCCAAGGTGCCGCCCGCGGGCAAAGATCCCTCCTGTAATTGGAAGGGTGTTCCCGTCAATTGCGGACCGGGTGGACTGCCTCAGGTCGGTCCTCGCTTGTATCACAACAAGGGCGAGGGTTCCTTTGAGGACGTGACGGCGAAATCTGGACTCGCATCTCAGAAATCCGGATATGGGCTTACAGCGGTTGCGGCCGACTTCGACGGCGATGGCTGGCCCGATATCTATCTGGCGTGCGACAGTACGCCGAGCCTGTTTTTCCGAAACAATCGAGAATGGAACATTCGTCGAAGAGGGACTCGAGAGAGGTCTGGCGCTGAACGAAGATGGCCAGGTACAGGCCGGAATGGGCCTCGGAATTGGCGACTTCAATACCGACGGTCGTCTCGACATTCTGAAAACGCACTTCGCCGAAGACACTCCTGGGCTGTATCAGAACAACGGGCAAGGCTCGTTTCGCGATGTAACGCTGCGCTCTGGCCTGGGTGTGGAAACGCGTTTCGTGAGCTGGGGAGCCGGTATCGTGGATCTCGATAACGATGGATTACCGGATCTATTCTTCGCCACTGGCATGATCTACCCGAACATAGAACGCCGCCTGCCAGAATTTCCGTACAAGACACCCAGTGTCCTCTACCGGAATCTGGGCGCAGGAAAGTTCGAAGAAATGTTGAACCAAGCCGGGCCCGGCGTTGTAGAAACCCATTGCAGCCGGGGAGTCGCATTTGGCGATTTCGATAACGACGGGGATATCGACATTTTGATCGTTAATCTCAACGAGCCGCCCTCGCTACTGCGCAACGACATGACGGGAAATAACCGCTGGCTCAAAGTTCTGCTTGTGGGAACGATCTCGAACCGCAGCGCAATTGGCGCACAAGTGATCGCCACTTACGGCGGCCGGAAGCAGGCTCAGGCAGTGCTGGCGCAATCCTCATATCTATCTGCAAGCGACCGCAGATTGCATTTCGGTCTGGGACAGGAAGAGTACGCACAGCTCGAAATTCGGTGGCCAAGCGGGCACAATGAGACGATTGCAGGAATAGCGGCAAATCAACTGGTCGTCATTCAAGAAGGTTCGGGGATAATTCGCCGGGAGCGGTTTGCGCGGGCACGGAGATAAACGTGCTTCAGGGCCTTTGACAGGCCGAAAGAAAAACTTCGAAGATACCTGGCTGGCAGGAGCACTGACTCTCGGCGGCCGCGGCTTTCGTCCTGGCAAGAGCGCACTTCGCGATAGGTTCTTTCGTGCCGAGACCCAGAGCGATTTGAATTCTTTGGCGCGCATCTTCCATCCGCGACTCGCGTTCGAGCAAGAGAGCTTCCACCAGATAGGGGCGATCCCATTCAGGCCACCGGCTTTCGATTATTCGAAGGACCTTCACGGCTTCGACGCCACGATCCATGGAACTTAGAACGACAGCCTTGGTAAGCATCAGATCGGGATCGTTTGGGCTCGATTTCATAGCGCGGCTTACCATTTCAAGAGCCCTTGCTTTGCGATTGTGGCGCAGCAACAACAGTGCCGAGTCCTGGGCGAGTCGGGGCCTGGAGATGGAATAGCGCATGCCTTGCTCAAGTGTGTTGTCCGCTTCGCCGCTGCGGCCTGCAGCATCTTCAATTTTGGCCTTCATGAGAAAGTAATCGCCGCTGCGATCCTGCTGCGGAATGTGCTCGAGCATTGTCATTGCCTGGTTCGGTCCTTCCGAAAAGAAGAGCGCCAAGGCCAAGTCCAACCGCGCGGCGGGTTGCGTATCGACCGAGCGTGCCAGAAAGTCGCGCGCCAGTGCGTACTGCTCAAAATTTAGCAGCACGGCGCCCGCTTGATACGACACGGCCCCCGCCGGGTTCATCGCGAGCAATTCGTGAAAAACCGGCTCGGCGTCATCCAGCTTGCCGTCGGCCAGCAGCAAAGTCCCGAGGTCAAGCCTCAACGAAACGTCGTTCGGGTGGTCGTGAATACGTTGTCGAAGCTGCTCGCAGGTTCGCCGCGACCGCTCTGAGGGAGTCAAACTCGCAGTCTCGATGATGCCCGCTTCCTCGCGAGGACGCTGCGGTCCGTTAGGCTGCACTTGGCGGAATCGATCGAGAAACGGCTGGGCCTCGGCGGCGTGGCCCTCATCGACTAGCGCACGCGCCAGATGCAACAGGATCTTCGGATCGTTGGGGGACAGGCCGGCCGCCTGCTTCAGCGCCTTCTCCGATTCCAACGGCTTATCCAAATTCATATACGCGAGGCCAAGCAAATCGAAAGCAGCGGCATCGCGGGGATCCTGTCGAATGGCGGCTTCAAGATCGCCAAGTGCTTCCTGATCGCGACCCAGTCTGTAGAGAAGCCACGCGCGAATAAAATGCGCCCGCTCGAGCATAGGATCGAGGCGCAGAGCTCTTGATACCTGTTCGAGAGCCTGCCCTAAATCGATGCGATATGAAACCTGCGCGAGATCCAGGAATCCGATTGCGTCGGTCGGATGCTTTTGAACATACTGCGTGAGTTCCTTCAAGCCTTCGGCTCTCCCGGCAGCGCTGTAACCCAGCACGAAAGCTCTGTCGCGCCGGACCATGTCGTCGCCGGGATCGAGCTTCAGGTAGTCGTTGTATGCCAGCAGAGAGTCGCCGAAGTAGCCTGCCGCTTGTGCGGCTCGCGCCAGGCCCAAAGCAGCATCAGCCCGTTCGGGGGCAAGCTTCCGGGCTTCGACCAGCAGATAGATAGCGTGATTGTAGTCGCCGAGATTCGACTCTACAAGACCCAACTGAACCAGCGAGTCAACGTCGTTTGGCCGCGCCCGGAGCGCCACCTCAAAGGCGCTTCGAGCACGCGTGTAATCGCCGGCACGCGCAGCCGCCAAACCCAGGTTATAAAGGACGTCGTGATCGTCGGGAACAGCCGTTAGAACTGTGTTGAACGCGGTCTCGGCCTTGTCGTACAATCCGAGTCGTCCGTATGTCATGCCTAATGCAAAAAGCAGACGAGGGTCGTTGCTTGCGCTTTTCGCGACTTCCTTCGTCAAGCCAATCGCCTCTTCCCGCTTGCCCGTTTCATTGAGCGCCTCGGCCCGTACGAGGAGAACTTCCGAATCTCGCTCTTTGATTCGGGACAAATACTCTAAAGCCTTTGCGCCTTCCTTCCGGCGGACGGCCAAGCGCGCCAATTGAAGATTCGCGTTGAGATGTGAAGGATTTATTTTAAGAAGCTGCTCGAAATAGATACGAGCTTTTTCAGGGGCTTCGCAAATCAGATAATGATTCCCGACGTTATTTAAGAGTGCTGGCGATCGCGGTTCCGCCGTCAAGGCCCGCTGATACAGACGCTCCGCTTCATCGCATTTTTGATCGGCGTCAAGCTGGGCAGCTTCTTGAAGTAACTGGTCTTGCGCCGACCCAATGCACAACAGGGCAGGTCCAAGTATCAGTAATCTTAGAAAGACCTGACGCACATTGTTTAACGACCCCTTAAAACGAGACTCTAGCACCAAGTTGCAATTGCCGGCCAAAGGTGTTGTTCAAAATGTCGGTGCTTCGCCCAAACTGCGCGGATCCCACGCTCATGTTGGGAGCATTCAGATTCGCATTGTTCAAAGTATTGAAGGCATCCATACGAAGTGAGAAAATCAATCGCTCGGTGAAATGGAAATCCTTGACGAGCGAGCTGTCAACGTTGAAAAAATGTGGTCCGACGACACCGGCGTAATACCAGGGATTCGTCTCCTCGGTAAACCCAGGCAGTAATTGAACCACCGACGTGTTGAAGTAAGCGCCAGGTGTAATATTCGTACCTGGATTTCCCGTCACTTGCACTCCTGTGAATTTGATCGGTGCGCCAGATTGATAGGTCAGAATTCCTGTCAGGTTCCAGCCGCCTAAAAGTGCATCCACCGCGCGAGGGGCGTTGCTCATATACTCGCGTCCCTTTCCGAACGGAAGCGACCAAGTGCCCGAAATAGTAAGCCGGTGCCGTGGATTCCCACCGTCAACCCAGCTCCACTTATTCAGATATTGCGCCACCGAATCGTAATAGACCTGGTCCTGCTCACGATGATAGTTGTATCCGGCCAAAAACGAGTATCCTTTGCTGAAACGCTTTTGGAATCTGATCTGCAACGATTGATAATGCATACTGGCTCCATTGGTGCCGTCGACTTCAGAAATGCCTGTGTATTGCGGATACGGAACCATCAATTCATAGATCGGGACCTGCGACTGGTAGCGCAGCGGACCCGGGAACGTACTCGGTGTGCCGAAGTTATAGAACGGATTGGATACGACCTGATTAAGCGCATTGCCATACTGATAGAAGAGCCGCGGGTCCATCATGTCCAGATTGGCGGAGGTGTAGCAGTAATTACTGCTGCATAAGTTGTTCGTGAAGTTTATGAAGTAAGTTACATCAGCCACAATCCCGCCCGGCAGCTCACGCTGGACCGAGACGTTGATCCGGTCGCTATGTTGAAACGGGCGGTTGGGATTGACGAACGATACGCTGTCGCCTAGACCTGTATTGGCGCCAAGACTCTTTCCTGTCGCGGGCGTAATTGGGTTTGTCGACGGAAACGGGTTCGAGAATGACATCTGCGGCACGCCTTGTATCGCGTTCGGCGCGCCCGTAACGGTTTGGAATCCGTAGTAATTAGGCGATTCTATCTCCTCCTGTTGCATCGAATCCCACGGCGTGTAGTAGCGCCCATAACCCGCGCGCACCGAAGTCTTATCGTTTAACCGGTAGGCGAAGCCGACACGGGGCGACAGCGATCCCCACTTACTGTTCCAAACGGGCGTACTGCCGCTCTCAAACTGATAGGCTCCGTTAAAAGTCCAGGTGCCTGGGTAGTACTGCTTCACGAGAGCCGGCATTTGTGGAGCGTTCGCACCCTGCATTTGCGGAATCGGCGTATTCAGGTTTAAGGGCGCTGTCAACCGGCCTTGTGCATCGTAATACGGCGTCGTGTTCTCGTATCGCAGACCCAGGTTTAGCGTGAGCCTTCGGCTTACCTTCCAATCGTCGTTTACGAACGCGCCGTAGTATTGATCGCGTGTGGTCGGGACAATGTTGATGGGCATGTCCGTTGACCCGCAGGCCCAGCAATTCGACCCGTTTTGGAGCTGCTCGTTGGTCGGGAGGACGGCGCCGAGCAAGAAAGTAGCGTAGCCGTCGCCCGATACATTAGTGGGACCGTTGTAAGGGTTAACATAGGTGCTGGCCGTGGCTCCCGGATCGAATCCGAATCCGGGGTTTTGGTTCGAGAGAGTGCTTAACACCCGGCTCGAGCGAACCTCAAATCCGCCTTTGAGATAGTGCTTGCCTCGTTCCTGCGAGATCTGGGCCGCTATCGCGTCTTGGTTGGGGCGTTGTTGCCAGTAACCGCCCGAAGCGCCCATCACCAGGTTCTGATTGAGCCCCGTCGGGTCGAAAATTGAAACACGCGGAACGAGCTTCGGAATGCCTGGAGACGAATAAATCGGAGCGTAAAAACTTTGATTCGGCCAAAAAGTCGAGAACGTAGGTGAACCCGAAGCTATCACAAAATTAGAAGCATCGACGAAACTGTGGTAATCGCCGCGTATGTTTAGCACTGTAGTTGGATTAATCGTATAAGTGGCATTGCCAACATACTGGTTGGCATCGCGGAGACTGCCGCGGTCATTCTGAAAAAGATCCGACCCTGTCGGATTGCTGGTAGTCGCCGGAGTCCGAATAACGCTCACGCGTCCATAGATCCGGAGTTTATCCGTTACGTCGTAGTCTACCCGGTCCGAGAAATTCTTGTACGGGTAGTCCACAGGTAAGGATGCTACATAGTCGTTGATGTGATAAGGCCCGACGCCAGGCCGGTTTGGATCCCACAAGGACGCCGTATACTTGGCAGCAATAGGATCAATTTGGGAAGCGGGAATAATATTGCCCGGGTACGGGGAACGGGTCACGTTCCCGGCAGCGTCGGTGACGGTCGTGAAGGGATCGTAGATCGTTCGGAGTCCTCCAACCTCATTGAGCGACTGCGAAAAGTCCCCTTGCCGTTCGAGCGCGGTTGGCAGCGTCTCGGTCAGAGTCGTGGGCTGTGTGTACATCCACTGCTCGTAGGACGCAAAATTGAAGAGCTTATTCTTTAAAATCGGGTTGCCGAATGTGCCGCCAAAAATCTGCTTGCGATCCAAATTGACGGTCGGATTGATGCGGTCCTCAAGCGCATTCGCCCAAGGATACTGCCCCTGGTAGAATCCGAGGCCATGCCACTCATTTGTGCCCGGTTTCGTAATCATCGTGATCGCCGAACCAGCGCTATGACCGAACTCGGCGTCCACCGAATTCTGCTGCACGTTCACTTCTTCAACAGAGTCTTGACTCGGCTGAAAGCTGTTCTTCACTCCAATCCCCGTCGGGCTTCCGTCAAGTTGCAAATCGTTTGAATAATCCGCTCCGCCGCCGATGCTTTGAGAGCCCGGCCCCCAACTATTGAACGGGTTCCAATCGGTGTTACTCGTGCTCGGAACGACGGAGGGGTCCAACTGCGCCAGCAGAAAGGGGCTGCGGTAGACCTGCGGCATGCGCTCAGTGAGTACCGTATCGACGGTTGTCTCGAGCTTCGAAGTGTTGAACTGCACGGCCACCGGCTCGCCCGTGACCGTGACCGTTTGCTGCAGATTGCCAGGCTTCAGTGCGATGTCGACCGTGAGATCCGCCCGAGTTTGCAAGGCGACATTTTCTTGAATAAATCGGCCGAAACCCGGGGCAATAGCTTCGAGAGTGTACGCGCCAGGCTCGACCAAATCGAACAGATAGTGTCCCGTTTGATCAGACTGCCGGACGGTTTCTACACCCGTGGCGACGTTTTTTAGAGTCACAGCAGCGCCCGACACCGCGGCCTGCGTCTCGTCCGTTACGGTGCCTTGCAGACGGGCTCGATAATCCTGGCCGGTGAGAACGGCGCAGAACAAAACGAGCAGAAGAACGAGTTCGAGAACACCGGGAACTCTCTTGGAGATCATACTTGGAAACCCCCCATGCCCTGCATCGAAGCAGGTTTTCAGGCGAAGCGGTCAAGCCGCGCGAAATTTGATAGATTATATATCAGCGCCCGCAACTTGTAAATAGAAAGTCTCATACGGACCTCGGGATAGAAGCAGAGCGTTCTATGCTAGGATGGTCCGCACGTGCTGCCATTTGATAGATCAACGGCTGCGGCGCGCCTTGTTCCGCACCTCCCAAATCCAAACATGTCGAGGGCTGTATGTCGCTGACTTTTCCGGAGATTGAGCCCGTTTCTCTTAAAGATCGGGTCATCAATGCGCTCAAGGACGCTTTCTTTTCCGGCCAGCTCAAGCCAGGTGAAGCAATTGTCGAGCGTGAACTGGCTCGCCAGATGAAAGTCGGGACGCCCGTAGTTCGCGAAGCCCTGATCTCGCTCCAAGGGCAAGGATTTGTGCGCCGGATCACGAACACGGGCACGTTCGTGGCTCAATTCACCGTAGACGAGGTACGCCAGCTCTATAGCTTACGAGTAGAATTGGAGGTCCTGGCCCTCCAATGGGCGCGCCCGCGTGTCACTCAAGCCGACTTGCGCGATCTCAAACGCTTGGTCGATGACGTGGTCCAGGCCGGAGAAAGCGGCAATCGGCGCGAATTTCTGGAGCGCGACTATGCTTTCCACCGGCACTACTGGACACTTTCGGGCAATGCCTATTTGGCTGAAACTTTGGACCGGTTGATGGCGCCCCTGTTTGCGTTCGTGGTTTTAGCCAGCGGTGCGCCTTTGACCGCGTCCATGGCGCGAGAGCACTACCAACTCGTCGATGCGCTGCGGAACATAGGAGAGCCGGAGTTTTCATCGGTAGTCCGGAAAACGCTATCAGGCTTCGCGTCTCGATGGTTGTCCATCTTCCCGGACGATGATGGGCAAACGCGGCGGCCGCCCACTCCGACGGTTTTGGATGTAACAGCTAAACGCAAGAGATAGTATTCGAGACGAGCGGGGAGTCTCATGTGAAATGCCGGATGGAAGGAATGTCCGTGTAAAGGCTGAGGCATCAGCCGGCGAACCTTCCCCGCAATTACGATCCGCGCCCACTCACGTCCGGCACGTCGTGCTCGGGCTTACGATCGGGGCTTATGTGATCACCTATATGGACCGGGTGGTCATTTCATCCGCAGTCCCTTCGATTCAAAAAGAGTTCGGCTTTTCAATCGTCACAATGGGCTGGATTCTCAGCTCATTTCAGTGGGGGTACGCTCTTTTCCAAGTACCCGGCGGTTGGCTGGGCGACCGTTTCGGGCCGCGGCGCGCATTGACGTTCATTGTGGCCTCGTGGTCGCTATTTACCTCGGCGACAACTCTTGCCTGGAACGCCGGCTCGATGGCATTGATCCGCTTCCTCTTTGGAGTGAGCGAGGCCGGCGCTTTCCCGATCGCCACACGGTCGCTGTCTCGCTGGATGCTGCCAGCCGAGCGGGGCTTCGCACAAGGCGCCACTCACGCCGGGTCGCGGTTAGGAGGAGCGGTCACCCCGGCGCTCGTCGCCGTCATCATCTCAAGATACGGATGGCGAGCCGCCTTCCTGTGTTTCGGATCTCTGGGACTCATCTGGTCGATAGTCTGGTTCTGGTATTATCGCGACACACCGGCACAACACAAGTCAGTGAACTTGGAAGAGCGCGAACTTGTTCGCTCGTCGCTTGGAGACGGACGCCGCGCGGTCGCCAGTTCCGTGCCCTGGAAACAAATTCTTCTGAGTCCGCAAATGTGGATTCTCTCAGCGATGTATTTCTGCTACGCCTATAACGTCGGCGTCTATCTTGTCTGGTTTCCGAAATATCTGAACGATCATCGCGGCTTCAATCTCCATCAGATGGGATTCTACGCGAGCCTGCCGCTACTTGCTGGAACAGCGGGCGGCGTTTTGGGAGGCTGGATATCGGATCTCTGGGCCAAACGGTCGGGCGGCCTGAAGACAGCGCGACGCGTGGTCGGCATAACGGGCTTTCTGATTGCCGCGCTCAGCATCGTACCTGCATGCCTCACGTCCAACCCGCTGATGAGCGTGTGGTATTCTTGCGTGGCGATGTTCGGGCTTGAGCTGACGGTCGGCGTTTCGTGGGCGATCACGCTCGATATCGGCGGAGATTACGCGGGATCTGTTTCGGCCGTGATGAACACCTGGGGCAATCTCGGCGGAGCTACCGCGTCCGCACTCTCCGCTTATCTCGTGATGTTGAGCGGATGGAATGCGCCGTTTCTCGTCATGTCCGCGCTCTCAGTTGTAGCCGCGGTTCTTTATCTTAGAATTAATGCGACCAGACGCCTCTTCGCTCTGGATCGTTCTTGACGAAGCCGACCTCTCCGCGCAATCGGAAAACCAGCATCGCTACGCTCCGGTAATGTTCGCTTTCAGGCCGGAATGGCGTTCGGCTTCCTGCGGAATAACCGCTCGCCTCGCTGGAATCCGCATGCCTCTTCTTAAATATCCGCCAATTAGATTTCTACTCCGTGTAACTTAACCTGATTCCTAACGCCAAGGATGGAGAACTAAGTTGCCCTTGTCGAGTTGCGGCTGATCCTCAAATCTCCAAGGCGAACAGTTTTGGGAGCATTCCACCAGTCGAGTTGGACCAGCAGCCGAAAAAGTTAAGACCTTGTTTAAAGAATTGTTGACTTCGTGGCCTCAATCAAGGCGGATCCGGATTGCCGACATCGAGGAGAAATTATTGCTCGGCGTTTAACATCGCAGCTACTTTCCCTAAACGTAGGACAGGCCACGGAACTCAGGGCCCGTGACAACGACAATTTGTTCTATAGAGCCGCGGCAGAAGAATTTAGTGGTCCTGCATTATTTCTATGTCATTACAATTGTTTCTTTTGAATCCTGTTTCCTCGTGGGTCCTAGTACGGGTCTTCAGGGTAGAGTGCTTTCGGCTCTTCTCTGCAAGTCACGAATCGTGGTATTCAATAGAGACACGACAAATTGATCGCGTTCCTGCCCGGCAGCCTGTTCTGCCTTTGAGTGTTCTACGGGTAGGTTAACCACAAGACCGGGGGCATCCTAGCCTTAAGAGGGCGGAGCTTCGCTAAATATCCTGTCATATTTTGTAGACTAAGTTTCTAATCGGAGGAAGTAATCAGTGCACAGCGCCAACGATGCGCAAATTGCTTGGTTTGCTATCTACGTCAAAAGTCGACACGAGAAAAACGTCGCGGTTGCTCTAGAAAGCAAGGGTTATGAGACGTATTTGCCAACATATCTGAGGTTCGACGAACGTCGACGAAGATTCGAACTTCCATTATTCCCTAGCTATGTATTCTGCCGGTTCGAGACCCTAATGACGCTGCCCATCCTCACTACTCCGGGAGTGTTCTCAATAGTTTCTAATGGTTGCGTGCCTGCTCCGATTCCTCAACCGGAGATAGAGGGAGTGCGGCGCTTGGTAGGGATGCAGTTAGCTCCCCGCCCATGGCCCTATCTTTCGCCTGGACAAACCGTCTGCCTGCATTCCGGCCCTCTTCGCGGTATTCAAGGCGTCGTCCTCGACGATAGTAACGAGAAATGGTTAGTGCTTTCCGTTCACGTTCTACGGCGCTCCGTTGCCGTAAAGATCGATCGGGCGTCTGTTGACGGCCTAACTCTCTGGGACAATAGCTTTCGATCCTCGGTGGTTGAGACAAGTATTTGAGCCACCTATCGCCCCACGGGCGGAGCTTTTCCCCTCTCTGACAGGGCCATGCGGTTTCCCAACATTGCAATGCGCAAGAAATATGCCGCCCAACCGGACACGGCGGCCCACGCACGCAGCGGCTCTGCCAGTGCCTCGCATCATGCGAGAATATCTCTATGCTGGGGAATGGGTTCGGTTCGGTTGGCCGTTCGTCGTAGTGTTTTCCTGAAATGTACATTGTTCGGCAGTAGCTTACAAGCGGATCGATTCTCAGTTTGGACGGCATTTCCCGCCGATAGCAGCACATTGCGCGAGTTAAAGTGCCGGGCGCGTAAAGAAGGAGAAATGAACGATCTTCGCGACGCTATATCGAAGTGTTTGGCCAATGCAAAGAGGCAAGTCGACGAAGCTGCGGTCTCCGGCGTCGCCTTGGTGTTGACCGGTGCGAACAACGTCGTGCAGTATGGATCGGTCGCAGACGATTACGTTGAACTGACGCGTAAAGTGCTCTTGTGCGCCTGGGCCACGTTCCGAACGCAAAACCCCGATGTCACCCCCGAGGGTTTCGCTCAAGCTGCCTTTGCGATCGCGACGCAAGCAGAGACTTCGTCTGAGGCGCCCGCCTTAGTCGAGCTCTTGTCAGATCCGACGTCTAGCCGGTAGGAACCGGCGCAGTTCATTCGAGTAATTGCCGGCCTACTCAGGCCGGCGGCATATTCCTAACTCCTCGCCCACGCGAGGCATCGTAAGCCACTGCTTTAAAAGCTTGTTGAAAAACTCTTTCGCAGACTGAAGTCTGCACCACTATGTTCCGCAACTGACCGATTCTTCGTGTGGGGCAGGCGCTTTCACCTGCCTTGCAGAGAGTTTTTCAACAAGCTTTTAGGTACTCGCTGGATATTATCCAACTCTTTCGCAGCGTTTTGGTCATTAGCCCGACGCAGTTCGTGAAACAGAGAAGCTTGACAAGTAGCAGATTGAGTCTCAAACTGAAAAGCGCCTCGTCGCAAAATGTCGGACAGAAGCCTTTGCGCTCTTACAACATTTACCTGTGCCTGGAATCCGGAAAGTATTCTTCCATAAGAGGGCGGAGCTACACGCAAAGATCCCGCGCTGATGTTTGAGCAGTGTTAGCGGCGGTGAGCGACAAAATCCTTCAAAAATTGTCGCTTGTTCTCTCGGCAGTATTAGCCCACTTTGAGCGAACAGTCATAACCCGGCGCTTCAGAATATGTTCCTATGCGTTACCCGATTGCCATTGTCATTTTGTCATCCGTTGCCATACTTGGGCCTCACGCCTGGGCGCAAGAGACCGCAACCCCTGCGACTCAAACTAGTGTCGCGTCTGTTTCCGCCGCGCCTGGTCGCACACTCCCTGCTGCCAGCCAGTCCTTGGGCAATTACGTCCTGGGTCCCCGCGATAGCCTCCTTATTCACATTGTGCACATGGATGAAGTGGGTAATAGCCCATATCCGATTGACCTGCGCGGTTATCTGAATCTACCTGGATTGGCCGCGTGCGCGCTGCAGGCCTCACGCTCGATCAACTCGAACACGAGTTGGTCGAACGGAGCAAAGAGTATCTGCGCGACCCAGTCGTCAATATCACGATCACCGAGTTTCACAGTCAGCCGGTTTCCGTCCTCGGTGCAGTCGGGAATCCAGGAGTTCACCAGGTTCAAGGCGATAAGACGCTGTATGAGGTCATATCGGAGGCTGGCGGGCTTAAAGAACTTGCAGGAAATACCATCAAGATCACACGCCGGCTTGAAGAAGGCGCAATTCCGTTAGCAAGCGCGACCACCGACCCGAGTGGCCAATTCAGTATTGCTCAATTGAACGTCCGCTCTGTAATGAGCGCCCAGA